>NZ_QKRX01000019.1 GCF_003284585.1 Nitrincola tibetensis
TTGAATGCCGCTATAGCCGATCTGCAAGCACAAATTAATGGTCTGAACACCGAAAGTGCAACAGCGGCTGACTTATCTGCCTTGGCTGCTCAATTAGCGGCTACTCAAGCTGATCTTGCCACGTTGTCAGGCTTATCGGCTGCGGGTGATGCTGCCAATGCAGACGCGCTAGCGTCTGAGGTTGCGAGCTTAAACAGCGCGTTGGTTGCTGCACAGACGCAAATGCAAAGCAAGCTTGACCAAGCGGTCGCTAGCATTAACGTGGAATTGGTACATCTGCAGGATCAGATCAACGCCTTAGACGGCGATGAAGCGCTGGAGTTGGTGTTAGCACTGCAAGCCGCTTTTGCTGATGCTGAAGCCAAAATCGCGGTTCTCGAAGCCTTTATCGAATCGGCTGAAGCGGCTGATTTAGCCTCTGCACTGGAAAGCGAAGTGGCAGCACTTTATGCCGCCTTGAGTGACAATGTAGCGACATTGAACAGCTCCCTTAATGCACTCCAAGCCAGCCTGCAAGCCAATATTGATCAAGTATCCAATGATCTGTCTGCAGCCTTGAATGCGGCGATTGCCGATCTGCAAGCACAAATTAATGGCTTGAACACCGAAAGTGCAACCGCGGCTGATTTATCTGAATTAGCTGCTCAATTAGCAGCTACTCAAGCTGATCTTGCCACCTTGGCAAGCTTATCGGCGGCGGGAGATGCTGCCAATGCAGACGCACTAGCGTCTGAGGTTGTGAGCTTAAACAGCACGTTGGTTACTGCACAGACACAAATGCAAAGCAAGCTTGACCAAGCGGTCGCTAGCATTAACGTGGAATTGGCCAATCTGCAGGATCAAATCAATGCCTTAGAGGGCGATCAAGCGCTGGAGTTGGTGTTAGCACTGCAAGCCGCTTTTGCTGATGCTGAAGCCAAAATCGCGGTTCTCGAAGCTTTTATCGCATCAGCAGAAGCGGCTGATTTAGCCTCTGCACTGGAAAGCGAAGTGGCAGCACTCTATGCCGCCTTGAGTGACAATGTAGCGACATTGAACAGCTCACTTAATGCACTCCAAGCCAGCCTGCAAGCCAATATTGATCAAGTATCCAACGATCTGTCTGCAGCCTTGAATGCGGCGATTGCCGATCTGCAAGCGCAAATTGATGGCTTGAACACTGAAAGTGCAACCGTGGTTGATTTATCTGCTTTGGCCGCTCAACTGGCGAGCACTCAAGCCGATCTTGCCACGTTGTCAAGCTTGTCATCGGCGGACGATGCTGAGATTCTTGCTACATTGGATGCATCACTATTAGCGCTTCAAACCAGTTTAGTGACCTACATTGATCAGGTGTCCGAGGATTTATTGAGCTCGCTTAATAGCAGTTTTAATTATCTGCAGACACAAATTAGTGGCTTAGAAAATACGTCAGCGGCGGATTTGTCTGAATTGGCTGCTCAACTGGCAAGCACTCAAGCCGATCTTGCCGCATTGTCCACCTTATCGGCGGCGGGCGATGCTGAGATTCTTGCTACATTGGATGCATCACTATTAGCGCTTCAAACCAGTTTAGTGACCTACATTGATCAAGTGTCCGACGATTTATTGAACTCGCTTAATAGCAATTTTAATTATTTGCAGACACAAATCACTGGCCTAGAAAATACGTCAGCGGCGGATTTGTCTGAATTGGCCGCTCAACTGACTAGCACTCAAGCCGATCTTGCCACTTTGGCAAGCTTATCTGCCGCTGGCGATACAGCCAATGCTCAAGCCTTGGCTGCTGAAGTGGCAAGCTTAACTTTAGAGTTAGCTGCACTCGAAACACGTTTAGAAAACAGCATCATTGAAATGACGAGCGATCTTTCTGCATCCCTAAATGCTGCGATTGTGGATCTGCAAGCACAAATAAATGGATTAAAGACAGAAAGTGCGACAGCGGCTGATTTATCTGCGTTAGCAGCCCAATTAGCGGCCACTCAAGCCGACCTTGCTGATTTGCAAACTTTGTCAGCCGCGGGGGATGCTGCAAATGCTGCCGATTTGGCTACAGAAGTGGCAAGCTTAACATCGGCGTTGGAATCATTGGAAACGCGTTTACAAGACAGTATTGATCAAGTGTCAAGTAATCTTACAAGCGCTCTGAATGCTGCCATTTCTGATCTTCAAGCGCAAATTGATGGCTTGAGTACAGACAACGGAACGGCTGCTGGGGATTTAGAAGCCTTAACTGAAGAAATTGAGACCCTCAAACAAGAGATAGCAGATTTAAAATTAGCCTCAGGAATTGATACTGGACTGACTGATACACTGGATGATCTTCAAGAGCAAATCACAGGTCTTCAAAGTCAGATCGATGATTTAAAAGCGGCATTAGAGGCACTCCAGCCCCCCACCGATCCTTTCGAAGGCGATACCTTAGTCTTCACGGTTGCTGAGCTTTTTGGCAGCAATGGCACGGCTTCAGTCAGCATCATCGCAGAGGCACTGCTTGAAGTACTGGCAACCTATGATGCCAGTACCATCACCATCAAAGTGACTGAGGCGTTGACGGTTGCCCAAGCCACGGCGCTGTCGCAAGCAGGCTTAGTGGCAGGAGCAGACAAGGTCGAATACGACATACGCGACTACGCCACCACTGTGCAAGCGGCCCTAGCGAATCCAGATCAAAGCTTAGCATTAGTCGGTGCAGGCCAAGTTGTTGCCATTGGCAATGAGTTGAATAACACCATTGATATGGCGGTCATGACCTCTGATATCAATCTTCGTGTCGAACTGGACGATGGCAATGACACCTATTTTGCAGGCCGTGGCGATGAAACCATCGTTGGTGGTCAAGGCGCTGATACGATTTATTTAACGCACCGAGACACATCTGCAGACACCGTCGTTTATCAATCGATTCTTGATGGTCAAGTACTGCCAAATGTTCTACTAAGCTTCTCAACCAATGAGCAAGACTACCGTGAAGGTTCCGTTCTGACGGTCAGTGTCAATGGATTAAGTTATAGCTACACTGTGGAAAAAGATCAGACCGTCACTGAAGCGCTAGAAGCGCTGGCCGCAGAACTCAGACAGTCTGCAGATGTTCAGGGTGTGGTTCTTAAGGTCGATTTAGATGTGGATACAAAAGTCGCCGACTTGGACATCTTTGCGAGTGGCAGTGTGCTAAACGTGTCCGGTGGTTCGACAGGCACCGAGGCGATAGTTAACGCAGGTCTAAAAACACAGATCCAGGTTGCGTTCTCCAGTGATGCTGAGGACTATCCAGCGAATACCAATGGCACGAATACGACAGAATTTACACGCTATATTAGTGTGACGATCAGCGGTATTGTTATCTCTGCTGAAGTCGTTGCTGGAGAGCCCGCTGACTCGGTTGCTGCCCTTGTTACAGCCATTAATGCGGCGCGTCTGGTGAATGATGAGTCAACACTTGTCAGTGGTAGTGTAGATCATAACCCTGTTTATCTCGGCGATATTATTGCGGAGGCAACCGCATCTGACGCGGTTTTGACGCTTATTGCGAATAGCGTTGGTGAAGAAGATGGAGCCACATTTGACGTCTCTGAAGCGACGATCACTGTTCCGGGCGTGCAGCAAGAAGTGCAGGTGGAGTTTAGCAAGAACGATGCCGACTATTTCGATGGTGGTAAGTTGCGTGTGACGATTGAGGGTGCATTGATTGAAGTCGATATGGTTGCAGGTGATGCTAAAGCGACCATTGAAAGTTTGAGACAAGCAATTGTTGACCAAGAACTAACGAGTCTCGAATCTGTCAGGTTTGGCCTCACAGAAATGTCGGTGAAACCACAATCACGTACTGGATTGAGCGATAATATTCGTAGCTTCTCAGCAAATGATTTAGATCTTAGTAGTGCTACTGGGATTCAAATTCTGCAAGCAGGAGAAGGCTTTTTTCGTGCATCAGGTCACGGAAGTCTTGAATTTAAATTTTCTTTATTAAATAACGAAGTTTATGATGATGTTTATGCGCTAGTAGATGCTATTAATGCAATTTTAGATTCAGATGAAAATTACAAGTTAACCGCAAGTTATAACAGTGAGTTTAATGCGTTAGACTTTGTTTCTAGCTCGGGTGGATTTAGTGGAATCATCTCGGAATCATTCCTGACGTTCAAGGGAAAGGTAGTTGATGGTAGTGTTATTACACTAGTGTCTGCTAGCGAAGGCGAGGATACGCTGAGTGTTTCGGCTAGCTTGGATTATCCTGGTGAAGCCCAACAAGCTACGCTAGAACTAAACAACTCTCAAACAGGAAAGTACGCAGACTACACCTTTGATAATGATGGTCAAGGTCCTGATTTTGACCGTGCAGCTGAAGTCTATTTTGAAGACGGCAAGGCTTGGATTACCATCACCCCGGTTAATGCAGAGGGCGTGAGGGACACAAGTAATGCCGTAAAAGTCTCGGCAGAAATGGGGAAAGATGCAGAAGAGACCCATGCCAACCTTGTCGCGGCCATTAATGAGAAGATTAATGGCGTTGAAATACTCGGTGAGCCACCTGCCCCTGATCCCATCTTATCTGAACTCCTAATAGGTGCGGAGTTATCCGGCAACGGTATTACCTTAACCGCTAAAGAGAATGGCAAACAAACCTTCGAAATTAGCGACATCACCTTAGATTATCAAGGTGTTAAGCAGATCGCGACCGCCAGCTTTACCACCTCTGACGCGGCGTACTATGACGGTGGCAAAATTGCGCTTGTCGTTAAACTGAGCGAAGACAAAACAGTCACCTTCGAAGTGCCAATGAAAGCCAACGAAGGGCCTGCATTAGAAACACTAAATGATCTCAAGGCACTATTAGACGCTGCGATCAATGATGCGAATCATGAGCAGTACATAGGCGATGTCATCGGTGCCGTTGACTTTAATCAGGATTCAGGCGAATTCACTCTGACTTCGAAAGAGAGCGTTAAAGAAGCCTTTACCATTGAAGAAGCAACGATTTCTATTGAGCCGGTGCAGCAACAAGCGACGGCGAGCTTTAGCAGTGATGAAGCTGATTACTATGAGGGTGGATCGATTGGTTTAACCGTCAATGGTAAGTCGTATGTGCAGGAGATGTTAGGGTCGACTTCAGAACCTGCTTTACTTTTTAATTTTTATAATCATCATCACCATTATGATGCCTTTCTGACAAAAGATTATTTGCTTTATCCCATGTCTTACTTCACGCTGACCATAGATGGTAATGATTACGATAGTCACGTTTTTCAAACTTATGTTCAAAACATGTTTGAAGTGCAATATGGGCATATTCGAGTTGAGCACTTTTTGGTATGGTTAGAGAGCCTAAATGGTATAAATAATGCGGAAGTGGTCGACGGACAAAATCAAATAAAAATTACACCTGCGTCCGATGTGCAGGTTAATTTTACTGGTTATCTTGAATTTTATGGTCAAAATAGTTATTTCTTCTTGTGGAGTGGTAATCCAGATTCCATTATTTTCCAACCAGAAGAAAGTATTATTACTTCAACCCTAGAAGCCCTAAAAGCACAAATAGAAGCCGATATAGCACAAGATGATGACGATAGCTTCGGCCTAGAGTCAATCACCCTTAACGGCTCAACCTTCACCCTCACGGCGAAAGATGCGGAAGATGGCTATGGTGAAATCAATATCACCGACGTCTTTAAAACGATGCCTGCACAGTCACAAATCACTGAAGTCGACTTCAGCGGTGTATTGCCGCAAAGCGTGTTAGACGGCGAGCAGCCTGAAGTGAGTCTAGGCATCGCTGGCACCCAAATCACCGCTAAAGCGGGTATCGATGACAATGCCACCGTCATTAATCTTGCCCAAGCTCTTATAGATGCACGTGATGGGGTCTTTGAGACTTTCAACGTTACACAAGGTATTGTTGAAGGGACAGACGGCGAGTACTTCGCCCTAATAGGTGAACAGCCTCTGTCTGCCGATGACGCCCTCAGTTTTGAACGGATCGAAGGCACTTTAACCATCAATGGCACTGAGGTCGTTATTGACTTTATGCCGACTCAAGCCAGCGATGGGGCAAAAACGGGCTCCAGCGTTCAAGATTTTATCGACTACCTTAACAGCTTCCCGCTTGTGGGGTTCGTTGAGTTAATCAATGGCGTCATTGCCATCGCGCCAGTCGTTAACCTTGATGGGCCAACGACAATCGACGCTAACTTAAGCTTCAATGTTCAAACTGACGGCTATGCCGAAGCGGATTACAGCAATGCGTTTGTTGATCTCACTGGAGCAGAGGCCGTAGCCTTCGAGCCAGCTGAACCTGCAGCGTTAACCATCGACTTTTTCTACACAGGTACACCGACCAGCTTTACCAACTTCGATATTCGTTTGAACGTCAATGATGGTCCGCTTTTACAGGCCCAGGGAGTGATTGCAGCAGGGTCTTCGTTGGCTGATATTGCGATTGCACTGAATGCCAGCTTAGCCTTTAGCGGGAGTGTTGTGTTTGAAGCGGTTGGTAGCGATCAGTTGATTGCGCGTACTGTCGAGACTGGTGCTGAGGCGAAGCTGTCTTTTGTGAGTGCAAGTCTATTTACGGATGTGGGTGCGGGTACGGGTGTGGCGAATAACTCACCGGTCAATGGCAAAGATGAGGTCCTGGCTGAGGACGCGAAGCCTGCCAGTGTGCTCTTAACCGAGTTTGCCAACCTGAAAGAGACCGCAGTACTCAAAGAAGGCGATTATGACGTTGCGCTTTCAATTAATGGTCAATCGGTTACTACAGAGTTCAATGCCACTGGCGATGCAACAGTGGCCGAATATTTAGCGTTTATTGAGTCTGCTTTGCAAGGAGTGGCAAATGTTGAACTGACGGCCGATGGCTTACAAATCACCACCCTTGAGACTGGCAACCAAGCCAGTATCGAGATCGCGGCGGGCGGTTTGTCATTAACGACCTTTGCCGTGCCTGTTGCGGCTATTGCTGATAGCGTTGGTAAGGTTGAAGTTGACGGCACAACCTTGATTCTGACGGGTAAAAACCCGGGTCCAGATCAAATGAACGTTGATGATCAGGGCTACACGTATCAGGTGATTGATCCAGAGCTGAGCCGAGTGCAAGTGATCGATTTGAACTTCTCAAATTCACAGTTTGACAATGTCAGCACCACGCCGAAAGGCACACTGATTAGTGTCACTGTAGATGGCATTATGTCCTCAGTGAAGCTTTGGGATGCCACTGACCCGCAAATTGCAGAAGGTGATAATTACAATCCTCATATAGCGTATGTCAATGTTGCAGGTCTGACCAGCACACGTTCAGAAGTGATTGTTGCAGCCTTAAAAGCGCAGATGATTCTGGACCATGGTTTGTCTCCAACCTCATCAGAGAGCCAGTTAGGGGCCGTGTTACAGGGGTTTGTTAATATCGCGACAGGTGAGTTTGAGGAGTCAGCGAACTCGAACAGTCTGCGGTTAGTGTCCGGTGAGTTTGGACCGAATAGCTTAGGCAGTATTGCCGAAGGCAGTATCAGCGTTCTAGTTGTGAATGCTGCAGATGTAACTCTGACCAACGCGGTATCGGCTGAAACAGTGGAAGATGGCACATTTGTGTTTAAGGACGAAACATCGAGTCTTAACGTTTTTGATAAAACCCATGAGCCCGGCAGTCAGTATGCTCAAACAGGGCAGGATGCTGGGGTGATTAACTACAATGATTCAGTCGACGCCAGTGCAGAAGGTTCAGACTATCTGTTGACGCTGTTGGGCGATAATCTTGCAGACTTTATACAGGGATATAAGAGTGGAGAGTCGCTGAGTCAGTTACTTGATCAGTATGGCATCAACAAAGACTACCTCTACGATGAGTATGAATTGGGTGAGTATACAAATACAGCGCCCGATGACTCATTTGCCTCAGTGACAGTATCGGAGCTAGCAGGTTTAGTATCAGGTGGCCGCACGGCTAGTGATTACGCGCTTAAAGCGGGCAACTATAGCTTCATTATCCAAATTGATGATCGTCAGCCGGAGGTGATTGAGTTTACGGCGTCCGCTACTATGTCGCTTATGAGTTTGGTTGATAGTTTACAGGCGCGTTTCCGTCCCTTTGGACAGCAGGAAATAGCAACCGTGACTCTGACAGAGCAAGGGTTGGTGATTACTTCAAGGGATTCAGGTGAAAACTCCGCGGTCAGTTTCTTATCTGACACACCTCTGTTCATTCAGTCGGTTGCGATGCTCAATGGTTTGCTGGATATCAACGACCAAGTGAAGGAAGGTGTTGCAGCGAAAGATGTTGATCAAGCTTGGGTTAATCCGGGCACTAATCACAACAGTGACTTCGAAAACGCATCTTATTACGGAGATAATCCTCTTTCAGGAGAAAATAACGAGGGTGTGCAGCAAACCCATACTAACCCTGAATCAGGTTATGTTGCCGATACCAGTTCGCCGAATCCTAATTCTAGCAATACTAACCAAGGTGATGGCGATCTATTCGGATCTGATCCTGGAAAGTACACTGATGAAGGTTTAGTGACGGATTATTTAAATGGTGGAAATCAAAATGGTGATGGTGTCTACACCTCGATTGATAACAAGGATCTAACCAATATCATTAATGAGACGGAAGCTGTCGAAGGTGTGGAGGCTGGTGAGTTAACCGCCAGCGATTCTGAAGACTTAGACATTGAGGTCGTTGAAGAAGGCTTTGCTGAATATGCTTGGGATGATTCAGTAGTCGCTGTTCTCAGTATCGGTATCTCGGGTCCTGATGTGATTCATCATTTCCAAGTTGATCATGATCTGATTGCCTTGGAGGGCGACTTGTTGCAGTCGACAGTGAGTGGAGAGGTTGAGTATTTGTCCAGCTTTGAATTTAAAGCTGGATTTGATCTAAGCGAAATGGAGTTCGGCTTAATCAGCGCAGCGCACAATCAAGCGGCGCACATGACAGTCGCAGCAGCGGATTTGACCAATGCTGAGAAAGTGGCGGATTTGCTAAACGATTTGTTTAACTTCAACTCTGTTACCGACAATGGTGAGATTAATACCTCGATCTTTGCGGTAGCTGCCGCTGACAATGCCGATGTGACCGCCATTTGGGCACATCAGCAATCCTCAACGGATGACAGTAGTTTGGAATCCTACGAGATGAAACTCTTGGCGTTGGTGAATACCACGGGAGGCGAGTTAACCGCTGAAAATTTCTTGCCACAACCGTCTGAGCAACTCTTGGGTTAATGAAGTTTAGTCGTTAGTGCCATCAAAAAACGTCGCCGGGCAGCCGGCGACGTTTTTGTGTTTTGATTAAGACGATAAGGACAACAAGCATGGTAAATGTGTCAAATCGATTTAGGTGGAAGCATGGTCTGCTCGCTTTACTTTGTATCAGTGGCGTGTCGGCAATCAGTGCAGAGGAGTCCGTGCATTTAGCCTTAGATGAGAAGTTTGATGCGCAACAGGCCCAAACTCAGCAAATCATCCATGCATCCGAAGAGCGCTTGGCGGATTTGATGCGAGAGGCCCTGTCACAGCATCCAAATATCCGGGTGAGTCAGGCCGAGTTACAAGCGGCGCAAGACGATCGTGAAGCGGCCGAGTGGGGACGATTCCCTTCGGTTGGTCTTGATAGTCAGTGGCGATCCGGTGGCTTGCAAACCACTGCTCGTATTGAGCAACCTTTGTGGACGGGGGGACGTATTCGGGGCAACATCGATTTAAGTGAAGCCCGTGAAGATGATGCGCGTGCTGGGGTGATGGAAACCCAATTAAGATTGCTGGAAGAAACGGCGTCGGCTTTCTTCGAGATCCTGCGTTTACAATCACGTATTGCGATTGCAAAAGAGAATGAGCGTGAGTTGGAAGGCTTGCTGGGCACCATCGAGCGTCGTGTCCGCGCTGAAATCAATCCTGTCGCGGATCAAACTCTGGCCTCTTCTCGTTTGTACCAAGCGCAGGCCGATGTGCAGGTGTTGATGCGTCAATTAAGAGTGGTGCGCAGCCGACTGAATCAATTGGTGAACCGCGAAGTGTTTCACTTGGTCACGCCACAAGCCTTTGAGCTGGTCACGGTGAATGAGCCTTGGGTAGCGGATAGAGTGGTCAGTTATTCGCCCACACGTGAGCGCCTGTTAACTCAGGTGCAGCAAGGTCGAGCCGATATCGCCATTACCCGCGCACAGAGTTTGCCATCCGTGGTCTTAGGACACGAACAACGAGTTGGTAAGCGTGTGAACGGCGAGGACTCATCGCGCAGTTACGTTGGGTTACAGATGCAATTGGATTCTGGTTTGGCCAATTTTTCTCGAGTGAGAGCCGCGCATGCGCGACTGGATGCCGCTACCGATCGGATTCAGGTGTATGAGCGCGAGTTGCGGACCACAATTGACAGTTTGCAAGCCGAGATCGACACCCTAGAACAGCAGATTCCAGCAACGCAAAATATGCTGGCGGCTGCTGAGCTCATTGTTGAGTCTTACTTACGTCAGTTTCACGTGGGTCGAAAAAGTTGGTTGGATGTGCTGAATGCGCAACGCGAGAAAGCCCAGGCACAAGCCATGTTGGCCGACTTGCAAGCGCCGTTAGAATTGGCCAAGCTGCGATTGTTATTATTAAGCGGTGACATTAACGAGAACACCTTAGGACGTTTGGATGAGTATTGAGACTTCTCAAACCACCCCCCCGATTATCCCAGCCGCTGAGACGCGCAGCCCGCGTGAGGCATTAGCGGGTTTGTTGTCAAAGTTAGCCGGTCTGAAGGGGCAAGCCATGCCAGCCTTTCGCTTGAGCCTGATTGAGCAAAGCCGAGACGGTCTGCAGTTGGATGATTTGCCTTGGCGTGATCAATGCATTGAAATGTGGATGGCAGCCTTCCCCAAAGGTCAGTGGCGACAGACAGAGGTTAATAAACTCGCACCCGGCGATTTTCCGTTGCTGTGGGTCGCAACAG
Organism: Nitrincola tibetensis; assembly: GCF_003284585.1. Taxonomy (GTDB): domain Bacteria; phylum Pseudomonadota; class Gammaproteobacteria; order Pseudomonadales; family Balneatricaceae; genus Nitrincola; species Nitrincola tibetensis. The sequence continues at coordinate 10,904 of NZ_QKRX01000019.1, forward strand.
ACTATGCCCTTGCCTATCTTGTGAAAGGGCGTTTAAGTCATGGTGCCTGCCGTGTTGAGACACTGGATGGAAAAACCCTAGAACTTCAGGCCTCTGATCTTAAGGGGGGCTACTGGCTGGCCTTCGAAGTGTCGGAAGCTGTGAGTTCTATGGGAGACTCTGCTCCTAAAAGTGCCAGTGATTGGTTTGCCTTTGCCTTGCGTAAGCATCGTCGCGTGTTTATCGAGGGCGTATTTGCGACCTTTATTATCAGCTCCTTAGCCTTGTTTTCGGCGCTATATACGATGCAAGTCTATGATCGTGTTGTGCCAACGCGTGGCTTTTCCACTCTATGGGTGTTAACCGTTGGGATCATGGTGGCCATACTATTGGAGTTCATCATGAAGCAGGCGCGTTCCTATATTGTCGAGCGTGCATCGAAGCGGATTGACTTGGAATTGTCAGACGTCTTCTTTAGCAAGGCCATGGACATACGTATGGATGTTCGTCCGGCGACGGTGGGCACTTTCGCGTCTCAGATTCGTAACTTCGAGTCGGTTCGCGCGTTTATGACGGCGTCCACTTTGTTCATTTTAGCGGATGCGCCCTTTGCGTTGTTTTTTATTGGCGTGATTGCCATGATCGGCGGGCCCGTGGCGTTGGTGCCCTTGGTGATGGTGCCGATTGCGGTGATGACGGGCTTTTTGGCCAGTCGTAAAATTAAAGAATATACGCGCTTGCAAATGACCGAGTCGAACCAAAAAAATGGCTTATTGATTGAGTCGATTGATGGCATTGAGTCGATTAAAGCGGCAGGTGGTACATGGAAAATGCAAGACCGTTATCGGCAGTTGACGCAAACACTGTCGGCGAATGAGCTACGTTTAAAGCTGTTGTCCATGCGCTCTACGAATTTGTCGCAATCGATTCAGCAAATTAACTATGTTGGGATGATTGCGGTGGGCGCTTATGCCATTAGTAATGGCCAGCTTTCGATGGGAGGTTTGATTGCCTGCTCGATTATCGCAGGCCGAGCCTTGAGTCCAATTTCGCAAATTCCTCAACTGGTGTCTCAGTGGAATAATGCCAAAATTGCACTGGAAGCCTTAGACAATATTATGCAGGTACCTAGCGACCGTGAAGTGGACGCTAAACTCATTATTCCCGAGGCGTGTGAAGGTCGAGTGCGTCTGGAAAAGGTCAGCTTTGGGTATACACAAGAACGTCCGACCTTTGCCTCTTCGGCGTTGTTAATTAAGCCGGGTGAGCGCGTTGCCGTGATTGGCTCTGTCGGCTCAGGCAAGTCAACGTTGATTAAACTCTTATCTGGCTTGTACAAACCGCAAGCAGGCAGTGTCTATTTAGACGATATTGATATGCAGCATTTGGCTCCGGCGTTTTTGCGTGAGCATATTGGCTATTTGCCTCAGGATGTTCGCCTGTTTAATGGTTCGCTAAAGGCGAATTTAACACTAGGCTTGCCAACCCCGAGTGATAGCCGTATCTTGCAGGCGGCGGCACTGACGGGATTGGATCAAGTGATTCAGAATCACCCTCAGGGGCTTGAGTTAGAGATTACTGAAGGTGGGCGAGGTTTATCCGGTGGGCAACGTCAGTTGGTGGGGTTAACCCGTTTGCTGTTGGCACAACCTAAGGTGATGCTCTTGGATGAGCCGACCGCTTCGATGGATTCTCGTCTTGAAGCCAAGGTCATGAAGCATCTGTTCCAAGAAATTTCACCTCAGAGTATTTTGGTAGTCGTCACGCATAAGCCAGCAGTCTTACCTCATGTCGATCGAATCATTGTGGTGGATTCTGGGCAAATTGTGATGGATGACACGCGCGATAAGGTGTTGGCTTTGATGCGCCAACCAGTAAAAGCGCCTACAACAGGCACGGCCCCTCACTAAGTGGAAAATTTATGAAGTTGTTATGGTTTTTACGAACCTCAGACGCCTCTGCATCGAGTCATGAGGACAATACCCAGTCACCACGTATTGTGATCTGGGGAACTTTGTTGGTGTTATCCTGCTTCTTTACTTGGGCATATTTTGCTGAACTCGATGAGGTGACACGGGCCCAGGGCGCGGTGATTTCGAGCTCAAGAACCCAGCTGATACAGTCACAAGATGGTGGCACCCTAGAGGACTTATTGGTTCGAGAGGGTGACACGGTGGAGGCAGGGCAGTTATTGGTTCGTTTGGATCGGACCCGTGCAGAAGCGTCGTACTTAGAAACTCGCGCGCATTTTGCGAGTTTGTCGGCCATTGCGGCGCGCTTGTTGGCTGAAGCTTTGGATAAAAAACCGGAGTTCCCACCGGTGTTAGATGACTATCCGAGCTTGGTGTCCAATCAGCTAGCGTTAATGCAAAAGCGACGCGCGGCACTGAATGAAGAGCTCGCGGCGTTGGCGAATGTGCGTTCATTGTTGGAGCAAGAACTGCGGATGAATCGTCCTTTATTGGCCTCTGGGGATGTCAGTCGCACGGAGTTATTAAGGCTTGAGCGGCAGGTAGCCGAAATGGATGCGCAGATTACCAATAAGCGCAATGCCTATACTCAAGAGGTGCAAAGCGAGTTGAGCCAAGTGATGGCCGAGGTCAGTTCGGTTGAACAGCAGTTGGCTCAACGCCGAAATCTGCTGGATCAAACCGAGCTGTTTGCACCCATGCAAGGTATTGTGAAAAATGTGCGGATCAATACGCTAGGTGGAGTGATACGTCCAGGTGAGGAGGTAATGCAGATCGTGCCTCTGGAGGATGATCTGCTGATTGAAGCTAAAATCAATCCGGGTGATATCGCCTTTTTGCACGTGGGTTTAGAGGCACGGGTCAAGATAGATGCCTATGATTTTACGATTTATGGTGATTTGCCAGGTCGTTTGATTTTCATTAGTGCGGATACCTTAAATGAAGATTTACGAGAGGGTGAACAGCCGTATTATCGTATTCGCGTGCGGACCGATGGTCGTAAGTTTAGTGCGACGGATCGGGAGTTGGATATTCAGCCGGGGATGACGGCAACCGTCGAAATCAAAACCGGACGCCGCACGGTGTTGCAGTATTTGACGAAGCCGATTATCAAAACGCTAAGTGAGTCGATGGGCGAGCGGTAATACGGGTAAATCGAGCCTAGCGTTTTACAGCCTAACCCAAAACAGCGTATAATCGTGCCTTCGATTACTTATCTGGAAAAAGTCGGATGCTGACGCATTATATGGCTGTGACTCCACCCTAGCGTTCCCTCATTGTGATTCTCACCATCAAATTTGGTTGAATTGCAAAATCCCTGTAATAGGCTGAGTTTATCTTAGTCCCTTTCGTATGCCTGTTTGCCAACTCTGAATAATCCTCATTGAAGGGTGACGGGCAGTTGTGTTTACTCTCTGATAATGGATGCTTTAAATGTTGTTTTCTTCAACGCGCCAAGACTGGCTTGGCAATGTGCGTGGTGATTTGCTCGCGGGTTTAGTGGTGGCTTTGGCATTAATTCCTGAGGCGATTGCCTTCTCGATCATCGCGGGTGTCGACCCTCGTGTAGGCTTGTATGCATCATTTTGTATTGCCGTGATTATATCGATTGTTGGTGGCCGTCCGGGCATGATTTCGGCGGCAACGGGGGCAATGGCATTATTGATGGTGACGTTGGTTCGTGAGCATGGCTTAGAGTACTTACTTGCCGCGACGATTCTAACCGGGGTTCTGCAAATAGTCGCAGGTTACATCAAACTAGGTGCCCTGATGCGCTTTGTGTCGCGCTCGGTGGTGACAGGCTTTGTTAATGCGCTGGCGATTCTTATCTTTATGGCACAATTGCCTGAACTCACCAATGTGACTTGGCATGTATACGCGATGACAGCGGCAGGTTTGGGTATTATTTACCTCTTCCCCTATATCAATAAAACCATCCCATCGCCGTTGGTGTGTATTTTGGTGCTCACAGGTGTCGCACTGCTTCTGGATCTGGATATTCGCACCGTGAGTGATATGGGACAACTGCCTGATACCTTACCGATTTTCTTATGGCCGGATGTGCCCCTGACTCTTGAAACACTTTGGATTATTTTGCCCTATTCAGCCGCGTTGGCTGTGGTCGGTTTGCTAGAGTCCCTAATGACAGCAACGATTGTAGATGATTTAACCGACACCAAAAGTGATAAAAACCGTGAGTGCAAAGGACAGGGTATCGCCAACATCGGTGCAGGCTTACTCGGGGGTATGGCGGGCTGTGCAATGATTGGACAGTCGATTATTAACATTAAGTCGGGTGGACGTGGTCGACTTTCAACCCTATCGGCAGGCGTGTTCTTGTTGCTGATGATTGTCTTCATCGGTGATTGGTTAGGTGTGATTCCAATGGCTGCTTTGGTGGCGGTGATGATCATGGTGTCGATCGGAACCTTTAGTTGGGAGTCCATTACGAATCTTAAGAAGCATCCAATGTCGACCAATGTTGTGATGCTGGCTACCGTAGTGGTGGTCGTTGCCACGCATAATTTGGCGTATGGTGTGTTTGTCGGCGTCTTGATTGCAGCACTTAACTTTGCCAATAAAGTGGGCAAGTTCTTGTACATTAAGTCTGAAAAAGAAGTGGGCAATACACGTCGTTATCACGTTGTTGGACAAGTGTTTTTCAGCTCGGCTGAGTATTTCACTGCTGCTTTCGATCTTAAAGAAGATCTAGACAAGGTCATTATTGATTTAAGCCGTGCGCACTTTTGGGACATTACGTCCGTTGCCGCATTGGACATGATCGTGATTAAGTTCAGACGTGAAGGCATTGAGGTTGAGTTAATCGGACTGAATGAAGCCAGTGCCACCATCGTTGATCGTTATGGTGTTCATGATAAGCCTGATGCCATCGAAAAATTAATGGGTCACTAAGGAAGGATCAGACAATGAGTCAAGTTATTGCGTGTATCGATACCTTTAACCATACGGCTGAGACCGTGTGCGATTATGCAAATTGGGCTTCTGTGCAAATGCAGGCACCTTTGACGCTTTTGCATGTTCTGGAAAAAAACGAAGCACCTGTTAAAGCCAATTTATCGGGCAGTATTGGCTTAGGCGCCCGTGAACATTTGCTCGAAGAGTTGTCCAGCCTAGATGAACAACGCTCTAAAATTCTACGTGAACAAGGACGCTTGTTGTTAGAAGAAGCCAAAAAGCGCGTGGATGTCACGGCGATTCCTTCTCTAGAAACGTTGCAGCGCCATGGCGACTTAATTGAAAATCTACTCGACCTTGAGGCATCAACCCGTTTATTGGTGATGGGACGAGAGGGCAGCCATGCACACGAGACCTCACATATAGGTTCTCACCTAGAAAGTGTGATTCGTACCGTACAGCGACCTATCCTAATTAGTGTCAGTGATTTTAAAGCCCCGTCACGCTTTATGATCGCGTATGATGCCAGCCCCACTGCAAAAAAGGTGTTGGAGCGCGTGGCTGCCAGCCCTTTGCTAAAAGGCATTCCTTGCTTTGTGCTGATGGTCGGTGCTAAAACTGAGACTCAACTCGAGCAGTTAAGCGAAGCAAAGCAGACCTTGGAAAAGGCTGGGTTTTTAGTAGAGACGGATATACGCGCGGGCGAGGTGGATAGTGTTATACATCAAACACTGAAGGACGTAGAAGCCGATCTATTGGTGATGGGCGCCTACGGACATTCACGTATTCGGCAGTTTTTAGTGGGCAGTACTACCACTAAGCTGCTGCGCAGTGCTCAAGTACCATTACTTTTACTGCGTTAATGGATATTAAATTAGATTATTCTAATACATAATAGCGAGCACTAACGTTATTTGTCTGTGAGAGGCTTCTATTGAAGCCTCTTTCTATTTTTTAATGGGAGAAGGTTGATGTTACCAAAACGCTATACTCATCTCGTTGGCACTTTTTTGATGTCGATCCTCATGGTGTTTATCATGACGGCACTGATTACATTCATTAATACTGGCGTTGATTCAGGCTTTATATTGCGTTGGGCTAAGGCGTTTGTTGTTGCTTGGCCGCTTGCATTTTTACTGATATTTACGTTCGGTAAACGGATGCAACAGTTGGCAGCAAAGATTTGCACTCAGGATTGAAGCGAGTTTAAGGCAAGGTGCTAGGGCTTGGCATTCCAAAATAGGCGCCTTGAGAAAAATCGACGCCTAGTGCGGCAATTTGATCCTGTACCGCTTCGCAATGGACAAACTCAGCCACTGTTTGCAGGTTGAGTTGTTTTGCGAAGGTGACAATTCCTTGCGTTAAAATACGGGCATTCTGATCTTCATGAATGGACTTAATGAGGCTAGCATCTATCTTGATAATATCCACATTTAACCTGAGTAAGTGTTCAAAATTAGAATAGCCTGTGCCAAAGTCATCAATCGCAATACGGCAGCCATAGGCTTTAACCTTCTGAATAAAATGAATGACCTCTGCATAGTTTTTGATCCCGTCGGATTCAAGAATTTCAAAAATAACACGATGGCCAATATTGGACGACTGCAATGCGTCCATGATTTTCGCAGTAATATTTGGATCAACCAAGTCTGAATAGGAAAGGTTGATTGAAAACTCATAAGGGAGTGTTGAAAAGTGCTGAAAGCATTTTTCAATCATAATTAAGGTCAGTTGACGATCCAGTCGTAAGCGGTGCGCGATATCTAAAAAGACACCGGGTGAAACCAGTTCGTTGTGTTCATTTTGCATACGAATGAGGCACTCGTATTTAGAAATGCAGTGTTGATGGTTGTCGTATATGGGTTGAAAGTAAGGAAAAATTCGATCGTCATTCAGTGCCTCTCGCAGTTGACGTGCACGAAATTGATTCTCTGCGTAGAGGGCGTCTTTGGATTGTGAGTGATCGTAGACACAATAATGAAGTGATTGTTGGCGTGCTTCGTGAAGTGCTATGGCGGCTTGGGTCGTTTGTTTATTAGATGCAAGTGAATTTGACGATGTGCTAGAGGGTAAAACGGCACCACACGTAAAGTCGATGCTTAATAATTGCTCATGCCAAAGGACATTAAATGCCTTCAAGCGTAAAAAGAGGGCTGAGAGGGTTTCGTGTATTGCTTGCTCATTGGAAAAATGACCGACTAACGCAAACTCATCGCCGTATACACTGAACAACTCTGTTTGCAAGGCTTTCGGCAACTCTTGCTGAAACTCATTTAACCCTTTGGCAAAGGCAATTAAAACACTATCACCACATTGATCACCGAACAGCGAATTAATTTCACTGAATCTGTCTAGGTTGATTAAGATTAATCCTGAGTTTGGGTGTTGATGTAAATGCTGTGTTAGACGTAGGCGATTAGCAAGACCGGTCAGGCTGTCTGTATAGGCCGTCCTTAGGTCTGCTAAAAGGCGAATAATTCGTCGAATTAAATAGACGGACAGCAAGATCAAAATAACTGCAGTGGTAAGCAGAATTGTTTGATTGATGTGTTTGACTGGAATAAGAACCGAATCAATTTCTTCCTGAGGAACACCAATACCAAATACCATGCCCGAAAGTGTGCTTGAGTGCAAAAGGGAATAAGACCGCTGATCCACATTGATTCGAGAGATCAGCGGTGAGGTTTCACGGTTAAATGCTTCGAAGTAATGTGAACGCTGAGTCAGTTGTAATTCCAAAATTGAATTAATGAGGTTTTGAGCATGTCGTGTATCATCACTCAGGCTTAAACTTGAAAGGTTACGATTGTTGCTGTCCAGTAAGAAGGCAAAACTGTCCTGTGTCACTTCAATGTAACTGACAAGGTCAATGATTCGGTCCGCTGTCCAGTCCGTTGTTGCAAATCCTATGAATTGCCCGCGGGCATTAATCATAGGGGTGATTAGGGTTATTTGTGCTCGGCTTTTCCGTGCGTCAAAATAAACGGGCGTCCAATAGATATCCTTAATACGACCTCTTTCCCATCGCCAGTTGGCTGGGATCGCTTGGGTAAACCAGTCGCGCATTTCGTAGGACGCATCTTGAGTGTTCACTTTTGTTATTTCGTTGCCATCAAAAACAAACGCGGGATTGTAGTGGCGTTGATTTCCGCTGAGGATGTTAGGTTCATACCATAGGCCAATGCCTGCAGCACCATCAAAATTGATGAGGGTATCGCGTAGCGCGATTTCCAGCTCATTTTGAAGTTGCAGTTCATCGGTAAACAGATTGTTGGTTTCGTAGCGTAAACTGTAAAAGGTTTCTCCTAACTGACTCACGGCCGTTGTAAACTCTTCTAGAGATTTTTGCTCGTACTCAATGCGTCCCAGCCCGGTTCGATACACTTCACTAATTTGTTCGTTTCTGAGATCGACAATAACACGTTGTGAGTAGTTTAGATTTAAATTCGACAGGGTCCACATGCCCCCAAAAAGCAGGGTGACCAAAAGAACGATTAGCCAAAGAATAGACTGGCGAATATTATCATTCAGTATCTCATTGAGTTTCGATAGGGTGCGTGCCGAACCACTACTCATTCGGGTTTTTCTTCCAGAGCGTTGAGCGCCTGCTGTGCTTTTGTGTGTCCCATACTGGATGCACGTTGATACCAGAGTGATGCTTGACGCAGGTCAGTGTGCGTTCCGTGCCCTTTCTGGTGCAATTGCCCTAAAAGGTAGGCGGCCTCAGCTGAACGTGGCGCTGCTCTGTTGGCCCAATGTAGCGTTTGATCATAGTTTTCGAGCGCGTAATGCACCCTTGCCATCTGTGTTTGCGCAGCAACATCGTTCTGTTCAGCAAGGGGTTGGCACATTGTTAAGGCTTCATGATAGTTTCGGATACTCACGAGCAGATAGCATTCTTTTAGCGCATCCGTGTTTGAGGGTGGACTGTCTGTGCGAGAAGGTGAACTCAGAGTGTTGGTGGCTTGAGTCGCATCCATGTTCTGCGCGCTTGCTTTTTGAGTGGCGTCCTGCGGTATGGATGCGGCTAAGCGCTGCGCATAGGCGTTTACATCGTTCGGGCAGGAATACAAATACCCGGCTCGGTAGCGATTTAAGTTCGCTGGTGTGAGGGTTTGGTTGTTAAATCGCTCAGCAATGGCCGCACACCGACGGTCTCGTTCAGCTCGAACGCTGTTTAGTTCTGAATTTAACTCTTTGCGATGGCGGTTTCGTTCAAGATACTGCGTTAACGGATCAATGTATGGTTGTGCGAACAATTGATTAATTTCGCGATTTTGTGAGTGGTTGCGCTGTGATGATTGGACGGATGTCTGGCTTAAGTCTTGGATGGCTTCTCCTGAACGCTTAATAAGTCCACCTGTCTGCTTAAGAAGTGTTTGACGTTGAGCGGTTTCGCAGCCCACAAGCATCATAAAAACGCAGATAAAGGCCATCATGCGACAGACTGACGTTAGGTGAAAAGAAAAAAAGGGTGGCTGAGTCATGTCGTAGATTCAATCTATATGAATAACAGGCTGTGGCTATAGCTTCTAAGATACATAACGTACCATACTTCAGCGAGACACTAAATCACAATTCTTACAGCTGCTGCCTAAGATGACAAATTGTTGACTAAGATAAATACACTCGACATCACGACTCTCAACGCATAAGATCAAGCGTCTTGTGCTTTGTTGTGATGAGTTTGCCTTGTTCAGCTTAATCGGTTAGGAATCCGTATGAAATGACTTGTAGTCTTAAGTCTAGCGCTAAAAGGAGTGCACAACAGATCGGTGTTGGTTTGCTTGTTTTAATATTCGCACTTTTAACCGTCAACTCCGTCTTAGCGCACGAGCAATCATCTATCGATGTCGAAGAAGAAATCATCATCCAATTAAAATGGAAACACCAATTCCAATTTGCGGGCTATTACGCTGCGCTCAATCAAGGCTATTTCGCAGAAGAAGGGCTTAACGTACGTTTGAATGAGCGTGACCCTAGCATCAATATTATTGACCAAGTTATTAAGCAAGAGGCCCATTATGGTGTTGCCGACTCTGTCGTAATCCTGCAAGCAGCCAATAAGCAGCCCGTCGTACTTGTCGCCGCCATTATGCAGTATTCAGCCAATGCTATTATGACCATGGCGCATTCGGAGATTAGGAGTCCGCAAGATCTAATTTCACGTCGTATCTCTTTTTACGATAATGATTCCGATGGGATAGATATCTTAGCCTTGTTAGCCAAGCAGGGAATTCGGGGTGCAAATCTAATCCGTAAATCTTGGGATGAACGAGTCGATGCGTTGATCAATAATGATGTGGATGCAATCGTCGTCTATGTCACCAATGATCCTCATGTATTTAAAGAAAGAGGCTATGACGTAAATCTCATTTATCCTCGGGATTACGGCGTAAGCTTGTATGGCGATATACTTTTTACCCATCAGCAAGAAGCAGAACAGCATCCCGAACGAGTGGCCGCAATTCGACGCGCCGTGATCCGTGGTTGGCACTATGCGTTGGATCATAAAGAAGAAATGGTCGACTTTATCTTTGAGCATTACAACACCCTCGGTAAATCTAAAGAGACCTTGATGATCGAGGCGCTGGGCATGGAGGCTTTAATCTCTCGTTATACCACCGAATTAGGAGAGTTTGATCAAGGCCGTATTGACTATATCGTCGATCTTTTAGATACGCTTAACTTATTGGAAACCAATGATATTGGTGGCAAACATTTAGTTTTTTCGTCGAATACGAATGGCGTACTTTTAACCGAAAGTGAAAAAGCATTTCTCGCCTCTTTAAATACGATAAGGGTGGGTGTCGAAGCGGTTGGATATCCACCTTTTGAAATGCTGAATGAAAATGGACAGTATCAAGGGATTGCCGCTGACTATTTAGCACGTTTAGAGGAGCTGCTCGGCATTCGATTTGAGTTTGTTCGAGAAGATACTTGGTTGAATGTGTTAGAGCATTTAAGTACTAAAGAAATAGATCTAATAGCGGCCGCCGCTCAAACGCCTGATCGTCTTCAGTATGCTTCTTTTTCCAGTCCTTATGTGCGTTCGCAAATGGTCATCGTGACACGCAATGATGTCCAGTATGTGGCTAATATTCGTCAACTTCAAGGTCAGTCCATTGGCGTGGTTGCTGATTATGCGCCAGATGAGTTGCTATCTCGATACTTTCCAGAACTCAGCTTAAAGCGTTACCCAAGTACAGTTGATGGATTACGTGCATTATCCGTTGGGGAAGTGGACGCATTTGTGGATAACTTGAGTGTTGTCAGTTATTTAATCCATCGTGAAGGTTTGGCAAATTTAAAAGTATCGGGCCAAACACCCTATGTTTTTGATTTGTCGATAGGGGTTCGTAATGATTGGCCGCTACTGCAAACAGCGATAGATAAAGCCTTAGCTTCTATGTCTTCTGAAGAGCAGAGCGACATTTATCACCGTTGGATCAAGTTTGAGGTCGTTGAGCATGTGCCCTGGAAAAACATATTGCCTTTTATGATCGCCGCTGTTTTTGTTGCCATGGTTCTCGTCTATTTCCTGTTGCAGTTACGCTCAAAGAATCAACTGCTTGCCCAAGTCTCTGTAACCGATAAGTTAACCGGTACTTACAACCGCCATCATTTAGACCATATACTGATGGAGCTCTTCAAAGAAGCAAAACAAAAGCGGCAGTCTTTAGCGATTGTATTGTTTGATTTGGATCGTTTTAAATACATTAATGATGAGTACGGGCATCAAAAGGGCGATGAGATATTGCAGAGGTTTTCAAAAATCGTCAAAGACAATGTTCGTTCCACCGATGTGTTTGGTCGCTGGGGTGGTGAGGAGTTTCTGTTGGTCTGTCCGTTGACCAATACAGAGCAGGCCATACAAGTAGCTGAAAAAATACGGCATTTATTGAGTGAGCAAGTGTTGATTGAGAATGAACGGGTCACTGTCAGTGCTGGAGTGGCCTCTGCAAACCTAGTGCTGAATGTGGATGCTTTAATTACGTCTGCCGATAAAAAACTCTACCTCGCAAAAGAAAAAGGGCGCAATCGAGTGGAGTAAAGAATTTTAAGGTTTATTTCAAAAGAAAAAAACGCATAGATGACAAACCGATACTATGCTCGTTAATTGCCATCGCAAGGATGCATAACCCGTTGGATAGGCTTCATCAATCCCTTCTGCAACTTCAACAATTCTCAGCAGTATGAAAAGCCCTGTCTGAATGAGCAGTATGTAATCAGATAGCCAAATAAAGCTTAGAAAACTAAAAACCGGAAAGCTAACAGCCCAAAGTGCGAGTCGGTTTCGAGAGGGTTGTTGATACAATACTGGCCATATGACGCCAGACATGAAGCCAAGGATTAAACAACTGTAGATGGAAAACAGTAAAGATGTCTCATCTAGTTGCTGAGAGTTGCCTGTAATAAGTGCATAGGTGAGATAGATAAAGGGCAGTAAGCCTGAGTAACCCAGCGTTTTTATCAGTAGCATATCGGCATCCGTAACTCATCAGGTTTTGCGCTTCTACGATGTTTGAAGTAAGTCAGATTACTTCCTTTGAACCAAGCTTCGAAAGGTACATGCAAGTGACGTTCTGCCCTTCTTACGCCTAGATATTTCGTTGTCCAATGACAGGCTTAAAAGGTTCTTGCCAATTGATCTTACATTAGCTAGATTGAAACTAGATTAATCGATTTCATTTTGTATGGAAGGCTCAAATGACAGATGATGAGCTGGTTTCCTTTGACGATGAAATAACATTTCTTGCCGAGGAGGCATGCTCAGGTCAACAGGACGACATCTGGAATGTTTTGATTGTTGACGATGACCAGGATGTACACTTAACCACACAAATGGCGCTCGCCGACCTCTCAATCGAAGGTCGTAAACTTGCATTTCACAGTTGTTTCTCCGGTAAAGAAGCGTTTGACTATTTAGTCACTAGCCAGGTTGAGGTTGCGGTGATTTTGCTTGACGTCGTGATGGAAAGTCATGATGCAGGCCTTAAGTTAGTATCGAGGATTCGAGAGGATCTAAACCTAACCTTTCCTAGGATTATTTTAAGGACAGGACAACCCGGCTATGCCCCAGAAGTCGATACCATTCGTCGATTAGACATTAATGATTATAAAACAAAATCCGAGTTGACACGTGGAGGTCTTTACACAGCCTTATCTGTCGCGATTCGTTCCTATGCTCAGTTGCGTCAAATTGAGATTAATCGTTTAGGTCTTGAAAAAATTGTTAAGGCTATTAATGATTTAAGCCGAATTCGTGGTTTGAGTGCTTATGCTGAAGGTGCAGTTCTTCAGATATGCTCCATATTGTCTATACCTGAAGAAGGACTCGTCTGTGTGCAAAACACAGTGTCGGGCGTTGACGAACCAATCATTATTGCTGCAGCGGGTAATTTTGCGCAACTGATTAATCAGCCATTAGATTCTCTTCCCAATCTGTGTATGAAGTCAGCATTACGGCAAGCATTAAGCCAACGAACAAATATAATAGGGCGTTATACCGCCCTTTATTTTGGTTTAGAGAATGACCGAGAGATGGCGGCATGTATAGAATCGAATCGCGCCTTAACCCCAGTAGACGAGCACTTATTGAATGCATTTTGTGCCAGTGTTTCGGTAGGAATCGATAACCTTGGTTTGAATGCGCGAATCGAGACCTTAGCATTTGTTGATCCTCTGTTAGGAATTGCCAATCGCTATCGCTTTGAACGCGCCATTACTGAACAACAAGATCTTTTCAAAAATTGTGTTCTGATATTAGTCGATATCGATGATTTTTCATCCGTTAACTCCACGCTCGATCAGCACTTTGGAGATGATGTGCTTAAAGCCGTCTGTTCAAGGCTCAGTCATTTCATATCCAGCGACGTCATCTTAGGGCGTGTGGCTGGAGATTGTTTTGCGTTAGTTGGTCCTGCTGAGTCTGTTAAGTACAATGAAATTATTCGGTTATTTCAAGACCCTTTTATTGTTAATAATGAGTCTTTAAGGATTTCAGTCACCTGTGGTGTGGTGTCTTTAGAGCAAGAGGGTATGGCGACGTCAGGAACCGAGTTATTAAAAGATGCTAACATTGCGTTGAAGCAAGCAAAGCTTTTTAGTCGAGGCAAAGTTCAATACTTTAAAGCCAGCTTGCGTCAAGCCGCAAAAGATCGTATCGAACTGCTAACGGGCTTGCGCGAAGCTTTTTCATCAGAACGCTTATTTCTTTACTATCAGCCACAAATTGATTTACGAACTCGACGTGTGATTGGAGCGGAAGCACTTCTTCGCTGGCGTAACCAACATGGCGAGTTTATTCCGCCAGATCGCTTTATTCCTTTGGCTGAGCAGTCTGGTACGATTATTCCAATCGGAGCTTGGGTGTTAAGAACAGCCTGTGCTCAACTGAAGCAGTTGATTGATTTAGGCTACTCTGATTTCAGAATGGCGGTTAACGTTTCATATGCACAGTTTCGCGAACCCGACTTTGTTGATGTTCTGACTAAGGTGATAAACGAAGCGTGTGTGCCCGCTCAGCAACTCGAGATTGAGTTAACCGAGTCCATTGCCATAGAGGATCCAATTTCCATCAATCAAACCTTGTCTGCTATCCGAGCGCTAGGGATTAAAGTGGCAATGGATGACTTTGGAACGGGCTATTCGTCATTAAGTGTATTGAATAAATTGCGAATAGATCGCTTAAAAATTGATCGTGCTTTTGTGGCGGATGTGTCTCCTGTTGCCACAGATGGCAATCTTGCGCGTGTCATTATTCATCTTGCTAAAGACTTTCAATTGAGCGTTATTGCAGAAGGTATTGAAACAGAGTCTCAGTTAAATGAGTTAATTAAGATGGGCTGTGATGAGGGGCAAGGGTACTTTATTGCCAAGCCTATGGATGCAAAAACGTTTGTCGATTGGTTGATGGCGGACGCAAAGTAATTTAAAGGGTACCTAGAGGCTGCATACGATGAATGCGATCGCGAGGTTTTGTTTTGCGGGAATCGTTTTTTTTGTTGGCATTGTCATTATTGCCATCCTTAAGCCTGAAAATACAAAAGTAATTAAAATTGGTGTTGTTAATTACTTACCTATGCTAGAACCCACATTTGCAGGCTTTAAACAAGGCATGTCTGATCTTGGTTATCAAGATGATCAAATAGAGTGGGTGTATTCTGGTGCAATTGAGCCTCATCAACAAGCAGTTGAAGCTGAAGTGAAACGATTTGTTGATCATGAACGAATTGACCTGTTATTGACAATCGGTACATTGCCAACTCTTTTTGCTAAAAATTTGACTAAAGATCAGCCCCGACCAACACCTGTAATTTTTGCTCCTTTAATTAACCCAATAGGTGTTGATATTGTTAGTAGGTTGGATATTCCAGGAGGCAATGTAACGGGAGTGCATAATGGTAACAATGCAGAAAAAGCCGTTGAGTGGTTGTTAACGCTAGCTCCAAATACACATTATTTTTATACCTTTTATCATCCTGATGATAATGTTTCGGTATCGATTATTGAGGACATAGCATTTACACAACAATTTTTTTATCCCGTCGTGTTTCGCTCTCTTGCCGTAAAAAGTGAGCGCGAAGCGCTTGGTCACTTGCATAGTTTGCCTCGAAATAGTGCCTTATTAATCACTCCAACACCCAGTTTAGGATCGATGTCTTTATTGCAGGAAGCGGCTTTAGCTCAGGGAATTTTTGTTGCTGGTTATAATGTGTCGGCTAATTATAACTTGATGAGTTATTCTGTCGATTGGTATAAACAGGGATATCAAGCAAGTCTACTGGCAGATAGGGTGTTGCAGGGAGTCGATCCAAGCGTGATTTCTGTAGAGTCGGCTGAAAGTTATCTTACATTTAATCTTGCTAATGCGCATGCATATGGTTTTAAAGTAGATCCAAGATTTTTAAAACTATCAGACATCATTTTAAGATAAGGAGTGACCATGGTTGCTCGATTGCGCAAACGACTCAAGCAAGAAATGGCATTGTCGTTTTTATTGGTCACGCTGATCGCGCTAATGATTGTAGGTAGTGTTTCCGCTTATCATATTTATAATTCGCAACGTCAGTTGGTATTGGTTACCCAGCAGCAGGTTGCTCAGCGAGTGAGTCAAGAAGTCCGTGGTTTGTTAATGCGCAGTATCCGGCATCTTGAACTCTTAGTCGTTACCAGTAATTTTGACCGCCAGTCGTTATCGATCCAATCTAATATTTTATTTGAGTTTTTTCATTGGAAGAAAGCACATGACTTTATCGCCTTGTATTCATCTGATAAAGCGTACTTATTTCATACTCATCGCGTGTATGCTCAAAACCAAGGGCTTAAAGATTCAGAATTAATTGACTTAGCATTAAACGATGTTATTCGAACTCAACAAAGCTACTTCGGCGAGATTATTTATAACAGCACAACGGGTGAACCCAGTATTCTGATAGCCTTGCCAGTAA
Source organism: Nitrincola tibetensis (assembly GCF_003284585.1). Lineage (GTDB taxonomy): Bacteria > Pseudomonadota > Gammaproteobacteria > Pseudomonadales > Balneatricaceae > Nitrincola > Nitrincola tibetensis. Next base: position 27,222 of record NZ_QKRX01000019.1, read on the forward strand.
AAGATGTCGTGACTGGGCAGTTGGCTAACATTATTGTTGTTTCTCTGCGCTTTAAGGCCATATGGGAGATAATGGCTAGAGAAGCTAGAGAGTCTCAGTTTTCAGTGTTTCTAGTATCCGATGATCATCGAGTGGTTGCTCATAATGATCCCTCAGTGGTTTTAGCTCAGCAGCGCTTTCATCTTGAAGAAGATGAATATGTTAGTCGAGGTGTTAGTGGATATCGTGCCATCATTGGTCAAGCAAGTTTGTCCTTAGGAAATAGACACTACTTAGTCTATTCAGAGCAGAGCTTTCGTCATGCTTTCTCGGAGGCTAGGGAAAAAGCAGGGTGGATGTTAGGCGGAGTGTTATTGGCATTTTTAGTGGCCGTGACTCTAGGTATTCGATTTAGTCGAAGAATCACTCAGCCACTTGATCAACTAATGTCGGGTGTGAGATCTGTAACGAGTGGTGATTTAGATCGACAAATTGAAGTATCGGGTCGTAATGAGTTGTCTATATTGGCTCAGTATTTTAACGAAATGACACGACAGTTACGTGATTTAATATTTGAATTACGTTCTAAGACAAAGGATTTAGAGGCCGAAGTGTCTTTCCGTGTTCAGGCTGAAGATTCACTGCGCACTCTTAATTCAGAGTTAGAGCAACGTGTTCTAGAACGGACACAAATCCTGCAAGAAACCTTGGATCATTTACAATCTACGCAGGAGTCGCTAGTTCAATCAGAAAAGCTTGCAGGCTTAGGCGCTATGGTGGCGGGTATTGCCCATGAACTCAATACTCCAATTGGTAATGCCTTAATGATGTCCAGTACATTGAAGGAGAAAACTCAGGAGTTTGAGCAATCCCTTCAGCAAGGATTACGGAAGTCGGAACTGCAAAGCTATACGGATCTTGTCAAAAAAGGCAGTGAAATTTTATGCTTAAACTTGAATCAAAGTGCTCGACTTATTTCCAGCTTTAAACAAGTTGCCGTGGATCAAACCAGCTATCAGCGACGTTCATTTTTATTGAGTGAAGTCGTCGAAGAGATTGTTTTGACGATGGCGCCAACTTTGCGTCATTCAAGAGTAAAAGTTTCTGCATCCATACCCGACTCTATTCGCTTGGATAGCTACCCAGGCCCGTTAGGGCAGATTTTACTAAACCTTATCAACAATGCCATCTTACACGCTTTTTCAGAGGGAGAGTCTGGAGCAATACAGATTCAAGCCAAGCAAGAGGGCGATCGTTTATTGCTGATGCTAGAAGATAATGGCAAGGGGATTCAACCAGACAACTTGGGACGTATTTTTGATCCTTTTTTTACAACACGTTTAGGCCAAGGAGGATCGGGTCTTGGACTGAGTATTGTGTTTAATTTGGTGAAAGGGATATTGGGGGGACGTATTGAGGTCAGCAGCGAACTGGGCAAAGGCACCCAGTTTCGCTTAGACATTCCATTAATAAGGTAAGGCTGATTATATATTGATCTTGACCGTGTCAATCCGGTGTGGGTTGTCGGTAAAAAGACCGTCTACTCCCATGTCGTACAGAGGTTTTGCTAAATCTCCCTGATTCACGGTATACACATAGAGATCTAAACCCTGCGCTTTGATCGATTGTGCTTGTTCTTTGGTGAGTGGGGCATGATACAAATGCACGCTAACAGCATTGATTTCATTTACTATTTGGAGCCAGTCCTCTGGTAAGCCTTCCCAGAGTTGTCCAAGTTGCCATTCAGGTTGCTCATTACGAACTGCCTTTAAAATTTCTGTATCAAAGCTTGAAATGATCAGTCGATCAAAGTCGTGCCAATGGGCCAGTAACTCAGGGATAACCGCACGTACAACCTCGTTAGCACTATAGTTCGGGTAGGATTTTATTTCTAAATTCAAGCCAAGCCCTAATTCGCTCAAATGCATTAACATCTGTGCCAGCGTGGGCATACGTTCTTGCATATAGTCGCTAGAAAAATGACTGCCAATGTCTATGTTGCTAAGGTCTTGCTGAGTAAGATCGGCAAGGAACCCCGTTTGGCGAGTGAGGCGATCCAGAGTGTTATCGTGAAAAATCACAGCTGTGCCATCGCCCAGCAGGGTAACATCTATTTCGACCCAAGCCATACCCAAGGCGTGGGTTAGGGTCATGGCAGCTAGGGTATTTTCAGGCGCGAGTGCAGCACAGCCGCGATGCGCGATTAATGGGCAAGCAATCATCTGTATCCCCTGTTATTGAATATCTGTGCGCCGTTGGCTGGATTGGTTGAATGGATGGACCTTATTGAGCGGAATATACACGCTTAGAGTGGTATTTTCACGCACCTGAGGATCGATGTCGACACGTAGTGTCAAATCCTGACCCAAGGGTGTTTTGACGTATAAATGACTTTCTGCCCCAGCAGGCTCAAACAAGCAGACTTGACAGTCCAAACGCAGAGCATCTTCCTTAGGCTTAGACAGTAGCAGTTGATCTGGACGTATTCCCAGAATATCGGTTGTTGCAGGTAAGTGACTCAAGAGCTGTTGGTTATCGCTCTGTTGAAATTCAGTAAAAGGGATAAGGTTCATGCTGGGTGAACCAATAAACTGCGCGACAAACAGGGTTTCCGGACGGTTATACACATCCATAGGACTGCCGACCTGCTCAATGCGGCCTTGATTTAGTACCACTAAACGGTCGGCTAAGGTCATGGCTTCGAGCTGATCATGGGTCACATAAAGTGAGGTTGTTTTCAGACGTTTCTGCAGTTGTTTAATTTCTAAACGCATCTGCACTCGAAGCTTAGCGTCCAAGTTTGATAGAGGTTCATCCAATAAAAACACCTTCGGTTCACGAACCAAGGCTCGCCCCATGGCAACACGTTGCCTTTGTCCGCCCGATAAGGCTTTGGGCTTACGCTCCAAGAAGGGCGTAATTTCTAGCATTTTAGCAATCGCATCTACTCGTGTTTTAATTTCATCTTTAGAAAATCCACGGTTCTTAAGGCCATAGCCTAGATTGTTGTAGACAGTCATGTGTGGATACAGCGCATAATTTTGGAACACCATCGCAATATCACGTTCTGAAGGCTCGAGATCATTGACGCGTCGTTCGCCAATAAATAAATCACCCTCTGAGATGCTTTCTAGGCCTGCAATCATTCGTAATAAAGTGGATTTTCCACAGCCTGAGGGGCCAACGAGTACAATAAATTCACCGTCTTTGATTGTTAAATCAATCTCTGATACGGCTCTCACATCGCCTGTGTATATTTTTCCTAAGCGGTTTATTTGAATAGATGCCATGGTTTACTTCTCTGTTTCCGTCAGGCCTTTCACAAAAAGACGCTGCATAAATAAAATCACTAAAATGGGTGGGAGGGCGGCTAAAACCACCGTCGCCATGACGAGATGCCACAAGGGTTCTGCATCGGCACCTGTCACCATGCGTTGTATGCCCATCACGATGGTGTAGTACTCAGGATCGGTGGTGATCAAAAGTGGCCAGAGGTACTGGTTCCAGCCGTAAATAAACATGATGACAAACAATGCAGCGATATTGGTGATCGATAGGGGTAGCAAAATATCTTTAAAAAACTTCATAGGACCTGCGCCATCAACGCGTGCAGCCTCTAACATCTCTTCTGGAATCGTCATGAAAAACTGCCGGAACAAGAAGGTGGCCGTAGCCGATGCAATGAGCGGGATGGATAAGCCTGCAAAACTATTGAGCATGCCTAGATCCGCAACCACCTGAAACGTCGGTACGATTCTGACTTCGACAGGTAGCATAAGGGTTAAGAAAATGACCCAAAAAAAGAACATGCGAAATGGAAAACGAAAATACACAATTGCAAATGCAGACAACAAGGATACCAGCAGTTTGCCAATCGTGATGGTCATGGCCATTACGAAACTGTTCCAGAGCATCGTATGAAGAGGAGGCGTTCCTGCACGTGAACGGCCTTCAAATAAGACTTGTTTGTAGTTTTCAAGTCCTTGAGAGCCTGGCAATAAGGGGAGGGTGCCACTTAAAAAAGTGCCCGCTTCATGTGTCGATGCGATCACCGCTAAGTAAACAGGAAACACCACCAGTGCAACCCCTAGGATAAGGATGCAATGTGTCACGAAGCGTGACCAAGAATTGTTTTCAACCATAAGGATGCCTAGTAATTAACTTTACGTTCGATGTAACGAAATTGAATCACGGTTAACAGCACGACGATGGCCATTAAAATGACGGACTGAGCTGCTGATGAACCTAAATTCATGCCAATAAACCCGTCTCTAAACACCTTATAAACAAGAATATTGGTTGCTTGAGCAGGCCCACCTTCGGTTGTTGCATGGATAACACCAAAGGTATCGAACATTGCATACACCACATTGACGACCAATAAAAAGAAGGTGACAGGAGACAGAAGGGGAAACACGATCGTCCAAAAACGTTTGAAGGGTTTTGCGCCATCAATGGCGGCCGCTTCAATTAACGATTGTGGAATAGACTGTAAGCCTGCTAAAAAGAATAAAAAATTGTACGAAATTTGCTTCCAAGCGGCGGCAATAATCACCAATAGCATTGCGTGATTGCCATTGGCACGGTGATTCCACTGATAGCCAAGCATGTCCAGTGCATAGGGTAAGATGCCAAGTGTGGGGTTAAAAATAAACCACCAGAGTATGCCTGCAATCGCAGGTGCCACTGCATAAGGCCAAACCAGAAAGGTCGTGTAAACATCACGGCTGCGGATAAGCTTATTCACTAATACGGCAAAAAGCAGAGCAACGCTCATGGACAAGAGCGTGGTGCCCAGCGAAAACGTAAGCGTAACTTTGAGGGCTTGCAGATACTGATCATCGGCAAACAGGCGAGTAAAGTTATCAAACCAGACAAATTCTGTTTTAAAGCCAAACACGTCTTGACGAAGTAATGACTGATAGAGAGCCTGAGAAGCAGGCCAGACAAAGAAAATGAGCGTTACAATCACCTGGGGTGCCAAGAGTAAATACGGCAGATAGCGGTGATTAAACGTCATGCGTTTCGTTTGCATCGTTGAGTGATCCTGGAGCTAAAAAAGACCCCCGTGCGATGCAACGGGGGTTGAATGAGAGGCGTTCGATTAACGGTTAGCCGCTTCAAACTCACGCAGTAAGGCATTGCCACGTCGTACTGCAGAATCGGCCGCTGCTTGACCTGATTTTTGTCCAGTCATTACGGCTTCCATTTCTTCAGAGATGATGTCGCGGATTTGCACAAAGTTACCGAAACGTAACCCCTTCGAGTTTTCAGTCGGTGGGTTTAATGTCATTTGTTTAATCGAGGTATCAGCGCCAGGATTGGCGTCATAATAGCCCTGTGACTGAGTTAGATCATAAGAAGCCTGAGTGATGGGGAGGTAACCCGTGCTTTGGTGCCAATCCGCTTGAATCTCTGCTTGTGAGAGGTATTCAAAGAAGGCCGCAACGGCAGCATAGTCTTGCTCAGCATGGCCACGTAAAACCCATAGGGTTGCACCACCTATGATACTGTTTTGGGGGGCACCCTCTACGTCATCGTAGTAAGGTTGAAAACCAAAACCGACATCAAACTTGGCATTAGCGAGTACACCTGAGCGACTGGCTGATGAGCCAAAGAACATGGCACATTCACCTGAGTAGAATAAAGGTGCTGCATCAGGCCCAGGACCCGGGCCACCCCATTTGAATACACCCGCGTCTTGCCATGTTTTCAAATTATCCCAGTGACGGGCGACCTCTGGATTATTGAAGGTAAATTCTGTATTAAACCCTTCAAAACCATTTGCCTGAGTGCCTAAAGGTAAATTGTGCCAGGCACTGAAGTTTTCCAGCATGACCCAGCTTGGCCAAGAGGTCGTGAATCCGCAGTTACTTGCACCTGTCTCACGCAGTTTTTCTGACGCGCTGACCATCTCGGCCCAAGTGCTGGGTGGGTTATCACTATCCAACCCGGCTTTGGCAAAGGCGTCTTTGTTGTAATACATGATGGGGGTGGAAGAGTTGAACGGGAAAGAGAGCATGTTACCATTTGGGTCTGTGTAGTAACCCACGACGCTTGGAAGGTAGGCGTCTTTATCAAACGTTTTATCGTGATCGGCCATCAACTGGTAAATCGGATAAATTGCGCCGTCTGCCGCCATCATAGTGCCTGTGCCCACTTCGAACACCTGAACGATATGTGGATGTTGGCGGGCACGGAAAGCCGCAATAGCGCCTGTCATGGTTTCAGTGTAAGTGCCACGAAAACTTGGAATCACTTCGAACTCATCTTGGCTGGCATTAAAGCTTTTAGCAACATCTTCAAGTTTTTCGCCAAGTTCACCGCCCATGGCATGCCACCAGTTGACTGACGTTTTTGCCTGAGCGGTACCCGCGGCCAAAGACACACTGAGCACTAGGGTGCTGAGCGCAAAGGTTTTGATTGAACGCATGTTTCTCTCCTGACTTGCACTGGTTATCTGGGGGATCTTGTTATGATTGGGCCCAGTTTTTTAAAGTGATTTAAAGTCAGCAGACATTAGTGATTGATTATTAAAGGATCATTACATTTATGTGATGGTTTTGTGATGGCAGTGCATTCAATAAACGGAGAGGGTTTCGGGCGATTAGACCACCCAAGGAATGTCTTCCCAGCGTGTGGTATAGCTGGGGGATAGTTTTTGGCGCTTCATTGACCAATCTTTACGCATTCCTTGGCTTGCAATATACAAGCGTCCTGCTGAGCTGTGGTTAACTTGATCGAGCAGTTTCATTAGGGTTTGGGAGTTGGCATGTGGGGTTGCTGGGTCGAATAAACTGGGTTGATAGACGCCGGGTTCATAGAAGTCCGAGAGCATTACGCCTGCTTTCATGAAGCGGTGGCCGTCTTGCCATATCTGCTGTAATAAATTATGTGAAGCTTTGATTAGCTCACGGGTATCATCGGTGGGAATAGTCATTTCAAGACTGCGTGATGGGGCGTAGCGAGGTTGCAATGGATTGAAAGGGTTGGTGCGCATAAACACGGTGATCATTTTGGCATAACGCTGTTCTTTACGTAGTTTTTCAGCGGCACGTGCTGTGTAGTCTGAAATTGCTTCTCTCATTACAGAGAGTTCATGAATACGCTGGCTAAATGAGCGGCTGAAAACAATTTGTTGCTTAGTTGGCGTAATACTTTCTAAAGGCAAGCAAGACTCGCCATTTAGTTCTCGAACGATGCGTTCCACAACCACTGAATAGTGTTTTCGAATATAGTGAGTGTTTGCGTTTGCGAGATCCAACGCTGTAAGAATACCTTCGCTTTCCATACGTTGAGTCAGTTTTCGGCCAATTCCCCATACCTCACCGACGGGCACTAAGGCCATGAGCTTGCGTTGTCTTTCTCGGGCCGTGAGATCGACGACGCCTTGTGTTTTTGAGTAGTGCTTGGCGGCATGATTGGCAAGCTTAGCCAGCGTTTTTGTTGGGGCGATGCCTACACAGACGATGATTTTTGTCCACTGTTTGAGAGTGTGTCTCAGTGTTAAGCCAAAGTCGAAGAGAGATGTGAGATTGTCAATGCCTGTTAGATCAAGGAAGGCTTCGTCAATCGAATACACTTCAACAGTTGGGGCCAGGGTTTCCAAGGTCGACATGACACGCGAAGATAGGTCGGCATAGAGCGCGTAGTTGCTAGAAAAAGTAGCGACTTGGTAGCGGTTGACGAGGTCTTTAATTTGATAAAAGGGTACGCCCATTTTAATGCCAAGCTGCTTTGCTTCTTGTGAGCGTGCGACTACACAGCCGTCATTATTGGAGAGAACGATTAAGGGTTTATCTTTTAGGTCGGGTCGAAAGAGTGTTTCACAGCTGGCAAAAAAATTGTTGCAGTCAACGAGAGCAAAGATAGGTTTTTTAGACATCTGGCTTTATTCATCAGTGAGTGAAGGGGGATGCGTTTTGAGGGTTTGTTGTTTGTGTGAGGCCGTGGCACTGGATCGAGTGATTTTGCGAATGATGTTGGTCACGATGCCAAAAATCTCAAATTGATGTGATTCGTTGATTTCAATAGGGGAATAAGCGGGGTTGCAGGGAACGAGTTTAGGCTTCGGATATTGTTCGAATTGTTTGACAGTCATTTCACCATCTAATGACGCGACGACGATGTCTTTGTGTTTGACTTCGAGTGAGCAGTCAACGATGAGGATGTCCATGGGGTAAATGCCTGCGTCGATCATAGAGTCACCTTGAACGCGAACAAAAAAAGTGGCGCTAGGGTGTTGTATACAGAGTTGGTTTAGGTCGAGCGTGTGTTCTACGTAGCCGTGTGCTGGAGAGGGAAATCCGGCTGATACGCGTTCTAGGAATAGCGGTATTTTCAGCTGGCTGGTTTGTTGTTCTTGGCATGGGTTTAGGGTGGTAGCGTTCATTTCCCTTCCTCTTTTACTGTTTATATATACAGTATCGCGGATTGTGTGAGGGTTGACAAGGGGGTTTTTACGGTTGATAGAGGCGTTGAGCGGGCGATAGTTATGCACAGTAGCTGTGAATAAGTGTGTGGGTTTGAGGTGTACTTGTGCTTAGGCCATATGTGGGGCGTGGGTTTGGTGGGGGTGGTTGTTCTTTGAGCAGGTGGATTGGTAGGTCGTTTTTTATGGGGAAAGTATTCGCTATGGGTAGAATAATCGTTATTGGTAGGGTGCGCGTGATAGGTACTCTGCCCACCTCTCTCAGAGAGCCGCCGTAAATACGTCCGTGTAGGCTTGAATGCTGCATCCATGCGGCATGCACTCTCTGAAAGTGATGGGTAGAGTGCCTTTCGGAGTGTTGTGGTGTACTAAGGTTTTTAAAATCGTTAAGGTTAGGAGTTCAAACTGAGTGAGTTGGGTTTGCAGCTTTAAAGGATAAATAACTTAAGGATCAGGATGATCATCATGCAAAAATTCGATTTGTTAGACCCCCGTAATGACTATGTGTTTAAACGCATTTTTGCTGAAGCGCCGGATTTGTTGGTGCATTTGATTAATGATGTGCGGCCAGATTTGCCGAGTATTACATCGGTAGAGGTGTTAAATCCAAGCATTAATCCTGCTGAGTTGACAGGCAAATACATCATTCTCGATGTGCTGGCGCAGGATGCTGAGAATAACCGCTATAATATTGAGATGCAGGTACGCCGTTACAATGCGTGGGGTAAGCGCAGTGCGTATTATTTGGCGCGGATGTTGAGTGAGCAGTTGGATGCGGGGATGGATTATGCCAAGCTGCAAGCCGCGGTTGGAATACATCTTCTGGATTTTGATTTATTTATAGACAATGAGACTCAGCAACAACAGGCCGTTTGGCGTTTTGAAATGCGGGATGAAAAGCAGCCGGATGTGCGCATAGGGAACGAATTGCAGGTCAATTTGATCGAACTGAAAAAGGCGGATCGATTAGAGTTGAGCTCGGGGTCTTTGAGGTTTTGGATTGAGTTTCTGGAGCATTGGCAGAGTCTGGTTCAGATGGTGGATATACCTTATGAGCCAGTGAGAAAGGCAATGGAGCGATTAAAGATGATTAGTGCAGATGAAGAAGAGCGTCGGTTGGCATTTGTGCGTCAGCGAGCGATGCATGATGAGGCGACCTTGTTGAAAGAAGCGAGAGAGGGTGGTTTTGAGCAGGGCATTCAAAAAGGTATAGAGCAGGGAATTGAAAAAGGCATTGCACAAGGCGTTGAAAAAGGTCGCCAAGTCCAAATGCGTGAAACGGCTCTAAACTTAATATCAATGAATGTTTTTACGGATGCACAGATTGCGCAAGCGTCGGGTTTGTGTGTCGACCAAGTTGAACAGCTGAGGCTTAAGGCTAACCACTGAGTTTTTGCTTGAGTGAGAAGTCGGGTTGTTTGGTTTAAGTACTCTGCCCACCTCTCTCAGAGAGTTGCCGTAAATACCTCTATACGACATTTAAGTCTATTATTGCTTACTTATTTGTTTGCAACTATAATTAGTCGCAAATGGGAAGGGATTCCAATGAATAAACGCAACAAACAGTTATTTAAGCTGGGTAGTCATACCAATACTTTTCTTTGGAGAGATTTAGAAACGCTGATGTCTCAATTAGGGTATCAGCAACAAGAAATGGCTTGCTCCCGTGTGCGTTTTTATAATCCTGAGACGAGTCACATAGTGCACTTACATAGACCACACCCCGAGAATGTAATTAAAGGCGGTGCATTGAAAGCAGTGCGCGTGGCACTGAAGCAGGAGGGCTACCTATGAAACATCTGAGCTATAAGGGTTATCTAGGAACGATTGAACCCGATTTGGATAGCGGCATTCTGTTTGGAAAACTGGCCTTTATTCGTGATCTAGTCACCTATGAATCCTATGATCTAAAAGGACTAGAGCGTGAATTTCAGGCATCTGTTGATGGTTATTTGGCGGATTGTACTGAACTGGGTAAAACACCTGATACGCCATGTAAAGGCTCGTTTAATGTCCGAATCGGGCCTGATCTTCATATGGCCGCAAGTGTTGTAGCGAGTCGTGAACATATCTCACTAAATGACCTAGCTCGTCGAGCGTTGAGTGAATACATTGCACATCACGCAAGTAACGAACACTAATGCTATTCAAGTTGGCGTTCTTGCTGTCGTGTTCGCTAGAGCGCTGTTGTTATAGGCACTCTACCCACCTCTTCCAGAGAGCCGCCGTGAATACGTCCGTGTAGGCTTGAATGCCGCATCCATGCGGCATGCACTCTCTGAAAGTGATGGGCAGAGTGCTTTTCAGAGTGTTGTGGAGTACTTGGCTTTTTAAAAGCATTAAAGTTTAGGCAGCAAGTTAAGCTATTGAGTTGGGTTTACGGCTTTTAAAGGATAAGCAATATAAAGATCAGGATGATCATCATGCAAAATTTCGATTTGTTAGACCCCCGTAATGACTATGTTTTTAAACGCATCTTTGCTGAAGCGCCGGATTTGTTGGTGCATTTGATTAATGATGTGCGGCCAGATTTGCCGAGTATTACATCGGTAGAAGTTTTAAATCCAAGCATTAATCCAGCTGAGTTGACAGGCAAATACATCATTCTCGATGTGCTGGCGCAGGATGCGGAGAATAACCGCTATAATATTGAGATGCAGGTACGCCGTTACAATGCATGGGGTAAGCGCAGCGCGTATTATTTGGCGCGGATGCACAGATTGCGCAAGCGTCGGGTTTGAGTGTGTCAGAGGTTATGGTTTGCGAGACGATAGTAAGCACTAATCTGACATGGAAACGTTTTATCTCTGGTAGATTAAGTCGAGGCATCGATTTGGTCATTCAGCTTTGTCTTGCAGAGTGTTGTGGTGTACTCAGCTTCTTAAAAGTATTAAAGTTAATTTTGTAAGTTCAGTGAGTCAGTTGGGTTTGAAATGGGAGTGTTATGACGGAGCAGGATATTCGCTGGCAACAGCGCTACAGGCAATTCAATCGAGCGTATTTGTTATTGGTGCAAGCGATTGCAATTGAGTCGCCAAATATCGTTGAGCGTGCAGGTTTGATTCAGTTTTTTGAGATGGCATTTGAGTTGTCTTGGAAATTGTTGAAAGATTATCAACAGGCAGAGGGTTTTGAAGTGAATAGCCCACGGGCTGCAATTAAACTGGCTTTTCAAAATGGGATTGTTGATGACGGGCATGTTTGGATACAGGCGCTTGAGGATCGTAATCTAACAACTCATACGTATAATGAAGAAACGGCTCAGCAGGTTGAAAAAAAAATTCGGGAAACGTATTTTCCATTATTAAACGTGCTTAATAATCGATTTTCCGAGCTGGAAATAGAATGAACTTGGTGTTAAGGACAGGCTTATCGGATTCTGATTATGCATTAATTGCAGAGGCTGCCAAGCAGCAGTCTGAGATTGAGTCTTTAGTTTTATTTGGTTCAAGAGCAAAGGGTAATTTTCGAAAAGGCTCTGATGTAGATATTGCTGTGAAAGGGCTGTCGGTGACCTATGATTCGGTTATACGATTGAGTGATCAGTTGAATGAAGTTCTACCTCTACCGTATTTTTTTGATGTGTTGAACTATAACACCTTATCCGACCCTGAATTGAAAGCGCATATTGATCGTGTGGGTATGGAAATTTATATTATAAATAAATGATTTATAATATTTTTTGTGTTTGGAAACGCTGCCCATCCCCTTCAGAGAGTCGCCGTGAATACGTCCGTGTAGGCTTGAATGCCGCATCCATGCGGCATGCACTCTCTGAAAGTGATGGGTAGAGCGCCTTTCAGGGTGTTGCATTGAACTAAACGTATAAAGCAAAAGCCTGAGTGTAAACAGAGTAAGCAAACTGGCTTCAAGTTTATGAGCCAGTCCAAAGTTCATACATCGCCTTAACCCAGCGGCTTATACGCCTTCTGCATTCGCTGTCCTTTTTTCAAATCATGGTTTTCATCAAGCAACTCAGCTTTGAGTCGTTCTATGCGTTGGCTCATGCCTTGATCAGCGTCTTTTATTTGATTCAGAATTTCAGCCAAACGTAGGCTTTCTTGTTCGGATTGCACTGGTCGTTCGGAGATGTGATCGCGTAGTTGCAGCAAGAGCTTTTCGCGTTCGTTTTGCAGCAACTCGAGCGCTGCCCAATCCCTTGCATCTGTATAGGACAGCGCTTGTCGGGTCAGGTCCGATAACTTTTCGGCTAGGGACATTAAGGTCATGCACGCGTCTCCAAAGATAGAATAAACATTTTTTCTAAAGTTAAGTGTGCGCGAGTCGATAACTGAATTCAACCACGGTGCTTTGAATCAAATATGAAAAAAGTTCTAAAGGTTCTGACAAAGTGGGCGATATATAGATCATAAGCTCAGTTGACATGTCAGTCAGCTGTTGATGAATAAAGACGCATACGGGCATTCCGATGCACTCTGAGGAGAGACTCTCATGGCTATGGTAATTAACTCAAATATTCAGTCACTCAATGCACAGCGTCAGTTGAACCTGTCTCAGGGTGATTTGAAAAACTCTATGGAACGTCTTACCAGTGGTAAGCGTATCAACTCAGCAAAAGATGATGCAGCGGGCTTGGCTATTGCAAACCGCATGACGTCACAGATCAAAGGTTTGAACCAAGCGGTGCGTAATGCCAACGATGGTATCTCCATGATCCAGACCGCTGAGGGTGCACTGCAAGAAACCACCAACATTCTTCAACGTATGCGTGAGTTGTCCGTGCAGTCTGCAAACGGAACCTACGACACAGGTAACCGTTCAACTCTGAACGCTGAGGTTACCCAGCTGAAATCAGAATTAACCCGTATTGCCGAAACCACAAGCTTCAACGGTCAAAAACTATTAGATGGCACCTTAGGTGAAATCGGTTTGCAAGTGGGCTCTGAGTCTAACCAGACGATCAGCTTTGAAGTGGGTAAATTAGATGCTAAAGGCTTGGGTGGTCAGGCGGCTGGAGATGTTATTGGACGTACATTAGGTGGTACTACTAATGCTGCAGCTTTTACCGGCATCACTGGTGATGCTACCCAAGTCAATGGTTCCGCAGTTCAAATGACCATCAATGGTCAGAACGTTGGTAACTTGCAAGCAGCAGCTGCCGCAAATGATCTTCAAGGCGTATTAGACGAGATCAACAAAAATGTTTCTGGAGTAACAGCATCAGCCTTTACTGAGCTTACTGCAACAGGTGCAAATAACACAGGTATTATACGTGGTCCTGATGTTCTTTCAATTGAGGTTGTAGGCCCATCAACTGAATCTAACCGGATTGACATCAAAGATACCGGAAGTATGCAGGAAGTTGTTGATAAAATTAATCAACAAGGTAACGGTCTAATTAAAGCTGAGCTAGACAACGATGGAAATTTGCAGTTGTCAAATGATACAGGTGCTCAGATACGTGTCGTAGGTAATGTAGCTGCTACTGGTACAGTAATAGGCGGTACTGGTGTACCTGGTACTCCTGTTGCAGGTAGTGCAGTACAAGGTAATGGTGCAGCCGCAGTTGGCTTCGGTGCCGCAGGTGCTTTCAGTAATGCACAATTAGCCTTTACCATAACTGATCCGAATGTTCCATCTGTTGATATTGCTTTTAATACTGGAGTTCCTGGTGACATTGCTGCAGTTAATGCCGCAAATGCGATTATTAACAATGTAGGCGTTCAAGCAAGAACTGGATCAGATATAAATGGCGCTATAGTAGGCGCGAACAGCACCTTAGTTGAAGGTGCAATCAAAATTAATGGCGTCAATGTTGGAGCAACAGGCACAAATGCCAGTGCTCAAACAAGAGCCGAAATATTAAGAGATGAGATAAATAAAGTTTCTGATCAAACAGGTGTTGTCGCTTCAGTTGAGCAGGTTGGTGCAATTGCAGATGCCTTCCACCTGAAACTTGATTCAGTCAGTGGTGATGAAATTAAACTTGAGCTGTCAACTGCTGCAGCAACCGCAACTGGCCTTATTGAAACCAACAATGCCCAGTCTGTCGGAAACTCTGTCGCTAACATCGATATCTCAACTGCAGCGGGTGCTCAAAAAGCGATCGATATTATCGATACAGCGTTGGAACAGGTGAACTCGACTCGTGGTGATCTTGGTTCGGTTAACAACCGTTTAGAATTCACCATTAACAACCTGTCGAACATTTCCGAGAACTCTGCAGCTGCACGTTCACGGATTGAAGATGCGGACTTCGCCGCTGAAACTGCAGCACTGTCACGTGCTCAGGTATTGCAGCAGGCCGGTAGTGCGATGTTGGCTCAGGCCAATGCAGCACCACAGCAGGTACTGTCTCTTCTTCAGTAATTAAGAGACCTTAGGTTATACTCTAAAATGCCACCTGCACCTAACGGGTGGCATTTATCTTTTTAAACAGCGAGGTGTATTATGTCGATTGAAAGCATGAATGCCGCTGCAATCGCTCCCTCTGCGTCTCAATCGCGAGCGGATTCGGTGTCTTCGCGCGGAGAGCCTAATGAGGTTTCTTCAGCTAAGTCGTCCGAGCCGTCCAACTCCTCTCAAGTGAATGCTCCAGCATCTGAAGAACCTAAAGTACTTTCGATTGAAAAACTTGAAGAAGCGATCGATAAACTAAATGATATGATGCGTGATGGTCAGCGCTCGTTGAGTTTTTCGGTAGATGATAGCGCAGAAAAAGTAGTGGTACGCGTAGTGGATGTGCAAACCAGTGAAGTTATCCGGCAAATTCCCACGGAAGAGACCTTAAAGTTTGCAGAGTATTTAGAGGGAATGGTAGGTTTATTGTTTAACGATAAAGCCTAGAAGCTCTATCAATAAGAGCTAAGCGTGAGTTAAGCAAAAAGCGTCGAGGTGAAACATGAGCACAAATCTGGTGAGTGCCCTGGGTGCAGGGTCGGGTATCGATACTAAAACACTGGTCAGCGATCTGGTCGCCATCGAGCGGCAACCCGCAGAAGAGCGCTTGGATAAAAAACAAAGTAGCCTTGAAGCTCAAATATCAGGTTATGGTGTTTTTAAAAGTGGTTTGTCTGAATTCCAGAGTTTGTTGCGTCCACTGAGCGATGCCAAAACCTTTAGTGCACGCAGTGTGTCTTTTACCGAGAGCAACACGGTCACACCCACTAAGCTTGATGCAGATGCTGTGACTGGTAATTACCAAGTTGAAGTCTTGTCTTTGGCACGGTCTCAGTCTTTAGCAACCGGTGGTGTGTCAGATCGTCGAGCAGAAGTGGGCACAGGTACCTTAGAAATTAACTTTGGTAGCTGGAACGCTGGCACGACGGCATTTACCCGCAACACTGCGAAAGAGACACTGCAGATCACCATCGATTCGACCAATAACACTCTTGAAGGTGTGCGTGATGCCATTAATGGAGCGAATGCTGGGGTGCAAGCCTCTATCATTCAAGACGGTGGTCAGTTTCGTTTAATGATTTCATCGCCTACGGGTGAGTCAAATGCCTTGTCGATTACGGCGACAGATACGGGGGGCGGTGGTGCAAGTTTATCGTCTATGTTTGATTTTAATGAGAGCTCAAAAACCCTAACACAGGGTCAAGCCGCAGAGAATGCTCGTTTAAAAATTAATGGCCTTGAAATACAACGCGATTCTAACGAAATCAAGAATGTGATCGCAGGTCTTGAGTTTACGATAAACAAACAAAGTCCTGGCGAGATTATCAACTTTGCTATCACGGAAGACAAGGCGACAGGTGAACAGGCAATTCGTGATTTTGTTGAAGGGTTTAACACCTTTTATAAGCTGTCATCCGATTTGACGGGTTACAGCCGCGATGAAAGCAACCAGTTAGTGAAGGGCGATTTGGCATCGGATGGCATTGCAAAAAGCCTTTTGTCACGCTTACGTGAAATGCTGGTGTCTCCTGTGCGGGGGGTAAATTCAGATTTCTCATCGCTTGCAACTCTAGGCATCAAAACCGAGCTTGATGGAACTCTGTCGATCAACGAAAAAGAATTCAGTGCGGCCATTGCCAATAACTTTGACAAACTCGCTGCCATTTTCTCGCCGCAAATTCGCTCCGATTCTGCGCTTGTAACAGGAACACTGGGTACGGCGGCCAGTAATGCTCAGGCAGGACGTTACGAGATTGAAGTGACTACGGCTCCTGAAAAAGGTCGTTATGCAGGCAATGAACTGGCAGGTGGGTTTACTCCTTTCTCAACGGGAACCGATGATCTGAGTTTTCGATTGCGGATTAACGGAATCGAGTCTGGATTGATTCAGTTACCGCAAAATAAATCCTATGCTTCAGCTCAGGAGTTGGCTGCCGATATGCAGTCATTGATAAATGCCGACCCTAAGTTCAGTGGTCAAATGGCGGGTGTTGATGTTGGGTATGATGCCACCGCATCAGCGTTTACCTTTACTTCACGTGAGTATGGTGCCTCCTCTAATGTTGTGTTTACCAATGTCAGTGCTGATGCGCAAGCGAATATTGGCTTGGCAGTTAGGGCAGGCCAAGCAGGTAAGGATGTTGTGGGTACTATTAACGGCGTTGCTGGCTTTGGTGCAGGGAACGTTCTATTGCCGCCACTTAACTCACCGGGATATGGGTTGAACTTTACTGTGTCTGAGTCGGCTTCAGGCGTGCCTTATTCTGCAACCATCGATTACTCTCAGGGGCTCAGTGGAGAGCTTAATCGTTTAGTGGCAAATTTCTTGGCAAAAGATGGAGCGATTGATACCCGCGAAACCAGCTTGAATCGTGATTTAACACTTATTGGTGACGAACGAGAAAAGCTCGATACGCGCATGGATCGACGATTTATTCAATTGCAGGCACAATTTTTAGCCATGGAGCGTATAATCTCAAGTTTTCAGGCGACAGGTGAGCAACTAAATGGTCTGATTGATCGTTTGCCTTTCACTGCTAGTCGACGTTAATTATAAAATTCGGTAGATCATTATGAACGCACCCAAAGCCTTACAACAATATAAGCAAGTAGATATTCACTCAACCGTGCAAACGGCTTCACCGCATAAGCTTATTTCAATGTTACTAACAGGAGCTCTCGAAGCTTTCGCTAAGGGAAAAGGTGCAATTGAGCGCAATGAAATAGATGCTCGCTCTTCACATCTAAACAAAGGGAATGACATCCTGATTGCCCTGCGTGATAACCTAAACCTTGAAGAAGGCGGAGACGTCGCTGCAAACCTAGATAAGCTTTATGTTTATATGTTGGAAACATCTTTACAAGCCAACCGTCTGAACGACGCCGACAAAGTTCAAGAAATCATGAACCTCCTTCTTGAAATCAAACAAGGCTGGGATGAAATGCCCATCGAATACCGTAACGGCTAGTCACGTATCCATCTCCTCCCTTGCCCCTAGTGTGACTCCGTTGCCTAGGGGCTTTTCTTTGAATCTTCTACTACATCTGTTTGTCAGTGTTTAGATGCAGATCTGAGTTTGATGACTTCTTCTATTGGTAAACCAGAGACATCTGCGATTGTGGCGTCGTCCATATCGGTACGGGTAATCAAATTATGAGCGATTCTAACTTGGCTCGCTTGCTCGCCCTCCATGCGACCTTTTTGTATGCCGCGTATCTCTCCACGCTGTTCACTCTGGAGGCGTTCTTTCTGTACTAAATTCTCTAGATTCTCAGCTAGCATATCTCTGTCCTCTATTAAGCTGTTTAGCTTGTCTAGGTTGATCTTTGCACCTAAGTACTTCAAGTGGCGCTTGATCCAGCGAGTGACGATCTTATCAATGCGCTCCTTATTCGGATCTGCTTTAATAATCGCGACAATTCGATCCACCGCACGTTGCAAGTCTTGAAAGCTTTTACCTGCGTTCTCAATTGAAAACATTCCGCTTAAGGGGGTGCTTTTAAAACCCAAGTCTTCATCAGTATAGCGCCCTTCATCAACCAAGTAATAGCGTAAGTGTGGTTGATAGGCCTTTAAAAAAGCGGGAGGTTCAGGTGTGATCATGTCGAATATATCGTGCTTTGCCGTCCAGCGTTTGGAGCCGTTATATAAAACAATGGGTAAAATGGGTGGTAAACCTTTCTTTAGAGTAGTCTTTTTGTTTTTTAACAGGTGATCATAGAAGCAGGCCACATAATGCAGCAGGCGTATGGGCATTTTGGCATCGGGTTGGGATTGAAACTCCAGTAAAATATAGATGAATATGGGGTGTTTAATGCCATCCCATGTGACTTCGACAGACCAAACGACATCTTCAAGTTTTTCTTCAAACAGGGGCGTGATGTAGTTACCACTGTGGATGGACAGGGTTGAGAAATCCATGATCTCAGCGATTTCGACGGGAATAAAGCCTTCAATAAGCTGTTGAACGAATTCAGGGTAGCTAAAGACTTCCTTGTACGCGGTATCGTAGTGCTTTGCCATAATAGACTCCTTTCTATTGGCGTGTTCTACCTTGTATTACAGTCGAAAGTGTATGTTTTCACTCATCAATACTCAAGCACTAGCACTGATTCCTTTCGTCTGTCGTCACATATCAGGATTATTGGACAGAGAACGCAGGCCCGACACTTCTCTCGGTTGGCACCCTTTTCTAGAGGGGTGGTGGTACCGCTGCCGAGGGACCATCTGCCGCCAGGACGGCGGCAGTTGAGCGGTCATGGATGACGCAAAGCGTGTCCCACGGCAGCGGTACCACCACCCCGGACTGGCACTGAGTTTGGTCAGTTAGTGCGATTGCCCAAGTCTGTACTGAGTCAGAACTTTACTTCAAGTACGGTATCAGTTAAGAAGCCCTCAAATTTATCCTAAATAGGAGGAGCCACATTATGTATGTAGTAGCTTTTGATTTGAAGGTGTCTGATCTTGATCAGCACCGTTTCCTAAGTGCTTTCTTTGAATGAGTGTGATAGCGGCTTACCATGCTAGCATAAGTTTTTTTCGAAAGTTTCGAATATTGACTTTTTTCGAATATTTCGGATAATTACCATGTAAACATAACCGGAGAGAGTGCTAATGAGCATTGTAACGACATTGCCTAGTCCAGAAGAGATTGCTTTAGCGAAGCTTGGCAGCCAAGAATTATCAGCAGTGATTCAAAGTGGTGGAGAAGCCCAGTTAATCAATGTTATCGATGGAATGGGAAAAAATCATGAAATTACCATCCCTTCCAGTGCATTAAGATTGATGATAGAAGTGTTAACTCAACTAGGTGAAGGTAACTCAGTTAATATAACGCCAATTCATGCTGAACTGACTACACAGGAAGGTGCTGATATTTTAAACATGTCTCGTCCCACATTCATTAAATTACTGGATTCTGGAGAAATACCTTTCAGTCGAAAGGGCAATCGTAGAAAAGTTTCTTTTTCAGCAATCATGCAGTACAAAAGAAATCTTGAAAATCTAAGGCTAGAAACGCTTAATGAATTATCAGCATTGGATCAAGAGTTGGGTATGGGATACTGATGTCAACTTACACGGTAGTTTTCGACGCTTGTGTCATGTATCCAGCCCCTCTTCGTAGCTATTTGATGTTTTTAGCTAATACGGGTTTGTTTCGGGCACGATGGAC
Source organism: Nitrincola tibetensis (assembly GCF_003284585.1). GTDB lineage: Bacteria > Pseudomonadota > Gammaproteobacteria > Pseudomonadales > Balneatricaceae > Nitrincola > Nitrincola tibetensis. The sequence continues at coordinate 47,166 of NZ_QKRX01000019.1, forward strand.
AGAGCAAATACATGATGAATGGATGAGAAATCTTAGAATCAATAATCCTGGTCTTGATCCGCAAAAACTGCAACGTACTAAAGAGCTTATGAATTGTCATGTTCCAGACTGTTTGGTTGAGGATTATGAGCCATTAATCTTGGGAATTTCGTTGCCCGACGAGAACGATAGGCATGTTGTTGCCGCAGCCTTAAAAGGACAAGCAGAGGCAATTATAACGTTCAACTTGAAGGACTTTCCAACACTACAATTAAATCACTTAGGTTTATCAGCGATTCATCCTGATGAATTTCTAAATGATATGTTCGAATTAAATCCTAGTGCTTGTATCAAGGCGGCACAACAGCATAGACAGAGCCTGAAGTGTCCACCGATGTCAGTGGACGATTACCTTGAATGCTTACAAAAGCAAAAGCTGCCAAGTTTTGTATTCAAACTTAAATCATATAGAGCAATCTTATAGCCTAGCCCGACACATCTCTCGGTTGGCACCCTTTTCTAGAGGGGTGGTGGTACCGCTGCCGAGGGACCGTCTGCCGCCAGGACGGTGGCAGTCGAGCGGTCAAGGATGACGCAAAGCGTGTCCCACGGAAGCGGTACCACCACCCCGGATTGGCACCGAGTTTGATCAGTTAGTGTGATTGCCCTTGGGATTCAACCGTCAAATGATTGACAAAATTCAGATACACGTTACCCTAGTGCGATTCAATTTGCTGAACACTGGGCTATGACGACTTATAATTTTGACGTTTTACTCCTCGATGACGATCCAGAGCGGCGTTTAGCAGTGCAAACCTGCTTAGGTTTTCTGGATATCCACTGTCATAATTTTGACTTTGTCACGTGGCTACAACAAGGCGATACCTTCAATCTATCCAATATTGGATTGGTGTTGATGGGCTATAGCCGTTTGCCCTTGTCGCCCGCTAAGCTGATGGCCGCGTTAACTGATGAGCAGCGCTTAATTCCCAAAGTCTTGCTGTGCGAATGGACCGAGTTAGAAGCAGAAACCGCACGGGATTTGGGAGTGTTGGGTGTTTGGTTGCCACCTTTTCGCTATAAAACCTTAATGGACGACTTGCATCAAGCGTCGGTTTGGCGTGGGCGCTCGGTTGCGCAGGAGTTGTGGGCAAAAGATCTGACAGGGTTTGTTGGGCAGAGCCCTAAAATTCGTGAGGTGCGAAGCCTTGTTCACCAAGTGGCCTGTAAAGATGCCAGTGTGATGATTACGGGTGAGTCTGGGACGGGTAAAGAAGTGATTGCGCGCGCCTTGCATGAGCATTCGGATCGGAAGGGGCAGCCCTTTGTCCCTGTGAATTGTGGCGCTATCCCGGCGGAGTTGCTAGAGAGCGAGTTGTTTGGTCATGAACGTGGCGCCTTTACGGGGGCGATCAGCAGTCGAGCGGGCCGTTTTGAAATGGCCAATGGTGGCACGTTATTTTTAGATGAAATTGGTGATATGCCCTTGCCGATGCAGGTCAAGCTGCTGCGGGTGCTACAGGAACGCCAGTTTGAGCGGGTCGGTGGCAGCAAGACGATTGAGGTGGATGTGCGCATTATCACGGCCACACACAAGCACCTCGAAACCATGATTCACGAGGGTGAGTTCCGCGAAGATTTGTATTATCGTTTAAATGTGTTTCCTATCGAAGTACCACCGCTGCGCGAGCGTATTGAAGACCTGCCGTTGCTGATCAATGAGTTGGTGCAACGCTTGGCGGCGCAGGGCTTAGACCCGATTCAGTTTCATCCTGCTGCGCTAGAATCTCTGCGCTGCCATGCCTGGCCTGGTAACGTGCGCGAGTTGGCGAACCTAATTGAACGCCTGTCAATCCTGCATCCTAATCGCGTGATTGGTGTGTCGGAGTTGCCGCCAAAATTCCGACACTGCCCTGAACCCAACCCAGATCACTATCTGTCACATCAAAATAATGAGCGGGTGATCCAGTTGCCTGAGTTACAGACATCAAGCACCCACTCAAAAGGCATTGATTCATTGGCAGGTGCTTTGCAGTTGCCAGAAGATGGGATAGATCTAAAGTCCTTTTTGGAGCAGCAAGAGCGACGCTTGATTGAGCAGGCATTGGACGGTGCGGGCCAAGTAGTGGCGCGTGCAGCACAACAGTTGCAAATTCGACGCACGACCTTGGTGGAAAAAATGCGTAAGTATGGAATTTCACGAGCATGAGCGAGACAGAACAAGCATTGCAGGCGCGGATTGTCGCATTGGAACATGAGGTTGCTGCACTGCAAGAGGAGAAAAAGGCCTTGGCACGCTTGCGTGAGTTGATTGATTTAATGCCCGGCGGGGTGTTGGTGATTGACAATCGTGGCCGTATCGCAGAATGCAATCCCGCTGCAGAGCAGTTGCTTGGAACGCAGTTGCAGGATGAGGCTTGGTTGTCGATTATTCAAACCTGCTTTGCACCACGGCCGGATGATGGCCACGAAGTGTCTCTAAAAAACGGTAAGCGAGTGAGCTTGGCGACCGAGGCCTTACCGGATGAGCCAGGGCAGCTGGTGTTTATTACTGATCAGACTCAAACACGAGATTTACAGGCGCGTTTGCATCATTATCAACGTTTATCCGAAATGGGGCGAATGATGGCGTCCTTAGCACATCAGGTGAGAACACCCTTATCGACAGCCTTGATTTATGCGTCACATTTGATGTCGCCGAGTTTACAGGATGATCAGCGTATCAAGTTTGCGGGCAAGGTAAAAACAAATTTAACGCATCTTGAACAACAAGTACGCGATATGCTGATTTTTGCCCGTGGCGAAACACGCCTTGATAATCAAGTGAGTGCAGAGGCATTGTTGGCCGCGATTGAGGACTTGCTGGATCAGCCGTTGAGTCAGTACGACGCCGACTGTGAATTTATCAATTTGGCAGGCGATGTACATATTCAATGCAATCTCGAAGCCTTATTGGGTGCGGTATTGAACCTTGTTAATAATGCGTTGCAGGCAACGGGTTTGGGAGCTGAGCTGAGTATTCGCTTGGAGCAGGAAAGAGGACGTCTGCGCCTATCGGTACAAGATCAGGGGCCAGGTATTGCGCCTGAGTTGATTGAGCAGGTACAAACGCCGTTTTTTACCACTAAAACGCATGGGACCGGTTTGGGGCTAGCCATTGCGCAGGTGATGGCGAGAGCGCATCATGGTCATTTTGAGTTGAAATCCGTGCTGGGAGAGGGCACCTGTGCCACCTTTATTTTACCACTTAGAGCTTAGCGCTCAGCGCGAAAGGCGAAATATGTCAGTTAATAAGTTAGATCGGGGTTGCGTATGTCCTTGAAGGTGTTAATCGTCGAGGATGATTTGGGTCTGCGCGAGGCTTTGTGCGACACTTTGAGCTTGGCTAATATTGGCTTTGTCGAGGCGGGGTCAGCAGAAGACGCCCTTGTATATTTAGAGCATACCCGTGTCGATATGGTCGTCACCGATGTCAATATGCCGGGGATGGACGGCCATCAGTTGTTGGCGCAGATTAAACAACGTTTTCCTCTGTTGCCCGTGGCATTAATTACCGCCTATGGGCAGGTTGATCGTGCGGTGGATGCCATACGCTCAGGGGCAGTTGATTATTTGATGAAGCCCTTCGAGCCGAAGCAGTTAGTGGAGTTGGTGCTGACGCACACAAAAGGCTGGGTGGGTGATCAGGTGGATACGCCTGTGGCGGAGTCTCCAGCCAGTCAGCATTTGTTGCAGATCGCACAGCGTGTGGCGCAAACTGATTCAACGGTGATGATTACGGGCGAGTCAGGAACGGGTAAAGAGGTGTTGGCGCGTTACATACACCAGCATTCTGCACGTGCGCAGGCCCCTTTTGTCGCGATCAACTGTGCGGCTATTCCCGAAAACATGCTAGAGGCTACCCTGTTTGGCCATGAAAAGGGCGCGTTTACGGGTGCCTTGAGCAGTGTGCCGGGTAAGTTTGAACAGGCCAATGGTGGTACCTTGTTGCTGGATGAAATCAGTGAAATGGATTTAGGGCTGCAGGCCAAGCTATTGCGAGTGTTGCAAGAGCAAGAGGTAGAGCGGATTGGCAGTCGTAAGATGATTAAGCTTGATGTGCGGGTTCTCGCCACCAGTAATCGACACTTAGAGCAGTTTGTCGCTGAAGGTCGCTTCCGTGAAGATCTGTATTACCGCTTAAATGTGTTTCCTTTGCAGTGGTTGCCTTTACGCGAGCGTGTTGAAGATATTGTACCGCTGGCTAAACGTTTGTTGGCTCAGCATTGTAAAAAAATGAAGCGCTCTCTGGCGAGTTTAAGTGAAGCGGCCTGCGAGCGCTTACAAAGCTATGCGTGGCCAGGCAATGTTCGTGAGTTGGACAATACGATTCAGCGTGCGTTGATTTTGCAAATGGGGCCGATGATTCAACAGGATGATTTGCACATGGGAGTGACCAGTATTCCAATGCGACATCTCTCCCCAAGCCCATCGATGAGTTCACCTGCGATAAAAATGGCCGTTGTTGAGCCATCAATACCTGAGCCATCGGTAGGGGGAGCGTTGGATCAGGATTTACGCCAACATGAGAATCAAATTATCATTGATGCCTTGGTGAGTTTTAAGGGAAGTCGTAAGTTGGCGGCTGAGCATCTCGGCATCAGCCCTCGTACCTTGCGTTATAAGTTAGCTAAAATACGTGAGCAGGGGATCAATTTAGATGATCTATTATCCGGATGATGCCTTGTTAGGGAAATTCAACTCAGCATTCTGAGCTTGCACATTAGTCGAACGGAGGGTATTTATCGAAAAATACGACTTTAGAGAAATTCAATGTAGGTCATTAAGTTAGCGCCGTTTTACGTGCTTATTTTAGGTCTTAGTTCTATAGTTAAAGATTGGTGAGACCAATGTCTAATTAAGGCCGAGGGTAAGCTTCTGTATAAACGTATTAAAGCCATGCGAATTTTGCGTTAGTCGCAATAAAAACAAAAAAGACAGCGTATCGGGCGGTATAAAAACAAATCTCAAGCTAAGGGCATATACATGAGTGATCAGAACGTTTTTCCGGTAGATCCAGCGTTTGCAGCAAACGCACATATCGATAACGCTAAATACGAAGCAATGTACGAACAGTCGATTAACGATCCTGAAGCTTTCTGGGGGGAGCAAGGAAAGCGCATTGACTGGATTAAGCCTTATACTCGCGTCAAAAATACATCCTTTGATCCGCATAACGTTTCCATCAAGTGGTACGAAGATGGCACATTAAACGTGTCTGCTAACTGTCTAGACCGTCATCTGGCGACGCGTGGCGATCAAGTGGCTATTATTTGGGAAGGCGACAATCCCGAAGAAGATGAAAAAATCACCTATCGTGACCTGCATGAGCGCGTTTGTCGCTTTGCCAATGCTTTAAAAGCGCAAGGCATCCAAAAAGGCGATGTGGTCACGCTTTACTTGCCGATGATTCCAGAAGCAGCGGTAGCGATGCTGGCGTGTACACGTATCGGTGCGATTCACTCCATCGTATTCGGTGGTTTCTCGCCAGAAGCTTTAGCAAGCCGTATTATCGGTGCGAAGTCTAAGTTGGTTGTTACCTCCAATTATTCTCTTCGTGGTGGCAAGCAAGTGCCATTAAAAGCCAACGTTGATGCCGCGATTGACGATCATGGTGCATCCGCGTGTATTGAGCGGGTGATTGTCGTTCAGCGCACAACCAAAGACGTGGCTTGGCACGAAAACCGTGACGTATGGTGTCACGAAGTCTGTGCAGCAGCTTCTGCTGATTGTCCTCCTGAAGAAATGAACGCTGAAGACCCGCTGTTTATCCTTTACACTTCAGGTTCAACGGGACAGCCAAAAGGCTTACAGCACACTACCGGCGGCTATTTGGTTTATGCGTCCATGACCCATGAGTACATCTTTGACTATCACGAAGGTGATGTCTATTGGTGTACGGCTGACGTAGGTTGGGTAACAGGGCATTCCTATATTGTTTACGGTCCTTTGGCGAACGGTGCGACCACGCTGATGTTTGAAGGTGTGCCAAGCTATCCTGACAACAGCCGTTTTGGCCGTGTAATCGAAAAGCACAAAGTTAACCAGTTCTATACCGCTCCGACCGCTATTCGTGCGCTGATGCAACAGGGTGAGGATGTATTAGGCGATTCGGATCTATCCAGCTTGAAGCTATTGGGATCTGTAGGTGAGCCAATTAACCCTGAAGCTTGGACTTGGTACCACCGTATTTTCGGTAAGGGTAAGTGTCCAATCGTGGATACTTGGTGGCAGACAGAAACTGGCGGCATTATGATCGTGCCATTACCGGGTGCGACGCCAACTAAACCTGGCTCTGCAACGCGTCCATTCTTCGGTGTTCAGCCTGCATTGGTTGATAGCGAGGGCAACGAGATAGTGGGGGCGGGTGACGGTAATTTGGTTATCACTGACTCTTGGCCGGGCCAAAGCCGTAGTATTTTTGGCGATCACGAACGTTTTGTGCAGACCTACTTCTCAACCTTTAAAGGCAGCTACACCACGGGTGATGGTGCGCGTCGTGATGAAGACGGCTATTACTGGATTACGGGTCGTGTCGATGACGTTATCAACGTGTCTGGTCACCGTATGGGGACGGCAGAAGTTGAATCAGCGTTGGTTGCTCACCCTGCTGTTGCTGAGGCCGCAGTAGTGGGTTACCCACATGACCTTAAAGGTCAGGGTATCTATGTTTATGTGACCTTGAAAGCAGGGTATGAACAGTCCGATGATCTAATGAAAGAGTTGCGCAATTGGGTGCGTAGCGAAATCGGCCCCATTGCATCACCTGATTTGATTCAGTTCTCCCCAGGTATGCCAAAAACGCGTTCAGGTAAAATCATGCGTCGTATTTTGCGTAAGATCGCTGAAGATGATTTCAGTGCCTTGGGTGATACCTCAACGCTGGCTGACCCATCAGTTGTTGATGACTTGATTGAGCATCGTTTGAATCGTAAAAGCTAATTGATTGCTTTGTCCTAAATTAACTCCTCTCTGACTGTGTCAGGGGGGAGTTTTGCGTTTAAAGAGATGCTATTATGCATTGACGAAGTAAGCGGGTCTGAGAGAGGAACACCATGCAATTAGCACAAAAGGTTATCATTGCTGACGATCATCCATTGTTTCGCGCAGCTCTGAAACAGGCGGTTATGCAAGCAGTCCCTGGCGTTGAGATCGTTGAGGCTGACTCACTTTCAGCAGTTCAAGGCGCTGCTGAGCAGCATGTTGATGCAGATTTGATTCTATTGGATATCCACATGCCTGGCGCGCATGGTTTCTCTGGGTTGGTGTTTTTACGCGGACAGCATCCGGGTGTACCCGTTATTGTGGTGTCCGGCAGTGAAGAACCCCATGTAATGAAGCGTGCTATGGATTACGGTGCCTCTGGGTTTATTCCTAAGTCTTCTCCATTAGAGGTGATTTCGGAAGCGATTACACAGGTGCTTGAAGGGGAAGAGTGGCTGCCTCAGGAAATCAGCAGTGTTGCCGATTTGCCAGAGGAAGACTATAAGTTTGCTTCAGCGTTGGCTTCCTTAACGCCACAGCAGTTTAGAGTGCTGACCATGTTGACTGAAGGTTTGCTGAATAAGCAAATTGCCTATGAGTTGAGCGTGTCAGAAGCCACCATCAAGGCGCACGTAACGGCCATTCTACGTAAGCTGGGTGTCCACAGC
>NZ_QKRX01000002.1 GCF_003284585.1 Nitrincola tibetensis
GTGAAACGCGTCATCGCCGATGGTAGTGTGGGGTTTCCCCATGTGAGAGTAGGTCATCGCCAGGCATTTATTTAGAGAAGCCCCTGATTCCATGAGTCAGGGGCTTTTTGCTTTTATAAAATTTTAAATGAAATTAAAAACGACCCACTGGGTGATTTTAGGAAAAACTCCTATATACATGCCAAGGAGAATCGCTGAAAATAGCCTCAAGACAGAGCGCAAAGGATTGCGACAGCCCACAGGAAATGGGCCTCTGTCTCCTTCAAGGAAGGTGTAAGGCTGCAAGGACGCAGCTGCATGGATGCAAAGACACTCTCTATCAAATGTCTCTACTAAGATTTAAATCCCTTCGCAACAACAAATATCTCACGCGAGCGCGCTCTTGATGCTTCTGGCTTTCGGATGACTACACTTGTAAATGACTGGCGTATATCTTTGATGAATTCTTCATATCCTTCACCTTGAAACACCTTAGCAACAAATGCCCCATTCGTCTTCAACACGCTTCGTGCCATATCTAAGGCCAACTCTACAAGATACATTGACGCAGCTTGGTCAGCGGTTGCAACCCCACTAATGTTGGGTGCCATGTCAGAAATAACGACATCAACGGGCTCTTGACCTATCGCATCCAGTATCTGTTGGAAAACGCTATCCTCAGTAAAATCGCCTTGGATAAACTCGACGTCGGCTAATGAATCCATTAGGAGTATATCCGAGGCAATAACACGTCCTTTCGGTGCAACCAATTTAGATGCAACCTGAGACCACCCACCGGGTGCCGATCCTAAATCAACCACCAGCATTCCAGATTTTATGAGCTTATCCTTATCGTTAATGCCGAGCAATTTATAACTGGCCCGTGAGCGATACCCATCAACTTGTGCTTGCTTAACATAAGGATCATTGACATGCTCCATTAACCAACGACCACTGCTTTTAGAACGCGCCATAACCGAATAAAACCATCAAATTAAAAAACGAATTGTACTCTGTCCACCCATAATGAGCAAAAAGCTAAGGGTCTCACCCATCGCACAGCCTGACTTTAGATAAACGGACAGGTATAATCACGCACCTGTTTTGTTGACATTTTTACTTGCTGGAACCCCTTAATGATTCGTCTTATTGAGCTGTCGTTACCTCTTGATCATACCGATTTGGATTTAAAATCTGCCATTCTACGGCGCTTAAATATTTCTGAAGACAGCCTGGTTTATTACACGATTTTTAAACGCAGCTACGATGCACGAAAAAAGAATACAGAAATTCGCTTTGTTTACATTATCGATCTGATGACGGAAGACGATGAACGCATTTTGCAGGACTTTAAAGATGACGTTCATATTACTCGATCTCCCGATACGCGCTATTACACGGTTGCGAAGGCGCCTGCCAATTTATCGGAGCGCCCTATTGTTGTGGGACTCGGCCCTTGCGGTTTATTTGCAGCCTTATTGTTGGCTCAAATGGGGTTTAAACCAATCGTGCTTGAAAGAGGCCGTGACGTTCGTCAGCGTACACAAGATACCTGGGCTTTATGGCGTAAAGGTGAACTTACTCCCGAATCGAATGTTCAGTTTGGAGAAGGTGGGGCTGGGCTTTTTTCAGATGGAAAATTGTATAGCCAAGTGAAAGATCCAAAATTTTATGGCCGCAAGGTTATGTCTGAGTTTGTGCGAGCAGGGGCGCCAGACAACATACTCTACGTTAATAAACCACACATTGGCACCTTCCGTTTAACGGGTATTGTTGCGAAGATGCGTGAGGAAATCATCGCACTGGGTGGCGAAATTCATTTCGAAGCGAAAGTGGCCGATGTCATGCTGGAAGACAATAGGGTGCAAGGGGTTCAACTTGCCGATGGTACTCAGTATTTCAGTCGTTATGTCGTATTGGCTTTGGGTCATAGCGCGCGTGATACGTTTCGTATGCTTCATGAAAAGCAGGTGTTTATTGAACCCAAACCCTTTGCGATAGGCTTTCGTATCGAGCATCCGCAATCACTGATTGATCAGGCCCGCCTAGGTAAGTATGCCGGGCATCCAGAGCTTGGCGCCGCGGATTATAAGCTTATTCACCACGCCAAAAATGGACGTGCTGTTTATAGTTTTTGCATGTGCCCAGGTGGAACCGTGGTTGCTGCCACATCTGAAGTCGGCCGTGTTGTCACAAATGGTATGAGCCAATACTCTCGTAATGAGCGCAATGCAAACTCAGGGATTGTGGTCAGTATTAGCCCAGAACATGATTTCCCAGGTCACCCATTGGCTGGTATTGAGTTACAAGAGCGTTTGGAATCAATCGCCTACACCTTAGGTGGCAGTGATTACAAAGCGCCTGCGCAATTAGTGGGTGATTTTTTACAAGGGGTTCCGTCAACGGCGCTTGGCACTGTTGAGCCATCCTATAAGCCAGGTGTTCATCTCTGTGACCTTGCTGCCGCTCTACCAGATTACGTAATCGACGCCGTTCGCGAAGCCTTGCCTGCCTTTGGTAAGAAGATTCGTGGCTTTGATCGCCATGATGCCGTGCTAACCGGTATTGAATCACGTACTTCATCTCCGATTCGAATCACACGAGACTCAGGGTCTTTTGAAAGTTTAAATACCCGGGGTTTATATCCAGCGGGAGAGGGTGCAGGCTATGCAGGCGGCATTCTTTCAGCAGGCATTGATGGCATTAAAGTGGCAGAAGCGGTCGCTTTGAAAATGTTACGAGATATGAGTGAATCTGCATGAAGCTTGACGATATCAAAAAACTCCATCAGAAGAAGTATCGTTCTGAATTCGGATATTGCCTTGTAGAAGGCGAGCATTTGATACAAGAGCTACAGGCGGTCTATCAACAGCAGCCAAGTTTATGTTCAACTGAAATTTACGTGACCAGTGCCTATGAAGATTGGGATACGCCCTTTAAAAAGCACCTGATCACTTCAAAGCAGATGTTGGCAATATCCGATACGAAAACGCCACAGGGTATTGTGGCGGTTGTGCCTATTTCAGGAATACAACCTACTGGTTCTAAAACCGATATTGGTATTTATCTGCACGAAGTGCAGGATCCTGGTAACTTAGGCACGATTTTACGAAGTTTAGCTTGGTTTGGCGGATTTCGATGCTTATTGGCTCCAGGTAGCGTTGATCCATTTAACCCAAAAGTAATTCGTTCAAGTATGGGAGCTGTCTTTCATGTGCCGATTGAGCAAGAGGTTTCGATTGCCGAGTTAAGTGAGCGTTATCATACCATTGGTTGTTTAGATTTAAGCGGCAAGGGGTTAGATTCAACGGAGTTTAAGCAATGCGATTGTTACCTGTTTGGTAATGAAGCGCGCGGTATTCCGAATGAATTAATCATGGGTCTAAAAACCAACGTCTTTAGTATTCCTGGTAGCGGTGCGATTGACTCCTTAAATCTCGCCAGTGCTGTCAATATTTGCATTTACGAACGGCAACGTCGTTCGTAGCTTATCTTGTGTCAAGATAGTCGACCGCCCTCCATTTTTTTAGGTTATATATTTAAACCTTCAGCCGTATTAAGGTTTGTTTTTTATGATGGGTTACTCTCACATCGTTGTTGGCGTTACCAGTTGGACAGTGGTTGGGCATCTATTCTCTATCCCCGTTGATCTTCCAACTCTAAGCATGGCGGTTATTGGTAGCTTGCTGCCGGACATTGATCACCCCAAGAGTATGATCAGTCGTCATTTCAGGCCGTTTAAGCTAGTGGGTCGATTGATTCCGCATCGAGGCCCAACGCACTCTTTGCTATTTATGCTGGTATTAACGATTGGGTTAGCAATGGCCTACCAGCGTTATGATCCCTACTATCAGAATTGGTGGTTAGCAATATGGGTGGGCAGCCTTTCACATCTCGTGGCTGATTGGATGACACGAGGCGGAGTCCCACTGTTCTGGCCGAAAAAAACTCGAATCAGTATGCGCTTTGCCTTTTTAACCGGGAGCTGGCAGGAGCGCTTGATCGTTGCTTGCTTGATGGCGGGGCTTTGCTTGTTTTATTTAGACGTGGTTCCACAGCATTTGCTAAACTCTTTTTAGGTACATTTGCGCAAACCATCACCTTGATGTCTTTAGGGTTGGTAACAAACACCCTTAAGAATCAAGCGCAATGCGTCCTGTTGCAACCACTTGCCTACGAATCCCTGGTTGAGGAGCGATTAGGTATAAATCGCCATTTAAGCCAGCCAATTGAATGGGGACACCGTAGCTTTTTGCGAGCTGAGCATGCTTTTGAATGTGCTCAGCTTCACCATGGACGGGGATAGATATTTTGGGTTTTACCCAGGAATAAAGTGCTTTGAGCTCATCCTGACAGGGATGCCCTGATGCATGAATACAGTACTCAGCGCTTTCTGCCTGCAGGGTTTTAATCCCCCTATGTTTAAACTCTTTTACCAAGCGCTCAATTAACAGCTCATTGCCCGGAATAATAATGGAGCTGAAAATCACTGTGTCATCTGGCTCAAGCAATAGATCTGGGTGATGTCCCGATGCAAGACGGCTTAAAATAGCTCTGGGTTCGCCTTGGCTTCCTGTCGCGACGGCTAAGACTTCTTCTTTCGGCAAATAGCCCAAATGGCTTGAGTCGATTAAGATCAAATCCTTTGGCCAGTGCCCTGTGACTTTTGCTGCGCTCACCATATTTTGCAATGAGCGTCCTAACACGGCCATGTAGCGTCCCGTCTGCTGTGCAATCCGTGCTAAGGAAATTAACCGGGCGATATTACTACTGAAGCATCCCACCACCACGCGTCCCTTAGCTTGCTCAATGACCTTTAAAAGGCCATCTGCACACTCTGCTTCGGATGCCGAGTGCCCTTCACGAAGAGCATTGGTTGAATCACACACCATCGCCGTAATATCTTGTTGTCCAAGCTCTTCAAATATTTGAGGTGCGAAGGCTTTACCCGTAACAGGCTGCGCATCAATTTTCCAATCTGCCGTGTGAAAAATACGGCCTGCCTGGGTTTTGATAAGCAAACCGTATGGCTCAGGTATTGAATGCGTAATGGCTTTCCACTCAACAGAAAAAACACCTATTTGTTGAGGGGTCTGAGGATTGACTTCAATAATGGGAACCTTGCCAGCAAGCCCAGTTTCGGCCAGTTTTCGTCGTAAAATCTCAGCCGTAAAACGTGTTGTGTAGACAGGACATTTAAATCGACGCCATAAGAAAGGCAGAGCACCTAGGTGATCCTCATGGGCGTGTGTAATAACGATTCCTGCTAGTCGATTAATTTGCTGAGCGATAAACTGCGGGTCAGCACAAACGCGATCATGCAAGGTTGGGTCTGCCCCAGACAGAGGCGCTTTAAAGGTAAGGCCACAGTCTACCATTAGCCATTGATGATCGTGCCCGAAGAGATTCAGGTTCATACCAATTTCACCTGTACCACCCAGCGGCAGAAACCAAAGATCAGAGGCGTTAGGGACTAAGCTATTAATAAATAATCTCCTTTTATATTTGGGCTATATTCTAAACCTCCATTCGTAATATTTCATCACATGATTTCACTCGTATTGCAAATGCAAAGAGGGAAGAATGCTGCCCTCTTTGCCTCTATAAGGGTTACAGGGCTTTTGCTTTCTCAAACACGACATGAGTGTAAGCACCCGTTGGACGTTCTGTAATGACAGGGGTGGAGTCACTGTCTAACAACACATCAACGGTTCGTTCAAATGCGGCGGGATCAAGATAACCGATGCCCATTTCCTGAGTGCTCAGAAGTTTAGCAACTTCTTGCATCATCCGAACTTGGTGAGCTTCTGTTTGAGCACCTGAATCATCATTATCAAGTACGATCATCGCGGCCGCTTCTGGGTTTTCTTTAGCCCATTCCCAACCCTTGATAGTGGCACTTAAGAAACGCGCCAGTGCATCAACCTTGGCTTCATCCTGAAGGCTGGATTCTAAGACATACAAGCCATCTTCAAGGGTTGCAACACCTTCATCTTCATATGGAAATAAAACCAAATTATCAGGCGTGAGTCCGCCGTCTAAGACTTGGCCGTACTCGTTGTAGGTCATGGTTGAAATACAATCCGCTTGACCATTAAAGAGTGGATCAACGTTAAACCCTTGTCTAAAGACTCGCACACCTTCGGCACTGCCATCGGTTGCATAACCTAGCTTAGACATCCAGCTTAAAAAGGGGTACTCATTGCCAGAGAACCAGACACCCAGTGTTTTACCTTTAAAGTCATCAGGGCTACTGATCTCACTTGATTTAAGGCAGGTGAGCATCATGCCAGAGCGATCAAAAATTTGTCCGATATTGACTAGCGGTAAGCCACGTTCACGTGTTGCCAGCGCAGACGGTAGCCAATCAACGACAACATCAGCGCCACCACCTGCTAAAACCTGTGCAGGTGCAATATCAGGTCCACCTGACTTGATGGTTAAATCAAGGCCCGCATCCTTATAAAAGCCTTGATCCAATGCGGCGTAGTAACCTGCAAATTGTGATTGCGTTACCCACTTTAACTGTAATGTAAGCTTATCATTGGCTTGAACAGTCAAAGCAGACGCCATAAATGCCAGTCCAACAGCGGTACTCATTAGATTTTTTTTCATGCTCTACACCTCTATAGTTTCTTGATTTACTGACAACTTAAGAACGTTTATCTCGAATAGACGGGTGCCAGAAGGTCAACCATCGTTCCAATAACGCCAATGCGCCATAACTTAATGAGCCAGCCAGGGCTGCGACAAAAATAGTGGCCCAGACCATATCCATATTCATGCGGCCCACTTCAGCGGATATTCGAAAGCCCATGCCCACAATGGGTGTGCCAAAAAACTCGGCCACGATGGCACCGATTAGCGCCAGTGTAGAGTTGAGTTTTAATGCGTTAAAAATAAAAGGCATGGCTTGGGGGAGTTGGCTTTTGAAAAAGATTTGGCTTTTTCCGGCGGCATAGGTATGCATAAGGTCTGCATGCAGTGGGTCAACAGACTTGAGCCCCGCTAAGGTGTTAATGAGCATTGGGAAGAAGGTCATGATAACGACGACAGCCGCTTTTGATTGCCAGTCAAAGCCAAACCACATCACCATGATGGGAGCAATACCGATGATTGGAATCGAAGCCATAAAATTACCCAATGGCAAGAGACCCTTTTGCAGGAAGGGACTGCGCACGACCCATTTAGCCGTCATAAACCCTAACCCACAGCCCATCAGATAGCCTGCAATGACCGCTTTCAAATAGGTTTGTTGGAAGTCTGCCCAAAGTGTTGGCAGGTTGTTCAACAAAGTGGTCATAATGCGTGAAGGGGCCGGCATCAGCACTAAGGGAACATTAAAACCACGAACAATGGATTCCCACAGCATCAAGATCATAAAGCCAAACAGTGCTGGCACAAGCAGTTGTGAGAGCTTTGCTCCTGCTGAGCGGGGCGAGGTGATGTTTGCAAGCCGTTGCATTAAGTACACACATGCCATCACAGCTAAGGCCAGAAGTAAAAGCCAGAACGGCTGTTGGTAAAATCCTATAGGGAGTTGAAAGACCAGCATCGTCTGTAGAAGCAAGCACAAAAGTGCGGCAAGGGTGAGTATCCGAGCATTCATTGTACGGCTCCCCGTCTTTTTAAAATCCAGCGTTCAGCGAGGCCAACCATCGTTATTAAAAACCAGCCTAACAGCGCCGACATGATTAATGCCGCCCAAATTTGTATGGTTTGGCCATAGTAGGATCCGCTTAGTAAGCGAGCCCCTAATCCTCCTTGGGCGCCGGTCGGAAGCTCCGCGACTATGGCACCGACCAAGGCTGCTGAAATCGCAATTTTAAGGCTGGCAAATAGATAGGGTTGTGCCGAAAACCAGCGTAACTTCCAAAACATTTGCTGAGAGTTGGCGTTGTAGGTCATCATTAGTTCCATATGCAGTTTGTCAGCAGATCGCAGGCCTTTAACCATCCCGATGGTCACAGGGAAAAAAGATAAATACATTGAAATCATTGCTTTAGGCAGTATTCCCGTAATGTTAATGGAGCCAAGCACTACCACTATGATGGGCGCTATGGCTAGAATGGGCACGGTTTGTGAGGCAATTACCCAAGGCATTAAGCTGGCATTAAGTGTTCGGTTATGCACGATGCCAACAGCAATTAGAATGCCGAGTATCGATCCCATGGCAAACCCGAGAAGGGTGGAGTTCAAGGTAATGATCGTGTGATACAGCAAGGATCGACGTGAAGAGATCGGTTGATTGACAATGCTGTTGTAAAGTTCGACGGCAATTTGGTGTGGGACGGGAAGCGGTGGGCGCGCTATGCCATACGCATTACGAACAATCTCTAGATACGTCCAGGGTTGTTGAGTGCGCTCAAGGGTCATAATCAGTTGCTGACCGTTCATCCACAACGCAGCCAGATACCAGACAATCAATAGCGCCAGTATGACCACGGCTACGGCAAAGCCTGTGTGTTGTGTCAGTGACTTAAATCGCTGCATGAGATCCTCCTCAATCCAGTTGATGGTCTTCAGCAAGCGCCTGACGGATTTCGGCTGCTAGTGCGTGAAAGGCATCTGTATCCCTCAAAGAAAGCGTTTTATGTCTGGGTAGCGGGCTTTCTATGACCTTGACGATGCGACCCGGTCTAGGTGACATAACAACAATATGCGTTGACAGTAAAACGGCTTCAGGAATGGAGTGGGTAACAAATACCAAGGTTTTCCCCGTGGCTTCCCAGATTTTCAACAACTCGATGTTTAAATGATCACGGGTGATTTCATCCAATGCCCCAAAAGGTTCATCCATCAACAGCAGTTCAGGCTCAAGGCAAAGGGCCCTTGCGATAGATGCACGCTGCTGCATCCCTCCCGACAGTTGCCAAGGAAACTTATTATGAAAGTCTTGCAGGCCAACCATCTGTAAGTACTTATCGATCTGAGCGTGTTGATGCGTTTTAGACTGTGATGAAATTTCCATGGGTAAGGCGCAATTGCTGCGTATGGTGCGCCAAGGAAACAATGCCGGCGCTTGAAAAACATAGCCATACATACGATTAAGGCGGGCATCGCTGGGTGAGGTTCCCCCGACTTTTATTTCGCCACTGGTTGCCTGCTCTAAATCGGCGATAACCCGTAAGAGAGTGGTTTTGCCACAACCGGAAGGGCCAATAAACGACACAAAGTCGCCCTTGTGTATCGTGAGATTAATCTCAGACAGTGCATGGACGGGTGCATCATTTGCCTCGAAAATCAGTGAAAGGTTGTTAACCTCCACCATAGATCGACCTGAAGCGGCAGGTCGATTAATTACATCTGGGTTTAATGCATTCATGCTGTATTTCCTAAACTCGTATCAAAAAAGCGCGTTTACCTTATCGATTGACGGCTTTGGGCTGTTTATTAAAATTTTGTTTTTCGACAGCATCAAAAATCACCGGAAAGGCTGGCCGTTTGATGTAGCGCCCAGCACCCTGTTCAGCGAAAAGTTCGCCTAGTTTGTAAACAATCTTTCCTTGGCTGATGGTATGGCTGGGTGCTCCCAGCACAGTGCGACCTTCAAAAATATTGAAATCGATATTTTGATGGTGAGTTTTGGCCGACAAGGTATGGTGTTTGTTGGGGTCCCAGACCACGATGTCAGCATCCGAGCCCACCGCTATATGCCCCTTTTGCGGGTAAAGATTGAAAATTTTGGCTGTGTTCGTTGAGGTCACCGCGACAAACTCGCTTTCGGTTAAACGCCCTGTATTCACCCCAGAGTCCCATAGCACCATGAGTCGATCTTCAATGCCGGCGGTACCATTAGGAATTTTTGAAAAGTCATCTTTACCGGCTGCTTTTTGGGGCTCACAAAAACAGCAGTGATCGGTTGCAGTGGTTTGCAAGGTTCCCCCTTGAAGTGCTTTCCATAAAACCTCCTGGTGACCTTTGGGTCGAAAGGGCGGACTCATGACATGAGCAGCTGCAAATGCCCAGTCGGGGTGTTGGTACACACTGTCATCTAGCTCTAAGTGGCCTGCCAGGCACTCACCATAGACACGTTGACCTTCATGGCGAGCACGTGCAATTTCGTCGACCGCCTCTTTGCAAGAAACATGAACAAGATACAAAGGCACGCCTAAAGACTGAGCAATGCGAATGGCACGATTGGCTGCTTCGCCCTCCACTTCGGTGGGTCGAGAGAGTGGGTGTGCTTCAGGCCCTGTTAAACCTGCTGCTAAGAGCTTTTGTTGTAAGTGATAGACGAGCTCACCATTTTCGGCATGCACGGTGGGCATGGCGCCGAGTTCTAAGCAACGATTAAAACTGTTCACCATGGTTTCGTCGTTCGCCATAATCGCATTTTTATAGGCCATAAAATGCTTGAAGGAATTAACGCCTTCTTCCTTTACCAATGTGCCCATGTCTTCGTACACACTGTCATCCCACCAGGTGACCGCCACGTGAAATGAGTAATCAGCGGCAGACTTGGCCGCCCACTCGCGCCAAATATGATAGGCTTCCATCAACGGTTGTTGCGGACTTGGGATGACGAAGTCGATGATCATCGTCGTACCACCCGCTAAACCCGCTGCGGTGCCCGTGTAAAAATCTTCGCTAGCAACGGTGCCCATAAATGGCAGCTGCATGTGCGTATGAGGATCTATGCCGCCGGGCATCACAAACTGACCTGTTGCATCAATTAACTCAGCCCCTTCAGGTAACGATAAATCCTTACCTATGGCCAAAATTTTTCCTGCTTCACAATACACATCGGCTTCAAAGCGTTGATCAGCGTTAACAACCGTACCGTTTTTAATTAGGACACCCATCGTTTTACTCCACTTCGTCAAACTCTATGCCGTTCGAATACATCTGTAACATTGAGTTATGTGTTGGTATAGCAAAAGCAATGCAATTAACTGACCAGATGGACAGAAGTTTGGTAAATATTTTTTAACTAAATGTTTTTTAGATATATTTTGAGTGTTTTGCCAAATCATCAAGATGTGGTTGTTGGAAATGCCGTGTAAAAAACCTGCACAACTATGGGGCTTTAATCTCAGCGAACGAGCAAAAAAAGAACAAATTTACGAAGAGAGGTCCCGCATCAGACCGTATTTTTATTGAAAATCAATCGATTGCTTTGCCTTGAATGGGTATTGTCCAATTGGTCAGGACTTTGCATGGTAAATAGAAACATTAAGGCAGTCGCCAATCCTAGCGGCTATTTCTCTAGGTCAATGCAATAGGTGAGACAATGCAGGTGTATACAATCAACAAGGCGCGTTTATGGCAAAGTTTGATGGACATGGCAAAAATTGGTGCAACAGACAAGGGGGGATGCTGCCGTTTGGCGCTAACAGATCTGGATAAGCAAGCACGCGACTTGTACATTCAGTGGGCAAAAGACGCAGGATGTGACATCAAAATAGATCAAGTGGGCAATATTCGGGCGACCCGCCCTGGGACCGATAGCACGTTGCCGCCTGTCGGTACCGGCAGTCACTTGGATACTCAACCCACGGGGGGCAAGTTTGATGGTGTGTTTGGTGTGCTGGCAGGCTTGGAAGTGATTCGGAGCTTGAATGATCACCAAATCAAAACACGACACCCGATAGAAATATCGGTGTGGACCAATGAAGAAGGGTCAAGGTTTGCGCCAGCCATGATGGGATCAGGTGTGGTCTCCGGACGTTTTACACTAGACGAAATTCTCAATAAAACGGATGTCGAGGGTATTCGCCTTGGCGATGAATTGGAGCGCATTGGGTATGCAGGCACTGAGCCTGTGACAGGTCGAGCCTATAAAGCCTTCTTCGAAACCCATATTGAGCAAGGCCCTTATTTAGAAGCTGAAGGGAAAATGATTGGTGTTGTTACAGGCGGGCAGGGGCAGCGTTGGTACGATGTCGAATTAATCGGCCAAGAGTCCCATGCGGGAACAACGCCCATGCACTTACGAACAGATGCCTTAACCTGTGCCTCATCACTCATTCTAGCTGTGCAATCAATCGCGAAAGCCAATAAGCCGGGCTGCGGTACGGTCGGGTTTATGCAGGTGTTACCCAATTCTCGGAATACGATTCCCGGAAAAATAACAATGAGCATCGACCTGCGCCACCCAGAGGATCAGGCGCTTACGGCAATGGATGAAGCATTGAAAGCGAAGATTGAAGCACTTGAAGCCGATACAGGGGTCAAGATAGCCCTGACACCCATCTGGTACTATGCGCCAATTCCATTTGACCCTGATTGTATTGCCGCCGTGCGAGAAGCAGCCGAAGCGCTAGACTATTCGCATATGGACATCATTGCTGGGGCTGGACATGATGCTTGTTACGTGTCTGACTTTGCACCCACCAGTATGGTCTTTACGCCCTGTTTAAATGGAATCAGCCACAATGAAATTGAATCAACAACCGCTGAGGAGTGTGAAGCGGGGTGCGCCGTACTGTTTAACGCCATGTTGACCCTGGCCCAAATAGAAGCATAACCCGCCTATATAGATCACTCTAGCGTCACACGGGATTGATGCCGCAGCCTTTTAGCACCATCCGGACAAGGAAGTCCGCTCCATCATTATAGTCTTGATCATCCAGCTCACTTTTATTGAGCAAAATGCAGCTTTGAACCTGAACATCGGCATAGGCTTGCGTAGACGACCACAGCATAAACATCAGATGTTCTGGGTGAACCGGATCCATCCATTTCTTTGCAATCCATTGTCGAAATACATCACAGGTTTTATCAAACTGCTCCTTTAAGTCAGTTTCTAATTGCTTGCGCAAAAAGGGCGCACCGTGCAACACCTCGGCGGCAAAGATTCTGGATGCATGCGGGTACTCTTTGGATTGACGAATTTTTTTAATGATATAGTCACGCAGCGCATCACGCGGATGCTGCTCGGGCGTCATATCGTTCATGCTCAGCATCCAAATCTTTAGAATGTTGCTTAAAACGCCCTGGTAAAGGGCTTCTTTGGTGTGAAAGTAATACAGAATATTGGCTTTGGGTAAACACGCCTCTTCAGCGATGGCCATAATCGTGGTGCCACTGTAGCCTCGTTCACTGAATAAACGCTCTGCGACGCGAAGAATGTGTTCAGAGTTGTCTTGCCGAACTTGAGCAAGACTGCGTCGATTGCTTTTGGATTTGACGTTTGGAGCAGGGCGTTTACTCACTATAATTCACCGATAAAGTGCATGGTAATGGGTGGAGCGGTGTTCTATCTGCTTAAAAAGAGTGCAGAAAAAAAGCATGAGGGGCAAGTCATTCAGAACAAAAAATGCATAAAAAAATATCTTACATGAATTTTAAGGTAATTTATTCATTCGTTTTCATGTGCTTACATCTTATTGCTAAAACTTCTGACCAAATGGTCAGAAGTTGGCATAAGGTCTGCATCTCTTAAGACACAATGATCGTCAGCCTGTCTCGCGGCAGGATTAGGCGGAACAAAAAACTGTCTTGGGAGCGCCTGTCAATGAGCCTGCAACCCCCGTTAATTAAGATTTCCCCAACACGGGAACTCAACGAACTGTTTAGTGATATCCATCCCCCTTTAACACCACGCCAAGCCGAACTTGAAAGTGCACGCTGTTTGTATTGCTATGACGCTCCTTGTGTCAAGGCATGCCCCAGCGAAATCGACATTCCAAGTTTTATCAATGCCATCCACCATGAAAATATCGAAGGCGCAGCGCAGACCATCTACTCAAGCAATATACTCGGAGGTACTTGTGCTCGTGTGTGTCCAACCGAAATTCTGTGCGAGCAGTCTTGTGTTCGCAACAAGGAAGCGGAGTGTGCGCCAGTATTGATTGGCTTGCTTCAACGCTATGCGACAGATCACGCTCAATTTGAAGGGCATCCTTTCTCACGTGAGCCTGAGACTGGAAAACGTATTGCCATCGTTGGCGGCGGACCTGCGGGCTTGAGTTGTGCGCATCGTTTGTCGATGAAAGGGCATCAGGTTGAGATTTTTGAAGCGCATGAGAAAGCAGGCGGGCTAAATGAATATGGCATAGCACGCTACAAAATGACCGAGGATTTTGCTGCCAAAGAGGTGGACTTCATCCTAAGTCTGGGAGGAATTACCTTACACACGGAGAAAGTCTTGGGCCGAGACTTGAGTTTGGCTGAATTGCAGGCTGAGTTCGATGCCGTGTTTTTAGCCATAGGTTTGCAAGGGACTCGACAACTCATGCTTGCCCATGAGGCGTTAGAAACGGTTCAAAACGCCGTGGATTATATACGTCAATTGCGACAAGCCTCTGACCTTAGTGAACTTGATGTGCCTAGGCGAGCTGTGGTCATCGGGGCTGGTAACACCGCTATAGATATTGCTTGCCAATTAAAACGCTTAGGCAGTGAAGAGGTGACATTGGTGTATCGACGGGGTGCCGAAAGCATGAGTGCGACCGCACATGAACAGGCGATTGCGAAGGCACATGAGGTTCAAATAAAAACTTGGAGCAAACCTGAGCACTTATTAGTGGATGACGCAGGTGCTTTGGTGGGCGTTGAATTTCGTTCTACAGCAATGGATCAAGGGCAATTGATAGATCTAGATACAACCTACGAGATAGGTTGCGATGCGGTGTTTAAAGCCGTAGGCCAAACGCTGGTTCTGCCAGAAAATGAGGGAGGCTTATCAAGCCTGGTTAAGTCAGGAAAGCTGGCCGTTAATTCTGAATTTCAAACCGCGATACCCAAGGTCTATGCCGGGGGTGATTGCACGTCAGTCGGTCAAGATTTAACCGTCGAAGCTGTTCAGCAGGGTAAACGCGCGGCTGAAGCCATTCATTCATTCCTTATTCTAGCAGACAAGGCTTAAGCCGAAGGAGACCCATCATGGCGAATTTAAAAACGACGTTTGCAGGTATTAAATCCCCCAATCCTTTTTGGTTAGCTTCCGCGCCACCAACCGACAAAGCCTACAACGTCGAGCGGGCATTTGAAGCGGGATGGGGAGGGGTGGTTTGGAAGACACTCGGTGAAGATCCAGCGGCAGTGAATGTGTCATCGCGTTACTCTGCGACCTACGACGCGAATGGGCAGGTGGTCGGTTTTAACAATATTGAGTTGATTACCGATCGCTCATTGGAGATTAATCTAAGAGAGATTGAAGCCGTTAAAAAACACTGGCCCGAACAGGCGCTGATTGTCTCTCTCATGGTGCCTTGTGTCGAGGACTCTTGGAAGCGAATTGTTAAGTTGGTTGAAGAAACAGGTGCGGATGGATTGGAGCTAAACTTTGGCTGCCCACATGGAATGCCAGAGCGAGGAATGGGGGCCGCTGTAGGACAGGTGCCTGATATTGTTGAACAGGTGACACGTTGGTGTAAGCTGCACAGTCGCTTACCTGTTATTGTGAAACTCACCCCCAACATTACCGATATCCGTTTCTCTGCACGGGCGGCAAAAGCGGGTGGGGCCGATGCTGTGTCTTTGATTAATACGATTAACTCCATTACTGGAATCGATCTGGATCAGATGGTGGCAAGGCCTATTGTCGATGGTAAGAGTACCCATGGTGGCTATTGTGGACCAGCCGTTAAGCCCATCGCCTTAAATATGGTCTCGGAAATTGCGCGTGATCCAGCAACGCTTGGGTTGCCTATTTCAGGGATAGGGGGAATTAGTAATTGGCGTGATGCCGCTGAGTTTATTGCACTAGGGGCTGGCTCGGTTCAGGTGTGCACCGCGGCCATGATTCATGGATTTAGAATTGTCACTGAAATGAAAGATGGCTTGAGTCGTTGGATGGATTCCAAAGGGTATGAAAGTCTAGAAGACTTTAGAGGTCTTGCCGTGGCCAATACGACCGACTGGAAATACCTTAATATGAATTATAAGGTGGTGGCGAACATCAACGATGACACATGTATTGGTTGTGGCCGTTGTTACATCAGTTGTGAGGACACCTCTCATCAAGCCATTGCCAAGCTGCCTCAGCCAGATGGAAGCAACCGTTACCAAGTGATCGAGGATGAATGTGTAGGCTGCAATTTATGCGAGATTACCTGTCCGGTGTCGGCGTGCATTACGTTGGAGCAACGTGAGGCAGAGAAACCTTACCTGAGCTGGATTCACGATGAGCGTAATCCTCATCGTGAGATTGGGCATTAGATACTAGAGTAAACTGGAGGTGTTAATAAATTCACCTCCACTGTGAAACCTGCTAATAGTCAATATAAGCACCTCAAGAAGAGGTGCTATAACTAACCCAAGGGTAAGATATATAGAGTTGCGTTAGTCTTCGTTGGCTGCACGCAGTCGTTCTAAACGTTCTTGCTCTTCGGTCGTAGCGGCATCAATGACGCTCATTAATTCATCAACATCGGCCAGATGTTCACTCTCCGCAAATTGGCCAGTCAATTGCGACTCAGGTGTCAATTTACCTGACTCGTACAAATCCCACATTTCTTTTGCATACTGAGTCGTTAGCAACTCAGGCGCGAACCGCCCGAAATACGCACGCATATTATTGACGTCACGTGCCAACATGCGCTCTGCATTATTGTTACCTGCCGCATTTACGGCTTGGGGTAAGTCGATGATGACAGGGCCCTGATCGTTGAGCAGAACATTAAATTCAGATAAGTCACCGTGCACTAAACCTGCACAAAGCATGCGCACAATTTCTTTAATAATTTGCTCATGCCAACGCAGTGCGTCTTCTTTGCTAAGGGTGACGTCATCGAGTCTGGGGGCTACATAGCCTTCAGCATCGGTGATGAGCTCCATCAACAAGATGCCATCGATAAACCCGTAGGGTTTAGGAACGCGAACGCCGGCAGCGGCCAGTTGATAAAGGGCGTCCACCTCGGCATTGAGCCACGCATTCTCTTGCTCTTTCTGCCCATACTGTGTTTTCTTTGACATCGCACGTGCGCGACGGCTATTTCGAACCTTACGACCTTCCTGGTATTCAACGGCTTGCTTAAAGCTTCGTTGTTTGGCCTCCTTAAACACTTTTGCACATTGCACATGTTCGCCTGCGCGTACCACAAACACTTGTGCTTCTTTTCCGCTCATTAACTGACTGATGACCTCATCAATCATTCCATCTTCAACCAAGGGTTGTAATCGTTTTGGGACTTTCATCAATAACACTTCCGATAAAGCGGTCTAAATAGAGGGGGCAGACAGAACAGAATGTTTAATCACTCTGTTCTAAAACGCCCTCTTGACGGTTCTTGCCAATACCTGCCGTCTTATGGGCAGGGGTTAGGCTGTTGAAGATGCAAGGCTTCAATTTCAGCGAGCACTTCATCCGATAAATACAGTTTGGCTGAATCGATATTCGACTGCAATTGCTCCAGCGTAGTGGCTCCGATTATATTGGCCGTAACAAAAGGGCGCTCATTTACAAACGCCAATGCCATTTGTGCAGGGTCCAGATCATAGCGGCGAGCCAGGTTAACATAGGCCTCCGTGATATGCTCTGCACGCTCTGAGGTGTAACGCTTAAAACGCTCATAGAGTGTAAGACGACCTTTTTCGGGACGTTGTCCACTCAGATATTTACCGCTTAAAACACCAAAGGCAAGCGGTGAGTATGCCAGAAGTCCGACCTGCTCGCGAATAGACATTTCAGCAAGGCCAACCTCAAAGGTTCTGTTCAACAGGTTATAGGGGTTTTGAATGGATTGAATACGGGTTAGACCCTGTTGATCACTTAAACGTAAGTATTCATGCATACCCCAAGGCGTTTCATTTGAAATACCAATATGACGGACTTTGCCACTTTTAACGAGTTCTTCGCAGGCGCTTAACGTCTCTTCAATGCTGATAAGATCGGTTTGGATACGATGTTGGTAACCCAGTTGACCAAAAAAATTGGTGTGGCGCTCAGGCCAGTGCAATTGATAAAGGTCAATGTAGTCGGTTTGCAGGCGTTGCAGATTACCTTCGACCGCAGAGATGATATGTTGTCTAGATAGACGAGGCCCCTCTCTTAGGTAATGAAAACTTTCACCGGGTCCTGTGACTTTGGTTGCAATAATGATCTTATCACGCAAGCCGCGCTTTTGAAGCCAAGAGCCTAGGTATTGTTCGGTTAAGCCCTGTGTCTCTGCCTTGGGGGGGACTGGGTACATTTCAGCGGCGTCAACAAAATTGATGCCGGCGTCCCAAGCAAGGTCAAGCTGCTGATGAGCGTCTAACTCAGTATTTTGCTCTCCCCAAGTCATGGTGCCTAGCGCAAGCTTCGAAACGCGGATATCTGTTTTGCCTAATTGTCTGTAATCCATACTGTCCTCGGTATCGGTTCGAATTAAGAGCGAACCTTGACGATTATCAATGACTGACCTGAAAGGTTTGGCCTATAGCCTGTCAACTCATTAAAAGCCTGAGTAGAATAGCATATCTTGTTCTGCTAGTGATTGAGTCAACGCGAGTCTAACAGACAAAAACAGTTGGATTAAATGCCCCAGAGAGTTTAGAGAAAAATATGCAAAAACCCTTTAAGCGTTCCTTAGGTTTGCTGTGTGCGAACTTGCTACTTATTTTGCTGTGTGTGTCCTTTTCTGTAGGAGCCAACCAAGCGTTAAATGAAAATTTGCTTGCACAACGCCAGCAAGAAACAGAGCAGTCCATCAGCACCCTTACTCAGCGTCTAGAGCCATTGCTGGCTGCAATCAATGAGTCTGATGCCAAACAATGGATTAATAGTAGCATAGCGGAACGCTTGGCAGAGCAGCAGGCGTCGGCAGATCTTGTCGATGCACAGCGTCAGGCACTTGCGGGAGCGGCGGATGTCGAGAAGGCATCAACAGAGCGTTTATTAGGGGCTTTGGAAAGACTTGAGACAGCTCGCAATTATGCCGAGCGCCTCCGCGCAATTCAAACCCGTATTGCCGAATACCAACAGAAACTTTCACAGCTTAACCAAGAGCAAGAGGGAATGAGCTTATCCGAGATTGAAGCTCAAATTTCTCTTTGGCGGCGTCAAAAAGATCAGCTTGCTCTGGATACCGAACAAAAACAACAAGCGTTGACGCGTCTTGAAGAGCAAACACGTTCGTTGGTAACCAGCTTAGATGAACTTTCACGCGAAATGATTACTAGCCAGCCGATAGATTTATCTACTGAAACTGCAGATCCTATCGACCTTTTAGTGAAACAGGTGGCAGATCGTCGTCAACAAGCCCGTTTACTTAGCCTACGTCTGGATCAGCAAACCTTGGTACCACGCATTGAAATGCTAAAGCTTGAAATAAGTGCCCAAGAGTATGAGGCCTTATTAATGGCGGAGCTCTTGCGTGAATATGAAAGTGAATTCAATCTCAGAACGTCTGAAGAAATACGAGAGCTTAATGCACAATTAGTGCGCCTAACTGAACGAGATCCGCAGATTCAAGTGGATTTTGCAGATGCTGTTAAGGATCTGCGTCAGAGGATTGATCAGATTGCGATTAATTACGAGGTGACCCGCAGCCTCCAGCAGCGTCGAGATGACTATTCACGACTCTATGAAGGCCTAATGCAAACTCAAGCGAGCGTTCAAGAACGACTTGAAGTGAGCGGTCTGACGGACGCCTTAGGTGTTCAATTTTTGGAGGAGCAGCGTCGACTAACCGAACTCAAAGAGCAAAGAGGAGTCGTTCGAGACCTTGAGCGTGAGCTGGCGCAATCACGGCTCAGGAGCATCACGCTGCGTGATGAAATTAGACTTAGTCCAGATATTCACTCTCTTTCAACCGAGGCCACGGCTCAGCATCAATTATCAACGCTCAGACGCGATATTTTAAACGCTCAGCTCCTCTCAGAGCAGCAGCTAAGTGAGCAACTGCGCCAAAACGAAGAACGCTTGAGAGCGCTAAATAAAGTAATCGATCAACTCGATCAAACACTAAGAGAGAGTCTGCTTTGGTGGCCCAGTCACTCGTCCATTAGTTTAACTTGGCTAAAAAGTGTCCCATCAGCCTTGGTGCAACTCTCGGATCCTACGGTTTGGACGGGGGTTTTTAGCTCGTTTTACATTATGATTCTTTCCAGTCCACTGATGAGTTTCTTAACACTTATCTCAGTGTTGGCTGTGTATTTATGGGGGCGAAAGGCTAAAGAACAGCTCTCATTGCTTGCGGAGCAAGCCTCTCATCGTTACACCGACAATATTATGCTTACGCTTAAAGCCATCGGGTGGAGTCTAATCAGGGTACTGCCCATCCCAATGCTATTGTTTACAACGGCTTTTCAACTGGGCCGCTTAGACGAAGCCAATTTAGCCAATGGCGTTAATGTATTGGCCAATGTTTTAACCAGCACGGCCGCTTGGTGGTTAGCAGGGCATTTGTTTTTAGTATTTACCTCAGAAAAAGGAGTAGGGCGTGCCCATTTTCATTGGGATCCGGTTTTACTCATTCGTTTACGGCGCAGTTTAACTTGGTTCTTGCCTGTGCAGTTGTTGTTGATTATTTTTCTGGCACTGACGTTCGGCCACCCTAGTGAGCTGGTTTATGATGTGTTTGGTCGTATGGGGCTTCTTTTGGTTGTGTTCCTCAATGGCTTTATTGCTTGGCAAGTGCTTGCGCCAACGACTCAAGTTCTCGAAGGGTTTCTTGCGACTCGCCAACGCAAAGTATTACGTTTCAGTTTTGTCGCCGGAACGATTGTCTTGTTGGTGTTAGTGTTGTCGGGTTACTTACTCACGGTTGGAGAGTTACTGCCTAAGCTTGTCGATACGCTGATGATGCTGAGCTTAGTGTGGCTGGTACATTGCATTGCAGCCAGGGCTTTAATCCTGAGCGAAACACACTTACGCCTTAAGCGTTTACGTGAACAAAAGGCTAAATCAGAGTCTGAAGAGACAACGAACGTTGTTGGAGAAGGGGCGCTGGAGTTGCCAGAGCAGCAGCTCAGTATTGAGCATATCAGCCAGCAAACACGCTCCTTGCTGCGCACCTTTACCTTTACAGGCTTGGTGTTTGTTTTGTTTTTGGTGTGGGCGGAGGTATTGCCTGCGCTGACGTGGCTGGATGGCATCACCTTATGGTCTCGGATTACGGTGGTTGGCGAGGCAGAACTGCTGAGCCGCGTGAGTCTGCAGGACTTTATGTTGGCGCTCTTGCTCGCGGGCGTTTTCTCTTTAGCATCACGAAACTTACCAGGCTTGGTCGAGATACTATTGGCGCGCAGTAACCTGATGGATGCTGCGCACAGCTATACAGTCACGACGCTCTTACGTTATACCATTGCGGTTATCGCGGTGATCACCGTATTTTCATTACTGGGTTTAAGGTGGAGCGAACTGCAATGGATGGTTGCGGCACTGACCTTGGGCTTAGGCTTTGGTCTTCAGGAGGTGGTTGCAAACTTTGTGTCAGGCTTGATCATGCTGTTTGAGCGCCCTGTACGATTGGGTGATACGATTACCATTGGTGAGTTCAGTGGAACCGTTGCTCGTATTCGCACTCGTGCCACCACAATTATTGACTGGGATAATCGGGAAATAGTCGTACCCAATAAAAACTTTATTACAGAGCGGCTGATCAACTGGACCTTATCGGATAACGTGACTCGTCTTGTATTGCCAATTGGGGTCTCCTACGACTCAGACCCTGAGCAAGTCATGGAAATATTATTGCGCATTGCGAACGAGCATCCTTTAACGCTTAA
Organism: Nitrincola tibetensis; assembly: GCF_003284585.1. Taxonomy (GTDB): domain Bacteria; phylum Pseudomonadota; class Gammaproteobacteria; order Pseudomonadales; family Balneatricaceae; genus Nitrincola; species Nitrincola tibetensis. The sequence continues at coordinate 21,580 of NZ_QKRX01000002.1, forward strand.
AGATCCAGCACCTTCAGCCTACTTCATACATTTTGGTGACAGTGCGTTAAGCTTTGAGTTGCGTGTCTACGTGTGTCAAATGTCAGATCGACTTGTGACAACGAGCAGTTTGCACGTATCTATCTTGAAGGCGTTTAGAGAGGCTGGAATAGAAATTGCCTTCCCGCAGATGGATATACATATCCGAGATGTGCCCAAAGAAGTCAAAAGTTTTGAGCAGGTGTTTAAAGGATAAAAAAAGCCGAACGAATGTTCGGCTCACGGTGCGTATAATGCCCGTTACAGAAAACGGGCATTATCAAGATTAAGCAGTGCGGAAGTCTGACAAAATCTTATTTAGCGTTTTACTTGGGCACATAACGGCAGATGTTTTTGCAGCATCTGGATGGTAATAACCACCAATATCCACTGGGTGTCCTTGAGCATCGCTCATTTCTTTAAGAATCGTATCCTGATTGTCGGTCAGTGCTTTTGCTAAGGGCTCAAAGCGTGCTTTCAATTCAGCATCTTCATCTTGTGCGGCCAGTTCCTGAGCCCAATACATACCCAAGAAGAAGTGGCTGCCACGGTTATCCAACTCACCGGTTTTACGTGATGGTGACTTGTTGTTTTCCAACAGTTTTTCAGTTGCTGCATCCAAGGCTTTGCCTAGCAGTTGGGCTTTAGGCAGGTTTTCTTTAATGCCTAACTCTTCCAAAGACACGGCCAATGCCAAGAACTCACCTAAAGAATCCCAACGCAGGTGATTTTCTTGAACCAACTGCTGAACATGCTTAGGCGCAGAGCCGCCAGCACCTGTCTCGTACATTCCACCGCCAGCCAGCATTGGAACGATTGACAGCATTTTTGCAGAGGTACCCAGCTCCATGATTGGGAAGAGGTCTGTCAGGTAGTCGCGTAATACGTTACCTGTAACAGAGATCGTATCCATGCCACGAATCAAACGCTCCATGGTGCGGCGAATCGCAGGAATGTAAGACATGATGCGAATATCAAGACCTTCGGTATCATACTCTTTCAGATACTCTTCGACCTTAGCGCGCAGTTCTCTATCGTGAGCACGCTCTTTATCCAACCAGAAAATAGCAGGAGTATCTGACTGACGTGAGCGTGTAACGGCCAATTTAACCCAGTCACGAATTGCGGCATCTTTGGTTTGGCATGCGCGCCAGATGTCACCTTTTTCAACCTGATGTTCCATAATCAGCGAGCCATCGGCAGCGTTAACGATTCTCATCGTGCCGTCAGCGGTCATCTCAAAGGTTTTATCGTGTGAACCGTACTCTTCGGCTTTCATTGCCATCAAACCAACGTTCGGCACAGTGCCCATAGTTGTTGGATCGAAAGCACCGTTGGTTTTGCAGAAGTTGATCATTTCTTGGTAAATGCGAGCGTAGGTACTCTCAGGCATAACCGCTTTAGTGTCTTTAGGCTTGCCGTCTTGTCCCCACATTTGACCTGAGTTACGGATCATTGCAGGCATAGATGCATCGACGATAACATCGCTTGGGATGTGAAGGTTGGTGATGCCTTTTACCGAATCAACCATGGCCATTTCAGGACGGCCCGCATAGCATGCGTGGATATCTTCTTCGATTTCTTCTTGCTTGGAGTGTGGCAGAGTTTTGATTTTGTCGTAAACGCTGCTTAGACCGTTGTTCGGGTTAACACCCAGATCTTTGAAAAGCTCTGCATGCTTGTCGAATACGTCTTTGTAGAAAACAGTCACAGCATGACCAAACACGATAGGGTGAGACACTTTCATCATGGTGGCTTTAACGTGCAAAGACCACATAACGCCCGACTCTTTGCAATCGTTTAACGTGTCTTCAAAGAAATCACGCAGTGCTTTAGCACTCATGAACATTCCATCAAGAACTTCACCTTTTAATAGGTGCAGCTCTTTTTTCACGGTGGCGGTGCCATCTTTAGCAACAAACTCAATGCGCACATCCGTGTCATCTTGCATAGTTGTTGATTTCTCGCTGGAATAGAAATCACCGCCTTTCATGTAGGCAGCGTGTGAGCGAGATGCAGGGCTCCATTTACCCATGGAATGTGGGAATTTGCGAGCAAAGGCTTTAACTGCAGGTGGAGCACGACGATCAGAGTTACCCTGGCGAAGGACAGGGTTAACGGCACTGCCTAGAATCTTGCTATAACGATCACGGATTTCACGTTGTTCAGCAGTAGCAGGCTCGTCTGGGAAGTTTGGAATGTCGTAACCTTGAGACTGAAGTTCAGCAATAGCGGCCTTAAGTTGCGGAATTGAGGCGCTGATGTTAGGTAGCTTTATAATGTTTGCTGAAGGATCTAGCGTTAACTCGCCCAGTTCTGCGAGTGTATCCGTTACACGTTGAGACTCGGTTAATCTCTCGGGGAAAGAGGCAAGAATACGTGCCGCTACGGAGATGTCACTGGTTTCTACACTGATTTCAGCTGCAGCTGTGAAAGTTCTAATAATGGGAAGAAGAGAAAAGGTTGCAAGAGCTGGAGCTTCATCAGTAAGCGTATAAATAATTTTCGGACTTTTTTCTGTCATTTTATTCCCCAAGTTGCATGGCTGAATGGCCTTCGTCTTAATGCGAAGGTGCCTGTTATGATCAAAGTAGCCTGATTTTATTCTTTTTTAGTAAAAAAACTACAAGGATATTGTAACTAACTACAGGTAAATTTTATACGCTAAGAGTATAGACGTTGGGCTAAAGGCAGTACAGAACTGAAGAGTCGCCTATAATTGGGGGTGAAATCGTCGAAAATGATTAAGAAGTTTTTAGGTGTTTTTCAAACAATCAAGGCATTTCAGATCACTTTGTTAGGATATCTGTGCTATTCTTTCAAACAAATGGGTCTTATAGCGGGGGCTTGTTGATGTCGAATTCATCTGCCAAGGGTGATGCCTCTTATCAGCAAATAAAACGTCTTAATCAAATTGGCATCGCACTTTCTTCTCAACGGGATAAGCGTCAACTTTTGTCGCTCATCCTTACGAGTGCCCGAGAGCTAACAGGTGCCGAAGCCGGCACGCTCTACATCCGCGAAACAGGTACGCTCTACATACGTGAAACGGATGTACCCTCGCTGCGATTTGATATTGTTCAAAATGATCGTCTTAACATAAATCTAGGTGGGCGGGATCAATCCCCCGTCGATAATTTCCCGCCGATCCCTTTGTTAACCGAAGATGGCAAGCCAAATGATAAAATGGTTGTGGCTTGGTCAGTCAATAACAATCTTACCGTGAATATTCCAGATGCCTACTCACATAAAGGCTTTGATTTTTCTGGAACACGAGCATTTGATCAACGCACTGGCTATCGATCCTGCTCATTTTTAACCGTTCCACTTTCTGATCATGATGGGCACGTTATAGCAGCCCTGCAGTTAATTAATAAGCTTAACCCTAAGGGTGAGATCTCGACCTTTACAAAAAAAGATCAAGAGTTGGCAGAGTCCCTGGCATCTCAAGCGGCAATGGCCATTATCAATCAGCGCTTAATCAATGAAATGAAAACGCTGTTCGATAGCTTTACTCGGGTCATCGCAACGGCGATCGATAGCAAATCACCGCATACTGGCAATCACTGCCGCCGGGTGCCTGATGCAACGCTCATGCTGGCAGAGGCCGCTTGTCGTTCACGCCATCCAGCCATAAAAGATTTCAATATGACTGAGGCCGATTTTTACGAGCTAAAAACAGCGGCTTGGTTGCATGATTGTGGAAAAGTAGTAACTCCACATCATGTCATGGAGAAGTCACGTAAACTTGAGACAGTTATAGACAGAATCGGTTGGGTTGAAGATCGGCTTGAAATTCTATTGCGTGATTTGCGCATCAATGCCTTAGAGTTAAAAATGCAAGCGCTAGAGCAGGGTACGAATGTTTTGGCAGACCTTGAGGCGCTAAAGGAAAGAGAACAAACCCTGTTGGACGATATGGAGTTTTTACATCATTGCAACATAGGTGCCGAGTTTGTAACAGATGAAGATTTGCAACATCTTGAACGCATTCGCAATTACGTTTGGGCCGATAAAAAAGGTTGTGAACGCTTTTTTTTGACAGAAGACGAGTATCGCAACTTGTGCATACGCCGTGGCACGTTAAATCCCGAAGAGCGCAAAATCATGGAAGGTCATATGACCGCTACCTTAAGCATGCTGGAACAACTCCCATTTCCTGAACACCTGAAAAATGTCACAGAGTATGCGGTGTGTCATCACGAACGCATGGATGGCAAAGGCTATCCACGAGGTTTGTCGCGTGATCAAATGTCGATTCCGGCTCGGATTATGGGGATTGCAGATGTGTTTGAAGCCTTGACAGCGCCCGAGCGCCCCTATAAACAGCCAATGAAGCTTTCGCAAGCACTGGCAATCATGGGACGAATGGTTGAAGACAACCACCTTGATCCTGATTTGTTTCAAGTGTTTGTTGAAGAAAAAGTATACATGACCTATGGTGCTAAGCACATGAAACCTGAGCAAATGGATGAAGTCAATCTTCAGGAGCTTAAAGGGTTAAACAGGAGCGTTGTATGAAGGTGCAAGTACTTGGCTGCAGCGGTGGCATTGGTGTGGGCGAGTTTACAACCTGTGTTCGTATCAACGAGGATATCCTCTTGGATGCAGGAACAGGCTTAGGATGCTTAACTCAGTCTGAGTTAACTCAACTGCGTCATGTGTTTATATCCCATTCGCATCTGGATCATGTGTGCTTATTGCCAATGCTGATCGATAATCAGTTTGAGTTGCTCAAATCGCCCATCAATGTCTATGGTGTATCACAGGTTTTGGAGAGCTTACATCAGCATATTTTTAATTGGAAAATATGGCCTGACTTTACTCAATTACCCTCTGTTGATGCTCCCGTCATGGCGTTTACAACGCTAAACTCTAAAGAAAGTTTCAAGTTGGGAGATTTGTCTTTTACGCCTTTTGACGTAGAGCATGTGGTGCCCACGACCGGATATGCAGTTGTTTCAGAGGGGGGGCGTTTATTTGTATTTACCAGCGATACCACATTAAATGAGGGGCTCATCAAAACCTTAAACCAGATGGGGCCAATTCACAGCCTTATGATTGAATGTGCCATGCCTAATCGCATGCAGGATCTGGCCATCGCATCAAAGCACATGACGCCCACTATGTTAAATGAGCTGTTAATTTGCTTGGAGGCAATGCCTGAGCGGATTCTCGTTTCACACATCAAGCCTTACTATGTTGATGAAGTCGAGGCTGAGTTAATGTCACTGAATCTTAACGCGGAGTTGATTGTTTTATCGTCGGGTCAGTTTTTTTTCCTTTAGCATGATAGAGGCACGCCAAAAACCGAGCCGGTCGCCATCAACAAAGTGTACATGCTCGTCCGCTTGAAAATCCTCAACCAAACAGGTGAGCGACGTCGCCTCGCTGAGGGCATAGCCGTAAACGATTTCGTTCCGACTCTCGCCTTTGTCAAGCAAAGCTAGAAGATGGCCTATTTCCTCTAGGGAAAGATCAAGCACCATTCTGGGTCCCCCAGCTTGTTTGCGAAAGTCACTGTGCATCACAAGTGTGTTCAGATAGCGCTTAGAATCAATCGATAAAAATCGCCCGCCAAGTTTCCAGCCCAACCAAAGCAACGCTGAGCCCAAATAGGCCCCTAAAATGCGAACAGCTTTAGACTGTGTTGAAGGGGTTGTCAGTTCTCGTTTGAGGGATTGTATGGAGGGATGAGATGGGGGAGAGAGATCATCTCCATTGCCCAAGGGGGAGGCCCTGCGTTCTTGGATTAACAGATGTATTTGATCCATCAGTGCACGTATGTGTTGAATGCCAATATCCCCTTCATGAACTGGATCTACAATCAACGAAATTATCTTTCCTTGTCGGCTTGGAATCGGCTGCCAGCGGCAAGAGAGATTCTCTAAGCCTAACAACTTACCCTCCTTTGGCGTAATTTGACGTTCGGGTTGATCTTTTATCCAACGGTCTGCTTCGGTGATGCCTTTGCCTAAGAACAAACCGAAGGCATTCTGTGTTCCCATTTGCTGCAGGCTGGCATAGACAGGAAAGCCCGCCACCTTAAGTTCTTTGACTGGAACAACACCCACACGTAACTTAATTCCAAAAGCATCTTGCGCCCAATAGGCCAAAGCGGCTAAGACATCGGTCATGCGTGCCTGTAAGTCAATTGGGCAGGCTGCAATAATGCCATCCCCACCAAACTGCACAATGGGTAAGGTTGTGATGGGTTTGAGGAGATGGCTCACAGCTGCCACGGCGGCGGCTGCAATAAAATTGATATCACGATCTTTCCCGCGACTGGCCAAATCAGTACTCGAAACAACATCCGCAACGGCTATGATCCACTGATCGTCCAGCTCTTGGTACCAGTTAAGATCGGCTGAGTTGACTTCAAAATTGACAATTCGTTTTAAGAGCATAGATGTGATAGCAATCCAGTTCGTTTCAAATATTCCGATAGCTTACTCATGCGCATTGGCTTTGGATCATTACATACAAAACTTGCCCAATTTACAATTAAATAGGGAAAAGGTGTGTTTGTTGATTGAAGTCAAATAATAATCATACTTATTAGTATTGACCTTTTGTTAGGAAATGAGAATAATTGTGTTTAAGGTTATGCCACTGGTGTGTATTGCCAATCGCTTAACGTCAACTCACTTGAAAGCTAATAAAGGTTATCTCTTATGCAAAAGAAACTGCTCACGGGTATCGCACTGCTTGGATCCCTTGTCATTGCTCCACTGGCCTCTGCGGCGAGTCTGACAGTCTATTCTGGCCGGGGTGAAGCGCTGGTTCAGCCGATCATCGATCAGTTCGAAAAGCAAACAGGTAATAAAGTTAATGTGCGTTACGGTGATACAGCTCAATTAGCGGTGCTGATTCAAGAAGAAGGCGATCGCTCACCAGCTGATGTTTACTGGGGTCAAGATGCAGGTGCAATGGGTGCGCTCGCGAATGCAGGCTTGTTAGCAACACTGCCTGAGAGTGTCTACAAAGATTTACCAGCCATATTCACCAGTAAAACGGGGCAATGGGTTGCAGCCAGTGGTCGTTCACGCGTTATTGTTTACTCTACTGAGCGCGCATCTGCAGAGGATATTCCAGCATCTGTATTCGACTTAACGGACGAAAAGTTTAAAGGTCGTTTTGGCCTAGCCCCAACAAACGGTGGTTTTCAGTCATTTGTAACGGGCATGCGAGTTAAGCACGGCGATGAAGTGACGTTGGCTTGGTTAAAAGACATGAAAGCCAATGAACCGAAAATTTATCGTAATAATACCACTCAAGTACAAGCTGTTGGTGATGGCGAGATAGACTTTGCGTTGGTAAATAATTACTATTTACCCCGTTTTGTTGCTGCCAACAGTGAGTATCCTGTAAAGCAGACCTATTTTGCTGAAGGCGACATCGGAAACTTGATGAACGTTGCAGGTGTTGCAGTACTGAAGAGCAGCAAAAACCAAGACGTAGCGAACGCATTCGTTGAATACATGTTAACGCCTGCAGCACAACAGTACTTCACATCTTTTGTGAATGAGTACCCAGTTGTTGAGGGCATTATCCCGAATGCGGTATTGGGTGACCTTGATGAGATGCTTAAAGTGGCGCCTGAAATTGATCTGGATCAGTTAGCTGATCTAGAAGGTACATTAAAGCTTCTGCGTGATGCTGAATTGCTGTAAATATACTTAAAAAGCAAAGCGTTGCTCATGACGGCGTTTTGTTTGAACAGGACAAAAGCCAGTGTTACTTGTAACATTGGCTTTTGCTGTTTTTAAATACCCGTGATTTCGTACATAAATGCCGTGTCATATCTAACAATAGTGAGACCTAATGAGTAGTAGAGTCGTAAAGTCCGTTGATGTATCAGAGCTGTTAGTGTCAGTCAAACGACCGCCTCTCTATATTCTGATTCCGGCTTTATTGGTCGCGCTATGCATGCTGATTCCACTTGTTTATCTCTTTTTGCGAGCTGGGCAGGCTCAGCCTGATCAACTGCTTGAGTTAGTGTTTCGGCCGCGAAACTTTCAACTGCTGCTTAACACACTTTCCTTAACTGGAGGTGTTTTGCTTATTTGCACCTTTCTTTCACTGCCTTTGGCTTGGTTGGTCACGCGCACAGATATTGCAGCTAAGCGTTTGTTAACCATTCTAGCCGTTGTGCCTTTAGCTGTTCCGGGATATGTGATGGCCTATGCCCTTTTAGGGGTGGGTGGCAACATGGGCGTTTTAAACCAGCTTTTTGGCATTCGCGTTAATAATATCTCTGGTTACTGGGGTGCCGTCTGGGCCTTGTCGCTCTACACTTTCCCTTACATCTTTTTGAACGTAAGAGCTGCTTTATTAGGATTGGATTCAAGCCTCGAAGAGAGTGCGCAAAGTTTAGGCTATTCAAAATCGATGGTGTTTCTGAAAATAATATTACCGCACCTTCTGCCTGCTCTGTTGGCCGGTTATATGGTGGTGGGTTTGTATGTATTAGGTGATTTTGGTGCCGTTGCTTTAATGCGGTATGAGGCGTTTAGTTACGCTATTTTCACACAGTACTCAGGGGCTTTTGACCGAATTTATGCCGCATGGCTTTCCATTATGCTATTGGCGCTTGCTGCTTCATTTTTGGTGGTGGAAGCGTTGATCTTAAAGCGTAAGCGCCTGGCCAGTGTGGGCAGCGGTGTTACCCGTCCTGCTCGTCTGTTTGAGCTAGGTAAAGCTTCACCGATTGCCTGGCTTTACATTGTTGGAGTGTTAGGTACGTCCATTGGTTTACCAGTGGCTATGCTGTCTTATTGGTTGTTAATTGCTCCGCCAGATATCAGTATTTTTTGGCAAGTGCCTTGGACGTTTCTACGTTCTGCCACGGCAGCGGCACCTGCAGCGATTTTAGCGGCAGCCTTGGCGTTGCCTATTTGCTACTTATCTGTTCGCTATCCCTCTCGTTTAACGAGCATGATTGAGCGCTCTACTTATATTGGTTACGCGCTGCCGCCGTTAACCTTGGCATTGGCCATGGTTTTCTTCTCGCTGCAAACGGCTTATTTCTTTTATCAAACGCTCGGGCTTTTGATTGTGACTTGGACACTGGCAACGCTGGCATTAGCGATGGGGCCTATTCGCAGTGCCATTATGCAAACGCGTGCCAACACAGAAGAAGCGGCTTATGCGCTTGGATACAGCCCAGCAGCTACGTTTTACCATGTTATGTTTCCTCGCTTACGGCGTGGAATCTTGGCGGCGCTTGCACTCGTGTTTCTATTCTGCATGAAAGAGTTGCCGATCACCTTTTTACTTGCACCTACTGGCTACAGTACGCTGGCGGTCACGGTCTTTTCGAGGACATCGGAAGGAATGATGGCAGAAGCAGCACCCTTTGCGGCAGCAATTGTGATCTTTTCCAGTTTATCCGTGGGTATGGTGCTTAACCGTGAAAAAATTAAGGGGAGCCGATGAACAGTCGTCAAACAGTTGTTGATGGTATTCAGATTGAAGACCCTAATTTAGACAGTCGTCCAGAGCAGATTCAGGTTGACCACCTTTGTAAGCGATACCGCGCGAATGATGCCTATGCGGTTGAAGATTTGTCTTTCACGCTTCACAAAGGGGAAATCTTGGCCCTACTAGGCCCAAGTGGTTGCGGTAAAACGACGACGCTTAGAATGATTGCCGGTTTTGAGCCAGTGGATTCAGGACGCATTTTTTTGCATGGGCGTGATGTTACTCACTTGTCGCCCCAGCAGCGAAAAATAGGGATCGTGTTTCAAGACTACGCGCTTTTTCCGCATATGACGATTGAGCAAAATGTGATGTTTGCTATGCGTGAAGTTCCTAAGTCTCAGCGCCCTGAAAAAGCCGAATATTGGCTGGATTTAATGGGTTTAGCTGAGCTGAGGGTGCGCTATCCACATGAACTTTCCGGTGGACAGCAGCAGCGCGTTGCTTTGGCAAGGACTTTGGCTGCCGAGCCGGATTTGGTTTTGCTGGATGAACCTTTTTCAAACCTGGATGCGTCATTAAGAGAGTCAACCCGCAATGAAATGCGGGCGCTCTTCAAGCGTGCAGAGACAACGGTTATCTTGGTAACGCATGATCAAGCGGAAGCCTTAACCTTTGCTGACACAGTCGGTGTCATGCAGAAAGGGCGCTTAGCTCAAATTGGAACGCCTCAGCATGTGTATCAAAATCCGGCCAATGCCTTTGTTGCACGTTTTCTTGGGCATACGAATTTACTGGTTGGCAATGCAGATGGCGGGCGGGTCAAGACGCCTTTGGGTGAGGTGTTGATTGCCGATGGAGTTGCAACGGGTGAAGTTAAATTATCCTTGCGCCCCGAAGACCTTCATTTAAGCCCAGCACCAAGTTGTGATGCCGCCGCACGTATCGTTGCGCGAGAATTTAGAGGTCATGATTATTTCTACACGTTAGAGCAAGATGGTTATCAATATTGTGTGATCACGCCGAGCCATCATTGCTATGATGTGGGAAGCTGGGTCAATATCAACGTATTGCGCAGTGGGTCAGTGTTGCCAGAAGCGGGTTGATGTCCCGTTTCTGGTTTAGGAAGATAGGTTTGGTGCCTTATTATTAGCTGCCACGGTACTATTATAAGTACCAAGACAGAATGGGACCGCCCCATAAAATGGCACACCAACCTGCTATGGCTAGATAAGGACCAAATGGCATGGGATTGTTGGCTTGTTGCTTGCCAATTGCCATCATAACCATCGCAAACAGAACGCCTGCCACCGACGAAAACAAAATGGTCATAGGCAGGGTGAGTACACCGCCCCAAGCGCCAATCGCTGCAAGTAGCTTAAAGTCGCCAAACCCCATGCCTTCTTTGCCTGTAGCCAGCTTAAAAAGCCAATAAACAGACCATAAAGACAAATAACCCAGCATTGCACCCCAAACAGCATCCTCAAGTGTTGTAATCAGCTCAAAGCTATTCAGTAAAAGGCCAAGCCAGAGCAGTGGCAGAGTAATAGCATCGGGTAGTAGCTGATGATCAATATCAATAAAGGTTAAGGCAATAAGCGCCCAAGTAAAGACGAGCAATGCCAGTCCTAGGGTGGTAAAGCCAAACTGCCAGCCGATAAAGCCTCCGACACAGGCTGAAAAAAACTCAATCAAGGGGTAGCGAGTTGAAATGGACGTTCCGCATTGGCTGCATTTTCCTTTAAGAAATAGCCAGCTCACAACGGGAATGTTTTCAAACCAACGAATCAGATGTCCACATTCTTGGCAGCGAGAGCGGGGGTGAGCGAGATTGAATGTGCTTGTGTCGGGTGTAACATCTGGCTGATTGGCTGATTGCACCGCCTCTTGCCACTCACGCTCCATCATGACGGGGAGGCGATAAATAATGACATTTAAAAAACTGCCAACCAATAAGGATAAAGCAAAGGCAACTATAGCTGCCGATGCTGTATATGCTGGGAAAAGTTCGAACAATATCATGTTTTGGTTAGACCACGTTACCCAGCTGGAAGATTGGTAGATACATCGCAATAACCAAGCCACCCACAAGGGTACCCAAAACAACCATGATCAGTGGTTCAAGAAGGCTGGATAGGTTGTCTACCGCGTTATCGACTTCCTCTTCATAAAAAGAAGCGATTTTATCCAGCATGGTATCTAAAGAGCCCGCTTCTTCACCAATTGCAATCATTTGTGTCACCATGGGAGGGAAAATACCCGTGATGACCGTTGCATTTTGCAAAGATTGCCCCGTTGAAACACCGTTACGAATCTGAATTATTGCAGTTCTGAAAACGACGTTGCCAGCTGCGCCTGCTGCTGAATCCAAAGCGGCAACCAAGGGTACGCCTGCAGCAAACGTGGTCGATAAGGTTCGAGTGAATCGAGCAATCGCTGCTTTAAAAAGAATTGGGCCGAGGATAGGAATCTTTAAAACAAAGCGGTCTACCGCATCAGAAAATTTCTGCGATTTTTCGAGTAATTTGGTAAATCCAAAGCCGGCTGCAACAAACCCTATTAGGGCTAAAAACCAGTATTTTTGTGCCAATTCGGATAAAGCAATAACAAACAGAGTGAATGCAGGTAAGTCAGCACCAAAACCTCTAAAGATATCCTGGAACTGAGGCACAACTTTGACGAGCAAAATGGCCGAAACGATAATGCCGACCGCAACAACGGCAGCAGGGTAGGTCATCGCTTTTTTGATTTTTGCTTTCAGTGATTCAATTTTTTCTTTGTAGGATGCAATACGATCCAGCATTGTTTCCAGTGCACCGGATTGTTCACCCGCTCTGACCAACGAACAGGTTAGGTCATCAAAATATTTAGGGTGGTTGGCGAGTGCTGAAGAAAAGTCTGCGCCTCCATTCACATCATTGCGAATGGCATAGATCATTTCTTTTAGCTTCACTTTTTCCGAACCGTTCGCAACTATCTCTAAACCTTGCAGTAACGGAACGCCGGACTTCATCATGGTCGCCATTTGGCGAGTGAAAAAAGCGATATCAAGTGGCTTAATGGGTTTGTTCTTGTTGCCAAAAAAAGATATGGAGGCTTGCTTGCCCACTTTTTGTGGATTTATTCCCTGTTTTCGTAAAAGTGCTTTAGCGGCTGCAACGTTTTCAGCATCGATCTTCCCTTTGCTTTTATTGCCGCTACGGTCTTTGCCTTCCCAGTTGAAGGTAAACTTTTTCTTTTCCTTTGCTGCTTGTGCCATCTGTTTTCAATCCCTTATCAGGTCTTAATTACGCGGTTCATCTCTTCAAGGCTGGTTAGGCCTCTGGCTACTTTGATCAACCCTGATTCTCTCAAGGTGTGGAATCCTTGTTTGCGAGCCACCTTCAGTATATCAAGAGAGTTCCCATTCTCCATAATGCACTGTGCGATTTCAGTCGACATCGCCAACATTTCGTAAACGCCCACTCGACCTTTATATCCACGATTGCATTTTGAGCAGCCTTCTGGGTCTGCCTCAAAAAGATTGAGGTCGGGGATCTGTTCTTCAGTGAAACCTTCTTCACGAAGTGTGGCATGAGGTAACGTTAACGGTTTTTTGCAGGATTCGCAAAGCCTTCGTGCAAGTCGTTGAGCAATAATTAAACTGACAGACGTTGCAACGTTAAATGCCGGAACCCCCATGTTTCTTAAGCGTGTTAAAGTTTCAGGGGCGCTGTTCGTATGCAGTGTTGACAGTACCATGTGGCCTGTTTGGGCCGCTTTAATGGCGATTTCGGCTGTTTCAAGGTCTCGAATCTCACCCACCATGACCACATCAGGGTCTTGACGCAGGAAAGAGCGCAAGGCTTCAGCGAAGGTTAGGCCAACCTTGGTGTTAACGTGCACCTGGTTGATGCCGTCAAGGTTAATCTCAACCGGGTCTTCAGCCGTTGAAATATTTCGCTCAGACGTGTTCAGGATATTTAAGCCGGTATACAGCGTGACGGTTTTACCCGATCCAGTAGGCCCTGTAACAAGAATCATGCCTTGCGGTTGTTGCAAGGTTTTTAAGTAGATGTCTTGCTGGATGGGCTCAAAGCCTAAGCCTTCAACCCCGATTTTTGCACTGGAAGGATCAAGAATACGCAGTACAATTTTCTCTCCCCAAAGCGTTGGCAGGGAGTTGACACGAAAATCGATAGAACGTGTCTTCGAAATTTTCATTTTGATGCGCCCGTCCTGAGGTACGCGCTTTTCAGAAATGTCCATTTGCGACATAACTTTAAGACGAGCGGCCAAGCGGGTCGACAGGTTCAAGGGTGGGCGATGTACTTCTTGCAAAATACCATCTATACGGCAACGAACCCGGTACATTTTTTCATAGGGTTCAAAGTGTATATCGGACGCGCCTGTTTTGATTGCATCCATCAGCACTTTGTTAATGAAGCGTACAATGGGCGCTTCACTTGCCGCATCCTCTGCCGAGGGTTCCTCTTCCTTTTTACCTGATGTTTCTTGTAGATCGATATTATCAAGATCAGCATCATCAAGGTCGCCTAGCGAGTCCGATTGCTGTTGATCAAGGAAAGCATCAAGTGCATTGTTGAGCTTGTCCTCTTCGACGATCACCACCTCAGTGGTAATGCCGGTTTGAAACTTGATCTCGTCAACGCCTTGTATATTGGTTGGATCAGCGACAGCAAGAAACAAGCGATTATCACGCCGCATCAAAGGCAGAACACGATGTCGGCTCAATAATTTATCGGAAACAACGTCCTTAGGTAAGTTGGCTGTTGGAATAGCGTCTAGATCGAAAAGTGGCAAGCCAAACTCTTCGGCAGCAGCTGTAGCAGCGCATTGAGCACTGACTAAACGGTTTTTGATGATATAGCTGACAAATGGAAGGTTCTCTTGTCTGGATTTATTCAACGCATCGGTGGCAACCTCTGCCGTAAATATTCCATCCATTACCAATCGTTTTGCCAGTCCGCTGAGCGGCTGAACCACTTGTACCACTCTGTCTCCCACGCTAATCTACTATATATTTGAATTCAGGCAATAAAAGCACAGTTTATCAAACATATCAATTGATACATTCTGTTCAGCTTCAGCTTTCTTCATTTTTTTCTAAAGGATAGGGCAAAGATTAGACAATGGATGAGATGAATCGCGCTTGGCGACTTCTACTGCTACTGACTCTGTACCGTATTTTTTTGGCAGCGGGGTTTGTTGTATTGATGGTGTCAGGCATGCAGCCAATGCCCCTCGCATCATCGAATCCCGATGTGTTTTATTACAGCAGTTTAGCCTACCTCTGTATTTCGATTGCATCTTTATATCCTTTACTGCATCGGCGGCCCCATTATTTGTGGCAGGCCTATGCGTTAACCTTGATCGATATCTTAACCATCATTGCATGGATGCACTCCAGTGGCGGAGTCAGTAGTGGTGTGGGAATGTTGCTGGTGATCAGCATAGCCAATACCAGTATGATTTCGGCAGGAAGAATCTCCGGTTTCTTTGCGGCCTTAGCCTCCATCGCTGTGTTGGCTGAGCAAATGTATAATGTTGCTTTCGGTATGGGAGACCGTGTTAATTTTTCTATGGCAGGGTTGCTAGGGCTAACCTTATTCGTAACGGCTATTCTAGCGAGTGTTTTGGCGAATCGGGCCAGAGAGAATGAGCAGTTAGCCCACCAGCGCGGCATCGATTTAAAAAACATGTCTAAACTCGCCGAGATGGTCATTCAAAAAATGACCACAGGCGTTGTCTTGATCGACAGCCAGCGCCAAGTTGTGCTCACGAATTGGGCTGCTCGCCAATTATTGGGCGCACATCATCAGCAAACGCCGATTCATCTTCAGTATTTTAGCCCAGAATTAAATGTGCATTTCTTGCGTTTTCAGCGTACTCAGCCAAAAAACAATAAATTACTGATCAACAATGGGGTGGAATCTCTATTGATGCAGGTTGTCCGGCTGGATGCCTTTCAGGAAGAGGATGGACAAAATCATTTGCTGATCTTAGAAGATGCAAATGCATTAGCACAACAGTCACAGCAGATAAAGCTCGCAGCTCTTGGGCGTTTAACCGCAGGGATTGCGCATGAAGTCCGCAACCCGCTCAGTGCCATTAGTCATGCAAATGCCTTACTCAAAGAGTCCCCCGATTTATCGGCACAAGATTTAAGGCTGACCGAAATCGTAGAGCAGCAAACGCGCCGCATCAACCGAATAGTCGAAGATGTTTTGCAATTGGGTAAGCGAGACTCCGTTCAGGCAGAGCATCTGCGTTTACGGGAGTGGCTTCCACATTTTCTGTCGGAGTTCTACCAGGTAGTACCTGAAGCCGAGCCAAGTTTTACATTGGAGCCACCAAAGCAAGAAATAGAAGGATGGTTTGATCCTGCGCATTTGAGGCAAATTCTACATAACCTGTGCCAAAATGCGTTTCGTCACGCCCTACAAGCGCAAGATCCGGCCAGTGTCTTGATTCGTTTTGGTCATTTAACTCAACATCGTGGTTATATTGATGTATATAATAATGGACCGTCGATCGACCCGGATCATATAGATCGACTGTTTGAGCCTTTTTTTACCATGTCTCCGAAAGGAACGGGGTTAGGTTTGTATATTTCTCGTGAACTTGCTCAAGCCAATCAGGGCGAGTTGCAATATCGTTCAGATCAAGATAATGGAACCTGCTTCCGAGTCGTGTTCAACACGGCTTTGGTCAAAATGGAGTGAAGATGAAAGACAGAGAAAGCGAATTTAAAGTTTCTCAAACAGTCGAGCCTGTGCCTTGTGTGCTAATTGTTGACGATGAACCCGATATCCTAGAATTAATAGACATCACCTTGTCTCGAATGGGTGTTCAGTGTCTTTTAGCTGAAACACTAGAGCAGGCGAATCAAATTCTTAAGGATGAAGCTCATCGTTCGCTGCGTTTATGTTTAACCGATATGCGTTTGCCCGATGGCAGCGGTATGGAGCTGATTCGCAACATTCAGACGCACTATCCTAGTTTACCCGTCGCCATGATCACCGCGCATGGAAATATGAGTTGTGCGATTGAAGCGCTTAAGGCTGGTGCATTTGATTTCCTGAATAAGCCTGTTGATATTAAAACGCTGCGTGAATTGGTGGTGTCAGCCTTACGGCTCAATCTGGAAAAACCAACAAAATCCCCAGCCTGCTCTCAGCCACCGCTTTTAGGTGTGTCGGATCAGATTGAGCAGGTTAGGCGCATGATTGATAAGCTGGCCAGAAGCCAAGCACCTGTTTATATCAGCGGGGAGTCAGGCACAGGCAAGGAGTT
Organism: Nitrincola tibetensis; assembly: GCF_003284585.1. Lineage (GTDB taxonomy): Bacteria > Pseudomonadota > Gammaproteobacteria > Pseudomonadales > Balneatricaceae > Nitrincola > Nitrincola tibetensis. The sequence goes on from NZ_QKRX01000002.1 coordinate 38,314, forward strand.
GGTCGCACGCCTAATTCATGCTAAAGGGCCAAGAGCCGATAAGCCATTTATCCCAGTAAACTGTGGTGCTATTCCTGCTGACTTAATGGAAAGTGAACTCTTTGGGCATCGTAAAGGCAGTTTTACGGGTGCTACTGCACACAAAGATGGCTTATTCAAAGCCGCTGAAGGCGGAACCCTCTTTTTGGATGAAGTCGCGGACTTGCCCTTGGATATGCAGGTCAAATTGCTGCGCGTGATCCAAGAAAAAGCTGTCAGACCAATAGGGGCGGCTCAGGAAGAACATGTTGATGTGCGCATTCTCAGTGCGACACACAAAGACTTGGCTAAAAAAGTGGCCGAGGGTGAGTTCCGAGAAGATTTGTTTTATCGAATTAACGTTATCCAGCTGCATTTACCTAGCTTAAGAGACCGTCGCAGCGACATAGACCTGTTGATTAACCATTTTTTAAAGCAGTTGGCGTTGGAAATGGAGGTGCCAGTCCCGCGCTTAACTGACTCCGCTCGCGAGGCACTGAATCAACATGACTTCCCGGGCAATGTTCGTGAGCTGGAAAACATTTTAGAGCGGGCCATGACCCTGTGCGACAGCCAGCAAATTGGCTGCGAAGACCTGTCTTTGCGCATGTCACCAACGCCAGCCAAACCGTCTCATACACGAGACGCTCAATCGTCATCAGACTGGCGTGATGAGTTCGCTTGTGCGCAGGAAATCGGTTTGGAGGCCTACCTGGAAACCATCGAACGCGAAATGCTGACCCATGCTTTGAATGAAACTCAGCACAATAAAACAGCCGCTGCTGCTTTGTTGGGCATTTCATTTAGAACACTTCGCTACCGGCTAAAAAAACTCAACCTTGAATGAGCCAGTAGCAATATGGCTAGACGGCACGCCGGACTAGCCCTGCATTTGCCATAATCCGAGTCGCAATTTCTTCAACTGAAAAATGCGTGGTATTAATTGATTGAATACCCAGCTGGATAAAGCGCTTTTCGACTTCACGAACCTCAAATTCGCATTGTTCCAACGACGCATAGCGGCTGTTGGGGCGTCGTTCGTTGCGAATAGCGGCTAAATGAAAGGGGTCAATCGTTAAACCGAAGAGTTTTTGCGAATGTGCCATGAGCGCCTCGGGAATACCTGGCGCTTCAAGATCATCAATTGTGAGAGGGTAGTTAGCAGCTCGAACACCAAACTGGAGTGCCATGTACAGGCAAGTCGGAGTCTTACCGCAGCGAGAAACCCCAATTAGAATGACGTCTGCTTTTCCATATTGTTGAATCCGCCCGCCATCATCATTGTCCAGTGCAAAGTTAACAGACGCGATACGCTCTTTGTAGCGACGCGTTTCATTAATGGCATGGGATTTACCAACCGAATAGGACGAATGTAATTGCAGTTCATGTTCTAAGGGCTTTAGGAAGGTTTCAAATACATCAATTTTATACCCGTTAGATTTTGAAATTATCTCACGTATTTCTGGATTCACAATCGTGTCGAATACAATAGCTGCAGCCCCATCGGCACGAGTCGCCGCATCGATTTGCTCAGCCACTTTGATTGCTTTTTCAAGCGTATCCACATAGGGCAGTGTGAGCATTTCAAAATGAATGCCATCGAACTGAGTTAATAGGCTGTTGCCCAAAGTTTCAGCTGTAATACCTGTGCCATCCGATATAAAAAAAGCAGAACGTTTATTCAAAAAAAGTCTCCAATAAAGCCTTAACCCTTTGCGCTGGCTTGTAGTTTATTTACAAGCCAGTCTAGGTCGGGATTTTTTAACGTAACTACAGTATGATTTAATCTCTGAGCACATTATAAGAATATTAAAGCAGCCAAGAGTATCACTCTTTGGGCGTGATTCAAGCACCCATTATGGCAGTGATCATGAGTGAGACTCCATAACAACGAAACATAGCAATTAAGTGTCATACCCTTCAACCACGGGAGATTGGGCCTTGCAGACGTATGTAATTCGCCTTGAACAAACTGGCATGCAAGATGTAGATAAGGTTGGCGGTAAAAATGCCTCCTTAGGAGAAATGATTCATCAACTGACCGACGCAGGTGTACGGGTTCCTGGCGGTTTTGCGACCACGGCTGATGCCTATCGTGATTTTCTTAGCTTTAACCAACTCACCGAAAAAATAGCGAACCTCCTAGACTCACTCGACACCAATGACACGCGCGCTCTAGCTGAAACAGGCCGCACCATACGTCAGTGGATAGTTGATGCGCCGTTTCAACCAGAACTTGAAGAGGCCATCGATACCGCCTACGCCGAAATGATGCAAGAACGTGAATGTGCCGTCGCTGTTCGATCATCGGCCACCGCAGAAGATTTACCCGATGCTTCATTTGCGGGTCAACAAGAAACTTTCCTTAACGTGCGCGGATTGGCGCAGGTTAAACGGTCCATTAAAGAGGTGTTTGCATCTCTCTACAATGACCGCGCGATTTCTTACCGCGTCCATCGTGGCTTTGTTCACAGCGAAGTGGCACTTTCTGCTGGTATACAGCGCATGGTTCGCAGTGAAACCGGAGCCTCCGGTGTCATGTTTACCATCGACACTGAATCCGGATTCCAACACGTGGTGTTTATTACCGCGGCGTATGGCCTTGGCGAAACAGTGGTGCAGGGCGCAGTGAATCCAGATGAGTTCTACGTGTACAAGCCTACGCTCAAACTCGGTGCTCCGGCTATTTTAAGGCGAACACTGGGCACCAAAGCCATCAAAATGGTGTATGCCAGTGAAGACGGCGGCAGCTCCGTTGAAACTGTTGATGTGTCTCGCGAAGATCGTAATCAATTCTGCATTAACGATGCCGATGTCGAGACTTTGGCAAAACTCGCGGTGATTATCGAAAACCACTACGGTCGTCCAATGGACATCGAATGGGCGAAAGACGGAGATGACGGTCAGCTTTACATTGTTCAAGCTCGTCCTGAAACCGTTAAAAGTCAGAACTCTCAAGCGGTGATCGAACGTTATCTTCTTAAAGAAAAGGGAAAAGTGCTCATCGAAGGCCGCTCCATTGGTCATCGAATCGGCTCAGGCCAGGTTCGAATCGTGCATCACCTTGATCAAATGCATGAAGTTCAGCCGGGTGATGTGCTGGTTACCGATATGACAGACCCAGATTGGGAACCCGTGATGAAGCGCGCAGCGGCGATCGTGACCAATCGCGGTGGGCGTACCTGTCATGCCGCGATTATCGCACGTGAGCTGGGGATTCCGGCCATCGTTGGCTGTGGCGATGCCACCGAGCGTTTACACAATGATCAGTGGGTTACAGTATCCTGTGCCGAGGGCGATACTGGGCGTGCCTACGAAGGGCGTTTGGCGTTCGAACATCAAACAAACAGCGTTCAATCCATGCCAGCGCTTCCATTCAGCATTATGATGAATGTTGGTAATCCTGATCGTGCCTTTGACTTTCAATCCTTGCCTAATGCCGGTGTTGGGTTGGCCAGATTGGAATTTATCATTAACCGAATGATCGGAGTGCACCCGAAAGCCCTGCTGAATTTTGATCAGCAAAGCCGCGACACTCGCCAAATTATCTCGCGTCGAATTGCAGGCTATGCATCACCTGTCGATTTCTACGTTGATAAACTCGTGGAAGGAATTTCCACACTGGCGGCGGCATTTTACCCGCGCAAAGTCATAGTACGTATGTCTGATTTCAAATCCAACGAGTATGGCCATCTGATTGGTGGTGATCGTTACGAACCCGCTGAAGAAAACCCGATGCTCGGGTTTCGAGGGGCCGCACGTTATATCTCTGAAAGCTTCCAAGATTGTTTCGAGTTGGAGTGCCGTGCCCTTAAGCGCGTTCGTGATGAAATGAAATTGACCAACGTCGAAATCATGGTGCCTTTTGTCCGCACCGTAGGCGAGGCGCGCCATGTCGTTGAGTTGCTGGCTGAAAATGGATTAAAGCGCGGTGATAATGACCTGCGTGTGATCATGATGTGTGAAATTCCGTCTAACGCTTTGTTAGCCGATCAATTTCTTGAGTACTTCGATGGCTTTTCAATTGGCTCCAACGACCTCACTCAGCTCACGCTTGGGTTGGATCGTGACTCGGGTATCGTTGCGCACTTGTTTGATGAGCGCAATGAAGCGGTCAAGATTCTGCTCGAAATGGCCATTAATGCCTGTCATAAAGCCAATAAATACATAGGTATTTGTGGGCAAGGCCCGTCTGATCATCCAGATTTGGCGCGTTGGTTGATGGAAAAAGGGATTGATAGCGTCTCGTTGAATCCGGATTCCGTTCTGGATACGTGGTTTTTCTTAGCCAATGAAGAAAAAACCTGAGTTCGTCTAGTCTTTACTACCAAGCCCGGGGCAGCAATGCCTTGGGCCTCATCCAATTGTTATAATAGTCTTACCTAGACGAACTCCTGTAGAGTTAACCCTGAGAATCCGTGTACTATTCACACCATGGAATGCTTTAACATTTTTCATCGATACTCACTCAAGGAGCGATACGATTAATCTGATCAACATCTTAACCGCTTGGTTTGCCCCTTACCGCGATAAGCGCATGATCACCTTGCTGGCGCTCGGCTTTTCAAGTGGCTTGCCAGCCCCGCTTGTCTTTTCGAATTTATCTATTTGGCTGCGCGATGAAGGGGTTAGCCGCTCCGATATTGGTCTGTTTGCGCTAGCAGCCACGCCCTATGCGATCAACTTTTTATGGGCGCCTTTGCTTGATCGCTTGCGGATTCCCTATCTTACCGCGCGCTTTGGTCGGCGGCGAAGCTGGGCGTTGGTCTCACAAGTTGGCTTAATGTTTGCCATCTTGTATTTATCATTGTTTAACCCGGCTGATGGCCTCTTTATGATGGCTGTGGCAGTGCTGGGCGTGACCTTCATGTCGGCCACTCAAGATATTGTTATTGATGCCTATCGAATCGAAATTCTTGATACTCATCAGTACGGCAGTGGCTCGGCAGCGGGTATTTGGGGGTGGCATTTAGGTGGAACGCTCATCGGCGGTGCGGGTGGCCTGTATTTAGCGCACACTCTAGGTTGGAATGTTGCTTACTTGCTCCTCGGATGCATGGTGTTGGTGGGCATTATGGCCGTGCTGCTCAGCCCTGAGCCTAAAATCTATGTTACAGATGAAACGCGGGCAGAAGAAGCACGTGCTTTGGCGCACTTAGAGCGCTGGTCTGCTTTGCCGACGCTGCCGCGCAGAGTGATAGGGTGGCTATACGTCACTTTGTTAGCGCCCTTAATGGAGTTTACGAAACGGGAAGGCTGGGTGCTGATCCTTGTTTTCATTTTTATCTTCAAGCTAGGTGATGCCTTATTGGGTCGCATGTCTGGTGTTTTTTATCGCGAGCTTGGTTTTTCTCTACCCGAAATCGCTGAAGTCGCCAAGGTATACGGCTTAACAGCCAACCTGATAGGAATCGTTATCGGCGGGATTCTCGTGGCGCGTATTGGTATATTGCGTGCCTTGTTTTTGGCGGGCTTTTCCACTGCAGCCACTAACCTGACGTATTCTTGGTTGGCGGCTTCTGGCCAATCAACGGGCGTGTTTATTTTTGCCGTTGCATCCGATAACTTTACAACAGGGCTGGTAACTGTGGCCTTGGTTGCCTACTTATCCTCCCTGTGCAACAGTGCCTATACCGCGACGCAATACGCATTGCTGGCATCTTTGGCCAACCTGGCTCGCATTTGGTTCTCGGCGTCTAGCGGTATTATGGTCGATGCCTTGGATGGCGATTGGACCCTATTCTTTACGCTCTGTGCGGTTATTGCGCTTCTTGGGCTGCCGTTATTATGGGTGATTATGAGGCGTTATCCGAATGTATCTTGAGCATCTGCGTCAGCTATCCGATCGTCTGGTAGCGATCCAAAAACCTATCATGATTCTAGATGCTATTAAATGGCCAGCTCAGGTGCAAACTGAGTTCTTAGAGGGAAGAGGCAAAGCCTTACCCAACATCAATCAGGCATTTTATGAGCAGCAAGCCTTACGTTTTGTACCAGATCTGGTTCGGAGTGAATTAAAAGCGCTTAGATCCGATATCTGCCGACTGCTGGGCGGTACAGATGGGCTAGGGCGCATCTTATTGCAAAATATCGAGCAGTACTTGTTGGTAATCGATATGCTGCAAGGACGTGGCACCAAGGCGTTTGGTCTTTGCAGCCAAGCGCTGTATGGTTCTGCGACGGATAAGATGCGTGGTGATAAAAAAACCTTGCTTGAACTGAGCGAGCGCTTGTGTCGGACCTTTTCATCGCCCGCAGCTGAGCATCTAAAGCGTCCGTATGGCAATGATATTCCAGCCGAAAAAGCTGTCGAGATGTTATCGGCTAAATTGAATGCTTATTTTAACGAAGGTGATATTCGTGTTCAGTTGTCCAATGGTATTGTGTCCGATGCCGCGGCAGGTGGGGATGTTATTAAGCTGAATGAGCGTGCGTATTTCTCCGAATTGGATCTGCAGGTGTTGGAAGTTCACGAAGGTTGGGTGCACGTAGGCACGACACTAAACGGTCGCCGCCAGCCCTATGCCACTTGGCTGGGTGTGGGGTCGCCCCGTATTACAGCACATCAAGAAGGCTTAGCGGTTCTTATGGAAACGCTGACCTTTAGCTCTTTTCCGCAACGTGCACGCCGAGTGAGTGACCGAGTCGTGGCCATTAGTCTGGCAGAAGACGGTGCGGACTTTGTCGAAGTGTATCGGCATTTCATTGATAAAGGCTTGTCCGAGCATGACAGCTATCGCGTTACCCAGCGTGTATTTCGAGGGGGGTGCGTCGAGGGAGGCTCTGTTTTTACCAAGGATCTCTCTTACATTAAAGGCTTTGTCGAAAACGTTAACTTTATCAAAAGTGCGATTGAATCGGGCGTTCCCGAAATTCTGCCGATGATGTTTGTTGGCAAAGTCACACTCGATGACTTGCCCATACTCTATGAGCGCTATTTAGAAGGCGTGATCTCTGCGCCTGATTATTTACCGCCAATGTTCCGTGACCTTAACGGGCTTTTTGTCTGGTTTGGTTTTTCGAGCGGAATGAGCCTGGTGAATTTAGGTCGAGTGCAGGCCCATTACTCAGATGTGTTTGCAAAACTGCCTCACACAACACCTGTGTATACGACGCAGATTATGACGGAGTTTTAGAAGCAAAGGCTGCCGTTAATCTCTTTTATTGGGGTCGGTATTGTTCATCTACCAGCTAATTTCAGACCCGTCCCAATGCCAGAAGCGTCCAGATTGCTCAGGAGTGACCTGCTTGTCTAGTACGCTGATTAAACAGGCTGCAGCGTCTTGAGGTGTTTTGAGTTGCCCCTCGGGCAGTCGCGCCTGAAAGGGTTGAGACAGTGTTGAGTCGGTTGTTCCAGGATGATAGGACGCAATCGCTGACATAGGGTAGCGACGTTGCCATTCAATTGCAGTGGTTTTCACCAACATATTTAGCGCCGCTTTGCTGACACGATAGGCATACCATCCCCCCAGCTTATTATCACTAATACTGCCCACCTTAGCGGATACCGTTAACAGCTTTAACGGCGTGTTACGCTTCATTCGTTCTGTAAGGTACTCTATAACAGCCGCCGTAATCAGTGTATTGGCTGTAAATGCCTCTAAAAAGCGCGACTCATTCAGATCTTCAAGGCGCTTTTCGGGAGGGTGTTCATCGGTCCAGAGCATTCCGGTGGCAATAATAATCTTGTCGGGCTGCGGAAGGGTCTTTAAGCTGGCTTGGATAGACGCCCAATGCCAGCCAGCCAATTGATACGTGGAAAAATTATCTTCAACATGACGACGACTCAATAAATGTACTTCATCACCTTGGTTTGAAAGCGCTTGAGCAACGGCTAACCCAATTCCACCAGAACCTAAAACCCAACTAGTCGCCATGATGACCTCAATAGTTTAATGCACATTTAACTTTGTATACGAGCAAACAGTCGTGATTGGATTAAAAGAGGGTCGCCTAGCTACCAACCCAGTCTTCAACTACAAGCCCAGAAACTCTATTAAATTCTCGAGTATTGTAAGTGACTAGGATGCAGTGCGCTGAGATGGCATGTCCGGCAATGGCTGTATCATTATTGCCGATAGGGGTACCTAGGGCGATCAAGGATTTTTTGACCTCTGTTGTTGCTTCGACAGCGTCTTTATCCCATGGAAGTACGTCGTCAAGACGTTTTAGAAATTCATTGACAAGAATTGCATGTTTGGGAAGTGCTTTTTTGCCTAACAAACCAAATAGCATCTCTTGATAAGTGATTGCGGAAATAACAATCCTATGTTGATGTGAAGCGATTGATTGTAATCGTTCAAGAACAGAAATAGGATGCTCTCGCATAATGTATGAGCATATGCAGGTGTCGAGCATATAAGTAGTGTTAATAATCAAAATTAAAACGGCCTTCGTCTAGTATTATGCTTTCACGCTCGGTTAAAAAGTCTTTATCAGACTTCTCAACATCTTTAAAGGATAACCAGTCTGGACGAGTAGGGCGTAACGTAATAACGTCACCGTACTTGGTTATTTCTAGTTCGCTAACTCCCTCAAACTGCATTTCCTTCGGTAAGCGAACTGCCTGATTTTTGCCATTTTTGAAAATAGAAACTGTTTTCATGATCGCCACCTTTGTCTTCTATGCCTGATGTTTCGAGTATAGGTGGCAAAAGGCATATGTCAAGCATATGTCTGGGTTCGCATTCCTTTGCTCCCTCAATCAACGCACACTGTCTTCTAAATGTTTATCTTTAATTTGTGGATCTAAATTATTGATTTTCATATCCTGGGCGCGTTGATGTGCGTTGAATAGATTCTCGAGAAGTCTGAAAAAGCCAATTAGCACCGCCGTCAAAATCAAATAAATAAAACCCGCCAATACGAAAAACTCAAGGCTCAGATAGGTACGAGAGATTGCCCCTCGAGTGGCGCCCATTAAATCGAGCAGCGTGATCGTCGATGCAAGTGCGCTGCCTTTCAGCATGAGAATCACCTCATTACCATAAGCAGGTAAGATGATCCCAAACGCACGCGGTAGGATGACGTGTTGATACTGTTGGCGCTGGCTCATGCCTAATGCCTGAGCTGCTTCGGTTTCACCTTTAGGCACCGCTTGAATTGCGCCGCGGAAGAGTTCAGCGATATAAGCAGATGTGTTCAAACTAAACGCAATGATCGCGCACCAATAGGGTTGGGAGAGCACATCGGTCCATATCCAGCCTAAGTTACGCAGGCTCTCGAATTGAGACAAGCCGTAATAGACCAAGAAAATTTGCACCAGTAAGGGTGTGCCACGGAAAAAGAAAATGTAGCAATAGGGGAAGACCCAAAGCCAAGGGTTCTTGGAAATGCGCATGAGCGCCAAAGGAACCGCCATCAAAAAGCCGATTACCCCACTGAGCAGCACTAATTGCAGCGTAATCCATACACCATCCATTAAGCGTGGCAAGTAACGAGCGTAGGAATCCCATGGCTCAGCCCCTTGCGTTAGGGTCAGTAGCCATTGCGACAGTTGAATAATTAAATCACTCATGAGCGAGCTCCTTGCCATGGGCGGTTGGCACGCTTCTCAAGCAAACGAATCACTTGCATGCTGATAATTGTCAGCAATAAATAAATCAGTGCAGCCATCAAATAAAAGGTAAAGGGTAGTTTAGTAAAACCAGCTGCAACGTAAGCCTGGCGCATTAAATCATCTAAGCCAATCACCGACACCAGTGCTGTGTCTTTTAACAGCACCAGAAACAGGTTGCCAAGTCCGGGTAGTGCCACACGCCAAAGCTGTGGCAATAAAATACGGCTGAAGGTTTGCCAGCGCGTCATGCCAATGGCCATGGCAGACTCGCGCTGGCCCTTAGGGATTTCTTGTAGGGCGCTTCTGAAGACTTCAGTGGCATAGGCACCAAATGCGATAGAAAGTGCTGTAACACCTGCAGCAAAAGCACTGATTTCTATATATTTATCAAACATACGCAGCAGAATTTCGGTGGTGCCAAAATAAATAATCAGCACCAACAATAGCTCAGGAATGCCGCGAATTAACGTGGTATAGGTGGTTGCAATCCAGCGTAAAATTCGGATAGGGGACAACTTAGCCGCCGCACCTAATAAGCCAAGAATTAATCCAAAAAAAAGACTGGTAAATGCCAGTTTTAAAGTGATCCAAGTGCCTGCTAGAAGCAGGTGACCAAAACCATGAAGATCCATGCAATACTCACAATGCGAATTGGCGAGGGTTGTGATGCCGTTTAAGACATCACAACTCGCTCAGGCCTATCCTGTTCGATCAATAAATAGAGAAAGGGAAATACTTTGCGTTGATTTCAGCATAGGTACCATTTTCAACAATCGCCTGAATGGCCGCATTAAAACGCTCTTTTAATTCGGTGTCATTTTGGCGAACGGCAATACCAATTTTGTCGTCGATATCGATGTCTTCGCCCTTAAACTCAAACGCGCTTCCCGCTTCAGATGTTAACCAATCATAGGCTGGGAATTTGTCTGACACCATTCCATCTAAGCGGCCGGAAGCCAAGTCCAGATAGGCATTGTCTTGGGTATCATACAAGCGAACATTCACCACGCTGCCGAGCGTGTCCTCTAGATACTGCCCTGCAATCGTTGCACGCTGAGCGCCTAGGGTTTTACCTTTTAGGCTGTCAGCATCGGTTGGCATTTCAGTGCCTTTAGGGCCTACAAACGCCAATACGTTTGAATAGTAAGGCTCGGTAAAGGCGACAACACGCTCACGTTCTTCGGTAATCGACATAGAGGCAATGATGGCATCGTAGCGGCGTGCTCTTAAGCCTGGAATAATGCCATCCCAGTCTTGAGTCACAATTTCACAGGTGGCTTGCATCTGCTCGCACAGAGCATTTGCAATCTCAACATCAAAGCCGCCGGGTTGGCCGCTGCTGTCTATAAAGTTAAAGGGTGCATAAGCGCCCTCAGTGGCAATTCGAATCGTATCGGCTGTTACAGATGTCGCCATCAAAGCAGACGATGCAACAAGCGCCAAAGACATCGCAAAACGTTTCGTTTTTTGCATGGTTCGTTTCCTTCATTTTCAGGTTGAGTCTGATGTTCAGATCAATCGCCGCAGTTGTGCACTTAAGCAGTAAAGCCTAAAGTCTTATAAATGGCTAGACAAAAATGCTTTGCAACGATCCGAATTGGGTTGAGTAAAGACCTGAGAAGGTGGGCCAAACTCTTCAACACGGCCTTGGTGTAAAAACATCACCTGACTTGAAACATCGCGAGCGAAGCGCATCTCATGCGTGACAATCAGCATGGTGCGACCTTCTTCAGCCAGTGCCTGCATCACGCCGAGCACTTCGTTGACCAATTCCGGATCGAGTGCCGAAGTGGGCTCGTCGAATAAAAGTACCTCAGGGTCCATGGCAAGAGTGCGCGCAATCGCAATGCGTTGTTGTTGACCGCCAGACAAATGGCCTGGATAGGCTCTGGCTTTGCCTGCCAAGCCCACTTTTTCGAGTAGGGCTTCAGCGCGCTCACGTGCTTCAGCTTTAGATCGTCCTTTAACGACAACCTGCGCCAAAAGAATGTTCTCTAGAATCGTGAGGTGGGGCCATAAATTAAAGTTTTGGAAAACAAACCCAATTCGTGCACGCATCGACTCAAGTTGGCGGCGCTTGCGTGCTTCCAGTTGGCCATCTGACGTTTTTATCAGTTCAAGTTGTTCGCCTTTAAGGGCGATACTGCCTTGCGAGGGTTTTTCGAGAAGGTTTAAACAGCGCAAAAAGGTGGACTTTCCAGACCCGCTTGAGCCAATGATGGAAATCACATCGCCCTCATTTGCTGTTAAGGAAATGCCTTTAAGAACCTCTAAGGTTCCGTAGCGCTTATATAAGTCATTGACTTCAAGGGTGGGTATCTTTGCGCTTGCCGCTTGAGTCTGATCAGTATTGTTATTCATCTAGTTGCTTAACTTTTGGTTGCAATCCATTGAATATTAAAGTTTTCCATGCTTTTTGAGCCGGTTAGTCTCACCCATGGTTCAAAAATTTTAGTTGAGTAGCATGAGCATTAATATATTTAATAGGATAGTAATGTTTTTTATGAGGCGCTGTAAATTGTAATTTTCACAGTATCTTCACATTTTTGTGTTCGCGCTTCGATTTCCAGTCGCTATACTGATACCCTGTGCGCAATGCAATTCTTGGAGAGACAGTGTGGTTGAGTTAGGGCGGTTTAATAAGTTAACAGTGATACGTCAAGTTGAGTTTGGTGTCTATCTTGAAGGAGGCAAGCTAGGAGGCATACTCCTGCCTCAGCGTGAAGTCCCAAATGATTGTCAGCTTGGCGACACACTCAGCGTATTTGTCTATCTTGATAGTGACGATATGCCTGTTGCTACAACCAAAAGGCCGCGAGTGCAGGTCGGTGAGTTTGCCAGCTTACAAGTTGCTGAAACAAACAAGGTGGGTGCGTTTTTAGACTGGGGGTTACCGAAGCAATTGTTTTTACCCTTTGCCGAGCAGCCCAGGCCTGTTGAGAAAGGGCAACATTGCATTGTGCGTGCTTACATTGACAATACTGGCCGGATTGCAGCTTCTGCTAAAGTTGAAAAATTTCTCAATAAAACATCGCCTGAATTTGTGGTTGGTCAAGAAGTGTCCTTGTTGATTTGGCGACGGACCGAATTAGGGTTGTTAGTGATTATTGAACATGAAGCTCAGGGGATCTTACACACGCAAGATATTTCGCGTGATTTGCGCCCAGGTCTGAAAGTGGGTGGCTTTATTAAGCAACTTCGCGAAGATGGCAAGGTGGATGTTATGTTGGACAAGCCTGGCTATGGCAAGGTCGATCCGATTGCAAAACAGCTCTTGAACTATTTGGAACTTAAAAAGGGTTTTTGCGCACTAAGTGATAAGAGCTCGCCAGACGAAATTAAATCTGTGTTTGGTGTGAGCAAGAAAGCGTTTAAAATGGCAATTGGTAATCTTTTAAAGCAAGGTTTAATTCGTCAAGATGAAACGGGCCTACATCTAGTGAACTCTGGCATTGAGTAATGCTTGACATCTGGCGCAATCTAAATCAAGCTTGCGCCAACTAAGTTTACTTCTGTATTAAACTCAGCGAGCCTGGCTGTAAAACGGGCGCAGTGAGACCACAAGGTCTGCGTTGTAAGGATGCGACGCAGACCACCTCCCAAAGAATTTTGTCTAGCGAATCCCTCTCGTTTTTCGTATCATGCTTCCATCATTAAGTAGTAGATGGCGTACAAGGAATTACTCAGCTTGGGCTCAGTTAAACGTAGTTTTCTTTTTCTACAGGGTGTGTCTACGCCATTTTTTTCAAAGTTGGCTGATTACCTTCAGTCAGAAGGTCATGCAGTGCATCGCATTAATTTTAATGCGGGTGATTGGTTGTATTGGTTTCCACGTAAAGCAATCAATTTTCGTGGCAAGGCAGAAGACCTGTCCAGCTTCATTGAGGACGTCTGGTTAGCTCACGGAATTACCGATCAAATTCTGTTTGGTGACCGCCGAGATGTTCATCGTGTAGCGGTTGATCGTGCTGATCAATTTGGCGTTCGAACTCATGTATTTGAGGAGGGCTATTTTCGTCCGCATTGGGTTACGCTCGAGCGCGAGGGGGTTAATGGGCATTCGCTTTTACCTAGAGATCCGGACTGGTTTCGTGAAGCCTACTTGCGATTACCCGGTGGCCGACCACCACCTCAAAAATTCTACGCCACGTTTCGACGAAGAGCCGCCTACGATGTTATTTATCATGCGGCAGGCATGTACAATCCGATTTTTTATCCGGGTTATGAAACTCACGCATTGCATCCAGCTCCGCAAGAGTATGCAGGTTATCTGTGGCGCTTTGCTCAAGAGTCGGGTTGGAAAAAGAAAGAGGCGGTGTATCTTCGTGAATTGGTGAAATCCAAGCGCCCCTTCTTTTTGCTGCCTTTGCAACTTAATTCGGATGCGCAAATACGCCACCATTCGCGTTTTCAGTGCATGAGCGATGTTATAGATGAGGTTATGTACTCCTTTGCAAAACACTCACTGCCAGATCAGCTTTTGTTAATTAAAAATCATCCCTTGGACTATGGCTTCGTGAATTATAGCGAAGTGGTCCGGCGTCGGACTCATGACTATGGGCTGGAAGGGCGCGTGCACTTCATTCAAACGGGTTTTCTTGAGTATATTCTCAAGTATGCGCAGGGGCAGGTTGTCGTGAATAGCACATCAGGAATTGTATCATTGCAAATGGGCTGTCCAACCTTTGCGCTTGCTGACCCTATCTACAACTTGCCGGGGTTGACGCAGCGCACACCGCTGGATGATTTCTGGCAAAGTCCTCAGGCCCCTGATGCGGATTTGTTCAATGCTTTCCGCGAAACAGTCATGTACACCACTCAGATCAATGGTGGCTTTTACTCGGCTGAGGGGATTGCGCTTGCCATGAAAAATGCCGGTGAAGTGTTAAACGCTGATCAGTCTCCTTTGGAGCGCGTGTTGTAATGGATGTTCAAATACAGCTTCGAATTGTGATTACCGGTGCGACGGGTGCCATAGGCGGTGCCTTGGCGCTGGAATATGCCGAAGAGGGTGTTGAGCTTATTTTGCAAGGTCGACAGGAAGCGCGTCTTCAGTCTTTGGCGCAAGAGTGTCGTTTGAGAGGTGCGCATGTTGAGGTGTGTATTTTAGACCTATCGGACCGTGCAGCACTTAAAGCTTGGATCGAGCAGCTTGAATCAGAGGGTGTGCCCGATCTATTAATTGCCTGCGCAGGTGTTAATTGCAACACAGGTCCAAGGCGAGAGGGTGAGTGTTGGGAGCAAGCGCAAGCCTTGTTGGAACTCAACATTATGTCGACATTGATGTTAAGTCATCATCTAGCGCAAGCGATGCGAGTCCGTCAGCAGGGGCAGATTGTCTTGATCAGCTCTTTGGCTGCAGGGTTTGGTTTGCCAGTCACGCCTTCGTACAGTGCCAGCAAAGCGGCTGTGAAGGCTTATGGTGAGGCGTTGCGCGGCGGTTTGGAATCATCTGGGGTTGGGGTGACGGTGGTCATGCCAGGTTACGTTAGCTCCGATATGTGCGATGCAATGCCAGGACCTAAGCCTTTTTTATGGACACCCGCTAAGGCTGCTAAGGTGATTCGTAAGGGTGTCGAGCGTAATCGTCCTCGCATCAGCTTTCCATTTCCACTGAACTGGGGGTGCTGGTGGTTAAATGTGCTGCCAGCGGTTGTGTCTCATCGAATTGTGCGTTGGCTAGGGTATTGATCATGATATTGGCTTGGTTAGGTGTGTTGCTGCTAGCAATGCTGGCAGAAACACAGATTAAACCCGGTATAGGTCCAGTTTGGTCGCGTTCCCTCAGGTTGATTCTCGCTCCCTTAGCTATTTGGAGTATTGCCTTTTTCGCATTGTTGCTGATCCTGCAGCGCCCTTTGTTTGCGCTGTCCCTGTTGGCCGCCGCTATGCTGTTATTGGTTCTTGTCAATAACGTCAAGTGGAAAAGCCTTCGTGAGCCCTTTGTGCATCAAGATTTTGAATACTTTACCGACGCTATTTTGCATCCGCGTTTATATGTCCCTTTTTTTGGTGTCTGGCGCACGCTCATTGCAAGTTTTGCTGGGGTGTTAGCGGTGGTGCTGGGTTTGTGGTTGGAGCGCTCGCTGACACAACAGTATTCTGGCTACTCTTGGTTGGGGCACGCATTCCTTGGCTTGCTAATCTCAACCCTGGTGCTGGTATGGCTCAGTCGTCGGTTAATTGCGGTGACCTTCGAGCCCGTGCAAGATTTGAAAATATTGGGTTTTTGGGGGCTTTTGTGGGTGTATACACTGCACGCCTGTAAGTCCACCCATGTCTTTACAGGAGTCAATCCATACCAAGGTTGGGGGCGGGCGTCTTTGCCTGAAGCATCCAGCCTTGCTCAAAGTCACCCTTCTAAGGATAAAGCACCTGAAGCAGTTCAGTCTGAAAATCAGGTCTTACCGACACTGGTGGTGGTGCAAAGCGAATCTTTTTTTGATCCACGCCCCGTTTATCCATTCATTAACCCAAGCGTATTGAGCGCTTTTGACAAGCTGCGCGATGCGTCTTGGCAAAGGGGCGCATTGCATGTGCCTGCTTGGGGAGCCAACACAGTTCGGACAGAAAGTGCCTTCTTGACAGGCCTTACGCCCCAGCAGTTGGGTGTTCATCGCTTTAATCCCTACCATCGCCTAGCGCGTGAATCCCATATTCCAGGCTTGGTGGCCGAGCTGAAGGCGATGGGGTATCGCTGTGTTTGTATTCATCCATATCCTGCCGGTTTTTATCGTCGCAACGAAATCTATCCCAAGATGGGCTTTGATGCTTTTTATGATATTCAGCACTTTTCACCTGAGCAAAAGTGCGGGCAGTACACGAGTGATGAAGCTGTTGCTGACTTTGCAATCAAATTGTTAGAAAATACAAACGAACACTTGTTTATCTACATTATTACAATGGAAAATCATGGCCCTTTACATTTGGAACCTCAACCCGATATTCCGCTCAATACGCTCTATACTGAAATTCCAGACGCTGACGCATCCAAAGACCTGAGTGTGTATTTATATCATTTACAAAATGCAGATCGTATGTTGCAAACCTTGCAGATGTCCTTAGCTCAATTGCCCAGACCCGCAGTGCTTGGCTGGTTTGGTGATCACGTACCTATTATGGAGCAGGTGTATGAACACTATGGATACCCTTCAGGGCAAACGGAATACCTTATTTGGCGAACATCCTCTACAGATAAACCGCAACAGGCCGATTTAAGTGTAGATGAATTAGGTACAGCGTTGCTTGATGCGCTGGTCAGTCGTATTGGGGAATAATTTCAATTTACCTTTTCTCCCTGATTGTTGATAAAATAGAGTTTTTTGCTCTACGTTGGAGTTGTTTTTAATGAAAAGACGTGTAGCCATAGTCGGATGTTCACTGCGTATACCCGGCACGTCAGCCAATAGTTTCTGGCAGGATTTGTTGGAGAACAAAGACTTAGTCACAGAAGTAGACTCTGATCGTTGGGGCAAAGACAGTTTTTTGCATCCAGATAAACGCCACCTTGGCAGTAGCTACACCTTTGCTGCGGGTAGTTTAGGGGATGTGTCCGGCTTTGATGCGGGTTTTTTTGGTTTGTCACCACGCGAAGTCACTCACATGGACCCACAGCAGCGTCTGCTGTTGGAAATGAGCTGGGAAGCCATGGAAAGCGCGGGTATCCCGCCATCTTCATTGCGTGGCAGTCAATGCGGTGTATTTGTTGGCATTGCCAGTGTCGACTATGCCTATCGTTATGCCGATGATATGTCGGCGATTGATGCGAATACTGGCACAGGTACCGCCTCCAGTATTGCCTCTAACCGTATCTCGTATTTATTCGATTTGCACGGCCCAAGCATGTCCATGGACACGGCTTGCTCATCATCCTTAGTTGCATTTCATCAAGCTTGTCGCGCTATCGTATCTGGCGAAATAGACATGGCCCTTACGGGGGGGATTAGCCTTCATCTGCATCCATTTGGTTTTATGGTCTTTTCAAAGGCGACCATGCTATCCAAAACAGGCCGTTGCCAAGCGTTTGACGAAGCAGGCGATGGCTATGTTCGCTCCGAAGGCGGTGGTATTTTCCTGTTAAAAGAATACGAAGCAGCCCTGGCCGATGGTGATCCCATTCTGGCTGTCGTCGCAGGGACTGCCGCCAATGCCGATGGCAATAAATCAGGCTTAACCATTCCGAATCCTGCGGCACAAATAGCACTTATGCAAAAAGCCTATCAAGAGGCGGGTATTCGTCCCGATCAAATCACCTATCTAGAAGCCCATGGTACGGGGACATCTGTGGGTGATCCGATCGAAACGAGCGCCATAGGTGAAGCACTGGGTAAGTTGCGAACGCAGCCGTTACCCATAGGGTCGGTTAAGAGTAACGTCGGTCATTTAGAAACGGCTTCGGGCGTTGCGGGTCTTGCCAAGGCGCTTTACTCCATTCATCACCGCATCGTGCCTGCAACCATTAGCGTTAAAAATGCCAACCCCAAAATTCTATTTGATGAATGGAATATTGAAGTTGTCACTGAAAATCGTGTGCTGTCCAAAACAGATCCACTTGTTATCGGGATTAACTCCTTTGGTTTTGGGGGGGCCAATGCGCATGTCATTTTAATGAGTCCCGAATCTGATTCCTCTGCATCATCTTTACAAACGGATGCGGCGGCCGAATGCGACAGTCCTTTACCGCTCATGCTGTCAGCCCGCTCTGATGCTGCCTTAAAAGCCATGGCCCTGCTGTGGGTGGATCACCTTGTCGATAGCCCTGACTCGCTTTACGATTTGGCTTGGACAGCCACATTCCGTCGCGAAAAACACCACAAAGCGATGCTTGTACTGGCCTCATCCAAGGCCGATGCTGCTCAGAAGTTAAAGCAATTCACTGAAGACAACACCGCACAGTCCGTCTTTGCTGGGGATTATCTGGCAAATGCGCAAGGCCCTGTGTTTGTCTATTCGGGGAATGGTTGTCAGTGGGAAACCATGGGTAAGCATCTGCTGAATGAATCTGCCGTGTTTCGCCTTGCGGTTGAAGAGGTCAATCAGCATTTTCAAACCTATTCCAACTTTTCAATTATTGATGAGTTGCAGGGGTTAAATGGTACTGGCCGTTTGGTCAAAACAGAAGTGGCGCAGCCCACCTTGTTTGCCATTCAGGTCGGGATGACGCGTTTTTTTGAAGAACAGGGCGTTGTGCCTGTTGCCGTGACGGGCCATAGTGTTGGTGAAGTAGCCGCCGCTTGGGCCAGTGGCGCGCTGTCGTTAGCGGATGCCGTAAAGGTGATTTACTTCCGCAGTGCCTATCAGGGCAAAACGGCAGGTGCTGGGCAAATGACGGCGGTCGCCTGCTCAAGTGACGAAATTCAAGTTTACCTAGATGAACCCCGCTTCAACGCCATTAATTTAGCAGGCATCAACTCAGCCAAGGGCATTACACTTGCAGGCGACATCCAGCAATTAACAGAGCTGGAAGCCGAGCTAAAAGAGAAAGGCGTGCGCCTAAAACGCTTGGATCTCGACTATGCATTTCATAGTCAGTTTATGGATGTTATAGAAAAGGGCGTGATTGAAGCACTTGATAGCATTCAGCCAGGACAGACCCGTATTCCTTTTTACTCCACCGTTACCGGTGTTGAGCTCGAAGGGTGTGAACTTAAGGCTGAATACTGGTGGCACAACATTCGACAGCCCGTTTTATTCAAACAATCCATTGCTGCCTTGCTTGAGCAGGGAAACACTGTGTTTGTTGAAATAGGGGCGCACCCCGTTTTAAGTGGCTATATCAACGAAGGGCTTAGAGCGCAGTCGCTAGATGGACTTGTGGTCTCCACCTTGTCGCGTGATGAAGACCGCTTGCACAGGTTGCAGAGCGCATACGCTAAGATATTGCTGAGCGGCGCTTTAAAGAATTTCTCGCAATCTTTCCCTGTGGCTGGCCGCTGTGTTGACTTGCCAAATTATCCTTGGCAGCGCGATCGTTTTTGGCACCCAGTAACCAGTGAGTCAATGGGGTTGCTCTATCGACATTACGAGCATCCACTTTTGGGCTATCGTCTAAAGCATCATCCCATGTCTTGGGAGTCCGAATTGGATACCCAGCGTCAGCCTTGGCTGGCAGACCATAAGGTTGGTGATGGTGTGCTCTTTCCTGGTGCTGGTTTTGTTGATCTGGCGTTGGCAGCGGCCTTGTCCGCTCAGGCGCGTGATGTGCTCGAAGTTGAGGAATTAGAGATTTTGTCACCGCTGCTGTTGAGTGAGCAGCACAGTAAAATGGTGCGTTTGCATCTACTGTCAGATTCGGGTCAGTTGCGGGTTGAATCGCGTGAGCGTGGCTCAGATGAAGATTGGAACGCACACCTACGCGGGCGAGTGATCTCTCAATCACGTGGTTTATCATTGGCGATTGCACCGCCTGTGCTGCCTTCGCGCGTGCCTGATTTCACGCGAGAAGCCCACCTCCAAGCCGCCAGTTCAATTGGCCTTGATTACGGTCCGGCCTTTCAGGCGGTGCAGTCCGGTTGGGTCGATCAGGATCAGGTGATTGGTCGCTTTGAGCTTTCGCCAGAGGTCAAGGCCAGTTTGCCTGACTTTGTATTGCATCCAGGCGTGCTCGACAGTGCGTTTCAGCTCTTTATTCCATTGCTTAAACAGCATGCTCAGGATTACGATGGCTTGGCCTTTGTGCCGACGCAAGTGGGTCGCATTCAGGTCGCTGTTGAGCATCAAGGCAGCTGCCCGGCGCTGACGCGTGTTCGTTTATTAAAGCGCTCGCCCCACTCGTTATTGGCCAGTGTCGAAATCTTCAACGAGCAGGGCAAAGCTTTAGCTGTCTTGCAAGATGTGCGTTTTAAAGCCGTCCCTTTACGTAAAAGCCAGCAGCAGGCCGTTAGTTGGTTAAATTATTACCTTACGCCAGCCCCCTTGCCGCACATGCGTCAACCTTTGTCATTATTGACCGAAGATGTGTTGAATCAATTCAAACAGGGGTGTGAAAAAGCCTTTAGTAAGGATGTTTATGCCACCGATATTGAACCGCTTCTTGATAGCATGGCCGATGCCATTCTGTGTCAGATTTTTGAGAGCTACGCGGATGAAAACGGGCAGATTAACGACTGGCCAGATACGCCTTTAGCCCTGCGTCTGCGTCAACTGGCAGAAAAACAAATGTTGCTGGAGGTCAATGAGCATGGCTGGGAGTTGGTCGCCCCACCTGAAGTTGGCGCAGATGAGATCTGGAATGCGCTGGTGCAAGAGTACCCAGCCTATTTCTCGATGACGCACTTAATGGGGCGTTTGAGTTTAGGGTTAAATGCTTACCTATCAGGTGAGGCCGACAGCGCCGAACTGGAATTGACACAAGAACGTTACTCCGAGCTGCTCAAGCAAATGCCAGGCTCAGACGCCGTTGATTTGCTGACCACAGAAATTTCGAACTGGTTGGCGGCGCAAACGCCCAGCCTTCCTGAAGGTGAGCGCTTATCCATCATAGAGATGAGCTCAGGATCGCCGTTGTTTGGTGAAAAAATATCTAAAATTCTCGACTTTAACGTTGCAGACTATGTATTTGCATCCTTTGAATCGGATGCCATCAATCAAGCAAACCTTATTCTCGAATCCTATCCGCTCACAGATGTTGTGCAGCTACAAGATGGTCAGTCTCGTTTAAGCCTATCGCAGGGACCGCAGCTTGCCATAGTGCATTTGGACTCCATGAGTCTTCATGAAGGTCAAGCGCAGCTCAAACTCTTAAGTGAGTCCTTGATGCCCGGCGCTGAACTGTTGGTCATACATCATCATCCAGCCTTGTGGTTAGACTTTATTTATGGGCTGCAAGATCAATGGTGGATCGACAGTCATCAATCGCAACAAGCCAGTGCTGAACAGTGGTCTAGCATCTTAGCGGAAATGGGCTGGGTTGTAGACGGTCGTGTTGACCTTCAACCTATGTCAAGCGGCTGGCTGATGACTCTGTGTCGTTTGTCTGTGGTGCATCCACAGGGTCAGCTTGAAGTGATTGAGTCGAGTCTATCTGATGATGCAGAGACGAAGCGCCAGTGGTTCTTTATCGAAGACGCCTGTACCGAAGAGCACACAGCGCTCGGTTCGGCCTTGGTTGGAGTAATGGAAGCGCACCAGCAATCAGCCGAGTCATTTACCGATATCGAGTGCCTTACCCAGCGTGTCACTGAATGTTCTGGAGAGGGCGTGTTACACTGGGTTCTCATTGCCGAACCGCACCAGCATGCAGTTAACTGCAGCGTAGCGCGTTGCAGTCAGCTGCTGGATTTATTGCGTTTGTCAGAATCCTTAAGCCTGCCTGTATCGATATGGGTAGTGACCAGTGGAGTGGGCGCGACGCTCCCAGTGGATCAGCCGCTCAGCAAGCAAGCTTTTGCCGCATCCGATACCTCGTTGGCAAGCGCTATGGTGTGGGGTTTTGTCCGTACCTTAATGAACGAAGTGGGTCAAACACAGCTCCGACTCATCGATGTGCCCAGTATTTCACCCAGTCGTCATATTTTAACGGCCTTGGTCGAATCCTTACTTTATCCAGATGCCGAAAATGAAATTGTCATCAGTCCCTCGGGCGCGCGCTTGGCCCCACGCCTGCGTATTGAGCCTCAGACATATGGCTTAACGTCTGCTCAGTCCAACACGCGAGAGCTTGGCGAAGCCTTGACGCTGGGCTTTAAACTGCCAGGGCAGTTGCGAAATCTGGCGTGGCAAACCAAACCCTTAAAGGCGATGGGGCCTAGAGACTTGACTGTTAAAGTTAAGGCAACAGGGCTTAACTTCCGTGACGTGATGTATGCTTTGGGGCTCTTGTCAGACGAAGCAATCGAAAATGGCTTCTCAGGTCCAAGTCTGGGTCTTGAGTTTTCGGGCTACGTGCTGGATGTGGGCGATGAGGTCACAGAGTTTTCTAGGGGTGACCGTGTGGTTGGTTTTGGGCCATCCAGCTTTAGCACCAGCATTGTCACATCGGCCGACACACTTTCCCTCATGCCAGAAGGCTTGGGCTACGAAGCGGCAGCCACCATTCCAACCACTTTCTTCACGGTTTACTATGCTCTCAAGCACTTAGCTCGAATGGAGCCGGGTGAGCGCATTCTAATACATGGGGCTGCGGGTGGTGTCGGCGTGGCGGCCATTCAAATTGCACAATGGTTAGGAGCCGAGATTTATGCCACCGTTGGCTCGCAAGAAAAACGTGATTTCTTAACGCTGATGGGCGTCGATAAAATCTATGATTCGCGTTCACTGACCTTTGCTGAAGAAATTCTTGCCGATACCCCAGATGGGAAAGGCGTTGATGTTGTGTTGAACTCGTTGGCAGGGGAAGCCATTAATCAAAACCTGCGTGTGCTCAAGCCCTTTGGGCGCTTTATGGAGTTGGGTAAGCGTGATTTTTATGAGAATACGGCCATAGGGTTGCGTCCCTTCCGCAACAATATTAGCTATTTCGGTATTGATTCCGATCAGCTCATGAAAGAAAAACCCGCACTCACGCAGCGCCTGTTCAGAGAAATGATGGCGCTGTTTGAAGAGGGGCAATTTTTTGCCTTGCCTTACAGCCTTTTTAGTGCGGATCAGGTTGTCGAAGCCTTCCGCTACATGCAGCAAGCCAAACAGATAGGAAAAGTTGTCATTAACTATCCTCAGCAGCCCAAGAGCAGCAAACAAGCGCCCAGTCAGACCCTGTCGCCACTGCGTTTAAATGCAGATGCGACGTATCTCGTCACGGGTGGTTTAGGTGGCTTTGGCTTGCGAACTGCGCAATGGCTGGTTGAAAAGGGCGCTCGCCATCTTGTGCTCGTCAATCGCTCCGGTATCGCTCAAGAAGATGCCTGTGCAAGGCTAAAGGAACTAGAAGCGCAGGGCGTGCAAGTGGTGCGTCGTGCCTGCGATGTTACCCAAAAATCTGCCATCGAAACTCTCTTGTCAGAAATCGAGGCACATCTGCCGCCGCTTAGAGGGGTGGTGCATGCTGCAACGGTGTTTGAAGATGGCCTGGCGCTCAATCTGACCGAAGCTCAAATACGTCACGTCTTTGAGCCGAAGATGCAAGGTGCACTTTATTTGCACGAATTGACACATGCATTAGATCTGGATTTGTTTGTATTGTTTTCATCCGCCACAACCTTGTTCGGTAATCCAGGACAAAGCAATTATGTTGCAGCCAATCTAGGTCTAGAAGCCTTAGCTAGCCTTCGTGAACAGCAGGGCCTTGCTGCCACCTGCGTGCGTTGGGGAGCTATAGACGATGTGGGTTTCTTAGCCCGAAATGAAAAAATCAAAGAATCCTTGCAAAGTCGCATGGGTGGAGATGCACTGAAGTCAGATGTGGCGCTATCGATTCTAGAAGTACAGTTGCAGCGCAAGATCACCTTGTTAGGTGTTATGGAGCTGGATTGGAGTGCTTTAAATCGCTTTTTGCCAACGGCAGACTCGCCCAAGTTTAAAGAGGTGGCCGCATTTGCAGGGGATCTTGATCAGGATGCGGAAGGGCGTGCGTATATAGAACATTTAATGCACACTCTGCCGCCAGAGGAATTTAAAAGGACCCTTATGGATATGTTAAAAACGGAGTTGAGTAAAATTTTGTTAATCTCGGAAGATAAAATCGACACGGAACGTTCGGTATATGATATGGGATTTGATTCCCTCATGGGCGTAGAACTCATGACCGCAATTGACAATCGATTCGGATTGCAATTGCCCGTCATGGCCTTAAGCGAAGCCTCTTCACTCTCGAAGCTAAGCCAAATGTTGATCGATAAGTTGCAGGCGACGGACGAAGGAAGCGACGATGTCACTGTCGAGCAAATGGCACGTAGCCACGGAGTCAGTATTGAAGGGGCCTTGTCTGAATGAAACGCAAGAACTTATCCGAACAGCTTAAACAAAAGTTGATCGAAAGGTCGGTGCAGCGCAAGTTAGAAAGTGCTCAGGATGAAAGCCAAGGATTGCTTGAAAAGTTGACACTCTCGGGAAGTCAGCGACGCTCTCGATTTGTCGACTTTACGCGTCATCCTGCGCATCAGCAAATCTCGATTATGCGAGAAGGCGCTCAGCGCTTAGGCGTGAAAGACCCCTTTTTTCGCGTGCATGAAGGTTGCGCAGGTGCCACAACACGCATTGACGGACGAGAGTGCATTAATTTTGCAAGTTACAACTATCTAGGCTTATCGGGCGATCCACGTGTCAATCAAGCGGCGATTGAAGCAGTGGAGCGCTATGGAACCTCGGTCTCTGCCAGCCGTATGGTGGCAGGCGAACGTCCTATTCATCAAGCCTTAGAGAGAGAAATAGCGGACACCTATGGCGTCGATGATGCTGTTGCCTTTGTCAGTGGTCATGCGACCAACGTATCCAGCATTGGCTTTTTAATGGGTCCTAAAGACCTTATTGTGCATGATGAGTACATTCACAACAGCAGCGTGGTGGGTGCCCAGCTTGCCGGATCAAAGCGTATTGCCTTTAGGCACAATGATATGCGCTCACTTGCAGACATCCTAGAAGCGCAGCGTCCGCACTTCGAGCGAGTGTTAATCATCGTTGAAGGTCTGTACAGCATGGATGGGGATTTCCCAGATCTGCCGGAGTTGGTGAGTTTAAAGAATCGCTATGATGCTTGGCTCATGGTGGATGAAGCTCACTCGTTTGGTGTGATGGGCTCTACTGGAATGGGACTGCGAGAGCATTTTGGTTTACCAGGGCATGTAGTGGATATCTGGATGGGAACGTTTAGCAAAAGCCTTTCAGGTTGTGGTGGCTATATTGCCGGTTGCCAAGCCTTGATTGATATGCTGAAAACTTTATCACCTGGTTTTTTATACAGTGTTGGTTTGCCGGCTCAAGTAGCGGCTCCCGTCTTGACCAGTTTGCAAATCCTTCGGCAAGAGCCGGAGCGAATTGTTAAGCTGAAGCTAGTGTCGGACTATTTTTTAGACAAAGCCAAGTCTAAGGGGTTTGATACGGGTCATAGCTTGGGATGGGCCGTGGTGCCGATTTTGACGGGCAGCTCGTTAAAAGCAGGGCAGCTCTCGGTTGAGTTGTTTGATCGCGGTATCAATGTGCAGCCTATTTTGTATCCGGCCGTCCCTGAAAAGAGCGCACGTTTACGTTTCTTTTTAAGTTCACAGCATAGCTACGAACAAATTGACTATACATTAAACAATTTATCTAAGATTTGGCAGTAATTAAACGATTGACTCAATTTTTACTAGCCGCAAAGTCTGAATAGGGTTACCATTTCGTTGCAGTTTTGCTGAGAGAGAATAAGAAAAGTCTTATTTAGCGAAGGTAACCCCTAAGGAATCTACGGGAGACAAGGTCATAATGGTTTCAATCTCTTCAGCTCATACCAAGGCATTGGTCTTGGGCTCACTCATCCTTTTATTGGGTGCATGCGCTCAGTTCCCGCAAAACCCCCAACACGACTCTAATCAAAGAGCCAGCACGGTTTTGTCGCCCTCTGCTTACCCGCCTTTGCCCGCTGATATCAGCCAGTATTTTTCAGACAGCCTTCAGGCATCGTTGATCGCTTTGCCCACGTCACCTTGGGGAAACAACGTCGAAATAGAACTGCAAGATGCTTATTTTTCAGCGAATGGTCGCTTATGTCGTGCCTTCTTCGTTCGAGATATATCAGGTCAAGCATCAGAGCATTTGGCCTGCCAAACATCGGCTCAACAGTGGCAAGAAGTACGGCCTGTTACTCGAATATTAAATACGTCAAGCCATGGATAACCTATAGCCATCGTGCCTAGAGAAACGGATTATGTTGCGTAAAACTTTACATCGTGTTGTTCTGATCAGTAGTGTATTCATGAGTGCTTGGGCCGGAGCCCAAAGCTTAACCGACTCCGGCATTTTACCTACGGGTGACCGTGCCATCGCCGTGCCCGAGCGGGTAGAGGAACAAACGCGTAGCCAGTGGAGTACTGGCACCTATGGCCCAGTTCCTGCGGCAGCCATCACTGGCGACATTCGCCCCTTTGGCTCGCATTTGTTTACGGGCGGCTTTAGTGGGTTGCGTTCCGATGGCTTAAATGATGACTACATGATTGCACCGGGCGATCAAGTCACGTTGCGTGTATGGGGTGCTATCGAACTAGAGCGTGTATTGCCCGTTGATGCACAAGGCAATATTTTTATCCCATCCATTGGTCCCATTAGTGTTAAGGGGCTTAGCAACAGCCAGTTAAACGGACGGGTTAAGTCGGCTATCCTGAGTGTTTACCCCGAGAATGTTAATGTCTACACGAACTTGCAGGGCGTACAGCCTGTCGCGGTGTTTGTTGCAGGTTATGTAACTCACCCCGGGCGTTATGCGGGCACTCCAAATGACTCCCTGCTGTATTTCTTAGATCAAGCCGGTGGAATTGACGATCAATTGGGCAGTTACCGACGTGTGAAGGTGCTGCGCCAGAATAAAGTCATCGCTGAAGCGGATCTGTACGACTTTTTAATTGAAGGCAAGCTGGTCCGGCCACAGTTTAAAGATGGCGATACCATCTTGATTGAGGAACGTGGCCCGAGCGTGACTGTGACTGGCGATGTCCAGCGTGAATACCATTATGAACTAACTCCCTCCGATTTATCCGGTGAAGCCTTGTTGCGCCTTGCACGCCTTAAATCAGGCGTGTCGCATGTACTGCTAAGAGGTGGGCGTACACAAGGGCCCATCTCGGTGTACTACGATATTGGCGAATTTCCGCAGCAGAGTTTACAAAGTGGGGATGAGCTACTCTTTAGTGCAGACCAGCGTGACGAAACGATTGTGGTACAGCTAGAAGGCAGCTTTTACGGCCCTTCACGTTATGCCTTGCCAAAAGACGCACGCTTGCATGAACTGCTGAGCGCCGTCGCCGTGCCACAAACCCTAACCGATGTGAACAGCGTTTCGTTGCGTCGTGTGAGTGTGGCAGAGCGGCAAAAACAATCCTTGCTTGATAGCCTCAACCGCTTAGAAGCCACCTATTTAGGTGCCTCTTCATCGACAGCACAAGAGGCGCAGATTCGGGTCACTGAGTCAGAGTTGATATCACGTTTTGTGCAAAAAGCATCGCAGGTTGAGCCCACAGGGCGCTTAGTCGTCGCGCGCAATGATCAAATCAGCGATATACGCCTGCAAGATGGCGACATCATCACACTGCCAGAATACAGCGATGCTGTCTTAATCAGCGGCGAAGTGCGCGTGCCTCAATCTGTTGTATTTACACCTGGTTTAACCGCCTATGAGTACATTGATGGTGCGGGTGGCTTTACTCAACACGCAGATATTAATCAGGTGTTGGTGATCCGCCAAAATGGCGAAGTCGTGGAAGCTCGGAACATTGTTTTGCGTGCAGGCGACGAGATTCTTGTACTGCCAAAAGTGCCTGTTAAGAATCTGCAGTTGGCCTCAGTTATCAGCCAAATTGTGTTTAATATGGCTGCGGTTGCAAAAGTGGTGTTGGACCTGTAAACCCATCGGAATTTGAAGGCGTCAGTGCTGGCTGACGTCTTCGTAGTAAAAGGGAGCCAGTTGTGAAGAAACGTACGCCTTGGCAAGTGACGAGAGCGGTTTGGTACGCAATGTTTATGCGCGAGGCTGTTGCGCGGACCATGGCTGACCGTATGGCGTGGTTTTGGATGTTGGCTGAGCCGATTATGTTTGTAACAGCTATGATTTTTGTTCGAACAGTCATCCTAGGCCGGACTCGTATGCTTTATAACGCTGACTTTGTGCCTTGGCTAATTGTCGGTCTTCTTGGATTCTTTCTGTTCCGAGAAAATATGATGCGTTCTTTAGGAGCGGTTGAAGCAAATAGTGGTCTATTCGCGTATCGTCAAGTTAAGCCTGTGGATTCGGTGCTGGTGCGTTGCTTTTTAGAGGGGATTCTAAAAAGCTTCATTCTGGTGCTGTTTATCTTGGGTGGTTATCTCTTAGATTTAAAGCTCATTCCCGATCTAGCCTTAGAGGCCATGTTTGCTTGGGTTTCCTTATGGTTGCTGGGGCTCGGCATAGGTTTAGTGGTGTCTGCTCTTGCAGGCCTTGTTGCTGAAGTTGGAATTGTCGTTAAACTATTGTCTTTCCCTCTTATGATTTTATCGGGGGTTATACTACCCGTGACAATGCTTCCGTATTTTCTTCAGCCGTATGTGTTAATGAATCCAATTGCTCATGGTATAGAACTTCTTCGTCTTGGTTTTTTTGAGCATTACGTTACCTTGCCAGGAATTAACCTTTTGTATCTATGGTACTGGATAATTGGCACTGTCACACTGGGTTTAATGCTGCACATTCGTTTTGAAATGAGGTTGAAAGCGCAATGATTAAGATCCATAAAATGTGGAAGCGCTACCACCATCATATTGCTAATGATTGGATTCTTAAAGATATAAACCTCATCATTCCTCCTAAAGTTAGCGTTGGCCTTATTGGTCATAATGGTGCAGGTAAATCCACCTTGCTTCGACTTATTGCGGGTATGGACTCACCAACGCGCGGGAATATTTGGCGTAAATGCAGTGTGTCTTGGCCTATAGGATTATCCGGTGGTTTTAAGCCATCTATGACAGGCCGTCAGAATGTCAAATTTGTAGCAAGAGTCATGGGTGGTGGTGATGAAGAAATTCAACGTGTTATTGCCTTCGTGCAAGATTTTGCGGAGATAGGAAAATCCTTTGATGAGCCAGTTCAAACCTATTCGTCGGGTATGCAAGCGCGCTTACGCTTTGGTTTATCATTGGCGTTTGACTTTGACGTGTATCTATCTGACGAAGCAACCGCAGTGGGCGATAAAGCTTTTAAAGCTAAAGCAACTAAAGCCTTTAAAAAACGGGTGGGTAAGTCCAGCTTGATCATCGTCTCGCACAGTGAAGGCATTATCAAAGATTTGTGTAAAGCGGGCGTTTGGGTGCACGATGGTAAAGCACGTTGGTATGAAGACGTCAACGAGGCACTAAGTGATTACACCGATAGTTTAAAAAATCGAACAATTAAGGTTCCAACATCATCATGAGTGATTCATCAGTTTACAAGGGCGGTCGACTGGCAAGCCAACAGCATGGAAAGATCAACCCGGTTACGTTGCAGGTTATAAAACGCTACCCACATTGGTTTCTAGCCATCGTCTTTTCAATTATAGCGGGTCTGTATTGGAACCTGATTGCAACCAATCGATTTGTGTCTGAGGCCAATGTTGTTCTGGAAAGCCCGCAGATTGCTGCGCCTACACTAACTTTTCAATCCCTGATTAGTGGCGGCGGTGCTCAAGGGCGTGGTGATATGCTCCTCCTTAGAGATCATTTACTCTCAGTGGATATGTTAAATAAGTTACAAGCACAGTTGGATGTTCGGGCTCATTATTCAGGCCAAAGCGGGCATTCGATTGATTGGTTAAGTCGCATGAGCCGACCCGATCTACCCATGGAAGACTTTCATAAGTACTTTAAAAAGCGAGTTTCAGTTGAATTAGACGATTACGCGCAGGTTTTGCGTGTTAGGGTTGAGGCTTTTGATGCGGAAACAGCACAATCAATCGCTCAACTCTTGTTAGTCGAAGGCGAGCAGCACATGAATAATATGGGCCAACGCCTTGCTCAAGAGCAAATTCGGTTTTTAGAAATACAAGTTAACGAGTTGAGTGAACGGTTCGATGAGGCCTTAGGTATCTTAATCGAATATCAAAACCAAAGTGGTTTAGTGTCTCCACAGGGAACTGTTGAAAGCATTAATGCTGTGGTAGCAGGGCTAGAGTCTCAGTTAGCAAACCTACAAGCGCGTCGCAGCGCTCTCTTGAGCTTTCAAAGTGCAAGGTCACCAGAAGTGGTCCGGGTGGACAGTGAAATACAAGCACTTAACCAGCAAATCAATCAAGAGCGTGCACGTATGGCGCAGGCTTCTGGTGGGGCGCTCAATACAATTTCTTCTGAATACCAACTGCTGGAGCTAAAAACACAGTTCGCAAAAGAGAGCTATTCTGGGGCATTAGCGGCGTTAGAAAACACCCGTATAGATGCAGCACGAAAGCTTAAGCAAATCTCAGTATTGCAAAGTCCAAGCTTAGCCGAGTATGCGGTAGAGCCAAGACGTGTGTATAACACAGCTGTCTTTGTAATTATTGCGTTGTTCTTAGCCATTATTACGCAAATGCTAGTGTTGATCATTAAAGATCATTTGGATTAACCCGTTTAACCTTGGCTGTCTGTCGCAGCCTGTTTGACATCGACAGATCCTTTCCCGAGGTTGTTACTGACGTGTCAGTACCGCGACCGGGCGGTAGCGTACCAAATCGATACAGAACTTTTGTCAAAGTGCTCAAAATGGAAATCCTATGCAAAATATAAAACTAGATCAGTCAATAAAAACGGTTGTTCATCTAGGAGCAGGGTACTGCTCTGAGCTTGCCTTTTATCAGGATTCAAAAATTGAGCGAATCATTTTGGTTGAAGGGGATGCTGAGATTGCTCAAGAGTTAAGAGAAAGCTATCAAACTAACCCATCCGTTCAAGTGGTAGAAGCTGTTGTTGATGTAGAAGCTAATACAAAACCTTTCTTTGTCTTTTCATTAAGTGAGTTGAACAGCGTAAGGAGAGCGACAAGCCTTACTGAGTTTTTTCCAAGTGTACGACAGCTCAGCAGCGTGGAAAAAAACGTTCAGGACATTAATACTTTAGTTCAAAACCTTAAAATAAGTGAAGGTGCTTTGTTAGTTGTCGATTTGCCTGGTATTAGTTTAGACGTTCTTACACATCTTGAGGTACACGATCAATTATCCGTCTTTACTCAAGTTTGTGTACATGCGAATAGATCCGCTCTGTATGAGAGTGAGTCTACGGCTGATGAGGTCAAGAGTTGGATGGAAGAGCAAGGGTTTGTTATTGAGGCTAAGGATGAAAACACAGATTTTGATCGACCTGTGTTTGTTTTTCAACGTAGCGCTTTGTTTATTAAGAATAAAGAGTTGCAGGAAGTAAATACTAATTTGATAAAGAAAGTCGCTGAGCAGTCTGATCTTCTATGTACTGAACACCAAGAAAAAGTAGATTTGTCTAATAAGCTTAATGAAGAACAAGAAAAATTTTCTACGTTACTTGCAGATCATTCAGCGTTGTCAAAGCGGAAAGAAAGTTTGGATGATGCCGTTAGTCAGCTTACAGGACAGCTAAGTCAACTGAAAAGTGAGTTAGATGCGACGATACTTAAGAAGAATGAAGACATTGATCAATTAAAGAAAAAGATCGTAGATTTAGAGTCTATTCATTCGTCAGTCTCATCTGCACTCGATGATTTAAAAGTAGAACATGGTGCTCAGGCTGATCTTTTGTCTACTGAGCGCGAACAAAAAGCAGACTTGGCTAATCTACTTAAGGAGGAGCAATCTAAGCTCGCTGCGTTACTCGCAGATAATTCTGTTTTATCAAAACAGAACGAAAGTTTAGATGATGCTGTTAGTCAGCTTACAGAACAGCTCAGCCAAGTAAAAAATGAGTTAGAAAAGTCTGCACTTAAAAATAATGAAGACGTAAAACAATTAAAAATCCAGATTGAAAATAATCAAACTCAAAACAATACTGAAGTTGAAGGGTTGAAAAAACAGATATCAGAGCTACTTGTTGACCTAGATACAAAAAAAATAGCTATAGTTGGGCTTGAAAAAAATATTAGTGATCAAGTCCTAGTGTTACAAAGTGAAAAAAAATCGAAAGTCGAATTACAAGAAACCTTAAAGAAAATACAAGCTGACTCTGAAAAAAAACTATCAGATCAAGAAGAAGCTTATACTAAAATTAAAGATGAGTTGGATAAGACAAAAGCAAAGCTTGATGAAACGCACCAGTACTTTATTAATCGTCGAAAACAGGCCGAAGAAGGGGAAGTTAAAATTAAAGAGCTTTCTGTTATAAATGCATCTCTACAGAAAGAGCTTGATCATGCAAAGACCTTAATAGAGAACGAAGCCACCGCGAAAAAACACTTGGATTTGTTGGAGTCTAAACTTGTAGATCTGCTAACCAAGCAAAGTGAGCAAATTAATCAAAATACCAATGCGCTTGGACAACATGTCACCCGAATGGTCACGAATTCATCAAAGCAGATTGAGTCATTTGTGGGTTTGCAGAGTTACTTTGCAAATGATGGTCAGCCTTTAGTACTTCAAAATACAGGGCTGTCCTCGGATTTGGCTTTGTATCTAACTGAAAAAATACATTCAACGAATTCTGATTGTATTTTGCAATTTGGTACAGGTGCAACCACCCTGTTACTTGCCAAGGCGCTTCGTAAACAGCAATTCCAAAAAACTGAAAATCATAAGCTAGTTGTTCACGATCAGTTAGATATGGAAAAGTTAGATACTTTGCCAAGGCATATCATCTGTTTTGAACATGATAAAAAACAGACATCACAGCTTCAGACTGATCTAAATAACAGCTCATTTCATAATCTAGTAGACCTTAATTTTAGTCCACTGGTTGATTATAGACATAAAGGTGAAGATTTCTTGTTTTACGATTGTAAAGCAAAGTTGCAACATCTTGCCCATGTTTTTAGCCAGCGAACTGCAAAGTTTCTTGTGTTAGTTGAAGGGCCAAACACGCTTGATGGCTGTCTATCACGCTACCCCGTTTTAACGCACTTACTCAAATACCTGTCTGCCCATCAGTTGCAAATACTAATTGTTGATAAAGACAATAGTTTCAATGCAGAAACTGAAAAGCGTTGGGACGAGTTGCTGGAAAAAAGAGAGTTGGTGTTTAGTAAAAAGAGGCTAGCGCTTACTACGAATACTCTCTTACTAAATATAAATGTTTAATATGGAAAAAATCATGGGGACTTTGATTAAATTAGCAGTTGAGAACTTCAAACAAGGAAACTATCAACAGGCAAAAGAGTATTACCAAAAAGCCAGTGATGCCTATGGTGAAGAGCTCTTTAAAGAAAATATTACTATATGCGAGCGCTATTTATCATTAGATACGCCTTCTGCTTTATCTACCGATCAAGAATCTGTCACACTTTCTGAAAAAACACAGTTAATTCAGACACAAGCATTACTCGAGTACTATTATACGCAGTCTCAGGAACTTCAACACAAACTTATGGATGTTAAGTGAAATGCAAACGCCTAAAAAAATACTGACTGTTTTTGGTACACGACCAGAAGCGATTAAAATGGCCCCCTTAGCTTTGCAATTAGCGGCTGATGAGCGTTTTGATGCCAAAGTCTGTGTAACTGCACAGCATAGAGAAATGCTGGATCAGGTTTTAGAACTGTTTGAATTAACACCTGATTTTGATCTTAATTTAATGAAGCCCGGTCAGGATTTAACGGATATTACAACGGGTATTCTACAAGGGCTTAAACAGGTTTTTTTAGATTTTAAACCTGATGTTGTTCTTGTTCATGGTGACACTGCCACGACCTTCGCCACCACTTTAGCAGCTTACTATCAGCAAATTACAGTTGGTCACGTGGAAGCGGGGTTAAGAACTGGCAATATTTATTCGCCCTGGCCTGAAGAAGGTAATCGCAAACTAACGGGTGCACTTGCTAATATTCATTTTGCTCCTACGTCAACGTCAAAGCAAAACTTGCTCAATGAAGGTGTCAGTCTCGAGTGTGTTCACGTAACCGGCAATACGGTGATTGATGCGCTTTTCGAAGTTATTGAAAAGCTTAAGAGCAATCAGACCCTTTCCAGTCAGTTCAATACTCAATTTGAATTTTTAGACTCTTCAAAAAAATTGATATTGGTTACAGGCCATCGTCGAGAAAGTTTCGGAGGTGGATTTGAGCGGATCTGTCAGGCACTTGCTAACACGGCGTTAAGTCATCCTGATGTTGAAATCGTTTACCCAGTTCACTTAAATCCAAATGTACAAGAGCCCGTCAATCGTTTATTGGCAGGTATTGATAACATTCATTTGATCGACCCTTTAGATTATTTACCCTTTGTGTATTTAATGAACCAAGCTCACATCATTCTCACTGACTCAGGTGGAATTCAGGAAGAGGCGCCGTCTTTAGGAAAGCCTGTGTTGGTCATGCGAGATACCACTGAAAGGCCTGAGGCGGTTGAAGCGGGCACTGTTAAATTGGTGGGAACAGATTCTAATGTGATTACTCAGGAACTGACTCGTCTTTTACGTGATCAAGATGCATACAATACCATGAGTTTTGCTCACAATCCGTATGGTGATGGTCAAGCATGTCTTCGTATACGCGATTATCTTGCAAGTCTTTAATATTTTACTTTACAAAAGGAATTCTAAATGAGTTTTAAAACAATTTCAGTTGTGGGTCTTGGATATATCGGTTTACCTACAGCGGCTGTGTTTGCATCTAGAAAACAACCTGTTATAGGGGTCGATGTTAATCAACATGCTGTTGACACAATCAACAAAGGTGAAATACACATCGTTGAACCTGAGTTGGATATAGTTGTCCGTGCAGCTGTATCACAAGGATTTTTAAAAGCTGTTACAAAACCTGAACCTGCTGATGCTTTTATGTTGGCAGTGCCTACACCTTTTATTCACGACACTGAAGGTGATAGCCATAAAGCCGATTTGAGTTATATCGAAGCCGCAAGTAAGGCGATCGCACCCGTATTAAAATCAGGCGATCTTGTTGTTTTAGAGTCAACCAGTCCCGTTGGTGCAACGGAGCAAATGGCCGCATGGCTAGCGGAGGCTCGTCCTGATCTAACTTTTCCACAAACACATGGTGAGTCATCGGATATCCGAATTGCGCATTGTCCAGAGCGTGTTTTGCCGGGACATGTGATACGTGAACTCGTTGAAAATGATCGAGTGATCGGTGGCTTGACGTCCAAGTGTTCACAGCGCGCAGTTGAACTGTATAAAATTATCGTTGAAGGTGAATGTGTCGTTACTAACGCTCGCACTGCTGAAATGGCAAAGTTAACGGAAAATAGTTTCCGAGATGTCAATATTGCATTTGCGAATGAGCTTTCAACTATCTGTCATGAACTTAATATTAATGTTTGGGAGCTTATCGCTCTCGCTAATCGTCATCCTCGTGTGAGTATTCTGCAGCCGGGTGCAGGTGTTGGTGGGCACTGTATAGCCGTAGATCCATGGTTCATTGTTGACTCATGCCCAGAGCATGCTCGTCTGATTAAGACTGCCAGAATAGTCAACGATGATAAGCCTAAGTGGGTACTAGAGCAGATTAAACAGCAACTCGATCAAATACATCAAAATAAACCCAATGTATCGAGAGCCTCAATCAAGGTTGCCTGTTTGGGCATTGCGTTTAAGCCGGATATCGACGACCTGCGTGAGAGCCCTGCTATGGGCATTGCAGAGCAAGTGTCCGCCTTAGGCTGCCAGCTGATGATCGTTGAGCCGAACATACATCAATTACCTAAAACACTCGCTCAATCAGCTTCTTTAGTTTCCCTTGATGAAGCGCTAGTCCAAGCTGATGTTGTTGCCGTTCTTGTTAAACATAAACTCTTTATTGAAAACACGGCAAAACTGATCAATTTAGCTCATATAATTGATGCTGTTGGTTTACTTAACATAAAATAAATAATGATCCGCAGGCATCGGTTAGATGCCTGCACTAAGGAATACCCTGAGGTCTTTTGTAATATGGATGCGCTTCTTCAGCTTGCTCAGCAGTGTGCTCAGCAGTCAGCAGTAAATTTTCTTCCAATTCACAACCGTATTGCATACGTTGTCAGTCACGGTCAAAGCTACGCAAGCAATGGCTATGCAATCAGAACTCAAGCCTTGGCTAAGGCCCTTAACGAACATGGGTTTGAGGTGCTATGTTTTGTTAAGCCTGGTCGCCCGTGGGAGTTGAATAAAGATATTACAAAAGACATCGCACCAGAAGTGATAGTTGATGGTGTGCGCTACATCCACAGTCGCTTGTGGGAAAAAGCACATAATGCACAAAAACAGTTTGAAAAGAGTGTTGAAAAGTTCATTGAACTTTTTCAAGTGTATCGTCCTAGCGTTGTCTTAGCGGCTTCAAATTGGATAGTAGGACTGCCTGCTTGGGTTGCAGCAAAGCGTCTTGGTATTCCATTTCACAACGAGGTGCGTGGTTTTTGGGAACTTTCGCGTGATGCACGTGAGCCCGGATATGCAGATACAGAAGAGTATCTAATTGAAAAGGAGCGAGATACGTTTGTTTCGATGCAGGCAGAATCTGTGTTTACGCTCAATAATGCTATGAAGCATGAACTTATTGGTCGTGGAGTGGATGCTGAAAAAATTCATTTAGTGCCAAATGGCGTGAGTGAGTTACCTGAGATTAAGAGTATAGATCAGGCACTGATAAAACAGTTAGGGATAGAAGAGCACGAAAAGGTTGTTGGCTATATCGGAAGTTTTAGTACTTACGAAGGTCTTGAGACATTACTGGATGCATGTGCTAAATTGATTGAACAGGGAGAGAAACTCAAACTTTTACTTGTCGGCGATGATCAACCCTTAACTGTCAAGTTGGCAGATACCGGCAAACCAAAAACACTATCTGATCAGCCTTGGGTGATTCAAGTGGGGCGCGTGCCTCATGAACAAGTGGGTGATTACTACGCTTTAGTTGATGCGATAGTCATACCACGTAAGAAGTTAAAAGTGTGTAATATTGTCCCTCCGATGAAAGTCGTTGAGGTCCTTACATATGGAAAGCCTTTACTTGTATCTGATGTTGAAGCGCTGATGGAATATGCTGATAAATATCATCATATTCATTCATTTAAGGTTGAAAACAGTGAAAGCTTATCAATAGAGCTTAAAAAACTATTGAATATGGCTGCGCCAAAACCTGTATCTTTACGGATGTCATCTAATCTAGAAACTCTCATTGCTAAGTTAGCAGGGAAAACGCTGTTGGGTGCAACTACCAATCAACGACTTGGAAAATCCGCCACGATCGATCTAAACACGGCCACCTACAAAACTGCAACTGAACTCTTCTACAAACAGGGTAACCTAAACGAAACTCTTGAGATCCTCGATCATCTTGTTGCCAATAAAGTGAAGCTGGATAAGACGCAGCGTGACTTTCATGAATTTGTGAAAGGCTTGGCAAGACTTCAGCAGGGGTGGAAATTACCTCCAAGACAACCTAATGCGGGTCTAATGACACGACGTAAGCATTTGCTTTATTGTTTACATCAATCTGTACCTCATGCAACTAACGGTTATTCAACGCGGTCTCATGGTATTGCTGTCGGGTTAAAAGAATCGGGTTGGAAAGTCAACGCAACAACTCGTACAGGCTTTCCTTGGGATGCGAATATCAACGTTGCAGGCAAAGGCTACCACCTTGAAGAGGTTGATGGCATTACCTATACCGCCTGTGCGGGGTGGAGCCTCGCTAAAACACCATTGGACCGTTATTTAGCAGAAACTGCAGACCACTTCTTGAGGGAAGCGCAAACCTCGGGTGCAGAGGTAATAGTCGCTGCATCGAACCATATTACTGCACTTCCTGCACTTATGGCTGCTAGGCGTTTAGGGCTCCCGTTTGTTTATGAAGTCAGAGGCCTTTGGGAGGTTACTCAAGCCTCGACACAACCAGAGTGGATGGATTCAGATCGCTATCATTTGATGAAATCATTGGAATCACTGGCATCACGTGAAGCTGATTTAGTCATTACGCTTACAGAAGAGTTAGCCGATGAACTGGTTGCTCGTGGAACATCAAGGGATCGTATCCAAGTCGTCCCTAATGCCGTAGATGCAGATAGATTTAAACCCAAAGCGGCTGATCCTAAATTACTTAAGCAGCTAAATATAAAACCAAATATTCCTGTTATAGGTTACGCAGGTAGTGCCGTAGCTTACGAGGGTTTAGAATTACTGCTAGAAGCCTTAGCAGAGCTTAAGAAAGCGGAGATTGAGTTCCGTTTTGTGTTAGTAGGTGATGGCAAAGTTATCGATCTTGTTAAGGCTAAGGCAAAAGCGCTTAAAATCGAAAATGAATGCCGCTTTACGGGCAGAATCCCATTTGATCAAGTGCCTAACTATTTGGCGTGCATGGATATTATGCCTATTCCTAGACTCTCGTCTGCGGTCACTGAAATGGTATCCCCACTTAAGCCCCTAGAAGCCATGGCGATGGCGAAGGCAGTGGTGCTTTCAAATGTATCGCCGCATAAAGTATTTGCAGGCAACAATGAACGCGGTCGGTTGTTCCAGAAAGATAGCGTTGCATCCTTAACTGAAACCTTAAAAGAGTTAATCGCAAATCCGAATGAGCGTGAGCGGTTAGGTCAAGCCGCCCGTCAATGGATAGAAAAAGAGCGTACCTGGAATCAAGTCACTAGTCATTACAGCTCTTTCATTAATAGGTTGTTGCATCAACAAGCTAAGTCAAGATCACAACGAAAAACTCAATGTAAAACCCTAGATCAGATCACCATAGGTTTGATTGCAGATCAATTCACGACTGATACTTTAGCCAGTGCCGTTAAAGTGGTTAGACTATCACCAGATAACTGGCAACAAGAGCTTTCACAGCAACCGATTGATGCCATGTTCGTTGAATCTGCATGGAAGGGTAATGATTGGGAATGGCATAAAAAAGTTGGATACTACAGCGATGAAGAGTTTGCACCTCTAGCAGCTTTGTTAACCTATTGTCGCAAGCAAGGTATCCCTTCACTGTTTTGGAACAAAGAAGACCCAGTTCATTTCGATCGTTTCCGTAAAGCTGCTAGTATGTGTGATCATGTATTTACCACGGATAGCCGTCGTATTATTCCTTATTTGGGGACACCGAATGCCATCACGCAAACAGCAAGCAGCTGTCCTTTCTATGCATCACCGAAAATTCATAACTTGCTACCATCTACAAGGCCATGGCAGCAAACGGCCGCATATGGTGGCACTTACTACGGTAAACGCTACCCAGAGCGCACCGAGTACATGGATAAAATCATGAGTGCGGCAGCGCCTCTAGGATTGACAATTTATGATCGACAACATGATGATCCTGAATCTCCTTACAAATATCCGGGCGGCTTAGGGGGGTATGTTGCTGGAAGCTTATCTTATGAAGAGATGATTCAAGCCTATAAATCGCATCCTGTTCAAATTAATGTTAACTCGGTACTTGATTCACCAACCATGTTCTCGCGCAGAGTGGTGGAAACAGCAGCCTGTGGTTCACCTATGATCTCAGGCCCAGCATTGGGCATGAATCGTTATTTAGAAAATGCAGGCCATGTTATACAAACTGAAAGCGAAGCAGCTCAGGCATTAGAGAACCTAATGCAGCACCCTGCCTATCGTTGGCGTGTTGCACTGAAAGGTGCTAGGGCTATTATGCGTGCGCACACCACTGAGCTTCGTTTGACACAGATGCTTAGAACAGCGGGTATGGTGATTGATGCACCGCAACCTCCAAATGTAAACCTAGTATCTGATGAAATAACACAAACGGCTGTCAAGTGCATATTACAACAAACGCTACGACCATTTGCTGTGTTTGCACATCAATGGTTAGATGGCACAAAAGTTGAGTTACAAGCAGCGGGTATTCAATGTGGCGATATAAGCGATACCTCGACTCCCCCTAACAGTCTTTGGCTTTACGCAAATCCTAAAGCCTTAGAAGACTTAGAAGAAGAGGATTTAGAAGATCTCGCATGGCCAACAACCTACACCCAACATGCTCGTTTAGGATTTATAAGAGACACAAGCCTTAAAGATCAACAATGGCCTGGTGTTGCCTTAGAAGAAAACGAGATAGATAGAGGCTTACAGTTATTGCAACTGCAATCATCTGTTGAGCTGGAAAACATAGCCGCTTGGGCAGAAAAACAATCAACCCTAGCCATTAGAAAACCAACACGCTTGCATGAAACTGCACCTAATGTAACACCCAAGAAAACGGTTGTGATTGCAGGTCATGACCTTAAATTTATCAAACCCTTCTATCCTCATTTTACAAATGCAGGTTTTAGGGTGTTGTTAGATTTCTGGACAGGTCATAACCAACATAATGAAGACGCGAGTAAACGACTCATCAAACAAGCAGATACCGTCTTTTGCGAATGGACTTTAGGTAATGCTATTTGGTATGGCAAACATAAGTTGCCGGGGCAGAAGTTAGTCGGTCGATTGCATGCACAAGAGTTGCGCAGCGCACTCTTTGAAAATGTGCCATTTGAAAGGTTTGAAAGGGTTATCTTTGTTGGACCACACATGTTAAGACATGCCCAAAAGCGCAATCCTGTTCTTAAAAAAAATGGTGTTGTTATATACAACGGTGTGGATGTAGATGCACTTCAGTCAGTACCAAGAAAGCTGACCAATACGAAAGTACTTGGGTTTGTCGGCATTGTTCCTCAAAGTAAACGCCTAGATTTGGCGTTAGATATATTGCGTGAACTTCGTCAAGATGATGAAGAATACATTATTAGAATAAAAGGTAAACGACCCGAAGAGTTCGCTTGGATGGCAAATCGCCCAGATGAATTGGCGTGGTATGAAGCTCAATATCAAAGACTTGAAAATGATCCTCTTCTTAAAGGTGCGGTGATCTTTGATCCCCATGGAAATGATATGCCAGAGTGGTACGCTGGAATTGATTTTGTTCTATCGACAAGTGACTTTGAAAGTTTCCATTTCACCATTGCTGATGGGGCTGCAGCAGGCTGCACACCAATCATTCTGCCGTGGGAAGGAGCAGATGAGATTTACCCAAAGAAGTGGGTGTACACGGATGTTAAGGCTGCGGCTGATGGCATAAAAGCAAGCTCGGGAGATCAGGCCAGATTTAAGAGTATTGCAAAAGCAAATTTCAGCATTATCTCAATTTCACATGAGATAATTAAGTTGTTAAATTAAAATACATATTAGGTTTTTTATGGGTTTGCCAATAAAAGTTTATATCTTAGGCAGTTGTGTTTCTAGAGATCCGTTTGAGATGGCGGATAAAAATGATTTTGAGGTTGTCGGTTACTATGCACGTTCAAGCTTTGCATCTCTGGGTGCTACTCCCTTTGTCGATGAAAAGATCTTGTCGGATATAGAGTCTAATTGGCAGCGGAAAATGGTGCATGCCGATATGAGCAAAGCTATATTTTCATCTCTGCAAGACAGTAACGCTGACATATTTCTTATTGATCTTGTAGATGAAAGATTTAGTGTTTCTATTAATGGGAAATCTATTCATACAGTATCATCAGAGTACAAAAAAGCTCTTTATAGACCAAATGAATATAAGTTGATAAAGCCTTTTGATAGCCAGAGGCGTTCTCTATGGCTTAAAGGCCTTGAAAAATTAAGTCAGTACCTTATTGACAGTGGTCTAGGACATAAAGTTGTCATAAATCAAGTTTACTGGACACTTGATTGCGATGATAAAAGCAGCATGCAACACAGCTTATACAGCGAAGAGTATGTTAATAATTCCAACATAGAGTTAGATTTTATGTACTCTGAAATAAGTAAGTATCTACCTA
Organism: Nitrincola tibetensis; assembly: GCF_003284585.1. Lineage (GTDB taxonomy): Bacteria > Pseudomonadota > Gammaproteobacteria > Pseudomonadales > Balneatricaceae > Nitrincola > Nitrincola tibetensis. The sequence goes on from NZ_QKRX01000002.1 coordinate 80,336, forward strand.
ATGCGAGATTCATTAGGTACACAGAAAATATGCTGAATATTGACAAAAGTCATAAGTGGGGTTTTGAGCCCTTTCATTTCAGTAAAAACGTACAGTTTGAGCAGTTGCGGCAGCTGAAGAAAATTTTTCTTGATATGGAACTTGACCAGTATGGACTTGATTATATCAAGGACTATCAAGGACGCCGAATGTATTATAGATATAAACCAGCAAAAGATGAAAACCACAAGCCGTTATTAGTGATTTTACATGGTCATACTTATAATTCTAAACCGTCAATGTATGAAAATGGAAAAGTTAATATATTAGTGCCAATAGATAATTATGGGGTTAATAATTGTGGCTCTTGGTGGTTAGGTGAAAATGGTGACTTTTTTGTGAAAGATCTATTACAAAAATTAATTCGCCTAAAGTTAAATAAAACCAATGGAAGCTTGTTCATGTGGGGGTCTTCTATGGGGGGGTATGGGGCACTTCATCATGGCATTAGTCTTGGTGCTAAGGCTGTATATGCTAATATACCGCAAATTAGATTGTTAGGGTCAACTTACTCAGATAAAGGAATGAAAAAGTTTTTTGAACCTATATTCGGTCAGTGTATAAGAGAAGATTATAATGATATAGGTTTGTACATTGATGAAACCAAGAAAAATAATGGAGACAATAATTTTCCAATGTTTTTCATAGCTCAGTCTAGATTTGATTATGAAAAGTATTTGGAAGAACAATCTCTTTATTTTTTTAATAAATGTCTTGAGAATGAGTTGAATATAAGTTATGAGGTTTTCCCAAAAAAGGGTCATTCTCTGATGATGCCAGTCAATGTGTCTGTGGATAAAATGCTTGGATACTTTGAAGATGAAGCTGCAACAGTTAAACTGGAAAAGAATAGAATAGATACTGTTATATATGGGTTGATGAACTTTTCAGTGCTTTATGCGTCAACTAAAGCATATAAGTCAGCTCGAAAGGAATATGAAGAATATAAGCAGTGCATTCTTGATTTAGGAAGACTAAAGATAAGAGAGAAAATTCTTTTTGACTATACACTACCTATTTTTTTAGAGAAGCATAATGAGCTGATTAAAAAAAATATCCTTCTCAAGTTAAATATAGCAATTTCAGATCAACTTCCAGTAAATTTATTGTCAAGATTTGACAGTTTGGTAGAGGAAAATAAAGAAGCTTTTAACATAATAAAAGTATGTGAAACGAAGCCCCATGACTGGCAAGAAATCCTAGAGGGTGAGTTGGCCTTAATTAACAAGAATTACGTCTTTGATGATGAAATTCTATTTTGTAATTTCAGGCTTGACGATGATGATGTTTTATCACCAGCTTTTTATGATAACATCCCAAGTTATGTTTCAGATATATATGAAGGTTTTTATTTGACATTTCCTAAAGGTTTTGTTGGGACTTATGGTGATAGTTATGATAGTTTTTATTCTATAAATAAACCATATTTAGCAATTGGTTTATCAAAAATTTGTCGATATAGCTTTACTAAATCAAGAATAATTACTGATTCACCCATAGTAAGTAGTGTAGCTCATACATTAATTGTAAATCATTCAAAAACACTGTTGGACTCAACGTTTCCAGCATATATTTGGACAATGCATAATTACTCAGATACAAGGAGTAATGATGTAAATGAAAAGCAATCGGCTAAAAAAATAAAATCTTTCATTGAGGATAATAATCTTTCGCTTGCTTTAAAAAATGAAGTAGGAGAGTTTTTTGGATTTATTGAATCTTGATTGGTAGAGTTTCTAAGATTGGAAAGTAGAGCATTCTCTTTCTGGTATTTTATTACTGACCGATTGCTAGTACTTAAGACTTGGAAGAAATCGCAGATTTGACGAAGCTCATCTTATTAGCTGAAGTGCTACTGATATTTCGAGAATGAGGTTCCGAGTCTCAATAGAATTGCCCGTGTCAAAGCTAGATTTAATCCAAGTCAGATGCAAACGTGTTTTTCGAAATTGATGAAAAGCTGTCATATCTTAACGGAATGCACCATTAAAGCGATTGATGTAAAGACGCTCCGTAGCTATAACGACAGGTTGTCGGCGCTATGCAATCCATATAATTACTGCATTTTGTGTTCAATATAGTGTGGCGATTGGGCAGCTCAAAGCAGAGGAAAAAAGCAATTAGATAACGGCAATTCCAGAGTTGTTAAAATTGTTAGAAATCCGTGGATGCCTTGTGACACTTAATGCGATGGTCAGCGTGCAATTGCTAAGGCAATCATTGATAAAGAAGCCGATTACTTGTTGGCTGTAAAAGGCTATTAACCTCATCTGGAAAAAGCGTTCAAAGAGCACTTTCCGATGAGTCGTTTACTCCAGTATGAAAGTGATTGTGTTAGTACAACTGAATCGAGTTATAGTCGCAAAGAAACCCGATTATATGCTGTCAGTGATGTGTTTGATGAGTTCGTAAACTTGTCATCTGATTGGCCAAGAATGAAGGGTGTCGGAGTGGCTATTTCATTCCGACAAGAAGGTGACACCATCCCTGATCATGTGCAAGTTCGCTATTATATTTCGTCTGAAATTTTAACCGCGGAGCGATTTTCACAAGCTGTTCGCCAGCACTTGTTTATTGAGAATAAATTGCATTGGTCATTTGATGTTGCTTTTAAAGAAGATGCTTGTCGGATACGTCGTTAAGATGCCGCGGAGAGCCTCGCAGGAATTCGGCATATAGTGATGAACTTCTTGAAAAGTGAAAAAACCTTTCAAGCAGGCATTCAAAAGAAGCGAAAGAAGGCTGCGATGAGTCGAGAGTATTTTTTGCAAGTCCTAGAGACATACGGAGCTCCATGATTTTTCCTTGAGTTGAGACCTGATCCAACACAAAAATACTTTTAACATGAACACATTAAATATGCGGCTTAAGTATATATAAATTAAATAAAAGTTATTAATAAGGTGAACTATTTGCTTACAAAAAAAGAGTTAGGATCAATCTCCCTGAAGTGCGGTGCATCCCTTTTGCTTAAGTTTTGCGTCCAGGAAAAGCTTCTGCTGCTCTCAACTAATTCGAGTAACAAGTTACTTGGTGAGAAACTATTTTCTAAAAACTGTCTTGAGCTGGCTCCTTTCAAGTCAGTCCAGTTTTTTGAGTGGGGTGATTGGGAGCAGAATCCTCTAAAAAACCGCAGCTGGCAGTGGCGGCTGAATTGGCTGTCGTTTCTACCTTATCTTATAGCCTACCATCGAGCATCTGGTGATGAGGCGGTACTGGATTCGGCACTGGAAGCGATTCAGTCTTGGCTTAAAACCTACTTGGAAACAGATAATAGCTATCCTTTCGAGTTTATCTGGCACGACCATGCTACAGCCTTACGTGCTGAGCAACTGGTTTTCTTTACTTATTACTGCCATGAGTTTGCACCCGCTTGGGCGAAAAAGCACTCTGACTTCCTGACCTATCTTGAGCAGGCATTGATGGTCCATGGCCAGTGGTTGGCTGAGGATAGTTTTTACTCTCACCATACCAATCATGGGCTTGAGCAGGCGCGGGTACTTCTTTTGCTCGGCACTGTATTTGAAGGTGAGCAGAGTCAGAAGTGGCTGCAGATAGCCATTAAAAGGATTAGTAGCGAATTGGAATTTGCGTTTACCGAAGAAGGTGTCCACGTTGAGAACAGTCCTGCCTATCATATATTCGTGTTTAAGGTATTTCTTGGAATAATTAAAGATTATCCTGAAGAAGTCTTAGGTGACCTTGCTCAACAGTTTAATCAGTTTTCAGCGAAAGCACTGAGTTTTGTAACCAATATACTGCGTCCAGATGGAAGGCTTCCACCAATAGGTGATACAGAACAGCTACCAACATCTGATGGATATAAAGAGATGTTTGGGCATCGTTTAGAGTATCAGTATTTTCTTTATTCACATACACAAGGCAAACAAGGCGTTAAACCGCCAATACTGAACAAAGTTTATCCAAAGTCTGGTTACGCGATCTTTCGTAATGAATGGCCTGCTAAAGAGCACTATCAAAAAGCCTTTCATCTAATTGTGAAAGTCGGTTGTTCAAGCCGTTATCATCATCAGCAAGATGAAGGTCACATTAGTTTGTATGCCGGTGGTGAAGATTGGTTGATCGACTCGGGTTTATATAACTACATTAATAACGATCCAGTTCGTAAGTATATGCGTGGTCGTCCTGGTCATAATGTTCCAATCATATCTCATGCAAGCTATTCGAAGGAGTTTGAGCATCGTTTATCTGCTTGGAAGGTGTCTGAGTTTTCGGAGTCAGATACCAAACCACATATAAAAATGCAGCTTGATGTGCTCGCACCTGTTTCTCATGAACGAACTGTTACCTTTGATTCACAAACAAAAATTGTTGAAGTTCAAGACAAAATTTCAGCTGACGATAAGCAATCTAGGAACATCACTCTGCAATGGCATTTCCCAAAAGACAAAACTTTGTCGATTAATAACAATCAAGTACTAGTTACCAGCGATTCAGGTAATCAGTTAGCTATCGAGTTTGAAGGTGATACACCGGATGACCTTTCTGTAGTGTCCGGCCGTAAGGAAGATCGTGTATTTAGCTGTATCTCTTATAAAGCCAATCAAGTTGAACCTAGTCAACTCCTTAGAGTGGTTTTTAGGGTGCGAAATCAGCTAAATGTAACTACACGTTTCCAGTTCAAGAAAATATCATGAAAGCCCTTACTATCAGTGGCTTTAATCGAAATACGTAGACAAAAGATTAGCTTAAAACCAATAAGATGGTCTGATGCAAAGATTCTATTCTCATCAGGTATCTTCATGAACCCACAAGAGCTGCTAAGCCATTTCTCAATCCTTAAAGACTATCGCCAAGATTGGAAGGTAAAACATTCGCTTTCTGACATTTTATTACTGACCGTTTGCGGTTTGATTGCAGGAGCTGAAGGTGAGAAGAAATTGCAGTTTTTGGTGAAGAGCATCTTGACTTGTTGGAGTGCTTCGGCGATTTTGAAAATGGAACATCCGAGTCAGACGTAAAAGTGTTTTTCTGAGTGAATGAAAAGCTGGTGTACATTAACAGAAAGCAGCATTTTTCCGTGGTACATATTATTGACATCAATAGATTCAAAGAATCAACATGGTATTTTGACATGCCTGCAAAATTGTGGGATTAACGTGCTTCAGCTCGACAGGAAAAAGTATAATGCCTTATTTTGTGCCATTGGCCATCATCGACTATGAGTGCGCAACCGCCCTTGGCTTGACTTTGCAGGATACTTGGCAGGCCGCCAGTACAGGAAAGTCGGGTATTGTGCCCTTAACACGTTATGACCCTGATCTGTCATTGCTTCCTAGTGCTGATTCAGTCCGGTTTGCCGGACAAATACCAGCTAGCTTCGAAACTTTAGCTGGGTCCAGTGCAGTTTTAGAACGTACTCCGGATCCGACTGCTCAAGTTTTAAGAAGTGTATGCCATCGTTTATTGCAGCGAATTAATCCTTTAGGTTCAGTATTAAATCCTACTCGTGTTGCAGTGATTGGTGGAACAGCCTTGACATCGACTATAACGCATGAAGCAATGTGTGGTCGTCAGCAACCCTTAATGACTGGGCTTCTCTCCCGTTGCCAGAATGTACCTTTGGCTATGGTGGCAGCTGATTGGGGTTTTACAGGTCCTCAGTTCAACGTGGGAGGTGCCTGTGCCTCTAGTGGTCAGGCGCTACTTATCGCAGGACAGCTTTTGCAAGCAGGGATTATTGATGCAGCACTGGTATGTGGTTTTGAGCTCCCTTTGCAGGCATCAAATGCTGCTGGCTTTGCTTGGCTAAAAGCAGCAGCAGTGCCACCGCAAAAAGCGGAGGCTATTGATCCTGCTACCTTGTCCCGGCCGTTGTCAGCTGATCGCTGTGGTCTGGTTATGGCGGAAGGGGTAAGTGCGCTTTGGTTAACCACGGCAGCACTAGCAAAAAACAATGCTTGGACGATTAAGGGCTGGTTGCAGGGTGGAGCGATGAATTCCAGTGCGAGGAGTCAGACTGCTCTAGATGAAATGCAGGTTGCAGCTTGTATGCGTGATGCACTGATTCATTCCAGCTACAGTACTCATGATATAGGTATTATCAGTACACATGCGACTGGAACTTGGCAGGGTGATCAGGTGGAAATTAAAGCGCTTGAGACAGTTTTCGGTGAGCACCTTAAATCATCCCCAATCACTGCAAATAAGTCACAGCTAGGCCACTCAATGGGGGCCGCAGCGCTGATTAGCACGATTTTGGCACTAGAAGGAATGCGACATAGCCTCGTACTGCCAACACTTAATTTTAATCAAGATAAGGCGTTACCCATTATATTGGCTAGTCAACAGCCCCTGAATTACGTGCATAATACTGTGCTTGTGAATGCGTTTGGTTTTGGAGGTACTCACGTTAGCCTCGTTGTTAGCAGAGGTGAGTAATCAAATGAGTGTATCGGATGGGGCTTTGCATGCCCTAGGAGTGTAGTGCATGAGTACACAAATGAAAGTGCTAAATACCCTGATTTTATTATTGGAGCAGAAAGCTGTATTAGGTACAGATCGCACCAGGGCGGATATCATCGGGAATCCATGTTTTATGCTCAGTGATATTCTGGATAGCGTAGATAAGGTTGAGTTTTTTCTGCTTCTAGAGAATGCTTTTAATATTAATGTACCGGATCAAGATCAAGATTTATTAGAGACTTTTGCTCAAGTGGTAGAATACGTGGATAAAGTATTATGTCCATAGTGTTTCAGCTTGAGGACGCATACCTTCGCGCTAATCTGAACGATGCTGAGGTCTTATGGCAAAATTTTGCGTCAACTTCCTGTTCTCAGGATACTCAGTTAGTTGTCAACATAATACGGCAACGCTTGATCGCTCAGGATTACATCGGTGCTTTGCATGCAGCTCGCCAAGCTACCCTGTACTGGGCTGAAGACCAGAGTCTGTACCTTCGTTATAAAGAATTGGATTATCTGTACGGGTCTGATTTAGAGCAGCAGGTTGTGCCAGTCACCGATCAGATGCTAATGGCAGGGGATGCCTGTACAGAGGCTTTGCTGCTGGATTTAAAGTTATATTCTCATCATATTACCAATACAGAAGTTGTTAAACTTTTGAAAGTATTTGTAAAGCGTTGGCCAGAGCATCGTCCTGGAATACGCTTGCTGCTTAATAAACTTCAACTTGAGGGTGAATTTGAAGACATTGTAATTCTCTGTCGACAGCGTTACATCAAACGACGTAAGCATGAAAGTTTTATGCTACAGGTTTGGGTGCATGCATTGGTTGAGCTCCAGTGCCTGAATGAGGCGTTAAGATTGGCGTTTGAGGCACACAACCAAGGTGAATTGAACAAAGAAATTGTCGAGTTTTTGTTAGTACACAGTATTGGGCTGGGTATAGCAAGTGATCAAGGTTTAAAATCCTCTCTCGATACCCTGTGTCAAGCGTGTAAACTGGAGGGATTGGAGGAGGCAATAAGGTTTGAGCTTGCACTTAAGGCCCCTTTGAGACCGCTGACCCCTGTTTTTTCTCCGACACAGGCGCTAACCAGTTCCCCGCGAGCATCAGCAGATTGTCTAGTTGTTATTTTTTCTGGAGTGGCACGCCGTTTTGCGGTGTCTTTAACCCTGCTGGATCGGTTCTTTGCTGGTTATGGTGTAGCAGTTGTGCATTTGGTTGATAAAGAAGACTCTTATTATCTCAATGGTATTTCAGGACAGGGAGGTAGTTTTGAATCCTCGGTTGAAAAGCTCAGAGAGATTGCAAAAGGCTACGGTGCAAAACGAATTATTACGTTTGGTCACTCGGCAGGGGGAACTGCTGCATTGCACTATGGTATAGCTCTTGATGCTAGCAATATATTGGCTTATACCCCTGTAGGAAATCTAAGCATCGATTTTTTTGATCGCCATGCAGATTACCGTAATCGTCCACAGATTCGTAAAGTCAATCAGGTCGTTTCTGCTAATCGGCTTGATATTAAACCGCACCTTGAGCGTAGCAACTTTAAAGGTCAGATTGATCTTTACGCTGGTGAATACTGTGTCAAAGATTTAGTCCACGTGGATTACCTCTCGGGCATGTCTCAAGTCGCTATCCATTCTGTTAAGGATGTTGCTATTCATGCGGTCATAGCCCCCGCCGTACTAAATGGCAGTTTCTTGCAGACATTGCTGGGAATTGTAAGTAATGACAGTACAGAGTGTTCATGTTCATAAGTGTGAACGACTGTGTTAAAGCTAGTGCTTTTTAGTTGGAGTTATTATGGAGTGCTTTTTGTGGACGGATGCGTCCAAGGCAAGAAACCAGCTTAGTGAGAAATATGAGCCTTTGCAGCCTTTTCTTTTTTTGAGCTTTTTGGAGTTTTCTGGCGCTGAGATTGTACTTGATGTAGGGGCTAACGTGGGTCTTTACAGCCTAGTTGCTACACTGGCTGTTAAAGTGAGCAGTGTCTACTCCTTTGAACCTGATGAAGCAGCCTACCAAGAGCTTAATCAAAACTTGACGCTCAACTGTGTTGAAAAGCTCTGTAAACCTTTCCAGTTAGCTATTTCAGATAGTACCGGTAGTGTGCATTTTGGCAGACACTCCCCTATGTCGGGCGTTAATGGAGTTGTTAATACCTCGATTCACGATGCGTCTATTTTCTCAGAGACCTATGATGTTGAAGCTGTAACTCTGGATCAGCTGGACGACATGCAGGGAAAAGTGCTAGGCATCAAAATTGATGTGGAGGGGCATGAACTTCAGGTAATTGATGGCGCATCCAAACTTCTAAGTCAAAGTCCAGCCTTTATTCAAATTGAGCATTATACGGGTAGTGGAATTGATGAAAAGCTCAAAAATCTTGGCTATTTTTGTTTTTTTACAGCAGGGCACGATCACTATTTTACTAATGTTTCCAATTTTAGAAACCCGCTGTTTGTCAAGCGCGCAATTGAGCATGCATCTACATGGTTCATTGAAACACATGCTGGACGATGGCCTGATGTCAATACGATCAAGAACAGTTTATCGGTGACGTATGATCTTTCTGCAGATAAGGCTAATATCGAGTGTGTGTTGAGAGATGGTTTTTTCTCAGAACCAGAGTATGCTTTTTATCTGATGGTGAATAATGAGAAGCTCCATCAACAATGGTACCAGATAGAGCCAAAAGCCACCTTTATACTTCCAGAAATAGCAGACTCTATCGAAATTAAATGCTTCGTTCGTGAAAAGCAATTCCCTGAGAAAAAGGTGATGGAATCTTGCTTCATCAAGCACAAAACTTCAGGATACCGTGCAGAGTCAGCAGTAGGTGAGTCAATTGGTATGCCGAGCCAATATGCAGTTGTTAGTCGACTGTTTGGCAGACCTTGTGTTGATGATTTTGACATTAATCTTTCGCCATTGTTACACGCCATTAACATACAGAATATTGAAAATATTATCCAGTTGGGTGCTGGTATAACTGCACTGGCTCTTGCCCGTAAATTTAAACAGATGAATGCTGGCTGTTTGAGTGTTCTCTGTACTGAGGAAGGGGCATTGGCTCTCAAACAGGGTCATTACTTTAAAGACGAAGTTTTTAATGACTACTCACAACGGATAAGTCTACACAGAGTTTCTAATGTCCATAATTTTGAAAAAACGCTAGCATCGTTGGTTCAGCGCATAGACTCAGTATCCCACGTGATACTTAGGGGACAGTTTCTTGCAGATATTGGCATAAGTGTAGTGGAGCTTATGCGGTTGTTAGCTCATTTTCCCAAGGGTTGCAAACTTTACACAGAAGGTCTTGTCAACGCATCATATCGACGTGAACTAACTGATCTTGCAGCGAAGCATGATATTACCGTTGAATGGCTTTATCCCCGTTCAACGATAATACCAATTGAAGAGCTAAGTTTAGAGGATTGTCAATACGCTACCAATAACATTTCAGTAGTTAAAGATATGTCACATGCGACAGTTGTCGACCTTTCTTTTTCTGTTCCCAATAGCCCCTCATTTGAACGCGCTTTAGGTCTAGATTTTTCTTTATTTGAAGATAGGGGTTGAGAAAGTTGCAGGAGTTTGGCTATTCATGCCGCAAACAGTTATTAAAAGTAAACAAAATGCATCTACATTTTTTGCGAGTTAAAGAAATATTTGAAGTTTGATAATTTTCTAGTGCAAATCACTGCACACTCTATTTTTTCATTAAAACCCTATTTCTTAAAGGAAGAACCATGCAGTATTTTGGCACCGACGGTATCCGTGGCTTTGTAGGCCAATTCCCCATGACACCTGACTTTATCATGAAACTTGGATGGGCTGCGGGCAAAGTTTTAGGGGCAGAGGGTACACAAGAAATTCTAATTGGCAAAGATACGCGCGCCAGTGGCTATATGATCGAATCTGCTTTGGAGTCGGGTTTGTCTGCTGCTGGGGTGAATATCGCTCTAGCAGGCCCTTTACCCACACCAGCAGTGGCCTATTTGACGTCAACCTTCCGTGCAGATGCTGGTGTGGTAATTAGTGCGTCACACAATCCTTATTACGACAACGGTATAAAGTTTTTCTCTAACGAGGGTTCAAAGTTATCGGATGCTCAGCAACAAGCTATTGAGAAGATGCTGCAGCATGCGCTTGAGCATGGCATAGAGTGTGTGGCCTCGGAACACCTAGGCAAAGCACGCCGTATTGAGGATGCCGCTGGACGATATATCGAATACTGTAAGCGCAGCTTTCCGAGTCATTTACAACTGACGGGCTTAAAAATCGTTGTCGATAGTGCCAACGGAGCTGCTTATAAGATTGCAGCTAAGGTCTACCGTGAACTGGGTGCCGAGGTCATCAGTATTCATGATCAACCAAACGGTATCAATATCAATGCGCAGTGCGGCGCAACCTCATTATCAAGTCTTGTTGAGGCGGTGAAGCATCATCAAGCGGATATCGGCCTTGCTGTTGACGGTGATGCAGACCGTATTATGCTAATCGACCATACTGGAGCTGTTGTGGACGGTGATGAGATTCTCTGGATACTGGCTCGGGATGCCCAAAGAAAGGGGTATGAGGGGGGAGTTGTGGGCACACTGATGGCAAATTTTGGTTTAGAGTTGGCATTGCAATCACTTAAAATTCCGTTTGTGCGTGCCAATGTAGGTGATCGTTACGTGATGGAGCAGCTAAGTAAAACAGGCTGGCGTATCGGAGGCGAGGGGTCTGGTCATATTCTTTTGCTAGATTATGCTCAAACAGGTGATGCAATAGTGGCATCGCTGCGTGTATTGGCATTAATGGTTGAGCAACAAGCCTCTTTAGCGGTTTTGAAGCAAGGTATGCAAAAACTTCCTCAAGTATTAATTAACGTAAAATACCAAGACACCGGTATTAATCCTCTCGACACACACCCTATGCGTGAACGGTTAGTGAGTATTGAGAATCGTTTAGGTCAAAATGGGCGAGTGCTATTAAGAAAGTCAGGTACAGAGCCTCTGATTCGAGTAATGGTCGAGGCAACCTGCAGAGAAACAGCACAAGACTGCGCTGAAGCGTTGGTTGAAATGTTAGTGTAATGTAAAGCTGTTTAATTTTTATACTTGATGTGTTTTCTAAAGGAATTTAAACATGTGTGGAATTGTTGCGGCCAATGCATCGGTCGACAGTATTGATTTTTTAATCAGTGGATTGAAACAACTAGAGTATCGTGGATATGACTCAGCGGGTTTAGCGGTACTAGGTGAAAGAGAACCTCAGCGGTTTAGAGCGCTGGGGCGTGTTGCAGAATTAGAAGCATTAACCCAAGCACAAAAAGCTCAGGGGGCTTTAGGTATAGCCCATACGCGCTGGGCAACTCACGGCGTACCTGCTGAACGAAATGCTCATCCGCATGTGTCTGGAAAACTCGCTTTAGTCCATAACGGCATCATTGAAAACTATGCTCAGCTAAAAACTCAATTACAAGCCTTGGGTTATGTTTTTACCTCCGATACCGATACCGAAACTGTTGCACATTTAATTCAGCATCAACTCAAATCATCTTCTGATCTCTTGATGGCCGTGCAAGTGGCGTTGACTCAGGTGAAGGGTGCTTATGCCTTGGCCATTATTCATCAAGATTTTCCCGATCAGCTTATTGTGGCACGTGAGGGTTCACCCTTAATGCTCGGAATTGCCGATAATGGTATCTATGCCGCGTCGGATGCGTCTGCTTTGATCAGTGTGACACGTCGTTTAGTCTATCTGGAGAATGGTGACATTGTACGTATTCAGCAAAACAAGCTAGAGATCTATGATGCGCAGGGCAAAACCGTAGAGCGCCCAGAAACCTTGTCACAGCTTTCGGCCAGTGCTGTGGAGTTGGGGCCATATCAACACTTTATGCAAAAAGAGATGTTCGAGCAGCCACAAGCGTTAGGCAATACCTTAGAAATGCTAAGTGGTATGGCGCAACTAGATCCGGGTTTGTTTGGCGCTCAGGCGGCTGATATGTTTGTCCAGGTTGATTCTGTGTTAATTATTGCCTGTGGAACATCAAGCTATGCAGGTATGACTGCTAAATACTGGATTGAGGACTTAGTCGGCATTCCTTGTAGTGTTGAAATTGCCAGCGAGTACCGTTACCGAAAGACCGTAGCGAATCCTAATCAGTTAGTGGTTGTGATCTCACAGTCCGGTGAAACGGCTGATACGTTAGCAGCTTTACAAGAGGCTAAAGCGCTTGGTCATAAATTTACCTTAGCAATCTGTAACGTTCCTGAATCTGCTATTGTGCGTGAAACGGCGTTACGCTTCATCACCCGAGCGGGTCCAGAAATAGGCGTTGCTTCTACTAAAGCTTTTACTACACAATTGGCGACGCTGTTTGTATTAACCTTAGTTTTAGCAAAGCAACATGGGCGTTTGTGCGCTGACTCAGAACAACAATACTTACAAGAGTTGCTACACTTGCCTCTAGCCGTTGAAAAAGTATTGGCATTAGAGCCAGAAATTAGAAACTGGTCCGGGCATTTTGCCGATAAGCAGCACGCATTATTTTTAGGACGTGGGTATCACTATCCGATTGCATTAGAAGGAGCATTAAAGCTAAAAGAAATTTCATACATTCATGCTGAGGCCTATCCAGCAGGTGAGTTGAAACATGGGCCTTTAGCACTTGTAGATGCCAATATGCCTGTTGTAATCGTTGCACCAAACGATAGTTTGCTTGATAAACTGAAAGCCAACATGCAAGAGGTGAGTGCCCGTGGCGGTGTTCTCTATGTGTTTGCAGATGCAGATACGGCAATAGACTCCAGTGAAGGGATAGAGGTTTTAAAAATGCCAGAGCACTATGGGCTTTTGTCGCCTGTATTGCATGTTGTGGCTCTTCAGCTCTTGGCTTATCATGTCGCTTTGGTAAAAGGAACAGATGTCGACAAACCTCGTAATTTAGCTAAAAGCGTCACAGTCGAGTGAGTCAAAGCCTTCAGGGAATTTAATATGTCATTAGAAGTGATTATTTTAGCGGCGGGTAAAGGCAGTCGTATGCAATCAGTCTTGCCGAAAGTGCTTCATCCTCTCAAGAGTAAACCTTTAATTCAGTGGGTAGTCGATACCGCCCAGCAACTCGCTCCGAGTCGAGTTCATCTTGTTGTTGGCTATGGTGCTGATCAAGTACAAGCCTCAGTGAAAGGTGAAGGCTTGTTCTTTGCATTACAGTCTGAGCAACTCGGAACTGGTCATGCTGTTGCTCAGGCCATGCCACAAGTTGATGATGAGAGTCAGGTTTTAGTACTGTATGGAGATGTCCCACTAATCACGGAAAGTACACTTACGCAATTACTTGCCTGTGCTGTTGTGCCAAGTGTAGGATTATTAACCGTCATTTTGGAGAATCCGAAAGGGTACGGTCGTATAGTACGAAATAGCAAAGGAGATGTGGTTGCAATTGTGGAGGAAAAGGATGCCAATGACGAACAGAAATTGATTCGAGAAGTGAATACAGGAATTATGACGCTGCCTGCGAATTTACTCATGTCATGGTTACCGATGCTTTCAGCAAATAATGCACAGGGTGAATATTACTTAACAGATATCATCGCAATTGCAAAGGAACAGGGAATTGCAATTCATGCTCAGCAGGCTTCTTCCGCGGAAGAGGTTGAAGGAGTAAATACGCTTGAGCAACTGACAAATCTTGAGCAGCGATTTGTTGAATAACCATTAAGTTGTTTGCAGTACCTTGTAATTAAATAAATTTAGAGTTTAAAATGACAAAATGTAGCTTTTCTGAAGGGAATTTATATTATAGACAGGGTGAGTTTAGTAAAGCACTGAACTGCTACTCACAATCCGTCATTGAGCTTCCTTCTTTCAAGTACTCATATACCAATTTCTTACTTTCAGCTATGAAGTGTGATCTTCGTGCAGAAGATATTCATCTGTATTTACGGAGAATCTATCCTTTTCCAAAAGAGCTCGAAAGTGACTACGATCTTGTTAAAAAATCAAAGCTAGTGAATGGAAAGTGGTATAAAGAGGAGTACAGTGCCTTCTTACCAAAAGGGATTGATCCCGTCTTACATTACATGGCTATTGGTTGGCGGCTTGGGTTTAACCCGTGTAAACGTTTTGATTCGGATTTTTATTCAGAAAGTTATAAGTTAAGCTTAAATGAGAATCCATTGGTTCATTACCTAAAAGAAGGTAAACGGAAAGGGAATAAAATTAAGGGTTCAGTATCAAATACTACCAATAACTTGTCTGTTCAACTATGGAATGGACATTCCATTTCTGCCTTAAAAGAACTTGAAGTAGTATATAACGATGTTGCTACAAAAGAAGAATCACGATGGTGGGCTATGTGGCACACTGCTCGCTGGTTATATTTTTGCGGTGAAATTGAAAAAGCACTGGAGTTTTCGCATAAAATGCGAGAGCTCGTTGCAGCCACAAAATCTCGCAAAGAAACGGTATATCTTAGCTTCTTTTGCCTCATGACTTTAGAGCGTCGTCAAGAAGCTTATCAAGTACTTAAGTCATTTGTAGATCAGCACCCGAAAGATGCTGATGCTCATTTTGCATTGTCAAATGCCTTAGATAACGATGCTGCACGAATTGAAATGATTAATCATGCATTTTCTATTCATGGTTTTAGTAAAATACGTATTAAGGACACAGCTAAGCCACTATCTATTGCAAATGTTGAAGGTGAGCCGCTTCCTAAAGTTAAAGGAAGTAAAAAAGTCTCGATAATTATGCCTATATATAGTGCGGGTGAACAAGTTCGCATTGCGATTGAGTCTTTACTTGAGCAGTCGTATGAGAATATTGAAATTATTGCAGTTGATGATTGCTCCCCGGATAATACTTTTGAAATTTTAAAGTCTTTAGAGAAAGAAGATCCACGCATTAAAGCGATTCAACCGCCGGTGAATGGTGGAGCGTACGCTGCGCGTAATTTTGGTCTAACTTTTGCTACGGGTGAATTACTAACGACTCATGATAGTGACGATTGGTCGCATCCTCAAAAAATAGCAACACAAGTGGCTTTTCTTGAAAAGCATCCTGAAGTTAAAGGTTGCTCTGCGCATTGGATACGTGCTCTGCAAAACCTTTCTTTTACTCAAAATTGGCGCCCTAATAACTGTTTAACGCATTGGAGCCAGTCTTCATTTATGTTTCATAGAGAAGTACTAGACACAATCGGTGAGTGGGATCATGTCCGTATAGGTGGTGATACTGAATATATTTGGAGAATGCAAGCTCACTACGGTAAAAAAGCCTTCGCTAAAATCTTTGCTGACACTCCTCTTGCGTTTGCACTAGATGAAGAGTCCTCTTTAACACGCACTAAAGCCACACATGTTAGGACTGTATATTTTGGACTTAGGCATATTTATCGCGAAATATGTGCTTGGTGGCATGCATCACAGGAAAAGTTGAATATTAGTGATGCTAAAACTAATCGAGTATTTCCAGCTCCACGCAGTATGTTTGAGAGATCAGATGAGCCATTAAAATTTGATATTGTGATTGCAGGTGACTTCTCACGTATAGCTGATTGTAAAAAAATAGCTACGTATATTGCCAATAATCCTAAACAAAAAGTTGCTCTTTTCCACTGGCCAAGCTTTCATAAAGCTCCAGAGTCATTGTGTACACTTTATTTTGAGCAACTTGAGCAGGGTAAAATAGAGCCTATTGTAATGGGGCAGACTATTGAAACTAACGAATATAAAACTACAGACAAAGCATTGATTGATTATCCACTTGATGGGTATCCTGAATTCATTGGATTCAAAATGTGGGGTGTTATTTGAGCAAAAATCGGATTGATGAGCTTTTATCCGCACTAGCACGAGCTGATGAAAAGCTAAAGATTGAGAAAGAAAAGAAAAACATCATATCGAATCAAATTGCTACTGCTGTTCAGCATCTATCTAGTGATGTACGTAGGTCTGTATTACAAGAAATGGTTGCTTTACTAAGTATTGATGAGCTAACTGAGAAAAATACAAGGCTATTAAGTCAAAATAAAATTCCCTTAAAAAATGCATCGTCATTTCAACAACTACTTGTCCAAGCAACTCGCAGAAGACAATTATTTGACTTTCAGCCAGAATGGAAGCTGAATAATAAGCGATATGCTTATGATTTTATTGACAAGCTAGGAGTGAAAAGACCAAAGACTTATGCATACAATCAACCGATCAATAAAATAGTACCAATTAATGGCTCAGTTTTAAAACCAGAAAATGGCTCATCTAGTCATGGAGTTTTTATTTTTGATGAATTAGGTGGTGTTTTTGAAGTGAGAACAGGAGAAGTTTTTTCTTCGGCTCAGAATGCTTTAGATAAAGCTACTGATTTAATGAAAAGTGGTATTATTAAAAAAGATTCTTGGTTGTTAGAAGAGTTCATTGGTGATTTTGATGAAGGCGTATTAGTACCACCTGTGGATTTGAAATTTTACTGTTTTTACGGTGAAGTGGGGTTCGTTCTAGAAGTTGAAAGGGCTAATGAAACTCGATATTGCGAGTGGATGCCGGATGGTAGCTTAGCGAGCACAGGTCGTTATAAAGATAGATCTTTTATTGGTGGTGGTTTTAGTACCAGGCATTTAGAAACGGCGAGGCATATCAGTAAAGAAATTCTGACACCATTTATGCGAATTGATTTTATAAAGAGTAGAAAAGATTTTGCTTTTGGTGAATTTACTCCAAGACCTGGTCAGTTTTCATCTTTTAATCAGGAATTTGATAGATACTTAGGAGAGTGTTACTTGTCTGCTGAAGCAAGACTTTTTTCACACTTCTATAAAAACAGTAAAGTTAAGAGCTGAAAATGGAAAACGACAGTTTTGTGCTGATAGAAGAAGAGCTTTCTAAAATCCGAAACTCTTTTAAGGATATTGATTCTCATATAAAAAAAATGGCCAAGTCAGGTGATTATGATAGCCTTAATAGCCTTAGGAAAAGGATTGAAACGCTAAGCATAGTACCTCCGGTTTCACATTCGTTTACTGTTGTATTGAATGATTTGTTCTCTAAGTCTTTTAAATTCCAAAGAATAGTTAATAGTAGTCTTATGGCCTCAATGGTCAGTAGTAGAAATAGAATTAATAGCAAAGCTGGTGGTAAAGAATTCTGTGCTGAGCTGGGGTGCCGCTTACCAAAAACATATCTTACAAATGCTTCATACAGTGACGTCAAAAAAATTGATTTTTCTGTCATTAAGAATGGTTTTGTACTTAAGCCAGTTTTTGGAGCACAATCAAAAAATGTGCATGGCCTTTTGCAAAATAAAAATGGCGTCGTTAAAGATGTTTTTTCGGGAAAGACTTTTAACTCAATTGATCATGCATTGACTAGTATTTCTCAAAGTTCACCTTCTGGTCTTAAGTGGGAAGTTGAAGAGCTGATTTTAAATAGCGAAGGCGACTGTTCTTATGATGTTAAGTTTTATACTTTTTATGGGAAAGTTGTTTTGGTGCTCCAAGTAAATCGTTGGGGAAAAAGAAGAGAGGACGTGTTCTTCGATAGAAGTGGCAATTTGGTGCAGGCTAAAATATCTCGTTATTATAGACCAGATGGGAAAATAGTTAATCCACTTTTCAATGAGAGAGATATAGAACTAGTTGAAAAACTAAGTACAGAGATTCCATTTCCTTTTTGTAGGATTGATTTTTTAGCAGGTAGAGAAGGTCTTTATTTTGGTGAGCTTACCTTCAATGCAGGGGGGGCAGGTGGTTTTTACGATGAGTGGGATAAAGTCTTAGGTGAAGAGTTTGTGTTAGCTAAAAATAGATTGATTTTAGATTTACTAAATAACAAAGAATTTAAGACCTACAAAAAAATTTCTAAGTAAGGCTCGGAGATGCTGGATGTGAATATTCTTTTTATTGGTGGTAGTAATCTAGTTATACGAGATGGCTTGTCAGAAATGATACCCAAGTCTTTAATGTCATCTGGTGTTGATGTTAAGAATGTATATAACATCGCTGTTGGCGCTACTACTTGTCTATTTGGTCTTGAGAATACACATCTCTTTGGGAAAAAGAATATCGATGTCATCTTTATAGAGTATGGTATTAATGATCTTCCTCTTTTTTCTAATGATAAAAAATTATGGGAGTACTCATTTTCCGCGTTGCTAGAATGTGTACGCAATAAATACCCAAAGGCTCTGGTTGTAACAATTTTGCTTGGTCGTCGCAAAGAACGATTCTGGAAGAACCAATCGCTTATGCATGATAAAATGAAGTTTTTAACGTCAAAGTATGGTGGTTTATCTGTCGATGTTGATAGCATGCTTAAAAGTAAGGCTGGTGTTGTAGCCGAGTTCGATCATTTTTATCTGGATGATAGTCATTATAGTAGTCCATCTGTTACTAGCTATATATCACAACAAGTAGTATCTGAAATGTTGTTGGCACAATCAGTGAACTTTTTTTCAGATTCAAATAATGTTCCTATTGTTCCACTTCCACGTCTTGATATCAGTAGTATTTCTGGGGAGATTAAATGCTTCGAAAACACAAGGTTTATGCAGAAAACCTCAATTCTAAATAAGAATGATAGTACAGTTGTGCGTGTTAGAGGTATACCAGTAGGAATTTCCTTCATTTCTGAGTATGAGTCTTGCTCGCTTTTAATAGAGGTTGAGGGCTATAAGAAAATAATAAATACTAAAAGAAAAAAATCCTCTTTGGGCCGCTTTAGTTTTATTCTTAAACACACACCTCTGTATGATTTTTTATCAAAAGATCTTGAAATTAATCAATGCTATGAAGTCAAGCTGTCAGCTGTTGATATAAATAGCCCTGATTGGGATGATTCAATAATACAAAGCACTTATGGTATGGAGCCTGCTGACCATTCCACAAGTGGAAAGCTTTTCTTATCACATATTATTTCATGCTCTGGTGCTAGGATTAATAAATGAATTGGGTAATAAAGAGTATTAAAGATGAGAGATCATTTCAAAAATGGGGTGTTCCATCTGAGTTTTCTTCATTAAATAGTTTCGAAGATACTGGCTGTATTACAACGGGTGTCTATTCTATATATGAGCGTGGAGCATTAATTGACATTAATCTTGATGTTCAGAGTGAAAAGCCATTGTTGGTGTTTTTCAATGGCGCCCAAAAAAGAGATGTTGGTTTAAAGCTTCCTATCTTTTCAGGTTTAGGTGTTGCACCAAAGGGGTTAGTTACAAGGCTTTCAATTAATGATCCTTGCTTATATATGTCTGATGATATGAATATGGCTTGGTATGTAGGAAGTAAACATTATTCATTACAAAATGATATAATTCCACGTATCATTGATAAAATTATCACAGTTACTAATGCATCTAGTGTGATTTTTGTAGGCGGATCCGCTGGAGGTGCAGCAAGTCTTTTTTACGCGAGGGCTTATCCAAATTCTTTTTGTATAACATCAAATCCGCAAACAAATATTCTTGACTATCATCGACCACACGTTAATAGGTTCTTAAAGAACTGTTTTGGTGTGGATAACGTTTCTATGGTTAAAAATAACCCCCGATTGATTGGTAGTCATGTTCTAAATATTAGAAAACATTACGGTGGTAGTGTCGTAAATCCTACTATTTACCTTCAGAATCTTCTCGATGAGCATCATGTAGAAAGGCACTTTAAGCCATTCATGAAATCTCTTAAAGTAAATATTCCTGATTCAGTTGGCACTTATCAATTAAATAATAATCTTTTAGTCCATGTCGGTGACTGGGGTAAAGGACACAAAAGTGCTCCCCGTGATTTCTGGGCTGATATGATCCTGAAGGTAGTTGAGAATCAGGGTGAATGGTTTGATATGTTTAAAAGCGGTCGGGCACCTGAATTTTTATAGATTTTTTGTTTGGAATTTTTATTTGCTCATTTATTGAGTTGGTTTTAAGAAGATTATTTCTCAATAATTGATTTTGCTTTTTTGTTTTATATTTTAAAGTAATTAAGAAATGAATAATATTAATATTGCCATTGCTGGCACTGGTTATGTAGGTTTATCAAATGCAATGTTGCTTTCACAACATAATAATGTTGTAGCAATTGATATAATCCCTGAAAAGGTTGAAATGCTGAATAACAAGATTTCTCCCATTGAAGATACAGAGATCTCTGACTTTTTTGCAAATCGCCCTTTAAATTTTATAGCTACTCTTGATAAAGAGTTGGCGTATAAAAATGCCAATTATGTTATAATTGCAACCCCAACAGATTATGACGCTGAAACTAATTATTTTAATACAAAAAGCGTTGAATCTGTCATTCAAGACGTGATGATAATTAATCCAAATGCCGTAATGGTTATCAAATCGACTGTTCCGGTTGGTTATACTGTACACGCGCGTGAAAAATTTAATTGTCCAAATTTGATATTTTCTCCTGAGTTTCTGCGGGAAGGGAAAGCGCTTTACGATAACCTATATCCATCACGTATTATTGTCGGTGAGCAGTCAGAGCGTGCGAATGTTTTTGCTAGCCTACTTCAAGAGGGCGCTGTTAAGAAAGATGCACCAGTTTTGTTTACCGACAGTACTGAAGCTGAGGCCATCAAGCTATTCTCCAATACCTATTTGGCAATGCGTGTATCCTACTTTAATGAGCTTGACACTTATGCAGCTGAACACGGCTTGGACTCGCGTCAAATTATTGAAGGCGTTGGTTTAGATCCAAGGATAGGTGGACACTACAACAATCCAAGCTTTGGTTATGGTGGTTACTGTCTACCTAAGGATACTAAGCAACTGCTAGCTAACTATAAAGATGTGCCTAATAACTTGATAGAGGCGATCGTTGAGGCTAACCGTACCCGTAAAGATTATATCGCTACTTCAGTATTGAAGCGCAGTCCAAGGGTTGTCGGTATTTATCGTTTAGTCATGAAGTCTGGATCAGACAATTTTCGTGCTTCTGCCATTCAAGGCATTATGAAGCGAATCAAGGCTAAAGGTGTTGAAGTAGTGATTTATGAACCAGAGCTTAGAGAGGATGATTTCTTCCATTCAAAAGTAGTTCGTGATTTAGCCGCCTTTAAGAAAATGTCTGATGTAATTATTGCTAATCGTATGTCAGAAACTTTGTCTGATGTGATCGATAAAGTTTACACTCGCGATTTGTTTGGTAGCGATTAATTTCGTTTCTTTGCCATGTCGTCCCTAGTACAATCAGTATGATACACTGTGTGCTTGTTCGGAGTGCTAGGGATACCTCCAGCATAAGTCGACAATAAAGGAATAATAGGATAGCGTTGATGAAGACCTTTTTAGTAACAGGTGGAGCTGGATTTATTGGTTCGGCGGTGGTTCGTGAATTAATAAAAAACACTGATTTTCAGGTTGTTAATGTTGATAAGCTTACATATGCAGGCAATCTTGAGTCCTTGGCTGAGGTGTCAAGTCATGACCGCTACACCTTTGTACATTCAGATATAGTCGACGCGGCTGCCATGACTGAGGTGTTCGATACTTACCAACCAGACGTCGTTATGCATCTCGCGGCTGAGAGTCATGTAGATCGTTCAATTGATGGGCCTGCTGTGTTTATTCAAACCAATATTGTTGGTACTTACACACTGCTAGAAGCTGCACGAACTTATTGGATGGGTTTAAGTCTATCTAAACCTGAAAAAGCGACAGCCTTCAGATTTCATCATATTTCAACCGATGAAGTGTTCGGTGATTTGCATGGGACCGATGACCTTTTTATCGAAACTACACCTTATGCACCTAGCTCTCCTTATTCAGCAAGCAAAGCAAGTTCCGATCATTTAGTGCGTGCTTGGCAACGAACCTTTGGTTTGCCGACAATAGTGACTAACTGCTCGAATAACTATGGTCCATACCATTTTCCTGAAAAACTCATTCCTTTAATGATTTTAAATGCGTTGGCTGGCAAACCTTTGCCAGTGTATGGCGATGGCAAGCAAATCCGTGATTGGCTATATGTTGAAGACCATGCGAGGGCTTTAATTAGAGTCGCTCAAGTGGGCGAAGTAGGCGAGACCTACAATATTGGTGGTCATAACGAAAAGCAAAACATTGAAGTGGTTAACTTACTGTGTGAACTGTTGGATGAGTTGCGCCCCAAGAGCCAACCTTACGCCAAACAAATTACCTTTGTACAGGATCGGCCCGGTCATGATGTGCGCTATGCGATAGATGCGAGTAAAATAGCACGTGAACTTGGATGGACTCCAAAGGAAACGTTTGAAACGGGCTTACGTAAAACAGTTGAGTGGTATCTCAACAACACTGTGTGGTGGCAACGTGTACTTGATGGGCGTTATCAAGGAGAGCGTTTGGGTATTTCAGGGCATTAATCATGGCGACCAATCGTATTTTAGTGTTAGGCGGATCAGGTCAAGTAGGTTTTGAGTTGATTCGTGTGTTTTCATTGCAAGGCAACGTTCAAGCGCCCTTGCGTAAAGAATTAGATTTAACGTCTGAGTCTGCTGTTACAAGTTATTTAGACGAATTTCAACCAAGTTTAATTCTGAATGCGGCAGCCTATACAGCTGTTGATAAGGCCGAATCAGAACCAGTACTTGCCGATAGACTTAACCATTTATTGCCCGCTCAGCTTTCAGTTTGGGCCGCAAGGCATTCAGCGATGTTGGTGCACTACTCGTCGGACTATGTGTACCCAGGTAATGGAACTCTATCTTGGATGGAAACGGACCCAGCAGGACCTTGTAATGAGTATGGGCGAAGCAAGCTAAAAGGCGATCAAGCAATACAATCCTCTGGTTGTCAGTATCATATATTCAGAACCAGTTGGGTGTATTCGGCCCGTGGTCATAATTTCATGAAAACGATGCTCGCTTTGGGTAAAGATCGAAGCGCCCTCAAGGTGGTCAGTGATCAAGTGGGCGCACCCACACCTGCACGTTTAATTGCGTTGGTGACGCTACAAGCCTTTTTAAAATTAGTTCCATCAGGCATTTATCACTTGGCCCCACGAGGCGAAGTGAGTTGGCATGGTTTTGCCCAAGCAATCTTTACATTTGCCGCAGCCAAGGGCATGAAATTAACAATTGTTCCTGAGGCCGTCGAGGCTATCCCGTCGTCTGATTATCCAACACCGGCTCAACGCCCTCAGAATTCGCGTTTAAATATTACCCAGCTAGAATTAACCATGAACTGCGAATTGCCCAGTTGGGAGTCACAGTTGCAACTAACAATCGAGGAGTATTTATCATGACTCAACAGCACAAAACAAAAGGTATTGTGCTTGCCGGTGGGTCGGGTACTCGATTACATCCGATCACTCTAGGTATATCCAAGCAGTTATTGCCTATTTACGATAAGCCAATGATTTACTATCCGATATCCGTTTTAATGCTATCGGGTATTCGAGAGATATTGATTATATCAACGCCGGATGATCTGCCCCAGTATCAAAAGCTATTGGGGTCGGGTGAGCAGTTCGGAGTTCACTTTGAGTATGCTGTTCAGCCAAGCCCAGATGGTTTAGCACAGGCATTTATTATCGGGGAAGAGTTTATTGGATCTGATTCAGTGTGCTTGGTGTTAGGAGATAATATTTTTCATGGTCAGCGGTTTTCCGAGCAACTCAAGCGCGCTGTTTCCAGTGAATCGGGGGCAACGGTGTTTGGTTATTTGGTGCAAGATCCTGAACGTTTTGGGGTGGTTGCCTTTGATGAAGAGGGCAACGCTTTGTCGATTGAAGAAAAACCCGCGCAGCCAAAATCAAATTATGCCGTTACAGGCCTATATTTTTACGATAATGATGTGGTTGAAATTGCTAAAGCTGTTAAGCCTTCGGATCGCGGTGAGGTTGAAATAACCAGCGTCAATAATGCTTACTTAGAGCGTGGCGATCTACGTGTTGAGCGTTTGGGCCGTGGCTTTGCTTGGTTAGATACCGGAACGCACGATAGCCTGATCGAAGCGAGTACTTATGTTCAAACTATAGAACATCGTCAAGGTTTGAAGATTGCCTGCTTGCAAGAAATTGGTTGGAATCAAGGCTGGATCAGTGATGATCAGTTAAAAGTTCAAGGACAATCACTGAATAAAACACAGTACGGGCAGTATTTGTTAAACTTGCTTAAAACTGCCGTTTGATTTGTATATTTTAAAGAATAAAAGACACTGCTGGAGTTGTGTATGCCGGAGTTGGTAGGTTCCATGTCGTTTGGGCAGTCCAAAGTCACCACAGAATTGCTAAAAATGATAGGCTGCAAAAATGATGGGGAGAGCGTTTCAGATTCATTTGTCGAAAAAGTGACTAAGTGTCAATCGACAGTAATTCTGTTATACCGTCCACTAAGCGCAAGTTTACAATTTGCTTTGAATCAGTCAAAAGATCTTGAATCCGAACTGACGGCTTGGACGGATCAAGCTCTATGCATTTTAAAGCTTGCAAAGTCGTATCGAAAGCACGTTTTGTTGTTTCAGGAAAAGTTGGTTTCTGAGAATCCCAAAGCATTCATCAGCCAATGCCAAGCAAAGGGTATTATAGATCAGCCGTTTGATTTCGAGTCTAGCTCTACCTCATTGAAAGTGTCGTATGTCTACGACTTGGTTGCAGCTGAAATTAAGCGCCGTCATCCGAGTATTTCTCGACTGGAAAGTCAATTAGAAGCTCTATCTATACCGCTTACCGAAGATGTTGATCAAAGTGCTTATAATCCGTTAGATGTGTTGGCTGAGCATAAGCAGCTGAGGTCTAGACGTGACCAGTTGAAGAGAGAACTTGTTCAAACCCATGAAAAGATAAGTTCATTATCGGATAAGAACTCGTTATTGAGTAATAAACTTAAGCAAGCAGAGCTTAGTGCCCAAAATGCTAAATCTGATCTATTGGCCTCAAGTTCACTCGTCGAAATGAATAATAATTTGATTTCTCAATTGAATAATAGAGTTGGGATCTTGGAGAGTGAGGTTTCAAATGGAAATAGTGAAAACGCAGCACTTCTTAACCAGTTGCACATTGTTCAAGAGACACTAGAAGCGAAAATAATAGCGCTCAATGACAGCCTAGAGAAGAGTAAAGAGCTATTAGTTTCTTTGAACAAGTCAGAAGCCGATTTAAAGACAAAGCAGAAGCGTATTGAGGAGTTAAATAAAAAACTAAAAGTATCTGAGCTTGGTTTGTCCGACTTGCAAGAGAAAAATAAAACGATCTTGAAGCAGTTAAGTGCTGCGATAAATGAAGTTAAATCTATCTCTGGTAAAAATCAACTCTTACAAAACGAGCTGGAAGAGGTGAACCAATACAGTAAACGCCTTTCTGATCAAAAAAACAGACTGACGAAAGCATTAAACTCCGTTGAACAAAAATTAACAGAAGTGACCGAAGCATGGTCTGTAAGCGATCTAGAGTCAGCTCGACTGTCGGAGTCATTGCTAGCTATCCAGAATGAAAAAAATGCACTTTTTGCTGAGAAAGCCTTGCTACTTATTGAAAATCACTCATTTAAGAAAAAGCAAGATGAACAGCTTAATCTTCATGCGAAGCTTGAAGAGCAAAAACTCAAACTTACAGTATTTGAATCTGAAAGACAGAGTTTACTTGAAAAGTTGAGGGCCGCAGAGACTGTCTTAAAAGAAAAGCAAAAAAGAGTTGAAGACTTAGAAATCTCTTTGGAAATTGAAAAAAAATCAACCAAGGAGCTTAAATCTTCAACACGATCTTTAGTTGCTGAAAATGTGGTTTCTAAAGAGGTTACTGGTGTTGACCAAGTGGGTAAACAGTTATTAAGTTTAAAAGAGGAAAATTCCTACTTGTTAGAGCAGTTGCATTGTGTACAAGAAGAACTAAGAGCTTACTTCATTAAATATAATGATAGTGAAGAACAAAAAAATCGTTTTTCTTCTTGTTTGCCATCTTTGTTAGCTTTGTTACGTAAGTATCCTTACACTCAATTGTCCAAAAAAAATCAGATGGAAGTTGCAAAGACTTTATTTGATTCTAAATGGTATTTAAGTACGTACCTCGATGTTGCACAAAATCCAACGAGTGCGAAAGACCCTTTCTCGCACTTTTTACATCATGGTTTTTTTGAGGGACGAAATCCAAACGCCGATTTAAATACACTAGCTTTTATTCAAGCATATCCTGAAGTCTTATCCAGTGATCGACATCCTTTGTTGCTATGCGTTGAACGGCTAAGCCAAAACTAATTGGTGTAATTAAACAGATTTTAAGAGTCAAGTTATGTCTAAAAATATAGCGAATAATCTCTCAGCTAAGACCATCTCTAAAGTTGGAAAAGTAGCTGAAGTGAATCAGCACCTAGTGCAGGTCAGTGCTTTAAACAAAATTATTGCTTCTAAAGACCAGCAGCTAAAAACAGCCAATGAGCGCCTGACATCCTTAGAATTGTCTTTAAGAGATAGTCAGTCTTATATTGAACAACTGCAGGAACAGCTAGAGCAGCAGTTGGGTCAACTCCAAGCTGCGAATAAAACACAAAAAGAAACAGCTCAGCAGCTACAAGATCGTTTTGATGAAGTGGCCAGCTTAACTGCTTTAATTAAGCAGCAAGAAGCGCAGCTCGCTCAGTTGAAAAAGGATCAAACATCGCTCAAGAAAAAGGCTGAGATACAGGCTCAAGAAATTAACACGCTGACAGAAACGAGCAGGAAACAGAAGGCTGCATTTGAGTCTCAGTTGAGTCAGGCTCACGCGGCTTTAGAGCAAGCCAAAAAGTCAGCGTTGACCGCTAATAAAGGTAATGAAACCGAAATTAAGGCATATAAAAAACGCATTGCTGAGCTTGAGTCATCCGCGGCAAAACAAGATAAAACCTTGGCTCAAGCTGCTGCCAATTTGCTTGCTGAGCAAAAGCGGGTACAAAAATTGGAGCGTCAGTTATACATTCAGAAAATCACCTATCAAAACCCGGCAGAAGATTATTCCAAGCTGGAGTCTTTGTTGGTGAATCACCGCGCTTTGATGGCGAAAATGCATAAAACGTCTGGTGAGCTAGAGTTAATCGAGGCTCACCGGGGAGTGATTGCCAGCAGTGATTTGTTTGATGCTAAGTGGTACTTGGCTACCTATCAGGATCTTGCTAAAAATCCTAAAGCGGCTAAAGATCCTGCAGGTCACTTTTTATTGCACGGTGGTTTGGAAGGCCGTAATCCGAGCCCAAAATTTGATTCTGAGTTTTATTTGGCTCAGTACCCTGATGTGTTTGAGTCTGGCATGAATCCGTTACTTCATTATTTAGGGATAGGACAGTTCGAGAATCGATATGCCAGTAAGCCCTAATCAGTTGCCGAAAGAGCTGCTTGATGTGCTGGTGTCAGAACAATTATTTGATGCGCAAGACTATCTAAAACGCTACCCCGATGTGCTCAAATCCGGAATTGAGCCGTTGGAGCATTTTGTAGACTACGGTTGGTATTTGAACCGTCGGCCAAGTGCTGCGTTTGATCCTAAAGTGTACTTAGATCTTCATCCAGACGTTAAAGCAGCGGGTGTAAACCCTCTTTTTCATTATTTAAAAAATGGAATTAACGAAAAACGAGCGACCAGTCGAGTATCACCCGTGACCTGTGATTTTTATTTGTGGCGAGGGCTGGATACGCTGTATGTACCGGTTTTACAAGAGTTGATTGAAGCGTCCTATATTCCTGATGAAGTCAGATCTGCTTATGCAGTGGTGCTTTGTCGCTGGTGGGCGTATCAGCAAAATTGGACAGAATTATCGGCTGTGTTGCAGCAAGCGTTACAACTGAACACGAGTGTAAATAGCCATTTATGTATTCTGTTTTATGCGCAACTCTGCTTAGCAGAGCCTAAGTACTGGCAGGCCAAAACTCTAAAGACTTGGTTAAGTAAGTCGCAGTTTGTTCAGTCTGAAGCGTTTGATGTCAATTTGGCTCGTTCCAATCTTCTGGCGTTAGATGAATCGTTAAGTTTAAAAGCCCAAACGGAACAACGTTTAACACTCATTAATCAGTGTTATTCTCAAAGTGGGCTGGCATTGATTGCATCAAAAGCGCCAGTATTAAACTTGTCCGTCCTTGCGGCAAAAGTGCCCAAACCCTTAAACACTGGACTGCCAAGAGTCTCTGTGATTGTACCGGTGTTTAATTCGGCAGCCTATCTTGAAGTCGCTGTGCGGAGTCTTGTTGGGCAAACTTGGCCTAATCTTGAGATCATATTGATTGACGATGCCAGTACGGATGACAGTTTGGCTATTTGCCATAGACTTCAGGCGCAACACACTTCACCAGAGTTAATTATTAAAGTGGAGGTGAATGTAACAAATCTTGGCGCGTATTCATCAAGAAACAAAGGGTTGGCATTGAGCACAGGCGATTACATTACTGTGCATGATGCGGATGACTGGTCGCATCCTCAAAAAATTGAGCGTCAAGTCATGGCTTTGCTTGAAAATGCATCGGCAAAAGCGAGTTTTTCGCATTGGGTCAGGTGCAACGATGATTTGATTTTTTCGCATTGGCGAACGGATCACGGTTGGACTTACCGCAATACCTCGTCCTTGTTGATACCTAGAAGTGTGTTTGAAGCGCTTGGTTACTGGGATAGGGTGACAGTGAATGCAGATACTGAATACTTGAATCGAATTATAAAAGCGTTTGGTGCTAAAGCTGTAGTGGAAGTATTATCGGGTGTACCCCTAGCATTTGGTCGTACTGAGCATGCTTCTTTGACTCAAAATGTGCGTACACACCTCATTACTCAATTTAATGGACTCAGAAAGCTCTACCAAGATGCAGCCGCGCGCTGGCATGAACGTGCATCTACACCCCGTGATCTATATTTGCCACAAAATCCGGTTAAGCGTCCATTCTTGGCGCCTAAAGACATGGTGTTGGATCAGACACTCCAAGCTGTTGAAACCTACCGAGCTGACGATGTACTGCAACAATCGGGCTGGTTTGACCCTGTATGGTATTTGTATCGTTATCCTGAGATTAGGGTACGTCCACAAGATCCCTTCACACACTTTTGGAAGCAGGGGATCAATAAGGGCTATGATCCAGGGCCTTTATTTAGCCTGAGTGGTTATCAGTTTATTCAAAGAAATACGCCTGATAAGCACCTCCCTTGGGAAAGCGAAACCTTCATGGATGAAAACCAACGGATGACTTTGCCTTTGTATAGCAGAACTCGGGATTTAGTCGTAAACCAAACGACACTCGTGTTAATTTGCAGGACATTAAACCCCAATCAAGAGAGGTTAAAAGGCTGGATAACAGTGCTTAAGCGCCAGCGTTGCCAGTTGGTGCTCTGTGTGCCAGACGGGCAGGATGAACAGTGGCTTGAGTCTGTTTTATCAAGCGTTGATCTACTGGTGTTTCTTCCAGCGTTAATCAAGACAGATAGGAAGCAACAGGTGTCTTTATCGGCTCTATTTAGGATTGTTCAGGCGAATGGTGGGCGCATAGATCATGTCGGCTTGTTCGAGGCCGTGCTTCCGCTTGATTTGTCTGAAATATTGGGTGTGTGTGATAAACTTTATTTACTAACGGAGCAGGTGCCGACCAATTTTGTTGCATCCGCAGATGTGGTGGATCACCAAGCGTTATTGTCTTGGTCTCGTGAGTTGAGTGTCACCTTTGTGACCTCTAGTGACACCCGTGCGAGTTGGGCTTATTTTGGTCAGGTGATTTCCTCGGAAATGTTTTTGTCAAATTTAGATGCATGTGAGAGTTGAGGTAGTTATGCAAAATACGGACGTACCGCGCGAGGAGTATTTCAGGGTTAAAGCAGAGGCTGAAGAGTTGATGCAGCGTTTAATCCAAGCACATGCAAAGATCGAGGCTTTACAAAGCCAAGGTCTAACGAACACTCCAAAAATGCCTGTTTCTTCACAGGCCGACACAGCCAATAATAAGCGGATGGAAGAACAACAGCGTTTATTCTTAGACACTTCGCCCTTGTTGGCTGGAGTGAGAAAAACGCAGGCTGAATTAACGCATCGAATTCAGCAGCTAGAGTTTCAGTTGAAGCAGGAGCAGGTTCAAGTGAGTTGGTACCGGACTCTGGCACTTAAAACGTTGCGCGAGGTTTATCGTAAAAGCTGGAAATACAAGCGCGAGCTTAAGGATCAGATTAAGCAGTTGCGTGCTTCTGACTACTTTGATGGCAAGTGGTATTTAGAGAACTATTCTGATGTGGCGTCGTCTCGCCTAGACCCCGTTATTCATTATTTAAAGTTTGGGGCATTGGAAGGGCGTAACCCCAGTGCGCATTTCGATACACTCTATTACATTCAGCAAAACCCCGATGTGGCCAATGCAGGCCTTAATCCTTTATTGCACTTTATTGTGTATGGGATTCATGAAGGACGCCGACCCGCTGCCAATCAAAAATTGCTGCCAATCTCAAATGCCACGGCCTAATGGAGTAGTAGAAGATGCGTTACGAGCCGCTTAAGCTAAAAGATGTCGTGTTGATGACGCCAGCCGTTTTTGGTGATGAAAGGGGCTTCTTTATGGAAACCTTTCGTCATACCGAGTTTGTTAAGCACTGCGGCCAATACGAGTTTGTGCAAGATAACCACAGTAAGTCTAAAAAGGGCATATTGCGTGGTTTGCATTATCAGCACCAGAACCCGCAGGGTAAGTTAGTTCGGGTAACACGGGGTGAGGTGTATGATGTGGCGGTTGATTTGCGCAAGTCATCGCCGACGTTTGGGCAATGGGTTGGTGTGTTATTAAGTGAAGAAAATAAACAGATGCTCTGGGTACCACCTGGTTTTGCACATGGTTTTTATGTGACCAGTGATGAGGCAGAGTTTCAGTATAAATGTTCAGATTATTATGCGCCGGGTGATGAGTATTCCTTGGCGTGGAATGACGAAAGCTTGGCGATTGACTGGCCACTAGATGGCGAGCCAAGTTTGTCTGCAAAAGACGCACAAGGGCTGGTATTTAGTGAATGCCCTTTATTTGATTAGTGAGCTCAGTAGGAGCGCAAGAGATGATTCATTTAGATTGCACACCTAGAGATGGTGGTTATTACAATGCATGGAATTTTTCGCAAGAGGTTATAGAAGACTATCTTGAGTCCATGCTTGCAGTGGGCGTTAATACGGTTGAGTTGGGTTTAAGATCCTTAATTAACAAAGGATTCAAAGGCCCCAATGCCTATACAACAGATGCCTATTTACGTTCTTTAAAAGTGCCTAATGGCCTTACATTGGCTGTGATGATTAATGCCGCTGAATTGGTCGGTGTTGATGACCTTGCGTCAACCTTGCGGCGTTTATTTCCTGAAGGGGCTTCAACATCACCTGTCAAACTGGTTAGGGTCGCTTGCCATATACATGAGTTTCCAGCTGCCTTACCTGCGGCTAATTGGTTAAAAGAGCAAGGTTTTATTGTCGGCTTTAATTTAATGCAGATTGCGGATCGTACTGAAGCCGAAGTAATCGAGTTGGCAAAAATTGCGTCTGCCTATCCATTGGATGTGCTGTATTTTGCTGACAGTATGGGTAGCATGAAGCCTGCTGAGGTGGGCCGTATTATTGGCTGGCTTAAAACGCACTGGAAGGGTGCGCTGGGTATTCATACACATGATAACCTTGGCTTGGCTTTGTCCAATACCTTGCAAGCGATTGATGATGGCGTAACTTGGGTTGATAGCACCATCACTGGAATGGGGCGTGGGCCTGGCAATGCGCTGACAGAGCAGTTGTGTATTGAGTTGGCTGAACGCTCAGGTAAGAAAATCAATCTAACGCCGTTGATGAGCCTAATCGCGCGTGTGTTTAAGCCCATGCAAGCAGAGTGTGGGTGGGGAACCAATCCCTATTATTACCTAGCGGGTAAATACGGAATCCATCCGACCTACATTCAAGAAATGTTGCAAGATAGCCGTTACTGCGAGGTGGATATTTTATCTGTAATAGATCACCTTCGTGTTGAAGGCGGCAAAAAGTTCAGCCTGAATACCCTAGATGCGGCCCGTCACTTTTATCAAGGTGAACCCCGTGGTCAGTGGCACCCCAGTGAGTTATTTAAAGGCCGAGAGGTACTGTTGTTAGGGAGCGGGCCGGGTGTTGCGGCTCATAAAGCGGCCTTAGAGGCGTATATTCAGCGTGAAAAGCCCATTGTTTTAGCCTTGAATACCCAATCGAGCCTGGATCAAGAGTTAATTGATGTTCGTGTTGCGTGTCACCCAACGCGTTTATTGGCGGATTGTGAGGCACACCAATCCTTACCACAACCCTTGATTGCGCCAGCTTCTATGTTACCCGATGACGTGAAGACAGCGTTAAGCCATAAGTCTTTATTGGATTTTGGCATGGGGGTACAAGAGGCTAAGTTCGAGTTCAATGCGAATTACTGCGTCATTCCGTCGTCTATAGTTGTGGTGTACGCTTTGGCCGTGTTGACCAGTGGTGGTGCTAAGCGAGTTCTGATGGCGGGATTTGATGGCTACAGTGCAGATGACCCGCGCAGTAAAGAGATGGATCGTTTGTTAAATGCCTATTTAGCGGAGCCTTCGGCTGTAGACTTGGTGGCGATTACACCGACGCGCTATCCATTGCCGAGTATTTCAGTGTATGCCCTTTAAGGGCATCCATTAACTGTTTAGAGTCGAGAGATATTTCGTGAATCAAGCGATTAGTATTTACCTGCCACTGCGCAGTGGCAGTACGCGTGTTATCCATAAAAATACACGTCCTTTCACACCGGATGGCCGTAGTCTCCTGCAGTTTAAGCTAGATGAGTTGGTGAAAATTCTCGACCATGTTGGAGAGTTGGTGATATCCACGAATGATCCATTGGTACTGGGGCAGGTTGAGCCTTATACGAGTGATGCACGCATTAAAATTGATCATCGTCCTGATCATTTATGCACTTCAACCACCAAAGTTCAAGATTTGATTAACTATGTTCCCAGCGTTGTTTCGGGGCAGCATGTTTTCTGGTTGCACGTAACGGCACCCTTTTTTACAGCCCAGGATTATCTAACTGCTTTAGATGAGTACCAAACGCAGGTGATTGACGGTGATTACGATTCCATTATGTCGGTGAATAAACTTCAGCAGTTTATTTGGGACGATAACCAGAAGAAAATCATCAACTGTGATCGTAGTGTTAATCCTTGGCCTAATACCCAAGATCTAGCGCCGTTGTATGAGATTAATCACGCTTTTTATATTAATAGTGTCGATAATTATAAAGCCTATCAAGATCGCATTGGCCGTAACCCTTGTTTGTTTATCACAGAGGGTGAAAAGTGTATTGATATTGATTGGGAAGCGGATTTCAAGTTGGCCCAGAATATGCTTGTTAGTTTGATGATGCAAACACAATAAGGCTATTTAAATGTATCAATCCTATGTGTTCGATTGCGATGGCGTGGTGCTCGACTCAAATAAAGTCAAAACCGATGCTTTTTACAAAACCGCCATCCCTTTTGGGGAAGAGGCGGCTAAGGCGTTGGTTGATTACCATGTCGCCAACGGTGGCATTTCGCGCTATGTCAAATTTGCTAAATTCATTGATGAAATGCTGCCGTCGACATCGGCAAAGCCCAACTTAGATGATCTGTTGACGACCTATGCAAATGAAGTGATTGCCGGCTTGTTAAGTTGCAAGGTGGTGGAGGGGCTGCATGAATTGCGTGCCCTGAGTCCGGACAGTCGTTGGTTGATCGTATCGGGCGGGGATCAAGCCGAGTTGCGAAAGGTCTTTGCAGAGCGTGGCTTGGCTGAGCTTCTTAACGGTGGCATCTTTGGTAGCCCCGACACCAAAGACGAAATTCTTAAGCGCGAGTTGTTGTCGGGTAATATTCAGCAGCCTGCATTGTTTCTTGGCGACAGTCGTTATGACCATGTGGCCTCGTCAGCGGCGGGCTTGGATTTTGTCTTTATTACGCAATGGACTGAGTTTCATGAATGGCCTTCGTATTGTGCGGAGCATCAGTTAAAAACCGTTGAAAGCTTAACAGAGCTGACACAGAAAATTTTTTAGGCTATTCGATAAGTGGTTGGAAATCGATCCTCTGACATTCAGGACAGATTTTCAGCCATTGGTTGATGTGGCTTTGACAGTTATAGGGGGGCAGGTTTTCGAGAACAGTTCTTGAAACTATATTTTCAACCGACTACCCTTTCCATGAGTTTCGATAAACGGAGATACCTATGCGTCCTTCGATTGCTCTTAACCAAAAACGCAGTGCCGTCCTTGAAGCAATAAACAGCTTCCACACGACAAACCCGCGTATTTTTGGCTCAGTGCTTCATGGCACAGATCAGGATGGTAGCGACCTCGATCTTCTGGTCGATGCGTTGCCAGGTGTTACGTTGTTCGATCTGGGTGGCTTGCAAGTAGAACTGGAGTCTTTGCTAGGTATCCATGTTGATTTGTTAACGCCAAGTGATTTGCCCGTCAAATTCCGTTCCCAAGTGCTTGCTGAGGCACGGCCTATATGAATGTAAATCGACTGGACGACTACTTGGAGCACATGCAGCAAGCTGCGTCAGATGCCTGTACTTTTATTGAGGGTTTGGAAAAAGATGATTTTCATGAGGATAAGCGTACCCAACAAGCCGTTATCATGAGCCTCATCATTCTTGGTGAAGCGGCGACGAAAATAATGGATACCTATCCTGAATTCTCACTGGCGCATCCCGAAATTCCGTGGCGCAACATGCGCGGGATGCGAAATCGTATCGCGCATGGCTATTTTGACATTAACCTCGATGTGGTTTGGGATACTGTTCAGATGGCATTACCGACATTACGAATACAACTCGCAACCCTTCAAGACCAAGCGAATACCTAAGGCAGCTCATGCCAATAGATTATGCATGGGTTTTATGCAAACTTATTAAGTTCGAGTTAATCATCTTTTTCTTACAACCAGATATTTGTTTAGCTTTTGTTTTGTCAGATTCTACCAGATAATTCTGGGACTTATTTTTTAAACCTTTATACACGACAGTCACTAGGGTGTGTTTTTAATGGATACGAATACAGGCGCCTCGGCTTTTGCGCGCGGTAATGATTACTTAGCACAAAAAGACTTTGTGCGGGCTATTCGACACTACATGGAGTCGTTACGTGAGACCCCAGTGATGCAAGAAGAGGCGATTTTTAGCCTCCGTTATGCGATAAAGCAACTGAAACGCGCTCCAGATCAGGCGATGATGAGCCAAGCGGTTTGGGTGTCTAAGGGCTCAGAGTTTGCAGGCATTGCCGAGGATTTACATCGTCATTTAAACACGCTTGCCAGCACGGATATTTGGGTTGATGCCAGTGGCGATCTAGACACTCTCTTTCCTAAGCTTACAGTCACCGATCTAGAACGCTTGGTGTCTCATGTGTTGAGTCATCCATGTGCGCTTGTTGTGATGCTGGATGCCTCGCGTGATGCCTGTGTGATGGCTGGGCTTTATCAAGTGATCTGGGGCACACGTATTGTTGCAGATGTGCGTTTACAGCCTGTGTTGTCGAATCCTGCTATCAGTGCAGCGTTGTTGGCAGGAGAGGGCAATGTCTCGCTTGCATCCTGTGTTGATCATTGGGTGAGTTTCAATTTTTATCAGCATATTCGGTCTGCGGCGGAGTATCTCCCTTTAGCGCCAGCACCTAGTGTTAATGAGAGTACGCAAAGCCGTTTATTAAACTACCGTCAACTCGCACTTCACGGACAGTCGTCTATGATGCGCGAGGCTCAATCCTTGTTATTTAATAACCTGTTGTCCATATTACAGACGGCTAGATCACCTGAGTCAGAGGTTTTACAGGCCTTACAAAGTGATCTTTTACAGACCAGTCAAGCCTGTAGCTCAGATGAGTCCGCTAAAAAAGTCGCGGTGTTGGTGCATTATTACTATGAAGATATCTGGCTGGAGATTGCCAGGTATTTGGATCAGATAACCTCACCCTTTGATCTGTTTATTACAACGACCTCCAATGTGGGGGCAAAGGTTGTTGCGGATATTGCTAAGCGTTACCCAAGTGCGCGTGTGTTTGTGTCGCCCAACAAAGGCATGGACATAGTGCCCTTCTTGAATTTGATTCCCTTAATGGTGAATGAGGGCTATGTTGCGGTTTTAAAACTACAAACCAAGAAGGGTGACAGTCATCTTGCCACTATTTGGCGCGATGTGATGCTTAAGTCTTTAATTGGAAAAACCGCGCAGTTTGATCATGTCGTCGCCGCATTTAAACACGACCCTGATTTGGTCTGTGCAGGTCCGGCAACTTTGTTTCAATCGGCTCCTCGTATCATGTACGACAATTTGGCCAATATTCAACGCTTGACGGAGCAGGTGTATGGGTGTGCCTATCCTGAAGGGGATTGGGGTTTTTTTGCGGGAACGATGTTTTGGGCAAGGCCCGAGTCCTTACTTGCGTTAAGCCAAATTGCGAATTTTACCAATCCAGAGTTGACCGACGACTATAAAGTTGATGGCAAGCTTGAACATGCGATTGAGCGTTTTTTTGGTTTAGTGCCTGTGTTAACCGAGTCTAAAATTGGTTTGTTGCAGCCGACGGCGACGGCGCTGGATGAAGTCGATTTGGTGTGTGTTGCACCGGGTCAGGCGGTCGGGCAGGCCGATATTGGTGCATTGATGCGTCAGTATGAGCGTTTGCAGGCCGATTATGCATTGGTTCGGTCTTATGAGTTGTTTAATGCTCAACACTATTACGTGCAATGCCCTGAGCTAAAAGCGTCGCGAACGGATTTGATTGTGCATTATTTGTTAAGTGGCACCTACAAGGGGCTTTCACCGGATCAGGCCTTTTCACCTTCTCAATATCGTGCGCTGAATCAAGATGTCGTCAAAGCCTATGTAGAGCCCTATGTGCACTATTTGAAATCGGGTGCTCGCGAAAAGCGCGCGTTATACAAAGAGCCTGCTGCACTGGAGGCCAATGCGGCACATTTACGTTATGCCGTGCTGAATCAGCAGCTGATTTCGTGGCCGGGTTTGGTGAGTAAAGAGTACGACAAGGATCTTGTCTCAATTGTGATTCCTGTGTACAGCCAGCCTGAGTTAACCGAAGACTGTATAAAGTCTTTGATTCAGTGCAAAAACAAGCGCAGAAGTGAAGTGATTTTAGTGGATAACGGCAGTGATGCGGTCACAGCCGAGATCTTGCAACGTTATGCCCAAGAGTACGAGTGGATACATTGCGTCAGCAATGGCGAGAATATGAACTTTGCCTTGGGTTGTAACCTTGGCTTCAATGCCGCGAAAGGCGGGCAGGTCATTTTTTTAAATAATGATACAACCTTAACCGACGCTTGGGTTGATCAGTTGGTTGCCCCCTTAAGCGATGAGTCGGTGGCGGCGGTTCAGCCCAAGTTGTTGTTCCCAGATAACACGATTCAATGTGCGGGTGTTGTCTTTAATGCCTGGAGCAGTTTGGGGTGTCCCTTATACGCAGGCTTTGAGCCAGAGGGTAAAGAAGCTAACACACCGCGTCAGCTTCAGGCGATTACAGCGGCTTGTATTGCATTAAGATCGCGAGATTTTGCCAAGCTAAAAGGCTTTGATCCTATTTTTGTCAATGGTCAAGAAGACGTGGATTTATGTTTACGCCTGACCCATGGCACAGGGAAGCATTGTTATTATCAGCCTGAGTCGTTGGTGTACCACCACGAGGGTAAAAGCCAGGGGCGTGGCAAGTATGTGTTGCGCAACCGCCAAGTGTTTTTACGCCGTTGGGAAAGTCGTATTCGTGCCGATGATTTAGCCATTTATGCAGCGGATGGTTGGCAGGTGCAGGGCTGGACACTCGATCTTCCTGAGAAAACTCAGCAAGGTCTTTCTATTTATCGTCCTGTGCTAGGAAATCAACCCGTTGAACCTGTGTTTGCAGAGCCGTTTGTCGACTTTACAACGCAAGATGAGGCAAGGCAAAAAGGGGCGAAGCTAGATACAGCCTTTAGTGGTCAGCGCGAAGTGAACCCAGATGCGCCGAGTGTGCTGGTGTGTGCGCATGCAGCGGGTGTGCATTTGTTCGGTGGCGAGCGTAGTTTTTTAGATATGCTGGATGCACTGAATGCGATGCAGCTGAATGTTGTCGTGTCGGTTCCGGGTGTTCAGAATTTTGACTATCTGGCCGCGATTCAGGAGCGTGCCTGTGCCGTGTATTGTTTGCATTACCCGCATTGGAAAGAGTCGTTAGTCCCGGATCGCCGCTCGATTAATAAGTTTAAATCGATTATTCAGCATCACCGTATTGAGTTTGTGCATTGCAATACCATTATGCTGCGTGAGCCGATGCTGGCGGCGAGAGAGTTGTCTGTGACAACCTTTATGCATATTCGCGAGTTAATCAGCCAAGACACCGCCATTGCCAAGCACATTGGCCTATCAACGGATGCCATCATCGATAAGATGTATGAGCGCACGGATTACTTTATTGCAAACTCCAAGACCACGGCGCAGGATTTTACGCGCGGGCGCAATACCTTTATTGCACCGAATATTGTTCAGGTGGATACGCTGGATATTGCCAACCCCATCCAGCCTGATCGCATTGTCTTTGGTTTGATTAGCAGTAACCTCCCGAAAAAAGGCATTTATGAGTTTGCGGAGCTGGCTAAGCGTTGTGCGAAGTCTGCGCCCAATGCTCGCTTTGCATTTGTTGGCCCTAAGTCGGGGCCGGAGTGGACAAAGGATATTCAGGCATTAGAAGCGGCCGTTAAACGGGGTGAGCTACCCAATAACATTATTTTTACCGGTTACAAAGCAACCCCTCTAGACGCCTTGCAAGAGGTGAATGTGGTGGTGAATCTGTCGTTGTTTGCGGAGTCCTTTGGGCGTTCGGTTGCGGAGGCGTTGGCAGCCAGACGGCCGGTGATTGTGTATGACAAGGGCGCTTTAGCTGAGTTGGTGCAAGAGGGTGTGTCGGGTTATGTTGTGCCCTTTAAAGATCTGGATGCATTTGAAGCTAAAATCCTGTTGATGTGCCAACAGCCCGAGCGCTTAGCCGCGATGGGAGACGCTGGGCGTCGCTTTATTGTCGAGCAGTACTCACCAAGAACCCTAATGCAGCGCTTCAATGCCGCGTATTTGAGTGGTTACTGTCAGCGTATTGACCTGCGCCTCGCTCGGCACAGTGGTGGAATTAACGCGGCGTTGCTAGAGCGAGCAGCGGGCTATAGGCCTTTCAGCTTGAAGACGTTTGTTGAGCCAACCACCATCATCATTCCTGTGTATAATGCGGTCAAAGAGACGGAGTCGTGTATTCACAGTGTGCTAAGGCATACAGACTTAGATGCAACTCAAATCTTAATTATCAATGATGGTAGCCCCGATGCGGCGGTGCGCCCTATGTTGGAGCAGTTTGAAGGGCTGCCAAAAGTTCAGATTGTTCACAATGAACAGAACATGGGGTACACGCGCACCATTAATAAAGCGATTCAGCTGGCAGGCCGAGACGATGTGTTGCTGTTAAATAGCGATGCTTTTGTCACACCGGGTTGGTTTACGGGGATGAGAATGGCCGCCGCCAGTGAAGATAAGGTGGGCACGGTAACGGCCATGGGAAATCATTCCGGTGCGTTTTCGTTTCCGGTGCAGGGCGTTGAAAACTTGCCGCCTGAGGGCTGCAGTTACGATGAGTTTGCCAGCACGATCACTTTGAGTAACGCTGCGCTTAAGCCTTTGGCCCTGCCGACGGGTAATGGTTTTTGCATGCTGATTAAACGGTCTTTATTGGATGAGATTGGCTTGTTCGATGAAGAGGCATTCCCAAGAGGGTATGGTGAGGAAAATGATTTTTGTATGAATGGATTCAAGTTAGGGTATAGCAATTTATTGTCTCCTTGGTCTTATGTGTTCCATGTGCGCAGTGCATCCTTTAAAGGAGAAAAGGCACAGTTGTTGGAGGCTGGTGCA
Organism: Nitrincola tibetensis; assembly: GCF_003284585.1. Classification (GTDB taxonomy): domain Bacteria; phylum Pseudomonadota; class Gammaproteobacteria; order Pseudomonadales; family Balneatricaceae; genus Nitrincola; species Nitrincola tibetensis. Next base: position 120,650 of record NZ_QKRX01000002.1, read on the forward strand.
TTGGCATTAGAAAAGAAGCATCCTGACTATCCAGATTTAGTGGCCGCAGCGTTTTCGAGTGCCTCTATGCGAGCACTGAGACAGCATATTCATCAAACAGTAGGGACCATCAACTCGAAGTGGGTTGGTCGTAAAAGTGTTCAGCAATGAAGTGGTTTAAAAAATACAAGCTGCATAAAGCACGCAAAACGATAGAAGCCTCGGGACTGTTTGATCCGCAATGGTATTTGCAAGAATACCCAGATGTGTCGACGTCTGGTATGCATCCTTTGGTTCATTATATTAAGTTTGGTGTGAAAGAGGGGCGCTCGCCGGGTGTGTTTTTTAATGAAGCATTTTGTGATGCGCATTCGACACCTAGCTCAAGGCTTTATCCGGTGTATTGTTATTTTAAGTATGGATTGGATAAGCCGGATGCGTCGGTGTCATCACTGGTTACCCCTCAGTTGGAAGCACTTAAAGCTCCGACGTCAGTTGTGCCAGCGGGGCCATCCAAAGCGCCGGTATTGACTAGGCAGCCTTCTCATACCGCCTATTGTCTTTTATTGGGTAGGGCGGATGTGGCGGATCATGAGTTAGCGTCATTGTCCCAGTGGGCAGGTGAAGAGCGCGTATTTGTTTTCGCTCCACTCGCTTTAGCACAAGAAAGGGTGGATCGCTTGTGCCAGGCCTTACCTAAGGCTCGTTTTGTGTTTTCGGCATCGGATAGCGTAAAGAGTTTTGCTGATTTTATACCGATCTTGATGAATGAAGGGATTGGTTGGTGTGCTCTAGCGGGGGGTGGTTCATTTCAGGAAATGAAACCGCTTGCCAAGAGTGAGGTGTTGAAGCGAGCGTTTGCATCAGACATGGAAGGGGTTGGGTTTCAGTTAAATAAATCGAGTGCTGCTTCACAGCCGCTAGGCTCGCTAAGTGCTCATCAGATGATACAAAAAGGAGTTATGTTTGTTGCCCTACATCCCACTTTAGGGAATTGGGTGCAGAATAGTGTGTGTGTTCGACGGGTCGACTCTGCAGGTAAAGAGGTTTTGTTTTCAGCAGAGAGGGTTAGTTTTATTTGGTATTCTGTCAAGCGTTAGTTCGACCTTGTCTTTTTATTAAGGTTTATATATGTCCACTAAGTTAAGTCAAGAGTCAGTCAGCCAGGCATTTTCGGCGTTTAAGACATTTTTAGGTATCCAGCCTGCTGTTGCTTCCTCTGAGTTCGATTTTGAAAAGAAAGAGTATCCATTGCTTGCGGAGCAGTGGTGCGAGTCTGCTGAGTTAATTGAGTATGAGAGTTTAAATGCATTTTTAGAAAGTGATTCTGTACCACAAGTGACGCAAGATAGCCTTGCAGAGTTTGTGTCGAATTTTAAAAGTGAAGAGTTTGTTTCTAATTCAGTTGCGTCTGCTGTTGAGCATAATCAAATTCAATGTACGTTATCGCATTTAGATGCCGCGGCTATTTGCAATACTAGCTTCCATTCATCGGTGGTCAATCTACTGAAGTTTGATTACCCAGGTGGTCATTTTTTTGTTTTTCAGTATGTCAGTTCGTATGACGCCATCTACTTTCCTGAGTTTAAATTGTTTTTGTTGACTGGGCATGGCAGTAAGGTGTTGTTCTTCACTGAACTGGTAAAGGCTTTTTTCTTTCAGTTGAATGCGGGTGATCTCGATAAACCGAAGACATTTGGTGGGGTGTTGACTGCGCATGGTCGCCCATCGCATACCTTTTATGATTGTTTGCCAGCGATGTTTCATTTGCATCGTAAAAAGCTCTTGAAGAAAATACCGGCCTTCGTTCAACTTGAGGGTTACGACTATGTTCAATTGCCAGCTGTTTTTTCTGAAATCAGTTCTGTTCGGTCGGTCACATTAAAGCCTGCTGAGTTTTCAAAGCGCATGGCGGCTGAAGGCAGTTTTTATTTTCATGTCGGTTTGTTATTTAAGCAGCGCCTGCATTTAAAGCTGGTGAATGCGTTTGATAAGCATGTGGTGAAGTCAGCATTGAATCAACCGTTTGATGCCGTTAAGTTTAAAGGGATTGATGATACGCTGTTGATTTGGTTTGGTGTGACGTCTCAAAAACGCTCTTGGATTGAGCAGGTGGATGCCTGTGCTGCGTTTGTAAATCATTTAGCGGCTCAGTATTCTGATGTAGCACTGGTGGTGGATGGTTGGACAAATCCGCATTCGCCGCGTGCGTTGGATATAGAGGAGTCTGCATCGGATCGTAAGTTAATTGAGCAGATTCAGTCTAAGTTGGCAAAGAACATCCCTGTCTATTCGGTCATCGGTGAGACTCCTTTTACTAAGCTGCAAGTGGCGAAGCGTGTTGCCTTTTTTATAGCAAATCAGATGACGGGTTCGATGTTGGTGTCTCGTTTTTGCGAGCGTCCGGGCATTACACATATGAGTCAGGCATTTTTTAAAGATTCGGCGGCTCAGAGTGTGAACAAGCATGCGATTGCCTATCCGATAGAGAAGGTGAAGGATGCGGTTGAAGATCTTGATAAGCGCATGGATCAGGTGAGTTACTCCATTGCAGTGCCGGATTTTGTTGAGTTTGCAGAGGGTGTATTCAAGAAGCAGTTTTCTTCGATTCAGGCGTATCTGTCTAAGCAGGATTTAGTTTCTTCTACCAAGACGGCGTTTGATTTGTTGACTAAGTTGGAACCTAAGAAGGATTTGGTACCGGATCAAGAGGCGGCGTATTGGCGTTCTACGGGTGATGATCCTATATTTATGGTTAATCCGACGTTGTTGCCTTTGATCAAGCCTGATACGTATGATTTTAATGTTGCGTTGGATTTTAAGTCTTTGGCACCTAAAAAGAAGGGTAGGGTGTTTTCAAAGGTGTATATCGATTACGGGCAGGGGTATTCTGAGCAGCAGGCGTTGATTGTTGAGTTAAAAGAGGGGGTAGGGTCTGCTAAGTTTGAGGTAAATGGAAATGTGATTGGGGTTCGGTTTGATCCGACAGATTGTGAGGCGGTGTTTAAGATGAATCGTTTGCAGATTGTTCGGTGTTGATTGTTGTTTGTTTTGGTGTGGGTTTGTTCCTTGGTTGTGGGGGCTAGGCTACGTTTGCTCCATTTGCGACACACGTTTAGCTGTATATTCCTTGGTTGTGGTGGCTAGGCACTCCACCCATTCCTTCCAGAGAGACGCCGTGAATATGTCCCTATAGGCTTGAATGCCGCATCCATGCGGCATGCACTCTCTGAAAGAAATAGGTGAAGTGCCTTGCTGAGGCTTGCGGTGTTTTAGAGCAGCTGAGTTCTGGGAGGGTATAAAATGAAAAACTTAGTCCGTTATTCTGTGATACGTTTCATGCCTTTTGCTGAGACGCAGGAGTTTGCTAACGTAGGTATAGTCATTCATGCACCTCATATAGGAAGTGTATTGTTTAAGCTGGCCAATAAACGATTTAGTCGAGTCACACAATTTTTTGATGACTTAGATGGGCAGTTGTATGCTAATGCAATCGAAATGTTTTGGCATGAGCTTCAAAGAGTTCAAGACTTTGCTAAAAACATGAGAGGTAAAGAGTTAGCTGCTTTTATGGACGAAGTGACCAGGCAGAGAGAAGGTTTTTTAACATTTAGTGAAACAGCGGTTCTTTTAACCAGCGAATCACTTGAAACAGTTTTAGAAATGCTTTTTCAGCAGTATGTAGGGCGAAGTTTTAATACTAAAGAGCATCGTGAAACCTTGAGAGTTTTGATTTAGTGCATTGATAATAAAGTCAATATGTTGCCCCTAATCTAGAAAAAGTGCTGTTGAATTTGTAAGAGCGGCAGTTTTAGTAAAAAATTATGAAACTAGTTTGCATCCTTGCCGAGAATGCCGATTGAGCGAGTGACAGTGATAGACTTTAGTAATACTAATTTTTTCAACGAAGGAAACTAAATCTAAATGGCAGATGCAGAGATACGCTGGATGCAGCGCTTTGATAATTTTAAGAGAGCTCACTTACAGTTTAAAAATGCGCTGCAATTGATGCGAGAACGATCTCTCAGTGATTTGGAGAAGCAGGGGTTGATACAAGCCTTTGAGTTTACATATGAGCTGGCATGGAATCTTCTGCGTGACTATATAGTATGGCAAGGTGATGCGAATCTTGCTGGTTCAAGAGATACCTTTAGAGAAGCATTTAAACGTGATCTTATTAAAGATGGCCATGCTTGGATGGCTATGCTGCAGGATAGAAATCGTACGGTTCATACGTATAACGAATCCACAGCGAATGAGATAATTTCACAGATTGAGCTAATCTATGCCGGACTCTTTAGTGAGCTAGAGCTTACTTTTAATCGTTTAAATATTTCTGATTGAAGGTAGATAGATGCATTTTGGACTCAACCAAGCTGATATTGATAAGCTATGCCATGTTTTTAGCAAGTATCCAAGCATAGATAAAGTGATTGTTTATGGCTCGCGAGCTAAGGGTACCTTCCGCGATAACTCAGATATTGATTTAACAATAGTCGGTGATTTGGACTGGCTTACCTTTAATGAGTTAGAAACTGAACTGGATGATTTACTACTTCCTTATACTCTTGATCTTTCTCTCTACGAGCAAATAGAGAATAAGGACTTGCTATACCATATCGATCACGTTGGACAAATATTTTTTGATCGGCAGGTATGATTCGTATGCTATGAAATTGACAACACGGGCAGCTCTGCTAATTTAAGTTCATAACTTGGCGATGAAGTGCATTGGAGGCTGTATGAAAGCGTTTCAATTAAGTGGGTGGAATATAAAAAAAATTCTACGATGTTCACTTTCGGTTGCGATTTTAATGTCTTTTAGCTCGGTGTCGGCGTACGCAACTGTGGCAGAGCCTGATACCAGTTTGGCGGGGGCGGGTTGGGTAAGGATTGAGTATGTTTCTCCAACCTTTGGTGATGGGCAGCCAAATAACCAAAATAACAATGTGTATTCAGCCAAGGTGAACCCAGACAACTCTTTTTCGGTGCTGGGCACTACGTCTGTGCGAACGCAGCAGTGCAGTTCGCCTGATTGGTGTTGGACGGTAGAGCAGGTTGTTGCCAGTATTGCCAATATTCGCGAGAACGGGACGTTGAATAATGTCGTGACAACGGATGCACAGTTTATTGTTCATGGGGCCTTCACACCGTATGGTAATAAGGTGTTGTTACTCGCGAATACCGTTCCTGGGGTGACAGGCACGATTAAGCGCTACAATCTTGATGGAACGATTGATACTGGGTTTGCTGACCAAGGGGTGTTTAGAGACCCTAATAGTCTTTTATCCACGTTTTATCCAGGCCTCTGGCAAGACAGTGAAGGGCGGATTTTGGTTGCCTCTTTTCCGAATGGATTAGCCCGACTGTTGCCCAGTGGCGTGTTAGATAGCACGTTTGGTAGTGATGGGGCGACAGGTTCAGTGGGAGGGAATATTTCGTCTGTGGTTGAAGCCAAAGATGGTGCGTACTACGTGATGATATCAGGTAATACTTCACCGGGTGCTCGTTTACATCGCTATACGGAAGCTGGCATGCTGGATACTGAATTTGGCACTGAAGGTGAGTTGGCCTTGCCTACGAATACTTCAGCCGCTCAGATGTTGGCAATGCCGGATGGTGGGGTGTTGCTGCTAACAGGCTCTTTACAGACAAATCAGTCGTATAACGCAAGGCTTACCCACTTTAATAGTCAAGGCGATATTGTGGCACAGACTGAGCCATTATCGGAGCCTTCCGTTCGTTACAGCAATTTTTTAGGGTTGGAGAGAGGCGCTTCGCTAACGCGTATGCCTGATGGAAAAATTTTATTAAGCATTAATCGTCAAGGGGCTGTTCCTGTAACTTGGAGCATTGCGTCCATGCGTCTTTTCGGTTTATTTAATCCTGATCTAACACCGGATATAGGGTTTGATGGGGATAATGGTTTATACCTTGCTGAAGAGGAAGGAAAAACCATCTGGGCTTTTGATAATACACTTCCATTAAAAGTAACCCAGACTGTTGATCCAAAGCGACGAATTGTTTTGGTGGGAGCTAGCATTAATGAAACGGGTCATAACAAATGGACGGTTGCGCGTTTGATGGGTGATTTTAATGGCATGACTCCGCCACCACCGCCACCCAATCAGTCAACACGTCAACGTGGAACGGGAATGCCCGCTTGGTTGTTTTTGAAACAGGATTAAAGCGCTTTAGTGTTTGAACATAATGCCTTGTTTGTCATTTTCAAATACTGATTTCGGTATTGGGTAGCTTGGTTTGTAAGGCCTTTTTCAAAGCGCTTTTAGCCGCTAACTCACCGTGAACGAGGTGAATTCGTTTAGGTGGAAAGCGCATGCGCGTGACAAATTGAACCAGTTCAGCTTGGTCGGCATGCGCCGAGTAGCCCGAAAGGGTTTCCACCTTGGCGCGAATGTCGATCCGGTCGTCATCTAGAATGACATAGCCGTCACCTCTTGGACCATAGGTTTGTATGATGCGTCCGGGTGTGCCTTGGGCTTGATACCCGACAAAGACCACCGCGTGACGTGGATCGGGCAGCAGGTGTTTCAAGTAGTTCACTATACGGCCTGCGGTGCACATACCGCTGCCTGCAATCACAATGGCGGGGCGTCCTGATTGCGCTAAATGGTGCACCATACGAAGATGTTCGTCATGACCTTGAACAGTAATAAGTTGTTCAAATGCGAGGGGATTGCGTCCTTGACGCAGGGTTGCGTGTGCTTCGGTATCCCACCACCTATTAAGCTTTTTATATATTTCGGTAAAGTTGCTGGCCAGAGGGGAATCGACGATAACGGGCAGTGCTGTCCAGGGTAAGTCTGCTCGAATGACGCGATCTTTTTCAAGATGAATAATGGATTCTAATTCGTACAAGAGTTCTTGCGTGCGTCCAATACTAAACGCAGGAATCATGACTGTGCCTTTGTTTTGCAAGGCTTGGTGCACGACTTGCTGCAGTGCCCGGCGTCGATGCCGACGGTGTTGATGCAGGCGATCGCCGTAGGTGCTTTCTAGCACCACGACATCGGCTCGCCAAGGTGAGCGAGGGGCGGGTAATAAGGGTGTGTAGGAGGCACCGAGATCGCCGGAAAAAACGACAATTTGTTTTTGTTTAGACGGAAGTTGAGTGATTTCAATTTCAAAATAGCAAGAACCTAAAATATGTCCAGCACGCTGTAGGCGCAAGCGAACACGATGAGTGTCAGTTTCATACAGCGAAAACCACGTTTTATAGGCCAACGGCTTGACCTGTTGCATGACCTGTTTAATAAAGGCACCACGATCACGTGTATTGCGGCTGATGCTGAGTGTAAAAGAGTCCTCTAGCACTAAAGGCAGCATTTCAGCGGAGGGGGGCGAACATAAAATAGGCCCTGTAAAACCTGCCGCTAATAGCCAGGGAAGTCGGCCAACATGGTCGGCATGTACGTGTGTGATCAATAAGGCACGTAGAGTGGAGATGTCGAAGTTTATGGTGTGAGGGTTGGGGTTGTCGGCGGCTTCTTCAGAGCCTTGAAAAAGACCACAATCGATCAGTAGGCTGTGTTCAGGGTGAGTAAAGAGCTGATGACAGGAGCCTGTGACGCCTTGGCCTGAACCATGGTGAATAATGTGCATGCGATAAGTCCTTTTCGCGGTGGTGTCGAGTATCGTAAAATTATAACATAGCTTTTGAAGAGAGCGACGCTATAGATTTTGCCAGCACTGTGCAAATGTGATTTTAATAGGGAAAAAACAAAAAAGGCGAGGTTTTAAACCCTCGCCTTTTTTATTAGCTAAAGAATAGCTTATGGCAATAATTGAACGCGTTTTGCAACACACCAGCCATTGTGAGTCTGTTCATCAGTAAAGGTGATGCGCACGCGTTTGTTTAAGGCGAATGCCATTTGCACAAGGCTGAACATTTCGTATGCCTTGTTCTCGTCATTAAATTGTGCATCACAATCAAAGGTTATCCAGTTATCAGCACAGCCGGGTAAAACCGATTTTGGATTGTGTGCAGGGAAATGCGCAACACAAGCGCCGTATAGATCGTTGTCAAACATAATACGGTCGACAGGCGCGGTGATTGTGCCAGTCGCCGCCATAGCTGAATTAAAAGCGATTGCGGCAGTGGTGGCGATGGCAAAAGCGCTCAGCTTTTTAAAGAGTGATAAGTGTTTCATAACAAGTGCCCCTGTTAAATGTTGTGATTTAAGTCTAAGTGAGTTTTAAGTATTTACAAATTTCAGTAAGGCGAAGATCGCGTATTTTCGACGAACTTAAATGGTTTTTAGATTTTGCCCAAAATTTTCATTATTTTATTGATCCTGATCAATAGTTGAATCCTACCTCAAATTAAATCCCTCTATGCTTAATAACATAAAGGCGTATTACGTGAGTACTATGCTTTAATTCTCATGAGGGCAAGGTTATGAAGAGTTTAAAGGGTATTCTTTGTTTGGCCGCCATCGTTGGTTTTTTTCCTGCGTTTGGTGAGGCCACCTTTAGAAATGACACCCAGACACAGTTTATCGAGGGTGCTCCCATGCAAGTTGCACGGATGGGGCATCATATTGTTCAACAACCTACGGGAGAGGTTAAAGTATTTGGAGGGCATGGTAGTGGGTTTAGGTCTTTAGATACTGCAGAATCCATATCATTTGAGTCAAATGAATTTTCTTTACAGTCGATGCTGTATAAGCATGATGATCCAGCATTTGCGAGGTTGGCAAATGGCAACTATCTGATGATGGGGGGTAGCCGGGACTGGGGTATTCCAAGTTACAGTCATGCTCAAATTTACAATCCGTTTACAGATACATACACACCAGCTGGATCAATGGTTCGCTTTAGGGCAGGGGCAGGAAGCACTTTGTTGAACAATGGCCAAGTATTGGTCGTAGGGGCTTGGTGGACACATAATACTGCCCATACCTATGGTGAGATTTACAATCCTGAGACTAACGCTTTTTCGGAGACAAATGCATTTTCCGTAAGACGTTCGCATCCAATTGTATTGCCGTTGGTTGACGGTCGCGGTGTTATTTTTGGTGGAATTACTGAGTCAGGGCAGCAGGTAGATATGCCCGTTGAAATTTATGATCCGGTAAGTGGCTTAAATTCTGTGTACCAACAGTTCATGTTCCCTGATGAGCCAGGCTGGAATGTGATGCAAGATAAACGTTTACATGCCAACCAAAAGTTGACCGATACGGAGTATCTGTTTTATGCGTGGAAACGCGAAGGCAGTGTCTATCATTATCGGCTGTTCACTTTCGATACCGAAACTTTAGCATTTGAATGGATTTCAACAGAAGTTGAGTTGCCTTCTTCAGCTGCGATGTCGTTTAGCTCCCAGCCCGTGTTGAGTCAAAATAAGCAGGCGGCGCATGTGTTAGTAACGTTGACTGAAGGCGACAATGCCGGCTCTGTTGCTTTGTTAAGTGTCGATTTGCATTCAGGACATGTGTACTTATCAGAGAGTAGCATTGCGCTTGGCTATTCTTTAGGTGGAGTCGGTGTGTTGGGCTTGCAGGATAATAGGATTTTTGTAACGGGCGGAACGCTCGATGGCTCTAACTTCAATCCGGTCAATAAAACATTTTTTATTGAGCCTATGTCGATAGAGGCTGATCTTGATGGTGTGATCAGAAATGATGCTCAAACTCAGTTCCTAGAGGGAGTGCCTATGCAGGTTGCACGAATGGGGCACAATATCGTTCAGACTCCTTCTGGAGCAGTGAAAGTATTTGGTGGACATGGCAGTGGCTTTAGAGCATTGAATACAGCAGAGTCATTTTCGCTAGGAGGCAACGAGTTTTCATTGCAAAGCATGCTTCACAAACATGATGAGCCAGCTTTCGCTAAGTTGGCGAATGGCAACTATTTACTGATGGGTGGAAGCAGTGATTTGGGTGCTCCTAACTTCAGTCATACTCAAATATACAATCCGATAACCGACACTTATAGTGTTGGAGGCTCCATGGTTCGTTTTAGGGCTGGGGCTGGAAGTGCTTTGCTGAATAATGGTCAGGTTCTAGTCGTAGGGGCTTGGTGGACTCATAACACTGCGCATACTTATGGTGAAATCTACAATCCTGATACGAATACATTTTCAGAAACAAATGCGTTTTCTGTAAGGCGTTCGCATCCGATTGTGCTGCCATTGGTTGATGGTCGGGCTGTTATTTTTGGTGGTATTACAGAGTCAGGGCAGCATGTGGATATGCCTGTTGAAATTTATGATCCAGTGAGTGGATTAAACTCGGTATATCAACAGTTAATGTTCCCAAGTGAGCCTGGCTGGAATGTGATGCAAGATAAACGTTTGCATGAAACACAAAAAGTTACTGACACTAAATACGTATTTCATGCTTGGAAGCGCGAAGGTGGTGTTTACTACTACCGGCTGTTCACATTTGATACTGCAACCTTAGCATTTGAGTGGGTTCCTACAGAGGTGGAGTTGCCGAGTTCATCTGCCATGTGGTTTGGTTCTCAGCCTGTATTGAGTCAAAATAAACAAGCAGCCCATGTGCTTGTGACCTTGAATGAAGGGGAGGATGCAGGTTCTGTTGCTTTATTAAGTGTTGGTTTGCGCTCGGGCCATGTGTACTTATCAGAAAATCGTTTTAGACACGGTTTTATAGTCAGTGGTACTGGTGTATTGGGTTTGCAGGATGGGCGGATCTTAGTAACAGGGGGGAGTGCAGATGGATCAAACTTTAATCCAGTTAACAAAACCTTCTGGATTGAGCCTATGTTGTTTACTTCAGACCCAGAGGAGCCAGAAGAGCCCCATAAATCAAAACGTCGTTCTAAACCTATCTGGTTGTACATCATCAATAATTAATGCGTCATTCTATGATTCACTCTCGTCCAGTTGGGCGAGGGTGAATTTTTTTGTCAATCCTGATGTGCCGCTGAAACCTGAAGGCTGATTGTGCGGAAAGTTTTCTAAGATGTGGAAATCTGACTCTGACCCTAAAAGGCTATCAGTAAAATGAGTTGACACATTTTAAACAAGGACGATAATCTTTTCATTTTTATGCATTTACTTATGTCGGTAAAGTACCCAAAGTTCGTTGGCGTCAGTGCGGGTAGCTCGATTGTGGTAAGCTTTTGTTAATGTATGACCGAAAACACGAGAATTCTGGGAATAAGCGCCATTGAAATTAGGATGAGACTATGAAAAATAAGATGATAAAGCCGCTTGTGATAGCTGTAGGATTGGCCTCTTCGGTTGGCTATGTGTTTGCCAATCAATTGATGAATGTCGACAGTCCGACCGACAACTTGCCAAATCTTACGTCTGTAGGAGGGGAGTTCGAGGGGGTTTCGTTTAATACTTGGTCAGAGCGTTTATCGGGACATTATGTTTCGCGTTGCCAGCAGGTGACGGATGTGCGCTATCAAGGGCGTCCAACCTATGAAAAAGTCTATGAGTTTTTTGAGCCATCTCGTGAGGATACCGAGATTGATTTATCCGCTGTCTTTTATTATTACACGGATACCGATACGGCGTGCTCTGGTGAGCCGTTGGTCGCCTTAACCTTTGAGGGCGTGCGTGTTGAGCTCGATTCTGAGTTTATGCAGGTTCATCCCGAGTATGGAATTTTTATGCCCGTTAGTCGTGTAACGTATCATGTAAATAATAGTGGATCTTTTTCATCTGAGCCGACTCGCTTAGCTTCGGGTGACTATGTGGTCGGTGACTTTACGTTCAGCCAAGATCATGCTGAAGGGGGTGAGTTTAAAGCTCTGTTAAGCGCTGATACGATTTTACACAGAACCTTTGCCGATGATGATGTGGAATTAGATATCAACGGATTCCCGGAATTAATGGACTTTTCCAATAGGTTTGATCAATTACTGAGGTATGGTTTCTTACAGCGCCCCTTTGGTGAAGACTTTGTTTCAATAGGCGAGTTTAGTGCCGATTTATCTTCATTAAACGGTGTCTTTGCCAGTGCGTGTGAGTTAGATGACAATGTGCAGATGCAAAATATCTGGGGGCCTTTTGCGCGTGTTCGTGAGATAGTGACGCTCAATGCCGTAAGTGATAGTCAGGTGATAGGTACCTTACAGAAGCATATTTATGACCATCATAATACCCTGTGTCTGGGAGAGCCAATACTGTCATTAGAACAGGAGGGGCTGGTGTTTGATGTGGTGTCTGAATCATCCCGATTGGAGCCCGAGTTTGGGTTGGATTTAACGGCTTTACGTGTCGATATTTCTGGGCCTACTGCCACGGGTCATGAATGGGTCCCAGAGGGCGATTATATCTTTAGAGATGATTTGGTGCTCTCTTATGAGATGATTGGAGGTTTTGAAACCAAAGCAATTATGAACACGGATGCCTTTGGATTAATTGCAGGTTTTGATGAAGAGTCCGGTCTTGATCCAGATGGGTATGTGAATGTTTTTGATACCTACTTTTATCGAGTCGCGCTAAGTGAAGACGATGGAGTCGACATGCCAACCTCCAGAAGACGTGGAGGGTTGCCCGTCTGGTTACCTGCAATTATTCAGAAATGATTTTCTTTTAAAAAAGCGAGGGGAATGCCTCGCTTTTTTGTGCGCGATGTTTAGGGCAGTAATTGAACGCGTTTTGCAACGCACCAGCCGTTATGGGTTTGTTCATCAGTAAAGGTGATACGGACACGTTTCTCTAGGGCAAATGCCATTTGCACCAAGCTGAACATTTCGTAAGCTTTGTTTTCATCATTGAATTGAGCATCGCAGTCGAAAGTTATCCAGTTATCCGCGCAGCCCGGTAAAACCGATTTAGGGTTGTGCGCTGGAAAATGAGCAACACAAGCACCATAGAGGTCGTTATCAAACATGATGCGGTCGACAGGTGCAGTAATGGTTCCTGTTGCAGCAACAGCGGAATTGAACGCAACAGCTGCTGTGGTGATAACGGCGAAAGTGCTTAACTTTTTCAAAGTTGATGTTTTGTTCATAACAAAGGGTCCCTGTCAAATTATGTTTTACCTAGTCTAAATTAATTCTTGGCTTTTTCAAGTCGACAAAGTGGTAAATTTCGGCTAATTTCATATCAAGTTTTGTAAGAGCGATTATCTAGGAATTTATTAAAGATGACGCCATCAATCACTCTGCTTCCTAAGGTTTTTTAATGTTGCCTTTCCGACCCCACTTACGTGGATTTTATTTGTCTTCAATACTCACGGGAGTATTTTTTTCCATACAACCTTTAGCTGCCATTGATTTTAAGGGTGATTTTTTTGATGTGTCAGATCGAGAGCAAGTTCGGCAGTTTTACAATACTGCCTATCGCTCTTCCGATGGCGTGGCTGCACATTGGACTGGGGATGTTGATAGCTGTCATGCGGGGCAGGTTTCGGATGTGTATGAGGCTGCGACGCTTCGACGTATTAACTGGTATAGGGCCTTCGCAGGTGTCCCTTCAAATATCGTATTAGATGAAACCTATTCAAGTAAAGCGCGAGAAACCGCATTACTTCTCTCGGCAAATAAAACGTTAACTCACTTTCCTACGTCAGATATGCGTTGTTACTCCGCTGCAGGTGATGAGGGGGCGCAAAAGTCGAACTTAACTTACGGACAGGCAGGGGCAGGATCTGTAAAAAACCAATTTGAGGATCATGGCAATTCAAATAAAAGTGTAGGTCATCGGCGATGGCTTCTTTATCCATTTACCCAAAAGATGGGCGTTGGTAATGTCCTGCCAGACTCAACCTACCCTCGAATCGGAACTGTTTGGGTTCTTGATCCGCCAAATTTAGCATCTTGGGGTGCCCCACGACCTGAGACTCGTGAAGCCTTTGTTGCTTGGCCCCCACCTGGTTTTATTCCTTACCCTCTTGTCTATCCCCGTTGGTCATTTACCTATCCAAATGCGGATTTTTCCAATGCGCAAGTGACGTTGCTTCGAAATGGTGAGGCGCATCCATTGATGTTGGAGCCCTACGAAGTCGGCGCAGGTGAAAATACGTTGGTTTGGATTCCGTCACCTTATAAAGACGGCGATCGTTGGCAATCCGTGGTAGAGGATGAGCAGTATGAGGTCATCATTGACGGGGTTCGCATTACTGGAGCGCTTCAGACGTTTAACTATTCGGTGACTATTTTTGATCCTTTGTATTCTGCACAGGGGGAGTTTAGTGAATTAATGTTGCCGCAAGGTTCTGAACAACTCTACAGGGACGATGAGATCGCATTTAGCGTTTCGGGATTAAGCTTTGCAGATGGCTACGAATGGAGTGTACACAATATTCTCGAATCCGATGTGCGTTACGATGCGGAGGTGGATGATGATTTAGAGGCTCTGCGTTCCGAGGGTTACAGCGGATACGTATTGGGTATTGAGGCATTAGAGGGAGAACGTTCATACCATTTGGCTCATCCAGTTCCAAGGGAGCAATTATTGGTGTTTCCGCAAACATTTTTGGTGAATTCAGATTCTCATATCGCTTTTCAAAGCTATTTAGGATGGGCGAGCAATGGACAGGTCGCCTCATTCGAGGTAAGTAATAACGGGGGATTAAGCTGGATACCCTTGTGGGAGCAAGCGGGAATCGGCAGTCCTCAGGGGCAAGTGGTTAGACAGGTTCGTCTGCCTTTAAGCGAGTATGAAAACCAAACGCTACAAATGCGTTTTCGTTACCGTTTTGACGGGGGGAGCTACTATCCGCAAGTTTCTGCCTCTGTGGGGTGGCGCTTAGACAGTATTGAGCTCGATAAACTAGACCAGTTAGACTTACTGATTAATCTTCAAACGAATGATTCAGTTCTTAGCAATTTAGATTTACAATCGTCTGGAATTTTTTGGTTACAGGTACGTTCGCAAGTCTTTAAAGATCACTTTACAGAGTGGGGACCAGGCAAACGTTTTGAATTGCTTGCAGACTATAGGGAAGCCCCTGTTGATGATGAGCAAGTTTCAAGAAAGAAGCGTAAGGGTTTACCCGTTTGGTTATTTCATATTACACCCTGATAAGCGTGTTTATATGTGGATATAGCCTTGTATTAATCGTTTAAATTATGGATGAATTATGATTAGAGTAAAGCAAGTTCAAGCAGCATTTAAACTGGGGGTTCTAAGTGCACTCGTACTGTCCGCTCCTTATGTTTATTCGGATACAGTTAATGACAACTCCCGCGTTCAACGTGATGCAAAGCCCAAAAGGGAAGCGCCTCAATTAAGGCAGTTGTTGGTTGATACATCACAGTCGACTTCAATTGCAAGTTTTCAGTCGCGCTCAAAAGGGTCTCCTTATGCAGCCTTACTTGAAGAAGTGCGTGAGAAGGGGACTATTCGGCTTCGAGTAGGCATAGCCGTTCCCTTTGCCGAGGAAGGAAAGTTGTCGGCAGCGCAGGTGCGAACTCAACGAGCCGAAATACAAACGGTACAGGCACGCTTATCTGAGCGCTTACAAACGGCTCGTGTCAAAACATTTAACTCGATTCCTTTTGTTACGCTTGAGG
This sequence comes from Nitrincola tibetensis, assembly GCF_003284585.1. GTDB lineage: Bacteria > Pseudomonadota > Gammaproteobacteria > Pseudomonadales > Balneatricaceae > Nitrincola > Nitrincola tibetensis. Next base: position 136,091 of record NZ_QKRX01000002.1, read on the forward strand.
TTAACGAACAGGAGTTAGAGGCTTTATTGACCTCGCCTGAGGTGTTAACCATTGAACGAATCCAGAAATACCAACCAATGCTACCCGAGAGCGGTCGCGTAATTGGTGCGGATGTGGCATTTCAGCGTGATTTAACCGGTACCGGATGGAATGTGGCGGTTTTAGACACAGGGGTGGATAAAAACCATAGTTTTTTGCAGGGAAGGGTTGTTGCTGAGGCCTGCTTTTCTGGTGAGGGTGGTTTTGATCTAGACACTTCGCTTTGCCCTAATGGTAATGCGGTGCAAATTGGCAATAACGCGGGGTTGGCCTGTAGTATGAGCATTGATCCTGGCTGTGATCATGGAACGCATGTTGCAGGTATAGTAGCAGGGAATGTTCGAGGTGATGGATTACAAGGGGTGGCACCTGCGTCAGGGATTATAGCGGTTCAGGTGTTTAGTGGATTAGATGATTGCAACCCACTTGAGGAAAGCTGTATTGGCGCTTATGACGACGATATCATTTCGGCACTTGAGTATATTTATGATACAGCTCGTTTTGAACACTCAATCTCGGCGGTCAACATGAGTTTGGGCAGTGGGCAATATTATTCCCATTGCGATATCTGGACGATGGCCATGACCAGCGCTATCAATAATTTACGTTCAGTCGGGATTCCAACCATTATTGCCACAGGGAATGATGGTTATTCAAATGCTATTGCGACGCCTGCGTGTATCTCTTCGGCAATCAGTGTTGGATCGACATGGGACAGCAATTTCTCGAACCAGCAAGATTATTGTCCGTCCCCTTGGAGTGATCCCACAGGCAGTGTAGATCGGGTTACCTGTTACAGTAACTTGTCTTCAAGCTTTGATACCTTGTTAGCGCCGGGCTCTTTGATTCGCTCAGCTGTATTTAACAATCAGTTTGATGCGTGGCATGGTACCTCAATGGCGGCACCTCAAGTAGCAGGTTGTTGGTCATTGCTGAAGCAAGCCAGCCCTGAGGCCGGTGTCGATGAGATTTTTTCTGTTTTGAAAGCAACAGGCACTCAGGTTCAGGATTGGCGTAACCCCGCAAACGTCTTCCCCAGAATTAATTGCTATGATGCAGTAACCGCTTTGTTAGCGTTCGAGGACTGGTCTTGTGAAGGTACTTGCGGAGTTGCTGGTACAGACGGTGTTGTTACGCGCCCACCAGTCGATGAGCCAGTGCGTTGGGTGAGTACGTTTGGATCACAAGAGATCAACGTAGCGTTACAAGGGGTGGGCGGTTTAGGCGACCCGACTAACGGCTCTCGATCTTTATCGCCTCCATTCTTTGGAAGCGAGGGTGAGATATTGGAGTTTTATTTTAACTATGTAACATCGGATGGTGCCGATTACGTCGATTATGCGTGGGCGCGTCTCTTGGACACCGAGATGAACCAAGAGTCATTACTGTTTACTGCACGTACTACGGAAAATGGCAATACGGTTCCTGGTTTGGATATGCCTGCACCAACGGCGGTGATTACTCCTGCCGTAAACCGGATTATACCGGGTGGCCCTGAGTGGTCAGCTTTAGGCTACGACAGTGGTGATTGCTATTACGTAGGGTGCGGATATAGCGGCTGGATTAAAGCCACATATACATTGCCAAAATCGGGCTATTTCCATCTAGAGGTCGGGGTTGTCAATTGGGATGATCAGCTTTATGCCTCTGGTATGGCATTTACCATGCCTTACGTGGGTAAAGCACCACGCGAGCGTAAGCGTCAGGGTATGCCACCTTGGTTGCCGGCGGTTATTTTGCAGAAATGATAGGGGCTGTGCCTGAAGATTTAGCCACAAGAGTGGTTAACAGCTGGACGCTTGGCGAGCGCTTGCTCGCCAAGCGTCTGATTACCTCCTCAGATATACATAGAGCGCTTCAAGCTCAATCTGAAATGGGCGGTCTTTTTGGTCAGGTGTTGGTTCAGTTAGGTTTAGTTGATGAAGCGGTGATTCTAGAAACACTGTCTGAGCAGTTGGCTTTGCCTTATATAAAGTCACATGACTTTCCCGACGGTATACTTGATCTGCCAGCAATCAATATTGAATTTCTTGTGGCTAACCGTGTTGTACCTGTCAAATGTGTGGAGGAGTATATTATTTTTGCCGCCTCCATTCCTCAAGATCCTTTCTTACAGAAAGCCTTATCTTTGGTTTTTCAGAAAAAAGTAGCGCTTGCGTTTGCGCGCGAGGTCGATATTGATCGAGAGCTGAGTCGTTATCAACAACCCAGTGTTGATGATGACGTGTTGTTAAACACCAGTCATTATGCGAGCGATGACGAGTTTGTTGAGCATCTAAAAGACCTTGCCACTGAAGGGCCCGTGATTAAAATCGTAAATGATTTTTTTAATCAGGCTTTAGAGCTAGGTGCCTCAGATATTCATATCGAGCCTTTTTCTGATCGGCTAATTGTTCGCTATCGTGTTGATGGTGTGATTCAGGAGTCACTATCGGCGCCGGATTTGTCCTTGGCGCCAGCGATTATTTCACGTGTAAAACTGCTGGCAAATTTAAATATTGCTGAACGTCGTTTACCGCAAGACGGTCGAATCATGCTGCGCATAAAAGGGCATGAACTCGATTTAAGGGTCTCATCCGTGCCAACGGTGCATGGTGAAAGCTTAGTGATGAGGGTTCTTGATCGGCAGAGTATTCGTTTAAGCTTGACGGATATGGGGTTTTCCAAACGTCATCTTCAGCTTTTTCAGAGCCTGCTAGAAAGACCGCATGGAATAATGTTAGTGACAGGTCCCACTGGGTCGGGTAAAACCACCACTTTGTATGCAGCGTTAAATAGCCTTGACTGTCAATCCACCAAGGTGTTGACGGTTGAAGATCCGGTTGAGTATCAATTGCCAGGGGTTAATCAGATTCAGGTCCAGCCTCAAATCGATTTAACCTTTGCAAGCGCTTTGCGTTCCATTTTGCGACAAGATCCCGATATTATCATGATTGGTGAGATGCGGGATTCTGAAACAGCAAAGATTGCTGTGCAATCAGCGTTAACCGGTCATATGGTTTTATCAACGCTTCATACCAATACGGCGGCGGGCGCAATTGTCAGGTTGGTTGATATGGGTGTTGAGCCTTATTTAATCACATCATCGTTGAATGCCATTTTATCTCAACGTTTGGTGCGCTGTTTGTGTCCGCATTGTCGTGCTCCGGTGTCGTCGCCTGATGCTCAGCTTGCTCAAGTTGCTGAGTTGCGCGTCACACAATTCAAAAGTACGGGGTGTGAGCAGTGCCAGGGCACGGGGTATAAAGGGCGCACAGCCATTCATGAGCTTTTAGTGCTTGATGGTAAATTAATTGAGGCGGTTTTAGCTGGACGAGATGCGTCTTTTATCCATGAAGTGGCTATAGAGCAGGGGATGCAAACACTCTATGAAGATGGCCTTCGTAAAGTCGCAACAGGTGTAACCAGCCTCGAAGAGGTGTTACGAGTGACTCAAGATCAAATGATGGATGCGCTGATTTAATGGAGTATGTGTACAAGGCAATGACTCACCAAGGCGCTGTGTTAGAGGGAAAAGATTCGGCAGAGTCGCCAGAAATAGTCGTTGGGCGATTAAAGTCCAGGGGGTTAACTGTCCTCCAGATTGAAGCGCTTTCGAGTCAAGATGTGGTAGTGAGTGTCTCCAAAAGTGCATTTCCTTTGGTTGAGTTGTGTCGTTTTACCCGAGACTTATCTGTTCTGATGCGCTCGGGTTTGCCCATAGAGCGAGCCTTAAAACTACTGAGTGAAACCGCATCGAATGCCGCGATGGGTCGTTTTATTACGGATGTTCGCCAGCAGGTCAAACAAGGAAAACCGCTGAGTCAAGCCTTGGCTCCCTACGAAAAGTCGTTAGGTACCTTTTACTTGAGTATGGTCAAAGCAGGAGAGGCCAGTGGTCGTATGGTTGAAGTGCTTGGCACCTTGGCTGAGTATCTCGACCAGCTTCGTCTTCTTCGCTCTAACGTTATTTCAGCCATGATCTATCCCGCTATTCTGCTGGCATTTGCAGTCATCTCAATTTGGGTCATGTTAGGTTTTGTGGTTCCCCAGTTCGATACACTGTTTTCTGATATGGGCGATGCTTTGCCACTGCCAACACGTACCTTAATGTTCGTTGGTGATTTTTTTAGTCGTTATGCCGTGTATTTGTTGGTAGGGGTTGTGCTTCTGGGAACCTTTTTATGGAAATGGCTAAAAACGGCTCAGGGGCATGCTTCTCTTCAAGCATTTTTGACTCGCTTGCCGCTTATTGGCTCACTACTGATTACCCTTGAAATCGCTCGATTTACTCGAACCCTTGGGACGCTTTTGGCAAAGGGAGTGCCGATGGTCAAAGCCTTGGATATTGCGTTAGACACCTTGTCCTTGGTTAAAATGAAACATGCTTTTGCTCAGTTAATTCCTGCGGTTAAGAGCGGCAGAGCCATTTCAGACACGTTAAAAGAGTTTAAAAGTTTTGTAACACCGACGTTGATTCAAATGGTTCGAGTTGGAGAAGAGACCGGGCGTTTGGATGCTATACTCCTTGATTTGTCGGCGCTGTATGAGGCGGAGGTGGCGGTTAAAATCAAGCGCTTGTTGACTTTGTTAGAGCCTGCGTTGATTTTAACGTTAGGGGTGGTGATCGCGTTCATGGTTGTGGCGATTTTACTGGGTATTTTGTCAGTAAATGATTTTATCTTTTAATTTTATGGGTTCGTTAGAAGGGTGTTTCATGTATAGAAATCGTGCGGTTAGAGGGTTTACACTCATTGAGTTACTGGTTGTTCTTGCTGTGTTGGCATTACTAGCAGGCTTGGTGGGACCTCGTGTTTTAAATCAGTTAGGGGGTGCAAAGAGCAATACGGCGCTGGTGCAAATTCGTGATTTGGAGCAGGCGGTTGAGTTGTTTATGTTGGACGTGGGGCGTTTTCCTTCAAGTGAGGAGGGTTTAAATGCATTGGTGGTGAATCCTGGTGCCACTGGTTGGAAGGGACCCTATTTAAGACGCAATCAAGTACCGAAAGACCCTTGGAATCGAGAGTATGTGTACCGTTCGCCAGGTGAGTATGGCCCTTATGATATTTTTTCGTACGGGGCAGATGGACGCTTAGGTGGTGAAGGTGAAAATGCAGTGGTTGGGAACTGGAATTAAGCGCCATGTCACTGACACAGCCTAAGCAAATGCTAGGTTTTACATTGCTTGAGTTGTTGGTGGTGCTGGTGATTTTGACGGGTGTCGTCGGCTTATCGTCGCCCTACATGGTTCGTTTATACGAGACGGTTCGCTTTAAAAGTTTTGTCAAAGACATGCAGCAGTCCTTATTGCAGGTTCGGCAAACTGCGATGATGTCGGGTGAGGTGCATCGTTTCTATTTTTCATATGAGTCACAACGTTTTGGTCACTCAGATGCATTGACACAACAGATACCTAAATCCTTTAAGGTCGACATGATTGCAGCAGCTGAGATTCAAGAGGGGTCAGTTGGCGTGATCGATTTTTATCCCGGTGGTGGCTCTTCTGGGGGAAGTTTAGAGATTCGACAGGATGAGCGTTTTGCACGTATTCGAGTGGATTGGCTTTTAGGTCGTGTGACACTGGAGCCGCAGCTGAATGAGTAAAGATCAACACGTCTTCATTTCATCCTTTAAAAATTCGGCTTTTCGGCATTCGGGTTTTTCGTTGCTGGAAATGTTAGTGGCGTTGGTCATTCTCAGTGTTTCCTTGGCGGCCTTGTATCAGAGTGCGGGGCTGTCTTCTCGGATTGTTGTGGCAGAGGAGCGTCGGGTAAAAGGCTTGTTGATCGCAGAGTCTTTATTGGATGGTTTTCAGGTAGAGGAAGAAAGTCAGCTGCGCTCGGGTGTTATCGATGATTTCTCGTGGAATATTCGATTGTATGCTTTACCGGAACATCCCTTGCAGCAAACAATTCCGATGGCACTAATTGAGGTCGATGTGTCCTGGCCATCATTGTTCCGCCATAGTTCTGTGCAACTTCACAGTATTGTATTGGTTGGACGGGAGTAGCCGGATGCATCAGCCATGGCGACGCTCTAAGGCAGGCTTTACTCTATTAGAGGTGCTGGTTTCGCTGGTTCTTTTATCACTGATAATGTCGGTAAGTCTTAGTGCCTTGTTTACACTTAATCAATCATCAAAACGAATCAACCAAACCTCCTCTTCGCTTGACGAAATGCGCTTGGTATCGGCGTTTATTCGTGAAAAATTAACACTGGCACATTTTCCAAGAGGCAATGCTTCGTTTTTTCAGTCGTCCTTACCCTTGGCGGGAGAGAGCGATTCTCTTGTTTTGTTGAGTGTGATGCGTGCGCACCAAGACCAGGGTGGATTGCATGTGATGCGTTTTCGAATGACACAAGACGAAGGCTTAGTGTTTGAATGGTTACCCTATGTGCCTCAGCGCGTAGAGGTCGACTGGGTGTATGCAAATTCATTAAGTCTGTTGCCTGAAATAGACGGCTTCCAGATTTTTTACGAAGATGAAGATGGACAGGTTTCATCGCAATGGCGTCATTTGGAAAAATTACCGACCTATATTACTGTTTTGATTGAGCAATCCAAACGAGATTGGCCCGCAATTCGCGTTCGAGTTTTGGGGGCATATGGCTAGTTTCCAATTGATACAGGCAGCGCGCTTGAGCAAAGGTGTTGTGTTGCCCATGATGCTATGGTTGATTTTGGCCTTATCACTTATGGTCGCAGGTATTGCAACTGTAGCAAAAATGGATGCGCGTGTTGTGAGTCATCACGTTGCCAGTGCTCAGGCGTTTCAGCTGGCGAAGGGAGCCGTGCATTTGGCCATGCGTGATCTGCAGCTTGCCCGAGAAACGGGTGAATATCAGGGGCGTATACCCTTTCTGGTGCAGTATCAATTTAACCAATCCCAGTTGAGTGTGACGGTTATGCCGATAACCGGTTTGATGAATGCGAACCGCGCATCAGAAGCACTGTTATCCTTGGTCTTTCGACAGTCTTTGCAAATGGAGACAGATGCCGCTGATGCATTAGCGGCTCGATGGGTTGCCTGGCGTGCTCCTTCAGAAGACAATATGAGCGATGAACAAGATTTAGGGGGACGCCGCTTTGAGGTGATAGAGGATATACGTCAAGTGGCGGGTGTTCATTTTGATGTGTATGAGCGTCTTAAAGAACTTGTGAGTGTTTTACCCTCTAACCATTCTGGTATTGATCCTGTCGCGGCTCCAGATACGCTGTTATTTGCATTATTAGATGGTGATGAAGCTGCATTTAATCGCTTGATAACACTTCGCGAAAATGATGAGGTTGATCATCAATCCTTTGATTCAATCTCGTCTCAATTCTTAACCTCAGCCAGTTCGCGCGGCTATCGTGTTGATGTTAGGATAGAAACAAAAACAGTGTTCATGCATCGCTTTTGGGTGATGCTAGACAGCTATGATGAAAAACAGCCCTGGCGAATCGTATCTTTTTAATAGGATGAAAACTCTAAGTGCTTAAACTTGAACCCAAGTTATTTGGTCTTGATTTATCACATACAGGACGCTGGCTGCGTCATTTGAATGCACGGGTGTGGTGGCAGCAAGACGCATGGATGCGCGCCTATTTGGATGTGCCTGTGTTATTGCAAGATCCAGAACATCAGACGCACTATTGGGTTATTAAAGGGAAGGCAATTCCCGTTCCCTCGCTGATTCCCAAAAAGCGTGTGGAAGGTATTTTACTCCCTGAAGAGGTGTACTTGGTGAAGCGCATGCACTATCCCCTCCATTTGCGAGGAGAGGTAGATTCAATCATTGCGAATGAGCTGAAATACTCAAGTCCTTTTCTCGAAGGGGATACCTGCTGGACCTATAGTACAACACAAACGGACAAGACTTTTATCTTGACGCTTGTGATGGCATCGATTCAGCAAATAAAACAGTTTTGTTTAGATCGCTCAGTTTCAACAGCATCTAATCACGAAGTTTGGTGTCAGGTTGACGGCAATTTTTTATGTTTTTCTCATTTCAAACACCCTGAGCGAGAGAGTGAATATCAAAAGCGTGTGAGCACGTTTAAAGCGTGTGGTGTTTATATTTTAGTGATGTTGTTGTTACTTCCACTCCTGCCTTTGGGGGTCAAGCACAAGCAGTTGCAACGAATTGAAGGCCAAGCACAGTTATTTCAAGTTCAGGCGCAAGGCAGTATTGCAGCGCGTAACCAGATGCTAGCCTATCAAGCAGGTATAGAAGAAGTGAGAGCCGTGGATCTGACGCTTCCTACACCCTTATTTCATTTGAGTGAACTTTCACGTTTATTGGACGACAGTGTCTGGCTGACCCATATAGAATTTACGGCATCGGGTATTCGCTTAGAAGGACGAGCGCCCGATGCTTCGAGAGTCATGGCGTTGTTATCTGCCAGTGAAACCTATGCGCAGGTGAGGGCACCGTCTCCAATTGTTCGTGATAATGCTGGGTATGAGCGATTTTTACTGGATGTTGTTCCAAGGAGTGGCCTTTGAACTGGAATCTATCGAATAAACAACGGCTTGGTCTATTGAGCACGATTACGATACTGTTCGTGCTTGTCTATACAGTGTATGTGTCGGGTGTTTTTGCGACCTATAAAGCATATGAAGATCAAATACATACAGTCTCTGAACGTGTTGCCCGTTTACAAGGCTTCGTTGAAGCTGGACCATTAATTGAAGCGCAGACGCATGAGGCTGAGCGCTTTATGCATGGTCTTGTTTACCCTCGCACAGTCGATGATTTGAATATTGCCGCACAGTTACAGCAAAAAGTACGCGCTGCTTTTCAAGCGGTTGAAGGGGATATTTTAGGTGTCCAGATTATGCCGACACAGTTGTTGGGTGGTTTTGAGCAGGTTCGCGTGCATATTCGTGCTGAACTTGATATAGAAGGGTTGGAGACCTTACTAAAGCGTTTAGAAGAAGAGTCGCCAAAAATTTGGATTGAGTCCTTGGCTGTTCAACCTATGGGAGCCAATCGTTTAGGCAATCGGTTGACTGTGCAAATACGTTTTGTGTCCTTACGGTGGGTACCATGAGTCATCCTCTACTAAAAGTTACCTTTGCTGTGTGCATTGCACTGACGCTAGGTTTGGTTGTATTGGCAGGCTTTCAATGGCGGACATTACATAAAATGACTTTACCTGAGGCACACCTACCTAGTTTTCCTAAGGCAGTTGATTTGGGCCTTCAAATAACAACTCTGCCGTCAAATAATTTAACGATACGTCCTTTGTTTTGGCCTCATTCTGAATCTGTCACAGTCGAGATCGAAGAAGTAGCTGTTTTTCTGCCGGAGCCTGAGCCCTTGCTGACAGCCGACTTTTTAAATGGATTCATCCTTAGAGGCGTTTTTCAGAATGCAGAGGATTCTGGTGTGATTTATGAGTATGAGAAAACATCTGGTCGTCTTAGGGTTAGCGAGCGCATAGAGGATTGGGAGTTATTGCATGTTGATGAGAAGGGGGCAATGTTTAGTTTAATCCTCTCCCCGTCAGACTTCTCCGATCCACCATTGAATCATTTTATCGAGCTGCCTTATTTTATAGGTGAGGGCCGCCTTCCGGCCGCAAATGTTGACCCAAATCAGCAAATACTTAAATGACTCCTCCGCTATTTGCTGTATTCACTATTCAGTCATAAGCTTAAATCGAACCATTAGATGATTTTAATTTAGTGACGTCTGGTGCAGATGCGTAAATGACTTTGCGTATAAGAACAATAAAAAGATGTCACAAAATCATATAAGAAAAGGGAGATTTAGGTCTTCCTAAGGAGTCGTTATGAATAGCGTGACAGCTTTTTATCGCTTCATCTGCAGCAAAATGCATCAGTCTGTGCTGAGTCTACTGCTGATCATTTTGGTGTTGATGAGCGCCCCAGTTAATGCACAGTTTTCAGGTGGAGATGGAACTGCAGCCAATCCTTATATAGTTGCCACGGCATCTGATCTTAATCAGGTAAGATATCATTTGAGTGCGCATTTTCTCCAGATGAGTGATATCAATCTTGCAGGACAGTCTTGGTCTGCCATTGGGAGTTCCCATGTCAATGAGCGTTTTAGCGGTGTATATGACGGTGGTGGTAATCGTATTCTTGGATTAACCCTGCAACGACCAAATGAACACTATCAAGGTTTGTTTGGTTATATTAGCGGCGGCAGCATTAAGAATTTACATTTACAGAATGTATCGATTCAAGCCAGAAGTTATGCTGGGGCGTTAGTTGGTTATGGTACTCAATGTTTTATGGAGAATGTGTCTGTATCGGCCACAAATGTAAGTGGTTATATGTATGTAGGTGGCTTGGCAGGTTGGCTAAATGCGTGCCAAGTTCGTTCAGCAGACGCTGAGGGTGTGGTGTCTGGTTATCAAACTGTGGGTGGCTTAGTGGGTATTGCTCAGGGGACTACCCTGCGTTATGGCAGCTCAAAAGGACAAGTATCTGGCAGTTCTTATGTGGGAGGCTTGTTAGGACAGCAACAATCAGGCAGTACATTTGACAGTTTTAGTCATGCACAGGTCAGTGGGGGCAATGTTGTCGGTGGGCTACTCGCCATAGTTCATGGCGGCGGTGCTTCAATTGTCCGCTCGTACAGTGTTGGCGCTATTGATTCAGAGGGTGACACCATTGGTGGGTTAATTGGTACAAGCGTAGGCTTTTATGGTATGCCCTCTGTAGTTGATTCTTTCTGGGATGAAGAGGCATCTGGACTGATGCTTAGCAGCGGTGGTGTTGCAAAAACCACACTGCAAATGCAGCAGCCTGACACTTTTATCAATTTTAATTTTCGTACAGTGTGGACAATGCAAGGCGCTGCTTACCCCAGTTTTCAGAGTTTAAGTCACTACTCACAGCCTGAGTCTGTTCTTTTAGAAGCACTGGCAGGTCAAGGAACACCGGAGTCACCTTATTTGATTTACACCGCTGGTGAATTAAATGCCATGCGCATGGATTTGAGTGCTCACTATCAATTAATGAACGATATCAATTTGATTGACAGTGTCGTGTGGAATTACGGTGCGGGTTGGTTGCCAGTGGGCTCGTCAGATGCACCTTTTGTAGGTGTTTTGGATGGAGCAGGCTATGCCATTCGTAATCTTGTGATTAATCGTCCAACGTCTCATGTTCAGGGCCTTTTAGGTCAGACTGCGGCTGGTGCAGTGGTAAGTAATCTGAAAGTGTTGGATGCAAATGTGTATGGTGGCGATGAAGTGGGTATTTTAGTAGGGCGCGCGGCAGGAGTTGATATTGACACCGCTTTTGTCAGCGGCGAAGTCTCTGGACGTAGCCAAGTGGGTGGCATTTCCGGTCGGATTTATTCAAGCAGTCGCCTCTTATATGTCGGCAGTCATGTGTCGGCTAAAGGTTTTAATCATGTTGGTGGTTTAGCGGGAGTGACTCAGAATGTCTCGCTCATTTACACCTATAGCTATGGTTTGGTTCAAGGGGATCAAAATGTCGGTGGTTTATTGGGGCAATTGCAAGGTGGTTTGACTGCAGATAGTTTTAGTTCCGCAGATGTTAAAGGCCTGCAACTGGTCGGTGGGTTAATGGGGTCCACATACGGAGGCGGTTCACTTGTGTTTAGAACCTACAGTAATGGTTCTGTTGTTGGTGACCCAGCCCATACCGAGACAACCGGTGGATTGATTGGTACACGTATTGCGCTGTATGGGTTTGGTTCAGTTGAAGATAGCTACTGGGATGTTGAAAAGTCAGGTCAAGCTGAAAGCAGCATGGGAGTTGGGCGTTCATCGGCTGAAATGTCCATGGCAGATACATTCCAGCGTTTTAATTTTAATTTAGTTTGGATGCTTCCAAATCAGATGGATGCGTCTCCCGTTTTTCAGGATTTATCGGTGTATTCTAATCCTGAGGAACGTGCACTTTCTGATTTAAGCGGAGCGGGTACTCTCCTTGATCCATATTTGATTTACGATGGCAATGAGCTCAACGCAATTCGTTTAGATTTAAATGCACACTATCGTTTAATGGCGAATATCGATCTCTCTGATTCGGTTGTGTGGAATATGGGGGAAGGGTGGTTGTCTGTTGGGACTCAGGAGCAGATGTTTGTCGGTACCTTTGATGGAAATGGCTTTGCGATAGAGAATTTGGTGATTAACCGCCCTGGAAAAAATCATCAAGGACTCTTTGGTCGTACCAACGAGGGATTTGAAGTCAGCCGCTTATCTTTGAAATCTGTCAATGTGTATGGCTCTACCTATACAGGAGCCCTTGTTGGTCGGGCAACCGCTCCTGTTATTCGTCATATTCGAGCCGAGGGTGATATTTCTGGACATCATTCTGTTGGTGGTGTGGCCGGTGAAATTACTCAAAAGGGCAATGTGGTTCATGCCAGTTCACAGGTGAGGGCGCATGGCTACAATTACATTGGCGGCCTAATAGGCAACAGTGGCAGCACTCATGTTCGTATGGCTTCTTCAACTGGCCAACTGTCGGGAGCGGCTTATGTGGGTGGGATTCAGGGAATGCAAAGTGGTGGTCTAACTGAAGACAGCTACAGTCATGCTCGTGTCTACGGGGCAGGCTACATTGGAGGACTTTTAGGGTCTATTAATGCAGGTTCTGCTGAATTAAGACGCTCTTATAGTGCTGGACAAGTCATGGCACAGAATGAAGAGTCTGAGCAGGTCGGCGGCTTGGTGGGCGCATCTGGATGCCATTATGGCTGCCCAGTCGTTAGTGCCAGTTATTGGGATACCGAGTCATCGAATGTGTCAGTCAGTGCGGGTGGTACTGGCTATACAACAGCTGAAATGACCTGGCCTTATGCTCAGGGTCTGTATCAGGGATGGGACTTTAGCAAAACCTGGCGCAATGATGTAAAACAGGCTTTTCAAGGGTATCCGTATTTGCGCGATCCTAATCAACAGCGTTCAAGACGAGGTGGATTACCCGTGTGGTTGTTCATTCAGTAGTGCTTGATTTCAATTTGTACGCCTCTTCTATCGATTCTTTCGGATAGAAGGGGCGTTTCTATTCATGTTTTTTCGGTGAACACACTCTTGAACACTTTTATTGAATCTGAAGTCTCGGATTCAGGCTAAAGCTAGTTTACAACTGAATTGAGTAAGCATTAAGATTGCTACAATCACAGATAACTATTAATTATATAGCCTTAGATCTTAAGCATAAACTCTAAAGTTAAGTTAAGGTTGAAGCTATATCAAAGGCGGTCATGTTGGAGCTAAGTAATAAAGTGACTCAGAGTGAGCCTACCTTTAACGGTTATGTGATTGCCCTTGGTGCATCAGCTGGTGGCCTGGAAGCCTTAGAGAATTTCTTTCGTAACTGTCCTGTAGATATCGGTGCCGCGTTTGTGGTCATTCAGCATCTGTCGTCTGATCATAAGAGCATTATGAAAGACTTGTTGTCACGCCATACGCAAATGAGTATAACGGTGGTTGAGCAGGGCATGTTATTGAAAGAAAATCATATATTCCTGATTCCACCGGGTAAAGTAATGTCCATGGAAGGGGATCGTTTTCTCTTAACCTCTAAAAGCCCACATGTGTTAACCCTGCCGATTGATATTTTCTTTAACTCTATGTCTCAGCGCTTCGAAAACCGTTGTGTTGCGGTGATTTTATCGGGTACAGGTTCGGATGGCTCAAGAGGCGCGGTTGCTGTTAATGCAGCCGGTGGGTTTGTGGTGGCACAGGAGCCTACCGAAGCAAAGTTTGATGGCATGCCCAAAAGCGTCTTGGCAACGGAGGTGGTCGATGAAGTGTTACCAGTCGATCAACTGGCACAGCGTATTGTTGAGCATATTGCCAATCCAGCAGCGCAAAAGACACATGTCTCACCCGGTCAGTTAGGTACACCTGAAGATGAAGAAGAAGCCATGGAAGGCATTATGACTTTGTTGTTCCAATCCGGCGGCATCGACTTTCGGGATTATAAAAGTGCAACGTTTTTGCGCCGAGTCGAACGACGTGTTCAGGTGCGTCAAGTCAGCTCTTTCAGTGATTATTTCATGCTGTTGCAAGAAGATCACACAGAACTGGCCACCTTACGACGTGAGCTATTGATTTCAGTGACCAGTTTTTTTAGAGATGAAGAGGCATTTGATGCGCTGGCGACGACAGTAATTCCCGAACTGGTCGCTAATGCTGATGCTCACTCGATGATTCGTGTATGGTCAGCGGCGACCTCCACGGGTGAGGAAGCCTATTCTCTGGCCATGCTGTTTATTGAAGAATTTGACCGTGCACGCCGTTGGCCGCAACTAAAAATATTCGCCACAGATGTCAATCAGCATGTTATAGAATTAGCGGCGGCTGGACAGTACACACAAGCCGTTGCAGCTGAGCTGTCTGTGCAACGTCTTGAACGTTTTTTTTATAAAACGGGTAATAGTTTTACCGTTAAACCTGAACTGCGGCAATGTATTGTATTTGCCAAACATAACTTACTTTCTGATCCACCCTTTACGCGTATGGATTTGGTCACCTGCAGAAACGCCTTAATTTACTTTAAACCTGAGGCGCAACTGCGGGCTATGCATCGTTTGCAGTACGCCATTCGACCAGGTGGTGTGCTGTTTTTAGGTTCAAGTGAATCGATTAATTGCGTTGCTAAAGGGTTTGAAGAGATTAACCCGAAGTTAAAGTTATTTCGCCGTAACGATAAAGCCCTGCCCTTCGTGATCGAAGGGAATTCACTGCATGCAACGCGCCTCTCTTCTGAAGGTGGATATCGTGGCAATCCTGCTGTACGCTCAGTGATGGGTGCCAGTCGAGAATTGTCAGTGTTGGATAAATCCACTTCGGTGTTATTAGATCTGTATGCCCCCCCGTCTATTTTGGTCAATGACAACCATCAAGCGGTGCATTTCTTTGGTGACCTACAGCCGTTTTTTAAAGTGCGATCGGGTGCAGTCTCTACTCAAATTAACAGAATATTGCCCGAGTCGTTGGTGCCGGTTGCACAAGCGCTGTTGTACAAAGCATCTAAGGATTGGAAAACATTGCAATCCGATTGTATTCATTTCGCCTGTGCCCATGAAGGCCCTTACAGGCAAGTTCGTTTAACGGTTAAGCCGGTCATGATCGATGCAAATGAGCGTCTGCTGCTGTTGTGTTTTGAAAGTCCGGTAGTCCATCAAACGTCAACACTGGAACTATCCGGTTCGATCGATGTAGGTGCAGAAACAACGGCTCGGATTGACGCCTTGCAGAATGAGTTAGGTGCAACGCGAGAAAGTTTGCAAGCGACCATTGAAGAGCTGGAAACATCGAATGAAGAGCTGCAAGCCACCAACGAAGAACTGATGGCCTCCAATGAAGAGTTGCAGAGCTCCAATGAAGAACTGCAATCTGTGAATGAAGAGCTAAATACAGTTAATGCAGAGTATCAAGAAAAAGTTATGCTGCTTAATCGCTTAAACGTAGACTTAGATACCATGGCAAAAGCGGTCGGTGTAGCCACGGTATTTGTCGATGAGCACTTGATTATCACGCGGTTCAGTCCTGCTGCTGTTTCAATATTTAAACTCCGAGAGGGTGATGTCGGTCGACCTCTAGAAGAGATTTCGCATCGCTTAAAACATCCGGACATTATGGCTGACTTCGCACTAACACTGGCCAGTGAACAAACCCTGGAAAAAGAAGTGTTATCCGAAGAGGGGAGCGCCTATTTGATGCGCGTCATGTTTTACAAAGTACCCTCAAGTGCTGCGCGTGGTGTTGTTGCGACCTTTGTGGATATTTCAGCGTTTCAGGATGCTGAACGACTACAATCAATCATGGATGCATTACCCGAACATATTGCTGTCTTAGAGCAAGATGGAACCATTGCGATGGTCAATGCTTCATGGAAGCGCTTTGCGAACGCTAACAGCGAACCCACTTTATTGACAACTAGCACGGGGTCGAATTACTTAAATGTTTGCCGGAAGTTACAACAGAACAGTAAAGATAAAACAGTGGCACGCGCCTATCAGGGAGTAAAAGGGGTTTTAGAAGGCTCGATACCGATGTTTCAGATGATTTATCAATGCCATTCACCCAATGAAAAGCGTTGGTTTGTTATGAATGTTGGGTTGATTAAAGGTAATCTTGAACTGGGTGCGGTGGTGAGTCATACCAATATTAGTGAACTGCATCAAAATGACTAAGGCAGTCAGAGAAACGTATGAATAAAGCGTTGGATGATTTAAGAAAAAAAGCTGAAAAAGCCTTAGCAGAGAGTGATGGTACATCATGGCCCTTAGATGGAGAAAATGACGAATCGCTAGACCCATCCAGTGGTCCGAGGATCTTAGAAGAGCTGAGAGTGTATCAGGCTGAGCTCGAAATACAGAACCTTCAATTGCGTGAATCCGAGTTTTATGCTCAACATGACAGACAGCGGTATTTAACACTTTTTGATAGTATGCCTGTTGGGGCATTGGTGGTTGATCGCTCAGCCGTGGTGCAAGAAGCAAATATCTATGTCGCCTCGTTGTTTGATTTCGCGGGCCCACAAAGACTTATAAAACATTCACTGTTTCGTCTGTTTAATTCAGAATCATCACTATGGCTCGCTGATCAACTTAACCGTTTTGCCCATGGGCATAACCATATTGCGCAGAATAAGCTTAATCTTAAAAAATCTTTTGGATCTATTTCAGTCGATTGCAGTGTCGTTAAGCTTCCTGCACCTTATGGATTAGACGATCATTATTTGATTATGCTCCGAGATACACGTTCAGAAGATCAGTTAAATCATTATCACCAACTTGTGCAAACACTGCTCGATAACAGTGATACCTTGATCTATGCCTTTGATCGAGACGAAAAGTGTTTACTGGCAAACAATAAAACCGCGCAATTATTAAATTGTCGCGTGGATGAAATGATTGGACGTAACCGTGCTGATTTAATCAATGCGGTTTATGCTGGACGGCACCAAGAACATGATCGACATGTTTTATCTACTGGTGAAAATCTGATCACTGAAGATCGCTATGAAAATAACCTAGGTCAGCATTACACATTCTTGAGTCACAAGTTTCCGTTACCTGATGAACATGGGCAGCCCTTTGCCGTTGCCTGTATTTCCAACGACATCACTGAGCGTAAGCAGGTCGAGAGAGCGTTGCGCCTTGCGGCCAATGTATTTACACATGCGCGCGAAGGTATTGTTATCACCGATCGGGATGCCAACATCCTAGACGTTAACGCCACCTTCACTGACATTACCGGCTATAGCCGGGAAGAAGTTATAGGTAAAAAACCGAGTATCCTTAATTCTGGAAAGCAGGACACTAGCTTCTATGAGGCTATGTGGCATGAACTTCATACCAATGGCCACTGGTATGGCGAAATATGGAATCGGCGCAAGGATGGTGGTGTGATTGTAGAGATGAAGGCAATCACCGCTGTGCGTGACGAGCATGGTGATATTCAGAATTATATCGCACTCTCTTCTGACATCACGATTATCAAGGAACATCAAGCCCAGCTCGAATACATCGCCCATTATGACGCGCTCACTGGGATGCCTAATAGGCTTTTACTGGGCGATCGCCTGCGCCAAGCTATGAGCCAGGCTCCAAGGCGCGGGCAGCGCTTGGCGGTTGCCTATCTTGACCTGGATGGATTCAAGGAGGTCAACGACACCCATGGCCATGCAGTGGGTGATCAGTTGCTTGTAACCCTTGCCAAGCGCATGACACAGGTATTGCGGGATGGTGATACGCTTGGGCGCATCGGTGGTGATGAGTTTGTCGCCGTGTTGGTTGACCTGCCCAGTGTCGAGACCAGCGTCCAGATTGTGACACGGTTGCTAGAGGTAGCAGCGCAGCCGTTTCTGATCGGTGATATCGTGCTTAATGTCTCCGCTAGTCTAGGTGTTACCTTTTATCCGCAGAACGAAGTGGTTGATGCTGATCAACTGCTGCGCCAGGCCGATCTGGCTATGTATCAAGCTAAGCAGGCTGGCAAAAACCGCTATTACATCTTCGATGACGAGCATCACCGCAACGTGCGGGGTCATTACGAAAACCTTGAAAACATCCGGCAAGCACTAGCTGAGCGCCAGTTCGTATTGTACTACCAGCCTAAGGTCAATATGCGTACTGGCGACTTAATCGGTGTGGAAGCTCTGATACGGTGGCAGCATCCGCTGCACGGGCTCTTGCCACCGGCGGCATTTCTGCCAGTCATTGAAAATCATCCGCTTGCCATCGATTTAGGTGAATGGGTGATCGACAGTGCGTTAACCCAGATTGAAACTTGGCGTTCGAATGGACTATCCATTCCGATTAGCGTGAATGTCGGTGCTCTGCAGTTGCAGCATCCTGATTTCGTTTCATGTTTACAAGCGCTGTTGTCCCGGCATCCTGGGGTCAATCCCGGCGAGTTGGAGCTGGAAATTCTTGAAACTAGCGCTCTTGAGAGTTATAACAAAGTGTCGCAAGTGATGGCATCTTGTCAGGCACTGGGCGTGAGTTTTGCTCTAGATGACTTCGGTACGGGTTATTCAGCACTGACTTACCTAAAACAGTTGCCCGCTGATCTGCTTAAGATCGATCAGAGTTTCGTCCGTGGCATGCTTGATGATCCGGATGATCTGGCTATTCTGGAAGGTGTACTGGGTCTAGCGACCGCATTTCGCCGCCAGATTATCGCAGAAGGCGTTGAAACAATTGCCCATGGTGAGATGCTCTTACGCCTTGGCTACGAATGGGCTCAGGGCTACGCCATCGCGCGGCCGATGCCAGCACAGGATTTGCAAGGATGGTTCTGTACATGGAATGTACCGCCCTCATGGAAAGCGATTAAACCAATCAGCAAGGAACGCTTGCCGATGCTTTCTGCTGTTGTAGAACATCGAGCTTGGATTTCAGAAATGGCTGATTATCTGTTTGGAAAAAGTGACACACCACCCGAAATGAATGCTCAACAATGCCGATTCGGCCATTGGTTGGATCATAGCGGCCGTGCTTTGATTTTGGGCGAATGCACCAACCATCCTGTGGAGGTACTGCATCTAGAGATCCACCGCTTGGCCGCTGAGCTGATAGCATTGAAGAGCGATGCTCACTTCGATGACTTAAATAGCCGCATCAGTGAGCTTCATAGTCTGTGTGACGAGTTACTCGAACACCTAAAAGAGTTTTACTAGGCCGCACTTATTTGCTGGTAAAGCTCTCTCTAACTGTCAGTACTAATTCAGGCTCCGGATTTGGCCGATTTTAAGTTTTTCAGTAGGTTGTTAACTTTTATGATTCCGATGACCGCTGCTTTGTTTTCGTCACTGAACTACCACGACTAAGGGCAAAGTAGTAAAGTAGTATAGTAATGGCTGTTCATTAAGCATTTCGATACACTCTTGCTGTTGATGCTTTAGGGTTTAAGCGGCTCAATGCACATTCGGGCAAATATTCAGGATAATAGTGAAATTAATGGCTAGGAATACGTCTATTTGGGTCCCTATTCTTGGGAGTTTTTTGTTAAGTGCTTGCCAATCACCAACACTTAAACCAGTTTCTGATCCCATGCCTTTAGCAAGTACAGAACCTGTGTTGATGTCACAGAGTCAAGTCGGTCTTTATTCCGCCAGTCCGGAAATTGAGTCTGAATCAATTGCGCCAACTCTTCCACAACTCTACAAAGGCAACGACCAAGTCGTTCGCGCGCCGTCATCATCTGAGCCTGTGCGGTTTTTTGGCGAAGATGTCAGCCTTAGTTTCGAAGAAGCCCCTATTACCCAAGTTGTGCATATTATATTGGGTGAAATTCTCAAGCTCGATTATGTGATAGAGCATCCGCTGTCTGGCAATATCACGATAAGAACGCGTTCCCCGATTCCTCAAGATCAGTTGTTATCGACACTGGAGTCCTTATTGCAGGCCAATGGCGCTGTTATGATTCGGGACAATAATGGCCGATATTTTGTGGGTGCGGGTGCTTCCATGTCGAGCTTAATGCCAGGCATCGCATCCGCGAATGACCGCAATGCAGGCTATTCAAATGTGGTTATTCCTTTGCGTTTTATTGGCGCACAGGAAATGGCCGATATTTTAGGGCCTGTTGCGAGTGACTCTGCATTTGTGCGTGTTGATCCCCGCCGTAATCTTTTGATTTTGGCCGGCACACGCCAACAGCTTGATGGTTGGCTGGAGATTATTTCGACCTTCGATATTGATCTACTAAAAGGTATGTCGGTCGGCGTGTTTCCGCTCCAATATGCGCCAGTTCAAGAAGCGTTCACCATGCTGCAGGCGCTGATGGGCGAGGAAGTGCTGGGAGATGGGAATATTTCGAGCTTGGTTCGCGTTATTCCAGTAGAGCGTTTAAATAGTTTGTTGGTGGTTACCCCCAGATCACATTATCTGGAGCAGGTGAAGGTGTGGATGGAGCGCTTAGATCAGCCCCCAGATCATTTGTTTGAGCAGCAACTGTTTGTGTACCCGGTGCAAAATGGGTCGGCTGGGTATCTAGCATCACTAATGAGTAAGCTTTTTTCACAGTCACCGAGCAGTGGCGAGACGGCTGACTCTGGCGTGGCCCCTAATCTCACAGCGTCACGTATTTCTTCAGGAGCCGCAACACCACCCTCATCAAACCCGATATCTAGCGGTAGTACGATAGGTAGCTCGAACGCGAGTGCACAAACGGCATTGCCTGCGTCTACTGGGCCGACCTCAACCAACTACGATTTAGCACAAAATGTGCGAATTGTTGCGGATGAACAGAGCAATGCTTTATTGATTTATGCCAATCGACGAGAGTTTCGAAAAATAGAAGCAGCTTTGAAAAAGTTAGACATTGCGCCGTCTCAAGTGTTGATTGAGGCAAGCATCATTGAAGTTTCTCTAAACGATGAGCTGCGCTATGGTTTAGAGTGGTTTTTGCAAGAAAGTTTGGGCAGTGGTTGGCGAGGCAATGCACTGTTAAATTTGTCGGATGATCCTATTGGACCGAGAGTCCCTGGGTTTTCATTCACAGTTACAAATCCTGCAGGTGCGATTCGTGCGGTGATTAATGCTTTGGCAGAGAAATCTTTAGTTAACGTGATATCGACACCATCGGTCTTGGTACTGGACAACCATACGGCAACAATTCAAGTAGGTAATCAGCAGCCAATACGTTCAGCTCAGACGGTGACAGATGGCGGAACCATTACCTCCTCCATTCAGTATAAAGATACAGGTGTCATGCTGTCGGTGACGCCGTCTGTGAATGCAGGTGGTATGGTCAATATGGAAATCAAGCAGTCGGTCACAGACGTAGGTCAACAAGACACTGCGACGGGACAGCGCAGTTTCTTAGAGCGCAACATTAACAGCCGAGTGGCGATTCGCTCGGGTGAGACGGTTGTTCTAGGTGGTTTGATTCGTGATAACACGTCAAGAACACGTTCAGGTTTGCCTATTCTGCACGATATCCCAGTAATGGGGAATTTGTTTGGCGCAACTGGAAATACGACTAACCGAACCGAGCTGTTGGTCATGATTACCCCTCGTGTATTATCCAATGAGCAGGATCTACGTGATGTGAGCCGAGAAATGCGCTCGCGGATGTCGGGTTTGGTGTTTGAGTAAGCTCTATAAATGGAGGAAAAGCGATGAGTGTGCTGAAATACTCAATGGTTGTCTTAGTTGTCTTAGCGACGGGAGGTGTCGCTTGGCTTTTTAGTCCTGAGGATATCGCCGTCAGTCGAGACGATTCTTCTCTTGTGGTCGACAGTAAAAAAAATGATCTATACTCAAATCGATTAACGGATTCTGAGAGGGTATCAGGAGGGTTAATAAGTGGCTCTGAAGAGACTCCACGTTTAGAAACCCTGACCCCCCTGTCTCATGCGCGAGTCGAAAGGGTCGACCCAGATGTTCAGTTGGCAGAGTTGGAGCATCATCGCGTTATCCAGCCAAGTGATTCTGCAGGGCAAGGTGAGTTTATTGACCCTGATGATGAGTCGTTTCAATACAACCTGATGCGTTCTGAGGCGATTGGTACTTGGATCGATCCGGACGATGAAACGCTGCAACGCACCATTACAGTACCTGGCCGTGTGGGTGAGTTTATTGATCCTGATGACCTTAGCGTCGAGCGAGAGATTACAAATCCAGGACACTTAGGGGAGAGAGTGGCGATCGAGTAGCCTCCACTTCTCATTGTTTTTTATTCTGACCTTCTGCTGTACAAACTCGCTTTACCCAATTAATCATGGGTAAAGTGAGATCTAATCTGATTCTTAGTTGATTGTGTCTGTAACATTACATACCATTTGATCTTATTGAATTTATTAAAACTTTAATACAAATAAAAATCATTACGACAGGTTGTTTCATTGATGATGCAGCACACAGTGTGTGACGATTCGGTCCTTCTTAAGCAAGGTTGGATTGCAATAAAAGGGCGTTTACCCGTATTGAGAAATATGGGAGTGGTTAATTTTACAGCGCAGTCGCGCTATCAGACCCTAAGTTTTACTTTACATCTTTCAAAAACAGGCAGCTTTTTTGAGTTGGTATATTTACCAGCGGATATGACCCTACTTAATCTGGATATATCACAAGACTCTGTGGAGCAGGATGCTATCGTGGTTAAGTTGCGTCGTGTTCTTTGGCCTGAACGTTTGTATTTAATGTCAAAGCGTGTTTGGCCTGCTTTTAAAAATATTCATCGCTTTCGGCGTTATCGGGCCGGGCTCTATTGGTACACGCCCTTGTTGTCGATCACTAAGGCCTACCAGATTACTTCCTGGTTTAGAAATCATTCGCCAAACATAGATTATGACGAGTGGTTAGGTGACTTCGATGAAGTAACGCCAGAAGAGGCCAGAAGTATCATTGCGTATTCTGCTCAGCTTCGAAGTAAAGCGCCCAAGGTAATTGTGCTTGTAGACGCACGTGAGTATGGTGTTTTTCAATTAGAAGATGCGCTTAAGTCACTGACTCGACAGCTCTATAGACAGTTTGAAACCTTGGTGCTGATTGCGGATGAAAATCAAAAGGATCAATTTTCTAAACGCTTGACGGGGGACAGGTTCATTACGGAAGAGGGATTGCTTACGGAGCTTAAGCAGCAACCCAGTTCTGCGTTGGTTTTGTGGTTAGGGAAAGGCGCCTATTTGAGTCAGCATGCGCTGACTTGGTTTATTGACTCAGCGATCCGTCAGATTGACTTTAGCATGGTGTACAGCGACCACGATGTATTGAATGAACAAGGTGAAAGAGTTAATCCGCAATTTAAGCCGGATTGGTCATCAATGTTTGCTAAAGTATCGGCGTATCCGGGTAATGTTTTATTGTTTCCGCTTGTGCAGGTCACTGACTACCTTCAAGGTGAACAATATACGCGTTTATCATCCTATGGGTTAATGCTGAGCGCGGGATGTCTTTCGAAAACGCCAAGCGTTGTGCATATCCCCTCGGTGTTGTGGAGCCATAATGAGGCGTATTTGACGTTCTTTGACGCTCATGTTGAAAAGCCAGTGTTAGAGAAAACTTTATTGCTTGAAAAGATTGATGCGCGCGTTTCGATTATGGAATCTGGCTTTTTTCGGCTTCATTATGAGTTAGTGCAATCGGATGTGCAGGTCAGCATTATTATCCCTACCCGTAATATGTTACATCTGCTTAAGCCCTGCGTTGAATCGGTTTTAGCCAAAACAGAGCGTGTTTCTTACGAAATAATTATTGTTGACAATAATTCGGATGAAGCAGACGTTTTGGCGTTTATGAGTAACTGTCAACAACGTTACGAAAATGTGAAGGTTGTACATTACGCTCATGCGTTTAATTTTTCAGCGATTAACAATTTTGCAGCCTCTTTTGCGCAGGGAGAGTATCTGTGTTTATTGAATAACGACACAGAGGTAATTACGCCTGGCTGGTTATTCGAGATGCTGTCGATTATGCAAGCTGAACCGGACGTAGGTGCAGTGGGGGCAAGGCTGTTGTATAGCGATAATCATCTGCAGCACGCGGGTGATTTAATCGGTGGAGGTGGGTGTGCTGATCACTTACACGGTGCAATTGCGTACGACGACCCAGGTTATATGCATCGTGCTGTTTTACCTCAGGATTTATCAGCGGTGACCGCCGCCTGTGTGTTAACGCCAAAGAGCGTCTTCGAGACTCTAAAAGGGTTAGATGCTGATAATTTATGCGTCGCATTTAATGATGTGGATTATTGCTTACGAGTTCGTGAGGCTGGTTTACGTGTTTTGTTTACCCCTTATGCAGAACTCTATCATCATGAATCTGTGTCCAGAGGTATTGATAAAAGTCTTAAGCAGAGAAGACGCGGTAAGCGAGAAGCCAACTACATGCGAAAACGTTGGAAGGACATCATTGGCAATGATCCCTTTTACAATCCGAATTTGAATTATGTGCGTTCGGACTTTTCACTCAATGCCAATCCTAGAGTTAAGCGACCATGGGAGTGACAGATAGTAGGGTTGACGCTGTATGCAATATTAAGCATGGACGTTATATTGTTGTTGAAGAAGGCTCAAACCCTTCTTCAGATTTTTTTGTTAAACCCTTACTAAAGCGGCTTGCTGTTGACTTCACCTGTTATCAGCAGAGTGATGCACCGAACATCTCTGATATTGAGAATTCAATCCTGGTATTTGTTCGTTATATTCCGTCAAAATGGAAGATGTTTGTTGATAGCTATCGCCATCGGTTGGCAGGATTGGTTATATTTATTGATGATGATCTGTTTGATATTAAGGTGTTGGCATCTTTATCTTGGGGTTATTGCTCTAAGTGGTATCGATTTGCCTATCGACATCAGTCTTGGCTTAAACAGAAAAAGGCCGATTTATGGGTCTCGACACCTTATCTCTTTGACAAGTACAGAGATTGGTGTGCGGCTGGATGTCATTTAACCTTGATCGATCCAGTATCGCCATACGGGGAGGATGATGCAGATCTTTCTCTGTCGTTGCCGATCATTTTTTATCATGGTTCGCCGTCGCATAGAGCTGAAATTGATTGGTTACTGCCCGTGTTTGAATCAGTTCTGCAAACGCATCCGCAGGTGACAATTGAGTTGATAGGGGATGATAAGTTAAGACGGCGGTGCCTTAAATTCCCTCAAATTCGTGTTTTACATCCTATGTCTTGGTTGTCTTATCAACGTATGTTGAAAGAATCGAAGCGTCTGATAGGGCTGGCTCCCTTGTTAGATACTAAGGTCAATGCGGCTAGAGCACCGACGAAGTACTTTGACATTACGGCAGCAGGGGCTGTTGGTGTGTATTCAGATAGTCACGTTTATCGTCAATTAGTGACGCATAAGGTCAATGGCCTACTCGTTGAGATGGATCAAGAAGCTTGGGTGGCGGCGATTACGTCTTTAATAGATGATGCTCAGCAAAGAAGAGCGCTGCTTGCTGAAGTAGAGCGTAGTTAGGCAACTAAAGCCATGGCACGAGAAACTGATTGAGTAATAGATGCCTTTAAGCCATCAAGTAAGTTAACCTCGTCTGATCGTTTCAGGTAATCGAGAATTCCATCGGCGATATTGTCGATAATAGATTCTGCACCTCTGAGCCTAAAGCTTTTGGATGTTGCCAAGTCAATCAAGAGATTTTTTGTGATTTCCTTGCTGCGCTAAACTTTTTAAGTCGAAGAATACTATGCAAAATAGAGTGCCTCTGACACCTAAGCAACAAGAAATCATAGCCACTACACTACGCCAATACTTTGGTAGAGAAAGTCGCATTTTGTTGTTTGGTTCTCGTGTTGAGGTTGATGCGCGTGGTGGTGATATTGACATCTACATGCGAAACCAATACGCACATGATTATCCAGAAGAACCTGAAATACAGGTCAGCTTTTTGAATAAAGCTTTTGGTTTGGGTGAACGCATTTTAGTAATTTTAAAGTCTGTAAGTGTGTTTGCTGAGCGGTTACTTAAAGTAAGCTGCAAGAGAGCGAAGGGGTATCCTGTATATCTATTGACTACACCACAAAATCACTTAAACTGTGTATTAAATAGATATACAGGATGGTGTTATGGCTACAAAAACAGCTCCAATCAACATGCGGGTACTGCCATCGGTAAGAGATATTATCGATGCTGCAGCAAGCTTGAAAAAAGTGGATAGAACTGTGTTCATTCAACAAGCGGCACTCAATGAAGCACATAATGTACTCGCCGAACAGCGGGATTTTGTTCTTGAAGCAAAAGCCTTTGAGGCATTCGATCTCGAACTTCGTGCAGAACCTCAGACTCTTGAAGGTATGACAGATCTCTTTAATAGGAAAGCACCTTGGGAATAAGTGCACCAACACTACTGACTGATGAGCATCAGCTCGATCCGTTTCAATGTGGAATTGAAGAGCTAGATACCTGGTTAAGCAAGCAAGCCTTGAAGAGTCAAAGGCGGGGAACCGCGAGGGTATACGTGGTCAATGATACGACGACTGGCCAAGTCATTGGTTACTATGCAATTGCCATGGGCTCAGTATCAAGAGAGCAAGCATTCAGCTCGCTAATAAGAAATAGCCCTGACCCCATCCCAATGGTTATATTGGCTAGACTTGGAGTTGATAGCGCATATCACGGTCGAGGCATTGCTGCGGGTCTTTTAAAAGATTGCATATTGCGCTCTGTACAAGCAATGAACGCAGTAGGAGGTGCTGGTATTTTGGTTCATGCTATCGATCACAGTGCGCAGATGTTCTACAAAAAATTTGGCTTCAAAGAATCAGCATTTGATCCTCTTGTATTGATGGCACGGATTTGCGATATCGAGAAAACATTATAGCTTGCTGACTTTTGCGGCACACTTTTAAGGCTGGGGAGGATGATCATGAGTTTATTATTGTTCGCTGTAGGTGTTTTCTGTACTGACTAAGCCCACTTTGCTGTCATAGCAAGGTTTTGCTAAAGTGATCGCCAAACTATTAATCAGGCTATGTATTTTGACGCCCTTTGATTTTTCACAGCCAGTTACCCTCGTCGGCTTTTCTCGTTGGAAACGAGGTTTTCTTCCTAATTTCTTCGACGCAGGTCTTCAGTTACGGTTTATCGATCGCCTGGAGTTGAATTTGGTGAACGCAGGTGATCAGTTTGTCATCTGGTCGAATCGAGTGACACCCGAGTTAGAGCAAGCCTTGCATCTGCGCGGTGCAAGGTTATGGCGAATGGAAGATGGTTTTGTACGCTCTGTCGGCTTGGGTGTTGATTTGGTTGAGCCTTTATCCTTGGTGCTAGACTCCAAAGGGATTTACTATGATTCAACTCAGAGTTCGGATTTAGAATGCCTTTTGAATGAGGCTCAGATGGATTCTGCATTGCTAACAAAGGCTGCCCAAGTATCTGAGCGATTGATCAGCTTAGGCATTTCAAAATACAATGTGGGTCTTCCAAAGGCATTAGATCTTCCTAAAAACAGGAGGGTTATTTTAGTGCCTGGGCAGGTTGAGACGGATGCTTCAATTCGATTGGGCAGTCCACAGGTTAAAACAAACCTTGAGTTGCTGCAGCGCGTAAGGTCACACTGCCCCGAGGCGTTTATTATTTATAAGCCTCATCCAGATGTTGTTGGGGGTGGGCGCGTAGGTGAAGTGAACGACGTTGATGCCAGTGCGTTTTGTGATTTGCAGGTCACGGATATTGGGATGCCAGCCCTTTTGTCCCAAGTCGATGAGGTACACACCATCACTTCATTAACGGGCTTTGAAGCCTTAATTCGCCAGATCCCAGTGGTGACCTATGGGTTGCCTTTTTATGCGGGATGGGGGTTAACGCAGGATCATTTTGTTTCCGAACGAAGAACAGCTCGACGTTCATTGCATGAATTAATAGCCGCAACGCTAATTTTATACCCCATCTATGTTTTACAGGGTAAAAAGGGCAGAGTTGAGGTTGAGTGTGCGCTAGAGGAGCTGGCTCGACAGAAGATGCAAAGCTTGCGTCCAACATTAAAAACACGTCTTTATCGATTGATTAGAAAAAGAATTTAGTGCCCATTGTGTGGCAAACTAACAGGGGAATGTATGATTAGAATTACCGAGAGTATTGGCGTTGATAATGCTCAATCATTTGTATTGTTTGGTGGCGTGAACGTATTAGAGTCACGCGATTTAGCATTGCGCGCCTGTGAAGCCTACGTCAAAGTAACGACTGACTTAGGCATTCCATACGTTTTTAAAGCCAGCTTTGATAAGGCTAATCGCTCCTCGATTCATTCGTATCGTGGGCCTGGGATGGAGGAAGGTTTACGGATTTTTGAAGAGGTGAAAACGGCGTTTAATGTGCCTATCATCACTGATGTACATGAGATATATCAGGCCGCACCTGTAGCCGAAGTGGTAGATGTCATTCAATTGCCCGCATTTTTGGCGCGCCAGACGGATTTAGTCGTAGCAATGGCTAAAACTGGGAAGCCCGTCAATATTAAAAAGCCACAATTTTTAAGCCCAGCACAAATGTTAAATATTGTCGAAAAATTCAAAGAAGCGGGTAACGATCAGCTGATTTTGTGTGATCGTGGTACGTGTTTTGGTTACGATAATTTAGTGGTCGATATGCTGGGCTTTGGTGTGATGAAAAAAGTATCGGGCAATTTGCCGATTATTTTTGATGTAACACACGCTCTTCAGCAGCGTGATCCAACGGGGGCTGCTTCGGGTGGTCGTCGTGAGCAGGTCGTTGATTTAGCAAGAGCGGGTATGGCTGTTGGTCTGGCGGGCTTGTTTTTAGAAGCACACCCAGAACCCTCTAAAGCTAAATGCGACGGACCCAGCGCGTTACCTTTGGATCAGCTTGCACCTTTCCTCAAGCAGATAAAGGCGATCGATGATCTGGTGAAGAGTTTTCCTGCTTTGAATATTGAGTGATAAAAAAGAGAGAGGTTAACCCAGCATCCTTGCTTGT
Source organism: Nitrincola tibetensis (assembly GCF_003284585.1). GTDB lineage: Bacteria > Pseudomonadota > Gammaproteobacteria > Pseudomonadales > Balneatricaceae > Nitrincola > Nitrincola tibetensis. The sequence continues at coordinate 164,967 of NZ_QKRX01000002.1, forward strand.
TTTCCTCTCATAACCGACTTCCTTTTCGGTGAGCGCTCATACCTAGGACGTTAGGAGAAGGCGAGCACTACTTGTTTTTCTGATTTGCTTCGGGCACTTTAGCGTCTATTTTGCTCGAACGCGCATAGTATACTTAGCTTTTATGTTGATGTAAATAAATTCAAATGAACGTTTGATTTAATGACTTGTTTTTACCCTTGCCCGTCCTATCCGACAGATAAGGATATGGTTGTTAAGAAGACTTGATAGTCGTTTAATTGAAGTCCACAACGGAAAAATAATAATGATTCAAGCCCTTCAGAATTTTTTCTCATCGCCAAAGTTAATCCGTGCGGCACCTTGGGTGTTTGTTGTGTTGTGGAGCACAGGCTTTATTGGAGCAAAATACGGATTGCCCTACAGTGAACCCTTTTCTTTTCTTGCTTGGCGCATGCTGTTTAATCTTTTGTGTTTTTTGCTATTGCTGAAAATGTTTTCGATTCAATTACCACGAAGTCTGAGTCTGTGGCGACAACAACTGTTGGCAGGTGCATTGATTCATGGTGCTTACTTAGGCGGTGTTTTTTCAGCAATAGAGTTGGGCATGCCTGCGGGTTTAACAGCGCTTTTGGTTGGCTTGCAACCTTTGTTGACCGGCGTTCTTGTGTTCGTAATTTGGAAGCAGCAACTGAGCTTTCGCCAGTGGCTAGGCCTATTTTTGGGGCTTATCGGTGTAGTGTTGGTATTGCAGCAGACTTCCGGTATGGACTTGGAGCAAATCAGCATTACTTGGGTTGGACTTTTGTGGGTCTTACTGGCTTTAGTGGGGATTACACTAGGGACGCTTTATCAGAAGAAGGTATGCGAACCTCAACCTCTTTTAGCGGCTTCTTTTATTCAATATGCGGGATGTTTTGGACTCATGCTTCTGGGTGTATGGATTAAGGGAGAAGGGGCTGTTGAGTGGCATCGAGATTTTATTTTAGCGCTTGCGTGGTCCGTGTTGGTCTTATCAGTTGGTGCGATCTTACTGTTATTGCTGATGATTCGAGCAGGTGAGTCGACGCGAACAGCCAGTTATTTTTATCTTGTGCCGCCATTGACCGCCTTAGAGGCATGGGTATTGTTTGATGAGCGGATGACGCTATTGGCCTTGGTGGGTATGGTGATGACGGTGTTTGGTGTCTACTGGGCGAATAGAGTGCGTTAGGACTTGACTGGGGTGACGATGAAAATGACAAAATCCAATCTTAATCCTTGGTGGGTAGTGTTTGCCGGGGGCTTGGTTCTGGCCTACAGCATGGGAGTACGCTTATCCTTAGGGCTTCTGGTGCCAGACATTAGCCTTAACTTAGGTATCTCTGTTTCGGACTTGTCGTTTAGCTTTGCAATGCAGAATCTGCTTTGGGGCGCTGTATCTCCCGTTGCAGGTGCTTTAGCGGAGCGCTATGGAACGGCTAAAATTCTACTGGCTGGCGCACTGCTGTATGCCGCTGGCTTAGTGGTGGCCGCATTAGCGGCCAGTAGTACGATGTTCTTTGTCGGCAATGCTATGTTGATTGGCATTGGTACGGGAGCCACGACTTTCCCGATCGTTCTCGCCGCCGTCGGTAAACGTTTTCCGGCACATAAACGAACTTTGGCCTTGGGCATCGCCAGTGCAGGCGGTTCGTTAGGGCAGTTTTTATATGCTATTTTTTTGGGCTATCTTGCGCCTTCACAAGGTTGGGTCAGTACCTTTTTAGTCTTCGCTGCAACCACGCTGTTGATCTTAGGGTTGATCGGCTTATTGCGTGATGGCGTGCGTCCTGCTCGGCAGGCCCATGACGCACCACTGCGAATATTTGATTGGCAGGCAATTGCGCAAGCAATGAAGTCACGTGAATATCAACTGCTCAGTCTTGGTTTTTTTGTTTGCGGCTTTCATATTGCCTTTATTACCGTGCACATGTCGGGCTTGGTTGCCTATTGCGGGTTATTGCCGAGCGTCGCATCCGACTCCCTGGCCATAATCGGTTTGATGAATATTGTGGGTGTGATTTTAATTGGATGGGCGGGGGATCGTTGGCATAAGCCAGGTCTGTTGTTCGTGATTTACGCGCTACGAGGCTGCTTAATTTTAATGCTGTTAACCCAGCCGATTACCGATCAGCTTTTGTATCTTTTCTCAGGAATTATGGGGATGTTGTGGTTATCGACTGTTCCTTTAACCAGCGGCGCGGTGGCGCATCTATTTGGGACTAAGAACTTGGCATCACTATTTGGTATTGTGATGTTTAGTCATCAAATTGGCGCGTTTTTTGGCAGTTGGTGGGCGGGCCTGACATTTGAGTGGTATGGTTCGTACGACGTTGCTCTGATCGCAAGCGCGTTGTTAGCTTTTCTTGCTGCGGCTGTTCATTTGCCGATGACCCCCAAGCGCATGCAGCAATTATCTTACAGAGAAGCCTAATCCCGTATTCTGTTGGGTGTGATTATCTGGGCTAGAAATGTTTGATTAGCTGACAAACATAAGAAAAAAGACTAAAATGCTTTACAATATCGAATTAAATTATTTATTTGTAAAGTATTTTGGTCATTTTATGGATTATTTGGAGCTTGGCCAGCAGATTGCTCGCTTAAGAAAGAATAAAAAGCTGACCCAGCAGGCACTTGCCGATTATGCTGGAATTTCACGAGCGACTCTCAATGCGCTTGAAAATGGCCGGGTGGGGGATGTAGGTACGCGTAAGCTACTTAAAATTATCGATTTGTTGGGGTATGAAATTCGCCTTCGAGAAAAGTCTTCGTTTCCAACATTTGAGGAGTTAAGGGATGGATGACGGTTTGAAGGTGTGTGTTTCCAGTCGAATGACAGGGCGTTTAGTCCGAGAGCATAAACAATTCATCTTTAATTACAATGCGAATGCTCAAGCAGATGATGCTGTATCCCTGACGATGCCTGTTCGTCACGCGAGCTATACACATCACCAACTCCATCCTATCTTTGAGATGCACCTGCCCGAGGGTTACTTAAGATCCGTTATTCAAAAACACTTTAGCAAGCTGACCGAAACCGATGATTTTGGTTTACTCAAGCTTTTAGCGATGAATATCCATGGCCGATTAAACTACAGGGAGAATGTTGCTTTTCAGGCGGATGGCGATCAGCCACTGACATTAGATCAGCTTCTTCATCCCGAAGATGGCCAGCTGTTTAATGAGCTTGTCAGTCGCTTTGCACTTAGATCGCCTTTAAGTGGTGTACAGCCTAAAGTGTTGGCTCAGATTCAAAATAAAGCCACTCTATCTGTAGATGATTACATCGTAAAAGCGTGGGGTGCTGAGTATCCGCAACTTGCCCTTAATGAGTATTATTGTATGCAAGCGGTACAGCTTTCTGGGATACCGGTACCGGAGTTTTATCTGTCGGATGATGATGCGTTGTTCATTATGAAGCGTTTCGATTTGAACGCAGACGGACCGCATCCTGGTTTTGAGGATATGTGCGTTTTGCAGGCAAAACATCGAGACGATAAGTACAGTGGTAGTTATGAGCAAGTTGTAAAAACGATTAAGCTTTTTACATCGCCTGCTTTCAAGCAGGCTTCTCTTGTACAATTTTATAAAATGATCGTGTTGAACACGCGCCTTCAAAATGGAGATGCTCATCTTAAAAACTTTGGCCTGATGTATGATTCTGTTGATACTGTCCGTTTAGCTCCCGCGTACGACGTTGTCAGTACCACCTGTTATATCAAACACGACATTGCAGCACTTACCTTAATGGGGAGTAAAAAGTGGTGGGGGCGCAAGCATCTAGTTGAATTTGGTATCAATGCGTGTGAGTTGACGCTCAGACAAGCAGAAAAGCATTATGACGAATGTTTGGCTGCGCTCAATCAGACGGCGCTCATGATTCAAGAAAGGCTTGATCAGGAGCTCCATGATGATAAAAAGCAGGTGCTTAGTCATTTACTGACCAGAATGACAGAGTGTTGAGTTGACGACGTTGCTCTGATTGCAAGCGCGTTATTAGCTTTTCTTGCCGCGGCCGTTCATTTGCCGATGACCCCCAAGCGCATGCAGCAATTATCTTACAGAGAAGCCTAATGTTGGCGGTGCACCTAGTGCACTTGAGGTTAGTTTTTGATTGCGTGCCCATCTCTCTATTCCTAGACTTACGCCGTTACTTACAAAAGCGTGCGATTAAAATAATCATAAGACACATGGCTTAAACATCGATTGAGGTTGTCACCGGACTGGGTGGAAGGTGGTTCAGTTGTATGTGCAAGACATGGGTCATAGCATAAATGATGTGCCTCTAATTTTAGTATCTGTATACCTAAGCTATCTAAAATGGATACGGGTATCAGGATAATCGGCATGTCAAAAAAACAATAGGATAATAAAATGACTATGCGTAAATCATTTAGGAGAGTGGCGCTTGCCGCCACACTCATGGGTGCTATTTTTTCACAAACCTCTCTCGCTCAGCAGCTTCGATTAGCATCTGGGCTGCCGCCGATGCAACCTGCTCATAATCCGCTGTATACCGAATTCCAGAAAATGCTACCTGAAATGTCTGATGGGCGTTTAAAAGGGCAGTTGGTGGGAATGGAGGTGGTTAATTTAGCCAATATGCGTACCGCCATTAGCAGTGGGCTGGTACAGGTTGGACTTTTTCTTCCAGCCTATTTCCCAGCTGATTTACCCAACTTTAACCTAGTGGGTGATTTATCCTTGATGGGAGGCAATCCACACGCAACGGCCGCTGCCATTACTGAATATATTGTGACTTGCGCAGATTGCCAAGCAGAGCTCAAAGCACTCGGAATCGTGTATACAGGCTCACATGCCAATCCCTACAATTTACTGACAACGAAACCAGTAACAGCCGAATCAGACTTGCGTGGTATGCGTATTCGTGTGGCGACACCTCAGCATGCCCGTTGGGTCGAGGCGATGGGAGCGACTCCTGTGAGCATGGCGACAGGTGAGGCCTTTGAAGCACTGTCACAAGGAATTATTGAAGGTACAGTGACGTCTTTATCCGATCTCATTTCCTTTAATCTCCAAGATGTGATTAAGCATGCAACGCTCATTGAAATGGGGACGTTTCATTCCTTAATCGATCATGCCGTACGTCGAGATACTTGGGGCTCGATGTCTCTGGATAATCGATCTGCCATTATTAAAGCATCCAATACAACCAGCATGCTCACGACGAGCCGCTGGGTTGAAATGGCGGAGCAATCAAAGCAGATCGCAACTCAAAAAAGCATCGACCTGCTTGAACCTGCAGAATCCTTTATTCAAGCAACGGCTGACTTTGTCATCGCCGATGTGGACACCGCTGTGTCCTTAGCAGAGACGCGCTTCGGGGTCACGGGAGCCAAAGCTAAAATTGAGCATTTTCAAGCGCTTGTTGCAAAGTGGGAGACGATTGCAGAATCATTGGAGCATGATCCAATCTTAATGCAAGACGCTATTCAACGCGAAGTATGGGATTCACAAGATTTGTCTCAATACGGGCTGTAGCGTCATTGTCTCTAAATGGAGCGTGATGCCATAAGCAGTGGCATCACGCTGCGTCACTTTGTATCTAGGGTCGTGGGTATGTCTTTATTAGCAAAGCTGGTTGAAAAACTAACCTTCAGTTTAATGGTGATTGGTATTATTGCCGTTGTGGCAATGATGTTACACATTACGCTGGATGTCGTATTAAGAACGACATTCAACATTTCTGTTCCCGCAACTGAGCGTATTGTCACTCGATATTATATGGTCGCGCTGGCCTTATTACCGCTTGGCTGGGTGGAGTGGTCTAAAAATATGATAGCGGTCGAAGCCTTCACGCAATTATATGGAAAATTAGGTTTTCTTATCCTGAGTGTTTTAACCAGCCTATTATCGACGGCTATTTATTATCTACTTGGCGTCGCAACCTGGGTACAGGCCGTTGAACAGTATAATCTGGGGTCATACATAATGTCGTTGAACCTAGTGATTCCGATTTGGCCTGCTTACTTTTTCGTGCCTGCTGCTCTGTTTGTTGCCATGATCGTTTGCGTAGCACGCATCCCCTTAATGTTAACAAATCGATATTAATTTTTTGTTTTGTAGAGGTTGGTACATGAGTATAGAAACAGGAGTATATGGGCTTGTCGCTTTGCTCATATTACTGGGATTGCGGGTTCCCGTTGCTATTTCATTGATCACTGTATCCTTAGTTGGGCTGACATCCATGCTAGGTTGGGATACAGCTATTCAGATGTTAGCGTCTCGTCCTTATGATTTCCTAGCACGTTGGACATTAAGTGCCATTCCCATGTTTTTGTTAATGGGGTTTGTCGCCTACCACTCAGGTTTGACTGCGGGGCTGTTTAATGCCGCTAAAGTGGTTTTTCGTTGGTTGCCTGGTGGTCTAGCGATTTCAAGTATTTTTGCAAGCTCTGGGTTTGCAGCCGTTTCGGGGTCAAGTGTTGCGTGTGCCGCTTCTATGGGGCGTATTGCCATCCCTGAAATGGTGAAAAGTGGTTACAAGCCCAGTTTTGCCTGTGGCACAATTGCGGCTGGCGGAACCATCGGCGCGTTAATCCCTCCGAGCATTCTCATGATCATCTATGGAGTATTTGCGCAGGTCTCGATTACGGAGGTATTTTTAGGCGGTATCACCATCGGTCTATTAACGGCCTTAGGCTATTGCATCACCATTTTAATGGTGAGTTGGTTGCGTCCTGACATTGTTCCACGCAAATGCCAAGGAGGGGAGGGTTATACGGTTGCGCAAGCACTTAAAGAAGTATGGCCAGTGGTGGCATTAGGCATCCTTATCTTTGGAGGAATGTTTTCGGGTGTCTTTACGGCAACTGAGGCGGGGGCTGTTGGAGCCTTAGGTGCTTTGGTTATTGCGCTCATAATTGGTAAATTGGATTGGTCTGTTTTAAAACACTCAATGATTGATACGCTGACGACCACGTCTTCGTTGTTAATCATTGGTGTCGGGGCCAGCATGTTTACGGTCTTTCTGAGCATGAGTGGTCTTTCGGGGTATATTTTAAGCGTTTTAACGGGGTGGGAACCCAGTTATTTACAACTAATGTTAATGATGGTCATCATCTATTTGTTTCTCGGGCTTTTTATGGAACCCTTTGGGGCAATGTTAGTGACGCTTCCCATTTTCTTACCTATTTTACAGAGCATGGATATTAGCCTTATTTGGTTTGGCGTGTTCTTGGTTAAATTGCTTGAAATAGGCATGGTAACACCACCTGTCGGAATGAATATTTTCGTGATTAAAGGTGTGGCTTCCCAGTACGCAAGCTTAGTGGATATTTTTAAAGGCGTTTCTATTTTTCTGATCGCCGATTTGTTAATTGTCGCGTTTATGATTTTTGTGCCGGGTGCTGTGTTCTTATTTATGTGAAGTGAGTATAGCAGGGGGATCCTATTGCCCTGCATTCTTACATACCAGATAAAACGGACACTTTTTAGTTTAAGTCTCAGATTAAGGGTAATAATACAATGCAATCATTTGATGAAGCCAGCAGCAGTCATTTTGTAGATATTGTGGAAGGCGATCTGTCACTGCGCATTCACTATAACGAGGTTGGGCAAGGCGATAAGGTTGTTGTGACTCTGCACGGTTCAGGTCCCGGTGCGACCAGTTGGGCTAATTTTAGTAAAAATATAGCGCCACTCGTTGCTGCAGGATACCGAGTGGTGTTGATGGACAGCCCGGGGTGGGGTAAAAGTGATCCGGTTATTTGTGAAGGATCGCGCTCACATTTGAATGCAAGAGCCTTGAAAGGACTTGTCGATGCTTTACACCTAGACAAGGTCAGTTTAATTGGAAACTCTATGGGGGCGCATTCAGCAACCGCTTTTACACTGATGTATCCTGAGCGAGTTGAAAAATTAATTTTAATGGGCGGAGGCACAGGGGGTGCGAGTCCTTATGCGCCTATGCCAACCGAAGGAATCAAAAGGCTTCAGCAGTTGTATCGTGAACCTACGATCGACAATCTAAAAGCCATGATGGATATCTTTGTTTACGATACATCCGACTTGACTGAGGATTTGTTTCAGCTTCGTTTAAACAACATGCTGTCGAATAAGGTGCATTTAGAGAACTTTGTTAAGAGCCTGGAGTTGAACCCTAAGCAGTTTCCTGACTTTGGAGCGGAGTTGACTAAAATCACACAGAAAACGTTGATTTTGTGGGGGCGGAATGATCGGTTTGTGCCAATGGATACCGGGTTGAAATTGCTTGCGCATATTCCAAACTCAGAATTGCACTTGTTTAATCAGTGTGGACACTGGGCGCAATGGGAGCATGCCGAACGCTTTAATTTCTTGGTTCTGAATTTTTTAGAAAACTAAAAAGACAGATACAAACATATTATCTTAGTGTTCATCATCAAGGCTGAGCTCTATTTTATCGACGGTGGCCCGCATTTTGGCTAAATATTTACGGGCCGCTTCTTCGGGTAACATGGCTTTTGCAATGTAGACGAGATTTAAGACGCCAATAACCGTTTGGTTTTTAAAAATGGGCAAGGCGATAGCCGCTATTTTTTGCTCAGCTTCCCATTCAGAGTAATTGCTGCCGTACCCACGTTGGCGAGTTCGATAGATTAACTGAGCAATATATTCCTCGTCACGTGCTAACAGGCCTTGAGCGTCTTGACGGCTGCCTAATAGATCCAGCAAGGCTTGGCGTTCAGCTTCTGGGCAGAATGCAAGATAGGTACGACCTGCAGCCGTATACAAAATGGGCAAACGACGCCCAACCATCGAGCGATGAAAGGATAAACGGCTAAAACGATGTGTGGTCTCACGCACAACCATTGCATCACCGTCCAGGGTGCAAAGATCGGTTGGCCAAATGACCTGTGGCAAGAGATCCGCGAGCAATGGCGCTGCAATGGCGGATATCCATTGTTCATCACGAAACCCCTCACTCAATTCACGCACTTGTATTGTCAGTTGATAACCATCATCTGACAGGCTTCGGCGCACATAGCCTTCATCTTGTAGTGTTTCCAGTAAGCGTCGAACGGTGGTGCGGTGTATGCCGGTTAGTTTGGCGAGCTCTGAGATGCTTGCTCCACCATCAAGCCGATTAAGCGTGTTCAATAGGAGCAATCCTCGTGTGAGGCCACGAACGGTTTTGTATTCAGTTTCTTTAGAGACGGGTTCATGGCTCATGGGTATGTCCTTTTGTCGGTAAAGAGTGTGCACTCAGTGCACAAGAAAGGCCTTTTTGGTTGATGCAATTAAGCATAGCTTTTTATAATCGATGAATAAATGAGCAAGCTAAAAAATATAACATAATATTGAGTTCCTCTTTATTTAAATAAAGATCAATCGATAGGTTATATAAAGATCGATGTAAATTGATGGCTCAATAAAAATCATGAAGAAGCTCTGTTCTTCATATTATTTTGTCTTGAATGCAGTTTTTTGTTCTATTCAATATTCATATCGTTTGAATAGGAATAGAGCGACGTTGCTAAACCATAATAAAACAAACGGTACAACACAATGAGTACAGTTATGTCACAGACAGTATCAACTTCCCTTGATTATTCGGCAGATGTGGTCGTGTTGGGTGCAGGACCTGTGGGTCTGACGATTGCAAATTATTTAGGCCAAGTCGGAATACGTGTATTGGTCATCGAAAAGTTGGATGCGCTAATTGATTATCCGCGTGCAATTGGCATAGACGATGAGGCGCTGCGCACCTTGCAGTCTGTTGGCTTGATCGATAAGGTTTTGCCGCATACGACTCCCTACCACTGGATGCGATTTTTAACCCCCAAAGGGCATTGCTTTGCATCCATAGAACCCAAGACCGATGAGTTTGGTTGGTCTCGGCGTAATGCATTTATTCAACCACAGATTGATAAGGTTTTGTTGGAGGGATTGAAGCGCTTTGAGCAGGTTAACACATTATTCTCACGGGATATGTATCAGTTTGATCAGGATGCTGAAGGGGTCAATCTCTATATGCGCACCGCGGAGGGTACGGAAGAGCGTGTTCGTTGCCGCTATTTGATTGCAGCCGATGGTGGCAATAGCATGGTTCGGAGGACACTTAATATCGCGTTTGACGGTAAAACAGCCCCCAATCAGTGGATAGTGGTGGATATTAAGAATGATCCTCTGGGCACACCGAACATCTATATGTGTTGTGATCCCGTGCGTCCTTACGTGTCGGCTGCTTTACCACAGGGTGTTCGTCGTTTTGAGTTTATGGTGATGCCAGGTGAAACCGAAGAAAGCCTATCTCAGCCTGACAATATGCGTAAATTACTGGCCAAGGTGTTGCCGAACCCCGAAAAAGTTGAACTGATTCGTCAGCGTGTCTATACGCATAATGCACGACTTGCCGCTGAGTTTCGCCGTGGCAAGATTTTGTTGGCAGGTGATGCGGCGCATATTATGCCAGTGTGGCAGGGGCAGGGGTATAACAGTGGAATGCGCGATGCCAGCAATCTTGCCTGGAAAGTTGGAATGGTGGTTAAGGGATTGGCGGGTGAGGCATTGTTGGACACCTATCAGCAGGAGCGTCGTGATCACGCGCGGGCGATGATTGATCTGTCTGTGATGGCAGGGCATGTGTTAGCACCACCAAAGCCTTGGATGGGGAAACTCCGTGATGGTGTGGCTTGGTTATTGAATTATTTACCGCCTATTAAACGTTACTTCTTGGAAATGCGCTTTAAGCCCATGCCCCAGTATGACAAGGGTGTATTGGTGAAGCCTGATATGAAGCTTACCCATAATCCCGTGGGCCGTTTATTTATTCAGCCCAAGATTCGTACTGAGTCGGGTGATGTTTGCTTATTAGATGATGTCATTGGCGCTAAATTTGCCATCATTGCTTGGGGAACCGATCCTACTTGGGGATTAAGCCAACAACAGATCGAATTTTGGAAGCATTTAGGGACAGCGTTTATTCAGGTTGTACCATCTGTACAGATGTTAGCACCCACGACCTTGTCTGATGACGTTATTCGAGTTGGGGATGAACAAGGCCGACTAAAAGACTGGTTTGGTCAATACCCCGCTTCAGTGGTGATTGTTCGCCCAGATCGATTTGTCGCAGGACTCACTCTTCCGCTGACCCTCGAGCACACCTGCTCACGCCTATCCCAAGCCCTCGCGGCTAAGGCTGTGTCGCATCGCGCCAGCGTTGAACCTATAGGGAAGGTGGCGTGAATGAAGACAATGCTGCACTGCATGTCCCACTCGCCGCTGGTGGGGTTTGTTGACCCGTTACCTGAAATCTTGGATGAAGTGAATGGAGTTATTTCAAATGCGAGAAAGGCAGTAAAGGCCTTCGATCCAGATCTCGTTGTGCTCTTTGCGCCGGATCATTACAACGGCTTTTTTTACGATCTGATGCCGTCTTTCTGTATTGGAACAGACGCTTACGCGATTGGTGATTTTGGCACCTTAGCTGGCGATCTAAATGTACCTCAAGCCTTGGCTGAAAGCTTAGCTGCATCGGTTCTTGATTCAGGCGTTGATGTGGCGGTTTCCTACCGCATGCAGTTAGACCATGGTTTTGCTCAGCCACTTGATGAGCTGGTCGGAGGGTTGGATTGTAAACCTGTGATTCCCATTTTTATCAATTCGGTTGCAGTTCCCTTGCCAAGCTTTCAACGTGCCCGATTGTTGGGTGAAGCGGTGGGTCGCTATCTTAAAACACTGGATAAAAAAGTCCTGATCTTAGGCTCGGGTGGCTTGTCGCATCAACCTCCCGTACCAGAATTGGCGACAGCAAATGCGCATATGGTTGATCGTATGAAAGGGTCCGGTCGTCACTTGCCAGACGATGAACGTGAGGCACGCACTCAGCGGGTCATCACAGCGGCACGTCGATTTGTGGAGGACCAAAGCACACTTCACCCCTTGCATCCTGAGTGGGATCAGTCGTTTATGACGCTGTTATCGGAAGGGCGAATGGCCGACCTAGATGCCATGAAGAATGACGAACTATCGGCGCTGGCAGGAAAATCAACCCATGAGGTAAAAGCCTGGGTCAGCGCCTTTGCCGCTCTATCGGTGATGGGAAATTTCAATACAACGAATCGCTACTACCGTCCCATTCCAGAATGGATAGCCGGTTTTGGTTCGTTAACCGCATACACGGAAAAAACGCTATGAATACCTTGTTGGAAAAACTCGCATTAGATCTGCGCAATGCCGAACTGAGTGGGCAGCCTATTTCCCCTTTACGTGATCAATTAGGCGATGTCGATGCTGAGTCGGCCTATCGCATACAACAAATTAATGTCGAGCATGGGTGTCTTCAAGGGCGTCGTGTTGTGGGGCGTAAAGTCGGCTTGACCAATCCATTGGTGCAACAGCAGTTAGGTGTGAATCAACCAGATTTTGGAACTTTATTTGCTGACATGAGTTATGCCGATAACGCAATTATCCCCTTTGATCGCGTAATGCAACCTAAGATTGAAGCCGAGATTGCGCTGATTCTTGATCAGGATTTACCCGAATCTGATACCACTCTAGCGGATTTGATTCGAGCCATCGGTTGGGTGCTGCCAGCCTTGGAAATCGTAGGAAGCCGGATTGATGCCTGGAACATTCAGTTTGTTGATACCGTTGCTGACAATGCATCAAGTGGTTGTTTTGTGCTGGGTGGTCCCGCACGTCGTTTAGATGGATTGGACTTACTGAATGCCAAAATGAATATGACGCGTAATGGTGAGTTGGTGTCCAGCGGTAAAGGGTCTGAATGCTTAGGGCATCCGTTGAATGCCGCCGTCTGGTTGGCTCAAACGCTCAGTCGTTTGGGCACACCCTTGCGTGCAGGCGACATTATTTTAACCGGTGCATTAGGCCCGATGGTGAAGGTAGAGCCCAATGATCGATTTGCGGCGGATATCGAGGGCCTAGGCTCTGTGTCTGTGCGCTTTTCTTAAGCCTTTATATGTTCTGCCATAACCCTTTACTAGGATATCTCCATGAAAAAATTTAAAGCGGCCATTATAGGTTCAGGCAATATTGGCACTGATTTGATGATAAAAATTCTGCGCAATGGTAAGTATATTGAGATGGGAGCCATGGTTGGGATTGACCCTAACTCAGATGGCTTGGCACGTGCGTCGCGCATGGGCGTGGCAACCACACATGAGGGGGTTGAGGGACTCGCTCGCTTACCTGTTTTTTCAGAAATTGATTTTATCTTCGATGCAACCTCAGCCGGTGCGCACTTGAAAAATGAAGTGTTTTTAAGAGGCTTGAAGCCAAACCTGCGTATTATCGATCTGACACCTGCTGCAATTGGCCCCTATTGCATCCCGGTAGTGAACCTGGATCGTCACTTAGAGGATACCAATGTCAATATGGTGACCTGTGGCGGGCAAGCCACGATTCCAATGGTGGCGGCTGTATCTCGCGTTGCAAAGGTTCATTACGCCGAAATCATCGCTTCTATTTCAAGTAAGTCAGCCGGCCCTGGTACGCGCGCGAACATTGATGAGTTCACTGAAACCACTTCAAAAGCGATTGAAGTCGTCGGTGGTGCTGAGAAAGGGAAAGCCATCATCATTCTGAATCCCGCAGAGCCGCCTCTAATGATGCGAGACACCGTAATGGTCTTGTCTGAGGCGGCGGATTTGGCTGAGGTTGAAGCCTCCGTGTTAGACATGGAAAAGGCTGTCCAGAGCTATGTGCCAGGTTATCGGTTAAAGCAGCGTGTACAGTTCGATCGTATTCCTCCCGAGCATCCGGTCAATATTCCGGGTTTAGGCCGCTTTAGTGGTTTAAAAACATCGGTCTTTTTAGAGGTTGAAGGCGCCGCACACTATTTGCCAGCTTATGCGGGTAATCTCGACATCATGACCTCAGCCGCTCTATCGACGGCAGAGCGCATGGCTCAATCATCATTGACGGTTTAAGGAGATTTGACTATGAGCTTTAACCCAGGAAAAAAACTCTACATCTCCGACGTTACCTTACGTGACGGCAGTCATGCCGTGCGTCATCAATATACGATTCAACAGGTACAAACAATTGCGCGTGCGTTGGACAAAGCCCGTGTCGACAGTATTGAGGTGGCGCATGGTGATGGGCTTCAAGGTTCTAGTTTTAACTATGGCTTTGGCGCTCATACCGACCTAGAGTGGATTGAAGCTGTGTCTGAAGTGGTTGAGCATGCTCAGATCGCCACGCTGTTATTACCAGGCATAGGGACGGTTCATGATTTGGAGGCTGCCTACGCAGCGGGTGCTCGTATTGTCCGTGTAGCGACGCACTGCACGGAGGCCGATGTTTCGCGCCAGCATATAGAGCACGCACGTAAACTGGGTATGGATACCGTTGGCTTTTTAATGATGAGCCATATGACGACCCCGCAAGGCTTAGCCGAACAAGCCAAACTGATGGAAAGCTACGGCGCCACCTGTATTTATGTGGTGGATTCGGGTGGTGCGATGGCAATGGGCGATATTCGAGAGCGTTTTCGTGCGTTAAAAGATGTGCTGAACGCGAGTACCTTGACGGGGATTCACGCGCACCACAATCTTTCATTGGGCGTGGCGAACTCAATGGTGGCGGTCGAAGAAGGCTGTGATCGAATAGATGCAAGCCTTGCCGGCATGGGAGCAGGAGCCGGAAATGCACCACTTGAGGTGTTTATTGCGGCTGCAGAGCGTCAAGGATGGGATCATGGGACTGATCTGTACACGTTGATGGATGCAGCAGATGACATTGTACGTCCTCTTCAAGATCGCCCAGTACGTGTGGATCGTGAAACCTTGGCATTGGGCTATGCCGGTGTTTATTCCAGTTTTTTACGTCACTCTGAGATCGTGGCTGAGAAGTATGGTCTTAAAACCGTTGATATTCTGGTTGAACTGGGTAAGCGGCGTATGGTGGGTGGTCAAGAAGATATGATCGTGGATGTTGCATTGGATCTTCTCAAGGCCCAATCCGCTTAATGAGTTGAAATAACCGCTAGGTTTAAACGAAGCGACGCTCAGTCGCTTCGACATCACGTCAGTAAACAGCAAACCAGAATTTCAACGCTTTGATTAAAAAGTCTCAGCCTATAGAATGATCAAAAATTATATAGGTGCAATCATGGCAACAGCAAGTGCGGTCCATATTTTAGTCAAAACGGAAGAAGAGGCAGAGAAATTAAAGGAAAAACTGGCAAAAGGTGCCGATTTTGCCTTATTGGCCAAGAAACACTCTATCTGCCCATCTGGAAAACGCGGTGGCGATTTAGGTGAGTTTCGCAAAGGTCAGATGGTGAAAGCCTTCGATCAAGTGGTGTTTACCAAGCCTCTGTACAAAGTGCATGGGCCTGTAAAAACTCAGTTTGGTTTTCATCTAATCAAAATTCTGTACCGGAACAAGTAGGAAATGCGTCTGTACTCTATTTGCTGCAGATTGGTTGATTGCGTGTCTGAGGCGTTATTGGTGTGAGCATCGAGTTTTCGTCCTTCGACCTACGAACCTATTCAAATGAAGTGGCGAGCCATCAGCACGATTATCATCAATTGGTGTTGCCCGTTGAAGGGTGTTTGTCTTTAAGTATCGAGCAAGCCGAGGGCGATGTGATGGCTTCAAAGGCGGCGATTATTGCGGCAGGGGCCTCTCACGGATTTTTTGCATCAGATCGAAATATGTTTCTGGTGGCCGATGTACCATCATCTTTGGCTCCGCGTTTGGAGTCATTTCCAGCGTTTATCGATTTGGATGAAGCACTGACGCGCTATGTGCGTTTCTTGTCTGCTCAAGTTCAGGCTCAGGCTCAACAAGGTACACCAGATCTACAAAAGCAAATGCTAGGCCTGTTGATACAGTTGCTGCAGGAAAAGGCGGGTGTTCAAGTACAGGTTGATCAACGCGTGGCCGCTGTCAAAGCCTATATCGCGCAAAACTTGGATCAAGCTATAACCCTGCCTCAGCTGGCGGGGGTTGCCCATTTGAGTGTTCGTCAACTGAGCCATGTGTTTACTCAATCTGAAGGATGCTCTCCGCAGCACTACCTCATTGAACAACGAATGCAGCGTGCTCGGGACTTGCTGGAGTCAACGGATTTAAGTGTACAACGTATCTCCGAATCCGTGGGCTATTCAAATTTGGCTGCGTTTAGCGATCGTTTCCGACAATGCATGGGTCGGTCACCCCGTCATTTCCGCCGATTGAGCAAAGAGATACGCTGAATCACGAAAGCGTCGTCTAGGTCTTTTGGTTACAGTCATGTTTTTCAATCGACAGTAGGATCAAGATGGCTTCCTTGCATACAGCAACCTTAATAGGATCTGTTTCAATTCTTCTCTGGGGGACCTTGGCATTGCTCACCCGTATGACGGGCGGCGTGATTCCTGAGTTTCAGTTAATGTCCATGACTTTTGGTATTGCATTTTTATTGATGCTTGCGCGATGGCGCTGGCGTAAACAGTCGGGTGTCGTGTTTATCCGTCAGCCATTGGCAGCTTGGGGATTAGGGGTGGCGGGTTTATTTGGCTACCATTTTGTCTACTTCAAAGCCATGACATTAGCACCCGCCGTTGAAGTAAGCTTATTGGCCTATCTTTGGCCATTGCTGATTGTCTTGTTCAGCGCTTTGTTGCCCGGTGAAAAGATACGAAAAACTCATCTGCTAGGGGCTATATTGGCTTTATTAGGATGTTGGATTTTGGTGGGGCAGAATGCAAGTGGCTTTCAGTCGCAGTATGTGCAGGGATATCTATTGGCATTGTTGTGTGCGTTGATTTGGTCTAGTTACTCTGTGTTAAGCCGTCTGGTGAAGTCTGTTCCCACGGATGCAGTGGGTTGGTTTTGTGCGGTGACCTCAGTATTGGCATTGATTTGCCATCTAATATGGGAAGAGACAGTCTGGCCGCAAACGCTTGTACAGTGGGTTGGAGTGGTCGGTTTAGGGCTTGGCCCTGTTGGGATTGCCTTCTTTACATGGGATTACGGCGTTAAGCATGGCAATATCCAGCTTCTCGGCACGTTGGCGTATAGCGCACCCTTAATTTCGGTTGTCTTGCTGCTGATGGCCGGAGAGGCGGAACCAAGCTCGGCAATCCTGTATGCGAGTCTCGCCATTGTGGGTGGATCCTTCATCGCGGGAAGAAAATGGGCATAGGTCAAGATGTAAAAAAGGCCAGCGACCTCAGCAAATGTGCCTTTTGGTGACTGGCCTTTGACCTGTGCGACCACATTCCTAGAATGGGTGCTTGCGGTCTGAGATCGTACATATCTCTGCTTTAAGTATAGCGCATAATAGGAAAGTGCAAGTTATCGCGTCACTTTTTTCCAGACCGACATTTCGGCAACCGTATGCTGGTGCTTACGCGTTGTTTCACGAATCACAAACGGAATATCTTGAGTGCCAATCAATTCAAACTCTGGCGCTAAATGCTGTTTCAGACCTTCGAGCGTTGTGAGGTTCTCGCCAGCGTCTTTAAAGCCGCCTAACCATTGGTTTTTATCCGTAAATTCGGCTAGCCAAGTGTAGGGCGAGGTGAGTACAAGATAACCACCTGCAAGGATGCGGGGTTTTATGTCGTTTAAAAACTTCGCAGGCTCGTACAGTCGATCAATCAAATTTCCAGCAAATACCAGATCGTAGCCGGTATACATGGCTTTCAGATTGCAGGCATCTCCTTGGGAAAAGGTCACTTTGTAAGCCTGTTGCTCAAGTCCCAAGTGCGCAAGATGGATGTCTTTGAGTTCAGTTAATTCTCCCTCAGTGGGTATCTGATAGCGAATCTGACCCTTCTCTGCGAGCAACTGAGCATTGCGGATAAATCGTGCTGAAAAGTCTAAGGCATCGACTTTGTCTGAGATATTGGCCAGCTCGAAACTGCTGCGACCGGTTGCGCAGCCAATATCCAAAACATGTTTAAAGTGATTGCGTTGAGTGAGTTGCTGTACATGCTCAACACAGGCTTTGGGATAGTTTGGAACACCAAAATATTCTGCACCGTAGTGAAATTCTAGATACATTGAAATAAGCGCGTCTGTCTCGTAGGTGTTCATATGGTTATTCGGCATTAGGGCAGACTCCACATATCGAAAGCCAGCGTGTTGAAAAAAGTGACGTCGAAACGCATAGCGACTGTCACGGATCGATTCATTTCCGGTTGAAATCCAGCTGCCTCCTTTGATCAGGTTATGTTTACCATCAAAGGTCGGGACTGAAAAATCATCATAGCTTGAATGGACTTCAAAACCATTAAACGCATCAATGGGCGTCTCGGTCCATTGCCATACATTGCCGACAATATCGTAAAAATTGCCCTGTTGAAATTGATTCACCGGGCATGAAGATGCAAACGCTTCTAAATTGACATTGCCGGGTGCCTTTTCCCACTCGACATGATCCTGTTGAAGATTAAGGTCATAGAGTCGATACCATTCTGCTTCGGTGGGCAGCCGAAGGGGTTTTCCTTGCTTGGTGGACAGCCATTGGCAAAAGGCTTTGGCTTCTAAATGATTAACATCAACTGGCCAGCTCCATGGCATTTCAATTTCCTCTAGCATAGCCCGATATTTAAAGCTGCCATCGCTTTGAGGCACCCAGAAAATGGGGTGTTTAGGCCTTTTATAGCTCACCCACTGCCAGCCTTCATCTGTCCACCATTCTTGAACCTCATACCCTCCGTCACGAACAAACTGTAAGTATTCGGCATTGCTGACCAAGTACTGGCTGGCCTGAAAGGCTTGAACCTCTGTCTCTAAATGGCCAAATTCGTTATCCCAGCCGTAGGTGTTCGATTGGTTTTTATGGCGGCCTTGAATCACAAGGCCTTGGCTAACGGAAAGGAGATTGTTGCTGGGGGGCGTGCGGGCCTGTTCCGTACAAATGGGCCAGTGGTTAGAAGGTTTGACCTGATCAAGGGGAAGTTGTCGAATCAACACAGATGAGGTTTCAAGATGAATACGTTCGTGTTCGATGCCCATTAAAATAATCCAGAAGGGGTCTTCCCACTGAATCGGCAATGTTAAAGGTAGTTCATCAATAAGTTGGTTGACGAGTGCTTTAACTTGATCGCGATAGAGTTTCACTTCTTCAACACTAGGCCAATCATAATGGGCATCATTAAGATCATCCCAAGACATTTCATCGACACCGATGGCTAGCATGGACTCTAGCTTTGGGTTCAAGCGATTGCTGATGATTTGGCTTACGCGAAGCTTGTTTACGAAAAACGTAGCGGTGTGGCCAAAGTAAAAAATCAAAGGATGGCGCAAGGGTTCGGGACGTAGATAAAAGGTGTTGTCGGATGCTAGCACTGAAAACAAGGATTCATATAGCTCAAAGGTATCATTAAAGTAGGTTTTGATCTCTTGTCGCTTAAGAATTGGGTCACCAACGTCGATGACGGGTGTTTTATGAGGTCTGGTCAGCATGCGAGAAGTCCCTTGATTGAGAGTTTATGTTTCCATTACGTTGTTAAGGGTAAGATGGTTTCATCAATACTGTGCTTGATTCACAGACCTCCTTTGTTGACAAATCAACATCACCTGTGTCCTTTTTCTTAATAGATTTTAGCCCGTAATTGTTTAATCTAATGTGAAAGTGTATTTTGACATAAAAACCGATTGGAAAGTCTTAATGATACCTGATTATGAAAAGCGTCTAACGGCCCTGAGGCCACGATTATTAGCGTTTGCGCGTTTACAATTGCGTTGTCATGATGAGGCGGAAGATGTGGTGCAAGAAACATTGTTGGTTGCGACAACTAAACAGGACGAGTTTAAGGGGCTCAGTCAATATGAAACTTGGGTGTTCGGTATTCTTAAGTACAAAATACTGGATTTGTTTCGTGCCCAAAAGTTGCGTTCACGCTGGTTGGTTGATACGGATACCTCATGGCAAGATGAGCTGGATAAACAGTTTCGTGAAAATGAGCGCTGGCAAGATGAGCATCGACCACAAGACTGGGGTGATCCAGAAGCGGTTCTTGCCAGCAGTCACTTTTGGCGTGTCTTCGATGCCTGCATGATTCATTTGCCCGATGTGCCTGCCCGGGTTTTCTCGTTACGAGAGTTGATGGAAGTGGATATTGAAGAAATTTGCTCCATTCTCGGTATTACTGAAAACAACTGCTCGGTGATTCTGTACCGAGCCCGAATGAAGCTTCGCCAATGCCTTGAAAAGGGTTGGTTAGTCGGAGAAGGCACATAATGTTGACCTGTCATAAAGCCACACATCTTATGTCTGCTCGTTTAGACCGTCCTTTACCTTTAGGCAAGAAGATGAGTCTTACGTTTCATTTGATGATGTGTAAAAGCTGTCACCGTTGTGATAAACAGCTTGAACTCATTCATCAAGCAGGGCAGGGTTGGCATCAAAAAAGAATTGAAGAGGGTCTCATTGAGCCTGATTCAAATGCATAGAAAAATAAGGTGTAAAAACTGTAAGAAATCTGATGACTTAAACGACATATCCTTCAAATAGGATAAGAGGATATATCGATGTTAGTTTCGTCTATGCAGATTTATGTAATGGTGGCTGCATTACTAGTGGTCGCTGCTTTCACCTTGATAACTGCGCCAGCAGTCAAAACGGCAGAAGGCTTTTTTAGCGGTAAAGAACAGGGAAGTGTGCCGAGTCTTTGGACGCTTACCTTGTCACAAGTGACGACATGGATTTTTGCACGTTCTTTATTGAACGCGGCCATTCTCGGTTACCTATTCGGGATTGCTGGTACTTTGGCCTATGCTGTTTATTATGGCTCTTTTCTCACGGGTTGGTTAATTATCGATCGCCTTAGGTTTCATCATGGTGAAACGAGTATTCAAGACTTTTTTGCGAGGCAGTTTGGTCGCTTAGGATCCTACTGTTACAACCTACTAGTGTCGTTACGCTTGCTATCGGAAGTTTTTGCCAATTTACTTGTGGTCGGTATAGTGTTTGGTGCGGTGGGGTCTGGAGCTTGGCAGGTTTCGATCTTGTTGGTTGCTGGATTAACGCTTGTTTACTCAATGCGCGGCGGGCTGAGTGCGTCTTTGAAAACCGATGTTCAGCAGATGCTGATTTTATTGGTAATTTTGGCGGGCTTAATGGTGTTGCTTTTGACGCATCAGGCTTTTGAGTGGCCAGCGATCTTGAACAGCTCTCCAGAGTTAACGAATCCTGGTTGGATACTTCTCATTGTTGCACTTTTACAGGTAATCAGTTACCCGCTACATGATCCTGTCATGATGGATCGCGGATTACTGGCAGATCGCCAAACCACCCGTAAAAGCTTTATTCATGCCTTTTGGATATCCACCTTGTTTATCCTGCTGTTCGGTTTATTGGGTGTTTTCGCCGGTTTACATCGCATGGGTGAAGAGGAACTTATGGGTACCTTGCAGCGATTGTTTGGCACGCCAGTCATGCTGTTAGTTGGTATGGCGCTGATTATCTCTGCGGCATCAACCATGGATTCTACGTTATCCAGTGCCTCACGCTTAGCGGTTGTCGAAATGAAAATTGGACAAGCGACGCCTGCAACTGGGCGTTGGGCAATGCTATTGTTTACGCTGGGGGGGCTGTTTTTGGTCTACGTTGGAACCAATGATCTGTTTGCTGCTGTGGCTGTCAGTGGTACGGCATCCCTGTTTTTAACACCCGTCATCATCTTTAATATTTGGTTAAAACGAGACGTGGCGCGTTGGAGCTTTGCTGTTAATTTTATCTTTGCGGTATTAGGCTCTGTGCTCTATTTTTTGGAAACCTCTGGCCACACCAATCTCTTAGGTGACATCACGGGTTTGAGCCACAGCTATAGCAAGCTTTTGGTGATTACCTTCTTTATTTTGATCGTGGGTCTGTTCAGTTTTGCCTTAGGACTGGAACCTAAACGTAAGGGGAGTGTAAATGAGCGCAGAGCGTGAAGGGCGCAGCTGTCCGATTGATTACCGTTATTCTCCTAGCCTTATCGCTGCAACTGAACCTTGTCTCTCAACACAGGTTCTGTATGTCGCTGGCGGTCTGTATGGCAACCCTTATGCACTCGATTGTTTGGAAGCGATGGTGTCTGATGAACCTCATGCCAAGCTGATCTTTAACGGTGATTTCCATTGGTTTGATGCCAAAACTGAACTCTTCAGTAGTATCAATAATCGAGTGGCCAAGTATTCTGCTATAGCGGGTAATGTCGAAAAAGAACTGGCTAGGACTGAGTCAGCGAATGTTGGCTGCGGCTGTGCGTACCCTGAAGCAGTTGATCAAGCACTCGTCGACCGATCGAATCGGATTCATAAACGATTACAGTCAATTCTACCAAACGATAGTCATCTTTTAGGTTGGTTAAGAAATTTGCCTAATTATGCCGTTGTTGAGGTTGTCGGACGACGCGTGGCTGTCGTGCATGGAGACGCAACATCCCTCGCAGGATGGGGTTTTGATGCAGGCAGCATCGATCTGCCTGAACAACAAGCACTCATTCAGCGCTGGTTAGTCGAGGCTAATGTTGATGCGTTTGCGTCTTCTCATACTTGCCAAGCGGTCTGTCGTCAATTTCAGTCAGGTGTGGTGATTAATAACGGTGCAGCCGGAATGCCAAATTTTAATGATGGCTGCTATGGCATCATTACGCGAATAGCCCAGACGGCGGGACATCGTAAACCGCTATATTCGACGACCTATCAGGGATTGGTGTATGAGGCCATACCACTCTACTACGATCAGGATGCTTGGATAAACCTGTTTCTCTCGTTGTGGCCTGATGGCTCTGATGCCTGGATCTCCTATTGGGAAAGAATTGAACAGGGAAGTAAAAAAACCTTAGATGATTTGATCAGCGTTTAAGTCATAGAGAGTGTAAGAAACACTGTGATGGATACGACTGAGTTAAAACAGAATATTACTTAAGGTGTGATCAATGAATAAGAAAGTCGTATTACTGGCTGGGTTAGTCTTAGCCGTGTTAGTGGTTTGGCAGCTTGGTTGGCTAGATGCGTTAACCTTTGACAACCTCAAACAGCAGCAGGCTAACCTGATGGCGATGAGAGACGCTCAACCCCTAATGGTGAGTGTTGTTTACCTCTTGATTTACGTCGGTGTGACTGCCCTGTCCCTTCCAGGGGCTGCGATTATGACACTCGCTGGTGGTGCGATCTTCGGCTTAGGCTGGGGACTGTTATTGGTATCCTTTGCCTCGACGCTGGGCGCAACTCTGGCGATGCTGGTGTCGCGTTTTTTTCTACGCGATTGGGTCAAACAGAGATTTAGCCATAGCATGAAAAAGCTGGATGACGGTGTTGAACGGGAAGGTGCCTTTTATCTGTTTGCACTTCGCCTAGTGCCGGCATTTCCTTTCTTTGTGATCAATCTGGCGATGGGTTTGACACGGATGAAAATCTGGACCTTTTGGTGGGTGAGTCAGGTGGGAATGCTGGTCGGTACGGCGGTCTATGTCAATGCCGGCACTCAGCTTGCACAACTTCAGTCACCGAGTGATATTTTATCCATTCAACTCTTGGGCGCCTTCGTCCTGTTGGGTGTATTCCCGTTGCTGGCCCGCAAAGCACTGGAGATCTATAAAAGTCGCCAAGCGTTACGCCAGTGGAAAAAACCGGCGCACTTCGATACCAATTTAGTGGTGATCGGTGCTGGCAGTGGTGGTTTGGTCTCGGCTTACATTGCCGCGGCCGTGAAAGCCAAGGTGGTACTGGTTGAAAAGCACCAAATGGGTGGTGACTGTCTGAATACGGGCTGTGTGCCCTCAAAAGCCCTGATTCGTTCAGCGAAACTGGCGCATGAAATGCGTCACGCTGATCACTATGGTTTGAAAAGCCAACAACCGGAGGTCGATTTTGCTGCCGTGATGGATCGTATTCATGCGGTGATCGCTGAGATCGAACCTCATGATTCGGTAGAGCGTTTTACCGGATTAGGTGTCGATGTGCGCCAGGGTAGCGCGAAACTCATCTCGCCTTGGGAAGTAGAGATTACGTTGAATACTGGCGAAATGCAGCGTGTCACTACCCGCAGCATTATTCTGGCAACGGGAGCAGAGCCCTTTGTACCCGACCTTCCGGGGTTAGACAAAGTAGACTATCTCACGTCTGATAACCTGTGGCAGTTACGCGACCTGCCTAAACGCTTGTTAGTGCTGGGTGGCGGGCCTATCGGTTGTGAATTAACGCAAGCTTTTCAACGTTTGGGATCTCAGGTGACGCAAGTGGAACGCGGTGAACGCTTGATGGCACGTGAAGATGAAGACGCCAGTCAGTTGGTGATGCAGCATTTTCGTCAAGAAGGGGTGGATCTTCGTTTGCAGCATCAAGCGTTACGGTTTGAAGTCACTGGCGATAAAAAATACCTGATTGCCCAGAAAGTGGCTGGAGAAGAAGTCTCTATTGAATTTGATCGTGTTGTCATTGCCGTAGGCCGAAAACCAAGACTCAGGGGTTATGGTCTTGAAGAGTTGGGACTGTTACCTGAAGAGGCTAAAACGCTCGATACTCTCGATACTAACAACTATTTGCAGACGATTTACCCCAATATTTTTGCCTGTGGTGACTTAATAGGTCCCTTTCAGTTTACCCATGCTGCTTCGCATCAGGCCTGGCATGCCACAGTGAATGCGTTGTTCGGTGATTTTAAAAAGTTTGCAGTGGACTATCGCTTTCTTCCATGGGCGACATTCACCGATCCTGAAGTGGCCCGAGTCGGTTTAAATGAACAAGAGGCTAAAGAGCAGGGCATCGATTATGAAGTCACCACCTATGGTATCGATGATCTTGATCGTGCCATCGCCGATGGTCAGGCCTATGGCTTTGTGAAAGTCTTAACACAGCAAGGGAAAGATAAAATTTTAGGTGTGACGTTAGTGGGCCCTCACTCGGGTGATTTGATTGCCGAGTTTGTACTCGCCATGAAACATGGACTGGGGATGAATAAATTACTGGGTACGATTCATATTTATCCAACCATGACAGAAGCGAACAAATTTGCGGCAGGCAATTGGAAAAAAGCCCATGCACCCGAGACGGTGTTAGGTTGGCTGCAAAAATTTCATCAGTGGCGGCTTAAGTAAGAGAGGCGTTCGATAAAGTGATGGGGTGGGAAAAATAGTTTTAGTCTCGTTTGTGCTGGTGGAGCAACTGTCAGTCGATGGTTGCTCAGCTGGCTATTATTCTTCGCCTAAGTAATCTGGATCATCAGTTGGACAGCCTGAGTGATCCGCTGTGGCTGACAAGATAAGATCGGAATACCACGCCTTTGCTTCACCACCGGCGTTATCGCTGTCGCTCATCAAGGCTAAGGCGATAACCCGTGGATTCGGGTTGTCAAAGTAGCGTTGGAAATCCTGCGTTAGATGACGGCTTTCCGCCACCCACTGATTTAGCTTTGTATTGCCGGACTGGAGTGCCAGTAGATGAGCACGTGATGTAAATGCATTAGGCCAATCTGCCCCTTTAGGTTGTTCACTGGCCCACACATAATTAAGTGCTTGAACCTGCCAAGGTAGGCGACCTGTTCGTGCAACAGCGTAAACTCGTGCGGGATAGTCATCGCCCGCTTTTGATCTTTCATCAATGCTAGAGTAAGTATTGCTAACGCGCCAGCACCAGTGCAACCAAGGTGTTTCTGATAAATTGATCTCTCCCTCCCAGCCAAGACCTGATGCTGCATGTTGAGTGTGAGCGGCCAGTACTTTTTGGTCACCCGCTGTTACGATTTGATAGTGTGTTTGCCCACTGAATTTCTCTGTCTTCCAGCCATCTAACCCAGATGTGGAAAAGAACGGTGGCAGCTCAGCGGCTAGGGCAGCTGATGCAACCATATGGCTGATGAGGAAACCGATTGTAAAACAACTAAACTTCATAATAGCCTCCAAGGCTTAACCTTTCTCAGTTTAGTGTCATGAAGTAGCGATTTCTTACGTGATTAGAAAAAAGAATCACAAATAAAAAACCGCACCATCTTTTGAAGAGGGGTGCGGTTCTTAAGCGTTTAAGGACACTAGAGTGGCACGAAACGCATTTTGATAACCCCTTTTCAACAAGGGGTTATTGAGTCAGATTAGAACTGGTTCATCGTGTTGTCTTTACCAGACGCTTTCAGTGCAGCATCACCAGAGAAGTACTCTTTGTGATCGTCACCCATGTCAGATCCAGCCATGTTTTGGTGTCTAACACAAGCGATACCTTGACGGATCTCTTTGCGCTGAACGCCTTCTACGTAGCCCAACATACCAGCGGCACCGAAGTACTCTTTCGCTAGGTTGTCAGTTGACAACGCAGCTGTGTGGTAAGTTGGCAGTGTGATCAGGTGGTGGAAGATGCCTGCTTCGCGAGCTGCGTCTGCTTGGAACGTACGGATACGGTTGTCAGCTTCGATCGCCAATTCAGATTCATCGTACTCAACGCTCATTAGGTTGGCGCGGTCGTAACTAGAAACATCTTTACCTTCAGCTGCCATCGCATCAAACACTTGCTGACGGAAGTTCAGTGTCCAGTTGAAGGATGGGCTGTTGTTGTAAACCAGCTTCGCATTTGGCACTTCTTCACGGATACGATCAACCATTTCTTTGATCTGACCAACGTGAGGCTTCTCAGTTTCGATCCAAAGTAGATCTGCACCGTTTTGCAAAGAGGTCACACAGTCAAGAACCACACGATCAACACCTGAGCCAGGCTTGAACTGGAACAAACCAGACGCTAGACGCTTAGGCTTGAGCAGCTTGCCGTTGGCTTTAACAACCACATCACCATTGGCAATGTCTTCAGCGCTGTTGATGTAGTCACCATCTAAGAAGCTGTTGTACTTATCACCCAAGTCGCCAGGCTCGTTTGTTACTGCGATTTGCTTGGTTAAGCCAGCACCTAAGGAGTCAGTACGCGCAACGATGATACCATTGTCAATGCCAAGCTCTAAGAACGCGTAGCGAACAGCACGGATCTTAGCTAAGAAGTCAGCATGTGGAACGGTTACTTTACCGTCTTGGTGTCCGCATTGCTTCTCGTCTGATACTTGGTTCTCGATCTGAATCGCACAAGCACCTGCTTCGATCATTTTCTTAGCCAACAGGTAAGTGGCTTCTTCGTTACCGAAACCTGCATCGATGTCGGCGATGATTGGGACAACATGCGTTTGGAAGTTGTCGATTTTGTCTTGAATCGCTTTCTCTTCAGCTGCGTTACCTGCTGCACGAGCGGCATCTAGTTGACGGAATAAGCCACCCATTTCACGAGCATCCGCTTGACGAAGGAAAGTGTAAAGCTCTTCGATCAAAGCAGGTACTGAGGTTTTCTCGTGCATAGATTGGTCAGGTAATGGACCAAACTCAGAACGAAGAGCAGCAATCATCCAACCAGACAGGTAGAGGTAGCGCTTGTTCGTGGTGCCGAAATGCTTTTTGATTGCGATCAGTTTTTGTTGACCGATAAAACCATGCCAGCAGCCAAGAGACTGAGTGTACGCCGAGCTATCAGCATCGTACTCAGCCATGTCGCGGCGCATGATGTCTGCAGTATACTGAGCAATGTCTAGACCGGTTTTGAAGCGGTTTTGGGCACGCATGCGAGCTGCGTATTCTGGGTTGATACCTTCGTACGCAGGACCAAACTCTTTAGCCAAGGTAGCAATAGAATCTATATCTTTATTGATGCTAGACATGGATTTTCCTTCTCAAAATTATCGGTTGAGGAACATGGAATCTTTACATCTGCGCGAGAGAGTCGTTCCTCTCGGCTCCGTTGAAATCAATAATGCGTTGCTCGGCCTTGACTGTCAAAGCTAATTTTGTGCATAGCAGCATGGCTGTAGTATGACTACACGCTTCATCCTGTCGGAAATGTAAAAATACTACAATTTTACAGGGACAGTTTTGGTGTAAAAAGTGAGTAAATTCAGGGCTCAAGTCGAGGATAGTGGAAAGGAATCGATTGAATAAAGTTTTTAAATAAACAGCAATTTACAAGAATTTTAGTTATTAAAAAATATTTTAATATTTCAAAAAGATCTTAATGAAAGCGACTACAAAATAGAGTTAAATTAAGCAAAATACATGATTTTAAAGCTTTTTATACCAAAGTTGTGATCCTTTGGTCGTAGGTCAAAGGGGTAAGGGGGATTGTCCACTGTCGTCTTCAATGGCGACAACAGTGAACAAAAAAGATATGTATGAATAAATTTGTTAGGAATGTTTATTCTGATGCGTCGAGGTCATCTTGACTGTAAAGTGAATTCGCTAAAATCAAGTCAGACAAGAGCGTTACTGATTGTGCATCTGCAGCATTTACGTCATCGCCTAATAAAGGCTCAGGATGGCAAAGACGTTTGGCTAAACGTCGGCTATCTGGCGTGTCCAGTGCGTAGTGTTTACCATCCACAAATAAATGCGTAACAGTCTCTGATTCTATGAATGAATAGCGGCTTCCTTCGTTTTGCGCTAGGACGCCACCCTCTTCTAAAAATGCACGAATGTCATCCAGAGAGAAGGGATCGGCATCTGTTTCAGCATAAAGAGGATACTTAGGTTCAGTAATCCACTCACCGAACCATTTCGCGAGGAGGTCAGGTTGGTCTAGACATTCAAGTAGGGTTGCACGCACTTTATTGAGGGCATCATGGCTGATTTCACCCGGTTCGGTTTGCAAGGTAAGATCCGGATCGCTGTAGCGGGCATCATGACCAAGGCGTTCGCCAATATAATCCGTAAAGCTGCGTAATATTTCGTGATGAGCAGGCGCTCTGAAACCAACGGAGCAGGTCATGCAATCATCGCCTATCGCAATTCCATTGTGGCCCACTCTCGGCGGTAAGTAGAGAATATCGCCAGGCTCCAATACATAGCTTTCTTGTGCTTCCCATTCAGGAAGAATCATGACGGGTGCATCTTCGCGACGTGGTGAATGCTCATCAAATAACCCGCCGACTTCCCAGCGACGTTTTCCTTTCACTTGTATCAGAAATACATCGTAATTGTCGTAATGAGGTCCGACACCGCCACCGTCTGTGGCGTAGCTGATCATTAGATCGTCTACACGCCAGTTGGGTACAAAGGAGAAGCGACGCAGAAGGGCGTTCGCCTCAGGAGACCAATGATCAACGCCTTGCACGAGGAGTGTCCAACCCGAGGGGGGGAGTTGTGCAAAGTCTTCGTCACTGAAGGGGCCATGGCGCATAGACCATTGATCCAATGACGGATTAAAGCTGATCAGTCGAGACTCTACGTCCTCTTCGCATGCCAATCCCGCTAACTCGTCAGGCTCGATTGGAGGTGGCATCTCTGCTAAAGCATTGCGGATTACTAAGGGTTTCTTTTGCCAGTAATCGCGCAAAAATTCTTCTGCGCTCATGTTGCCGAGCGGGTAGTTGGGTGTCATATGAGTAGAGTCCAGACAGGGTTAAGAGGCTTGATCATCATTGGAGTGCGTTGAGTGCGAAGGGTGTTGGTTGCGCTCTAGGCTCTCTTCAACTGAATTCAAAATACCTCTGAGAATGCTGAGTTCAGTACGTTCAGGACGGGAGCGATTAAAATAGCGCTTTATCTTATCGAGAACGCGTCCCTCATGTTGAGGAATAATGAATTGTGTTTGTCGCAGCACCTTTTCTAGGTGTTCGTAGAACAACACCATTTCCGATTGACGTGCATAGGGGGCATCAGCAATTGGAGTTTGCTGAGGTGTTTTGTAGGTTCTAAAAAGCTCGTAACATACGAGTTGAACTGCCTGGGCTATATTTAAAACGGGATACTCGGGATTGGCATCTATATACAGGTGGCGATTACATGCCAGCATTTCTGCATTGTTTAAGCCCATCGTTTCTCGGCCAAACAGTATTGCGATCTGCCCTGAATGTGCTTCCTGGTGGATGAGTGATGCCGCCGCTTCTAAATCGAGCAAGGGGAGATTGAAGGTGCGTTCGCGAGCGCTGGTGCCCACAATCAATTGGCAGTCAGCGATGGCTTCGTCGAGACAGCTTACAACCTGAGCTGACTCCAGCAAATCTTTCGCACCGGCTGCTCGGGAGGTGGCCTCAGGGTCTGGAAAGACCCGAGGCTGGACCAAATACAGCTGGCTTAAGCCCATGTTTTTCATCGCACGGGCAACCGCACCTATGTTACCTGGATGAAAGGTTTCAACAAGAACGATACGGATGTTGTCCAGCATAGCCGCTTAGATTCCTTTTGCTTGCGATATCGCGTTGCCAATATATGTACTCGGTGTTAGTGCCAATAACTCAGTTTTGGCTGACTCTGGAATTTCAAGCGTCGCAATAAAGGCTTGAAGGGTGTCGCGTGTCATGGCTTGACCGCGTGTCAGGTCTTTGAGTTTTTCATAAGGCTCTTCAATTGCATAGCGACGCATTACGGTTTGGATGGGTTCAGCCAAGACCTCCCAAGCATTGTCTAAATCTTCATGCAAGCGTTGTGGGTTAGCTTCGAGTTTTGAAATGCCTTTTAAGCTGGCTTGATATGCAATTAAACTGTGACCAAAGCCCACACCTAAGTTGCGCAACACGGTCGAGTCGGTTAGGTCACGCTGCCATCTTGAAATAGGCAGTTTTTGTGCTAAATGCTGCATGATCGCGTTAGCGATGCCTAAATTACCTTCTGAGTTTTCAAAGTCGATTGGATTCACTTTATGTGGCATGGTGGATGAGCCCACTTCGCCAGCGACGGTTTTTTGCTTGAAGTAACCCAGTGAAATATAGCCCCAAACATCACGATCAAAATCAATTAAGATCGTGTTGAAACGGCATACGGCATCAAAGAGTTCTGCAATGTAATCGTGGGGTTCGATTTGAGTGGTAAAGGGGTTAAAGGATAAACCTAGGCCTTCGATAAAACTTTTTGCATTGGCAGCCCAATCGATGGTTGGGTAAGCGCTTAGATGAGCATTGTAGTTGCCGACCGCGCCATTGATTTTACCCAGAAACTCAACGGCTTCAATTTGTTTAATTTGGCGTTGTAAGCGGTAGGCCACATTCGCCATTTCTTTACCAACAGTGGTGGGCGATGCAGTTTGGCCGTGTGTACGTGACAGCATGGGGAGTTCGGCATGCTGGTGAGCCAACTTAACGATTGCTTCCGTAACCGCGCGCATTTGATCCAACAGCAATGCAGTGCCATTTTTAAGCATCAGTGCATGAGAGAGGTTGTTGATATCTTCAGAGGTGCAGGCAAAGTGCACAAACTCGGTGATGCTATTGAGTTCGGCATTGCTGCTGATTTTTTCTTTAATGAAGTATTCAACCGCTTTTACGTCATGGTTGGTGCGGCTTTCAATCGCTTTGATGCGAGCGGCGTCTGTTTCATTGAAGTCGCTGACAATCTGGTTTAATAGAGTGTTAGCTTCTTGGCTTAAGATTGGAACTTCATCGATTTGAGGATGCGCCGCGAGTTGCTGTAACCAACGGATTTCCACTTCGACACGAAAGCGGATCAGGCCATATTCGCTGAAAAATGAACGTAGGTCTGCGGTTTTGCTACCGTAGCGACCATCGACAGGGGATATAGCGGTTAGGGCAGAAAGCTCCATGAATACGATCTCACTTACTTAACAGTTATAAAGTCTTTGTGCGGGCAAGACTAATCAGCTACAGGATTAGTGCTTAGCCATAATTCTTTTTAAAGAAGGACGCACACGGGATTTAAAGAAAAACAAATGCCAGCGTTTTCCACCGACCTGACGCCACAGCATGGCTGCACGAACAGAGGCTAATAATAACGCACGAATTTTAGCGGCATTGTCAGGATTTTGCAGGTGTCTTGGATCACCACCAACCTGTACACGAAAACTAAAGGTGCTCAGTGTGTCTTGGTAAAGTGAGGCAAGGCCCGCAATCACATTACTATGTGTGTATTGGGATGGATTAAACGACGCACCTTGATCGATCTCTGTCTCAGAAGGCTCGGATAAATCAGGGTTAAAATACCGTGCTTTTGTTTGTAAACCCTCAAGGCGCTGACCAATTGTTTGCAGCATATCTGGGCGATCATTTAGTTTTCGCTCTAAATGTATCGCGCTCAGCGCATAACGCATCATGTCGGCATTTTGTTCTGATTTTTGCTTATCACACAGCTCTTGTAAGGAACGAAGGCCCACACTTAAGTTAAAGGGGATATCTCTGACGCCACCAAAGATATCTTCGGTAAGGTCAGGATTGGTGATAAATAAACTGGCGATACTGGTTTCAAAGCTATTTTGTGGCACCATCCCGCGGCGTGCAATCTGGCTGACGAGGTTGGCGGCTTGAAAAACACCGGCAAGCGCAATTACTTGTTCATCATGCTGTCGTGACATGCTTAGCTGACCCTACTTAAACTACGACTAGTGGTTTCAATAACAGCGCCGCCCAAGCAGGTATCATCCTGATAAAATACAACGGATTGACCCGGCGTAACAGCGCGTTGTGGTTCATCAAATGTGACTAAAAAAGAACCGTTTTCTTGTTTTTCAATCAGACAAGCCTGATCACTTTGGCGATAACGAACCTTTGCTTTGCAGCGTAAAGGCAGTTCCATTTCAGAACCATTAATCCAAAAAATGTCACTGCAGGTTAGCCATTCAGAGTAAAGTAACGAATGCTGCTGGCCCTGTACGGCTATTAGAACATTACGATCCAGGTCTTTATTACAGGTAAACCAAGGCTCCTCAGAGAAGTCTTTTAAGCCACCAATGCCAAGCCCTTGGCGTTGGCCGATGGTGTAATACATGAGGCCTGTGTGTTCGCCGATAACAATCCCTTCGGGTGTTTCAATTTTACCCGGTTGAGCGGGGAGGTACTGCTGAAGAAAGTCTTTGAAGCGACGTTCACCGATGAAACAGATGCCCGTGCTGTCTTTTTTATTGTGCGTGATGAGCCCGTGTTGTTCAGCTAATGCGCGCACGTCAGATTTTTCCAGTTCACCGACTGGAAAAAGACTGAGCCTGAGTTGCTCTTCACCCACTAAATGCAAGAAATAGCTTTGATCTTTATTGCCGTCGAGGCCTTTAAGGAGGTACGTGCGATCATTGACGTCCGCGCGACGGACATAATGGCCTGTGGCGATTAAGTCAGCACCTAAAAATTGAGCATATTCCAAAAAGGCTTTAAACTTGATTTCGCGGTTACATAAAATATCCGGATTGGGTGTGCGTCCGGCTTTATATTCAGCTAAAAAATGTTCAAAGACGTTATCCCAGTACTCTGCTGCGAAATTAGCCGTATGAAGTGGAATACCAAGTGTGTTGCAAACGGCCTGAGCATCAGCTAGATCGTCTTTGGCCGTGCAGTACTCGGTCCCGTCGTCTTCGTCCCAGTTTTTCATAAACAGGCCTTCAACCTGATAGCCTTGTTGCAACAGCAACAAAGCCGAAACTGAAGAGTCGACACCCCCAGACATACCCACAATCACTTTGGTTTGTGAAAGATCAGTCATTTCTCGCCGTAATCTTTGTCAAAATAAAGCGAATATTATACCAGTTATTTTCCGGGTGTGCTCTGCTTCTTAGCGCTTTTGCGGGAGCCTGGACCAGGCTTGTGGGATGAAAGACGTTTTGTGTGCGCTGTTGCTTCAGAACTTCTACCGTCTGATGAAGGTAAGTTGACGTGGGTGGTTAGCCATTGACCAGGTTGCAGACTTGTTAGCGACCATGGGCCTATTGCATAGCGAATGAGCCTAAGGGTTGGAAAACCAACCGCGGCGGTCATACGTCTGACTTGCCGATTTCGCCCTTCGTGAATAATCAGTTCAATCCAAGAGGTTGGCAGATGTTTGCGTTCACGAATCGGAGGGTTTCGTGGCCAAAGGTCGGGATCGGATAGGGGGCGAACCTCGGCGGGAAGTGTCATGCCATCTTTTAACATGACGCCTTTGCGCAGTTGCTCAAGTGCGGCGTCGTTGGGCACACCTTCAACCTGAACCCAATAGGTTTTTGGCAGTTTGAAACGAGGATGAGTTAGTTTCTGTTGCAGCGCGCCATCTTGAGTGAGTAACAGTAAACCTTCAGAATCATAGTCTAAGCGTCCGGCTGCATATACATTTGGAACGGGAATAAAATCGGATAGCGTGGATCGGCCCTCTGGATCCGTAAAGCAACTTAAAACCTGATAGGGCTTGTTGAATAAAAGAATTTTAGACATGGCAGCACAAACGAATCCGTTAAGACGATGTCTTAGGGTAAGCAATGCGGCAAACACATACAACTATCAAGTCCTATTAATATATAAATAGGACAAGATTTTGTGTTTGCTATCTCATAAAAGCTAACAGATTACTGAGGTTCTAAGAGACGAATATTGATGGCATGCAATCCTTTTGGGCCCTCCTTAGTTTCGAACTGGACGTCTTGTCCAGCTTTCAGACTTTTATAACCATCTGATAAAATTGCAGAAAAGTGTGCAAACAATTCTTCATCGCAGGATTCTGAAAGGATAAAACCATACCCTTTTGAATTGTTAAACCACTTGACCTTGCCTGTCTTCATAACTAGCTCCCCAATATCCCTTTTTTTCAGGCCTATGATTGACCTGAACTCAACATTTAACACGTAAGCAGTAACAGTTTTAAAAGAAACTGGATACGCGTCTTTACATCCATGCAGGGACTGCTGATACTAAATACCACTCCTGCGGGTTGAATTATATTACGTAAAAGATATCCAACAAAAGAACTAAGTCCAAAATTTATGTTTAATGATGACTTTGAGTGTGATATGCATAACGATAGTAAGATGGAAGATGTAATGGCACACCAAGATGATGGAGACACGTTCGACCAAGATTCTGATGGTCAATTGGCAACGGCGGAAACAAAGCCTAAACTGAAGAAGCCACCTATGTATAAGGTGGTGTTGTTAAATGATGACTACACGCCTATGGACTTTGTGGTTGAGGTGCTTATGGTATTTTTCAATCTTGATGAAGAAAAAGCCACTCAAATCATGTTGGCCGTTCATCAACAAGGTAAGGGTGTTTGTGGGGTGTACACACGTGATGTTGCCGAGACCAAGGCGGCACAAGTGACCCAATACGCTCAAGCCAACAAACATCCTTTATTATGTCAAGTAGAGCAGGTCTAGAGAGGTAGCCGTCATGTTAAATCGTGAACTGGAAGATTCATTGAGCGCTGCCTTTCGGGCAGCAAGAGATAAGCGTCATGAGTTTATGACGGTTGAGCATCTGCTATTGGCGTTGTTGGATAATCGTGAAGCGGCTGAGGTTTTGATGGCCTGCGGTGCTGATTTTCCGCGTCTGCGCAGTCAGTTGCAAAATTTTATTGATGAAACCACCCCTATTTTGTCAGATACATTTGCCTCCATGGAAACGCAACCCACTCTCGGTTTTCAAAGAGTGTTGCAGCGAGCTGTTTTCCATGTGCAGTCGTCTGGTAAGTCTGATGTCAACGGCGCGAATGTGTTGGTGGCCATCTTTAGTGAGCAAGAAAGTCATGCTGTGTATGTATTGCAACAGCAGGGTATTGAACGCTTGGATATTGTTAATTTTATTTCCCATGGCATTTCTAAGGTGGGCGGAAACGAGCAGTCTGAACAACGCAACAACGACGAGTCTGAAGGTAATGAAAGTGCCGAAAAAGGACAGAGTGCTCTATCACTCTATGCCGTTAATCTGAACCAGCAAGCAATTTTGGGACGTATTGATCCTCTGGTTGGTCGTGATCATGAAGTAGAAAGAGTCGTACAGATATTGTCACGCCGCCGTAAAAACAACCCTTTACTGGTGGGTGAAGCCGGTGTGGGTAAGACAGCCATTGCCGAAGGTTTGGCGAAACTTGTCGTTGAAAAACAAGTACCGGATATCATTGCTGATAGTGTTGTTTACTCACTGGATTTAGGGGCGTTGTTAGCTGGTACAAAATACCGTGGCGATTTTGAAAAGCGCCTGAAAAATTTGCTTAATGAGATTCGGCATCAACCCAAATCAGTCCTGTTTATTGACGAAATTCACACCATCATTGGTGCAGGAGCCGCCTCGGGTGGTTCAATGGATGCGTCCAATCTTCTCAAGCCTTTACTCAGTTCTGGTGAAATACGTTGCATTGGTTCAACGACCTTCCAAGAATTTAGAGGAATTTTTGAAAAAGATCGTGCCTTAGCACGACGTTTCCAGAAAGTTGATGTTCTTGAACCTAGCGTTGCGGATACTTATCAAATTCTCAAGGGCTTACGTTCACGTTTTGAAGAACATCATGAAGTTGAGTACACCGATGCTGCACTAAAATCGGCTGCGGAATTGGCAGATCGTTATATTAATGACAAGCATATGCCAGACAAGGCGATCGATGTTATTGATGAGAGTGGTGCCTATCAACGTTTGCAGAAACCTGAAAATCGCAAGAAAGTGATTGATGTTCCTGAAATCGAAGCGATTGTGGCAAAAATAGCGCGCATTCCGCCAAAAAGTGTCTCAGCTTCCGATAAAGATCAGCTTAAAAAGCTGGATAGCAACCTCAAAATGGTGGTGCTGGGTCAAGATGAGGCCATTGATACGCTGTCGGCTGCGATCAAGTTGTCTCGTGCCGGATTAAAAGAGCCCAATAAGCCTGTAGGCTCCTTCTTGCTTGCAGGTCCAACAGGTGTAGGTAAAACTGAAGTCACGTCCCAGTTGGCGCGTATTTTAGGGATTGAGTTGGTTCGATTTGATATGTCTGAGTACATGGAACGACATACCGTATCGCGCTTGATTGGTGCGCCGCCAGGGTATGTGGGCTTTGACCAAGGTGGTTTGCTGACCGAAGCCATTACCAAAACACCTCATTGTGTGTTGTTGTTAGATGAAATTGAAAAAGCACATCCTGAAGTCTTCAATATCCTGCTGCAAGTGATGGATAACGGCACCTTGACGGATAATAATGGTCGTAAAGCTGATTTCAGAAATGTGGTATTAGTCATGACTACCAATGCTGGAGCAGAGGCCATGGGGCGTCCTTCCATCGGGTTTAGTAAGCAAGACCATGCGACTGACGGTATGGAAGCAATTAAGCGTCTGTTTAGCCCTGAATTCCGCAATCGCTTGGATGCAGTCGTTCAATTTAAGCCTTTATCCTTGGATATTATTAAGGGTGTGGTAGATAAATTCTTAACGGAATTGCAAGCTCAATTAGATGATAAAGCTGTGGTGCTTGATGTATCCGAAGCGGCTCGCAGTTGGCTGGCAGAGCATGGCTACGATGACAAAATGGGGGCTAGGCCCATGCGTCGCTTGATCCAAGAAAAAATCAAAAAGCCTTTGGCTGAAATGATATTGTTTGGTGAGTTGTCAGAGGGCGGTGGTGAGGTTCGCATTGATGTCTGTGGTTCTGAAATTTGTTTAACCTGTGAAATGGCAGAAGCTTAATTCCAATGACAGACCTATAGGGAGTCGCCGTAAGGGCATACATGGTCACACAACAATCGATACGCTCTGACTTGCTGTTAGTGTTGGTAACATTGCTGGCAGCAATCAGTTGGGTATTCTCTCGTGAAGCGTTAAATGGCATGGAGCCATTGTTTTTTATCGGTGTTCGTTTTTTAGGTGCAGGTCTTTTGTTAGCGATTCCTGGATGGAGTCGCTTACGCACCTTCTCACCTCAAGCCTGGCGAAGAGCGCTCTTGACAGGTTGCGTCATGGGGATCGCCATGATGTTTTGGATTATGGGCTTGTTCTTTGCTGATAACATGGGAGTAGGGGCTTTTTTGACAAGTTTAGCGGTCGTATTTATACCGATTGTTGGACGCCTCCTGTTCGGCGAAAAGGCAGCTCGTAGCACCTGGGTGGCGATGGGTATTGCGCTGATTGGCTTGGTTTTTCTGCGCATTGAAGGCGGCTTTTCCCTGTCAACGTCGGATCTATTCTTTTTGGCTTCGGCACTGCTTTTCTCGTTACACTTTAACTTGAACAGTCGATTTGCTGCCAAACTCCCTGTTTGGCCATTGACCGCTATTCAGTTGTCGGTAACCGGGATTATTGGTTTGTTAGGATCTTTGGCGTTTGAATCGGCTCCCAGTTGGCCTAGTCAATCGTTATTGGGTTGGCTCGCGGCGAGTATCTTGATTGGTACTTGTATGAGATTTTTTATTCAGGTCAAAGCTCAGGGCATGGCGCCTGTCAGTCATGCGGCTGTGATTATGACATTGGAGCCGGTATGGGCCTCAATCTTAGGCGTTTATTGGTTTGCTGAATCGATGACGGGGATACAGTTACTCGGCTGTTGTTTAATTTTCAGTGCTTTGCTTGTGAGTCGTTGGCGATTGTTGCTGGGACGACCGGCTTAATAAGTGCTTTTCACTCTCATCATGAATTCTTGATGAGAGTGAAACCAAACACAAAATAACTAACTTTTATCAGTGTTTGCTTTTTCATCAAACGTATAAAAAAAGCTCCAATAGGCATAAGCACTGAGAGCGGATGCAATGACAGCCCAAAAATAAGCACCCGTTAACCATTCAACTGCTGTCCAAAATAAGCATAGAAGAATGGCTAAAATGCGTCTATGTTTTGGACGAAAAAAATCTATTTCTTTTTGATTCATACTTCTCTATGTCTCTTTTGTTGGAGATATTTGTTAGGTCGAACTATATGTTTTTTTATCTCAATAAATCAGGCAGTCGTCTTCGTTTTGGAATGCTATGTTGGTCTCGATCTGACATAGGTCTATCAGAGCAAAAAAATCGAACGAAATACTTAAAATGCATTCTAATCAACATAACCATAGTATCGCCCATCTAGATTGCTAACAGACAATCGTTTGGTGGATTTACACTTAGTTTGTTGCTTGATCTATTTCAATGCAATCCCTAGAGTTTAATTCATAGTTTTGACTAGGAGTTCAGGTGGCCGAATCCGCATCAACACAACATCGAATGACACGGTTTTTTCAAGCCGCATTTTGGATCATGTTGTTGGTTCTATTGTCTTTATACTTCTCGGGATATTTAGATCAGCGTAATAATCCTAATCGTAATTTGGCCGTTATCGATCTTGAAGTAGGCTCCGAAGTGGTATTGCAAAGCAATCGAAACGGCCATTATATCGCTCCTGGGTTTATCAATGGGCACCCCGTTACCTTTTTATTAGACACAGGAGCAACAACTGTTAGTGTGCCTGAGGGAGTCGCAAAGAAGGTTGGTCTTAAACCTGGACGAACAGTGAGAGTCAGTACTGCGAACGGAATTGTTTCGGTGTATCAGACACAGCTCAACACAGTCCAGCTCGGTGGAATTCAAATGCAGTTGGTCGAAGGCCATATCAATCCCCATATGTCGTCAGATATTGTTTTGTTAGGGATGAGCTTCATGCGTAATCTCGAGATTAATCAACGCGCAGGTGTATTGGTGCTTAAACTACCTTAGTCGACACTTTGCGCTTTACTATTCCGTGGGTAATACTCAAGTCTACTCTCAGACTGAGTGGTGACTTGCTATGTTAGACATCATTAAATCGGTGCTCGCTGCTTTTTTTGGCGTGCAATCGGATCAAAATCGGCGTAAAGATTTTCAACGCTCATCGCCTTGGCCCTATGTAGGGGTAGGCATTGTGATGACAATCATCTTTGTTCTCTTGGTCGCACTCGTTGCGCATCTGGCTGCAAAATAATCAATTATTTTTTTGCGCGTTCTAGATTCCTGTCTTAGACTCAATGCATTCAACATGTTTGGCTTCATTTCCTGATTGATAACAATAAAAGGAGGGAGTGATGATCCGGCTTACAATCGCGGCATTTCTCGGATTTGCGTTATTGCCATTAATTGGCAATGTTCATGCGTCTTCAATTAATACCTCATCGGGTTGGAATATGCCGATGGGCGTTACGGACATAAGTCAGGAAGTCTTTCATCTCCACATGACGATTCTTTGGATTTGCATCGCAATTGCGGTGATTGTCTTTGGTGTCATGTTTTGGTCTTTGTTTAAGTATCGCCGTACTCAAGGCGCTAAATCCGCACACTTCCATGAAAATACCTTTGTCGAAGTCATGTGGACAGCCATTCCGATGGTGATCTTGGTGGTGATGGCGATTCCGGCCACCGCTACTTTAAAAAAGATGTACGACACGAGCAATGCAGATATTGATATTTTGGTGACAGGGTATCAGTGGCGTTGGCGTTATGAGTATTTAGGTGAGGATGTCAGTTTTTTTAGCAATTTATCAACACCCAGAGAACAAATTTATGGCCAAGAAGAGCGAGGCGATTTTTACTTAGTGGAAGTCGATGAGCCGATGGTGGTTCCGGTGGGTCGAAAGATTCGATTGTTGTTAACGGCAAATGACGTTATTCATTCTTGGTGGGTGCCTGATTTAGCAGTTAAAAAGGATGCTATACCTGGGTTTATTAATGAGTCTTGGACGCGAATTGATGAACCTGGAGTCTATCGAGGCCAGTGCGCTGAGTTGTGCGGTCGTGACCATGGATTTATGCCGATTGAGGTTAAAGCCGTGTCGGAAGAAGAGTATGTGGCATGGTTGGCAAGCAAGCGTGAAGCTGCTATCACCGAAGCACAGGGTGCAGACAGGGAGTGGGCATTGGGTGAGTTGATGGAGCGGGGCGAAGGTACCTACAATACCTATTGCGCCGCTTGCCATCAACCGGATGGAAAAGGCCTCCCTCCTATATTCCCTGCGCTAGCTGGGACTGGAATTTCCATCGACCCCAGCGCTCGACAAGCACATATTGATATTGTGCTTTATGGCAAAACAGGTACACCAATGCCTGCATTTGGAACGACACTTTCTCCTGCTGAATTGGCCGCAGTCATTACCTACGAGCGAAACGCTTGGGGCAACAATACTGCCGATAGCGTTCAACCCGCTGAAATCCGTGATTTGTTGGGTTCACAATAATAAGAGGTGAGTGAGATGGCATCTGAATCAACGCACGCGGTTCTTCAGCCAAATGTTGGTACTGCTGAGCATGGACATCACCCTGCTCAGATGCCAACGGGCATTATGCGCTGGGTATTAACCACTAACCATAAGGAAATAGGCTCCCTATATTTGCTTTTTTCGCTGCTGATGCTGTTTGTTGGTGGATCCATGGCTTTGGTTATTCGGGCTGAGTTATTTCAACCCGGGTTGCAGTATGTGCAGCCTGAGTTCTTTAACCAGATGACGACGATGCATGGATTGATCATGGTTTTCGGCGCGATTATGCCGGCATTTGTTGGACTGGCCAACTGGATGATTCCCATGCAGATTGGTGCGCCGGATATGGCACTGCCCCGGCTCAATAATTTCAGTTTTTGGTTACTGCCCGTCGCATTTGGGATCCTATTATCAACCTTGTTAATGGAAGGAGGTGGGCCGAACTTTGGTTGGACCTTCTATGCGCCTTTATCAACGACCTATGCGCCGCCATCAACCAGCTTTTTCATCATGTCGATCCACTTGGCGGGGATAAGCTCTATTCTTGGTGCTATTAACATTATTGCGACGATTCTAAACTTGCGCACACCCGGTATGCGCTTGATGGACATGTCTTTATTTGTCTGGACTTGGCTCATCACGGCTTTCTTGTTAATTGCCGTAATGCCTGTGTTAGCCGGGGTCGTGACAATGATGTTATTGGACATAAATTTTGGC
Source organism: Nitrincola tibetensis (assembly GCF_003284585.1). Taxonomy (GTDB): domain Bacteria; phylum Pseudomonadota; class Gammaproteobacteria; order Pseudomonadales; family Balneatricaceae; genus Nitrincola; species Nitrincola tibetensis. Next base: position 206,435 of record NZ_QKRX01000002.1, read on the forward strand.
ACCAGCTTTTTTGATGCAGCAGGGGGCGGAGACCCAGTTTTATTCCAGCATTTATTCTGGTTTTTTGGCCATCCTGAGGTGTACATCATGATATTACCCGCCTTCGGTATCGTATCATTAATTGTCCCTACCTTTGCGCGCAAACGTTTATTTGGCTATGCGTCAATGGTGTATGCAACTGCCTCCATTGCGCTGTTATCCTTTGTTGTTTGGGCCCATCATATGTTCACGGTGGGGCTTCCGTTGACCGCCGAATTGTTTTTCATGTATTCCACCATGTTAATCGCGGTTCCAACTGGGGTGAAAGTCTTTAACTGGATAGCGACTTTATTTAGAGGGTCGATCAGCTTCGAAGTCCCGATGCTCTTTGCACTTGGCTTTATTGTGATGTTCACGATTGGCGGTCTATCGGGCGTGATGCTTGCGATCGTGCCAGCCGATTTCCAATACCATGATACCTATTTTGTGGTGGCCCATTTTCACTATGTGTTAGTGCCGGGAGCACTCTTTGCTATTTTAGCAGGAGCCTATTACTGGATGCCGAAATGGACAGGCCATTATGCCGATGAAACCTTAGGGCGTTGGCATTTCTGGTTATCGGTGATTGGCGTCAACTTAACCTTTTTCCCTATGCATTTTTCAGGTCTCGCAGGCATGCCACGTCGTATTCCAGACTATGCCTTGCAGTTTGCTGATTTTAATATGATCTCATCCATAGGTGGTTTCTTGTTTGGCTTCTCGCAATTGATTTTTGTTTGGGTATTAGTAAAAGCAATTCGCGGCGGTGAAAAAGCACCCGCCAAAGCATGGGAAGGTGCCGAAGGTTTGGAGTGGACGGTACCCTGTCCTGCACCGATACATACTTTTGAAACGCCACCTAAATTTGTACCTGAAGTTGATTCTCCGAGTCGACATTAATGGGGAGGTCGCTGTGTCTAAGTCACAGAGTTCTGATGTGGGCGTTAAACGCACGGTACGAAAAACACTCTGGGCGTTGATGGGCATGGTGTTGTTTACGATTGCGCTTGTGCCCTTATATGACGTGTTTTGCGAAGTCACAGGGTTGAATGGCAAAACGGCGACCTCGGCTCAAGTGATGAGTGCTCAGGGGCGTGATGAAACTCGATGGGTTCGTGTGCAATTGGTCACACGAAGCGGAACTGGATTGCCTTGGCGTTTAGAGGCTCTAGATCAAGTCATTGCAGTTCATCCTGGTGAAATTGCACAAGCGCGTTTTCGTTTTACCAATACCAGTGATGTTCGCAGTTCGGGTCGAGCTGTACCGAGTGTGAGCCCTTCACAAGGGGCTCGGCATTTTAGAAAAATGGAGTGTTTTTGCTTCCAGGAGCAGTGGCTTGAAGGGGGCGAGTCCATTGAGTTGCCATTGGTTTTTCAAGTTGACCCTGCGTTACCAGCGGACATCCAAACATTAACGCTTGCCTATACCCTTTACCCCATGAGTGAGGTGGTTGCCCAAGGAGGTTACCGTGAGTAGTCAATATTATGTTCCACCCACCAGTAAATGGCCGATCATTGCTGTTGCTGTCTTAGGTTTAACCGCAGTGGGAGCGGGCTCTTTAATGAGCTATGGCTCTGGTTTACCCTTTTTGTTGGCAGGTGTTGTGGGCATTGCTTTGGTCATGTACGGCTGGTTCAGAGACGTCGTCAATGAGTCGATGGGCGGTTTGTATGATGCGCAAATGGATCGCTCATTTCGGCAGGGGATGGGCTGGTTTATTTTCTCGGAAGTGATGTTTTTTGCCGCTTTTTTTGGTGCCTTGTTTTATATTCGTGTCTTTGCACTCCCATGGCTAGATGGGCAAGGTGCGAAAGGAATCACGGCGCTGTTGTGGCCCGACTTTACCGCCAGTTGGCCATTAATGAATACCCCAGATCCCAGTATTGGCGGACCTAATGCGGTTATTAACCCTTGGACGCTACCCCTTATCAATACATTATTGTTGGTTTCGTCTAGCGTCACACTGACCATTGCGCACCATGCGTTAAAAGAGGATAACCGACCTAAGCTCACTCGGTGGTTAATCGTCACGTTGGTGTTGGGGTTTGTTTTTCTGGTGATTCAAGGGATTGAATACGTGGAAGCCTGGACGCAATTAGGCTTAACTCTCCAAGCGGGTATCTATGGTTCTACCTTCTTTCTATTAACGGGTTTTCATGGCGTGCATGTCACCATCGGTGCCATTGTGTTATTGGTGATGTTGCTTCGTGTGAGGCGAGGGCACTTTAGTGCAAATCAGCACTTTGCATTTGAAGCAGGGGCTTGGTATTGGCACTTTGTTGATGTTGTTTGGATCGGCTTGTTTCTATTTGTGTACGTCTTTTAACGGATCAACCCAAGTGGCCCGACATAAAACCGTAGACCAGTAACGAAAGCAGTAAGCAGGCTAAACTGACCCGTACCTTTAATGAAGTCAGTACTCGAGTGGATGAGCCAGGGTCTTTGAGTAAAAAGCCTGCGCTCAGGCTTAAGCTGATGAGCATTGCTAAAAACACAAGTGCAATAAGGACTTTTAGCATGAAAGACTCCAAGTGTTTATCGCCGATGGCGTTGAGTCCTGTAAGTCGAACAAATAAAACAGGTTGGGTCAAGCTTCATTTTAAATGGATTGTATGGTGGTCATTTTGGACGACGTTAATGCTGCTCGGGTTGGCGTTGGCTCAATGGCAGTGGGCACGAGCAGCTGAGAAGACGCAAATAGAACAGGCTTTGCTATCGGCCCCCGTGATTGTGCAGCCTCAAACAGCCCCCCCTTCTTGGAGCAAAGTCTCATTAACAGGTGAGTTTTTAGCCGCTGAAACACTTTGGCTAGACAACCGTATCTATCAAGGCCAGCTCGGTGTTGCAGTTCTAACCCCGCTTATGACAGACCAAAATCAATGGTGGTTAGTTCAGAGAGGGTTTATTCCTACGTCGGTTGATCGCCGTATCGACCCTGTGGTCGAGACTCCATCGGGTAAGGTCACTCTTGCCGGACGTTGGCAAACGGATTTAGGACGACAGTTAGTGCTTGGCGTCAACCGTGAGGGTGCGCGTTTGCAGTCGATTGATTTAATGGCTTGGCAACATCTGGGTGATCGAGTATTTGAAGGCGTGATCCATCAAACAGAAGGCGATGGTGTATTGCAGCCTTGGTGGACTCCAAACCAAATGCCACCTGAGCGTCATCAAGCCTATGCCGTTCAATGGCTCATGTTATCCGGATTATGTGTGTTTGTTGCGGTGCTTGGGTTTCGTGTGATGTCGAAAGAAGCGAGGAGAGAGTCGTGAAGAATCGTTTAAAGCTGCTAGGCCTGATACTGGTTCTTGGTGCCCCTATGCCGATGGCATGGGCGATGTTGCATTGGCAAATAGGAATACCCGAGCATCAGGTTGCCCATGGGAATTTAGGTCATGATCGTCCCGATCTAAGCCAATGGCCTATTGGTCAGCTTCCTGATCAATCCCAGTGGTGGCTTGTTTGGTCAACCCATCAGGTCTGTGATGAAACCTGCTTAGCAGAAGCCGATAAGTGGTGGCGAATGCATCGAGCATTAGGGCGTCAAGCTGAACGGGTTCTGCGCTTGCGTATTGGCTCTGATACTGACTTGTTACCGGGTGAAATCGCAACCTTGTGGGAAGGCGAAGCGCCCGACTGGCATGACGCCTATAGAGTTTGGCTCGTTGACCCACAGGGTCAGATCGTTACAGAGTACCCCGCGCAGGTCGATGCACGCAGTGTCCATAAGGACTTAGAGCGACTCTTAAAGCGCAACCCAGAAAAATAAGTTTTACATTTAGCTGGTGAACGTCCGTATTTGATCTAGTCTTAGTAGAGATCGCCAAAAACAATTATAAATCGGGGTGATACATGGATTCAAACTCATTTTCCTATGAGTCTTCATTAGCCAAGCTCAACATGGCAATGCGCCTGAGCAGCGTGGGTATCGTATTTACGTTTATTGTTATTTTAGTAGGTGTTTGGACGCGGTTAGTCGATGCAGGGCTGGGGTGTCCTGATTGGCCTGGATGCTACGGAGCCCTAGTTGTTCCCAATGCAGAGCGAGCCAGTGATTTTGCACCCCATATACCACTAGATCCTTTTAAGGCCTGGGTTGAGATGATTCATCGCTACTTGGCTTCATCGCTAGGGCTTTTGGCAATTGTTTTAGTCGTTCTAGCTTGGAAAAATCGTCATTTACGGGGCTATCCTGTTGCCGTCAGCGTATTGTTGCTATTAGTGATTTGTATTCAAGGCGCGTTTGGTGCATTGACCGTGACTCTCAAACTTTGGCCACAAGTGGTGACACTTCACCTACTGGGTGGCTTTACCGTTTTAGCCATCTTTTTTTGGCTTAGGTGCCGTTTAGGCGCTTGTCAGCATCAGCAGTTTAAGCGCTCGTCATTGCCAAGAGTTTGGTGGGCAGCCATTTTAATATTGACCTTGCAAGTGGCATTGGGAGGTTGGACATCCAGTAATTATGCGGGTATCGCCTGCACAGGATTTCCGACCTGCAACAACGAATGGTGGCCAAGTTATATGGACTTTAATGAAGGCTTTCATATTACCCAAGAAGTAGGACCGAATTACTTATATGGCCAACTTCATGCGGGGGCACGAACGGCCATTCATTACACGCATCGTATCGGTGCCTTAGGAGTTGGTATCGCATTACTGATGTTGTGGAATTTTGGCCGCACCAAGCAACCTTCCATTAAGGGTATTACTCAGTTAATGCTTGGGATTTACGCACTGCAAATCACACTTGGCATAGTGCTTGTTCTGTTTTCGCTCCCTCTCTCTGTTGCGCTGATGCATACAGCGGGTGCCGCCATATTGTTGTTGTGTTTATTGCGAACAGGGTGGCGTTTGGCGATCACTCAAGTTTCCTACAGTCCCGTTACTTACAGGAAGGTCTCTCATGCGTAATTCGGATTTGCTCATTGCTCATAAATGGGATTTTGCGTCGGGAAGAGCGCTCGCTCGTGATTACTTTGAACTAGGAAAACCGCGAGTGGTAGTTGTGATGCTCGTATGTGCTGCAGTGGGTATGGCGCTATCTGTTCCTGGAGTTCCGGACCCAGTGACGGCCTTATTGGGATTATTGGGGATCGGCATGGCCTCAATGGGTGCGGCTGCATTTAATCACTTATTGGATCAGCGTTTAGATAAACTCATGCTGCGCACTTCTAGGCGGCCTGTTGCAGAAGGGCGCGTTAAAAGCTGGCAGGCCGCTCTCTATGCCTTGGCGTTATCTATATCGGGTATTAGTTTGCTTTGGATTGAAGTCAACCCTCTCACCGCATTACTCACAGCGGGTGCTTTATTAGGCTATGCCGTGGTTTACACCGCTTTTTTGAAATGGGCAACGCCACAAAATATTACCATAGGAGGTTTGGCTGGTGCCGCACCGCCTTTGTTGGGTTGGACCGCAATGACGGGGCAGCTTCATGCCGATGCATTGTTATTGGTTTTGATCATTTTTGCTTGGACGCCGCCACATTTCTGGGCATTAGCGATCCATAAGAAAGAAGAATACGCCAAGGCGGGTGTGCCTATGTTGCCAGTCACTCATGGCAATGAGTTCACACGACTGCAAATTTGGCTGTATGGATGGTTGACTGTCGCGGCAACTCTTATGCCTGTTGCTTCAGGAATGAGCAGCTGGATATATCTAGGTGGAGCGCTGCTGCTAAACATTAAGTTCATGTATTACAACTGGAAAGTATGGAAAGGGGATGATCCAACGGCACCCTTGTCTGCTTTTTGGTTTTCTATTCGCTATCTTCTATACTTATTTTGCTGGTTATTATTTGATCATTATTTTTTCTTGGTTGTCTAAACTTAAGCGGAGTCTAAAACGTATAACATAATGTATCACTCGATATTAAGTAACACGAAAATAAAAACAAAATGAGCAGTCATGCGATCAACAGAAAAGGAGTGGTGACCACCCTCCAAGGAGCGAAACTATGTTACTGCAGCAAATCAGTGGTGTGATGTTTCATCAGCAAAATATCTGGAAAATGATCCGAGAAAGGCGCTATACCATTCAAGAGTGCTACACACATGTTTTGGTGTGGCTGTGCGCGATCCCACCTGTCAGTTTCTTTATTGGAACAACGCAAGTGGGTTGGAGTGTTGGAACAGGCAGTTATGTCAAGTTAACGACCGATAGTGCATTTATGATAGCGGTTGTCTTTTATATTGCGTTATTAATTGGCGTGGCATTTATTGCTAACGTCATTCATTGGATGGAAAAAACCTATGGAGCACAGTCTGATCTTGCTCACTGTATGGTACTGGCAACCTGTACAGCGACTCCCTTACTCTTAGCTGGCATCACAGGCTTATGGCCGATGCTCTGGTTTGTGGTGGGTGTTGGGCTTCTTGCTTTAGCCTATACGGTGTATATTCTGTACTCAGGTGTTCCTGAGTTGATGAATATACCAGCAGATCGTGGTTTTATGTTTTCAACCTCTATTTTAACCGTGGGTATGGTGGTATTGGTGAGTATGCTCGCATCGACTGTTGTTCTCTGGGATCTAGGTATTAGCCCAAGATTTATATCGGGTTAACGGGTATTTGTTGTAAGGAGAGTTTTGGTGGAGCCAAAACTCTCCCTCCCTTGGTGAAATCGCATCTATGAAGCTTTTAAAACCCCTTGGCATATCTGCACTAATACTCGCGGTAGGTGTGAGTATTTACGTGCAGTTCTTGTCGAAAGAGCCCTTACCAGAGCAGCTTGTCTTGGCCAGCCTTTCTGGACAGCCTGCTTCATTTTCAGATGTAAAGGGCGATCTGTTGATCGTCAATTTCTGGGCAACTTGGTGTCCACCCTGTGTTCGTGAGATGCCCTTGCTTCAGGACTATGCAATGAAAGAGGGGGTCTCAGTTGTTTTGATTAATCAAGGTGAAACCGTACCTGCCATCAATCAGTTTTTAAGCACCAACCAGCTTTACTTTCAACATCTCTGGCTAGACCCTCGTCAAGAGGCTTTGCATCATATGAATGTCAGAGGGCTGCCAACAACACTGTTTTATTCTCGTGAAGGGTACTTGTTGGCAAGTCATCTGGGCGAGTTATCAGAAAAGGATCTCCAATTACTACTGAGCAAGCATCTTTAAGCAAGAGACGCAGGGCTGGGTCGAGTTCTATCTTCCCATAAAGGGTATTGGTAATGCTGAGTGGTCTGTGCTTTTCTAAAGACCAATGACATGCAGTTACCAAGTTGGCTTGCACGTTGTAGTGCTTGCATTTCGTGCTGCTTTAGAGGTGTATTTACCCACAGCATGACTAGGCTGCTAAGGCCATTTTCTGCGGCTTGACAGGCCAGAGCACATAATTCTTTTTGATCATAATGAATCATTCGTACGCTATTAGGATGTACACCAGCATCTAAGAGCAGATGTACGTCGGGGTAGTCTTTTGGTGGTGAAATCAGGGTGATCCACTTTTCTTGATGTGCGACTTTTTCAAGCGCGGGGCGAACAAGTCGAGCATCGGCAGAAATGCATTCGATCGCAGTATAGGTTGAGTACATCGTTTATTCCCTCAATACTGATCATTTATACAGTTACTGTATTTATATACAGTCTTTTTGGTAAAATCAAGCAAAAGACACATTCAGTGAAAGAAAGACGATTAAAAAGAGAAGGAGGGATGTGCTTAGGCAAAGCCGCGTTTGGCTGTCCTCCGCCCTACAGTACCTTTAGGGCATAAATACCCTAAAGGGCATAAAGGCGGGCGGGGGTTACGTGGTTTCTACTAAGCACAGATAGGATTAAGCGCGTGACAGGAACTTGCCAGTTTCTGTGTTAACTTTAACTTTTTCACCGGGTTCTATATATTCTGGGACTTGAATTTCTAAGCCGGTAGCCAAAATAGCAGGCTTGGTGCGCCCTGTTGCGCTAGCTGATTTCATGCCGGGTACAGTTTCAACAATTTCCATCACCACTGTAACTGGCATATCCAGAGCAATCATATTGCCATCGACCAACAGGGCCATTAACCCTTCCATTCCGTCTGTTAAATAGTCAATCTGAGGTGCAATGATATCGCTGTTAATGGTGTATTGGCTGTAATCTTCTAGATCCATAAAGGTGTACAAGTCATCCTCTTTGTACAAAAAAGAGACTTTGCGACGCTCAAGTTGAACATCCTTGACAATATCATCACCGACATAGGTTTCCTCGTGCTTACGTCCGCTAGGGACTTGTGCAAAGCGGACTTTATACAGTGTGGCTGCTCCACGGGCAGATGGGCTTTTAACATCGACGTTTTGGACAATGTAAAGGTTAGAGTTAATTTCAATCACGTGTCCGCGTTTTAGTTCAACAGCTTTAGGCATAGTTTAGGTCTCAGATACAATCCAAACGAGCATTTTATCTGAGCGCAGGGTATCATTCGAGTTAAATGTGTTCCCGCAATGGAGTATTTCATGCGTTACCCTGCATCGCGTTTACCTCAGGTAGGTACAACAATTTTTACCCAAATGTCACAACTTGCATCAGACCATCAGGCCATTAATTTATCGCAAGGATTTCCTGATTTTGAGGGGCCACAGGTGCTTCTTGATCGTGTCGGGGAATACATTAAAAAAGGCATGAATCAATATGCGCCCATGACAGGGGTGGAGCCTTTACGTTTGGCCATTGCCGATAAGATTCAGCGTTGCTATGGACGCAAGGTGTGCCCTCAAGCTGAAGTGACAGTCACTTCAGGTGCAACAGAAGCCATCTTTGCAGCCATTGCAGCGACCGTTAGGCCGGGTGATGAGGTCATCGTGTTCGATCCCTCCTATGACAGTTATGAGCCTGCGATCCTGCTTAACGGCGGCGTAGCGAAACATATTCAACTGGACTCATATGATTTTTCAATCAATTGGGACAACGTGCGTGAAGCGATCACCGCGAGCACACGCATGATTATTCTTAACTCACCTCATAACCCAAGCGGATCGACGTTATCTGTCGAAGATATTGCGGCCTTGGAGGCTCTGGTTGAAAACACGGATATCTTGATATTGGCTGATGAGGTGTATGAGCATATCCTGTTTGATGGGCGTCATCACTTAAGTTTGCATCGTTATGAGGCATTGGCTGAGCGCAGTTTTATTGTGTCTTCGTTTGGCAAAACCTACCATATTACAGGTTGGAAAATTGGCTATTGCGTTGCACCGGCGGCTTTGTCGGTTGAGTTTCGTAAGGTCCATCAGTTTCTCACCTTTAGCACCAGTACGCCCATGCAATACGCCTTGGCAGATTACCTAAACCTGGACAAGGAGCATGATCAGATCTTAGGTGAGTTTTATCAAGCGAAACGGGATCGTTTTAATCTCGGCATGCAAGATAGCCGCTTCCAATTTACGCCATCACAAGGAACGTATTTTCAACTAATGAACTACTCAAGCATCCGTGATGTTGAAGATGTTGAGTTTGTGCATTGGTTGGTTAAAGAGGTGGGGGTCGCTGCGATCCCCTTGTCGGTGTTTTATCAAAAAGCGCCTCCAGAGTTACGATGGGTGCGCTTTTGTTTTGCGAAACGGAACGAGACACTTGATCAAGCACTGGAGCGGCTGATCAAGGCATAAGAAAGACGTTTATTTACGGGGAGGAATAGAGTAGGTGCTGACAACATGTGCCACCATGGACTCTTCCTCTCCCTCACTGTAAAGCTCCACCTCACCAATGACCAAGCGCTTGCCTAATTTTAGGATGGTGGCTTTTGCCATGAGCGCAGCGTTTGCGCTGGGTTTGTTTAAAAAGTGACAGGTGAAATCTGTGGTCACGGTTAGTGCTTCTGGCCCAATTCTAGATAGAATCACCACATAAAGTGCGACATCTGCCAATGCCATCATCGTGGGGCCTGAAACGGTGTTGCCAGGTCGTACATGCGTGTTATCGATCGGCAGGCGTAACAAGGCATAGTCTTCCGTGATGTCGGCAACTTCGCCATTAAATTGTGGATAGACATCCTGCAAAAAGGCAGTCATCTCTTCTTGATTCATTAAAAGTGTTTGTTGAGTCATGGTCTTATAGTGTATGAAGGGTTGACTGAATAGGTTCGAAAAGATCAACAGCGTGAGTCTTGTTCGAACCTGCGGCCTTTAGCTTGAAGATTTACTGGATGAAAGCAAACCATCAGCACGGAACATTGCTTTTATACCGCGTAGGGCTTGGCGAATACGGTCTTGATTTTCGATCAATGCAAAGCGCACGTGATCATCGCCATAATCACCAAAGCCAACCCCCGGCGATACACACACCTTCGCTTCTGCTAAGAGCTTTTTGGAGAACTCCAGTGAGCCTAAGTCTGCATAAGGTTGGGGAATCTTAGCCCAGATGTACATTGATGCTTTGGGTTTTTCAACCATCCAGCCGATTTCATGCAAGCCTTTAACCAATACATCTCGCCGTTTCTGATAACTGGTGGCGATGTCTTTTGCACATTGCTGATCGCCCTCAAGCGCAGCGATGGCTGCAACTTGTAGGGGGGTAAAGGTGCCGTAGTCGTGATAGCTCTTGATGCGGGCAAGCGCATTCACCAGTTCGGGGTTGCCAACCATAAAGCCAATACGCCAACCGGCCATATTGTAGCTTTTTGATAAGGTGAAAAACTCCACTGCGACATCTTTCGCCCCCGGAACTTGCATAATAGAGGGCGCTTTCCAGCCATCATAGACAATGTCGGCATAGGCGAGGTCATGAACGACTAAAATATCATGCTCTTTGGCCAGAGCAATCACACGTTCAAAAAAATCTAACTCAACGCATTGAGCCGTAGGGTTGGATGGAAACCCTAAAATCATCATCTTGGGTTTAGGAATACTTTCTTTGATGGCACGCTGTAATTCTTCAAAAAAGTCCATTCCAGGAATCAACGGCACTGAACGAACTTGAGCACCTGCAATCACTGCCCCATAGATATGAATAGGGTAGCTTGGGTTGGGTACAAGTACGCCATCACCGCGATCAAGAGTGGCTAACATCAGATGTGCCAGACCTTCCTTGGAGCCAATGGTGACAATCGCTTCGTGCTCAGGGTCAATATCCACCTGATAACGCTCTTGGTACCAGTGGCTAATGGCGCGACGTAAGCGCGGGATGCCACGTGAGGTCGAATAGCCATGGGTATCGGGACGTTGTGCCACTTCACAGAGTTTGTCTACGATGTGCGGTGGTGTGGCCCCATCAGGATTACCCATGCTCAAATCAATAATATCTTCGCCACGACGGCGCGCAGCCATCTTGAGTTCAGCTGTGATATTAAAAACGTAAGGAGGTAAGCGCTCGATGCGCTCGAAACGACGTGGTTTTGACATGTAAGTCTCTCTTTATACGTAAGCGCCCGGAACCGTCCGAGCGACGCTGGCCGATGTTTCAGCCGAGTGAGTTCCGTCGAACTCGGATTCAACGATAGACAAAACCCTTTCGATTGTCGAGTATCGAATACAAAATTTTACGAGTGCTCAGATGGGTGTGTCGCAGCAAAATACGCTTAAAAGCGTCATTTATGCGCGATAAAAGTATTTAATCTTCGTCATAAATAACATAAATACAGTCTTGGATGAAAAAGAGCGTATAATATTTGACCTTCATTTTTAGAAAAGAAATGAATTATGACTGGGATGTTAAAAAATATCCGAGTAAAATGGTCTACTTTCGTGGCAGACTGCGTACTAGTGAAAAAACACGGAGATTCATTATGTCTATCAGTAATGCGATCATCAAGATCACTAACTTGCGTCTGCGGACCTATATTGGATTCAATCCAGATGAGCGTGAAAAAAAACAGGATGTTGTGATCAACGCTGAGATTCACTATCCAACCAGTCAGGACTGTTTGTCGGATAATGTGTCCGCTGCACTGGATTACAAACAGATCACCAAAAAAGTTATTCAGCATGTTGAAGAGGGGCAATTCTTGTTATTGGAAAAATTAGTTGCAGATGTCTTACAGATTTGTGCAGAGCCTGCCTGTGTTACCCATGCACAGGTGACGGTTGATAAGCCTCATGCACTGAGATTTGCAGATTCCGTATCATTAACCCTTCAATACCACAAGTCCTGAACTGTTTGGCTCAGGTGAGAGGTCGAATCATGATTTCAAAAGAAGCCGCTTTAGTACAAAAAGCACTGTTCGATAGAGGGTTGGAAACCCCTATGCTGGATACAGGAATGTCGCCCGAGCAAAAGTATGAGCGCCTCAAGGGTTTAATGACCGAGGTTGTTGCAACATTAGGTTTAGATTTAAGCGATGATAGTTTGGCTGAAACGCCTCATCGCATTGCAAAAATGTATGTGCAAGAGATTTTTTCCGGACTGGATTATCAAAACTTTCCTAAGATAACCGTTATCGATAATAAGATGAAACTCGATGAAATGGTTCGAGTATCAGACATTAGTTTGACCAGTACTTGTGAGCATCATTTTATTACGATTGATGGCACTGCTACAGTGGCCTATTTGCCTGCAACCAAAATTATCGGTCTGTCAAAAATCAATCGAATCGTGCGGTTTTTTGCTCAACGCCCTCAGGTGCAAGAGCGCCTAACCCAGCAACTTCTTGTCGCACTTCAGGCTTTGCTCGAAACAGATAATGTCGCCGTTTCGATCAAGGCAACCCATTACTGCGTAAAATCTCGCGGGGTTCAGGATGTCAATTCCAGTACCTCAACCACTGCGTTGGGGGGGATATTCAAAACTAACCTACATACACGTGCTGAGTTTTTGCGCTAATTTTGGAGGAGAGTCAATTGAGTAAGGTTGTTCTCATTACAGGGGTTGGGCGTCGATTAGGACTTGTTTTGTCAACTCGGCTTCTTGAACAGGGATGGCAGGTAATAGGCACTTATCGTACAGAAACGCCTGTGATTGAAACATTACGTAATTTGGGCATGGAGGCCTATAAAGTTGACTTTAAGATCCAGCAAGAAGTTAATGATTTTATTGGAAAAATTAAAGATAGACATGCAAGGTTAGATGCGCTAATCCACAACGCGTCTGACTGGCTACCTGAATCCGATACAGGTCGTCACTTTGAAACCATTGAGTATATGATGCAGGTGCACGTCAATGCGCCCTATGTCATGAATCTTGAGCTTAGTGCGTTACTGCAAGCCAGTGACGGTATGGCTGACATTATTCATGTAACCGATTATGTTGCAGAAAAGGGCAGCCAAAAGCATATCGCCTATGCCGCAAGTAAGGCGGCTTTGGCGAACATGACCTTGTCGTTTGCTCAGTTACTGGCACCCAAGGTTAAAGTGAATGCAATTGCACCGGCGTTGATGCTCTTCAATGAAACAGATGATAACCAATACAAAGTAAAAGCACGTGCAAAATCTATCCTGCAAAGAGAAGGCGGTGCAGATGAGTTCATTCGCGCTGTGGAATATTTGTTGGCAAGTACTTATGTTACAGGCAGGACGTTGCCATTAGATGGAGGACGTCACATCAAGTGATCATCATTTAATGAGTGCTAGAGTGGCGATCAGGGTCTGATCAATTTTAGCACTCAATTTTAAATGAGTAATATCATCCGCTCGTGTTTTTCCTAAGGTCAGGCTCGCAATTGGCTTATTCCATTCTTGCGCTCGTTTGCAAAAGCGATAACCCGAATAGACCATCAATGATGAGCCGATCACCAGCATCGCATCGCTGGCTTCAAGAGCCGATAATGCAGTTTCAACATGCTGCTTAGGCACATTGTCACCAAAAAAGACAACATCCGGTTTTAAAATTCCTCCGCATTTTGGGCAGTCTGGAACATCAAAGTTAGAAAAGTCTGTATCCAGGTCTGCATCGCCATCGGGGGCAGCTGTTGCTGTGAAATGCAAAAAATCAGGGTTAAGAAGGGCTGAGCGATGATGTATCTCGTCACGCGGACATTGAAAGCCACAATTCATGCAAATCGCACGGTCTGAGCGTCCATGCAGATCAATCACCTTTTGGCTGCCAGCAGCCTGATGCAGCCGATCAACATTCTGTGTCACCAATAAATGCAAATGTGTTAACTGCTCAAGCTCAGTCAAGGCTTGATGACAAGTGTTGGGCTTAGCGTCTCGTATAATCGGCCATCCAATTAAGCTTCGCCCCCAATAACGCTGACGCGTCGCTGCGCTGGTCATGAAGTCTTGGTGTTGGACGGGTTGCTTTCGCTTCCAGTCTCCTTTTTCGTCCCGATAATCTGGTATTCCAGAATCAGTGCTAACCCCCGCACCAGTCAGGATAAAAAGAGAGGGGTGGTCGTTGATAAATTCAGCTAATGCCAGCGCTGCATCTTGGTGATTCGTGATTTTGCGCATATAACCCTTTCGAATGATTCAACGATCTACTTAATTTTGCACGTCTTGCATCAAGCGATCAATACAACCTACTACGCGCTGGCTGGCAGACTCCATTGTTTTCAAATGCCTGACCATTGAAGCTGTATCCTGATTTTTTCCTGCTTCTAGAGCTAAGCGGCCTGACTGATGAACCTGCTTATGAGGTTGGTCGAGCTCTTTAAAACTCTGAAGATGAGCGTACTTACGTGCCCCGTAGCCTTCGAAATACCATTTTCCAAGGCGGCACTCTGTGTGTGCATTAACGGGCTGAGTAAATGCCTCAGCTTCAACATGTTGATAAATCTGATTTTTCCAAACTGCGTGATCCAACTTAACTGTATTTAAGAAGGCTGCCGTTGTGGCGTTGCTGATGATTTTTTGCATATGCTCTGAACGTGCAAGCACTTCATCTACGACACCATCAATCTGGGTAGAGGATGCTGATACATCCGTTGCACTTAGTTGATTTTGTTCTACTAATTTTTTTATTTCATCTGCTTGCTGCAAAACAAGTCTAACAAGCGATTCAATCTGGCCGCTGGCATCGCCAGCTTTAACGGCAAGCTGGCGAACCTCATCTGCGACAACAGCAAAGCCCCGACCCGCTTCACCCGCTCTTGCTGCCTCAATGGCTGCGTTTAAAGCGAGAAGGTTAGTTTGGTCAGAAATCTCTTTTATGCTTGAGACAAAGTGATTAATGGAGTTTGCCGTCTTGTCTAAAACAATCGCAGCATCCATGCTTTTTGAGGCGTAAGTATTTATATTGTTTGCACGTTGGCTTAAGGTTGAAAGTGCGGTGCGAGTTTGATCAAAGACATTGTCTAAATGTTTTAAAGACTTGCGCTCTTCAACTAATTGCTCAGCAGTGCTAGCTAAGCCCTGACGAATGGTTTCTAACATGCTGCCACCTTGAAGTTGGCATGCAATTATTTGAGAAGTGTCATCTCCAATACTTCTTAAGGACTGCAAGGTAGCTTCTTTTTGATCGAGCAGCTCTTTCAGTTCATTAATTTCAAGCAAATGCATTTCTCGTTCAGCTACAAGTTGACTTTGGAGTTGCTCAATAACAGCATTATTTTTATTAAACCACATACAAATTTGCACCTTAATCACGGAAGAGGAGTGGCAAGATTCTTCATGCAGGCTCATGTTTTAAAGCACAAGAGTAGTGTTTTAAGCAATGCTGCAGATTTCGGTTTATTATATACGGTGCTAGAGCAGCGTCTATTGAGCCTCGGCAAAAAAATGTCATATAAACGTCACATTTTCATGAACTAATGTCGAGAGATCTCTTTGTTTTCAGATGGGGTCTCCATTGCAAGATAGGTTTCCAACCAATCAAAGCGATCGTCAGGTTGTTCTATCTCAAGCAGAATTTGTTTATCCCTAGCAGGGAAAGGCATCACAGTGATTAGGCCATTCAGCATTTCTAAGCCATTTAAATGGGCGAGTGATCGGCGATCCAAAAATAAGTTTTTCGCCGAGGCATAGTTTTCTAGGTACTCGAGGAACGCCTGCTCACGACTGGGATTCAGGTTGAGCACGGCATCATAGTCCTTGCTAAAGCGTTGCCAGTCTACCTGACCGAGAATAAAACCCTCCTCGGTCAGAGTGGAGCCGATTAAATCAAATCGACATAGACCCGTTAACACAATTTCAATACTGCCTTCAGAAGTTTCATTAAAGAACTGAACACGACCTACACCGCCGACTCGAGCTAACTCTCCCGTCTCTTCATCCGGCTGTACCATGCCGATTAACCTTGACGTTTTCATTGAGTATTCGAGCATGGCTAAGTAGCGCGGCTCAAACAGATTGAGAGGAAGGCGCGCTCCTGGCATCAAAACGACATTATTAAGCGGAAAGAGCGGGATTTGCTCTGGAAGCTCAGTGAAAGGCGTTTTAAATAAAGTATGCATACGTCAGTTCTCTTAAACTTAACTCATTTCAAACGATTTATGGGGGTTTGGGTGTCTATTTTCAAGACTTACTCAACTAGGTCGGCCCATAAGTCATATTCATCCGCATCGACCACCCTTGCTTTCACAATCATTCCTGGTTGCAAGTGCGTTGCGTGATCAATAAACACCTGTCCATCGATTTCAGGAGCATCCGCTTTACTGCGACCAACAGCGCCTTCTTCAACAACTTCATCGATGATGACATCAATTAGACTGCCAATCTTTGCTTGAAGTTTAGCGGCACTGATCTTAGCTTGAACGGCCATAAAACGATCCCATCGTTCTTGCTTAATGTCATCGGGAACGGGGTCTGCAATTTCGTTGGCCGTCGCACCAGCAACAGGCGAGTATTGGAAGCATCCAACACGATCAAGCTGAGCTTCTTCTAAAAAGTCGAGCAGAACCTGGAAGTCTTCTTCGGTCTCACCTGGGAAGCCAACAATAAACGTACTACGGATAACCAGCTCTGGGCAGATCTCTTTCCAAGCACGAATGCGCTCAAGCGTGTTCTCTGCATGGGCTGGGCGTTTCATTGCTTTCAAGACGCGTGGGCTGGCATGCTGAAACGGAATGTCTAAATAAGGCAGTATTTTGCCTTGTGCCATTAAGGGGATGACTTTGTCGACTGAAGGGTAGGGGTAGACATAATGCAGTCTCACCCAGACACCTAACTCGCCAAGTGCCTCGGCCAGTTCAAGCAGGCGTGTTTTTACAGGGCGGCCTTTCCAGAAACTTAATGGGTACTTAAGATCCACGCCATAGGCACTGGTGTCCTGTGACACGATTAGCAGCTCTTTAACACCCGCAGTGACTAGGCGCTCTGCTTCATTCATTACTTCATCTGCTTTGCGAGAAACTAAGTCTCCGCGAAGCGAGGGTATGATGCAAAATGTACAGCGATGATTGCAGCCTTCACTAATTTTAACGTAGGCATAGTGCCGGGGGGTCAGCTTAATGCCTTGAGGTGGAACCAAATTGATAAATGGGTCGTGCGTTGCCTGATAGGGAGCGTGCTCATGGACCGCACCGACAACTGCCTCATAGGCTTGAGGGCCAGTTACAGTTAATACTTGGGGATGCAGCTCGCGAATTTCATCCGCGTTGACGCCCAAGCAGCCCGTTACAATAACGCGCCCATTTTCTTTAATTGCTTCACCAATGGCATCGAGTGATTCTGCTTTAGCGGAATCGATAAAGCCACATGTGTTGACTACAACAACGTCTGCGTTGTCGTAGGAGGAGGAAATTTCATATCCCTCTGTGCGAAGCTGAGTCAGGATTCGTTCAGAATCAACCAAAGCTTTAGGGCAGCCAAGACTGACAAAACCGACCTTAGGTGCGTTCATTGCGTAAAAACCCTCAAAAGAATAAAAGTGAATTTTACCGAAATCGCGCGTAACAGGCGATAGAGCGTCTAGCAGAAGTCTTAAATCGTGGTATTATTTTATTTTGATACATATCATTTAATACGTATTGTGTATTTTTAATATGAAAAAGCAAAGTAGTACGCGCGAAAAAGTATTTCAAGCGGCAGATGAGCTCTTGGCGCAGGGGATTAGACCCACGCAACAAAATGTTCGAGACCTCATCGGCAGCGGCAGTCTGACGACAATTAACAGCGCGCTGAACGACTGGTGGCAAACGCTTAGCCAGCGAATCACTAGACAGCAGTCTCATCCGGATTTGCCTGAGCCTGTGGTGCGATTGGCGAGCCAGGCATGGGATCGAGCGCTAGCCTATGCTGAGCAGGCCTTCAAAGAGCGTCAATCTGTCTTATTGCAAAAGCAGGCCGATCTTGAATCGTCGTTGAATCAAACGGTTCAAGGCAGCAGTAAGGCGCTGTCCGATCTTCAGCAGCAGTATGGCCAATTGCTCGAACGCTTTGCTCGAATGACAGAGGAGAAGCAGTCAGCGGAAGAGCAGCGATTTAAGTTAGAAGAACGTGTGTTTCGATTAACGATGGACCTGGAAAATCAAGCGCAGCAACGCAAACATGAGCATCAATTTCATTTGGCAACTGAGAATCAAATTGATGAAGTCATCGATGCTAGGGTTAAGATTAGAATTCAGGAAGAGGAAATTGAACGCCTTAAAAGAATCAATGAAAAATTGACGAATGAAAACGCGAAGTTGCGCCAAGCAATCTCAAAGGGGTCGGAGTTATAGCTTGATCTTTTAAATTAAATTATAAATTTTAGTGATTGAAAAATATGGATAAATTTATAAGCGCTGATAGCTCGGTCATGAAAGTAAGGTCTCTTTTCAGAGACGCTTGCAAGGGGGATGTATTTGTCTGCGATGATGAATATATTTTTCAAACAGCCAAAACGGCACTCGTTGCTGAAAAGGTGACGGGGGTGACAGTACAGCTGCTAGACCCTTCGGGATATGTCATTAAGCAGGTATCCAGTAAGCTCCGGACAGAGCAAAAGCGAAATGAACAGTTTAATGACCGCCAACTCGCCGTCATTAGCGCGCTGGAAAAAGTACTGGCGCACTGTAAAAAGGAAGGTATTCAGTTAATTGGCTTCAGCGATGAATTAGTGGCACAGCCTGCTCACTTAGATCCAAGGCAGGGCGTCTCTCCCTTTGCGCTCGATCTTGACACGCAAGGGGTCTATTGTGGGGCTGAAAGCTTAGGTGAAATGAATTAGCCGTCTACACACTGAGGCTTAGGCATGATATATTTGCCAGATAAATAAAACATTTGATTGATATATTGTGTATGGAGAAATGTCTGAGCTCAACTATTAAGCTCCTTCTTGTTGATGATCACTCCATCATCCGAGCAGGCTACCAGCAAATACTTCAAAAAGACCCTTCTGTTAGAGTTATAGCGGAAGCAGAATCAAGTTTTTGTGCGGTTGCAATTTATGCAAGAGTTCAGCCTGACGTCGTTGTTATGGATTTATCTATACCGCAAAAAAAAGATACGGATGAAGTCTCATCAACCTGTGGTATCGAGACAATTCGCAAAATCATCCAGCATGATGAAAACGCAAAAATTCTTGTACTAACTGCCTTGAGTGGCGATCCATACCCTTCTCAAGCCTTATCAGCCGGAGCCTTGGGTTATCTAACCAAGCATTGCGCTCCGAGCGAATTAATTGAAGCAGTGCGTAGTGTTTATGCTGGTCAGCGCTATTTATCAGCAGCGATTAAAGCCGAATTGAATACAGGAGAAGAAAGCACTAACTCCTTAACACGCTTGAGCCAAAGAGAGCTTGAGGTTTTTAGTATGCTGGCAGAAAGCCATCCCATTGCTAAAATAGCGGACGTCATGTGTTTAAGCCCTAAAACGGTTCATGCGCATCGCGCGAATATTTTACGTAAATTAGAGCTGAAGAATAATGCTGATATAGTGCGTCTTGCAGTACGCCAGGGGCTAATCGAGACCTAGAGCATACGGTTGGTTACTTTTCGGTCATGGTTAGCGTGCCGTTAAAGTTGTTTGGTGGGTAATTAATCGCCTCTAGACAATGCTGAATATACAGTTGATATAAATGCTGGGAATACAGTTCATCCAGACGAGCAAAGTGTGTTAAGGCCTGCTGAAAGCAACCCGTTTGAAATGCTTCCAGAGCAATGTTTAAGCACCTGTCCTCCTCTTCTGAATAGCTTTGCCAAGGTTGAGATGTCAAACCCAAGCACTCGTAAAACTTCACTGGATGGCTTTTGCCTTTTACATTTAAAAGACCTAAGGGGCGGAATAGATAAAGATCTTTCTGCTGTAATTCTCCATAGGTTGACTCTGTAAGGATTAACTGGCTTTTAAAGTATTTACACAACCCCTCTGTTCTTGAAGCAAGGTTTACCTCATCGCCGATACAGGTGTAATCTGAACGATCCTGTGATCCCATTTCTCCAACAATAGCAATACCTGTATTCAAGCCAATTCCGATACTCAAGGCTGGCAATCCTTCGTTAACAAAGTCAGCGTTAAGTTGTTTAAGTGCTTGAATTTGTTCAATTGCAGAACTTAGGGCATGATCCGCATGCTGTGCATCGTCCATCGGTGCATTCCAGTAGGCCATAATGGCGTCGCCTATCAGCTTATCAATGGTTCCATTTTTGTGTGTAATCCTATCGATCATACAACTCATATAGCGATTGAGCAGGGTGACCAGCTCTCTGGCAGAGCCAATAGACTCAGACAGTTGTGTGAACCCGCGAATATCGCTAAAAAAAATAGTGATGTAGCGCTCCGAGCCCTCTAGCATTAAATTGGGATGGGTTAAAAGTTCATCTACAATCTCCTTAGAGACTTTGCGCTCAAAGCGTTGGCGAATAAAGTTTTTTTGTTTTTGATCTTGGTGATGATTCAGCAAAGTACCCAGTACAAAATGATTGATTAATAGCAAGGAAGGGGTGAGTGTTGTGAATATAAGCCCTTGTTGACTCAATAAGTAGTAGTGAAGAACAAGTAAAAGCATTAAGCCGATAAGCGCTAAGAAGGCAGAGACGAGAGTGCTTGATAAGCATAAAATGAAGGTTCCACCCGTTGCAATAA
Organism: Nitrincola tibetensis; assembly: GCF_003284585.1. Lineage (GTDB taxonomy): Bacteria > Pseudomonadota > Gammaproteobacteria > Pseudomonadales > Balneatricaceae > Nitrincola > Nitrincola tibetensis. The sequence continues at coordinate 227,235 of NZ_QKRX01000002.1, forward strand.
TAAGCAAGGTGATGAAATCTACACCCAAGGACCAGCTAGGCTTGCTAATGAAATCCTGATTCAGAATATTGTCAATCACCGTGGCATGGACTTCTACGCCTGGATAGACTGAGTCTAGAGGGGTGCTTCTTAAATCCAGCAAGCCTGCGGCAGACGTTCCGACAAGTACGACGCTTCCTTCAAGTGAAAACGCTTCGGGTCGAGTTAAAATATCAACAGCAGAAATATATGGATATTGAAATGAAGGGCCTCGATAGTTGACGGCCAATCGCCCATAGATATCGGTCGGAATTTCGAGTGAATCTAGCAATAGGTTTTCAACGAATTGATGATGATATTTCAATTGTATGCGTTGCGCTCCCACTCCCAATCGGGCTATTTCCATCGCTAAAGAAGGGTAAATGCTCCCGTCATACTCCATAACCAGAGGCAGGTGTCGTATGGTTCCATCAATATCAGGAAGCGTGTTGATATATCCGCTAAATAACCCCTCAATATGTGTTTGAGGTAGGCTTAAAATAGGCCTATGAGGCTTTAATACTAAAGAGTGAGACGGCTTGTTACTTTCAAGGATGATTGCATGGGAGTCTGGGCTGTGGTCGCTGACCAGTTGATCATTTTCCATAACAAACACGTAACCAAGGACCGTAGGTGTTTCTACAATAGCCTCGTTGAGGATTTCGTCGTAGTCCGGTAATGCTTCAATGTCTAAGGGAAGATTAAGGTTTTGAAGAATGCGCCGTGGTGATGCGTTATCAGGTTCAGCAAAGACGATATCCAAGCCAATGATTGCAACCCCACTATCGCGTAAATTGAGTAGCAGTTCAGCGACGCGATTGCGAGGCCAAGGCCATTGTCCAATCTCTTGTAAGCTACGCTCGTCAATGTCGATAATGGCGATTCGGGGGTCGACAGGCTGTTGGCCACGAATAGTCAGCATTTGGTCGTTTAGTTTGAGTTCAAACGTGCTCAAAATCTGTGGCGGATACAGCTGCAATACACTGAACATGCAGAGCAGCATAAAGGATAAGGCAATGTGTAACTTTATCTGCCGCACATTTAAAACCTAAGGATGTAATTTATACTCACCAATGTTTTGTCGTAGCTGTTAGGTTTTTGGTTTGATCGGCGTCGATGCTCAGAGACAGCAAAACTGAGCGCACTGTTACTGTCTAAGGAGTAAAGTAAAGATGCGTCAAGCCGCTTAAGCGTATCGGAGCGGGTATTGGCAAATAATACATCACGTTGTTTGTAATCTGTTTCCTGATAGGTGAACCCGAGGCTGGCGCGTAAGGTTTGCGAAAGTGGGTGTGACAGCTCTGTTCGTAATGTCCACATTTCATAGGAGGCCGGATCGCTCGTGTGACGATGTGAGTTGCGTTGATCGCGATGTTCAAAATCCACTCCGATGACGCCCCGTGTTGATTTTGGCCCAAACAAGGCTTGCAGCTCAGCGCCTATTTGATTAGACCAAGCATCACGATTCTGCCTAGGGGAGGCGTATTTTAGAAGGCTAGCTCGATAATAACTGAGAAACTGAACCCGAGGATTAATAACTCTGTGGTATTGCAATCCGGTTCCAGAGACGTTTAAGTATTGATCATAGTCTAACATAATGTTTTCTGTGAAAAAGGGGATACCAAGTTTGTATTTATCAGTTGCGACAGTTGGTGTAATTGAACCTGAAATGTAAAATAAGTCGTTGTTGTGAACATTCTTGTGATTACGATTTAGCAGTACTAGCTGATTATCTAAGTACCACCCACCTCTGAGTCCAAAATCATAAGTGTGATCAAAGCGAAGGGCTTGCGTAAATCCAAAATCCTCCTGTTCGCCTTGGCCAGACAGGCTAATATTACCTAAGCCTGGTAGCTGAAAATTTGCAGAGCTGCCTATGTCATTGTTTGCATTGTCATCATACTGCACACCAAGCATTAAGGTGGTGGCAAGGTGATGGCGATTCTGACGTGTATTAACAAGTGCTAAGAAGTCTTCAGCTTGTGCCTTAATTGTTTCTGGAAGGGGTTGATTCAGGGCTTTTTCAACTTCGCCTGCAGCCAGTGCGTATTGCTTTAGCTCATAGTACAATCGCGCCATTTCAAGCAGGGCGGGAGCATTGTTAGGCTCTATAATCAATGCTCTATCTAATGAAGTTAATGCTTCGTCATACATGCCTTGTGCCATGGCCGCTCTTGCCATCATGACATTAACAGCTAGGCTATCCGGCATGAGGGGAAATATTTTTTCAAACAATTCATAGGCTTTTTGATGCTGCCCTTGCTCCAGGTTTTTGACTGCCTCGTAGTAGTGATTAAGGGTTTCTTGCGAATGCTCAGTGTTTGACTTCAATGGTAGGGCGTCTGAGTGAGCAAAGCCTGTGATGCAAGAGAGTAATAAGCAAGGCAAAATCAGCTGTGTTTTTTTCATGTTATTTTTCCGCCCTAATAACACCAAGTGCTTGTATTTGATTTGCAGTGTCTATCATATTGAAGAAGCCACCCAAGCTCTGAGCTTCGGGGCCAAAAAAACTACCGACAAGGTTTCCCTGAATTGCTTGTTCGATTTCATTAAGAATAAAGGTATAGGTGGCACTGTTTTTATTAACAGTGCCATTTTCTAGTGATACATCCCAATTAAAGCCATTACTGGTTTCGAAGCGCATAAAGCCTGTATGCTCGTTGGTGCCAAAGTTGAATGTTAGTTCAGTTTTGTTAAGCGTATTTTCCAGTATTGTGTGAGGAGGAACGTCGACAAAACCGTAGTAGACATGACCTTTAGCCTTGCCTTCAAACTGATAAATTTGATTTGTCAGAGAGTTCAGGTGATTAATAGCATTCAAGCGTTCAACACCAGCCACCCAAGCTCCACCATCCCACAGTCCCCACTTAGAGTAGTTGTCGGCGGCATCAGGAAGGTCGCCCACTGGAGGGGTAAAAGGCATGGCCAAAAAGTCCGCATTTATGGCTGAGTACCACCAATTTAAGGGATTCACATTAACGGGAGGAGGATTGGTAGGTGTCGTCGGTATGGTCGCCAGTGTATCATCGAAGCTGTCTTGACTCACTTGCGTACCTAAAACATCGCCCACGCTAGTAGGCTCTTGAATCGATGGGGTCGTTTGTAGGTCGCTCAACGTGTTCAGGCCCTCCAGTGAGGTTGTCGTCTGAAGGCTGCTATCGGTTGTCGGTACTTGATTGGCTAAAGAAGTGCTTTCTGACGATCTTTGTGTTTGTGTATCAGAAAGTAAATTGGCGGAAGGTGGTGGGCTCGTTGGATCGGTATTGAGCTCTTCGCCAATCTCTGGAATTAGATCAGATGCAGGTGTTGGTGTAATGCCTGCAAGCACTCGCGTATACTGGCCAGAAGGGACATCAACGCTTGCGCCAGTAATGCTTTCTATCACATAAATCTGTCCCCGCAAGGTTGCAAACAACTCAAAATCCGGCGTCACTTTTCCTGAAATGATTGTGCCTCGTATCCCAACGGTTGCTGTGCGCGTTCCTAGTCGAAAGCTTTCTGGATTTTGCCGGGCAATACGCCCTGTAATTGCTTTAAACGTCCCTTGGGCAATGTTCATTGACACTTTTGGAGTGCCAATCTCCGTAAACTCATCAATCTGTAATTCTGTGTTCCCACCAACAGAGATCACAGTGCCATCATTCAGTACTATTTGAGCTCGTGCGCTTTGTGCCGTCACAAAAATATCTTTTGTCTCAAGAAGGCTTCCTGTTTGTGCTTGGAGAGAAAGGTTGTCTCTTTGAATGACGGCGTCTCCACTCAGGAGGCTTACTGTGCCAACCGCCGCATAACAAGTGAGAAAACTCAGCATTGCATAAAAAACAGAAACCATAAATGCTAATTTAAACATATCGAATATACCTGATTGTTTGAGTGAGCACGATCAATGTGTAATTCCACTCTATAAAATATGTGTATTATTGTAAAAACGAAAGTAAAAAACGCTGTTTTTTACTATTAGAGAGAAAAAAGTTTTGCATATGCGTTTCAAACACAAGATAACAGAAATAAACTGTTAACGGCTAAGCGTTTTTGGGTCTTTCTGTTATATTAATCTAAACTATTGTCATAAGGTTATTGTGCTATGGCGCAGACGTTAAGTGTTCGGCTCATTATTAATCTTCTATTTGGATTGATGCTTGGAATCTTGCTGCTAACGGGTGGTTTTGCATATTTTAGTGCAAATAAGCTAAGCGGTGATTTGAACTACTTACAGTCCGAGACATCTAGCGTAGCGGCCAGTCTCTCGCAATCAGTTGAAGCATTAACGCAAATGGAACAGCAAGTTAAGCAATTAGCAGGAGCGCAGGCTTCCGTATCAGCCTTGCAAGGGTTGCAGACAAGACTTGATGCTACTGGGCAGGCAAGTGGTGAGATAGATGCGGGACTGAGTCAGCTAAGACAGGTTTCAGCCCAGCAAAACGAAAGCTTAATTCAAATTAGCGAAGTAACGGGCCATATTGCAACCAATCTTGAGTTGGTTTCTGGTCCGTTGCACACCATGATTACGGCTGCACAGCAAATTAATCAGCAGTCGCTACAGGCACTCATCGATTTTTATAAACTAGGACGAAATGAACCTAACGCATTAGCTTCGCTTGAAGAAAGTCTGCAGCAGGTATATCGCGGTACATCAACAATGACAGCAGCGATGTTTAATGTGGATCAAAGTGATGATACACGTAATGTCTTGGTTGATGTTCGACGTGAATTAAGACCTCTTCGTAGTCAAGTGCGTCGTTATGCAGGCCTCGAAGAATTCTTTGAAAGAGAGACATTGGCTACTGAAATTATTGCGGCGCTTGAGGAGTTGATACGATTATCTGTTCGTATTCAAACAGGCAGCTTAGAATTGGCCAATCGAACAGCCGCTGAAGCAAATGATTTGGCTAAGCAAACACAAGCCGCAACCAGCGCGCAACTTGAAGCTAGCGCTAACTCAACCAACGTGTTGGATCATGCGCTTAAGCTGATTAATCAATCCAATGACAGTTATCGTTTGGTTATCGGTGATTTGTCATCGTCTGTTCAGCAATTATCTGTTTCTTTGCAAAGCATTCCAGAAGTAGAACGTCAGATTGATGCGTCTCTGGCGGCCATGCAGCGTGCAATTGCATCTGACCAGGTTGAACGTATTGATCAAGCTGAAAACCGCGCTCTGCAAGCTCAACGCAATGCCGAAACGGTCCCTCTGATTTTGCTGGCGTTTATTTTTATTGCACTTATTGTTAGCGTAACCATTGGCTTGTTATTGCAGCGCTTATTGGTAAAACCCTTGGCTAGCTTTGTAAGTGGCGTTCGCCGTGTGACAGACAACGATTTAACGTCTCAGGTGAGTGATGCAGGTGCAATAGGTGAGTTAAAATCGGTTATTGCTTCAGTAAATGCGATGATTAAGAGTTTGCGCCAAAATGTTCTGGATATGAAGCAGTCAGGTCTGAGCATTAGCGAAAGTGCAAAAATGATGACCAATACGTCCAATAAAACTCGCGATGCGCTTGAGCAGCAGGCTCAAGGTGAGCAAGCGATTATCAACTCAACCGGTGCTTTGGCTGAAATGGTTCGTTCAGTTGCTAGCAGTGGTGAGTTAGCAGGGGAGCAGGCACACTCAGCAAACCAGCTCATTCAAGATAGCCAGAAAGACATCGAAAATGCCAAGCGTGAAATGGCCAGTCTTGCTGAAACGGTTAATCACTCTAATGAGGTTATTCAGTCGCTTAAACAGCAGAGTGACGATATTGGGAAAGTCATCAGCGTTATACAAAATGTTTCGGGGCAAACCAATTTGCTTGCATTGAATGCTGCAATTGAAGCCGCTCGAGCGGGAGAAAATGGACGTGGATTTGCAGTGGTGGCCGATGAAGTCAGGCAGTTGGCGCAACGGACAAGTGATGCAACGATTGAAATACGCGAACTGATTGAGCAAATTCAAGCACGTGCGGATCTTGGTGTACAATCCATGACCCAAGGCTTGGCGCAAGTTGCAAAAAATACACAAGCAACGGAGTCCGTTGCTCAGTCGCTTGAATCTGTGATAAAACAAGTGGCAACCATTAGTCGCTTGAATTTAGAAATTGGAAAGCACACTCGCTCTCAACTCCAGCAGCTAGGAACTATTGAGGCAGGGGTTGAAAGCGTTCGCCAACAATCAGAGCAAGCCAGCGAAGCCGTTTTGGATAATGTGAGAGCCAGTAAAAGTCTCAATGTCACAGCCGGTACGCTAGAGGACTTGGTTAAACGCTTTACAATTTAACCTCAGGGAGTGAGTCGTGTTTCAGTTTATTCAGGATGAAAGATAGTGAGTCAAGGGCTCTTGTTATGGATTCGACAGGGTCTTTTGCCATGAAAAAAATCGAGAAAAGAGTCGTAATTCTTGGCGGTTATGGGAACTTCGGTAAACGTATAGCTGAGAGTTTGTCCGTATTATCGGGCATCAAAATTATTATCGCGGGACGAAGCATCCACAAAGCGCAAGATATGTGTCAAAAGCTGTCTTTATTGGGAGTTGATGCATCGCTAGAGTCCGCATTCATTGATATTCACACACCAGAGTTTATTCAAACACTAAGAGCTTTATCGCCTGATCTTGTAATCCATACAGGCGGTCCTTTTCAAGGGCAAGATTACCGTGTTGCAAGCGCCTGCATAGGTTTAGGCAGTCATTACATAGATTTAGCGGATGACCGTCGTTTTGTCTGCGATATTACTTCACTTCATGATCAAGCCTGTGCACAGAATGTCTTGATTGTATCAGGAGCGAGTTCAGTGCCTGGCCTTTCTTCTGTGGTTGTCGATTGTTTTGCTCAGCAGTTTTCAACGCTTGAAGAAATCGATTTTGCTATAGCGCCAGGCAATCAAGCTGAGCGTGGTGAAGCCACTGTGAACGGCATTCTTTCGTATACTGGTCATCCATTTTTAGTGCTTAATAAAGGTAAGTGGATCAACGAATATGCAGATAAATCTGTTTGGTTTAGACCAAAATCGCCAGAAAATGCACATTAAATGGACGCTATGTGCTGAGAAGGGGATAGGGCCTTATATACCTACGCTTTCGGCAATCATTCTTGCAAAGAAATTGCTAGCTGAGACCATAGATCTAAGAGGTGCAACGCCTTGCTTGGGGTTGTACACCTTGGACGAGTTTGATACCGAAGCTACGTCATTAGGAATCTACCATCAAACAGAGGTGAACCTTGGATAGCTATCTCTTCTTAAAGCTGATTCATATTTTGAGTGCTGTGGTGGTTGCTGGAACGGGAACAGGTATTGCCTTTTTTATGTTTATGGCAAGCCGTTCTTCGAATTTATTGGTATCTGCTGGGTCTCAGTCATCTTAATTCAATACAAGCTCAAAAAGCTTGCAGATGCGTCTTTGATAACGGGCGCGCTCGATCCCAGTTTTAAGAAAATGATGCGATTATGGACTGCACTCGGTGTGCCAGCATTTGCATCTATACTGCTTATTTTTTGGCTGATGGTATTCAAGCCATTTCCAGTTGCTTAAGGGGGTTGAGTGTCCTCAAATATGTATCTTGCCGCAAGGCTGAGCCTAAGCTTTCTTTGGGTATTCACAGGCATCACGTCAGAGTTCTTTGCGAAGGAAATAGGATACGAAGTGTTAGCGAATGCTGGAATTATTGGTGCTTTAGCCGACATCAGTAGCTCTGCTACTGGTTGCAAATGATCGTGATCGCTACTTACACATTGTTATTAACGGTTATTGACCCAAGCTTTTGGATTCATCCTTTTGGTCCACTGACAAAAAACGTGCCGATACTTGTGATGATTTATGGTTTATATGCACATGAGTGCTCAAGGCTGAGGCAAGTAGAAAGAGTTAGGAGCTAAGATGTTTGCACATATTTTTGTGCGATCTGCTTATATCGTGAGGCTTCAGTTTTTACCGCCCAAATACGACGTAAAGTGAGTGATTTTTCACTTAGTTTCACCCCATATAAAGTTTCGTATAATATATATTATGTTAAATTGACTATCTTGGATTGGAGGTTCGTGCTGCTTCGCTTGTGTAATTTCCGGTTCAACTCTGAATTAATTCAGCCCTATCGGAAACTTTGGTGGTTGGGTTTGGGTTGATTATGCTGGATGAGTTGACGTGCCTTACATTTGAGATGTGATCGGTTCCAGTGTTAACACCATAAGCAACTAAATGTGTGATGAGTTTGCTTATGGTGTCTTTACCTTTTGATGTTTTCGATAGCATCACAGAGATTAATGAGCATTACTAATGATGACAGGCGCACCTTTCTATCTATCTATCTATCTATCTATCTATCTATCTATGCTTTTTTACTATGACTTAAATTCATCAGATAAACAGACGCCGCTAATGCGAAAACCGATAAAGCCAAGTATATTGCATCCAGTGGAGTAGTAAACCGAATGTCTACCACTGCTCTGAAAAATTCGATTATCACTGCAAGAATCACTACCCGGACGATCTTATCCTTTAACTCATCAAATGTCTGGATATTGAATGGATGAGCAACTCCACTTCCTTCCGACTCATCTATCGGCGAAATGAATAGCCTGTATGACCCTGCACCAAACATCAGCAAAACGACCGCTACCAGATAAATATCAACGGCTAAGATGATATCGGTAATGATAAAATCATGAATATCCTGGTCACTCGACCCAAGATAGTATTCAAATGTCATCCACGCCACTTTGAAAATATCCATCGTTCCAACGACGAAAAGCACCAATGATCCTAACAAGCTAGAAACAACTGCGATTAGAACCAGAAATCGTGAATTCCACAATATTTTTTCTAGAACAATTTCGACCTGCTTCATCGTCAAAAAACCTTTATGTTTACTCAGCTTTTATAAGCTGATTAAGTTTATTTAAAATAACCAGCTGATAATGGCTGAATAGTTAGAATCTTATAACATTTTTACTATACGTTATAGCCTCACAGGAACATCAGTTGTTCCAGCTATTTAGCCATAAAGTTAAAGCTTTGATTGATGATGTTTCGATAGCGAGGTAACAACCTAGATCTTCTACTATCCTATAACCATACTCAAACCCAACAATCCTGCTAAGGACATAACCATGAGAATCGCTGTAGCTCAGACCTCTCCTACGGCTCTGATGGATACCGAGCTTTATGGCCTAGAAGCCTTATGCGAAGAAGCCGCTCAACAAGGCGCGGATATACTCGTAACCCCTGAAATGGGATTAACTGGCTATGAGGTCCCTCTAGAAGCACTTTCGAGCCTAGCGCTCTTTGTTGACGATGCAATATTGCAAAAGGCCCGAACACTTGCAAAAACCTACCAGCTTGCCATCGTGCTTGGATATGCAGAGACGGATGAACTAGGGCACTTCTATAACTCGGCACAATTCATTTCGGCTGAAGGTGAATGCCTGCAAAATTATCGTAAAACACATCTGTATGGCGACTTAGATAAAAGCCGTTTTACTGCAGGGCTTCAATTATTGGCACCCGTCACATATAGAGATTTTAAAATAAGTTTAGCGATTTGCTACGATGTCGAATTTCCTGAGCTTGTCCGCTGGCATCGATGCCAAGGTGCGGATGTATTGCTTGTCCCAACGGCTAACATGCACCCCTTCACGACGGTCGCTACACACATGGTACCCAGCCGTTCAATGGAAAACGGCATGGTGATCGCCTACGCTAATTACACAGGTTTAGGGTGTTCGATCGATTATTGCGGGAGATCCTCCATCTGCGCTGCCGATGGTCAGTGTTTAGCAACACTTGAAGATAGCACGGGTATGTTAATCGCAGATGTCCATCAAAAAGACATCGAAACGGCTCGTCGGGAAATGCCTTACTTACTTGACCGGCGTTTAGACCTTTACTGATCTTGGAGATGAACACATGGATGCCCCTTTTTCAATGTACGGCCCTGACTTTCCGTTTGCCTATGACCACTGGTTGGAGCATCCCGAAGGTTTGGGCAAGATACCGGTTAATCGCCATGGTGCAAAGGTTGCAATCATTGGTGCGGGCATAGCGGGCTTGGTGTGCGGTTATGAATTGATGCGTATGGGCCTTCGTCCGGTTTTTTACGAATCGGGGCAACTAGGAGGGCGTCTTCGCTCGGCATCGTTTGAGGGTGCAGAGCACATGATTGCAGAATTAGGCGGAATGCGCTTTCCAACTTCTTCACGCAGTTTTTATCACTATTTAGACTTGATGAATTTGAAGACAGCGCCCTTCCCTAATCCCCTCACCCCCGCGGCTGGCTCAACCGTTATTGAGTTAGAGGGAGAGCGGTTTTATGCGAAAACGCTTTCGGATTTACCACCTATTTTTCAAGAAGTCGCGCAGGCCTATGATTCTGCCTTAGAAGAAGGTGCTCACTTTAGTTCGCTCCAGGCAGCGATACAACGCCGAGACCCAAATACCATCAAAGCCATCTGGAATCCGTTGGTAAAGGCATGGGATGAACGCACTTTTTATGATTTCATTACCACCTCCAAGGCATTTCGTCATTTGAGTTTTCGTCACCGTGAAATATTTGGCCAAGTTGGTTTTGGTACAGGGGGATGGGACTCAGACTTTTCAAACACCATGCTGGAAATTCTGCGTGTCAATGTGACGGCGTGCGATACAGATCAGCATTTAGTGATAGGGGGTGTTGAGCAATTGCCAAAACGCTTGTGGTCTCATGAGCCTGAAGATCTATCCTATTGGCCAAGTGGCACCTCCTTACAAAAGCTTAACCAAGGTGCACCAAGACCTGGAGCTGCAAAGCTCTTTCGCGCTCATGACGATCTGTATGTAACGGATCGACGCGGTCATACAGACCGCTTTGATGCCATCGTATGCACGTGCCAGAGTTGGCTGTTGACGACAGCTATTGATACTCAAGAAAGTTTATTTAGTCAGCCATTGTGGATGGCACTGGACCGAACCCGTTATATGCAGTCAGCAAAAACCTTTGTTATGGTTGATCGCCCTTTCTGGAAAGATACACACCCGGAAACGGGTGAAGATTTAATGTCGATGACGTTAACGGATCGCTTAACCCGAGGCACTTATTTATTTGATCACGGCCCTGATCAACCCGGTGTAATGTGTTTAAGCTATTCGTGGATGAGTGACGCGCTAAAGGTGTTACCGCTGGATGCCGAAAAACGGACGGTATTGGCACTGAGCGCGCTGTCTAAAATTTATCCCGATGTTGATATCAAGTCGCATATTCGCAGCAATCCAATAACCGTCAGCTGGGAAAATGATCCCAACTTTTTAGGCGCATTCAAAGGCGCGCTACCTGGGCATTATCGCTATAACCACAGAATGTATGGACACTTTATGCAACAAACGCTCTCGCCGGATCATAAGGGTGTGTTTCTAGCAGGTGATGATATTAGTTGGACACCCGCATGGGCTGAAGGCGCTGTACAGACAGCGCTCAATGCCGTTTGGGGTGTGATGAATCATTTTGGCGGGCAGTCGTCTTTGGCAAACCCTGGCCCCGGAGATGTATATCCCGTATGGGGCCCAATCGACTTAGACGAACTGCCTTAGCGGGGGATTACTCCCCCATCACCACGCCCTCTCTGCGTGGATCAGCCCCGCTGAAATAACCAGATTCATCTTTTTGAATGGCTTGTAACCCACTAGTTAAATCACGCTCTACAACCTCATGGCCTTTGGCTTCTAGTGCATGGCGTGTTGCGTCCGGGAAGCGCTCGGCTTCAAGCAAGGTGGGCCCATTGAAACTAAGCGCATGGGGAAGACTGATTGCATCTTGTGCATTCAGCCCCCAATCCAACATGGCAATCAAGGTACGCGCTGTATAATGAATAATCGCAGCGCCCCCTGGTGATCCTAAGCTTGCGACAAACTCACCCGTCTCGCGATCAAAGACAAGGGTTGGACTCATGCTGGAACGAGGACGTTTTCCTGGCTCGACGCGATTCGCGATTAGACGCCCATGCTCATCTGTGGGCTGAAATGAAAAGTCAGTGAGTTCATTGTTGAGCAAATAGCCACCAGCAAGCCCTGTTCCTCCATCCACAAGCATTCTTGAGCCAAAGGCAGCCTCTATGGTGGTGGTCATTGCTAATGCATGGCCCTGCTGATCGACAATACTAATATGGCTGGTGCCGTATTCGGGTTGGTCTGGCATGCTGACAAAGCTCACCTCCCAAGCACCGGGATTGCCAGCCTCAGCTCTTCCCATTGAAGACTCACCGATTAAGTTGGCACGCTGCGCCAAATAGTCGGGTGACACTAAGGACTCCCACTGATTGCCTGGTGCTGGCACGAAGTCTGGATCAGCGATATAGAGTGCTCGATCCGCAAAGCTTAAGCGTGATGCTTCCGTAAAGTTATGCAGCCATTCGACACTGATCAGATCATTCTCGTATGCGGGCGTCATCATCGGCCGCTGCTCTAAAATACCGAGTATTTGCATAAGTGTTAGATGACCTGATGAAGGCGGCGGAAAACCACAGACGCGATAGACTTTCCAATCGGTACAAATCGGGGCTCGCACAATGGGTTCATACGCAGCCAAATCATCTAGACTGATAGCACCAGCATAGGTCGGATGTTGCTGGACCTGCTCAACTAAATTAGAAGCAATCTCGCCTGAGTAAAAAGCATCACTGTCCTGTTCCGCTAGTGTTTTAAAAATAGCAGCCAGAGCTGGGTTTTTTAGATGATGCCCAATGGGCAAAGGATTTTGTTGCGTGTCGTAGTAAAAGGAGGCGGCTGCAGGATTGAGTTTCAGAGCGCTTTCATTGGCCAGCAGACCTTGTAGGCGTGGACTGATAGGAAAGCCTTGTTCAGCTAAGGTAATCGCAGGAATAAAAAGCTCAGCCCAAGGCAAATTACCGTGCTCTTTATGCGCTTGCTCAAGCATGCGCAACACACCCGGCACACCAACAGATAAGCCGCTGGCGGCTGCATCCATAAAGCTTAACGCATCTCCTGATTCCGTTAAAAACAGCTCGGGAGTAACCTCTGCAGGTGCTGTTTCCCGCCCATCATATGCCAGCACTTGCTCGCCATCATAATACATTAAAAATGCACCGCCCCCGATACCGCTGGATTGAGGCTCAACTAGGGTTAACACCATTTGAACCGCAATTGCTGCATCTAAAGCCGATCCACCCGCCTTAATGATTTGATAGCCAGCATCGGTTGCCAAGGGGTTTGCCGCTGCGACAGCGAAGGTCTCAGTTTTCCAGCCAGGCTTTTCCTGATAACCAGTGGCCGCTTCCGGCTGTATCGGAATTTGGTAACGAAGACCTGTATCAGCAACAAGGCCTGATGCACTGAGCAAGAGACTGGTCAGTGCAAGTGTCTTTAATGGAAATCGTGCAGAAAATGAAGTAATTGGCATGCGTCTATCCTTTGATTGCAGAGGATCTTTATTTAAAAAATACAGAGATCCTGATGTATTGTCTTTGCGTAATCTAACAGATACTAGCAAATCATGACGGAATCGCCAGAAGACAATGAATAAACTAAACCCCGAGAAGCTGCTCAACAGCAAATGGACGGCTGTATCACCTCAAAATAAAGAAAAACACTTTATAGTCATCGAATTAATCCGAGATGAAAATGAACGTGTACACGCCTGCGTGCTAGAAGCCGTGATGACTAAAAACACCTACCCTATGCCTTGGCAAAACTTGAAGAACCATGACATATGGCAACTTGGCTGGAAATAGATCTAGCCTACACCCTAAAGCGCGCCATTAACTGACGTAAATGCGATGAAAGCTCGGTCATCTGCTGACTGGCTGCAACAACTTGATTTGCACTTTTTGAGGTTGACTCCCCAAACTGATTAATGAAAACCAGGTTTTGATCAATGGTTGAAGCCACCTTAGCCTGCTCTGTTGCCGCGCTCGATATTTGTTCATTCATTTCAACAATGGTATGAACTGAGTTGGCAATGCTCTGGAGTGCGCCTCCAACTTGTGAAGACTCTTGAACGGTGTTGCGTGCTAACTCCTGGCTTTTGATCATTGCCTTTACCGATTGATCAACACTGCTCATCAAACTACTCACCATCAGCTCGATATCTTCAACAGATTGATGTGTTCGATGTGCGAGTGTCCGAACCTCATCCGCAACAACAGCAAAACCCCGCCCATGATCGCCCGCGCGTGCAGCCTCAATCGCCGCATTTAATGCCAGTAGATTGGTTTGTTCAGCAACGCTTTTGATGACTTCTAACACTTGAGTAATTTTATAACTGTCTGCTGCAAACTGGTTAATGACCTGTACGGACACTTCAATCTCATGCGCTAGGGTTTTGACTTCGTTCAGGACTTGAGCAACTTGTTGGTAGCCCTGCTGAGTATGCGTGTCGGCTTCGAGTGTTGAGGCCAATGCTTTTTGCCCATAGGTAGACACCTCCTCAACTGAATGTGCCATCTCATTCATGGCAACAGCAACTAACTCAGTCTGTTTTTGTTGCTCTTGCATGGCGACATGGCTGTCAATTGAGATTTCAGCCACTTTGGATGCTTGATGATCCACTTCATCAGCTGTTTTCTGAACGGCTTGGATCAGCTGGTGCACATGATCAATCATTCGATTGAACTCATCTGTAATCTCACTCATTTCATCACGTGTTTGACTGCAGATACGAATGGTCATATCTCCCTCTGCCATTCGGTGAGTGGCCTGCCAAATATGACGTATTGACTCTTTAACTGAGCGATAGAAGCCTGCATAAAGATAAAGGATTAATAGCAATAATAGACTCAAGCTGAAAAGCACGGTACGTAATTGGCTGTTTAAGCTCTTGGATCGTTGCTCAAGAATACGATCAACTTGTGGAAGTAATACTTCATAAGATGAACTTAACTCATTTATTTCTTTCGATATTAAATCGAGGTACTCCTGCCAGTCCATTGATAGAGACATGGCTGAAATAATGTTCTCATCCATATGCTCTCTTGCTGTCAAAGACGCTGAACGTAGCGAATCCGATAGCGTAACATCGGGTAAATTAACCAAAAGTGCGGATCGCTCAAAGTTGTTTTGAGCTTCAGAAAGATCATCATAGATCAGATTGAGGCGATCACTAAGACTGGATTCTAAAAAGTCACCCTGAAGCGCATAAATGCCAAAGCTACGCACCTGCCCTAATAAATTTAGCAATGTTGGCAAATCACGCATTAACAATTCGAGCACATGCGCAATATTCTCATCGTGCTCTTTATTCAAACCACTTCGCTGAACAATGTTGCGTTGCGCTCTGAATAGTTCATTAACTAAATTTTGATGGGCCGAAAACTGTGCCTCTATTGCCCCCTGGTGGCTCACTTTATTGGACAAACTTTGCCAAATAGCTTCACTGTTAGGTTCAAGTTTTATACGATGCTGTTGAATTAATTGCGTTAACTTTGCCTCTTCTTGATTGGCGAGTGCATGAAGTGCTGCATCATCACGAAAGTAGGTAACAGATTTTATATCGCGGTGTAACATTGCAGTTTGGAGTATCTCGTTCAGAATAATGAGATCGCTAACACCTTGGCGTTGATGGCTTGCTTGTTGTATTTCAGCCATGTCACTTTTAATCCATACATAGGTAGTGATGGAAAGTGGCAGCAGGAAAAGAATGCTCATCAACCAAAACTTACTAACATAGTTAAGTTGATTCATCAGGACAACAGCGGGAGTTAAAATACCTCTGATCATTCGCTTAAGCCTATTCATTTTTATTATTCAATAAATTAAGCTTAACGAACCCTACTTTTATAAAACATAACGTAAATGTTCAATTTTTATGCTCACCCGATGCTAATTGTTACTTGTGAGCATTGGGTTAGTTCGCAAAGTCCATTGACAGAAACAGACGCCAGTCATCAGGTGTAACTGATGGGGAGCGGTGTACGAGCCCCTGCCCTTCATTTCCAAACCAACCTTCTCCCTTTAGAAGAGCAATCTCACCAGGCTCGAGTGATTCCCAAGTAGGTTCTTGTGCTTTATCCTGCTGCCAAGCAAGCGTTTGGGACTGATTTAACCATTCAGTTCCCTTGCCTTTGAGCGTTGCTACCAATCGGCATGGCACCTTATCGGTGTGAAATTTTGGACACATCGCACGCTCCAACACTCCCATTCGAAAGCCAATTCGCTCTAATTCGAAAAGATAAGCGAACATTTCGGCCAGGGTTTGGATTTCATTAACAAACACAGACCTTGTCGCAGAATCAGGCAACGTGGATAGCAAATACTCGCCAAGCTCTGAGGGGGCTAAGACCTGTCTAAGCGATAGGTTGCCTGCTCCTTGCTTTAAGATCAGTGCGTAGTCTTGAACGCCTTGACTGAACTGAGGATTCCAAATACATATCTGTGTGTCGGGATTGTATATCTCGGTTAAAACAGATGCGTCGGTACTTGAAACAGCATAGCGAGAAAAGGTAAGTTTTGGCTCTAAAAGCATTTTTATTGTCTCTGTCAACCTTGATATTGTTATAGTATAACATATTAGAATCGAAACCAAACCTAGCCTTCTTAATGGTGCAAAGTTTGTGTTTTGGTATCCTTGCAAAGTAATATAATTAGATGTTTTCTCAAAATGATGCCCTCAAGCATGATGAGCCCAAGTCAATCTGAAAAAATTAAATTAGAACATGAGGCTGCCCGCTTATTTATGCGTCTTTATGAGGCTGCGTTTCAGCAGCCCATGCGCCATATATGGCACAATGAGCCGCGAAAGCCTGATGTTTCTTGTTATCTTGGCAACCAAAAGCTTGATTTGGAGATTGCACACCTGTATGGCAGCGAAGCTGAAGCCATGCTTATTCTAGGGAGAGAAATAAACGAGCAGACCTTATCTGCCCTGCATCATCTGTTGCTGAGCCCAGTTGAAAATCGGTTATTAGAGGCACTCAATACGCTCTTGTTGAGTAAGGCCCAAAAAACCTACCATAGTGAGCGAGTTTGGTTAGTCATACGTAATGCAAATCCTCTCTGGAATAAGGAAGAGTTAATACGAAATATACACCTAGTATATTTACCTGACAGCCATCCGTTTGAACAAATTTGGGTTATTGGGGATATGCAAGGAAGCTCAGGCATCATTAAACTCTACCCATAAATACATAATACATATTTAGTATTTTTAATACAAAATGAGATTTTTTGATCTCTCGCCCCTGAATCCGCAATAGGCAAACATACAAATGGATTTAAAGACAACCCCCTTACGCAAGGCTTTTTGGCACTACACTCTTCCATCCATTGCGGCCTTGTTAGTGAGTGGAACCTATCAGATCATTGATGGAATTTTTGTAGGGCACTTTATTGGCCCATCAGGCCTTGCCGGCATCAATCTAGCATGGCCCTGGATAGGTATTTTACTTGCAGTAGGCATGATGATAGGCATAGGCACTGGCGCGCAAGTGTCTATTGCAGCTGGTGCAGATAATCAAACTCTCGCCAAATCCTTCTTAGTCAATGGGCTCGCCCTGCTTTGTATAGTGGGGCTTCCGCTCGCCCTTATCCTTCACCACAACAGTGAGTGGTTTTTATATATTCAAGGTGCAACAGAGGATGCTGCCGTACAAGGGAATGCCTATCTTGGCATTATTGCCCCATCCGCTCCTATTATTCTGGCAAGTATTGCCTTACCCTTTCTTGTTCGCAATCTGGGTGCTCCCCACATAGCTACGATTGCCATGCTAACAGGCGCCATTAGCAACATTCTGTTAGATGCCTTATTTATTGTCTGGCTGGGCTGGGGACTAGAAGGTGCTGCACTGGCGACTGTGCTAGGTGAAAGCCTATCTATACTGATCTGCCTGTTCTTTTTGATAGGATCACGAAACCCTCTTAAGCTATATCTTAAGGATATCAAAGTCTCTATTGGCTTAATCATTCGCATTGTGAGCACTGGCGTTTCGAGCATGCTGATGTATTTGTACATCAGCTTTTCGGTCATATTGCATAACGTTCTCTTATTAAAATATGGCAGCGCCATTGAGGTTGCCGCTTACAGTATTTCAGGTTATCTCATGGCATTTTATTACCTTACAGCCGAGGGGATATCCGGCGGTATGCAGCCATTGGTCAGTTATTACTATGGTGCTCGCCAATTCGAGCGCGTTAAAGATACCTTTAAATTGGCAGCCAAATATGGGGTTGGCTTTGGTATTTTCTTTGTCGCCATGATTTTATGGGTGCCTGATTTTTTTGTAGGATTTTTCAGTCGCGGAAATCTTGAACTCGAAGCAGTGGCGCGCTGGGCGATCCGTTTACAGTTGTGCGGGTTATTCTTAGATGGATTTTTGGTCTTGGCTGCAAGTTGGTTTCAATCCTTGGGTTTGGCCAGAAAAGCTACTTTAATAACACTCTTCAACATGATGATTCAAATACCTTTTTTACTAACACTTCCTTGGCTTTTAGGGCTGAATGGTGTTTGGATTGCGGTACCGATTTCCAATTTATGCCTGTCAATTTTTGTAGCAGCGTTGCTGTGGAGAGAGTTTAAGCGGTTTTAAACCTTAATTTTCAAGGGCACAAAACGGATGAACCAGTGTCATAAAAGGACAGAGTCTTCTGCCAAATTTGAGGGATGCATGCTCAAGATACACCTATTTAAAAAATTCAAATATCGTCTGTTGCTATGGAGCTTAGTGCTACTTGCTCCATTTTTCACTTGGATTTTCTGGTCTGAAACACATCCATCGGCCGAACGCGAGGTACGCCTGCATATGCACGAATGGCTAGAGGTACAATTTCCAGAGCAAATGTCGCTAGATGACGGCTGGCATGGCATGCACGCCAAGCACACAGCCGAAACAATCCAGCCCATTGGCGTCGTTTTAATTCACGGTTTGGATGAGCCGGGAAACATCTGGCAAGATTTGCTGCCTCAGTTAGAGGAGTTAGACCTGAATGTTTGGGAATTCCATTATCCAAACGATCATGCCGTCGACGTTAGTGCCAACTACTTAGCAGAGCAATGGTCTAGCCTTCCAAAAGATATTGATCTTGTTTTGATTGGACACAGCATGGGAGGGCTTGTTGCGAGAGAATTTGTTTCAAAGTATCGACATCCAGTATCTGAACCTGAAATTGTAGATGGCGCAAGTGTTAAGTCCATTATCTTGGTCGGAACACCCAATAAAGGCTCAGAATGGGCGCGAATGCGCGGCTTCCTTGAGTTACGGGATCATTTAACACTGAATAATGAACGCAACTTAGATGTTTTCTCAGGTCTCAGGGATGGAACAGGAGCAGCCAAGTTGGACTTAAGGCCTGAAAGTGAGTTTTTAGAGGCCTTGAATCAGCGCCCATGGCCTTCTCAGGTTGAATTAAATATCATCGCGGGGAAATTGCTAGATCTTGATGATATGATCGGCGATGGGGTTGTGCCGCTAGACTCTGCCTTACTGTCTGAGCTAGCCGCTTCTTCAGTTGTTTTAGATGCTTCACACCGCGGGCTACTGATAAGATTGCTGCCTTCGCAAGAAACAGCGCCAGCCATCCCTATTATACTTGAGCACTTGAAACGCTTAATACAAACTGCCTAAAGGAATCGCCGTGGGCTAACCCGTTAGCATTTGAGTAATGATATTTGCAGGTTGAGGACGTGAGTAAAAATAGCCTTGGGCTTCATCGCAGCCTAATGTGCTAAGCAGCTCTCCTTCTGACTCCTCTTCAACCCCTTCAGCAATGAGTGTTAAGTCGACCAAATGCCCCATTTCAATCATTAACTTTACCAGCTGCTGGTCTTTAACTGATGCAGACATGCTAGACACAAAGGTACGGTCAATTTTTAATCGATTAACTGGTAGCTCTTGAAGATACTTTAATGATGAATAACCCGTACCAAAATCATCAATAGCAATGGTAACTCCTCGATCTTGGATCGCCTGAAGTATCAAAATCATTTGAGACTGATCGTTCATCATCATGGATTCTGTAATCTCAAGCTCCAATTGAACCGGATCTATGCCTGTGCGGGACAAAATAGAGTCAAGCGTGTTCAGAAATCCTGGGTCAACAAGCTGCCGTACAGATACGTTTACAGCTACGCGCAAGCTTCGACCGGTTTCTTGAAACCAGCTCACCTGTTGTCGACACGCTTGCTCCAATATCCAAGCACCTATCGTAATAATTAATCCTGATTTCTCGGCGATTGGGATAAATACAACAGGGGAAATTAGCTGACCTTGATGATGCCAGCGAACCAGCGCCTCAACCCCGCTCATTTCCTTTGTTTTAAGGCAAAATTGGGGTTGATACTCTATACGCAGCTCGTTTAGTTCGATGCAGTGACGTAACTCGATCGTTGTTTTTAATCTTTGCTGTAACTCTTGCTCAAAGCCTTCACCAAAAACAACATAGGACCCACGTTTTTCAGCCTTAGCCTTCTTGAGAGCAATGCCTGCATTTTGCAAAAGCGAAAAGGCATTTAATCCATGGCTTGGATAAACGGCAATACCAAATGTCAGTGAAACAGGGACTTCATACTCTTTAATACTAAAGCCCTGTCCTAGTGACTCTGAGACAGAGTTCATGAGAGCCGGCAATGAGTCATATATATCTATGGGTAAGATGATCGCGAAGTTGTCCGATGAAATACGCCCTATAGGGCATTTTGCGCCCAGCACCCTTTGCAGATGCTCACGCATACGTATCAGCGTTAAATCACCAATACGATGTCCCAAGCCATCATTGATCGCTTGAAAATTGTCGATGTCAGCCAGCAAGACCATGCAGGGATCTTGATGGCAAATTTGCTCTTCTAGATTCTTTATGAAACCGTTTCGATTCAATCCACATGTCAAATAGTCATTAAAGGCAAGGTTTTCAATACGCTCAAAAAGCGTTACGTTATCGAGCCCAACTGAAACATAAACTGAAAACAAACGAATGAGACGGATATCCCCCTCCGTCAAACGTCGACTGGTATGCAAACAAATGACCATTTCATCATCAGATGGCGATTTAAGGTACAAGATCGCAATATTTTCAGTGACCGAGTTTTGACGGGTTTGTAGGACATGCTCGATCTGATTGGTCAACTCTTTGTTAGCAATGTTGTCGATATAGTGCCCTACCATTGATGCGTAAGGCCCAAAGCCTGCGATAACTTGCACTCGATGTGCATTGTCTTGACGAAGACACAGCATTGCATGATGATCGACTTCAAGTAAACTGCATAATTGAACTAAAACACCTTCCGAAAATGTCTCAATTGCATGCTCAGAGAAGATTTGAGCAGCTCCTTGAATAATCAACTCAAGCCCTTCACGATGCCGATTAATCATTTCAAGCTGCTGGAAAAATCGGCAGGCAGCACTTAATGTCACAATGAGCTGTGTAGTCGTTAACTCTGTCTTTTGCTTGTAATCGTTAATATCATAGTCATGAATAACCTGAAGCTCTGGAGCATACCCAGGCTGCCCCGTACGAATGACAATTCGAGTTGAGGATTCATTCAAATCACAACGAATGAAGTTGATTAAATCAAGACCTGCATGCTCTGTTTCCATGACCACATCTAATAAGACACAAGCAAAACGTTTGTGTTTTCGAAGAATGGCTTTAGCTTCAACTGCAGAGTACGCACTCGTAAAGATCAACGGGCGATCTAATACCAAACAACCCTCTAACGCAAAACGGGTTGTTTCATGAACTTGTTGCTCATCATCGACAAGCAAAATGTGCCAAGGCTCTCCTGATGGGGCGTTTTCAAACGCGTCGTCTTCAGGTGCAAATTCAAATGTATCGTTCGTCACTGTATCTCACTTGATGCTATAACTGTCTCAACAGAGCTTACATGAAAAGGCATCCTAATTTCCATTTCCAAACCCGGATTATTACGAATAATAATCGATCCTTTCAAAATTTTTGTCACAAGACTGTAGACAATGTATAAACCCAAGCCTGAACCGCCTTTACCAAATTTTGTGGTATAGAAGGGATCAAATAGTTTATCAATTGATTCCAGTGGAACACCACAACCATTGTCACCAATGATCAGTGCCAGTGTTTGTGCATCATACGCATAGGCTTTTAAGTAAATGACGCCCTGCGATTGATGTTCAAAACCATGTGTCAAACTATTATTGACAGCATTCAAAATAATTTGTCCTATAGAACCAGGATAGCTAAATAGCGTGAAATTGTCTGGAATGTCAACATCTAGCTGAATATTCGAATGTTTCAGACGAGGCTGAAGCGTGCTTAGAATTTCACCAATGACAGTTTTAAGATTAAACTCACGACTGAGCATGCTGGTTTGATCAACGGCGACCTGCTTAAAACTATTGACCTGATTTACTGCCATTTGCAGACTTGATGACATAATACGTAAACCATTTTTGAATTCAGATATAAATTCATCTAGGCTCGATTTTTTCAATTCCCCTGTTTTCACAAGCTTCTCAAATTGTTGTAACTTGATGTCTAAGGACGTACTGATGGTTTTGGCATTTCCTAGCGGAGTGTTAACTTCATGGGCGATACCGGCCACCATTCTACCTAGCGAAGCTAACTTCTCAGTCTGCACTAGCTGATTTTGTAAGTTTTTTAAGTTTTCTAATGCGATATGGGCTTCATCTCTTGCTTGCGCTAAGTCTTCCTCGGTATTAATCTGCAGAGACAGAGTCTTATTGTAGTCCGAAATAAGTAGCCCTAACTCGTCGTTAGAAGACCAATCCACTGGGCGCCGAACGCCAGTTGATTGATAAGACTTCAATGAATTGGACACTTGCTCCAAGGGTCTAAATATTATCCAGCGGAACAAAGCCGTTGTAATCATAACCAATGTGAGAACACCAGCGATTAAAATCAAAAACAGGCCTTTAATGCTTTGCATCAAATGAGTGATAAAGTTTCCTGTTTGGGGAATATAGTGAAGGTATAAATCCCCAACACGTCGAGGTGCACCAAGTCCTTCGTAATAAACGGCACTATGAAACTCTATGAGATTAATATTTGTAGAACTGCAATCACCAATCTTGAGGGGCTGCACGTTCTGCACTATCGCCGACACATGCTCTAAAATAACACAGATCGCTCCATCGTCATTTAATGAGGCTGCTAATATGTTGGCGGCCACATTGTCTGCCAACTGCCACACAGGTTCAGCTAACTGCCTCGCTAAAGTATCAACTCGCTGCTGAACATATTGGACTTCTAAGCGCTGTGCTTGTTTATTTTCATAGACGACTAGCAGGCTGGTTGCAACAAGCATTACAGCTAGCAACAAAGGAATTACACCCAATAAAAACTTTTTTGTGAGTGAAATGTTGAACGCTCTATGCTTGTTGTAGTTAAGCATGACCTAGCCTGTACCTCTTACTTAATTTTGAGTGAAAGAGTCACTCGCTTTAGCAAGATAATAGGACTGCCGATCCTCTTCTTGAATAATGCGCAGTGCATCACTAATTCGGCGCCTAAGCGACTCAGTATTGCATTTAGATAATTTAGAAAAGGTCAAAAAGAGATTTTGTTGAGTAATTGCACGAGGTAGCGTTTTGATATTCGAGATACCCAATTGTTGAGCAAAAATTAGACCTGGCTGATCTTCATAAATGAGATAATCCGCTCGTTGACTGGCTACCATTAATAACCCTTGCTCCAAACTACCCACTTCTGTGATGCTTAGATGCGTTTTAGCGAACTGATCAAATGTTTGGCCAAAGCTATTGTAAATCACAGTGACACCCTGATAAGGAATCAAATCACGCCACTCTGAGTAGTTTATTTCTTTCTCATTGGAGGTCCAAACAGCGGTTTGCGTAAGCATTAGACTGGGCTCGACATAATCCATCCACTCTTTTCGAGCCTCCGTAAAAAAAGCTCCAGCAATGAGATCAATACGGCCTGCTGCGACTTCCTCTTGTGTTCGCCCCCAAGGTCCGCTGTCAATCAACTTGATAGGAAGCCCCACCATGTCAGAAAGGTCATCCATCAAATAGCGTATGGCGCCAGTTAACTCACCCGGTCGACTGAGATCACGCCATAAATAAGGGGGATATTCGGCATTCCCGCTCGCTGTTAGCTCCTCACACTGACCCTCTGTGGCATGGGCTGACGTGATGCCCAGTACAGAGAAGACTGCGAAGAATATAGATGACTTGAAAATCTGCAGCCTATTAACTCTCATGCGCAGCGCTTCCTAGATAAGTTAACCCTGTAAACACCGTCAGTTTAGATGAAAGCCATTGAGAACACAAAAGCTTATATCACCTTGAATCAAAGGATTTTTTTGGATGCAGAAATTACATGATTATCCTGATAAACTATTGTCTATGAATTAACCTCTCCTGAGTGTCTTTATGTCTGGATTTGATTTACTGAATTTGTCACCTGAGCTCCAATTCACCTTGTCAGAGCTAGGGCACCAGCAACCAACACCCATTCAAAAGCTTGCTATTCCATTAATTCTTCAAGGCGTTGATGTGATGGCGCAAGCCCAAACGGGAACAGGGAAAACCGCTGCGTTTGCACTGCCCATGATCGAAATGCTGAGTAAAAAAGCGCCCGATCCGGACTATCATGCTATTCGTGGGCTTATTTTAACACCCACTCGCGAATTGGCCATTCAAGTTGGTGACAGTACTCTCGCCTATGGTCGTCATCTCGGCATGCGAGTGGCATCGATCTATGGCGGTGTGCGTTTCGACAATCAAATTCGGAAAATGAAACGTGGAGCCGACATTCTGGTTGCAACACCAGGACGTTTGTTGGATATGCTGGCACAAAACAAGCTCTCAATTAACAAGTTGGAAATTTTGGTTTTTGATGAAGCAGATCGCATGCTAGACCTTGGTTTCATCGAAGATATTCGCAAGCTCATGCGCTATATGCCCGCCAAGCGTCAAACCCTGCTATTTTCTGCTACCTTTTCTCCTGAAATCGATGTGCTGGCCGAACACCTGCTCAATTCGCCGCATCGCGTTAATGCTTCCCCACCCAACTCTGTCGTCAAACTGATCAAACAGCGCGCCTTTGCGGTTGACCAAAAGGATAAGTCCGACATCCTGAGCTACTTCATAAAGGGGCTACAATGGACTCAAGTATTGGTGTTTACACGGACACGTCAGAGAGCCGATAGTGTTGCTGAGTATTTACAATCTGAGAACATAAAGGCAACCGCTTTGCACGGCGATAAAGTACAACGCGAACGCAATTTGGCATTACAGCAATTCTCAGAAGGTGAAATAAACGTCCTCGTTGCCACCGACGTTGCCGCGCGTGGCCTAGATATAGACTCCTTATCTCAAGTGGTCAACTATGACTTACCCAACCAAGCTGAGGCCTATGTGCATCGTATTGGTCGAACAGGTCGAGCTGGAAAATCAGGCGTTGCCTTCTCGTTTGTAGCGCCAGATGAACGCAATTATTTATCAAGTATTTGTGAACTCATTCAAAAAAACATTCCCCTGGAGCCCGTGCCGATTATTGAAAGTGGAAAAATGCATGGCAGTCGCAGCGACGCTAAGGTTATTTCTAAAAAAACAAAAGGCCGATCCACACAATCAAAACAAAAGCATCCCGCTTCGAAGACAACGACTCCAGCGATATCGAATCAAAATGATGTGAAAAGTAGCAGCCGCGATAAGGCTCGACGCAGTTCATTGTTTGATAAACCTTAAACAGCCTTCATTGCGAAGGCTGTTTTCGCTATAATTGAATATTTATACGCTCGTCGTCTCACTTACTCATTCTGAAAGGCAATCTTCTTGATCTCAACCGCTAATCTCACGATGCAGTTTGGCCCTAAGCCACTGTTTGAAAATGTATCCGTTAAATTTGGCAATGGCCATCGTTATGGTCTTATCGGCGCCAATGGTTGCGGAAAGTCAACCTTCATGAAAATCCTAGGTGGGGATCTCGAGCCCTCCTCTGGCCAAGTGATGCTGGCACCCAACACCCGCTTAGGTAAATTGCGTCAGGACCAGTTTGCCTATGAGGATTATACGGTTATCGATACCGTCATTATGGGCAATGCAGAGCTAGCCCGAGTGAAAGCCGAACGTGATCGCATCTACTCTTTACCTGACATGAGTGAAGACGATGGCATGGCCGTTGCCGAGCTAGAAGTGCTGTTTGCTGAAATGGATGGTTATACAGCTGAATCGAGAGCGGGTGAACTGCTCCTTGGACTTGATATTCCATTATCACAGCATAATGGCCCAATGAGCGCCCTAGCGCCAGGCTGGAAGATACGCGTTCTTCTTGCGCAGGCACTGTTTTCGGACCCTGATGTACTGCTGTTAGATGAGCCTACCAACCATCTTGACATCAACACCATTCGCTGGCTTGAAAATATCTTAGTTTCAAGAAACAGCACCATGATTATCATTTCGCATGATCGTCACTTTTTAAATCAGGTTTGTACCCACATGGCCGATTTAGACTATGGTGAGTTAAGACTCTTTTCTGGCAACTATGACGAGTACATGATTGCGGCGACACAGGCCAGGGAAAGACTCCTGACTGACAACGCCAAGAAAAAAGCACAAATTGCGGAGCTTCAAACCTTCGTGAGTCGTTTCTCTGCCAATGCGTCCAAAGCAAAACAGGCGACTTCGCGTGCTAAGCAAATTGATAAGATCCAACTAGAAGACGTTAAGCCATCCAGCAGGGTCAGTCCATATATCCGCTTCGAGCAGCAAAAAAAGCTGCATCGCCAAGCGGTTACAATCAAAGAGCTTTGTAAGCAATTTGATGATACACCACTGTTGAATAACGTTAACTTGCAAATAGAGGCCGGTGAGCGTGTTGCGATCATTGGGCCCAACGGTATCGGTAAAACCACACTCCTCCAGTGTTTGGCTGGCAACCTTCGTCTTGATAGTGGTGAGGTGAAATGGACAGATAGCGCAGAAGTCGGCTATTTTGCCCAAGATCATACAGATGACTTTTCAAATGACATGACCTTAATTGACTGGATGTCGCAATGGACACAAGGTGGTGAGCAAGTTATTCGTGGTGCGCTCGGGAGAATGTTGTTTTCAGGCGACGACATTCACAAATCTGTCAAAGTGATTTCGGGCGGTGAACAAGGACGAATGCTGTTTGGTAAACTTACACTGACAAAGCCAAACATTATGATGATGGACGAACCAACCAATCACTTGGATATGGAATCTATCGAGGCCTTAAACCTGGCGCTCGAAAATTATCCTGGCACCTTGATTTTTGTCAGCCACGACCGCGAGTTTGTGTCTTCATTAGCAACACGGATCGTCGAGATCAGCGCTACTGGGATTACTGATTTCAGCGGTTCTTATGACGACTACTTGCGCAGCCAAGGCATCCTATAGCAGATATTCCTTAGGAGGGTGAAGATACATCCTCCTAAGGAATTCAACGAACTGTAACTAAAAAGATTAGCTATCAGCCCCTTTTAAAGGCGCGATATAGCTTGCAACGCGTTCCGGTTGACAGTTTAGATAGGCAGAGTTTTCAAGCCACTGCTGATCTGGAAAGTATGAGAACATAAATTGCCCTCCTTTTAACTGATCAACCACTTCTTGGGCAATTTCTGGCCGCACAGCTGGACAGCCTTGGCTTCTTCCGATACGTCCCTGACGCGATACCCATTCTGGGTCCACATAATCAGCCGCATGGATGACAATGGCGCGTTCTCTAGCCTTATCATTAACACCTGGCTCAAGGCCATCTAAACGAAGAGAATAGCCATGACGGCCAAAGTAGCTTTCTTGTGTCCGGAACAAACCTATACTGGATTGATGACTGCCAACAACATTAGAAAACTCAGTGGCAAAATTATCACCAGAGTTTTGCCCATGTGCCACAAGCTCTTCCATCAACAAACGTTTTTTTGATAGATCAAAAATCCAGAGACGCGGCTCAGATGAGGGCTTAGAAAAATCAATAATAGCTAATCGATCAGAAGGCTTTAGACCATTACTTGTTGCACACTGCATAGCGGCAATCGCTTTATCCAGTACAACCTTGCTTAAAGCAGGCGCTTGTAAGGATAAAGAATAATTTAAAGACTGATCAAAAGGAGAAGCCACGACTGACGATGACATGATGACTAGACTGGAAACTGTCAGCATCCACTGACGACAGCGCTGAAACATGATATGGTAATCCTCCTAAAATTATGTGTTAACCAGCCGATAACCTACAAGTAACGCTTACGCATGACCTTCCAGCCTGCGATTGCTAATGTACCAATTAAATCGACTATACTATCTAACGGAACTGTGCTGAGAAGCATTCTATCAGGACCTGACAGGGAGCAAAACCATTGATCAAAAAAAGTACAGCAAATGTCGTTGCTTTTTTGCTGATTTCGACCGCTTCAGCATTCTCGCATGCAGAAAACACCACTGAAGCTATTGAAGATTTGGACTCATCGCTGTCAATGATGACCCTCACGCACACACTGACCCTGCCCTTCGATCACCCCCTCTACTCTATTTACTCTGAAGTAGGGTTTGAATATTTATGGGCGTCGAAAGACAAGTTGCTACAGTTAGTTCATCAGCTAGAAGCCTTACAATTTGATGGACTTGATCCTCGTCACTATGATATCGAAGAGCTTTATTGGCGTATTAATAACACTGAGAACTTTCAACATATTGATACAGAACTTGAAGTACTCGCGACGACAAGCATGCTAAATGCCCTATCACATCTTATGTATGGAAAACTAAAAGCTGACGAAATAGAACCCATGTGGCGCTATGAACGTCAACGTCCTCTCGACCAACGTCACGAGGCACTTTTAATCAAACATCAATCGAATATCTCAACCGCGTTTGATCAAGCTCGCCCAGATTTCCCTCCGTATCAACAGCTGCGCTCTGCCTATCAAACACTCTTAGCTGAGCTTAAATTGCATGAATGGCCGTTTATTTCAGAAGATCGTCCATCAATTCGCCAGGGCGATCGGGATCCACGCGTAGTGTTGATTCGAGAACGATTGCTTCCCTCAATTGATCATCCTGATCCAGATTTCTATGATGAAGCGCTGGCCGAAGCCGTTATTGAGTTTCAAAAATCATTTTTGCTGACTACCGATGGAATTGTTGGACCGGCAACCCTTAGAGCCATGAATATGTCACCGGCTGACAAGCTCAATCAAATTCAAGTCAATCTTGAGAGAATGCGCTGGTTAGCCAATGAGATGGAAGAGGAAATGGTGCTGGTTGATATCGCGGGCGCAAAGCTGGTGTACTACGAAAATGCACAGCCAGTATGGGAAACACGCACTCAAGTGGGTCGCCCTGCACGCCCTACTCCCTTAATGAAATCAAGAATTACGCACTTTACGTTTAATCCTACTTGGACGATTCCACCCACTATTTTGCGCCAAGATAAACTTCCGGAAATTCGAAGGGATATAAGCTATCTACAGCGAAATAACATACGAGTGTTGGACTATTCAGGTGCCGAATTACAAGCTGACGAGATAGACTGGAGTAACCCAGGCGGCATCATGCTTCGACAAGACTCAGGCCCTGCCAATGCCCTCGGACAAGTTGTGATTCGCTTCCCAAACTCAGAGGCTATCTATTTACACGACACGCCCAGTAAGCGGCTTTTTGAAAGAGACCAGCGCGCATTTAGCTCCGGTTGCATTCGTGTCGAGAATGCTTTGGATCTTGTTTCAATATTAATGGAAGCGACTCAAACACCCGAAGCACAACAGATAGACAGCTTATTGAACAGTCGTCAAACCCGAAATGTAAGCCTTCGCTCATCGATCCCCGTTCTCCTGGCCTACTGGACAGCCGAAGCAGATGATAAAGGGCATATCATCTTTCGCCCTGATATCTACAATCACGATAAACGTGTACTCACCGCATTAAACGCTCATTAGTTATCCTAATCAGAAACAGGGGAGTGCGTAAGCTCTCCTCTATCTTTGTTGCAGGTCGCGATTAAATCATTTATAGCTATTACTTATTTCACTTTAGATATTTGATTGGTAAAATATTAATTTTGAGGATACTACAAACGTGAAAGACCAAATCTGCACTAGCCGTAAAGCAGCTGAGTTACTCGGCGTAACACCACGAACAGTTCAGCTTTGGGCGGATGCAGGTATACTCGATGGCTGGAAAACACCTGGTGGTCACCGTCGTTTTAGCACCGCTTCCGTAATGAAACTTGCTGATGACATAGTAAACGGAAACCATGGCACAGACGATACCTCTATATCATCTGCCCGCCCTCGGGGCACCGAACCTGTTAGAATCCTCGTTGTTGAAGATGACAAAACCCTGACACGCCTCTATGACTTAACACTCAATAGCTGGGGGTTGCCTGTCGAGGTCATTTTAGCGAATGATGGCTATCAAGGCCTAATTGAGGTTGGCCGTTTTAATCCCGAACTCCTCATTTTAGACATGCAAATGCCAAATATTGATGGTTTCTCGGTGATTGAAGCGCTCAAAAAGCAGAAACTTCTAAAAGACATGCACCTAATGATCATAACGGCGCTTACTGAACGAGAAGTAAAAGAGAAAGTTTCGTTAGGCCCGGATGTGACATTCATCCAAAAACCCATTCCTTTCTTAAAGGTTCGTGCAAAAGTTGAAAGCATACTTTTAAAACGGTCTTAGGATAATAAGCTGCCCAGCATAGACAACTTGCTACAGCTGATCATGCTTTTTTCGCCTGATATTGCTTCCGGATTTTCTGATTTGTGCTATGGTTAAGCTATAACAAAAAAATCTGGGGGTGACGTATGCTATCGGTATCAGGCACGACTCTTTTAACGGTTGATGACTCCCCTCTCATTAATGAATACGCGCGCGGCATACTAGAGCGCTTAGGGGCAAAGCGTGTCTTTACTGCATTCAGTGGAGATGATGCATGCGTTCTACTTCGACGCAATAAAGATATACAGCTTGTCATCACCGACATACAGATGGAGCATGGCAATGGATTGGCCTTACTTAAATCCATTCGCATGGGTGAAGATAATATACGCAGAGACATTCCCGTTATTGTTGTTACAGATTTTAGTTATAAATCTAATGTTATCAAGGCATTGCAGTTAAATTGCAATGGCTTTGTTAGCAAGCCAGTTAATGGTGAAATTTTAGCACGCAAGATTTCAGAAGCCCTGAATACCCACTTTGATCTCAAAACAGTTGATGAATATGCACAAGTCGATACCTCACTAACTGACGCTCAGTCTGAAACCCCAGAAAATGAGAATCTACATCAAAAGAAAACATTGATTGATCGTGTGAGAGCATCTGGTGGAGTGCTCAGTGAAATGCCGCCTGGTTGGAGCCCTGAATATAAATCAGGAATAGAAGACAGAGATAAGCTCTTAATCAAAATTTTCCATCTACAAGAATTAATTTTGAAGCATGTCATACACAAAAAAAATTCGAGTTCTCAACGACACTGTGATGATCTGATTGATTGCACTAATGAATATGTTCAACAAGAAATTGAAGACCATCAAAGTCGCCCTTATTTCGATGCTGATTTGCATCAAAAAGAACATGATAAAATTGTAAAAATGACTGAGGTTATTTGCAAGGCCATTACTGTTTCTCATGACACTAATAAAATTGTAAGCTATCTGAAGAAACTGCGTGAAACTTGGCATAGTCATATCATTCACTGGGATAAAGAGTTTCAAAACCTTGTGAATCATGAGGAGCAACAATGAACCAATCAATAGCTCCTAACAAAAAAAATAAAATTTGCATCATAGCCATAACCACTTTAATACTTTCTTTTTTAATAATTTTTATAGGTATAAATCTTTATTTTTCAACAAAAAGTAAAATCACACGAGATGTAGTAGAATCCTTTTCGAATGTGCTCGAAAAAGCCTACGCAGCCATAGACGAAATACACCAAAAAAGACTATCAAGCATCGCTGAAGTATCACAAGATCCTTTACTTCAGAATAGTATTATCGATATTACATCCAAAGATTTTGACCCACTTGCAACACAGCAAGCTAGAAGCATTATCAACCAAACTTTAAATAATAAAGACATAGAGATATACGCTTTATTTGATGAAAACTTTATACTTCGAAGTCAAAACTCAACAATTATAAACTTGGAATTTGTTGAAAATATACGAGAAAAATTGCGATCTACAAACTTTGATGGTCATAATGTACATTATTTGAGCACATACAGAACGCCGGTAACATCATCTGAACATGGCAATACACCCTATTTCGTATACGCATCAAAAATTCACTTATTAAATGAAGATAAGACAATCTACTTAATTGTGGCAATGGAAACAGAGACGACATTTAGCAACTGGGTTCCTGAACTTGTCAGCCAGTATCATGGTGAGCTTTTATTTTTTGACAATGACTACTCATTGATAAGCAAGTCATATCACTACAATGAAATAAATAAACTGGATATTTTAAATAAAAAAAGACCTTCAGTCGAAAACATAAATCTAATCTCTAGCAATGAAGAAAATTTTTATTCTAAAAACTTATCCAGTTTAAATACTTATGACTCTAGCACCCATCGATTTTTTATAACACCTT
Organism: Nitrincola tibetensis; assembly: GCF_003284585.1. Taxonomy (GTDB): domain Bacteria; phylum Pseudomonadota; class Gammaproteobacteria; order Pseudomonadales; family Balneatricaceae; genus Nitrincola; species Nitrincola tibetensis. Next base: position 259,718 of record NZ_QKRX01000002.1, read on the forward strand.
ATACAAGCTATCATGGGATGGAGGTTCTAGGGGCAAGCAGTATGTACGCTCCTTTAAACGTAGGCATACTGACTGAAATCCATGCCAAAATCCCATATCAACAACTGGAGCTATTTAAAGAGAGTTTGATTTATTACAGTGTTATCACAATTTTATTGATCTTAGTATTTTCTTTGTTTTATAGAAGACTGGTAGATGAGCTTGCCCATCGATTGCAAGATTCAACCGCAATATTTGAATCGACTAACGAGGGTATGATCATTTTTAATGCCCTAGGTGGTTGTATAATTAAGAAAAATAAAGCTGCTATTAAAAGTTTAGAGTTAGAGTCCGAAAATAATATTACCGAAATATTTGGAGAAGTGCTTGTCGATGGTATTCTTGACAGGGCTGCATCTGATTGTAGTAATACTTTTCAAGCAGCATTCACGGCATTTCATAGCATAAATAATCAAAAGGATATTGTTCTAGAAATTTTTGTATCCCCTCTTCCACAAAAATCATCAAAAATAAAACCTGCACTAATTACCTTTAGAGATATTTCAGTTCAGTTCAATTATGATCTTGAAATGCAAGAACAGAAAGAAAAAGCTGAAATTGCAAGTCAGGCCAAGAGCAACTTCATGGCTACAATTAGTCATGAGCTAAGAACCCCCTTGCATACAATTATTGGCATGTTGGAAGCATTAATATCCACTTCTTTAACGGAAAGCCAAAGATACTATGCAAAAATTTCACAAGACTCAGCTGATAGTTTACTTGAAATTATCGACAACATTCTTGACTTTATTAAAATAGAAGACAATAACTATGAATTAAGTGAAGCTTCGGTTAGTTTAAGAGGTATAGTTGACCGAATTGAAAAAAGATTAACCGACAAACTTAACAAAAATAACAATCGAATATCCATCCTCCTAGATCCAAATTACTCTGATCATATCAAAACTGACCCTGAACGACTGAGTCAGTGCATGTTTATATTAATAGACAATGCGAATAAATTCACTAAAAATGGTGAGGTAGTAGTCTCAACTGAAATTCTTAAAGATGACGATAGCTGTACATGTTTAATTCGTGTATCCGATACAGGCATTGGTATACCTGAAGACAAGCTCACTGCCATCTTTGAGTCATTCCAACAAGTTGATACAACAATCATGCGCCACTATGGTGGCATTGGTCTAGGATTGTCATTGCTTAAAGGGCTTATAAATCAATTAGGGGGTGATGTACAAGTCGAAAGTATTTTGGGCCATGGCACAAGATTCTGCATTAGCATCCCTTGTAAGCTTCCTAACCAAAAGGAAATTGACACATATGATGCTAAATTTACTAGATCTACAACCAATTTGTCTCCAGAAGAGCAAGATACAGTAGATTCGAAAAAACTCAAAGGAATACATGTATTAGCAGCCGAAGATAATGAAATAAACCAGGAAATGCTATCCATTCTTTTGTCGAAAATGCAGATAAAGTTTAATATATTTAACAATGGATTAGATCTCTTAACATATTTAGAAGCATCTAACTCTAGATGTGATTTAATTCTAATGGATTGCCATATGCCCATTATGGATGGCTTTACCACGACGGCAAAAATACGACAGCTTCCTTCTCCCCTTTGTGATATTCCAATCATTGCCATTACAGCCGACGCTCTCATAGGTGATAGAGAAAGATGTTTAAAATCAGGTATGACTGATTATATTTCAAAGCCTGTGAAGCGAAATGATTTGCGTGCGATTCTGATTAAAAACCTAATTGGGCATGATGGTGTTGAGACAAATGAGCAGCAAGTAGATTGGATGACGAATGGCTTTAGCCCTGAGGAAGCGGACGAATTATTTGGCTTGAATGATGATTTTAGAGAGGAAACTGACGTTGCCCAAGACTTTACTTCAGCTCACTTCGACCCCGAAGTGTTGATCAACGAAATTGGTGATATGGATATATCACTTAGCCTCTTTCAGCGCTTTATCGACACGCTTGAAGCCGACGTATCAGATTTATCATCCCTTGTTGTTTTAAATCAACTCAGTGAGGCCAAAAAATCGGCGCATAAGATTAAAGGTGGAGCACGCATGATTGGGTGTTCTCTTTTTGCTGACCTCTTACAAAATCTAGAACATGCGTGTCGAGATGAAAGTTCACAGCGCGCCCTGAATTTAATTGCTGATATAGAAACACTAAGTCGTAATGTTAAAGATGACATCATCCTTTTTATCAATGCACACAGTAAAGATATTACTTTTGAAGGGTAACCAATACGCTTTCAGCCCAAGCAACACTATTTAGATATTCTCTATTCAAAAACTGAAGGGTTTTAAGCGATTTACCTGCAATAGCCGCCTCTTCAAACTTTTCTATTAATATTAATAGCTTACCCATAACCCCTGACCTCTGGAGTAACGCATCGGAAATTACCTCGGTAAAGCCGACTGAGTTTACAATCTCTTCCATGTCGGTATGCATGACTTTATCCAATAATGAAAATAACCCCGTCGTAAATGCAATATCAGGATCAATATTCTTTAAACGCTCCGCGACTAGCTGGCACATATGAGCTCTAATCAGTAATTTTGGTAGTAACAATTGATGAATAGGGCCGTTTTTTGCTAAAAGTATAATCGTAGTCATCACCCGCAATCTATCTAAGCCCAATAGCATCAGTGCCTTCCCTAGGCTATCGATACGCTGTCCTCGGTTAAATAGTGGAGAGTTTGCATGGTGTAGAATCATGATGCACAAAGAAGGATCTTGGGCAACCAAGGCTTCTATGTACTCCATATTAGGCTCTGCTGTGTATAGTTCCCCTAGTATTCTTAACTGAGCGACACGATTGGCAGCACGGTTTTTTATACCTGGAGAGCCAATCGACTCTGATTCTGCAAAGAAAAAACCTTGATAAAAATCAAAGCTTAGCTTTTGGCACTCACGAAAGATGGTTTCAGTTTCAATATAGCTTGCAACTGTTTTTACCGTTGTTAAATCTTCCATAAAACGACTCATTTCACTACGTGTTACAGCACAGCGCATATCCGCTTTAATAATGTCGGCAAAAGACAACAATGGATTTTTAAAGTCTTTGGATCTGACGCCATGTATTGCAAGTTCATAGCCTCTTGATTTCAAATCATGGAGATTTGAGCTAACAGCGTCGGTTAGCTCTGTTGAAATATCAAGCGTTATTACTATTCTGTTAGGGGGTAATGGCAGCATCTCTAAATTACGCAGCCAATGCTCTGACACGTTAAAAAACAAACGCCGCTCGCCAATCAGATGATCTAAACCAATTTCATAAAAGGCTGTTGATGAGGCGCGCGCTGTTGCTGTTATAGGATCTGGAAATTCGGCCGTTTTCGCCCAAGCTGACGACCGATACAAAAGTTCATCGGCAACATGCCTAAGCTGGTCATCCCAGATAGGATGCAGTGCTATGCAATAATTTTCTTCAACCCTTGATGGATCTTTCAAGTTATTTTTCTCCTAGCAACCCTTGCGAGAGGTACGATTAGCTCATTAATCAATCATGCGTTTAAGTATGAAATATAATGTGCAAGGGTGCAAACAGAAAAATCGGAAAGTGCGAAATTATTACAATCGTGCTAAACGTTGACGCTGATACACCAGAGCTGAGTCAGGAACAGTCCCACTCTCTCCTGTTTCAAGCCAGCGTCTGACGCGACCTGCATCACCAATAGGTGTTCTAAGACCATGAGAATCTAAAAACACAAGAGTGGTTAGCTTTCCTTTAATATTTGCGACCATCAATAAACAACGACCAGCCTCTTCAATATAGCCTGTTTTGCTCAAATGTACCTGCCAATTGGCATTTCTGACCAAAGGATTCGTATTCGTGTAAGACAAAGCATGCGAAGGGTTAACAAAGTGCATATCGGCCTGCCCGATGGTGGACAAACGTCTAATTTCAGAATATTGATAGGTTGCAGAAGCAAGCTTTACTAAATCATTGGCTGAAGAGACATTCGATGGAGAAAGTCCACTTGGATCAACAAAGCGTGTTTTTAACATTCCTAGAGATCGAGCGGTGGCATTCATTCGACTAATAAAGGCATCAACACCTCCAGGATAGTAATGGGCTAACACGTAAGTCGCCATGTTCTCAGATGACATCAATGCCATATGCAGCAAGTTGCGACGTGAAATTTGCGCCCCACTCCTTAAACGGCTATAGGTGTTTTTACCTGAGTTATCTCGATAAGGCACTAGGGTTAAACGCTCATCCAAGGATTGACCACTTTGCATGACAACCAGAGCTGTCATTAGCTTGGTCAAGCTCGCAATGGGCATTTGAATATCTGCGTGTTTTGAATAGATGGGCTGGTCGGACCCTAATGGGGCAATAACGGCACTGACCGATGCCAGTGATAAACCAGCTGGATTTGCCGCGAGTATGTGAACAGGGTATGCGATGGAAATGCAAGCGACTACAGCAGCGCTCAGAAAGCGCCTTCTGCTAAGCAATGTTTTCATTTTAATGCCTTAAATACGATAGTTCAGCGTGACCAAGCTTTGACTTCTTTCATTAATTGGCTGATATCTAGCCCTAAGGAGTTGGCCAATTGTTCAGTGCTGTTATAGCCAGGAGAGGCTGGTATTTTAAACTCACTTTTCTTTTCAATTTTTTCGCGCTTTCGCTTCTCAATAAGGGTATTAACCTGCAATTCCACTGCACATAGTTGCTCCATAGAGAGACCGCTGAGATACTCAAGTACAGGGTCAGACATAGATGTTCTTACCTCGTTATATAGGGTATGTTTTATCTGGCATGTTTTACGAGCTATTGGAAAGTCCACCAAGGGAACTCGCCAAAGTAATCAAATCAAGCATCCTAGATGAATGCTTAATTTGAAGTTTACCGCTCGCGGGTATAAAAAATATCGGCGCCACTGCCTAAGTTACTACTTTGTGTTTCAACACGCCACAATGAAGATAAGCGATAACTTAAGGTTAGCATTTCCATGGACTCTAACAAACTAATTCCATAGCGGATATATAGCCTTGGCGTTAAATATTTACCAATGAAAAATGCTGAATCACCGGCGTCATCACTGGCAAACCCAAACTCATCTAAATTAAGGCCTTGCTGGAGTTGGCCAGTGATCGAGTTGCCCCCTTGGAGCGTGAGAGCCATAGCAGCCTGCATCATCATTGATTGCTCAGAAGCGGACGACTCACCTGGACCACGCCCTAATACAAGATACGACATAATACTGCTATCTGACATAGCAGGCACGGAAAATAATGTCATTTCAGGTGCTCGAATAGTGCCTGTAATTCTAGCACCGGCCTCTACTGTACCAACAAAGCGACTGACACGTAAATCTAATCCTGGATTATCTATTGGACCTCCAGTGTACACAAGGCTTCCACGACTAATATTTAAATCTTGCCCGAAGAGTTTATAATCACCACTTTCAACTTGAATCGATCCTGACGCTCGCGTTGTAGTTTGTGCGTCATCTGTGATTCTTAAGCGACCTAGCAAGCGCCCTTTAAATCCAAAGGCATCCACCTCAACTGAATCACCGAGTATCACCGACAAGTCAGTTAACAAGGGTAGATTACGTTGAGTTAAGCCTTCATCTTGATCTACTGTGAAAACCACATCGTCAGAGGCACGAACAACACTTTGCATCTGTTGTTTTGGTGGGCTGATTCGCGCGTAAGGAATAGTGACACTGCCACCTAAACGAATGGCATCTTCATCGACTATCACATTCAAGTCAGGTGAAATCCTAACACTAATTTCAGTATCCATTGCTTGAAAACTATCACCTTTAAGCGTCAAGTTGCCAATCTGATGCTGTAAATCATACTGACCGTCGATATTAATGAGTCCGTTCCCTGACCCTACTAATCCAATAAGACTCAACCGCTCGGATTGGTCACCTTCTGACACCAACTTTAAGCTCAGTGGACTTAAGCGTACACCTAAGGCAGGTAACTCAGCCGATCCATTCAAATATTCAAATTGACCATTAACCGCAGGCTCACTCAAGGTTCCGGCTAGCGCAAAGTTTGCCACAACCTGCCCTAGTATGCTTTGCACGTCTGGAACAAACACAGAGACGATACTCAAATCACTCATATTAATATTCAGGCTGCCCTCTAGACTTTGCCGTGATGACAGTTGCCCAACCGTTATATCAGCAAGAATACGGCCATCCATTGCTGAGAAATCGGTTTCCAAACGAGCAGTCAACCGATCATTCATTAATTGTGCTGTCAAAACAATCGGATCAAGCGCAAGATCTGGTTGTTCACCTTGCGTATCCACTCGACCTGCAGTGGTGTTCAATGTTAGGTTTGCTTGCGGGGCTTGACTGCCTTGCTGACGGTAATCAGCTGAGAGATTTAAAGATGACTCAATCGACGCACCTGCTAGCCAAGGATCCAGAAGTGACAAGGATAGATCGGACAAAGCCAGGCTTGCACGGGTCAATCCATTTGCTTGCTGCGCCTCAAGACATAAACGTGCGTCTCCATCCTGCTGAATTAAACAGGCATTGCCTAGGTTAAAACCTGACGCGCTCGCCTGAATAGGTGCTGAGCTGCTCAATCTCCAGCGCCCAATCTCTTCACGCCGTAAAGACAATGCACTGACTTGGCCATTCCAACGCTCATCTTGCCAAGCACCTGATACTGCCAATGACAAATCCAGAGGCTCGCCCACTAAGCTTATCTCGGCATTATGATTGTTAGGATATCCGGACGCGACAAGCTCGATACTCTTGAATGTTTCTCCTGCTGCGGTGATATCAGAGAGCAGCAGTTTGATGTTAGACGCTTGAGTTCCAGCCAGATCGGTATAGACATCCCCTGAAATTGAACGAACACGGTTGTCTTGGAACGCTAAACTATTGCCATTAATACGCGCATTAATCGCAGGGGTCATTAATGGGCCTTTCACATCTCCTGCCAAACTTAACAGCCCGGCCGCATCCGGTAAAACGGCCCTAAGATCAGGAACATTTAAACGAAAGGTTAAGGCGAGCAGTTCATCCACTGTCCCTTCAAGCTGGATAGAAGCAGCGCCTAAGCGCACAGCCAGATTATCAATTTGTGTTCTTTGCCCTTGTAGCGAAAAAGAACCGCTCCCCGAAAGAGACTGTTCTCTTATCTCGCCGCTCAAAGACTCAAGACGCGCCACTAAAGAAGGCTGTGACCCCTCATTTAATTGTCCTTGGGTAGTCAAGTTAAGAGACAGCTTCCCTGGCCAATCAGGTGCGAATACTGCTGGATCCAACTCTTGTGCTTGTATGGTTAAATCCCAGATAGGAAAAGGCATCCAGCCAGCACTACCGGACACAGTGACTTGGCCGCCCAGTGTATTCGCGACAAGATTAAATGCCTCTAACGCTTCGGTGTGGCCTCTGGCATTTAACTGCAACTCAGTATCAGGAATATCGGCACCTGAAATACGGGTGGACAATTCAATGACCATCTCACTTAGGTTTCCAGAAAGTGTCAAAAGTCCAGAAGGTGAAGCAATCAATGCAGGCTCTACGCGATTTACAAGCGGGTAAACGATGCCACTCCAGTTTGCACTGATTTCAAACTGAGGGTCACTAAAGTGAGTCACTGACCCGGTCACCAACAACTCTGAAGGCGTATCACCAACGCTCGTTAAAAGACGTGTGATATTGATAACTTGTTCAAATGGCTGAATTTTAGACTCTAATTGAATGTTGGCAGGTCCTGTCTCGGGGTGAGAGGTTGCGACCGAAAGCCCAACAAAAAAGTCATCAGCATCACCATCAAGGCTGATCTGGCTAACCAGTGAACCTAGTTGTAGCTCAGATAAATCCAGTCCTAATAAAGCCTCTAGATCTTCAGGTTTAAAATTAATATCTATAAAAATATCGTGAGAAAAGCGCGCTGCAAGATCAACCCAGCCTTCGATATTTACGTAGCTTTCGTGATGCCCAATGCTCAGCGTTTCCAAAGCAACTTTATTTTGATCCGTGTTTAAGGTCAAATTTGCCTGATCAAGCTGATAGATCTGATCGCCTAGCTGAACCTGAAGGCGCTCTATTTGAATTTCATTTAGTGACACATTCAGCGGTAAGTTAATTTCTGGTAATTCGAATGCAGTATCTTCTGATGCCGCGCTTTCACCTGAAAGGGGTAAGACAAGATTAATATCACTGACTCGAAGCGTATCTAAACAAAAACGTTGATGTGCAAAACACATCGGCGTCCAATCCAAAGCGATTTGTCCAACCGAAATCAATGTATCATTGTCTTTAAAATCTAAACCATTAATCTGCAAAGGTCCTGCAAACGCCCCCTCAATAGACTCAATTTCGAGGTCTAAGGGTAAATAAGGCTTCGCAATTTTATAAGCTAAAGCTGGCGCTCCAGGTAAGAAAAACAGTCCCAAAAGACTAAAACATACGAGTAAAACCAGCAGTAAGGGTGATATTAATAAAAGCTTTAACTTCACAAATCAGGTCCCAACGTAAAATGAATTCGAACACCCGAATCTTGAATGGGCGTTGCCAAGTCTAGTCTGACCGGGCCGACAGGTGACTGCCATCGCACACCAAAACCAGCCGATGTTTTTATCTTCTCGTTCAAATCATCAAATGCATTACCCGCATCGACAAATCCTGCAAGACGCCAGTTCGGAATAAATTCATAATCAACCTCAAGACTTCCGGTAATCAAATGCTGGCCACCTATAACCTGCCCTGAACGGCTTTTAGGGCCCAGAGTCTGATAATCATAACCTCGAATGCTATTATCACCACCCGCATAGAAACGTAGGGTGGCGGGAACACGATCAAAATCACTTGTATAGGTTGTACCTACCTCCACACTTGATAAAAGCCGCCAGCGCTCACCTAAGGAATCGACTCGCTTACCACTGGCGCTTAACTGCAGCAGACTTACATCCGATAACAATGCCTCCGAAGCCGCTGCAACACCGAACGAAATTCGATAGCCTTTCTGAGTATTGAATCGGTTATCTGAAACGGTTTTTGTCATTTGCAGTCGTGGGATCAGCAGTCTGGTTTGGGTGGTGTCTTGATCAAAACTAAAGCGCTCTTGCTCCAAGTCTAAGGATAAAATGCCTTCCCATTCATCAATTTGCTTTTGCCAAAAGCCACCAAAACTTAATCGACTGGAATCAATTGTTTTAGAGTTTTCATCATAAAAACCCGTGCGCAGGCCAAACTGGTCAAAGCGGGGATTGTGTCCTGGAATTATGTAACCAGCAGTAATGTCGTTTCGAATCTCAGACAAACGCATACGAGCATCGATCTTGTGCCCGGATGAATTAACATAACGCCGATTTAAGCCGAGCTGCATGCGTGCACCTGTGTCGGTACCAAACCCAAACCCAGCCTGATACAAAGAGCGAGGACGTGGGGTTAGGTTAACTTCGACTGGAACTGAGCCTTCAGTAAACTCCTCCATGACGGGACGCACTTCAACATCTGCAAAGTAATCGCTATCAATTAAAGCGCCTTGCAAATCAATCAGCTTAACCACTTCAAGAAAGTCGCCTTCTTCAAAACGCGGGTAACGTCTTAGCAAGCTGTCTTTAATGGGGTTCTCGGAAAAACGCAACTCACTGATACGTGTGCGCTGTCCGGTATTAAACGTTAGTGAAATCTCAGCGCGGTTACGCTCACGATCGACACGGATGCGTTGTTCTGTGAAGCGTCCGAGATAATAGCCCCTCTCAGCTGCGAGTGATTGGATTTGACTTTTAAAGCTCTCATACGTGGGATGATATAAGGCTTCCCCAGTTTTGAGGGGATTGGATGACAAAAGTGCCATAAATGCAGGATCTTGCTCTCCTTCACCTTGAATTTGAACATCCACACGGGTGATTTGTGTTTGGGGGCCCAGTGTAATTCGATAAACGGCTCGCCAACCACCGTCCTGACTTTGTAAGGCTAAATCTAGCTCAGGATTGTAATAACCAAAGGGCTCTAATGCTTGACGTATCTCATCCTCAGCGCGTCTGTGAAGATACATTAAACGACTAACGCTGGAGATTTGTTGGTTTTCAAGCGATTGGATACTCAAAAAACCACGGACATTATCAGCAATATTATTGGGAACACCTTCAACTCTTAACGTCAATTCTGACGCCGATACACACATTGAGCTGGAAATGAGAGCGGCGATGGCAATGGGCTGCAGCTTTCGAAGCCTATTAAGAATTAGAATAGTGAACCTCCCTGCTACAGAAAATGAAAAATTGTCTTAGCTTAGATATATACCGATACTATAGCATCGCATAGTTTAGCTAAAATTTTCCATAACTCCATAGCAATAAAGGCAGTAAAACTGCCTTTATTTTGAAAGATAAGCTGATGATTATGCTTTATTAAGCATGCCATGCTCCATCATGATGCCTTCTATTTCAGCCAAGCTCGTTGGATCATCGATCGTTGAAGGGATGGAGTACTCTTTTCCATCGGCAATATTGCGTAGTAATTTACGCAGTATTTTACCCGAGCGAGTTTTAGGCAAGCGCTGAACAACGAGCGCGCGATTAAAGCAAGCAATCGGCCCGATCTCTTTTCGTACCATCGCTATCAGCTCTTTCTCTAATGTCGCTTCATCCACTTCGATACCGTCTTTCAATAGCACAAGCCCTATTGGCGCCTGTCCTTTAAGAGGATCATTAATGCCGATGACGGCGCATTCGGCAACCGCAGGATGTGCCGCAACAATCTCTTCCATTTCACCCGTGGACAAACGATGACCTGCAACATTGATCACATCATCTGTACGCCCCATGATAAAGACATAGCCTTCTTCATCCATGTAGCCACCATCACCCGTTGTATAATACCCAGGCGCTTCGGCAAGATACCCCGTTCTGAAGCGTTCAAAATCACCCCAAACCGTTGCCAGACAGCTCGGTGGCAATGGCAGTTTGATGGCGATTGAACCCTGCTGCCCTCTTGGCAACTCATTTCCCTCGGTATCTAGAATCTGGATGTTATAGCCAGGAATCGGTAAGGTCGAAGAACCTGGCTTAGTGGGCTTGGGTTCAATGCCCATCAGGTTGCCGCAAATGGCCCAACCTGTTTCGGTTTGCCACCAGTGATCGACAACTGGCTTGCCTGTCTTTTCCACTGTCCAATCATAGGTAGGCGGATCTAAACGTTCGCCTGCCATGAAAATGGTTTTCAATGAGGACGTATCATACGACTTGAAGAGTAAGGCTTCAGGGTCTTCTTTTTTGATGGCACGAAATGCGGTCGGCGCCGCAAACAGTGCTTTTACCTTATAGTCTGCGCAAACACGCCAAAAGGCACCGGCATCCGGTGTGCGAACAGGCTTGCCCTCGTACACCAACGTTGTACAACCCGCCAATAAAGGCGCATATACAATATACGAGTGACCAACAACCCAACCTACATCTGACGCCGCCCAGAACACCTCACCTGGACTCATATCGTACACCGCTTTCATCGAATATTTCAGCGCGACGGCATGGCCGCCATTGTCTCTTTGCACACCTTTTGGCTTACCCGTTGTGCCCGAGGTGTACAGCACATACAAAGGATCCGTTCCTTTAACGGGCACGCAATCAGCAGGCTCAGCGTTTGCCATTGCGTCTTGCCAATCTAAATCTTGCTCAGGCAACAACTCTGCCAGCGCTTGCGGACGCTGCAAAACAATACAGCAAGCAGGCTTGTGTGCAGAAAGGCGCAAGGCTTCATCAAGCATAGGCTTATACTCAATGACTTTTTTAACCTCAACACCGCACGAAGCGGACACCACCACTTTAGGCTCTGCATCTTCAATACGAACAGCTAGTTCGTGAGGTGCAAACCCGCCGAATACGACAGAATGAACAGCGCCCAAACGGGCAACAGCCAGCATCGCCACTAAGGCTTCTGGAATCATCGGCATATAAATGACGACACGATCGCCTTTAGATACACCTTGCGCTTTGAGCACACCTGCAAACAGGGCAACCTGATCACGCATTTGCGTATAGGTGAACATTTGCTTGGTATCGGTCACTGGGGAGTCAAAAATGACAGCGGTTTGATCGCCCCGTCCTTGTTCAACATGATAATCCAACGCCATGTAAGCCGTGTTCATTTCGCCATCCGCGAACCAACGAAGCATTCCGTTCTCATCTTTAGAGAGAATCTGCTCAGGCTGCTTGTACCAAGGCAAATCAGCAGCTTTTTCTGCCCAAAACGTTTCCGGTTGTTCAACAGATTTTGTGTATTCAGCATGATAGGACATAAAGCGGGCCCTTTTTATTGGTTTGTATAACTCGTAATTAGGGCTTTTTTATAATTGTAGACAGTTAGCCCTGCTAGAAGCGCTACTTTAACCAAATTAATCCATACTTTAACTAAGACAAAAGGCTAGTAAATCATAACAAAGTCAACAAACTTAAAATATTTCATACACTTAATAAAAAAGGCAATACTAATTTAATTTCAGCCTGAATTTACCAAGGTGTCGACAATCATTATATTAAAGACCTCTATATCCCGGCACTCATCAATCACTCCTCCTTGTTAAGATCAGTTTTTTTCAAGACAACATGAATCAGGTTCAAGAAATCCCCTCACTGTCTGAGGTATAATGCAATCAAGTAAAGGTTAATCTTCAAAGGCATAGCAAACGTGAGCAAATCAGCAGTATTTACCTCTCTAGAACAGACCCTGAATCAGCGCATCATGATTCTTGATGGCGGCATGGGTACGATGATCCAGAATGAAAAGCTGCAAGAAGATGACTATCGGGGAGAGCGCTTTAAAGACTGGCATGTCGATGTCAAAGGCAACAATGACCTACTGGTTCTGTCTCAGCCGGATTTAATTCGCCGCATTCATACCGACTACCTGCTGGCGGGCGCGGACATTATCGAAACCAATACGTTTAATGCCACTGTGATTGCCATGGCTGACTACGAGATGGAATCGCTCAGTCGTGAAATTAATTTTGCGGCTGCGCGCTTGGCTCGTGAGGCATGTGATGCCATCACACAACAAACACCTGACAGACCCCGATACGTTGCCGGAGTCCTTGGCCCTACGAATCGTACCGCCTCCATTTCGCCAGACGTGAACGACCCTGGCTATCGCAACGTATCCTTTGATGAATTGGTCAATGCCTATACCGAATCCATCGATGCGCTTATCGAAGGAGGTTCCGACATCCTTCTGATTGAAACAATTTTCGATACGCTTAACGCCAAAGCGGCCATTTATGCCGTTGAAGATTACTTCGATACACATAACCTTCGTTTGCCCGTTATGATTTCAGGCACCATTACCGATGCATCTGGGCGTACCCTTTCAGGGCAAACCACAGAAGCCTTCTGGAATTCGGTTCGCCACGCTCGCCCCATCAGTGTCGGTCTTAACTGCGCACTCGGCCCGAAGGAGTTGCGTCAATATGTTGAAGAGCTGTCTCGCATTTCTGAAACCTATGTCTCGGTTCACCCGAACGCGGGCCTTCCAAATGCCTTTGGTGAGTATGATGAAACTCCAGAGCAAATGGCCGTCGAAATCAAAGAATGGGCTGAGTCGGGGTTTGTGAATATTGTGGGTGGGTGCTGCGGTACAACCCCCGATCATATTCGTGTGATCCGTGAGGCAATCGAAGCCCACTCGCCTCGCCAACTGCCGGATTTAAAAGTTGAATGCCGTCTTGCCGGGCTTGAACCTTTAAACCTTGGCGCTGAAACCCTTTTCGTCAACGTAGGTGAACGTACCAACGTCACGGGGTCCGCTCGCTTTCGCCGCTTAGTAAAAGAAGGCGATTATGAAACCGCTCTAGAAGTTGCTCGGCAGCAAGTTGAGGCAGGCGCTCAAATTATCGACATCAACATGGACGAAGGGATGCTGGATGCGGAAGCGGCGATGATCCGCTTCTTGAATCTGATTGCGTCAGAGCCGGATATTTCCCGCGTTCCGATCATGCTGGACTCCTCCAAATGGGAAATCCTAGAGCAAGGACTCAAACGTATTCAGGGTAAAGGCATCGTTAACTCAATCAGCCTTAAAGAAGGCGAAGAAAACTTTATTGAGCAAGCGAAAAAAATTCGACGTTACGGTGCTGCCGTCGTCGTTATGGCCTTTGATGAAACAGGGCAAGCGGATACCTACACGCGTAAAATTGAGATCTGTGAGCGCTCCTACAAGGTGTTGACCGAAAAGGTCGGCTTCCCACCGGAAGACATCATTTTTGACCCTAATATTTTTGCGATCGCCACCGGCATAGATGAGCATAACAATTATGCCGTTGACTTCATCGAAGCCACGAGCTGGATCAAAAAGAATCTACCCTACGCACGCATTTCGGGAGGGGTTTCTAACGTTTCCTTCTCCTTCCGTGGCAATGATAAAGTGCGTGAAGCCATCCACTGTGTCTTTCTCTACCATGCAATCAAGCAAGGCATGGACATGGGGATCGTCAATGCCGGACAACTCGCGATCTACGACGACCTTCCAAGCGAATTAAGAGACCATGTGGAAGACATTGTTCTTAATCGACGTGATGATGCAACGGAGCGCATGCTTGAGCTCGCTGAAAAGTATCGCGGTGATGGTACAGTGGCGGCCGTCCAAGATGCTGAGTGGCGCAGCAACTCCGTTGAAAAACGCCTTGAACATGCCTTGGTCAAAGGAGTTACTGACTTTATTGACGAAGACGTTGAAGAGTGTCGTCAATTGTTTGAGCGCCCCATTCAGGTGATTGAAGGACCCTTGATGGATGGTATGAGCGTCGTCGGTGACCTTTTCGGGGCTGGCAAAATGTTTTTACCTCAGGTTGTCAAATCCGCTCGCGTCATGAAGAAAGCCGTGGCGTATCTCATGCCTTATATCGAAGCTGCAAAAGCTGAAAACGCCAGCACCTCGGCGGGCAAAGTGATTATGGCCACCGTTAAAGGCGACGTTCACGATATTGGTAAGAACATTGTGGGTGTTGTCTTGCAATGCAACAACTTTGAGGTCATCGATCTGGGCGTGATGGTCTCATGTGAAAAGATTTTGAAAACAGCCAAAGAGCACAATGCCGACATTATTGGCTTATCCGGCTTAATCACGCCTTCGCTAGATGAGATGGTGCACGTTGCGAAAGAAATGCAGCGACAAGGCTTCACCATCCCCTTAATGATCGGCGGTGCGACAACCTCGAAAGCACACACAGCGGTTAAAATTGAGCCAGGGTATAAGAACAATCAAGTTGTGCATGTCACCAATGCCTCACGCTCGGTTGGCGTTGCCTCTTCTCTGTTATCAATAGATAAAAAAGATCAGTTTATCAAAGATATACGTGATGAATATCAAGCAGTGCGTGAACGTCATGCTGAGCGTCAAAAAGACTCTCGCCGAGTAACACTTGAAGCCGCGCGTGCAAACCAGCACAAAATAGACTGGGACAATTACACTCCTCCTAAACCGATACAGCCGGGCATTCAAGTCTTTGAAGATTACGATCTCAACACGCTTCGTGACTATATCGACTGGACACCCTTCTTCCAGTCGTGGGAACTCGCTGGGCGTTATCCGCGCATACTAGATGATGAAATTGTAGGTGTCGAAGCGCGCAAACTCTTTGAAGAAGCGCAAGTCATGCTAAACGACATCATCGACAACAAACGCCTGCAGGCGCGTGCCGTGCTTGGTCTATTTCCTGCCAACAGCGTGAATTATGACGACATAGAACTCTATACTGATGAAAGTCGCGAACATTGCCACATGCGTCTTCACCATCTGCGCCAACAAACGCAAAAAATTGAAGGCAAAGCCAACATGTGTCTTGCCGACTTTGTCGCGCCTAAAAAGACAGGCAAGGAGGATTGGATCGGTGCCTTTGCCGTCTCGACAGGATTTGGCGTTGACGAATTAGTTGAAGAGTATGAATCACGGCAAGACATTTACAACAGCATCATGGTGAAAGCCTTGGCTGATCGCCTAGCCGAAGCCTTCGCTGAGCATCTTCATGCACGCGTGCGCAAAGAGTTCTGGGGCTATGCCACTGACGAAGCACTCGACAACGAAGCGCTTATCAAAGAAAAGTATCAAGGCATCCGCCCTGCTCCAGGCTACCCCGCCTGCCCAGAGCACACAGAGAAAGGCCTGCTTTGGCAGCTGCTGGATGTAGAGTCGAAAATTGGTATCAGCCTGACAGATAGCTTTGCCATGCTGCCCACGGCGGCCGTTAGTGGTTGGTACTTCAGCCACCCTGAATCGCAATACTTTGGTGTCGCAAAGATCAGTGAAGACCAGGTTGAAAACTACGCCAAACGCAAAGATTGGACAATGGACGAAGCTGAGCGCTGGTTATCGCCCAACTTGGGGTATGAACCAGAACAGAAGTGATAAGCAAGGCTCCTTGGGTCCGTTTGTTTATGGATTCTGGGAGCCGATTCTGTCAATATGCAATACCTAAACTCCTTACCACGTTACATAAAAGAGCTTTGTGACAATTATAAGTATTTAATAGAAGAATAAATATTATGTATCGTTTCAAGCCCATAAAAAAGCCCACGTGAAAACGTGGGGTCGTGAGTATGTAACATAATTAAGCTTTTGCTAACTCAGAGTCAAGTCGAGCGAACTCTGAAAAGCTATTCTTCAGATCTATGCGCAAGGATTCTACTTCGGATTTCGTCAATGCTTGGGGCTTTCCTGAGGTGCCCTGCTTCACCTTGTGTGAGTTTGTCCACACCAAAGCCAACTTCGCTTTTCCACCATTCATCAAGTTCGTCTCCGTGCTTGTTCTGTATAGCTTTGAGCATTGCTTCCTTTATGTTAAGTGAAGCAGCTCCATCGTGTCCCGTCAAGGCAACAGCCAATATAACGTGACCGCCTTTATTCTCAATGTAACCTCTGAGTGAAGCTAAAGTACCACCCATCGATAATGTGTCATCTAAGATAACATAGTTACGTCCTTGCTGCACATTCCCATCGAAGAAAGGATATTGAGACAAGCGGTAATACGCACCTTTATCCGTTCTTTGGGGCTTATTAGCTTGAACTATATCATCACATAACTCCAGTCGGAGTTTTACCGCCAAATAATACGCCAGAGCAGCTGGTATTTTATTGGTGCCAAATTCCTCTATGGCATGAACAGGAAGAATTAGAGCCTCGCTACCTTGAACGATTGCACGCAACTCTTCGATCTTCTCTTGAGGTACAATATCTTTTACAAGTTGCAATGCAGCGCCATTGTTACCATTTTTCTTAGCATCATCGTACCTCTCATGCTTCTTAGCAGAGCCGAGAGGGCAAAAAATAAAAACTGAGGGGAAATCAACCCAAGCAACTCGAGTTTCTTCTTTTTTTAAACGCTCTCGATACTCTGCGAGAGACACGACTTTACTAGGCATTCACACTACTACAAAATCCAATTTTTTTTGCATTCTACTAAAAAGGATATTTGTTGCATACACTGAATTGTCCGACAATAACCGCTGCTTATACACCATGCACCTGTTACGCACATGGTATGTTATAGACTCTATTTGATCGTTCGCTGCACAAAGTTATTTAACTCAGAAACTGACCTGACTATATATAATGATTTTGTAGCGGACATAGCCTCTAATCGACCAATAAAATCATCATTCCAAAATTTCGGGCATAGCCTTAAAGCCTTGTAGCTTTCCAAAGTACCTTTCATTACCGAGCTACCATCAGGCCAACCCTCAGGTTTGACGTAAAGCCCTTTTAACAATCTTTTGGTAACAAACCAATAGCTCGTTATGTATGGCAGATCAACGTAGACCAAGGTGTCAGCTGCTTCCAATCGCTGATTAAATGAACCCATCGGGCCAAACCCGTCAATTATCCAGCTTTCAGACGATAGGATATCTTGATGCGTTTTATCAAATGCGCTTGCATCAACCAACTCACCATTTTGTTTGTACACGATCGAATCTAATTGGTGTAGAGGTATGCCAGTCGCCGATGCTAAGGCTTTGCTTAGGGTTGATTTTCCGCTTCCTGGCTTACCAAAAACGGCTATTTTATTCATACTGCCTCCTTGAAATAGACTATTCCCATGAGGCAGAAACAGAAAACCCACCTCTCTAGGGTGGGTTTGATAAACTAAAAACGCATCACAACGCCCACCATTCCTATTGAATGATGATAATTCGAGCTGTTGGTTGCGTAAGATTTAAATTCATATTTTCAGCCTGCTAGATAAAAATATTAATGTCAACGCTCAATTGAATAAAAGTGTTTGCGAAAACATGCAGCATCGCCACATTTCTGAGTCTGGTTGTGTGCTTGATATCTATAATCAGAGCCCGCGCTCTACCATCCCTTTAATTTTATGCGCTTTTTCAAAGTGATCGAGCTCGTGCGTCTGAATCCACCAAGTCGCAGCCTCCATTAAAAGCTCCGGATCATCATTCTTATTGGCAAAGAATGCATAGAAAGAGACACCTACTGAATCGCCTTTATACGCTATCTTTTTGTTGCAGATTTCGACAATTTTGGACCTGAGCGCGCTTCTCATTTAGTTGTTTGTTCCTTATGTAAGCTTGTTTTCTGTAGGCCATTCGCAGCAAGCAGAATCACTGGCTCAGTAGCCGCTGACGCGGCCAATAAAAAACAAATGCTTATGGCTAGGTTTGGGTTCAAAGGTGTTATAGCTCAGCAATATGTGACAAAGTTTCTGGATGACGTTGTACCAATTTTAAAAGGGTCACTGCTTGTCCATTTGGCACACTACGACCTTGTTCCCAATTCTCTAGCGTTCGCGAAGAAGTATGAAGTAATCGGGCAAAAACTCCACGGGACATATTGAACTGCTCTCGAATGCTCAAGATTTCATCTGGTGATATATTCAAATCACCTACGTCATACACGTAATGTGTTTTCAGCGTCAATTTACCTTCCGAATGCTGTTTAGCCTCAACAAGAGCTGAGCTTAACTCCGCAAATAAATCACGATTGCTCATTACGCCACGCCTCCAATGTACCTTGAATCACCTCACCCTGTTTAGGGTTTAGCATTAACTCAGCTTGAAAGAGTCTATACACTTCATCACTAAGATATACATCACGGTACTTTTCAAAAATTTTTGACTCGACAAAAATACTTTCCATAAATAAAGCGTACGTCCCTAACGTATAGATGGCAAGATATAGTTTGGATGAGAGCACGTAGGCTTTGACTTAAGATCCTTACGGCGCTAAACCACTCTTAGATGCGTCAGGAGGCTCTTTATGGCGAAGTAGTAGCCTAACGGTCACATTCGAACAAGCTTGTCCGAACGGTCCACACCTAGGCAATCTAGTGAAAAAGGCGCCCGATATAACATCACCTGAAGCAACGTGCTATAGGATTTTCAAATTATGCTTATTGAGCCGATACACACGAACATCCCATCCGCCATATTGCGTTTCATAAAATGATTGAAATCCGATCTTCTCAAGCACTCTGATAGATGCAACGTGACGAAGTGAGACGATTCCCACGATTGACTCGATATTACATTTTGCGAAGCCGTACTCAAGAACCTTTCTCGCAGCTTCCGAAGCCAAGCCCTTTCCCCATTGAACCTGAGCGAGGCGGTATGCGACTTCCACTACTTCGACTCCATCCACAGTTGCATTACTTAAACCACAGAATCCAATAAGAGCCCCCGACTGCTTCTCGATTAAGGCCCACTGGCCATAACCCTGCTCTTTATATGAACTTCTACACCCTTCGATGAACTTTGCAGTATCCACTTCTGTCAGTGCGCCCTTGCTTGAGAACTCCATCACTGATGGATCACCAAGTATCTTGCTGAGCGCTGGCGTATCACTGCTTTCAAGCTCTCTAATCAGCACTCTTTCTGTTTCTGTAACCATCATCGATCATTATCCTTATGTAAACTTCGGCCGCGAGGGCTTGTAAACATCTCATGTTCGTCATCTTGACGACGATTTAACGGCACCTATATTTATAGGTCATGTAGGTTCGGGTAGGCTGAGACTTCAATAAGATTTCCATCGGGATCTCTGAAATAAAATGACGTGATTGAACCTTCCGCACCGGTTCGCTTTACAGGCCCCTCCGTGATCGTCACACCTTGATTCCTTACATGCTCCATTATCAAGATAGGACGTGCCGCTTACGGCGAGTCCTTCTTGGCCGCAATATTAGAGCGCATTAGGTGACCACGAGCTAGCCAAGCTCCTGCAACCAATAAAACTGCGTAAGCGAAAACTGTGTAAGCAGATATGATAAGAGCAATAGGGTGCCGATCAAATGCAATTAATTCAGGTAGATGAATGCTAACGGGTGGCAAAATAAAATCGAAACCAGCACCACCGCGACAAACCCCTGCGCTAAGATGCGCCGAAAATAAGCGACCTGCCCTGTGGGGTAGCTATCGCTACAGCAAAGAATTCAAGGCTATAACCATAAGCAATAAAAGCAACTCAAACAAGAACGGTAATCATAAAGAAGGGGGGGTTATCTATACGATGCGCAGTCGAAACCACAAAAAATAAGAGGAAAGCACTTTCGCACTTTCCTCAGATGAATGCATAAAAAGCAGATTTAGCGCATTATACGTCGCGGATTAACCATATTCTCAGGCTTAAGAATCTCTTCCAGAAGCGCATCGTCAATCAAGCCCTCCTCTCTTACCAGCTCCAGCACGCCCTTTCCAGTTTCAAGCGCTGTACGCGCAATGCGAGTGGCGTTGTCATAACCGATGTAAGGGTTTAGCGCGGTAATCAAGCCAATGGACTGGTTAACCAGCTCAAGGCAACGCTCACGATTAGCGGTAATGCCAACAACACAACGCTCGCGCAGCATATCCATCGCGCGTCGCAGCAAGCGCATAGATTCCAGAATCTTATAGGCGATCAATGGCTCCATTACGTTCAACTGCAATTGACCATTTTCAGCGGCCATCGTGATGGCCATATCATTCCCGACCACCTGGTACGCAACTTGGTTAACAGCTTCAGGTATCACAGGGTTTACCTTGCCTGGCATGATCGAAGAGCCTGGCTGTTGTGCTGGCAGGTTGATTTCATTGAAGCCAGTTCTTGGTCCGCTGGACAACAAACGAAGGTCGTTACAGATTTTTGATAGCTTGATCGCCAAGCGCTTCGTCATTCCCGAGAACAAAACAAATGCCCCCATGTCAGATGTCGCTTCAATTAAATCTGCAGCCAAGCGCATAGGGTGTCCACACACATTGGACAAGTGTGCGACGGCTAAGTTGGCGTATTGAGGGTCAGCGTTGATGCCCGTACCAATCGCTGTACCACCTAGATTCACTTCGCGCAGCAAATCATACATGCCAGCGATGCGTTCAATATCTTCACCTAAGGTGGTTGCATAGGCGCCAAACTCTTGTCCCAAGGTCATAGGCACAGCGTCTTGCAACTGGGTACGGCCCATTTTAATGACGTCATGAAACTCGTCACGCTTGCTCGCAAATGCACCTTGCAGCAGCGCTAGGCTGTCGACCAACTCTGCGTGCGATAACTGCAAACCCACGCGGATGGCCGTTGGATAGGCATCATTGGTTGACTGAGACATGTTGACGTGATTGTTTGGGTGCAGGTGTTCATATGCACCTTTTGCATAGCCAAGGTATTCCAGACCGATATTGGCAATGACTTCGTTCGCGTTCATGTTGGTTGATGTGCCCGCACCACCCTGAATCATATCAACAACGAACTGGTCGTGATATTGACCATTGATCAGGCAGTCGCACGCATAATGAATCGCTTCTAAATGCTTAGCTTCCAAATGGCCTGTATCGAAGTTAGCTGATGCAGCGGCCTTCTTCACCATGGCCAGACCCAAAATCAATTTTGGAAAATGCGCTAAGGGTACGCCAGTAAGCACAAAGTTTTCTAACGCGCGCTGTGTTTGAACCCCGTAGTAAGCCTCTTCTGGAACAGCCAGGTAACCCAACAAATCTTTTTCAATACGGTGTGGCTTTTGAAGAATTTCGTCCTGACGTGGAATATCTGTAATCATGATGGCTCTCAAAATGGATGGTATAAATCAGTGCAACGACTGACTGCATGCGCATTTTCGTACAATCTTAGCTCTACAATCCAATGCTATTATCAGATATATTATGCAAGAAATGCATAACGTGAGATTAAACCAATGGACTTTGAAACTCGCTGGCTTGAAGACTTTCTGGCTTTAGCATCAACACAAAGCTTTTCTAAAGCGGCGGAGAAGCGCCATGTGACGCAGCCTGCGTTTAGTCGCCGAATCAAATCGCTTGAAGAAGCGGTTGGCGTACTACTTGTTGATCGCACCCGAACGCCCATTAATTTGACGGCTGAGGGGCAGTTATTTTTAATCAGCGCGCGCAGCATCGTCAGTCAATTGCACGAAACAATCACCCGTCTACGCGGTCTCTCCCCGCATCAGCAGGATATTTTAGAGGTCGCCGCAGCCCATTCGCTTGCCTTCACTTTTTTCCCAGACTGGTTGAATTCATTAGGCAAGCTGACGGATGAAATCTCTATTCGCCTGGTCGCAATGAACGTTGAAGACGCTGTTCATGCACTCAGGGATGGCCAGTGCGATATGATGCAGGTCTACTATGATTCCTATGCGACCTTACAATTAGATCCCGTTATTTTTCCATCGATACATCTGCTCGATACGTCAATGATCCCCGTGTGTAAACCCGATCTCGACGGACAGCCCCTGTATAGTTTAAACAGCCCTTCTGATGAGCCGATTCCCTTTCTGTCGTATACATCAGGTGCATTTTTAGGCAGAACGGTGCGGCTGCTACTCAAGCATCACCCCATACGTTTACGCTTAAAGACAGTGTACGAAACAGCGATGGCCGAAGGCTTGAAAGGCATGGCTCTGCAAGGTCATGGAATTGCTTGGATGCCGAAACTCTGCATTGAACGAGAGCTGGCAGAAGGACGCTTGGTTGCGTGCGAGGGTGATGAGTGGCAAACACCGCTTGAAGTGCGCCTCTATCGTTGCACTTTAGTAAACAAGCCCATCGTGAATGCCCTATGGAAGAAGCTGAAGACCTGAATCTCATCAAAAACTAGGCTATGATAGCTGCTATATTAACAATCGATAATAAAAAGGAGTCTGCAGTTGGAGCATCAGTTTTGGAAAGACCGCTGGGAGCTAAACCAAATCGGCTTTCATCAAACCGAAATTAATACATACTTAAGCCAACACTGGAGCGAACTCGGCCTAATGGACAATGCGCCCGTCTTTGTTCCCCTGTGTGGAAAAAGCTTAGACATGTTGTGGTTGCGCGAACAGGGGCACGATGTTTTAGGGATTGAGTTATTCGAGGTCGCCTTAGACGCATTTTTTTCTGAAAATGACATTATTCCTACAAAAGAACGCACAGAGCGTTTTGTGGAGTTTAAAGCGGATCGCTTAAGGCTTTTAGCGGGTGATTTTTTCCATCTACAAGCAGAGGATCTTGATGGAATCAATGCAGTGTATGACCGTGCGGCCCTCATTGCCTTCCCTCCGGAGATGAGGGCTCAGTATGCAAATCACATGAGCCAACTGCTCAAGCCGGGTGCGCATATTATGTTAATCGCAATGGAGTACAAGGACGGGGTTTTAAAAGGTCCGCCCTTCTCCGTCAATGAGGCTGAAGTCCATCAACTCTACGCCGAGCACTTTGATATTCAGCTGAAAGGCGCCTTTGATCGCGCATGGGTGAAAGACAGATACGTGACCGAGAAAGTCTATTCACTGACTCGTCGTCCATAAAATAACGGCGTACCCTCTTTATGAGGTGTGACGCCGTTTTCGCAATGTCATAAATCCAGCAATACATACCAGGCTGATGCCCGCAAAGGTGTAGATATTGAGTTGCTCATCCCATAGCAACCACCCCATCAGTGCAGCAAAAATCACAGACGAATAGGTAAAGGGCCCTAGCTGACCTGCCGGAGCCATGCCATAGGCCCTGCTGAGCAAGAGTTGTGCAAGGGTAGAACTTGCCGCTAGACCAACTAACCACATCCACTGAACCGGTGTTGGCGTCATCCAGTTCAATGCGGCAGGCACCGCGGCCAACAGGCTTCCGAAAAAGGCAAAGTAAAACACTATTTTCTGCGGCGATTCGCTGCTGCGCATGGTTCTAACCGACACCTTGGCCGTCGCACCGAGCACCGCAGCAAGTAGCCCCACCAAAACGGCATGGTTAATCACACCCTCATCAGGTTGAAGAATAAATCCAACGCCTGCAAATCCGACGATAATCGCCCATTTTAGCGCTGGATCAATCGACTCTTTAAGCCACCATAAAGCAATAATAGGCACAAAAAAGGGTGCCATCTGCTTCAGCATAGCGGCTTGTGCTAAGGGTAAATGCGTCCAAGCGTAGAAGAGGCATGTCATCGCGCTGACACCAATCAGCGAGCGCATAAAATGCAAATGCAACCGCGAGGTTGGCAGCTCTTCCCGTCCTCTTCGCAAAATCCAGGGCATGAGCCAAACCAAGCCCAGCAAATTACGCATCAAGACAATGACTTCCAGCGGCAAACCATCGCCTAATTGACGAACAAAAATACCGCTGGTGACCAAAAAGATCTCGGATGCAACAATCAATGCTGCACCCATGGCAAGAGGACTCAATTCACACTTCCAATGCTAGATTTCGATGCGATCAAAGGTCTCAGAGAGTGATTCTGAATTTTTGAGGTTGGTGACAACGGCAATGCTCGCTTGATCGAGAGTCAGCCATTCGCCTGCGACCCGCTTAAGATCCTCGAGCGTTACCGATAGTATCCGTTTACGGAACTCTCTACGAAGCTCAGGTGTACGCCCAAACAAGCTGGCATGGTAAGCCTGCTTCGCCTCGCCAGCCGGTGAGCCTGGCTTATCGATTGAACTAATAACACCCAGAATCGCTTCTTCTAACTTTTTAGGGTCATGCTCGGCTGTCAATAACCAATCACGCGCATTAATAAAGTCATCCAGCGTTCCCTCAATGCGTGGGTCACGGTATGAAAAGAAACGGAAAACAGCATCACCATTGTCCTGCCCAGCACCGGCACCATAAGCACCGCCTTTTTCACGAATCGCTCTGTGCAGGTAGCCATTGCGTAAGAAGTCACCCAAGACCGTTAACGCGGCTGCATCGGCATGCTGACCAGTTACTGTTGGAAACGCCATGGCGCAGAAGTTTACCTGCGTGCTGGTTAACCACAACTGTTTAACGGAAGAGCGCGTTGCAGGCAAAGCAAAGGGGGTAAAGTCTTGCGAACTCGGAACATTTGCCCAAATAGCATCTAAGCTGCTTTGAACAGTTGCTAAATGCTCTTCTTCCGCCACCAATAAGAAACGTCTTGGCGACAGGGTGATTTTACCGTGCAGCTTTTGCAGAGATGCGCCAAGAGCGCTCAATGCACTGTCATCATCAAGTCGCTTATCCAAGGATTTCACGGATTTAATGCTGGCAAGACCGCTGTTCAAATGCGCCAAACGTGCCGCTGGGCTCATTCCGGCACAGGCTGCCATCATCGCGTAACTGTGACCTCTTCCTGTGATTGACTGTTCACGACGTGTCCGTTGCTGTGCAACAATTTCACGAATTCTGGGCAGTTCATCAAAGCGTGCATTGACTAGCGTGTCTTGCATTAAGCTTAGCAACTCTTGCTGTTTGACTTGCAGCGCTTTACCCGACATCACCATAAAGGCTTTAACGTCTTGTTCATTGTCGGGCAAGCCACGAATACTGACGTGTGCAGAAAAGCTTCCTGCCACCTCACTCTGAAGCGCTTGATTTGCGCGATAATCTAATTCCCCACGCCCAAGCTCAGTTAAGCAGTGAGAGTACAGGGGCAGTAGTTCTAATTCATCATCCGTTAGAGCCGGTAAATCGATAATGACTTGCTGATAAATTAGGCCATTGGTGCCCGCACTGTACCAAGTGGCATCCAACTGAGGTAAGGGCAAAGACTGGGATTCAGGCAGTTTTAAATCCAGCGGGACATCGTCCAGAGTAACGCACGGCAAAACGGAGTCATCATCGACTTGCTGCTGACGCGCTTCTAAGGCATGCGCCTGATCAATCACTGCTTGAATTTCTTCTGGCGTTAATTGTGATTTCTTTAGCGCAAGCGTTTCCTTTTCGGCGGCATCTTTTAAGCTACTGATTTTATCATCGGGACGCAGCGTAACACGCACGCGATGAGGGTTGTCTAACAACCAGCGCTTAATCAGCGAAGGAATATACTGGGGATCTTGAATTTTTTCTCTTAAGGTTTCGAGAATGGGGTCAATATTAATGGCGGCGAGCGGATCGCCACGGTGAATGGCGGATGATAAGCCTGCTAAAATCAGCTGCAAACCAAACGGATAACCATCACCTGTAATTTCACGCTGGCTTAACTCAAGTTGATGCAACTGCGCTTCGACCATACGCAAGTCGACCCCTTCATCCACGACACGTTGGAGCGTATCGAAAACGAGGGCTTCAAATTCAGATGCTTTCTCAACCTCACTGCCTTCAATTCCGCACATGAAACTCATTTCACGATTGGAATCCTCAAGCCCACAGAGTGGCGAAGGACCCGATCCCAATCCGCTCGATTCCAGCGCGGCACGTAAAGGCGAGCTTGAGTTATCTAACAAGACGCGCGATAACAGATGGCCTTCCATCAGCGCTTCTGTATCAATGGATTTAGGCAGCAGCCATCCTAGAACATGATGGGTGTGCTCTGACAAATCCGCTTCATCACAGGCATAGGCTTCTTCGATCCTGACAGGAGAGAAGTATCGCTTTTCATCGGGGACACTTAGGGTGATTGGACTGGCTTCGAATCGACTCAGAGCCTGCTCGTGCATTTTCTCTTGCAAAACTTCAACCGGAATATCGCCGAACGTCATAAACACCGCATTCGTCGGATGGTAATGGCTCTTATAAAAGTCCAGCAATTGCTCATAGGTCAGATCGGGGATACACGCAGGCTCCCCCCCTGAGTTATGGTGATACGTCGTCTCAGGGAACAGGTAACGCGTCAGAGTCTGCCACAAAACAGATGAAGGCGAGCTCATCGCACCCTTCATTTCATTAAACACAACGCCCTTGTAGACCAAAGGGGTGCTGGGATCATCTGCTTTTTCAAACTCGACTCGGTGCCCTTCTTGCGCAAAATCCAAAGGGTCTAAACGTGAAAAGAAGGTCGCATCAAGATAGACATCTAGAAGATTGAAAAAGTCTTTTCGATTTTGACTCGCAAAAGGATACGCCGTCCAATCGCTGCTGGTAAAGGCATTCATAAAGGTATTGAGTGAACGGCGCGTCATCATAAAGAAGGGGTCGCGAACTGGAAAACGCTCACTGCCGCACAAGGCTGTGTGTTCCAGTATGTGTGCGACTCCTGATGAATCTTCAGGAACCGTTCTGAACGCGACCAAGAAAACGTTTTCATCACGATTCGCTGCAATATGGTAGTGCAAAGCCCCTGTTTTACGATGTTTATACTCAAACACTTCAATATCTAACGACTGAATAACCTGAGAGCGAAGAAAATCAAAACTGGCATGTGCGTTCATAAATGAAGAAATTCCTGCCTTAATACTTAGAGGATCAAAATGAAATATAGATCAGATAGCGAAAGGATGAACCCTGCAAATACGAAGCAAGCAGGTGTTTCTTACGCCCTTTCAGTTTATATAATGTTGATTGTATAGATTCAGATCATGAATTTCAGTGGTTATCAGGATTTTTTCACAATTATGTGTTAGAAGTTAACCTAATGTTGCTCTTGCATTCATATGCAAAATACACGTAAAAAAGTAAACTCAATCATTGATATTTGCTGCAATGCAGCATGACCAACCAACAAGAGGGTGTTGACTATGTATGAAGAACTGAAAAACTCTATGCAACCAGTGATGGAAATGGCTGAAATCAACAAAAAGACCGCAGAAAAACTCATCGCATTGCAGTCAAAATACGTGAATGAATTTGTAAGCTCAAGCATGGCACAAATGAAGGCACTGACCGATATCAAAGATCCTAAAGAAGCAATGGAAGCACAACTCAAATACCTAAAAGAAATTGAGGCCAAAATTGCAGATGTTGCGCAGCAGGAAGTGTCTGCTTTAAGTGAAGCCAAAGCTCAACTGACTGTTTTAATGGAAAAGACTCTTAAGGAAGCGGCAGACAAATCGTATTTCTCAGAAATGGAAAATATGGTCAAGAACTTTACCAAGAAATAGTTTTTGTGCGGTGCAATAATTTTATGCTTGACAGCCTGAAACATTTAAGGTTACATAGCGTCAATGTTGCAACGCACAATTTAGAATTAAACGAGGGAAATCTCATGACTGATCCACTTAAAGACCTTCAAGATGTATTCAAGCCAGTGACAGAACTGTCCGAAAGCCTACTGAAGAATGTTGAAGAACAGTTAGAGCCTGTTAAGGAAAAACTCAAGCCCGCATTGGAAATGGCTGAAGTGAACAAGTCAACAGCAGAGAAACTGATTGCTCTCCAATCAGACTATGTATCTGACTTTGTGAATACTAGCCTTGCTCAATTTAAAGCACTCGTTGAAGCCAAAGATCCTCAAGAAGCTCTGCATCTTCAGGTTGAATACTTCAAAACCCTTGATGCTAAATTTACACATGTTGCTGAAAAAGAATTAGCAGCATTAACTGAAGCCAAAGACAAAATCACTGAAATTGTTGAAAAGTCTTTTGCAGATATAGGCGATGTACCTTTTTTAATGCCTGATCTGAAAAGCATGGATTTCAGCAAGTTTGATATTAGCAGCTTGATTCCAACCGCAAAAAAGGTTGAAGAAGCCGCTGAAGAAGTTAAAGAAGTAGTTGAAGCAACTGTAGAAAAAGCAGCGCCAGCGAAAACAACGCCAGCTCGCAAAATTTCACCTCCTGGAAAAGCAACTCCAGCAAGTTAATTTTACGCTGCCACATTGCAACCTATTTTTTGGCCATGATGAAAATCATGGCCTTTTTTTTAACCGAATCGTCGAGAAAGCTCAGGCAACTGCCCTTCTATTCCCATTGCCAGACGCATAACATGCTCCTTCGCAAAAGGCAGCCGGCCCGCAACACCCAATCCTATATTTCGCAAAAGCTTAATCGGCAGAATACGATTACTAAAGGCTCTATAGAAAAAATCCATTGATTGCATCATCAGCAAATTAGGATGACGGCGCTCCTTCTCATAGCGCGCAAGCCAAGCCATGCTGTAAAAGTCCTGCTGATCTTGAGCATCTAATAAACAAGCGGATATTGCTGCAGCATCTAAAAAGCCAATATTAACACCCTGCCCAGCCAAGGGATGGATCATGTGCGCAGCATCGCCTACCAATGCCACCCCATCATCAACGTAGCGATGCGCATGCTGACGACGCAAGGGGAAAAAGCCTCTCTCCAGTATTGCATCTATCTTGCCTAAGCAACTTGGAAACTGCTCGTGCAGAGCTCGATTAAAGGCATCATCATCCAACGCCAGCAATCGCTTCACATCATTGGGCGTGTTATACCATACCAAAGACGCATGCGATCCAGACAAGGGCAAAAACGCCAAAGGTCCAGTCGGAGTAAACTGCTGCCATGTAATGTCCTGCTGCGGATAGGCTGTTTTCACGGAGGCAATGAGCGCATGCTGAGCATAATCCCATTGAGTAACGCCTATTCCCGCGGCTTGGCGAACATTCGAACTACCACCATCTGCGCCTATTAAAAGGCGACCTATCAGCTCTTGTCCATCCTCTAGCGTGACAATGCTCGACCCAGGAGAATAATCAATGGATTGAGTTTTAACCGGGCATAACAAATCAACGTTATCAAACTCAGACAGCCTTTCAAGCAAAGCAAGCTGGACAATTCGATTCTCAACGATGTTGCCTAGGTAAGGCTCGTTAATATCGGTTGAATTAAACTCAGTGGCGGCTTTGTCTGCATCGGATTCCCAAACTTTCATCCGACGATAGGGGCACAACCGTCTTGAGGTAATGCCTTCCCACGCCCCGACATTTCGCAAGAGGGTTTCCGATGCCACGCTAATGGCCGACACACGCAAATCGTGAGGTTGCTCGAAACTAAAAGGCGCAGGGTACTGGTTTTCCAGAACAGCGACCGAGTAGCGTGAACCGCCCAATGCACACGCAATGGCCGAGCCCACCATGCCGCCGCCCACGATAATAATGTCATATTGACCTTTTTTCATCGCACACTCCTCACGCCTTTCACTCAAAAAACAAAGAGGGCATTAAATTTCTTCAACGCCACCCATGTAGGGTTGTAGAACTGTTGGAACTTTAATTGATCCATTGGCTTGCTGATAATTTTCAAGGACCGCTACTAATGTACGTCCAACAGCTAAACCAGAGCCGTTTAGCGTGTGCAGCAACTCAGGCTTACCTGTCTCAGGATTACGCCATCTCGCCATCATACGGCGTGCCTGGAAGTCACCCATGAGTGAGCAAGATGAGATTTCACGATACTTTTGCTGACCCGGTAACCAAACCTCGATATCGTAGGTTTTCACCGCACCAAAGCCCATATCGCCACCACAGAGGCACACAACACGGTAAGGCAAATCGAGCAACTGCAGAATTCGTTCGGCGTGCCCAGTGAGTTCTTCTAACGCCTGCATCGACTGCTCTGGAGCAACCAAATGCACCAACTCAACTTTTTCAAACTGATGTTGGCGAATCATACCGCGAGTATCACGCCCTGAAGCGCCCGCCTCTGAGCGGAAACACGGAGTATGCGCAACATACTTAAGTGGAAGTTGGTTGGCTTCTATGATTTGGTCACGCACGAGGTTGGTGACAGGCACTTCGGCCGTCGGAATCAAGTAATAGTTACGATCGCCAAATGGCACTTTAAAGAGGTCTTCTTCAAACTTGGGTAACTGCCCTGTTCCCTGTAAAGAATCAGCATTCACCATGAATGGCACGTTGACTTCTTCGTAGCCATGCTCAAGCGTATGGGTATCGAGCATGAACTGAGCCAAGGCACGATGTAAACGCGCCATCGGACCACGCATAACGGCAAAACGTGATCCGGTCAGCTTTGCGGCTGTTTCGAAGTCCAGCGCTGCGTTACGCTCACCCACAGCAACATGATCCAGTACATCGAAATCAAAATCGGCAGGCGCTCCCCAACGTCTTACTTCAACATTGTCATTTTCATCGGCACCTTCGGGCACAGACGCATCTGGAATATTGGGTATCCCTAAGAGCAAGTCGTCTAATTGAGATTGCACCTGCTGAAGCGCGGCTTTGGCTTGATCAAGCTTTTCGCCTAACGCACTGACTTCAGCCAAAAGAGGGGCAATATCTTGTCCCGAGGCCTTTGCCTGCCCAATGCTTTTCGAGCGAGTATTGCGCTCGTTTTGTAAACTTTCAGTTTCGACTTGTAAGGTGCGGCGCTGCTCTTCTAACGTATTGAAGGCCGCAACAGGGAACTCAAAGCCCTTTTTTCTCAACAAGCGAGCAACATCTTCTGGATTGGCACGAACTAATTTTGGATCAAGCATTCAAGACTCTTCCTGGGCTCAAAATATCCAGTCATCATCGACCGGAAAGGTCAGAGGGTTAGTAACTAACGACAGTACGCGATGAACCACATAATTGAATGGGGGACATCATATAAAAATCAGACGCATGAGAACATGGTCACTGAAGAAATGTTAACATATTCCAGCACAAATATTGCTGCAAATCAGTTTTTTAACGCTCCGAATAGCGCTTCTTAGCACTTTGAGCATTTAAGCGTTGTAGATACTCAAGCTTTTCACCTATGCGTATCTCTAGCCCACGAGACGCAGGCTCATAATAGCGACGCTGATGAATGGCTTCGGGCAAATATTCCTCACCTGCGGCAAAGGCGTCTGGCTCATCGTGAGCATAACGATACTCAGCGCCATAGCCCTGTTCTTTCATTAATTTTGTGGGGGCATTGCGCAGATGATTTGGCACTTCATAGCTCGGATCCGTTTTCACATCCGCTAAGCATTGATTAAACGCACGATACAGGGCATTGCTTTTCGGCGCACAGGCACAGTAGACAGCCGCTTGAGCTATTGCTCGCTCACCCTCAGCAGGTCCCACCCGCTCGAATGCATCCCAAGCTGCAATACAAACCTGCATGGCTCTGGGATCTGCATTGCCGATGTCTTCAGACGCAATGGCTACTAAACGTCGTGCAATATAAAGAGGATAGCAGCCACCGTCTAACATGCGACAATACCAATACAGCGCACCGTCCGCTGAAGAACCGCGCACCGATTTATGGAAGGCAGAAATCATATCGTAAAACTGATCGCCACCTTTATCAAAACGCCGCCCTCCGGCTTTTAGAACTTCATCCAGGGTGTCTAAGCTAATCCGCGTTTCGCCTGTCTTGGGATCAAGCATGGCTAAGTCAGACGCAATTTCCAATAAGTTGAGTGCTCGGCGCGCATCGCCATCTGCCGCCTGAATGAGCTGCTCCCTTACCCCTTCATCAAAGTGCCAGATACTTTTTCCTAAACCTTCCGAGGAAGTTAAGGCTCGTTCCAGTAGCTGGGCAATATCGTCAGAGGTTAGGGATCTAAGCAAATACACCCTCGCCCGTGACAACAATGCATTGTTAAGTTCAAAGGATGGATTCTCGGTTGTGGCACCTATAAATACTACCGTTCCATCTTCAACATAAGGCAAAAATGCATCTTGTTGCGATTTATTAAAGCGATGCACCTCGTCAACAAACAGGAGTGTTTTCCGACCTTTGTTGGCCCGAACTTGCTGCGCTTCTTCAATCGCGGCTCGGATATCTTTCACACCTGATAAAACAGCAGACAAGGTAATAAAATGCGCATCGACATGTGTCGCGACCAGTCGAGCCAAGGTCGTTTTACCAACACCTGGAGGCCCCCATAAAATCATGGAGTGCACAAAGCCTTGCTCCAGCGCTCGGCGCAAGGGTTTACCTTCACCCAAAAGATGTCCTTGGCCTACGTACTCACTTAGCTGTTTTGGCCGCATTCTGGCGGCCAGTGGTTGGTAGGCCTGCTCTTGCATTTCATCTGTAAACAGATCTTGCATTAACGATCGCTCTCGTAGAGAACATCGACATCATCAGGCGGCGTAAAGGAAAAGATCGACTCATCCAGCTCTGGATTCAGTTGCACCTCTGACAGCATGATGGTTGAGCGCTGTCCTAGTGTGTCGTCTAACAAAAACTCGGATAAAACTGCATCTTTGAACAATAAGCGAATTCTAGAAAACATCGCTTCTTGTGGAAGTTTTGGAATCAGCTCAAACACCTCCATATCGACCGATCTTTGTAAGAGGGTGACTTCGTACATACGATCCAGCTCATGGATACGGCCATTTAAAATCAAGGCTGGAGCACTCTCTGTGTTTTGATCGGCAGACTTGCGCGTTGCTTGTTCAAGATCTGTGTCGTAGATCCAGATGTACTCGCCATCCGACACAATTTCCTGAGGGAAAGGTGTTTCGGTGTTCCAAACAAATTTATCAGGACGTGACACCGCCAAATACCCTGAAGTCACCTCACCACGCGTTCCTTGTTCGCCGGAAGAGAACTGCTCAAATCGAGCACTAAAACGCTCATAACCCGTTAATAAGGACGCAAGCTGATCAAGCGCATTCGCGTGAACAGGCAATGCCGCCATAAACGCAAGCCCTACAGCCAGCCGTCGTAAACCTTTAAACATAGAATTCATATCCTCAATTTTTAATCTCTAGGTGGCGGGGGAGCAATCACTTCACGTTGGCCGTTTGATCCGGCAGATGTTACAACACCAGCCGCTTCCATGGTTTCAATCATTCTTGCTGCTCGGTTATAGCCAATCTTAAGCCGACGCTGAACCGCCGAGATGGATGCTTTACGACTTTCCGTCACAAAGGCAACCGCTTCATCATACAGCGCATCTTGTTCATCATCGAACATTCCACCTGAACCGGCGCTAAACGAGCCTTCTTCAGACCCCTCTGACACAATTTCGTCAAGATAGTTCGGAGGTCCCAATCGCTTCCATGCCTCAACGGTGCGATGAACTTCGTCATCACTGACAAACGCGCCATGCACACGATTCGGAATACTCGTACCTGCAGGGAGGTAGAGCATATCGCCATGACCTAGAAGATTTTCGGCTCCAGATTGATCGAGGATGGTTCGAGAGTCAATTTTAGACGACACTTGGAAGGCAATACGTGTCGGAACGTTCGCTTTAATCAAGCCAGTAATAACATCAACGGATGGACGCTGCGTTGCTAAAATCAAGTGAATACCTGCAGCCCTCGCTTTCTGGGCTATACGAGCGATGAGCTCCTCAACTTTTTTACCAACCATCATCATCATGTCAGCAAATTCGTCAATGACCACGACAATATAAGGCAGGGTTTCTAAGCAAGGTGCTGGCTCGTCTGCAGGCAAACCGTAATCACTGGCATTCCATAAAGGATCTCTTAGAGGAACACCCTCCTCTTCCGCTTGCAAAACTTTGTCGTTAAAGCCTGCTAAATTCCTAACGCCCATTTTTGCCATGAGCTTGTAGCGACGCTCCATTTCGCCAACACACCAGCGCAATCCGCCTGCGGCCTCTTTCATATCGGTAATAACCGGCGTTAACAAATGCGGAATGCCTTCATAGATAGACAACTCCAACATTTTAGGATCCACGAGAATCAGGCGCACCTCTTTAGGTGTCGCTTTGAACAGCAAACTCAGCAGCATGGCATTAACCCCGACCGACTTACCCGATCCAGTCGTACCTGCAACCAACAAGTGAGGCATCTTTGCTAAATTCGTAACGACCGGATTGCCTGCGATATCGTTGCCCAACGCTAAGGTTAACTTGGATTTCGCTTCACTAAACAATGAAGAACTCAACACCTCACTCAGGTGAACAATCTGGCGACTTTCGTTGGGTATCTCAATCCCTACAACTGACTTACCCGGAATGACTTCAACAACGCGAACACTGGAAACCGCCATGGAACGCGCCAAATCTCGGGCAAGGTTACTGATCTTACTCGCCTTCACCCCCGGTGCCGGCTGAATTTCAAACCGTGTAATCACAGGACCAGGATTTACTTCAACAACTTCGGCTATCACACTGAAATCTTTAAGCTTTTCTTCAAGCAAACGTGACATATGCTCCAGTTGTTCTTCTGTGTACCCTTGCTCACTTTTCTTTTCTGGCGGGTCCAGGAGTGCTTCCACTGATGGCAGCGTCATGCTGGTTTCACGGGCGGCTTGTGAGATTTTACCTGCCTCTTCTAAATCAAGATCTGTATTGGCGATCGGGGTGTGCGTCTCTGATAGCGGCACGATTTTCAGGTGTTTTTTTGCTGCTGTAAGGGTATCTTCGACCATTCGGCGAGCCGTAAAGGGCACCACCTTCGCCTCAGATGCTTCAGGCGCAGGCGAAGGTACTATTTCCTCCGCGACCAGTGGACGACTCTCTGCCCACTTGACGGGCTCCGTGACAGCGACTGGCTCCTCTTCCAGCGTAATGTGGAAATCGCGATTACCAGCATTTGATGTCATTGTTGTGCCATCCTCTTCCAAGGTAATATTGATATCACTCTTGGAAAAAGATGTCAGATCCAAATCAGGCACTTGATCCAACGCTGGCTCTTCGCGCTTACGAGCGGACATACTTTCAGTTGCGGTTTTGAAAGTTTTAGCTGTGGGGTCTTTTACAGGCGTTGGCTGCACTTTAGGCTTAGGCACGCTCAGTTTTGGCACAGGAATACGGATTTGTGCCAAGCCAACGAGAACGCCGACTGCTTTAAAGGGAATTGAGCCGATTCGTTCAAGCAATTTCTGCCATGAAGTCTCCATAAACAGAGTGAGCCCAAAAAACATAACCGTCAAAGCAACAACGGTTGCACCCGGCACGCTCACCAAGGACACAGCGAGGTCTGAAAGCGCAAGACCAACCAAACCTCCGGCGGTAAAGGGATAACCCAACTCTTGGTTAGAAACATGGATAGATGAAAGAACACTGATAGGCAAAAGAAGGAAAATAGCGCCAGTGGTTCTCAACATAAAAAATGGAACAGCATCGACAATGCCAACATATCGCCGCCACATAAAACGGATAGCAGGCCAAAGGATTAAAATGGGTACAATATACGCCGCCGCGCCAACAAAGGAAAAAAGGATATCCGATATCCAAGCCCCCGTTGCGCCCGCCCAATTTGAAACATGCGGTTGATAACCAGCATGAGACCACCCAGGATCCTGTGGGTTATAGCTCCATATTGCAATGCACATAAATACACAGCAACCGATAACAACAATCAGACTTGCTTCCTTCAAGACTCTGGCTAAATGGTCCGTAAGTGACATTGGCCTGGACAAATGCTTCGCGCTCAAGCTCTTTTCCTTATTGCAATTAAATATTCAAGATGACAAAACACTATTGTGCCACAAAATCCCCTGCACTCTGCAGAGATCTGATGTTACTATTGTTGAAATTTTTGCGCTCACCCCAACCTAATATGAAAATAGTCTTGTTTTCAGCATTAAGGATGCCGTTTAACTATGAGTAACACTCAACACCACCGCTTACTGATTCTTGGATCTGGTCCTGCAGGGTATACCGCTGCAGTCTATGCTGCACGTGCAAACCTGAATCCTGTTGTGATAACAGGCATGCAAGCAGGCGGACAGCTTACGACAACAACTGAAGTCGACAACTGGCCTGGCGATGTAGAAGGCGTCCAAGGACCTGAACTCATGCAGCGTATGCAAGCGCACGCCGAGCGATTCAATACACAAGTTCTCTTTGACCACATTCATACAGCTGAATTACAGCAGCGCCCTTTTCGACTCAAAGGCGACATGGGTGAGTATACCTGTGATGCCCTAATCATAGCGACAGGCGCCTCTGCCCAATACCTCGGCCTAGAGTCTGAAGAAGCCTTTAAAGGTAAGGGCGTCAGCGCCTGTGCGACCTGCGACGGTTTTTTCTACAGGGGACAAAAAGTGGCTGTTATTGGCGGTGGCAACACTGCTGTGGAAGAAGCGCTTTATTTATCAAACATCGCAGCTGAAGTTACGCTGATACATCGTCGCGATAGCTTGAGAAGTGAAAAAATTCTTCAGGACAAACTCTTCGAGAAAGCGAAGAACGGCAATATTCGCATTCTTTGGAATCACCAACTGGACGAGGTTCTGGGTGACGCGTCAGGCGTCACTGGCATCCGCATTAAAGATGTCCAAAATGGCGAAGAGCAATCACTTGATCTACAAGGTGTATTCATTGCCATAGGGCACAAGCCAAACACTGATTTATTTGAAGGTCAGCTTGAAATGAAAGACGGCTACCTAAAAATTCAATCAGGTTTAGAGGGCAATGCGACGCAAACAAGCATAGAAGGTGTCTTTGCAGCCGGTGATGTCTGTGATCATATCTACCGACAAGCCATTACCTCAGCTGGTTTCGGCTGCATGGCTGCGCTGGATGCTGAACGTTTTCTGGATAACTAACTAGGCCTTATAAGATAAGGATCGTCGACTGTGATTTCGTGGCTGCACCCAGAAGCATACACCTTTCCTCCCGTGAGCATGGCCCTTCGTGATCCCGAAGGGTTGCTCGCAGCGGGCGGCGATCTTACGCCTGCCCGCATCATTAGTGCCTATAAACGTGGAATTTTTCCTTGGTACAACCCTGGTGAGCCAATCTTATGGTGGAGCCCCGACCCACGCTGTGTGATTTACCCAAATCAAGTCCACATTTCAAAAAGTTTTAAAAAAACCTTACGAAAAAATGATTTTCGGGTGACCTTTGACCTAAACTTTGAAGACGTTATCCGTTCCTGTTCAGGGCCTAGGCAAAAAGCCAGTGGCACTTGGATCAGCGAAGAGATAGTGGATGCTTACACTCGCTTACACCGTATGGGAATAGCTCACTCGGTTGAAGTTTGGCGAGAAAAACAACTTATCGGCGGATTGTATGGCATGGCCTTAGGTCGCGTTTTTTTTGGTGAATCGATGTTTAGCAAAGAAACAGACGCCTCCAAAATTGCATTCAGCTTTTTATGCCATCAGCTGAACAAATGGGGATTTGCCTTAATTGACTGTCAGGTCCACAATCCGCATTTAGAAAGTATGGGGGCAATTGAAATACCCCGTGGTACGTTTATTGACATACTTGCCGAGCATACTGAGGCAGCGCCTCATCAAGGGTGGATGTTCGAGATTGATACACAGTATATTTTAGGCAGTTGATACCATGAGCGATATGCAAACATTGCGTTTCTACGTGACCCCAGATCATGATTGCAGCTATCTACCGGGCATGAAAGCCAAAACCTTATTTGTCGATCCTCAGGCAGTGATTACACCGACCACTTACACTCAGCTGTCGGCACTGGGTTTTCGTCGCAGCGGTGGTCATATTTACCGACCTCATTGTGATCAGTGTCATGCCTGCCAATCTGTTCGAATCCCAATCGATTCATTTACACCCAGCAAAACTCAAAAACGCATTCTTAAACGCAACGCGGATCTCTCCGTGCAGCGGGTTATTCCCACATTAAACGATGAAACCTATCGACTTTATCAACGCTACATCAATAAACGTCATCGAGATGGCGACATGCACCCCCCCAGCACAGATCAATTTTATAACTTTTTAGTCGAAGGCGGACAAGACACTGGATTTTATGAGTTTCGTGACGCCACCGGAAAGCTGATGTGCGTTGCGGTTACAGACCATCTTGTCAATTCGCTATCTGCACTTTACACCTTCTATGAGCCTGATGAAGAACAACGAAGCCTTGGAGCAAACGCTATTTTATGGCAAATAATGGAAGGTAATCGACGCCAAGACCAGTATTTATATTTAGGCTATTGGGTAAAAGCCTGCCGCAAAATGAGTTACAAAACGGCTTATAAACCCCTTGAAGTATTAATAGATGGTCATTGGACGCGTTTAATGCAGGAATAATTTTGAATCGAGCAAGTTTTCAGGTAGAATCTTGGCCTTTCTAATTGGACCAGGTTGAAGAACCAGTCTTAGAGGTAACGATTGAATGGCAAAAGAAGAAGCGTTTGAAATGGAAGGGACTGTTATAGACACCCTACCTAACACAATGTTCCGTGTAGAACTTGAAAATGGTCACGTGGTGACAGCCCATATTTCTGGAAAAATGCGCAAGCACTACATTCGCATATTGACTGGTGACAAGGTCAAAGTCGAACTGACTCCCTACGACCTAAGCAAGGGCCGCATCACTTACAGAGCTCGTTAATCACAAGCTCTGTTGCGAAGGAGGCGCATAACGCGAAGCGTGCTTGTGCCCCTGAATTATTCACTTGCCAAATCCACAATAGCTTCGTAAGCTATTGATGCCTTATAAATTTTAGCTTACTCATTTCTGTTACAACAAAATCACCCACCTCTGCCTACTGCCTTTCTTGAGGTAATTTATGAACAGCCCTGTGCAGGCCTCCCTGGACACACCGAAACACTGGCGCCTGACAATCACCTACTGGGTTATTTTCATATGCATCGGCATGATGGGCGGAATTCTAGGCCCAGCGCTCCCCTTCCTAGCAGAGCAAAGCCATTCCAGCATGAGCCAGATCGCTCTTTTATTTACCGCACGCGCCATGGGCAACATTATTGGCTCACTTGTCTCAGGTCAGCTTTTTGATCGTTACGATGGCCATAAAATACTTATTCTCATGGGGATCGCCGCCATACTTGGCATGGTCATTACACCCAGCCTGATGTCTTTGGGTTTACTGTGCATTTTTGTTTTCATTTTAGGTTTTTCTGAAGTCTCCCTAAATGCCGGGTGCAATCTAATGATGATTTGGGCGCATAAAGAGCGTGCGCCACCTTTTATCAGCGCCTTGCATTTTTGCTATGGGTTGGGTGCTATGATCATTCCACTCATACTCATTATGATGCTAGCCCTGTTTGATATAATTCACGCAGCCTTTTGGCTGGTTGCGGTTGCATTAAGCGTCATAATGCTTTTCATCTTAAAACAACCCACTCCTGACAACCCGGATCGCCAGCAGCGTGACACCTCTTCAGCCCCGTATGACAAGGCCGTCTTTGGTGGCTTATTGCTATTATTCAGCCTCTACGTCGGCATGGAAATGACATTTGCAGGATGGATTGCAACCTACGCCACTTTGCGTGGAACAGACGCCGCAGACGCGGCGATATTGGTCTCGATTTTCTGGCTCAGCTTGTCTGCTGGGCGATTAATTGCGATACCATTACTACGTCCACATTTATTTACTTATCTGTTATGCGGATGCTTCGCGCTTGCCGTATCCATGATGCTGCTCATGTACTTCAATCGCGCATCTTTACACTTGATTACCTTGCTGTTCGGCTTATCTATGTCGGCTATTTTCCCTACGCTCTTTTCGCTCGGAAGCCACATTATTAAACTCAACGGAAAACGCACAGGGCTCATCTTTATGGCGGTAGGCACCGGAGCGATGATAGTTCCTTACGCAGCAGGTGTGTTGCTCGAACACATGGGTGAGACATCACTGCCGTTGCTGATTCTAGTTGTATTAGGCCTCATGATTGCTAATCTAAGCTTTCTACTCATCCGCCAAAAGCGCACTCGCCAACTATGATTAATACGGCTGAGCCACTCAGGTTTGACTCAGCTCTGCACGCCCCCAGAAAGGCAAAAACGAATCAACCATCCTGCCCATCTCAGACTAATCGACCAAACAATCTGCTTAACAATTGTCACAACAGACGGGTATGATCAGGTGTAGATGAAATTTAATGCTCAAATGCCTGTATGACTATGGCACTACTTGATAAGAAGGAAAATACACCATGGGACGCGATGTTGTTGTTTTAAGTGCAGTTCGCTCTGCTATTGGCTCATTTGGTGGCGGTCTGAGCTCTATTGAGCCTCATGAACTGGCTGGACAAGTCATGAAAGAAGCGGTCAACCGCTCAGAAGTAGACCCAAATTTAATTAACTATGTCACTGTCGGGAACTGCATCCCAACGGACTCTCGTTTTGCGTATGTAGCTCGTGTCGCTTCGATCCAAGCAGGTCTCCCAATGGAGTCAGTCGCCATGGCGGTCAACCGCCTCTGCAGCTCAGGCCTGCAGGCCATTGTCACCACAGCACAAAACATCATGCTAGGTGACTGTGATTACGGTGTAGGTGGCGGCGTTGAAGTCATGTCCCGTGGTGGCTATCTCTCTCCGGCAATGCGCTCAGGCGCTCGCATGGGCGACACCAGCATGGTTGACATGATGGTAGCGACCTTAAATGATCCCTTCGGCGTGGGCCACATGGGAATCACCGCTGAAAACCTTGCCGCTAAATGGGAAATCAGCCGCGAAGAGCAAGATGCGTTTGCGGTTGAGTCGCATGCTCGCGCAACACGCGCGATTGAAGAAGGCCGCTTCAAATCACAAATCGTCCCTATTGAAATCCAAACACGCAAAGGGGTGGTGGTTGTCGATAGTGATGAACACGTCAAACCCGGAACCTCCATGGAAAGCCTAGGCAAAATGCGTCCTGCTTTCAAAAAGGATGGAACAGTCACTGCTGGCAATGCATCTGGAATCAATGATGGCGCCGCATTTATGGTACTTGCCGATGCTGAGGTTGCCAAAAAAGCAGGTCAAAAACCCATCGCGCGCATTGTCTCCTATGCCGTTGCAGGTGTTCCGAATGACGTCATGGGTGAAGGCCCGATTCCAGCCTCACGCTTAGCGCTGCAAAAGGCAGGACTGACACTCGACGATATGGATGTTATTGAATCCAACGAAGCATTTGCAGCTCAAGCCCTGGCCGTAGCGAAAGGACTTGGATTGGACATGCAAAAAACTAATCCGAACGGCGGAGCCATTGCCTTAGGTCATCCTGTGGGATGCTCTGGCGCCTTTATCGCCACCAAAGCCATTTATGAGCTTCACCGTACCGAGGGCCGCTACGCGCTGGTGACCATGTGTATCGGTGGTGGCCAAGGCATCGCAACCATCTTCGAACGCCTGTAACCTCACGTCATCCTTTCATGCATCGGCAATTGATGCATGAAAGGATTGATATGCCTTCGAACGATGACTCCTCGAACACCACTTCATCACCGCCTAACACACTCAAATCATCGAAAAAAACGATCTATATATCTCAATAATACTGTTTTATCGATTCAAATCCAGTGCTATAACTTAATTGTCACTTAGAACTGGAGATAAGCCATGAAAACAATTAGACAAGTATCGCTGGATTCACACAAACCCGTGAACGAGTTGATTCTAAAAGAGGGCTACCGAATCGTCAAAACTGAGTTCAGCTTGAATCATTCAATTGTTGCCTGGATAGAAGAACCCTTACGTGCTGACCTACCGACTGAGCACTGTTTTTTAAAAGTGATTGAGAACGGTCAGCCGGTACCACTGGTGTATGAATACGTGAGTTCGGCTTTCAGTCCATTTGAATCAAAAGCGGCCCATGTGTTCAAAGTGCCTGAAAGCTTTGTTAGAGAGGAACCGACTCGACTTTCAGCGGTTGCGTGATTATGCTTATGAGCAGATGCTGAGCACACAATAATTGGTGTCAAAAGCCACACTAGGAGCCGCTTTTGGACAACAAAATTAACTATAAACATCTCCATTATTTCCGAACAATTGCCAAGGAAGGCTCCATTGCTGCCGCCAGTGAAATACTGAAGCTAGCGCCCCAGACCCTGAGCGGACAACTGTCGCAACTGGAATCTGACTTCGGACGCTTGCTGTTTAAACGTGAAGGCCGAAAGTTAAAGTTAACACCTTTCGGACAGCAGGTGTTTGATTATACCGATGCCATGTTCTCTATTGCGGATGAACTCTCGTATTTCCTTAATACCGACCAATTGGTTGAACGCAATATTTTCCGGGTCGGCGTATCCTCTTCCATTCACAAATTGATCGTCTTCAACCTTCTACAGCCTGCATACAACAAAACACCCAATTTGCATTTAATTTGTAAAACAGGTGAAACCGAACGTCAACTCAACGAACTGCGCAGCCACAAGCTAGATCTCATCATTACGGATCGCCTTAAAGTGATCGACGATATCACCACATTTCAGCTCAAAGAAGTATTAAGTTCAGGTATCAGCCTGTTTGCTGCACCTAGTATCGCTACAAAATTACGCAATAAAGGCTTGCCAGACAGTTTACAGGATGCCGTTTTACTCGCGAATGCTCGAAATGCGGTTTACTTTGAGCGCTTAATCGCGTGGTTGGCTAAACGCAATATTCATATGCGCATTGGTGCCGAAATTGATGACAGTGCATTAATTAAGATTTTCGGCGCACATGGGATGGGCGTTTTTGCCGCGCCAACCATGATCGCCGATGAAGTCTGCCGCCAATATCAAGTCGAACAATTACTCGAAATAGACTCAGTACAAGACAAAATCTATGCACTCTACAAGGATATCTCGAATGCTTCCCCTTGGATTGATGAGATATGTTTATCTGGCACAACGTAAGCGCAGGGTTCACTCATTCATTTCGTAAATTACAAAACGCTTAGTTGTGGTTTCCACCACTTCCCATGTCCCTTGAAAGCCACTTGGAATAACAAATTCATCACCCTGCTCAAGTCGCACGGCAACGCCCTGTTCGTCCGTCACAATACTGACGCCCTCCGTAATACGGCAGTACTCTTCCTCAGTATAGCGAACCTTCCATTTACCCACTTCACTGCGCCATACGCCGACAAAATACTGCTTAGTCGAGTCTGTATACTCCATCCAAAGCGTCTGTTTTGGATTTCCTTCGAGACGCTTTTCTGCATCCAAATAATACTCTTCAGGCTCTAGATTCTGTTTATTTAATATCTTTAAGTTAGCTGACATATTTCACCTTAATTATTAGCTGTCATGCACCTAGTATCTCGACATAGAAAAAGTGCAGCAACCACTTTTAAAGACACCTACTGCTCACTAGGCAGACACTATCCTATTTTTACCCTGACGCTTAGCCTGATAGAGTGCCGTGTCGGCTCGGTGCAATAGATCAAGATAGGTCACATCCGCAGCAGATATCGAGACAACTCCCATACTCACTGTAGCCTTAGTATCTGCCGCTGAGAAATGAGATAAGTCATTAATGAAGCGCTGATGTAATCGCTTTGCCAATTGAAGCGCTTGTTCTTGATCCAGTGCGGGCATGGCAATTACAAATTCATCACCACCAAATCGACAGGCAATATC
This sequence comes from Nitrincola tibetensis, assembly GCF_003284585.1. Classification (GTDB taxonomy): domain Bacteria; phylum Pseudomonadota; class Gammaproteobacteria; order Pseudomonadales; family Balneatricaceae; genus Nitrincola; species Nitrincola tibetensis. The sequence goes on from NZ_QKRX01000002.1 coordinate 303,893, forward strand.
GTTTGTCCTTAGTTCTGCTATGCATGTTTTAGCCAATGTGCTGATTAACTTGTCGCCTGCCAAGTGGCCTAGAGAGTCGTTGATCACTTTCAAGTTATCGAGATCAAACATCAACATTGATGTTGGAATGCCGTAGCGTGTAAACGCTTCAAAGTGAAGTATGAGATCTCGCTCTAACTTTCTGCGGTTGTATAAACCCGTTAGCTGGTCGGTATCACTCATTTCACGTAGCTGGACTTCCAAACAATGACGCTCCGAAATGTTACTGGCAACCCAAAGAACGACATCGTCACCATCCACTTTAAAGTCCAACGCTTGAACGCGACCTTCGAACCAAATGGGTTCTTCAGGGCCCTCATCTGGAAGACCTTTAACATCCTTGTTGCTCAGCTCATATTCGACAATCAAAAGACTCTGGGTCGAGAGCGCTTTCTCAATTTGCTCTAAAAACCACTGAGCTTTGATAGGCTTAATCAAATCCGTAATCCGATGCCCCACAAGCCCCTTGCCATCATGATAATAGCGCGCATCTTTACCACCGAAGACCCCTACGTATCGCCCCTCTCGCGTGAGGATAAAAACAGGATCTGGCAAAGTGTCCAGAACACTATACATCTGCTCAGCGTTAATCATAATGATTTTTACTCCCGAGTGGCGAGAAGTAATCTTAATCCATTAAATCGAAACTGTGTAGCACTGCTGATCGCTCATTCTAAGTGACCGTCAGAACAGGCATGCATACAGAGATTAACCGTTGCTTAAAAAACAGTTCGGTTTTAAAGACTTAATGTATCCATCAGGAAAACGCCGTCTTTAAATAGGCTGATATATAGAAAACGACCGCCCCCTAAACCTGCTCATAATACCGCTCCAACTCTCCCTGATAATGCGCTTTCAACGCCTGAATCTCATCGTGATGACCTATCCGACTCCACAACACTGAAGAGAAAGCAATATGGTTGAGATCTTTGCAATGGTACATAAAGCGCTTACGTTCGAATTTTTCGAAGGGGTTCTGCAGCAAACTGGTTTTCATCAGCGCGGGAGTGGCAAGAAAGTCTTGCTCTTGAAAAGGGCACTTACTTCGATCAACCGCTAAGCCTTTATCCAGTCGGTTTTGGTAAAACGCAGTGTAATGGCTGAGTAGCTCATCAAGATTACATTCACCATTGTGGTCCATCACCTCGAAGAAAGAGAGCATCATCACTATTTTGTATGAGAAGGTGTAATTCCCTTCCTTCACAAACGCCCAAAAGTCTTCATATAGGGTTGTGTCATCATGCTTTTTGAGGCCCAATTCTTGGCGAATTTGTTCAATTTGCTCCGGAGCATAATAATTGACCGCTCGGCGTCCAAGCGGAACGCTGACAGCGGGTGTAATTTTGCCCTTCTTCACCCAACTGGTCACTGTTCCAGTCGAGACGAATAATTCACGCGCCAGCTGCTCATCACTGATATGGTCAGGGTATTCGCTCTGAAAGGTAAAGATATTGATCTTTTCAAGTAAACGCTCCTGCTCATAAAGACCGGACAGAATCAGCTCTTCCGAAGAGGCTAAGGGTTGCTGAGTCTCTAACACAGCACTCCAAGGCCGATAATTAGGGATGCCTAAGAGTGCATGAATCGACCAGGGCATTTTATTGATACCCGCCGAGGCGCCATAGTTGTCCACGACATCAATCACATACAAGGCTTCTTTACCGGGAAACCTACGCGTACCTCGCCCAAGCTGCTGGGTGTAAAGGACTCTGGACATGGTCGGTCGTGCCATGACGATCACTGAGGTATGGGGCGAGTCCCAGCCTTCGTTGAGTAACGAGCAAGTCGTCAAGAACTGAATCTTGCCGTCTTGATAGTCCTGAATATAGGCGGCGGACTTATTGTCCTTACCGCTAACCGCCATGGCTGAAATGCTATGTTGCTTCATTAGCTTGGCCAGACTCTCAGCATGCTTGACTGAGACACAGAAAATAATCCCCTGCTTCCGATCCAGTTCGGTATCGACAAAGTATTTCAACAGCGTATCGACAACCAACTGATCTCGCGAAGGGACGATGACATACTTCTGCAAGTCAGTGGAAAGGTAGTCCTTACCATTAAAACGTATCTCACTGAAGTCTAAATTACTGTGCAGTCGGAAAGCCTTAATCGGCGACAAGAGACCTTGCTTAATTGCCTCAACTAAACTCAAATCTGTTTCATAACTGCCAAAAATATCCTCTAACTTTTGCGCATCCAAACGCTTATCGGTGGCGGTTAAACCAATCAAGGTTTGTGGACGAAAGTGCTGTATCACTTTCTTAACAGTTGGCGCGGTAGCGTGATGCGCTTCATCAACGGCTAAGTAGTCGAACAGATCCGAGGGCAATCGTGTAAAAAGACGACTCATCATCGAATAGGTTTGCACGACGATGTCATTCTCCAAACCCTCACCCACTTGAAGGTGATGAATGCCATGATCGGCCAAACGCTGAGCGAACTTCTGAATATGGTCCAGCTTTAACTGCTTAGACGGCACCATGACCAAAGACTTGTTGGCAGATCCAGCGTGATACTGCTCAGCCAAATCCGCGATCAACACCTCGGTTTTACCCGTGCCCGTTGGTAAAACCACCAGAAAGGCATTCTTCCCTTCAACTCTTGCCTGTCGCATTGCATCCAGTTGATTGATTTGATGACTTAGCAACGCAAACTCACGCGAAACACAGACCTTTTGGGCTAACTCGAAATGCTCCGCAGGCCCCAAAAAACATTTTAACTCCTCATGGAAATTTTCAAGAAACCGCATACCTTCCAGTGACCAACGAAACACCTTGACGCCGTATGCAACCAAGGAATTTTGTTTGACTAACTGGCGTTGATACTGAGTCTTACCGGTAATGATGGGGTGATGATACGTCTCACCGTTTTTCTCGATGGCAATATCACTACCTTCTGAACGCTGCAGATAATAATCCACCCAACGCGTCTGACCCTTAATATCAATAATGGGTAACTCACGAGAGACACGATCTAGCGCTTCACGACCATAACACTCAATAAATGCTTGTTCAAAATAGGCCTCTGGTAGCGTTGGGTCGACCTCCGATAGTGCTCGATTCCCACCGGCACGTATCTCATCCTCACTAAAATTCCGATTCAAATACCCTTGAAGCAATGACCACTCATGTTCCAGCTCGTCCTCATCATCGACAATGATCCTAAACAGACTGGCATGCTGATGCATCAGGCTATTTTGCTCTTTGGTGTACTCGGTATAGGAATACGGATAGTGGCGATCACAAACGCGATGATCCACCATAATCGCAGTATCGGACTCAGGGCAATGAAACAGCACACCTCTTAACAAGTGTGCTGTTAAGAAAAATCCCAAAGGCTCAAGACGTTGTGTTAAGGTTTCCAATAACGGAGGCTGAAAAGCTGGGATGTTCTCAATAGGTTGTTTCAACGGGGCTCATCCTTGTTTAGTCACATCAAATCATTCTTCAATCTAAGAACATCATGATGACTCTAGAATTTTATAATCAAAACGCCGAATCTTTTTTTAACGATACCATTCAAGTGGATATGAGTGAACTCTATCGACCCTTTATTCAGCGCGTTATACCGAACGGACGCATCTTGGATGCAGGTTGTGGATCGGGACGTGATGCTAAAGCATTTCTAGAGAAAGGGTTTCAAGTCGATGCCATGGATGCTTCTGTCGAAATGGTTAAACTGGCCACCCAACACACAGGGCTACCTGTGAAGCTGCAAACACTGGAGTCAGTCACCGACATTGAAGCCTACGATGGGATTTGGGCCTGCGCTTCCCTACTCCATTTATCTGAAGCGGTTCTTCCTGTGGTCTTCACACAGTTTGAAGCCGCACTGAAACCCAAGGGCGTTTGGTATATGTCATTTAAATATGGCAACGGTGAGCGGGAAAAAAATGGTCGGGTGTTTACGGATTTGAATGAGGAGCGGCTGCAAGAGCTGTTAAGTCATTGTCCGAGTTTGACGCTGGCTGAGCAATGGGTGACGGTTGATCAGCGGCCTGATAGGGATGAGCGGTGGTTGAATGTGGTTGTCACGAAAGGATAGCTATTGGAAAATTTGATTTCTCGATCTAGAAAAAAGGTGCTTCAAGTCTGAAGCACAATACTATTGTGCCTAAAGCTTTAGTTTAAAGGTCAACTTACCTTAAGCGAGTACATATAACACGCACTCGCTCAAGATATTTAAAAAACTAGCTCTCGCCCTCAACCCTACCCTCAAAAAGTTCATCAAAAAATGCCTTCCCCGCATTGCTTAGCACCCAGTTTCCTTTGACATTTTGAAAAGCTATATTTCGTTTACCTAGTACTCTTTCAATATCGGTAAGCAGCCCGCCTTTAAGGTCACAAGCAGCCAGCACCTCTTGTTTATCTTCTTTTTGTTCAATTTGTTCGATAATTTCGTTGCTTACACCCACTTCAGGATCGGTCAAGAGTTCAAACTGGAAACCCAGTTCAGTGACACCTCTTCCCAGAACTAGCAGCAGTCCCTGTACCTTTCTGACAATGTCGTTCTGAGCGTCATCGGCCTCAATTGAGCGAATAAAAGCAAAGCCTTTTTTAAGTACCAACTCAAAGCCAATATTGAGATATAGCTCTCGATAATAACGATCAAAATTTGATACAAGCTCTTCAAATAATGGGTTTACCACCATGCCACTATCTTGAAAAACAAGCTCGTTGATGACTTGACCATTGATAAAACATTCATACAACTTACGGCTGGCATGTTGATCAACTTGCATGTATGGGCTCCATTACATTTACGAAGTAGGTTAACTCAAAACGCTTATGTTTAATGACTCTCTGGCAGAAAGCGGGTTTGAGTTGTAGTTTTTTCTCAGCAACACACCATTTCATGGCTTCCAATAGATCGCTCAACTCATAATCGGACAGACGGACAAGAAGATACTCGTGCATCATTCTGTGGAAATCATCACACACATTGGGAGTCTGCCATTCACTGACGAGAAGACGAATCTTCTCTTTCCGAATTTGCTGCTGCCAATCAAAACCTTCCGTTTCAGCCTCTAGATCAACGGTGCCAGTCTCACTCTTGTTACGACTCAGCTGATCTAATTTAACTCGTAAAAACTCATCAAACAGGAGACGCTGATCTTTTCCATGCCATTCTAATCTAGTGCTATAACGAATGACTCTCAAACCAGAAAACAACTGCCCAATACTGAATACGGGGTCATCGTAACGCAACAGGTTGTTTTTAAGACTTCCATCCTGCAAGCAACGTACTGAGTGAAGCAAATCATTAAAGGCTGCTTCTATTGCATTATATTGCATGCGCTGTTTGGTATTTTGCCGAACATATCGCTCTAACGACCGCCTAATCTTCTCGACATCCGACGCATAGGAACGCAGCGATGCACTCGCATATTTCATTTGTTGACTCAATTCTGGTAACTGAGCGGTATCAAGCAAGTTAGCGATATACCTAAGTGAGGTAAGGGCTGGCTGCCCCTCTTTGAACGTTTCCCGCTCATTTAGAAATTGCAAAGTGGGTAATACATGGTACTGATATATTTGATCAATCTGCTCTAGCGCTTTACTGACTTGAATAGATTGCTCCAGATTATCCAACTCATTTTGCTCTATTATTTCTGACAAGCGTTCAGCTTGACCTAGTAGGCTACTGACATTGTCGCGCATTTTGACATGAGTGGTACGAATCCTTTCTCTGAGAAGCTCTAGTTGATCATCAAATACTCGATCACCTAGCACTAATGGTGACTTGCTAAGCTGATCTAGACTTTCCTGTAAACGACGTCTCAGGTCTTCAAGTTGTGCACTGGAAAGCTCTCTTAATCGTCTACGATCAAAATGTCGAAACATCTCAACCACAAAGGATGCCAAAACAAACACACCACGATTGCTATCTATTTCAATGACCAAGTCAGCACGATGAAGATTTTCCAAATTTAAAATTGCACGCAGCCGCCGTTGCTCAACATCTGACTGCTTCTCTAACAGCCCTCTTAACAGCTGGTTATAGATTTGTAAGGGAATTTCGTCGGAACTATTTTGGCGATCAATGATATCAATAAGCTTAAAGAACAGATCTTTATGTTCTATCATGGTAATCAAGGATTTGTCGGTGGCGACGATCATGCCTCAGCCTCAGTAAGCTTTTCGACTTTACTATTAGACTGAACTAACCTAAGAGACTCACATGCACCGTGATATACCACACGGCGCTTCGGGTTATAGGATTTTTCAGTGGCCTTGAACATACCAAGGTTAATGTAGTGATTGACCGCATTTACGATTTCAGCAGACATGTCTGGATTAGCACCAAACAGTACAAAACCGTGTTGTTCAGCAATGGAGACCGCGGTAAGCAAATTTTGTTGGTCTATGGAGCCCATCTCATCCATTACCAAGGGTAAGCAGATTCTGGCATCCTTTGCTAATAAACGCTTCAGCAGTATGGAGAGCAATAAACTATTCACCATGCTTGTTGTTCCGTTTGACTGAGCATTTTCGGTAAATTGATCTTGACCTGCCAAGCGAAAACGATAACGAACTCTCTCAATTAGCTGATGTAATTGCAGCACCCTGCCTTGACGCTCACCTTCTTTGAAGAATTCATTGCAGAAATCATTTAGACGTTGATACAAACGGGCATCATGTAATGCTTCATGATAGAAATTAATCTTACCCAAATCATTCAATAATAATTGAAAACGTGGATGAAGATCACAGATCAACTGAACCTCTTCTAAATTAGAGACTTTGTAATGTTTGAACTCATGGTTTATTTCACTAATAAAACCACGAACTTGTTGCCCCGCATCTCGCAACACATCCATTTGTATCGAGGTATGCTTATTGTGCGTCCTGACGCGATTGTCATAGTCCACTTGAACAGCATCCAAAGAGCTAAAAAGACGTTCGAACTCTTGTCTCAGTGCCCTAACCTTGGATAAGTCAAAACTCATCAAGTATGCTTCACTACCATCGGTATCTAATAACTTTTGGCTCAACAAAATTCTCAAAGCATTCATCAGTTTTTCTTGCACTTTTGCAATTTTCTGACATTGGTGCTCTAAACCGTCTAGTGCAGTATCCGCAATTGTTCTTGGTAAGGGTGAGAGTTTTGATTCCCAACCTTTCAGAACAGCATGACCATTGGCAATTGAATTTAGCCTGGTCAATTTTACTGTCAACGTTTGCTTTTTTTGCTTTAGCTCATGTAAGGCTTTACGAATTTTCGCCGCATTTCCTTCATATTTATCTAAGTCCTGTTTATAGCTACTTACCTTGTGACGGGCATCATCCAGCACTACTTTAAGGTCATCGAAGGCTGCTGTTGCTTCTTTAAACTGGCGAATGTGGGTTTCTCTGGCCTTGATCATTTCAAGATCAAGCTCTAGCACCCTTAGCTCGCCTTCTTCATGCTTCAGCTTGTTTCGCTGTTCAACTTGACTCAAGCGCGAAGTCGACATCAGTTCACTTAACTCCTTGTCCTGTGACTTGATTGACTGCTGTAATTTATCTAGCTTAATAAGCTGACTTTGCCTAATTTGCTCGGGGTTAAAAGGTGCAAACTCAATATTGGGAAGGGCCTCGTTTAATAAGCATAATTCATTTTCTCGGACTTCAAATAGTTGAGCAAAGTCTCGTAGAATCTTAGAAGTTGATGGATCCAAGGCAGGTGATATATCCGCTAGATCGGGAATAAGGTTATAGAGTAACGAGGCACTTTGCGAATCTAACTGCTCCAATACTGAAGGCTTATGCTCCGAGAGTTGAGTCGATAATTTGTCGCGTTGCCTCTTATCGTGAATTAATTGGCTATTAAGTTGCTCCATGCGTCGCAGACGCTGCGCTTCATTTTTAAGCTCTTCAACAAACGAAGATTTTTGCTTAACTTGTTGCTGTAACTGAGCCAGCACTTCGTCTGGATTTAAGTCTGGGAAACCTCGTTCGATAGCAGTAATACGAGTGACAGCGCCTTCACATCGCTTGATTTGATTAGTAATTTCCTCCATTTTGCCTTCATAAAGTTTTATTTGATCGCAAGTATCAGTGAACAATTTTCTGGAGGCATGCACAGCATTTTGGGCTTCATTATCTTCTTCAACCGCCTTTTCGATTAAGGGATCTATGTGGCCTTGCTCCCTTTCAAGAACGGACTTTAAGTCAACATAGAATTGCCCTACTTCACGAGATTGAGTTTCATAATCACGATACAGCGCATCAAACTCAATCCAATCATCTTTTGCATTAGTGATTCGCTGGAGTTCATCACGCTCGTGGCGCAATGCGTCGTAATCTTGCAATATTTGATTTAGGTCGACACTCAATTCATCCGCTTTTCGCTGTTTTTCTCCCTCAATAATTGTCGCCAAGGCATCGGGTAAGGTGCGGGTATTATTTGCGCCAATATCAAATGCCAGATGGATAAGTTGTTTCCAAGCGGCTAACTCTCGTTCAGTGCCGCCCTGCTTAAGCGGCAGTAAACAATAACGTCCTTCATCACGATTCAGTGGACGATGCGAAAATAGGCGGTCACGAACTGTTTTACTATCATGCAAAGACTCACTATTAAACAATTTCAGTGCTTGTTGTATAGACTCTAGTGACAATCCTTGAATAGGAGCCCCCAGACCGTCATTACAATCAGCCGTAAAATCCCAAAAGAGGTGTCGAATCTTTTCGTAAGAGCAAGGAATCACAATACGTGCATAGCTAAATTCTTTTCTACCTTGATGCAGCAAAACACAGAAAGGTCCATATAGATTTTCTGCTTCAAGTAAGATGAAAGAATGCTGCTCCGGAAAGTAATAATTAAAGCTTTCCTGTGTACTATAGGACTCGCCTGTACTGCTTCTAAAACCAAACTTTTGGTCACACCGCTTGAAGTTTTCTTCGGGAAGTAAAAATAGTTTCAAGGCATTCAACATGGACGTTTTGCCCAAATTATTCCTGCCAAATAGCGCAGTGTGCTGATCTACCCGTATTTCCGTATAGGCGAATGACGAGCTATTCACAAAAACAAGCTGCTGAATTGCATATAAATCGGGACAAGTATCTATTTGTTGAAACAATGAATCCATGCTCAATATCCTTATGAAAGATAGGTTTCCTGTTCGAGTGAACGTTTTGTTTTGCGAAGCATTTGAATCAAACTATCCACCTCATCACTCAAGCCAACATACTCGACTAACCCCTCACGATCTTCGGATTTCAGTGAACGATTGGATGCAATCAAACGTTCTTCTATATCCATAGGATAAAGGAATCGAATTGAATGCTTCGGCATACGTTGATGTAAGGTTCTAAACATCCGTATGCCACCTAGATCAGGATCGAACAGACAGTTTATTTCAGAGTAACGACTTAAAAAGGGCTGCAATATGGCATGGGTAATCTGGTTACCAGCCGCATATAACACGTCCACTGGTTGATTTGGTTTCAAACCACATTCCGGAAGCAGTTGCAAAGTCTTCTCAAATGCCAAAAAATTTTCCAAGTTTTCAACCAGCAGTGCAGAGGTCGAAAGCACTACTTTAGAGTGCCATTCGGTTCCCTCAAACAACACAACCTGTGGGTGCGGTTCTATTTGATTTCTTAACAACAAACAAGCACCACTTACGCTGACTCTATGGCTGTCGCCAGCAAGTGCTGCGAAATGGCGATTTGAGTAATTATGATCGCCATGTCTAAGTTGTAGTTCTTGAAAGCCCTTTTTATCCAGAATATGCACTCTATAACTTTTTGGAGCAACCAACTCTACACGAAATAAAGAGCGCCTTTTATGCTCTGAATAACCTAACTCCGCTAACAGCTTATCAAACACGGAATAGTTGATAGGCTTGGATTGATCTATTTTTTCAAGGTAGGTGCTTATTCGAGTATTTTTTGCCGCCATAATCATGACAAAGTTCCAGTAGATGGTGCTCAAAGTATTATTAAAAGTACTCAATCAAAATCTATCTTATTGCTTCATGGATTAACCTCATACAGCGCAATATCTGTAGGCCAGTCACCGCCATTTGACAACCTGACACCACTCCAACTATCCAGCATCTGTTTCACTTGACCCATAATTGGCTGACCAAAATCAAACCGCTTCAAGCTGAAAGCATCCGAGGTACATTGCCAATATCCCATCCCTTGGTCAAAGGCCAACTTCAGCTGCTTGCCAGATTCAAGCTCAAGTGTGAGTACACGACGATGGCTGACTTCTGTCAGAGGTTTTTGGGTAGAGATAACTGGACGGGTAGTCATAAGTGCGGCCACCCATTCCTCGAGCACCGCTTCCATATCTTGAAGGTTATTCCAGTTATCCCATAAACGCTCACCCGCATGCCCAGCAGGTGCTGCCACAGTTTCGATAATGACCGAGCCGATCCCATCATTTGGGATCACCTGCATAAAGCCAGCAAGTAGCATAACAGTCCATGGAGAACGTAGGTAACGATCTTCATACTGAACCGCAATTACTTTATCACTCTGTAATTTTGTCAAAAAGCTAGGAGCTTTTTCGGCCAATAGATCCCTGAAGCGCTTTGAAAGTCCAGCAATTGGGCCATTCAGCTCTTTAGTAACCTCAAGCACAGTGGCAGTAGCATAAGTACCCAACCAATCGACAGTATTAACCGGGTCAAATACCCATGTCGGTACACTCTCAGATATAATCCAGGTACTGGCATCTCGTGCTTGCAGCCAATCAGCTCCGGGAATGATGGATAGCTCTGAATCCGAGAGCAAAGTAATGACACTATCTTCTTTATCTACAATCTGAACTGGAGCAAGAATGTCACTGAAAGACTGGTCTGTTGTAAGTTGGACAATCTGGATGCCTACTCGTGCCAATAGCGCAAGCTCTTCCTTAAGGATCGTCGAAAGATTTTGGGTTTCCAGAACAACACTGACATCACGACCATCAATTACTTTCCATGCAATAAGCTGCTTGCGAAACCCAGGTGCCCCCAAATTCCATACGTTGCTGTCACCTCCGAGACGAACACGAATCTCCTTGGCTGACTTGTTGATCCAATGACGAACAAAACGGATGGGTTCATAGGGCCAATATGTGGCACCAGTAACCGTATTAAAAGGCTCAGGTAACTGCAGATGCTCTGCAAATCGGCTTTCCTTAAGCCATATCAACGCCAACTGACGGTTCAGCTGTTCAAACTCTACGCGACTATCCTTACTCGCCAGACATGAAGAACAAGCTGTATCACAGTTGGCAGGGCACTCCAGTTTCTTGAGAGCTGAGCCCAACAGCTTTGTCATTTCCTGCAAGGCTGTCAGTACAAAGCCTGCGCCACCAGCTACGTTATCGTAAACCTGCACTATGTATCGCTTCTCTCCTGACTCGAGGTCACGATCAGGACGAACACCAAAGCCCATCTCACTGCTTGCGATACCCAGCTGTTCAGAAACGGCATCACGCAGGGCTACCGCGAGTGTTGTCGCAATTGCGCGGCCTGTTTCATCCTCCGGAATCCATGCGCCTGTCAGTGGGTTGCGGAAAGTCCATTCGACAACATGAGTTCTTGCCTGATAACCGAGATAGATATTCGGCATAACCCTCTCGCCCGAGCACTCTGGCTTGCTCTTACTACCTGTAGCACCACCGATGGGACGATGGCTCTCGCTGGCCCCCATACCCTTCGGTAAATCTCCACTGGCAGTCATTGAGTCTGCTCGACCGCAGCTCATGCACACTGCAAATCCTTGACCATTTTCGCCGCCGGAACGAACAACAATCTGCCCACTTTCACCAAAGCGGACAAAACCACATGCAGGATCTGGAAGCGCTACAACAGCACCTTTAACATGAACTAGTGGTCGCTCTACGGGCATATATTTTTGTGTCGAAACATCGTTTGTTGTGGACTCATAGAAGTCTGTTACAAACCCCATTGGCCGAAGCAACTTCTTGACCTCAGAATCATGAATTTTTGCATTGCACTCAACGCAGCGTAAGTCACCCGCATGTGAATAAGCATTTTCTTGATAGCCTGGTGTACCACAGTGTGAGCATTGCCAAGACCAAGCAAAGGCCTGCGGCTTACCGGATGGGCCATCCTGGTAAGACTGCATTTTGACACCTGCCGAACGGTACACTCGCCCATCAATGACAACCTGTGCACCGGGTGCATATTCCCTGACCGCAATATCCAACCCCCGGGACGGCTGTTCTTTGTAAGTGAAGATGTTGTCCTCTCGCCCGGATTTCTGCAAGGCAGCAGTGTCTTTCTTATTTTTAAAGTCCTCAATATTGTAGGTATTAAGCGCAACAACATTAGTAGGAAAACCATAGCCAGGCAGAAATGCTCTTGCAGCTAATTCTTTGAGTAGGTATTCCCCTTCATGACGGGCTTTTTCCAGCTCCAGTGCTTTTTTATAGTGCGGGTCGGCTGCTGCATTGAGGCGCTGGTTGATCAGCTTGTACTCGTTTTGCCAGCCATCAGCTAACTTACGAATAACATCGGAGCAATTGGTCGCCAACGTGTCAATGCCAGCAAGCTCAAGAGCTGTTCGTTTGACTATTCTCTTCACACCACCTTCAAAGGCCTTTGCTTCACTGCCCAGCCAATCGATGAAGTGATCCACAACCCCCTCATGGGCATGGAAAAACCACTGCACCGTCAGTCGAGTACGATCCCCTTCAGATGCGGTCTGTGCTTTCAAGAATTGCGACAGTAGGTAAGAGTTAACATGCCTTTGCACCAGGGGTTCCGCATTTAGAGTAATGACTGGTGCCGAAATAGCCGTACTGAATGCCCATTTAGGATTGTTGAACACGCGTGTGTTGTGTGGATCGGATTTGCACAATGTGTAAGCAATAGCTCGAGCCTCATTCCGACGGCCCGCTCGGCCTGCACGCTGTAGATAGTTGGCAGGATGCGGTGGAACATTATTCATCACCACGGCTGAAATACCACCAATATCCACCCCCATTTCCATGGTTGTGGAGCAGTTCAGGACGTTGATTTTTCCTTTTTTGAAATCATCTTCATAACGCTCCAGGCGATTAGATGACTGTTGTGCCGAGTGCTCAGCTGTCCGATAGTAGAAGCCCCCCTCTACAGTACGATCTGAAATATCACTCCAGAGGCTAACCTGCCGCAGCTGCTGAACAATGTCATTTTTTGCCACTTTGCTTCGTATAGCCAATAAAGCGCCTTCGTCCTCACCTTGTGGAGCTAGTGCTGCAAAGTCTGGCACTGCAACCAGCTGGCATTGGAGTTGAGTACGATCTGCTTTTCTAGGGATGTATGGCGTCAGTCCCCTGAACGTTGTATCAAGAAGCCGATAACTGACCGGGCAAACCCAGGCTCTCTGGGGTAAGGCGAAGGTGATAGCTTGGCGTGAAAGTATGTAGCCACTACCACTTGGACTTTGCAGGATCTGCAAGCGTGTCAGCTCCTGCCAGGCTGCTTTTAACCACTCGTTGATCTTATCCCGATCAATGGCTGAATCAGGATTCAGCCCAGCTCCATAGACGAGTAGTTTAACCAGTCGGGATTGCTGCTGTCTGTTCGGTTTAAATAAAGGCCAGGATTTAACACGTGTACTTTTGGGGTAGTCTACTTTAGGTGCCACCAGCTCTTTGGGTGCAAACTTGGCCCCCAACCAATGACGTTCATTCTCATTCATAACGAAAAAAGTGTTCTCACGCACGTGGAAATCCAGGGCCACCTTCAGAAAGTCTTTCCAATCTTGTAGGCTCAAAGCCTCTCTCTTCTGATCATCACTCACTTTTGGGACAAGCGTTTCTGCCCAAAAACGAGGGACTGACTGAACATTCTCCAGCCCCTGATAACTTACCTGAACCAGAGCCAATGTCTCGGTACTATTCTGGTTTTTTGGGCGGCGAGCAAATTCACGCAGTAACAGCAGGCTTGCCAAGGTCAGACTATTATCATGACCACCGAAGAACTCTGGGTTCGCATAGCGGTTATAATCAAGAATTGAGTATTTGATATCGTTAGAAGCGGCAAGATCTGAAACCAACTCTTGCCAGCCAAGCTTCACCTGCTTCACCCCTGACGCAGGATCTTGCTTCAATTTTGCCTCACTACGCCGCTGCTCAGCTAAGTCGGTCATTCCCAGCTGTGCAAGCTGATCAGCTTCTTTCAATAGATCTTCTACCGATTTGCCTGGTAATGCTGGAGCCTTAAAATTCTCAAGTGCCTGGCGATTCCGCAAAACCTGGAAGACAAGCCCCCTCAGCCGAGATCGCTCAGCTTCTTGCTGCATGCGCACGGCCATACGTGCCGTACCCTGCCGGCTATCCGTAAAAGTGATAAGCTTGCGGCCACGCCCTGGAAGACTCTCCGGATTTACATCTTTACCTTCAGGTTCGGGGCAGAACTCCAGTACCGTCGGCACAGCATTGCTGACATAGAAAGGAGCCCCCAGGTAACATTTACGCAGGAAACCAGCCGGTTTGCGTCCAGACTCCCCACACTGAATACATTCTGAATCTTTGTCCGTCGCCAGATGAACGTTGATCACTGCGGGTGAACTCAGTGCACCCAGTTCAGCTGTTTCCTTGTTGAAAGGAATATCCTGGTAACCCTCCCCCTTGGTCGATGCCAAAACCACAGTCTGCTTGCCTGAGTATTTACTGTCTTTGGCTTCTGGTACTGACTCTTCATTAACGTCATCCAAAAGCGAGAATTCATCACCAGAATAGGGGCTGGTCTGCCGCAGCGTGCCATTTGCATCCTCTGCAACCAAGTGGGGCGTTTTACAGTCACCACAGAATGCCAGTTCATAGACTGGAGCGCTACATTTACACCGGGCGCGTTGGGTAACATAGACGTTTCCGAATGGCCATTTTTTGAGGTGCTCTGATTTAACACTGCAATTTGAATCAATACAGCTCCAGAGCCCATGTAGCATACGCTGATGGAGATGACCACGCAGTTTCAGAAAAGGAGGTTCGTTCTTTGATGGTTGGGTGTCACTCATTAAATCGATCCACTGCAGCAACTCCTGCTGCTGCGTTTCCCTATGCTTACTTACAAGCAACGGAGAAACTGCCTCGATAAGCTCATTGAGATCAAGAGGCTTTTCACTGCCAACCACCATCTGCCGTACTCGATACGTAAGAGGATGATTGCACAAGGCGGTATAGCGGCCTTTCGAAACGGTGCTACCTGAGTCAATCGTACGAAGCTCATCCAGTGTACGCATGGGATCCGGGTCATGTTCAACTGAAGGGACCTGCCGTGAACCACTGATCACAACCACCTGGTCATCCTGAACACCCGCCAATGATGCCAAATAGGACTGCAGCTTTAGTGATGCCCCTTCTTCAGCAATGGTTGCCGATGTAGCTACGAAGCGAATTTCATGGGCCTGCTTACCAAAGGCTTCTACCACACGGCGAAGCAGCAATGACAACTCAGCGGCCTGAGAACCTACATAGGTATGCGCTTCATCAAGAACAATCCAGCGCAAAGACTGTTGTTCGCGGGAAATCCGTAGAATAGGATCGTCCACTTGGCGGACCAGCATATATTCCAGCATGGTCGCGTTTGTCATCAGGATAGGTGCAGGCTCCTTCCGCAGTCGCTCACGCGATAGTATCTCGTTTGGCCGCTCACGCTGTGCCTTGCGAACGGTGCTTTCATTCTCTTCGGTATTACCGTTATACAAGCAGAAACGGATGTTGTCGTTGAATGGCGAAGTCCATGCATCCAGACGCTCGCGCTGAGAGTTGATCAGGGCGTTCAGGGGGTACAAAAAGAGCGCACGCACTCCTACCAGGGCGCTACTGCTTTTTTCATGCTCTTTGACCAGATCCTGCAGGATTGGAATCATGAAGCACTCGGTCTTACCCGAGCCTGTGCCTGTGGTAATGACCGCAGACTTGGGTTTATCAGCCAGCAATATGCTCCAGCTTTCCAATTGATGCTTATAGGGCCTGATATCGGCGTCAAAACCATAGTGACCAGTAGCTGTAAGCGCATTGACAACAGATTCAGACAACAGATTGCCCCGAAGATCAGCAAAGGTGGGATCACCAGATTGCCAGCCAAAGGTATGCTCAAAAACAGGCGGTGCCATAAAGCAACCTTCATCCCCCATACGGTTGTGCATCTGCGCGGCAAGATGTGCTCTAAGTCCGGCATCATTGACACCCAGGATCGACAACGTCGCTTCACGCGTACGACTCAATGACTGATTGATCAAATCCTTAAAATAACCGCTCATAAATGACTCTCTTTAGCGTGAAGTAAACCGGACAAAGTGGCTGAGTAAACCGGCTCATACCAACCATTCCGGTCAAAATCAGACAACACACGAAAACCAAAACGTAAAACAGCATCATCTGCTTCCAACTCAGACAAGCTCGCTACACCAGCCGTCAGGCAAGCTGTAAACACAGGCATATAAACAACTGATTTCATGTAACCCGGCATTTCAAGCCCCAGCATCCAAGCATAATCCTCATGCTGCCGAATCCAGTTGCTCAACGCTTCATTCAGAATGACTGGCCATTGCGCATCCTCCTGGCGGCCTCGCATCTCACCAAACCAAATCGGCAGCACCAACTGGAGAGGCACGCTATTGGATATTTTTATGTCTCCATCAAACAATTCATCAGAGAGGTCCTTAAACAACGGAACCTGAACAGACAGCAAGCCCATGCGTGACTTCGCACTGCACTTGACCATATCCTCAGGAATACCAAATTGCTGAGAGATACCCTGAACGTATACTCGAAGAGCTGCTTTCCATTGTTCAATTGTTATTGCCTCCCAGATGACCGCCAGCTCCTGTGTCAATCGCTCAGCAAAGCATGCATCCATTTCGAGCCGGAATACCGCTAAAGCCATTACCTGTGGGTGACGACTCAGGTGTTTCCAGCATTCAAAAACCGAGAGGGGAACATGTTTATAACGCTGTTTCAACTCAGCAAGATAAAGCCAGCTGCTGTGAAAAAAATGTAGTGCCATGTCGTCTAGGACAGGATTGAAGATTTCCGGGCGAAGCTTAGGATGGTAGTAACGCGCCGCAGAGTTAAGGGTTTTTATTTCCTGTTCCTCATCAGGGGTACATATAGCCACATTCGGCACATGAATGGCCGGACGGAAGAAGGTCGCTGAGCCTTCGGTGGGATACAGCAACCAAGGTCCATCCTTTTGGAGTCGTGTCGGTAGCTCGAAGACACCCGAAGTCAGTTCATGTACCGACTGTGAATGCAGCTCAACAGGCGTTGCTTCCGGCGTCTGAAGCTGCATAGCCATAACTGATATCCCCTTAGCTCTGTGCATCAAAGACTGAAGGTTATGATCAGTCAGTTCAAAAGAGTGGCCAAATCCTTCAATAAACTTGATTTTTGCAGCATAGCGGCGGATATCGAACTGTCTGAGCGGACGCGAGGTTTCTATCCTGCAACGAACAACTGCGTCCTGCTCAGCACTACAGCTAAACAGGGACAATATATCGTCATAAAGCGAGAACAAACTCACCTGTGTCGAGCTGTTCTTTACTTCGTAGGTATAACGCTTTTCCAACCCCACCATTCGCCCCATCAGCTCAAGAGTAAGGTGAAAGGTTTGTGTTTTACCTGGTGGAGGCGTCATGACCAGAGACATTCCTAAAATTCGGTCTACAGTGAGCTCTCGTCCTCGGACAAGGCTGGCGTTAGCTTCAACCAGCTGGACACCCTCTTCGGGATAAGGTAGTCGAATCACGATACCATCACTGTGGCTACGTTGATCTGAGACCTCCAATAATACCCGGTCAGGCTGCTGGCCAACAGGAACTAGGTCAACGGTGGTAGTGCTATCCGCCCTATGTACCTCTGTACTCAGGTTATCGTTCAGCACTCGAACTTTAAGTCCCTGTACTGTATTAATTGAAATACGGGCTGGCACTTGCGAAGAAGCTGGAAGCGAAGTTATCGAAAAATCCCGGGGCAACACACCCAGTTTTCGACGCGACAATACGTGTTGATATTGGCCCAGTACTTCGACCTTAAAACTGCCAATCGATGGCAATGAATCAGTGCGCTGGAATACCTGATCATTCACTCTGAATGAATCTGGCCTTCGCTCCTCTCCCGAGGTGGAGGCAAGCAAACAGCGGGGCCACCCCAGCCAGGTAGTAATGGGCAGCGTATCGTACGGTGAAATAACTCCCCGGAATTCAATTCGTTCAGCAGCAGACGAGCTTCCTGGTTCAATCAAATAACAGGAGCCAGTATCAGATATGATAGTGGGCTCACTCACGCGATACCATAGTCCCATCTCTGCGTCAGTAGTAACAGGAATCATGCTCTGAATTTTCATGCTGACAGGTACACGCAAAAGTATTTCTGGTACCTGAGCTTTAACCGATGCAGTGCCTAACAAGTGAACTTCGTCACCCTCCTCGACAAATACGGTCGGCAATTGATTCCAATCAATCTCACTGGACTGAATGGTCTGTGTAGCCAGCCGTTCTCCGGCACAGGAACATACTAAGAACAAAGGATTATCTGGAGACTTACGAAGACACTTTACGACCTCAGTCGGAATTTTGACAGCTAGCACATCACCTTCAAGCCGCCCATAGGCCGCCCCCAGCTTCAGTACCATCTGTTCACCTTCATACAACGTAAGCTCAGCTCGGGTCGTGCTAAGTTTACGACCATCCAGCTTCACCTCAAGGGATGGTGCCAGCCTAACCTTTGCCAACAAACGCGCAAGCTCCGGGGGACCATCAAGTCGATGTTCACAAGTGAAATAGTGTGCTTTTTCTTCAGCTAGCTTGCGCTCCTTAATCCTAATACTTGCATCCCTCAACCATTCGTTGACCAGTGCATCGCCGTTTTCCTCTTCCAAAGGCAATGGAAACTCATCACGCCATTGGGGGGATTTGGTTGTTAAGTAAGCAGCAGGGTTATCTTGCTCATTAAGTCCGTGTTGTTCTGCCAAAAGCATGAGTGTTTCGGCAATTCTAGCTAGCAGCTGATATTTTTCATCATTCTGGAATGACTGCGGGAAATACTGTCCGTATTGACGAACAATCTGGACAAGATCGAGACCATCGCGCTTGTGTTGATGATAATGTTTGAGCACAGCCTTGATTGCCTTTCCGAATCCATGCCCTTCGCTCTGCAATAGCTTCCAAGGCAACCCCCCTTCTGCAAAAAGGGAACCCAAATAGTCGGCACCGTGAGATCTATAGCGGATAGGCCTACCCCAAAAGCCCAGACCTTTAACCACAAGCTCTTTATGGTCAGTTGGCAATAAGCTGATATCAAGGGCCTTCTCGAAGGCCTTCCAGGACCAGTTTGCATCATAACCACGACGAAATTGCTCTGCTATATATAGGCAAATACCGGCATACCAATAATGTTTGAATGCTGGATTAAAACGCTCTCCTTGGTAATTAATGAGAACAGCTCTAAGAGTTTTGAACTCTTCATCTGTAGTGCAATATCTAAATAACGGTATACCTTTTGGTGAAACTAAACCTCTAACCAAAAGAAATTCGTTGATCCATGCTTTACAATGACTAATAATCAAACCCACCGTTTTCCCTCAATCCATTTTAAAATACAATTCATACAGTAAGCCCAAGCAATGCATTTGCTCTCAAGTCACCAAGTTCTGCAGCTTTACGCAGCCAAACATCTCCACGCATACGCAGTTCAGCTCTTGATTTTGCTTTAACTAAATAGTACTCAGCTAAGTTCATCATTGCAGCTCTATTACCGAGCTTAGCAGAACTTTCCCAATGCTCTACCATCTGTTTAAAGTCACCCATCTGATTAAACTGCTGCCCTAAGAGTAATAATTCGTGTGCTTTTGCTTCACTTCCATCTGAAGTGTATTTACCAAGCAGCATTTCTCTTCTGAAAAACGCATCTGACCACCTTGCGACTTCTTCAGCCCTCAATGACAACATATTTTTATCAGGTGTTGGTAAACCCTTCCTAGGGTCATAATCTGAGAAACTTGGAGGTAATCCATTAAATTTTTTAGTCTTATCATCAGGAATAATGTTATAGCTTTTTCTTAACCAAGATTCACAAGCCCATTGCCAACATATAACATGATCATGCACTGCATCTTGATGCGCCTTCCTAAAGTCATTTAATGATGGATTAACACTCTTTAGAAGAATGTTTTTATTCCTAGAGTTTTTCTCAAAAACTCTAATTTCACTTGCTTCCCCCCTAAGAACCTCTAAAACTATTACAGAGTCAAATTCAAGAATTATGACCTCACTACCTTCTTTATCTGAAAGAAGTTCAAGCCAACTACAACTTTTCAAAAGACCAATAACTTTATCATAGGTATATTCAGGCACTAAAATCCGCACAGATAATATGCGGCTTTCGTAGTGACACCAAAACTGACTACGCCGTTTTATTTGTTTTGTAGAATTTTCATCAACTGATAGCTCTTTTGATCTAAAAATTAATTCAACTAGTTTTTTGAAGTAGTACAAATCAGAAATTGAAACTATATTCTTTAGAGAAAGCTGGGCAGGTTCAGAAAGATCGTACCAGTAGCCATCTTCGTTTTGAGGGTGACATATTTCAATAAATTTACTAATTAGATATTTATTATTTTTTATATCATTAAAGCGCTTAGCCAAAAGTACATTTAGGATTTCAACACTTATCACATGTTCACTTTCTTTAACCATATATATACACCAACCTGCATACGATACTAAGTCAATTGTTTCACATGTATATGGTATTGAAGCAGTAACTGCATGTTTTAGACGGGTACATCTTGGTAATCTATATTTACTAAAAAATTCATTAACAGAAATATCTTGCATAGCTACAGATAGAGCTATATCTTTATAGTTCCCGTCTCTCGACTTAATGACAATATCCAGTATTTCTTTTTTCCAACCAGAAAGCTTATCATCTAAAAAGTGAATTTGATCTAATAGTAAAGATGGGAAAAGATTTCCCACCCCATCAATAGTTAACGCAGCTCTAAACAGAGAAAGATTTAACAGCGGATCATTTTCTGACATTGCATTAAGTATTTTGAAACAGGTGTGCGAAGTACGTAGTTCAGTATTATTTTCACTCCATATATTACTACTCTCAAATAAATGGATCCATTCCAATATAGTGATATCTGATGCTTTACCCTCATTCAGCAACAATAAGATCTGATCTATTGACTTAGGTGGGAATGCATTAACGCTGTCTAGAGTATTCCAGTCGTGAACCTCCATTCCTTTAACAAGAGCTTGCATTTTTTTTGGTTTTTTCTCAGCGGGAGTCTTAAAACCAATCCCCATACTAGACATGTTCATGATTAGAGTCCCCGCTGCTCCATAAACCAGTGCAAAAACCGATCGCTCTTAAACTGAAAACGGAAGATCACTTTTCGATCACTAGGTTTATCTTCAAATTGATCAGCATCTAGCTTTCCTCTACCAGCTACCAGCATTCGAGTCTGAAATTGTTCTTTGCCATTGAAAGTAAGGTTAGATATAGTCTCAGACACACTAAGTGCCCGATCCAAACTCAACTTCATATTATAATCCCAGCCACCAGTGGAGCTTGTATGCCCCTCAATAATCACATGTTGTATTTGATCAGCAACCTGGTCGCTAGAAAATATTGCATTGCTGTAAACAGGTATAAATAACGACAGAAACTCTCGTCCTTCTGGCTTCAATTCAGCGCTATTCGAGTCAAAAAGTACTGAGTCAAGAATACTAATGTCTCCGGTTTGAGGGTCGACTTCTGCATTTATTCCCTTTTCAGCTAACGTTTTTTGTAGTGACTGAATAATTACGATTCGACTACTTTTTGCTTTTTCAGCAGCCTCGGTTAACTGCAAAAGTGCCAAAATCAAAAGCAAAGCAAAGATCATAAGCAAGCCAGACATCAAATCACCGATGGATAACCAAGCACCGGACTCATCTATATCGGTTTCTGGATAACTCCACTCGCTCCTAGCCATTAGTTCACCTTCTCTTCAACTAACTGCATTTCAATCTGTTGCATTGCAGTGACAAGCAGGTTAGCAGCATCCGCAAGCTTTCCATGTACTTTCGCAGCCGCTTCATCAAAGTTATCAAAGAAACGTACATGACTTGTATTTGCACGTTCAAAATAGTCAGTCATGGCTTCTGGCATCTGCTCTGTGATTTTATTAAATCGAACTGCAGCCTCTTCATAAGACTGACGTAACTTACCAACTTGAGCGCTTATAGCCATAGAAGCATCTTCAAGCTGACTAAAGGCACCTGCTTTATTCATACCTACAGCTTCGACTAGCTCCTCAACCAGTGCAACACCATCTTTTAGCTGAGTGTATTGTTGATCAATCGCAAGGTACTGCTGCTTACGCAATTCATTTTCTTCTTTGAAAGCAACACGGAAGTCCTCAACCACATCAGCTAAGCCTTCACGCTGCTGACCCAAAGTTGACTCAAGAAGGTTTGCCTGCATACTGAAGAACTCTTGCAGGTTTTTCTGATATTCAAGCCGGAAACGCTCAAGCTCCTGCTGGGTAACCAAAGACATCGACTTAACTTTATCATCGATATTGCTAAGACCTTCTAGCAAGTTATCCTTGGCTTCTTGCATCAAAACACTAGATTCACGCCCTATCCCTTTAAGACTCTCATTTTGTTCGGCAAATGCAGCCGCTGCATTTTGAGCACTCTGCTGAAACGCACTACGTTGAGACTCCATACCCCTTACAGAATTATCCAAAGCGCTTTGTATTTCAACAGCAATCTGTTTCAAAGTACCTTCTGTATCATTTTTAAATTGAGAAAGAATTGAGCGTAATGAATCCGCAAATTTTTCCAATCTTGTCAAAGTATCCAACTGGAACTGATTCAACGACTTCGCTGTTTGGTCAAGACCAGACATCAATCCATGCATTTCATGCACTAGGCTTTCAACCGAAGCAGAATATCTTTCACTAACTAAGGTCAGTTGATCAGCTTTTTCTATAGTTCTTGTGACATGTAGTGCAAACGGTTCAATAACTTCCTCACGAAGTGATTGCACTATCAGATCTACAACATCCTTAGCACTCTGCTCCTTGATCTCGCGCAGCTCTTTGATACTTTCACCAATTTTTGCCAAATATGGAGAGATTGAGTGCTCGACAGTTTGAGATACAGCATTGGACACGGAGTTGGCAATAATGTCAGAGTCGAATTTGTCGAACACATGCCCCAATTCACTCACAACATATGCCAACTGTTGATTCGATCTGTTTGTGGCATCGACGGCATCTATCTGTTTTTCTGCTAATTTTTTTTGAGTTTGTACTGAACTTTCCAGTAGGGCAATTACATCCTTATATCGCTGCAAACTCTCCGTTCGACCCTCTTTCAAGCAGTCTGATACAAACTTTAAATAAGGAGTAATAGTAGTCTCAATACTATCTGAGACCGCACCAGTAACAGACTTTGAGATCGTTTCCGAATCAAAATTTTTAAGGACGCTTTGCACTCCTTTCATTACACTGAGTAGTTCTTTATTCGTTTCTGCAACAGTCTCCGTTGCTTTTAGTTGCTGAATGATCAGATCCTCATGATTAGAAGAATTCATATTGTACAAAAGCGATGTAGGAGATACAGACACACACAGTTCTTGCAGCTCTGTAGTTAGAGACCGATAGCGTCTTTCACGCAATTTGCTGCAGACTGCATGCCACGCCATAAACACAATTGATGCAGATAATCCGGCAAGAGACGTGTAAAAAGCTGTTTTCATACCCGACAGTAGCTTTGTAGCCGAACTCATCAATTGTGCAGAATTACCACCTTCTGTTTGAAAATCTGCCAAGCCCAGAGAGATACCAAGAAAAGTGCCTAACACCCCTATAGTTGCCAACAAAGCTGGAACAAACCTATAGGGCGAGGATGGTTGATGAGGTACAAGCCCCCCTACAGGCACTGTTACTAAGTAACTAGTATTTGACCTTGCAAGCAATACCTTATTCTTTCCTTCTTCAGCAGAAGTTGAGGTGGAGCCAACTAAAAAATACTGATGAATTAAATTAATCAACTTAGCTGATTTATCTTGTAAATGAATTTCTTCATGTCCATGACTCAATAAACTTTTAATCTCTTTCCATGCTGCCAGTGATTTACCGTAACGAAATGAAAGCCTCGTCTCAGCCAACATAAAAAAAAGCAGACTAACTGCGATGACGACAAAAAAAACAAACGTTATATCTATTGAACCAACACCTGCCGTAATCATTAGACACCTCTGTCTACAAGTCGTTTTAATTCATCAGCTGAAAACAGCTCTGCTGCCATACGAACAGGCATATGCTCGACATCCGAGCGCACAACATTGTTAGGTAACCTAACTGGCTCACTTAACCTAATACTGAACAGTGGCTCACCTTCTATATTTTCAGTATCTAACTTAAGAGAGACATATGAAGGAAAACTTCTGATAAGCCTTACCTGAAGTGATGACTTTCTCTCTCGCAACATGACTGCAATAGAGGAGTTATCCCCCCATTGCTCACGAGCATGCTTCCATGCCCTGTTAATAGAAGTAATCTGATAAATCAAAACTGGATTCAGTTTCATTTATGACATCCATATTCATCATGACAAAAAAATTACAGCTAACGCTCAAACGCTAGATCTAACGGCTAAGCACAAACATAGGCGGCTCGGCACTTACTCGCACATACACATCTCTTAAGCAATCGTCAGCAATGCTCCAGATAAAAGATATAAGTTTGTTGTGTGCACTGTGGTCCATGGGTAATCCTACAAGTTAATTCAAGCTAATTTATTGTAATATATATCAATTTATATAAGGGTTCATAGCAGACAAGTGGGGCCACCAGTCTTAAAGCAGCCCCGCCGAATGCATCTATGATTTTGAGCCTTTAATTTCTGACCTTAGCTCCTCAACACCAGACGTGATCACATCACGCATGTTGATTCCCCAGATCATTTTAAAGCCCTTCAAAAAAACGAAGAGGAAAAGCAAAGGCAAAATCATTGCCTTAAAGAAAAACAGTGCCATGAGGTTGATGAATGATGGAATAGCCTGTTGTATATTTTCGATGTACTGAGAAACTTTTTCTCTGAAGTTGGACAACCCAGAAGTCATTGAGGTAAAACCTCCACTGATTGAGCTAAATAGGCCAGTAGATTTGCCCTGTAATGCATTTTCAATATCAATAATGGTTTTGTTTGCATTATTTAGCTCCCTCACCAGATCCCGACGCTCTCTTTCCAGTAACCTTTTTTGATTTTTGGCTGACCCAATTTCTTGATTAAGAACTATCACCCTCTCGTCACGATTCCAGGGACGCAAAGTATCAATCATGCCTTTCTCATCTTTTACTCTTTGTAAATCAGCTTCAAGCAATAAGATTGACATGTCTAACTGAACAACTTTATTGTCAATCTGCAGCACTTGCTCTTCTTTGAGTATCACATCCTTCTGAAGATTTTCCAAGTCGAGCGTTAAAGCTGCCCTTAACTCTTCAGATACGCTTGAGTCATCTGTAAAGCTCTCTAAATCCAAAGGATAGGTCTCTAGAAACGCCATTTCTTGTTCCGTTTTACTCTCTACGAAAGCTTTGTCTACGGCAGCATAGAAAAGCACAGTAAGGGCCACTAGAAACCGAAGCATCGCCAAGAAAACAAAGCTTTTAAAGAACACGTTAATCAACCGAAGCTTGTCAAAGTAGACAACAAGGACCAGCATGACACCTGACAAAGTGAAAATAACTTTGAAGAAGTTGTTCGCAACAATTTCAAGCAGGATTTTTTGTATGATCAAGGATCCTAAAGCCATTTTCATCAAGGACGAAAACTGCTCAACTAGATCGTTGACTGGGTCCAACAACTGCCCTATGGCTAGCTCTAATCCTATGAGAGGCACAGTGACAGACACCTCTTTGAAAACTGAAATGATCCCATTGAAAGCGCGTGCTATACCGAAGGCAATAGCCGCTTGACTCAATGATGCATCAACATACTTAGCAGAATGATGATCGATGATTTCCAGCCAAGATATGCCGATAAGTAAAATGACAACTGCAATAAAAAAGTATTTTACATTGCGATTGTTGAGCTCTAACGCTTTCGTAATATTTTCCATACACTGACTTCTTCAGTTATTTGCTATAAAGGTTTTGCATATTGTTGATCAAGCTGACTAATCGGCTTCTGAAATGGATCGGTTCAAGCACATGAATCTCAGCACCAAACCCCATCACCCACCACTGAGTCTGTAAATCATCCGGCACGATTGCCGTCAGCGTAACCCACCCATCTTCGTCGGGTTCAGACAAAGATTGTTGCTCGCTAATGGGGGTTTCTGACAATAACCAGGCAATCTTGGGTCGAATCTTTGCCACCAGTTCAATATCGCCTTCTCCTATTGGATAGCCAAACGCGCCCTGCTTTAAGTATTCATCAATCGTAAAGTCTTGTCTTTTTCTGCAAACAGCATGACTGTGTTTGCACTTTTTAATTCGATGCAGTGCAAAATGCCGAATATCCTCATAGTCTCCAACCGTTGCCAGCAGGTAGGTAACACTGTGCCTTGCAACTAAACCAAGTGGATGCAGGGTAAACTGCTTTTCTTCTGCTTTGGTTCTACTCAAATAGGTCACATCCAATGCGATGCCTTTAAGCAAGGCATCGGTTACCTCTGCCCAGATAAGGGAATCAATAGGGGCTGGTATTAACGCTTTGCCATTTGGAATCGCTTTAACATGCTGGGTCCAATCACTAAAACCACTCTCTTTCAGTTGTTCTAGGTATTTTCGAGCGGCGGTAAACTGGTTATTAAGCTGCACGATGGCCGCTTGCGGTAACAACCCTTTTAAATACTCTTCGGCAAGCACAAGTGTGAGGGCCGTAGGTGTATCCAACGCAGGCAAGTTACTTTTAAAAGCGGCATCAAATGACCAACGATAGGGTTTTTGAGTTTTATCGCAGAGCAATGGAAAATAGCTCGACATTTTTTCGAGGTCGCGCTGAACACTTCGCAAATCCACCTGAAACCCTCGCTCTTCTAGCAGCGCTTGCAGCGTGGTTGTCGCCCTGTATCCGGGCAGTCGAGGGATCAGTTGCAGTAAGGTTAAGTACCTAAATAATGTGTTGTGCTGACTACTCATCCTGATACAGATCCTTGTTTCCTTTACACTCATCATAGCCAATGAAAGTTAAGATTAAAACAGACTTAAGTCAAAGAAACTTACTTAATTACTTCTTACACATCACTTTTTGACCGCTCTTCTTAAACGCTGAATAGACATTTCATACACTCGCCTACACAAAACCAATCGTTCGGCTTTGGCCAGATGTTTTAATGTCATGCTCTCTTTGCAAACCTGCCAAGAGCGATGCGGGTGTGAGCGTTTCGCCCATTACACGGTGATGGCGCTCAACCGTGGCAAAATCACCTGGCGTCAACTGTTGGAGCTTATCCAATTGAGGCTTGCACTGATTTACATCAGCAAGGCTAAAATGATTCAGCTTGGAACGACCGAGATGATTATTAAATATCATCCAAACCTGCTCAGACGTTAAGTAATTGAAACGAATTTTGAAATCAAATCGGCGAAGTGCCGCTGAATCCAGATGCTCCATGTAGTTGGTGGACATCAGCAAAATCCCTTCGTATTGTTCCATCTGGACAAGCAGCTCATTCACTTGAGACACTTCCCAACTATGCTTGGCTTGTGTTCTTGGGGTCAGAAAGCTATCGGCCTCATCGATCAATAAAATACCTGAATGCTGCTGAGCGTCTTGAAAGGCTTGAGCTAAGGCTTTTTCGGTACCGCCTAGATATTTATCGAGCAAATCTGAGGCTTTTTTGGTAATCAGCGGCATGTCCAACTCTTGCGCAAGATAGGTTGCATAACCCGACTTGCCGGTTCCAGGTGGGCCAAACAGGCAGATGCGCCCCAACCGGCTGCGCTTGAGTCCATGAGTGAGCCTATCCAATGAGAAGTCAGTGTTTGAAAACACGGGGTTATAATAAGGAGTCCTCACGTTTTCACGCTTATTGTGTTCGCGATAACCTAAGGCTTGATAGAGTGAGGCAAGAATGGCATCTATCTCGTGCTCAATGCGCTCGGACTTACGATAGCCAGAGTTCTTCACCACACGGGCAGCTTGTGATAGGTGTGCAGCATGAACACCTTTTTGTTTAGACAATGACACCAGCCATTCCTCCCTAACCTGAATACCCTTGAGAATCCTTTTTGCAATTTTTAATCTTGCCTTCTCGCATAGCTCTGGCATCTCAAACACTAAATCAAAGCGACGTATGTAGGCGGGGTCCATAGTGTGATGGCTATTGGTTAACCAGAAGCTAGGCCGTTGGTTTGACTCTAATACACGATTCACACAGGCTTTATAGTGATTGCTGATTCGATCATTAAAAACATCCTCAACTTCATCAAACAGCATCACACTTTTCTTGTCTGAGGCCAACATATGCTGCGCCATTCTGAAGGCCGCCAAACGCCGATCGCCAGGTAAAGGGCGACCATCAGGCCCAGAGGACTTAACTTCATAGAGCGATAACCCCATGACTTCGGATAACACCCGAACCCATTCGGTTTTCCCTGTCCCGGGTTCGCCGTAAATCAGAATATTGACCCCTGTAAGCCCCTTGGCCGCCGCTCGACGCACATAGTTATAGATACGATCATACATCGGTTGGATATGCTCAAAATCAGACGGCACCAGCTCCGAAGGCTCCAACTTCAAGGTGTTTTGTCGAAAGAGCGCGTCGGGTCCATTTTCTTCGAAGTACAAAAGATCATCGAGACCATCGAGCAATTCAATACCGTTATGGAGGCCTTCAGGTGAAACCAACCCGCATTGACGCAAGGGCGCGCTGGCATTGAGCGCCTGGCTAATCAAGGTACGTGGGTACCTCAAGGCTATCGAGAGCATTGTGACCAATCGCTGAACACCTGCCCAACGACCTTGATGGAAGAGTTGAACAACATTGGCTAGACGAGAGTCTTGCTCTTTAATGACTAGGAATCCTAAAATCTCTTGCTCAAGCGTGGACATAGACAAGGAGTCTCCCAGGAGCTTAAGGTTACTGCCCAAAAATGCGGTTGGAAGATTCGGTACTGGCGACTGTTTCTTTGCCTCTGATCGTAAAATTCGCATTAGACGTCGGGGTGTCATATCGGCCGTGTCGTCGACTTCGATTCCTAAGCCAACCAACAGATCATCATCAAAATAGTTGCGATTATTGAACATTAAACGATAACCCTGCGCATCGATCAGCAAACGTAAAGCCCACTGACGAACCAGCTCTTCGTTCTGCTCACCGATTAACACTGTTTGGCTTTTGGAGGCATGTAACATCGGATGCATCGCTTACTCCTACTTCAATTGGATAGGTGGGAGTATACGAAATGGATGCGTTAGATTTTGTCGCTGTTAGGCGAAGATTTAGGGTTTAGCAGGGTCTGTCTACAAACATCCTGACTCAGAACTTTTATTTACACCTGCAACTCTGGAATCAGAGTGTACCGTTTTTGGCGCTCTCGAATAGTAGATTGAACACGTTGAGATACGCGGATTTAGCACAAGAGCAGCTAGAAAATACTATAAAAATGCAGGGGATTAAAATTTATCGACAGTAACAAGAGGAATTCAAGGAGGTTTTACGAGATAATTTTTTGAACGCACCATATCTTTTTGATTTAAAAATAAAAGATATGGTGCCCGAGACCGGACTCGAACCGGTACACTGTTTCCAGCGAGGGATTTTAAGTCCCTTGTGTCTACCTATTTCACCACTCGGGCGGTGTTTGATGTCTGCTTACTAAAGTGTGGAGGCTGGAGTCGGAATCGAACCGGCGTACACGGAGTTGCAGTCCGCTGCATGACCACTCTGCCATCCAGCCCTACCCTCTAGCAAACAATCAAGTCATGGACTTGAAACATTTAAAACTTACACTTCACTTTGGAGCGGGAAACGAGACTCGAACTCGCGACCCCGACCTTGGCAAGGTCGTGCTCTACCAACTGAGCTATTCCCGCTTCGCTGCTGAAGTGCTTGCCTTCAATGGGTGCGTATTCTACCGAATCCTCACCCCACGTCAACACTTTTTTTCAAGTTTTTGTTTTTTTTGATCTTTTGGCTAATTTTTAGCCAAACATCATTCGCCAATAACGAGGAATTCTCTCGGAAACGACATGTGTTGTTAAACCGAACGTTATGCACCCTTCTCACGATTCCACCCTAAAGCCCCTAAAAGTAAAGATCTACGCGGCTTTAGCTAAATATCATCTCGCATCAAGGGCCAAGCCGCCTTTAAATAGACAAACATAGACCAGAGTGTCAGAAGTGCCGCACCGTAAAGCGTGACGATACCCACCCAAGCCAACCCGCTGTAAACAGGCAAGGCAATTAACACCAAAATTGCAATCATTTGCAAAGTGGTTTTAATTTTACCCAACATCGAAACAGCGACTTTTGCTCGTTCACCAATTTCTGCCATCCACTCCCGCAATGCCGAAATCACGATCTCACGTCCAATGATGATAGCGGCTGGGACAGTCAGCAAAGGCGAGGCATACGCCTCAACCAAAAGTATCAGTGCCACCGCCACCATTAGCTTATCCGCGACAGGGTCTAAAAAGGCACCAAAATGCGAATTCTGATTCAAACGCCGTGCAAGATAACCATCCAGCCAATCGGTTAAGGCCGCCAAGCCAAAGACAGCGGCAGCCACCCATGAAGCACTTTGATAAGGTGCATAAAAAATAATTGCAAAGACTGGAATTAGCAGTATCCGCAACACCGTGAGTAAATTAGGTAACTTCATTGAAAACAGCATATATCAATCCTATTGGCTGTCTGGGTGTAAGGTTGCGTAGATTTCCTGCGCAAGGTTACGACTTATGGTAGAGACTTTTGCAATTTCTTCAACACTTGCGTTCTCTATCTCCTTGATACTACCAAAATATTTCAACAATTCACGGCGACGCTTGGCACCAACACCTGGAATGTCTTCCAATAACGAACGATTGCGCGTTTTTGCCCTTCTCGCTCGGTGTCCCGTAATCGCAAAACGATGCGCTTCGTCACGAATATGCTGTAACAAATGTAAAGCGGGCGAATCCGCCTTTAAAACCGTTTCCTCACCCGTTTGACCATGCACCAACACCTCAAATCCAGCTTTACGAGTCGGTCCTTTTGCCACTCCCACGACAACAACTTCGCTAATTTGTAGCTTCTCCAACACCTGCATAGCTTGTGAAACCTGCCCCTTACCACCATCAATAATTAAGATATCGGGCAATTTCCCTTCGCCTTTTTTCAGGCGGGTGTAGCGACGCTCCAACGCCTGCTGCATTGCGGCGTAATCATCGCCCCCATTGATATCTTCAATATTAAAGGTGCGGTAGTCTGATTTAAGCGGGCCGTTCTCATCAAAGACGACACAGGATGCAACGGTCGCCTCTCCAGAGCTGTGACTGATATCAAAACATTCCATGCGTGTAATGGGCATATCAAGCTCGAGCAGCTCTTGCAGTCCTAGATAGCGCTGGTAAATATTTTCTTTACTGGTGAGGTGGCTTGTTAGCTGCTGCAAGGCATTGGTTTGTGCCAATCGCTGCCAACCAGCCCGATCACTTCGCACCTTGTGCAAAATAGTGACTTTACGCCCAGACTTGTCAGTTAACGCCTGTTCAATGCATTCCGCGTCGTCTAACGCAAAAGGAAGAATAATCGCGCTTGGAATATCACGAACTGAAGACAAATAGTATTGCGCTATAAAAGAGGACAGTATCTCAGAGTCTGTCGACTCTAGGCTGACTTTAGGGTGATAAACCTTACTGCCAATAATTCGTCCACCCCGGACATACAAAGCGTGTAAAGAGACTATACCTTTGCCTGTAGCAAAACCAAAAACATCAGCCTCTCCATCACCATCCGCCGAAACGAACTGTTGCTCTTGAACTTGTCGTAAAGCAGACACCTGATCCCTTAACTCAGCCGCACGTTCAAAGTCCAATTGCTGAGCCGCCTGCTCCATTTGACTGGCAACCTCCTCAATCACTGAATGATTCTTACCCTCTAAGAACATGCGTGCATGACGAATATCGCGTTGATAAGACGCCTCATCAATGAGGTTTACGCAGGGCGCCGTACAACGCTTAATTTGATATTGAAGACAGGGACGCGAGCGGTTTTTAAAAAAACTATCTTCGCATTGTCGAATTTTAAATAATTTTTGCAGTAAGTTCAGGCTCTCGCGAACGGCTCCACCGCTTGGAAAAGGGCCAAAGTAACGCCCTTTTGCACGCTTGGCACCACGATGAAAACGCACAGCTGGAAACGCGTCGACATCGGAGATGAATATATAAGGATAGGACTTGTCGTCTCTGAGTAGGATATTGTAGGGTGGCTTTTGAGACTTGATGAGATTTTGTTCAAGTAGGAGAGCCTCAGTTTCGCTGTGTGTTACCGTCACTTCAATATGTTGAATGCGCGAAACAAGCGCTAGAGTCTTCCCTCCTAACCCTTGGCTTCGAAAATAGCTAGAAAGTCGATTCTTTAAATTTCTAGCTTTGCCTACATATAAAATCTCTCCTTGGGCATTATACATCTGGTAAACACCAGGACGAGTGCTGATCGTGCTTAAGAAAGCCTTACTATCAAAGGGTTGCTCAGAAGTCATGCTTTATGCAACAGCCTTTCGCAGTGCTAATCGCTTGTTTGCATTCATATGAATATGAGTTGCTTCTTTATGTATAGTCTGTAACTGCTCACGCGCCGCATCCGAAATACCGGCTCCTCTTGATAAGGAGACCTCAAGATACACACCTATTTCGGCATAATAATAAATGCGTGCGTTAAATGAACGCGCTCGCTTTAACTTGCTCAGGGAAATTTGCGCGCCATTAACCAAAATATTGTTAATATCACTATCGGATAACAAAGGATGGCGGTGTGTATGCTTTAAGTTTGCTTGCTCAGCCGCTAAGCGCTCACTCTGTTGAAGACTTCCTCGTGTTGGCATTTTCAAACCTCTATCAATGGTAAGGTATTACTTTAGATACTTTTAATCCAAAGTGAAAGCCTAGCTCAAAAACAATAAAAGCTGCCGAGGCAGCTTTATGTGCAAAAAACAGCAAGATTTAACCCTTGCGTGCTGCAGCCTCTGCATCTTTTGCCATTTCTTTTTTCAGGAAACGAAGCCCGAAGAAAGTAATCACAATCACACCCGCTATAACTGCAACACTTGGTGCAAAGGAAATCAAACTGTACTTATCAATAAACGTCATAGAACTCTCTCTTGATTATAAATGTATGAGCGGTGGATACCGCCCATTGGAATCCTTTAGGGTCTAACGCCCTTTCGAAGGGAATTATAGAGAATTACGACGGACGCTCAAGCCTTTTTAGCAAGCTTGACGTATCCCATCGACCTCCTCCCATGTTCTGCACATCGGCGTAAAACTGATCAACTAAAGCCGTGATGGGTAACTGCGAACCATTACGACGCGCCTCAGTTAACGCTATATCTAAATCCTTACGCATCCAGTCCACTGCAAAACCGAAATCAAACTCATTATTTAACATGGTCTTATGGCGATTCACCATCTGCCATGAGCCCGCCGCTCCGTGCTGAATCACATCAAACACTTTTTCGGCGTCTAAACCTGACTGCTTGGCAAAATGAACCGCTTCAGCAAGCCCTTGCACTAAGCCTGCAATGCAAATCTGATTAACCATTTTCGCAAGCTGGCCTGATCCGGCATCACCCATTAATTTTTGAGAGCGAGCATAGGCATCAATTACTGCAGAGACTTGATCATAATCGCTTTGGTCTCCACCCACCATAATACTGAGAACACCCTGTTCTGCGCCCGCTTGGCCGCCTGACACAGGAGCATCAAGACAACCAAGTGACCTACTTTTTGCAACAGCATACAACTCCTTGGCCACTTCCGCAGATGCAGTGGTATGATCCACTAAAATTGCACCCGCATGCATACTCGACATCACACCCTGCTCACCTAGTGTAACAGAGCGCAAATCATCGTCATTGCCAACGCACGTCATAACAAAATCTGCGCCTTCTGCTGCCAGTGCTGGGGTTGTGGCATACCTCCCCGAGTACTCGCTCGCCCAAGCCTGAGCCTTGGACTCTGTACGGTTATACACACAAACGTCGTGCCCAGCCTTAGCTAGATGTCCGGCCATAGGATACCCCATAGTGCCGAGTCCGATAAATGCTACTTTTGCCATGCTACTCTCTCATTTTTGTCGTACAAAAGATCCAATCTCTCTTTGGCAAACTACAATACAAGAATTAAGATATGAATCCAAACCCACAAGAGGCCCTAGTTTTGAAATCATCTGTTTTTTACTTAAGGTTGCCAATCGCACTTGCCATTATTCTCAGCAGCTTCTCCACCACGCTATCGGCAAACGGCATCACGCATAGCTTTACTCAGCTTGAGGGCAATGAGGTGTCTCTAAACGATTACAAAGGCAAGGTATTGATGGTTAACTTTTGGGCAACTTGGTGCCCACCTTGCATTCATGAAATGCCTGCATTTAACCGCCTTCAACAGACGTTTTCAGACGAGCCTTTTCAGATCATCGCCATTAATGCTGGTGAAACTGAAGAAACCGTTGTCGAGTTTCTAGAGGCATTCGAGACAGAGTTAATCTTCCCAATTTGGCTGGATCCAGAATGGAAAGGCTTTGGAGAGTTTGGCCTTCGCGGTTTACCTACGACATTAATATTTGGTAAGGATGGAAATTTAGTCGAGCGGGTTGTAGGAGAGAAGGAATGGGATCAACCTGAGGTATATGAACCCATTCGTTCATTATTTTAAATCGGATAAAACCTTTCGCTAACCTAGCCGATGCGATTTGTTTGTTCGTGATGACGTGCCACAACCTCAGCGACAATGGCATCAACCATTTTTGCCGAATTAGTGGCTGCTGTTTCTAAAAATTCTTTAAAGGATACGTTAGATTCCTTTCCAGCAATGTCAGATAATGCCCGAATCACAATAAAGGGCACCTCAAAGCGATGGCAGGTTTGCGCAATTGCGGCGGCTTCCATTTCAACGGCTTTAATGTCTGGAAACAAAGTGCGTGTTGCTTCAACTTTTTCCGGCTTGTTCATAAAGCTGTCGCCCGTCGCTATCAAACCATGAACGGTTGCAACCCCTTCAATTTGATTAATACAGAACTCTGCAATATCGGACAATAAGGGATCAGGTATGAAAGCAGGTGGCATGCCGGGCAATTGCCCAGGACGATATCCAAAAATAGTTAGATCCGCATCGTGATGCAGAACCTCTTTGGATATCACGACATCACCAACCGTTAATGAAGGATCAAAGCCCCCTGCAGACCCAGTATTGATGACGCAGTCCGGTTTGAAATCGTGCAACAGTACAGCCGTTCCTATCGCTGCATTCACCTTGCCAATGCCAGACTTTAGAAGAATCACATCCACACCGTGCATATGTCCTTGATGAAACTCGTACCCTGCAACTGAAAAAGACTGACAGTCCGCTAGGGTGTTTTTCAGAAGTTCGATCTCCTGATCCATGGCACCGATCAATGCAATGCGCAAAGGGGCGTTATTTGAAAATCGCTGTAATAGAGGGCTAAAATCTGTCGGCTGATTGGTCATGTAAGAGTTATTTTGAATTAATTAAAAGTATTGATAATGCTACCATGAGGGGCAGAATTCGCAATCAATAACGCTCCATATCGCAAAAAAACCCTTAAATTTCGAACAACTGAACGTTTCCCCAGCCTAGCCTGTCAAATAACGATAGCATTTGACTATCCAAGGGTGCTTTTAAGTGAAGCGACTCTTTAGTCACAGGGTGCTGACAATACAACTCTGTTGCCATTAACAATAAGCGATGGCAATCAAAATGCTCTCTAAATAAACGATTGTGACGGCCTTCCCCATGATTCGTATCACCAACCAATGGATGCAGTATATGTTTCATGTGACGACGAATTTGATGCTTACGACCTGTTTCTGGTTGAACTTTTAGCAAGGAGTAACGCGCCACCGGATAACGCCCAACGGCAATAGGTAGTTCAACACGCGCCAGCGTCTTGTAATGAGTGATTGCTGGCTTTGGTGCTTTATCAGGATCAGCGAGCGGATCGGCAAACTTGTCATAAATAGGCTTGAGCGCATAGTCTATTCTTCCCTCATCCTCAGTCCAACCCCGTGCAACACAAAGATAGGTTTTTTTGACCGCCCCTTCGGCAAACTGAGTATTTAAAGATTTCACTACCTCTTTATCACGCGCAAACACAATCACACCGGATGTTGCTCGATCTAAACGATGCACAGTATGCACCACTTGATCTGGGTACCGCTCCTTCAATAGGCCAACCAATGTTGGCTCATCAGGGTGTGAAATCCAACTTGGATGCACAAGCAAACCTGATGGCTTATTGACAACGGTTATCCATTGATCCTCATAAAGAATATCAAGCGTATAGGTGGGTGTTAGCATGAAAAAAAACGGCTCCCGACAGGAAATTTTGTGAATTTATTGCATTATAGTCGGTCAAAGACTTGAACTTACGGGAAGATACCCTGATTATTGAACGTTGGACAGACCTGAACAAAAATGAGGACTACTATGGATAAAGTACAAAATGTAGGTTACCGCTCGGAAGAGTCGGTACTACGCACCAATAAAGTGATACGCCAAACATACATGCTGTTGGCCATGACCATGGTTTTCAGTGCAGTAACGGCGCTAATATCAACCATTATCAATCCACCTTTCTTATTCTACATCGGCAGTGTATTGGTAAGCTTTGGCCTACTCTTTGTTCTGAATCGTAAGCAAAACTCTGCTGCAGCTCTGCCTTTGGTATTTGCATTTACAGGACTCCTAGGCTTTGGCTTAGGACCTTTGCTTAACCATTACCTAGCCATGCAAGGCGGCGGACAAATCGTCGTAACCGCATTAGGCATGACTGGCCTGACATTTGTCGGTTTATCCGCCTATGTTATGACCAGCAAGCGCGACTTTAGCTTCATGGGTGGTTTTTTAGCCACTGGTGCTATCGTTATGCTGATCGCAATGGTTGCTTTGCTTGTTCTGCCATTATTTGGCATTCACATGCCTGCATTGCACTTAGCTTTTTCAGCCTTAGTTGTATTGCTGATGGCTGGTTTCATTCTGTATGACACTAGCAATATCATCAACGGACACTATCAAAACTATATTATGGCAACTGTCAGTCTGTACCTAAGCATTTACAACCTATTTGTGCACTTATTGCACCTCGTAGGTGTACTTAGCAACGACTAAGATCCATGCTATCAAAGCCCCGTTATCCTTAACTGATAACGGGGCTTTTTTGTTGAATTTAATTAATCAGAGAAAACAACGTGATCTTTACTGTCGTCGTGCATGCATCGCCCTGCCAAAATGCAGCTCCGGAAAGCGCACTCCGATACTGCAAAGCTTTATTAAGCGCTGGCCACACTCTACACCGAGTATTCTTCTATCGAGATGGTGTCTTTAATGGCAATCAATTGATTAGTTCTCCACCAGATGAGCTCAACATCATGCGCGCTTGGCAAGAATTAGCAGAAGAGCACTCCATTGACCTAGTTATTTGTATTGCGGCTGCAATACGGCGCGGCGTGTTAGATGCCACGGAAGCCACACGCTATGAACGCGATCAAACAAATTTAGCCGAAAAATTTAACTTATCTGGACTCGGTCAGTTGGTCGAAGCCTGCATCCTATCGGATCGTGTGATTACGTTTGGAGGACAAGGATGAACTCACCAAAAAATATTCTATTGATGAGCCGACGTGCGCCTTATGGCTCTTCTGCCGCCCGTGATCTCTTAGACATTGCTCTCACTTGCTCTGTATTTGAACAGAACGTGGCATTATTACTGCTAGACGATGGCGTTCTTCAGCTCTTAGCGAACCAAGACCCGCAGGTGATACAACAGAAAAACTTAAACAGCCTGCAATCTTCTCTTTCTTTATATGATATTGAGAAAATTTACATTGATGCAGATGCTCTAGAGCATCATGGCCTTAGCCATTCAGAACTGCACATTCCAGTAACATTGCTTACGAAAATTGAGATCTCTCAACTGATTGCGAATAGCGATATCGTATTAACCGTTTGAATTAAGTTGGACGCCTTATTTATGACCACACTACATACACTTAATCAAGCACCCTCAAATGTCAATCTCATGCAGAGCTGTGTGGGCAGCCTTCAGCCTGATGACACCCTGCTGCTCATTGAGGATGGCGTCTATTGGTTACTCAATACGCACAGAGCTAAACTCCCTGCAGCACTAAAAATCAAAGCGCTGCGTCTTGACGCTCAAGCCCGTGGACTGACGCCCTTAGTATCTGAAGTAGATTTAATCGAAATGGATGAGTTCATCAACTTAAGTGTCCTTCATAACAAAATTGTGAGCTGGTTTTAAAGATG
Source organism: Nitrincola tibetensis (assembly GCF_003284585.1). Lineage (GTDB taxonomy): Bacteria > Pseudomonadota > Gammaproteobacteria > Pseudomonadales > Balneatricaceae > Nitrincola > Nitrincola tibetensis. The sequence continues at coordinate 342,364 of NZ_QKRX01000002.1, forward strand.
GCTTCCTCTATATCGGAATTACTCGACGACGAAGGTTACTTACGCAACCTTTCAGACTGGTCGGAAGAAATTGCACAACACCTTGCGCAGGAGAAGCAAATTCAATTAACGCCTGAGCATTGGGAAATTATTTACCTCTTGCGTAAATTTTACCAACACTACGAGCACTCGCCTGCAATGCGGCCTTTATGTAAAGCAATTGCATTGGATTTGGGCCCCGAAAAAGGCAAAAGTTTACACTTGCTTAAACTTTTTCCTGGTAGCCCCGCTAAAGTTGCAGCCTGCTTAGCGGGCTTACCCAAGCCAGATAATTGTCTTTAATCATCCATAGGCTTTTCAAGTAGATGACAGCTGTGGGATACTGCATCTATACTGTAATGACCTCAGGTTCACCAGGTTTTCCACTTACATGTGGGCCACTGACAGGAATAACAACATGAGTCTAGAAGCTGCTGCTGAGCAACTAAAAATGCTCCAAAACAACAATACGCATCAAAAAAAGCAAGAGGAAGCGGCTCGTCGCGCCAATGAAGACGATGTGGTCTATCACCAATGGGCTACATTTCGTGTGAATAAAGAGCTCTTTGGCATCGATGTAATGCAGGTTAAAGAAGTGTTACGCTTTGTCGATATCACGCCAGTACCAGGTGCCGATTACTCTGTACTTGGCATTATTAACGTACGAGGCAATGTTGTTACCGTCATTGATACGCGCCGCTTATTTAATCTACCCGACTCCACTCTGGACGATAACACGCGTATCATTATTGTTGAGCTTAATGACAAAGAAGTGATTGGTTTAGTTGTAGACAGCGTTGACGAGGTTATTAACCTACCCGCCAATCGTGTTGATCGAGCACCTAATCTCAGTGGCGATGAATCAACCCGCCGCTTTGTTCAGGGCGTTTGCTACCATAACAATATTTTGATAATCCTATTGGATTTAACAAAAATGTTACTTAGCATCACACCGACCACCGAAAGTGAGCACATGTTTTAACTGACACCAAACCAACCTTGCTGCTGCTATAAAGCAAGCAGCAAGGCGATGATACTAGGCAGGAACCTTGTTAAATAAACGGTAAAAGTTCTCTTGAGTCCTAGACGCCACTTCTTCGATTGTGACCCCTTTAATGTCTGCAACACAACGAGCCACTTCGACGACATAGGCAGGCTGATTCTGTTTCCCTCTGAAGGGAACAGGCGCCAAGTATGGTGAGTCTGTTTCGATAAGAATATGATCTAGAGGCACTGCTTTAACAACTTCTCTCAACTCTTCAGCGTTACGAAACGTGATGATTCCAGAAAAAGAAATCATATAGTTTAAATCAACCGCCGACATGGCCATGTCTAATGACTCAGTAAAACAATGCAAAACACCCGCTGATTTAGTACTTCCATGTGATGAAATCAAATCCAGTGTGTCTTCACGCGCATCTCGGGTATGAACAATAATAGGCAAGCCAAGCTCAGCCGCCATTCGCAAGTGCCCAGAGAAACTCACTTTTTGAGCATCAATATGGTCACGACTGTAATAGTAGTCCAACCCTGACTCACCTACCGCGACAACCCGAGGAGTTGCCAACGCAGAGCGTAGAGCGACTTCATCAAAAGGCTGCTCATCAACATGCAAGGGATGCACACCTGCTGATGCCCATACATTATCAAAAGGGGCTATCGCGTCCATCATGGTTTTAAACTGGATTAAATCAATAGAAACGCATAGCATTTTATTGACCTGCTTAGCCGTGGCCGCTGAAATCAGATCAGACAAGGAGGTTCCGAGTTTTTCAAGGTTAATACGATCAAGATGACAGTGAGAGTCAATGAACATTAAAAGAGGCCGTCCTAAAAATCTATCAAAGCGTGTAGGTGCGGCGATTACTGTTTAACGCACCCGCGAGAATATTTTCGATTTTGCGAACCAGCGCCATATCTTCCCCTGACAATTGAATACCTATCCCTGGCACTCGTCCACCTTGCGCAGCTTTTGGCGTGATCCATATGACTTTACCAGTGACTGGAATTTTATCAGGCTCATCCAACAGAGTGACCAACACAAACACTTCATCACCGAGGCGATACGGACGGGAAGTGGGAATAAAAAGACCACTGTTCACAACAAAAGGCATAAAAGATTTATATAAATCTTCTTTTGTCTCTATTGTCAGTGACAAGATCCCGTGGCTTATTCTCGGCACAATTGACATCTTTACAAAAACCCTCGAAGTGTTATCTGACCAACCTATTCCAGCGCATGAACAGGGTTTCGAGCAGAAGCTGGCGATTTGGGTTATGTCTTTCCATAAGACCAACCCGCTCGGCTTGCAACTGATCAATAAGTACAAACAATGCGGCTACATCGGCTTTTTTGGCGACGGCTGACAGCATCTTTTCCATGTCTGTATTGGTTATTTTAGCAGCTTCAGATGCAGTCTGCAGCCTTACAATGTCAACTAAAACACTATAAACCCAACCTGTAATCAATAAAAGGTCTTGTTTTTGCAACTTATCTGCCAATTCCAGAGGGGTTGCGCGTGCTTTCAAAATATCGACCAGTCCTTTCATTAAATCAGCACGAAGACTGGTTAAGCCCTCTTCTTGATATTTAACGGCCAGCAAAGGGGCATCTTGAGCAATGGATAGCAACTGGGCTGCTTTTTCAGGGGGTAAGCCTAAACGTCCAACCAACCAATCCACTGCATGTTCATGCTTGGGTGCTGGAAAATCAATTCGCTGGCATCGACTTCTTATCGTCGGCATTAACTGACCCGGTTGATGCGAGATAAGCATAATCAATGTACGCTGCCCAGGCTCTTCTAAGGACTTAAGCAAGGCATTGGCAGCATTCACATTCATGCTTTCGGCTGGATCAACAATGACCACACGATAGCCCCCTTGCTGGGCAGTACTGTGAAGAAATTGGGTGAGGTCACGCACCTGATCAACTTTGATTGCCTTGCCTGACTCTTCAGGACACAAATGCACTAAATCAGGATGAGTGGAGGAAGAGAGTAGCTCACAGCTTTTACAGTGACCACAGCCCAAACCACCTTCAGGATGTAAACACAGTAAAACTTGGGCTAAGGAGCGAGCAAAGGCATGCTTACCCATCCCTTGATGCCCACACAGCAACAATGCATGCGGCAAACGCCCCTGATCCTGCTGCTCGGCTAAACGCTGCCACAAGCCACTTGCCCAAGGGACGATCTCAACATGGTTTGTCATTTGGAAGCTCTGGTTAGTAAGGCTTGTCGGATTTGCGCTTGCACCTCTTCTAAAGGCGGCTGAGCATCGATAATTACAAAACGATCAGGCTCGCACTTTGCGCGCTTTAAGTACCCCTCTCTGACACGCTCAAAGAAGGCACTTTGCTCAGATTCAAAGCGATCCATCTGACCTCTTGCTTGCGCTCGCGCCAACCCTACTTCCACAGGCAAGTCGAGTAAAAAGGTTAAATCCGGCCGCACCTCACCTTGCACCAACTGCTCAAGAGAGGCAATCACATCTACGCACATCCCACGACCACTTCCTTGATACGCATAGGTTGCATCGGTAAAACGATCACACAACACCCACACACCCTGATGCAGGCTTGGCAAGATACGCTCATGCAAGTGCTGAGCTCTCGCTGCAAACATCAACATCAACTCAGTTAATTCATTGACATGCTCACCCCTTGGCTGCAACAACACACCTCGCAACTCCTCTGCAAGAGGGGTTCCACCTGGCTCGCGTGTCACCATTACCGGCACTTGCAACTCGTCTGAGAGCAGCTTATGGATGTACTGCAGATTGGTCGACTTACCAACGCCCTCAACCCCCTCAAGGGTAATAAACAATCCTTTTTTTGACATCGAAACTATCCTCCTGGCGAAGAGCGATAATCACTGCGACGATTGCGCTGATAGCGATTAACGGCATTGTTATGTTCACGCAATGTTCGTGAAAAATGATGGGTGCCATCGCCTTTCGCGACAAAATATAGCTCATCACCTTCTTCTGGATTCAAAGCCGCCGTAATCGCTTCTCGACCCACCATTGAGATAGGTGTCGGCGGCAGAGCCGGAATTGTATAGGTGTTCCAAGGTGTAGGTCTTTGCAAATCGGCACGCGTGATTCGTCCCTTATAGGCATCTCCCATGCCATAAATGACCGTAGGGTCGGTTTGCAAACGCATCCCTAAATTCAAACGTCGCACAAACACCCCTGCAATTCGAGGGCGCTCACTCGGCACACCTGTTTCTTTTTCAATAATAGAGGCCATAATCAATGCTTCATAGGCAGAACGGTAAGGTAAACCTTCTGCGGCAAGTTCCCACTGCTGATCTAAAAAGCCATGAAGCGCTTGATAGGCGCGCCTTAGTAAATCAATATCACGACTGCCACGATTAAATTGATACGTCTCGGCTAGAAACTGCCCCTCAGCTGCCACCCCTTCAGGAGCGCCCAACAATGCCATCAGCTCAGCCTCTGACAGGCCCTCAAGGGTCGAAACGAAGCGACCATCAGCGGCTATTGCAGCAAGCAGCTGTTTAAACGTATGCCCCTCGACCAACGTAAAGTAATGCGCCACCACCTCGCCTCTGTTCATTTTTTCAAGCACGTCTTGCAACGACTGTCCTGGCTGTATTTCATACTCACCCGCACGAATAGCCGTGATTTCAGGATTCAGACGAACATACACACGCATAAGGTCCAAGTGTTCAATCCAGCCTCGCTCATGCAACTGCTGCATCAACTGCATGAAACTGGTACCACTTGGCACATTGAAGTACTCGCTTTCCGTCAGGGGTAAAGGCTGCAAAACTTGCTTTTTAGATGCATCAAGCACCCAGAGCACGACTCCTGCAGCCAAAAGCACTCCTAAAATAACAACTAAAAAAAATTTTTTTAACATACGCGGTAACTTGCCTCTAACAATGCCTGTAATTTACGTGTGACAGGTCCAATGACAAACGAATGGGGCGACAGTTCCACCAGCGGCCAAATACCAATGAGACTGTTACAAAAAAAGATCTCATCTGAAGCAAGCAGATCTTCCAGATGATATCGCCCCTCATGTAAAACAAATCCTTCGCGCTCAGCTAGGTGGATTAAATGCTGACGCATCACTCCCCAAACACCACAACGGTCCAAACTCGGCGTATGGAGCTCCCCTGCCTTCACCATGAACAGATTGCTCATGGTGCCTTCAATAATGTAATCATCGATATCACAGACGATTCCTTCTTGAAGGTCTGCTGTCTGCCACTCTGAGCGCGCCAGAACCTGCTCTAATCGATTTAAGTGTTTCATCCCTGCCAAGCCAGGCGATATACCTAAACGCTGCTGGCAAAGCATTGCTTTGATGCCCATGCGCTCAGGCTGGTTGGGGTAAACTGAAGGAGGTAAATATTGAAGAATTCGTGTGGGAACAATTCTATCAGGCATTCGGTAGCCTCTTAAGCCCTCCCCACAGGTTATCGTAATGCGCAACACACCCGTCTGATCCGGCAAGAATCCACGAATATCTTGCTCAATTGCATCAATCACTGATTGAAAAGGAATACCAAGACGCTCGCAACTCATCATCAGTCGCTGTCGGTGCAATGACCACAACAAAGCCGTGCCTTGCACTATAGGCAAAGTTTCAAAAATCCCGTGACCGTAACTCAAACCACGATCTGTTACGCTAATGTGTTCAGCAGGAACGCCATTTACCCAACAAGATGATTGCATCATTTAGAATCGACTTAAAATGACGGCAGAACTGAGTACTCAGTTCTGCCGCTCAAATATAATGGGAGCACGCCACTAGGATAGCGACGTGAACCTAGAGTTTTTTAAAGATTAAAGTGCCGTTGGTTCCACCGAAACCAAACGAGTTGGACATTGCTGCCTCAATTTTGCAAGGCTGCGCATGGTGAGCAACATAGTTTAGATCGCAACCTTTGGATGGATTGTCCAGGTTTATTGTCGGCGGTGCGACTTGATCACGGAGCGCCAAAACTGAAAATGCCGCTTCCACAGCTCCTGCTGCACCCAATAAATGGCCAATCATCGACTTTGTTGAACTCATACGGACTTGATCTGCGAACGAACCTAAGACACGCTTAGCTGCATTCGATTCAGCAATATCACCCGCAGGAGTCGAGGTGCCATGAGCATTGATATAATGAATAGCGTCCGCATTTAAGCCTGCATCGCGAATAGCATTGTTCATCGACAAGGCTGCACCCGAACCATCTTCAGGAGGAGCAGTCATGTGGAAGGCATCATCACTCATTCCGAAACCGGCTATCTCACAGTAAATGTGAGCGCGGCGCGCCTTAGCATGCTCGTACTCTTCAAGAACCAAAATACCCGCACCTTCTCCCAATACAAATCCATCACGGTCTCTGTCCCATGGACGACTCGCCGCTTCCGGATTGTCATTACGAGTGGACAAGGCACGCGCAGCTGAAAAGCCCGCAACACCTAAAGGCGTTGTTGCCATCTCTGCACCACCCGCAAACATGACATCAGCATCTCCATACTGGATCATACGCATAGCATGACCAATATTATGCGTTCCTGATGTACAAGCTGTTGTAATGGCGATATTAGGACCTTTAAGGCCAAACTTGATTGCCAAATTACCAGCAATCATATTAATAATGCTACCAGGAACAAAAAAAGGTGACACGCGTCGTGGACCAGATGCGTTCAAGACATTATGTGTCTCTTCAATCATCGGCAAACCACCGATGCCCGACCCTATAGCACAACCTATGCGTCCAGCATTTTCATCAGTTACTTCTAGACCTGAATCTTCAAAGGCTTGAATGGCCGCAACCATGCCATATTGAATAAACAAATCCATTTTACGTGCTTCCTTCACGTTCATGTAAGGCGATAAGTCAAAATTCTTAACAGATGCGGAAAAGCGGGTATTAAAGGCTGAGGCATCAAAATGACTGATGTGCTGCGCACCACTTTTCCCGGCTAGAATATTGTCCCACGTATCCTTAACAGTGTTACCGACGGGGGTCAACAGACCTAGCCCGGTGACAACCACTCTTTTGCGAGACATGAGATCCTCCAGAAATTCCGGCTATTAATAGAAAAGCCGCACTATACAGCAAATATAGATGCGGCTTTTCGGCTAAACCTTGCGGGATAGATTACTTACTGATGCGCGTTGATGTAATCGATCGCTAGCTGAACAGTGGTAATTTTTTCTGCTTCCTCATCAGGAATCTCAGTTTCAAATTCCTCTTCCAGTGCCATCACTAGCTCAACAGTATCGAGCGAGTCAGCGCCCAGGTCTTCGACAAAAGAAGCACTGTTCACGACTTCTTCTTCTTTTACACCCAGCTGCTCTGCGATGATTTTCTTAACGCGCTCTTCAATATTACTCATATCTCTTCCTATTTAACTTTATGACACCATCACATCCCAAGATGCGAGACGCAATTTTATTAGAACCGATAACACTCTAGCAAGCGTGTCGACGGATTTAGTTATTGCTGATCGACAATTATCAACATCTGTACACAAAAAACAATTCTTTAACGCGAATAATGTACATCAAGACATGTACATGCCACCATTGACATGAATCGTCTCACCTGTTACGTAACTCCCACCCTCGCCCGCTAAGAAGCCAACAACCGATGCGATTTCATTGGGTTGACCCAGTCGCGCCATAGGGATCTGTGCCTGAAGAGTGGCTTTGTGCTCTTCGGCCAATCCCGATGTCATATCTGTATCTATAAAGCCAGGCGCTACACAGTTAACCGTAATATTACGAGAACCTATTTCTCTGGCCAACGCTCGAGAAAAGCCCTCTAGACCTGCTTTAGCAGCCGCGTAATTCGCCTGACCTGCATTCCCCATTGAACCAACGACAGAGCTGATGCTGATTATACGTCCCCAGCGCGCTTTAGTCATGCCACGCAAGCAACCTTTTACTAAGCGATAACTAGAACTTAAGTTGGTATTGATGACCGAATCCCACTCGTCGCTCTTCATGCGAAGCATGATATTATCACGAGTAATACCCGCATTATTCACTAAAATCTCAATAACACCAAACTCATCGGCAATGCTCTTCAGGACGGCATCGACTGAGTCAGCAGACGCCACATCCAATACAAGCCCACGCCCGTTATTCCCTGATGCAGAAAGATAGGCACTAATTGCATCGGCACCTTGCTCACTGGTAGCCGTTCCGACTACGATCGCACCTTGAGCTGCTAAATTTTCAGCAATCGCTTTACCTATACCACGGGTTGCGCCAGTAACCAGCGCGACTTTACCTTCAATACTCATAAGACTTCCTGACAATCTTTATAAACTGAGTGCTTTTTCAAGACCCGCCACATCACAGATTGAAACCACCTCAAGTGACCGATCAATTTTCTTATTAAGTCCACACAGCACTTTACCAGGGCCACATTCAATTAATGCGGTTACTCCCATCTCGGACATTCGCTGAACTGAAGCCGTCCACAATACAGGATTATACAGTTGCGACAAGACATTCTTCTGCAAAACCACTAGATCTTCAGCTATATTTGCATCAACATTTTGTACGATCGGTAAGTTCGGCGTTAAGAAATTTAAACGCTCGAAGGAGGCAGCCAATTCAACAGCCGCTGGCTTCATCAACTCACAATGAGAGGGGACACTGACAGGCAGCGCAATTGCTCGCTTTGCACCTGACTCTTTACAAGCAAGAATCCCACGCTCAACAGCTGACTTCTCACCCGCAATCACAACTTGACCCGGACAATTGAAGTTAACTGGCGCGACGACACCACCCTCCTTAGCGGCCTCTAAGCATGCCAATCTCACCGCTTCATCATCAAGCCCCAAAATTGCGGCCATGGCACCTGCACCCGGTGCAACAGCTTGCTGCATGAGCTCACCACGACGACGAACCAACAATACACCCTCTTCCAAGGTTAAAGCACCTGCGCACACCAGAGCGGAATACTCACCTAGACTGTGCCCAGCGAACACAACAGGCTTTACTTCGCTTAACTGGGTCCATAGGCGCCACAAAGCCACGCTGGCGGTCAATAACGCTGGCTGTGTATTTTCAGTCGCATTTAGTACTGACTCTTCACCGCTTTGCACCATAGCCCACAGATCAAACCCAAGCGCTTCCGATGACTGAGCAAAGGTTTCTTGAATAATAGGATAAAGAGCGGCCAACTCTGACAACATTCCAAGCTGTTGAGACCCCTGCCCTGGAAAAACAAAACCCAGCGTATTAGACATATATTCCTCTTATCACCCACCACTGCCGACATAAGATCGACACGATTAACCGACTATTCTACACCTTACGACAGGCTATTCTCTAGATAACTGACCCAATTGCGAGGCAATTGTATCACGGATACGTCCCGGCACATCAGTATGAATATCCTGGACGGCCTGAGAAATTGCACAAACAAAGTGATCTTGGTTTGCACCACCATGACTTTTAATAACAATACCTTGCAAGCCCAAAAAAGCAGCCCCATTACGACGGCCCGGATCAATCTGCTGCTGCAACTCTTTTAGGACGGGGCGCGCCAACCAACCTAGCATACGCCGATATATATTCTGAGAGAAATTGATTCGGAGTTTAGCCGCAATAAAACGTGCCAAACCTTCAGAGCTTTTTAAGGCAATATTACCCGTAAAACCATCACACACAATGACATCTGCACAATGATCAAATACTGAGTCTGCCTCAATAAAGCCGATGTAATTCAATTGAGGCTGCACCTTAAGTCGCTCTGCCGCCAAGCGCACCTGCTCATTACCCTTATAGGTTTCGGTGCCTATATTTAACAAGGCAACGCGGGGGCGCTCAATGCCTTCTACTGCCTTCACCATCCCGGAACCCATTAAAGCAAATTGCAATAAATGCTCAGCACTGCAATCCACATTCGCGCCCAAATCCAAGAGATAACAACACCCCTCAGACGTTGGAACAGCACTAATAATGGCCGGACGATCAACCCCCGGCAACATTCCCAATGTTTTTCGGGAAAGCGCCATTAAGGCACCGGTATTTCCAGCACTCACGCAGGCAGAGACCGCCCCCTCATTCACCATCTGCAGGGCTTTTGCCATTGAGGAATTCTGACGATGTCGGAGTGCATAAGATGGCTTATCATCCATCGAAACAAAATCTTGACAATCAATGACTGTGAGACGTTTTAACGAAACATTAGAATTAGCCAGCAAAGGATCTATTAAAGACGACTGACCAATTAAGTAGATATGCAGCTCAGGATGGAGTGCGAGGGCTTCAAGACAGGCAGGGACAGTGATGCGGGGACCGAAGTCCCCGCCCATTGTATCAACAGCGATACTCAGTTTTAGAACCAAGCTTACTCGTCGTCTTGCTTGGTAATAACCTGACGACCACGGTAGAAGCCATCAGCACTTACGTGGTGACGACGGTGTGTTTCGCCGGTAGTTGCATCAACTGCCAAAGTAGGACCCGTCAACGCATCGTGCGAGCGACGCATGTCGCGTCTTGAACGGGATTTTTTGTTCTGCTGTACTGCCATGGTAATAAAACTCCTGGTTTAACTCTTGTCAGCCTTGTTTTTTAACTGGGCTAACACACTAAAAGGGTTAGGTTTTTGTTGCTCTGGACTAACGGTCTCGGCCTCACCAAATGACATCTGCACACTGCAATCATGATGCAAAGGCACAGAAGGCAGCCCCAGAATTAATTCATCTTCAACCAAAGCAATTAGATCTGCATCTTCATCTAGCATAAGAAGCGGATCATAATAACCCGGTAAGTTTCTGGCCTGCTCCTCATTGAGGACCACAGCAAGGCAGATCTCTTCATCAAGATCCAGTGCAACCGGTTCGAGGCAGCGCTGACAGGTCATAAATACTTTGGCCTGAACACTTCCTTTCACTGTTCGCAAATACTGTTCATCCGTTGAGAAATTCAACTCAGCCTGAGCCGTACCTGCTTCTTGACATAAAAAAGAAACAAGACGGGGCATCGCTGAAAAATCAACGCTGCCAGTAATTTGCGCTTCCCGCTCAGCAAGCTTACGCGGGTCTGCTTTTTTGGGTAATTGACCGTTCGACATAAGCGCGCAATTCTAGGCACTGAACGCCTTCGTGTCAAAGGGATTCAGGGCTTTCATTCAATTAAATTGTGTTTATCATATTAATGTTGGTTATTTTATCAAAAAAAGGCTCTTTATGAATAGAAACATCGTGCTTGCCTCTAGTTCACCTTACCGAAAAGCGTTACTTGATAAGCTAGGATTCGCTTATCGTTGCAGAAAGCCCGATGTAGACGAAACACCCTTCGCAAACGAATCGGCTGAAATGCTGGTCGCAAGGCTGTCGGCGTCCAAAGCAGAAGTACTCGCCTCTTTGTATCCAGACACCTTAATTATCGGCTCTGATCAAGTCGCGACGATCGATGGTGACATCTTGGGAAAACCTGGATCGAAAAACAATGCCGCTGAACAGCTAAAGCGCTTATCAGGCCGCTGCGTGCAGTTCTTAACTGGCCTATCCTTACACAATACGACGACAGGCATCACACAAACGGAAGTCGTGCCTTTTAATGTGCACTTTAGACAGCTCACACCCTCCATGATCGACCGATACCTTGAACGAGAACAGCCATTTGATTGCGCAGGTAGCTTTAAATCTGAAGGATTGGGAATTGTTTTATTTGATAGACTCGAAGGCGATGACCCCAATACGCTCATTGGGCTCCCTCTTATTCGCTTGGCACGAATGCTTGAAAACGAAGGCGTCGAGATTCTTTGAGATGTCTCGCCCATATGGGCGAGACTCTACAACAACGAACCTAAGGCCATTAGTTCAATTGAGGTACCAATTGAACACTCAACTGCTGACTCAAGTGCTTGGCAATCGAAAGCCCAAGGCGATCAAACACTCGATCAAATGGCGATGGCTGATGCGTATAATTAACCATATGCGGAACATTTACGACCTCTCGAGCAACGTAACTACTGCTACCAAGACCGTCTATCAATCCCAACTCTAAGGCTTGCTCACCACTCCAGATAAAACCGGTATACAATTGAGACGTATCGACCAATCGATCTCCGCGCCCCTCTTCAACCACAGCAATAAACTGTCGATGGGTTGTATCCAAAACCGTTTGCCAGAAGGCTTTATCGTCTTCTTTCAGGGGACTAAACGGATCTAAAAAGGCCTTATTTTCACCCGCCGTCAAAGTTCTCCGCTCGATTCCCATACGCTCAATCAGATCAGTAAAACCGAAGCCTGAGGATGTCACCCCAATAGAACCCACTAAGCTTGCCTTATCCGCATAAATTTCATCTGCCGCAACCGCAATATAGTAGCCACCCGATGCGCCCAAATCGGTGATCACAGCATAGACTTTTTTATCCGGATGCAACGCACGCAAGCGTTTAATTTCGTCATTGATATACCCTGCTTGAACTGGGCTACCTCCAGGACTGTTTATACGCAGAATAACCGCCCGACTTTGGCTGGCTGAAAACGCATTGCGCAGGGCCGTTACCACATTGTCTGCGCTGGCATCGGCACCGTCAGCAATCACTCCAGACACCTCAATGAGCGCTACATGCTCTTTTCGTTCTACACTATCTTTAGCGCCTGAAAAGTCTTTGCTGATAAAAAAGATAGCCAAGAGTGCCAACAAATAGCTAAACGTTAAAAGTTTAAAGAAAATTCCCCAACGCCTTGAACGACGCTGCTCAACATTCAGAGATGACACGATTTTTTCAATCAAACGCCACTCTTTACTATTCGTATCCACGGCTGCTTTTTCTAAGGTTTTTTCCAGCTTTACATCTGGCTTAGCCTCTGCGAATGCTTTGTCCAAAGTCTCTGCTCTAGACTGCTGATCTGGATCATCCCAATGATTATTGCTCACGTAAATCTCCTTTTAACTTTTAACCGACACGGCTGGCGCCAATCCATCCAGCCACTTCTCTAAATCAGGGAAATGATGAATTTCCTTTACCGGGCCTAAAACCGTCAAGCGATCAATATGATGGGCGCCATAGCTTACCGCGACCGTATCAATGCCAGCATTATTCCCCATCAGCAGATCGTATTCCGTATCACCGATCATTAAGGCTTTTTTACGATCGACACCGGTCAACCAGATGATCTCATCAAGCATATGAGGATCGGGTTTTGATGTCGTTTCATCAGCACACTTCGACACTTCAAAAAGCGCACCTAATCCGGTTTCAGCAAAGACACGATCCAAACCTCTGCGACTTTTGCCTGTTGCAACGGCTAGGCGATACCCCTTCGCCTGCAAACGCTCAAGCGTCTCGCGGACACCAGGGAACAAATGCGTCTTAGTTGGATCCGCCTGCATAAAACGTTGAGCATAGGCTATACGCATTTTCTCGACAAACACATGATCCGCATCCGGAAATATGCGCATAATTGCCTCAGGAAGCCCAAGCCCAATAATATTCCTGACGGTCTCATCGTGGGGTGGTTCAACCCCTACTTCTTGAGCGGCAGCTTGCATGCAGGAAATGATTAACGCTTCCGAATCTATGATTGTTCCGTCCCAGTCAAAAATAAGCAATTCGTACACTGCAAACTCCAAACTATTTCAATTAAGAATTTTCAACCTGAATAATTTTAACATGACGATGGTGTGCATCAGGCAAGGTCCAGTCTATTTTTTGTCCGACAGACAAACCTAACAGCGCACTTCCAATAGGCGCGAAAATAGACAAAGTTTCTGTGCGCCCATTAATTTCATGAGGGTAACACAGGGTCAAATGGAATTGCTTACCGCTCTCTTCAACCTCAAACGTGACTGTTGAATTCATTCGAACGACGTCAGCAGGCATCGCATCTGCAGGCAACACTTCAGCTCGAGCTAGCTCAGAACGTAAGCCATCAAAGCTTTTATCATCACGATACGGCTTTTTATCTAACAATCCCTCAAGTCTATCAACATCTAACTCAGACACTTTAATCGGGGGCAACTCAGACATGTCTTAAAACTCCAAAAAATAAAAACTCGACTTCCAAGACGAAAAGTCGAGCTCACTCATCAATACAAAATTAAACCGGCACTTCGCCAATACTGAAGATATCGCTGAAAGGATATGCGTAGGCTGATTGCAGTGTAGTTGTTATAAACCCAAACACATTAAGATTGTGCCAGAGAAGCACCACTTAATGAAGTGCAATTACCGAATTTAACCATCGATATGTTTTTAAGACACGAAACTCTAGCGTAAACGCTCTATTTCTTGCTTGAGCGATACAATCGATTCAGGTACCAACGTAATACGGACGGGCTCGCCCTGCGCATCTAGCAATACCATTGCCCCATCAAAAACATCATGAAGTGCTGCAAAGGATTTTCCGTCTGGCGTGCCTAAGTCGGCGACTCTAAATTTGATATCACTTTCAAATACAGCCCGAACTTGATTCAAACGTTCCATGGCCTCCATTCCTGCGGGCATATAGCTTTCATGCACCAAAACAACAACAGGCTTACCTTCACCAATCACGGACAGGTCTGTTGAAAAGGGCTTAACCACCAAATAGGTCAGGACAAGCCAGCCCAAGAAAACCACACTTACCAAAAAAACCAGCACTTTAATGGACTTGGCCATATTCACTCCTCATTACTCTTTATTGACTGCATATGAACACACAACGACTTGGAGGTTCCCAAATATGATGAAATTTGAAATTAAAGACATTTTGTGAGGTAGTTTTTTGCCCAAGAAAGATTTTTAAACTGCTCAGCATCACCCCCGCGATCAGGATGAAGAGCCATCGCTTGTTGTCGCCAGGCTTTTCGAATCATGGATTCGCTTGCATCTTGCTCTAAACCTAAAATCGATAACGCCTTTTGCCGCTCACCTGCCTGAGCGGGTTGACCTAAACCGCGCCAAAAACTATGCAGCAATCGCTCGACATCCTCAGCTTCTGTTTTCGCAAGCTCATCGAGATCCAAATAATACGCACGCAAGGGGTCATTGAATGCAAGTGCAGCATCACCTTGCACATAGGGACGCAATTGAATCGATAAGGTATGAATCGACAGACAGCCCTTGCCCTCGTCATGCCACTCATCTCGCAATCGATAAAGATGATGAAATAACAAAAAATGGGTTTGAAAAAGCTTCAAACTATCGGTAAAAGTATCGGGCTCTAAATAAATGAGATTTTCAGACTGAAGCGATTTCAATAAGGCAAACTCACTCATCCCCTGCGGATTGGCTTCTAAGATACGAACAATGGCGCTTATACGCTCGGAATGAGACAAACTCTGCCTCCAGAAAGATAGCAGAGCCTGCTTAGACCTGGCTCTGCTGAGTGAATATCATGCAGGGGTCAAGGATTTTGGCGACACCAACACACCATTATTATCGGCATAAACATACTGACCCGGCACAAAGGTCACACCACCGAAAGTGACAGGAATATTCAATTCACCGACCCCTTTTTTATCTGTTTTCATAGGATGGGAGCCCAATGCTTGCACGCCGACATCTAACTGACTGATGGCATTAACATCACGAATGCATCCATAAATGATCAGACCCTCCCAACCATTTTTTTCAGCTTTTTCGGCCAACATATCGCCAAGCATGGCTTTTCGCATTGATCCACCACCATCAACGACCAGCACCTTACCCGCTCCAGGTAACGCAACCTGCTCACGCACTAATGAATTATCTTCGAAGGCTTTAATCGTAACGATTTCGCCACCAAAAATTTCTCGTCCACCAAAGCTTGCGAACATAGGCTCCACCACTTGTACCAAATCTGGGTACTGGTCACACAATTCAGGCAATAAATCGATCATGCATATCTCCTATTTAAAAAACCAAAACTACAAATAGTGTCGCGCATTTATGCTGCGAATGCATTACAACTTTTGCAGAACAGCCAATAGCGCTTGAGCCGGATGCAGCAAGGATTGGTGATCTAGACGCTTAACCTGCGAACGGCAGGAATAACCTGTTGCTAACAAAGTAGACTCAGCGTCCGGCTTATTGACAACTTCACTCCAACTCAAACTGTAAATTTGTCTAGATAAACGATAGTTCTCCGTCTCGTGGCCAAAGGTTCCAGCCATCCCGCAACAGCCAACGGAAACGACATCCAAGGTTTGCCCGAGCGCTTGAAAAATAGTCTGCCACTGACGAATTGAAGGCGCAGCTGACGTTTTTTCCGTACAGTGTGGCATCAGTTTAAAATGCTTTTGCGGTAAATCAGCTTTGAAGGACACAGAGCCCAGCGCATCGGCAAGCCACTCCTGTATCAACTGAACCTTGGGCAGCGTATCGCTCACATCTTTATACTCAGATCGATAGGTGAGCGTCATAGAAGGATCGATACCTACTAAAGGAACACCTGTCGCTTCTAACTGCTGCAAAACCTCTAGATTTCGCTCTGCAATTTTGGCAAAAGCACCCATAAAGCCATGCACATGCAAAGGCTTACCATTCGGCATGAAGGGAGCAACCAGCACATTAAAACCAAGCCGGCCAAGCAAATCAATCACATCCAACACCAAGGCTGTTTCGAAATAACTCGTAAACGCATCCTGAACAATAATAACTGAACGCTGACGCTGATAATCGCTTAAGCTTTCAATTATTGAAGGTGTCGCCCACTCAATTCCTCGTTCTTCTACACCCTTTCGAAGCGTGTGCGTACACAACAAAGGACTGTCCACCATGCCTATTTTTTTGATCACGGCACGGCCTAAGCCATTTTTCATCAGCCAATTATAAGGCTGAGGAAAACGAGACAGCGTTGGTACCATAAACTCAAGACTTGCGACCATATAGTCTTTTAGGGGCCTTAAATAGCGACCGTAGTAGACCTCAAGAAAACGGGCACGAAAATCCGGCACATTCACTTTGATTGGGCACTGACCAACGCAAGACTTACAGGCCAGGCAGCCCATCATCGCCTCATGGACTTCATGAGAGAAATCATACTCGCCTTTACGCTTTTTCAAGGTGTTTTTGATTCTCGTTGGCAAGGCTTTAATAAAGCTTGCCTTTCTCACTGCCTGGGCAGCTTCATTCACATCCACGCCCTTCACTGACATCACCCGCAGCCACTCTCTTACCAAAGAGGCACGCCCTTTGGGTGAGTGAATTCTCTGACGTGTTCCTTTCCAAGACGGACACATGGCATCATTCGGATCATAGTTATAGCAAGCCCCATTACCATTGCAATTCATGGCTGAGTCGTAGGTTTCACGAACGGCCAACGGAATGTGGCGATCGTGCTGCCCACGCGTAGGGACTTCATCAATTTTAAGCAGCTCAGCTCCTAATAAGAGCGGAGTGGCAATTTTGCCAGGATTAAGTTGGTTTCGAGGGTCAAACGCTGCCTTTACCCGCTGTACTTCTGGGTAAAGCTCACCAAAAAACTCAGGGGCGTATTCCGAACGAACGCCCTTGCCATGTTCGCCCCAGAGCAGGCCTTTATACTGCTGAGTCAGACGCACAACTTCATCGGTAACCTTTCTGATTAAACCTTCTTGCGCTTCATCTTTCATATCGATTGCGGGGCGCACGTGCAACACACCCGCATCAACGTGACCAAACATACCATAGGCTAAGCCGTGATCATCCAAAACTTTACGAAAATCCATGATAAAGTCAGCCAGGTTTTCAGGCGGTACAGCCGTGTCTTCAACAAATGGAATTGGTCGTTTTTGCCCTTTCGCATTGCCTAGCAAGCCAACGGCTTTTTTACGCATGGCCCAAACTTTATTAATTTCCGTCGAACCATACACAACCGAAAAACCAAAACTTTTTGTTGGCTGACCGCTCACTTCACG
Source organism: Nitrincola tibetensis (assembly GCF_003284585.1). GTDB lineage: Bacteria > Pseudomonadota > Gammaproteobacteria > Pseudomonadales > Balneatricaceae > Nitrincola > Nitrincola tibetensis. The sequence goes on from NZ_QKRX01000002.1 coordinate 360,185, forward strand.
CAAATGCGTTGTTAACTTTTCAACCTTTTGACGCAAAAGCGCTTCGTCATCGCCTGTGTATTCAATCAGATTAATTCCCTGAATTGTTGGCTCATGCTCTTCTTGAGGAAAGTAGGCCCGAACCGTGTCCCAAACAATATCACCCATGGCAAGGTTCAATACTTTTGAGTCGATGGTCTCAATGGAGGTTGGCCCCCACTCCATTAGCGCCTTGGCATCGCGCAAAGACGCCTCAAAACTGTCGTATTTTACGTTTACCAAAGCGGAGTACTTAGGAATAGGCAAAACATTGAGCTTTGCTTCAGAAATAAAAGCTAAGGACCCTTCAGCGCCACACAGGATAGAATTCAAATTAAAACGACCGGACTCGTCACGAATATGAGCCAAATCATAGCCCGTCAGACAGCGGTTAAGTTTTGGAAACTTTTCATTAATTAGATCTTTATGCTCTGCGTACAAATCATCCAACATGCGATGCACATCGGCAACACGCCCAGGCTGCTGCTTGATACTTTCCAATTCATCGTCTGACAAAGCCTTAGACAACCAACGCTCACCACCCAACCATACGCTTTCAAGCTCAAGGACGTGATCTCGGGTTTTGCCATAGAGCACAGAGCCTTGGCCGCTGGCATCGGTATTGATCATCCCACCAATGGTCGCTCGATTACTGGTTGACAACTCAGGAGCAAAGAACAATCCATACGGTTTCAAGGCTGCATTTAATTGGTCTTTGACTACACCCGCTTGCACACGAACCCAACGCTGATCAGGATTGATCTGGATGATACGATTCATATACTTAGAGCAGTCAACCACCAAACCATCGGTTAAAGACTGCCCATTAGTGCCAGTACCGCCGCCACGAGCACTTAATACAATGCTTTGAAAATGGGGTTCCGCCGCAAGTCTTGCCAGATAAATCAGGTCTTGTGCATTACGTGGATAAATGACCCCTTGTGGCAACACTTGATAAATACTGTTGTCCGTCGCTAACACAACTCGGTGCGCATACTCAGGATTTAGGTCACCTTGAAAGCCACGCGTTTTTAGTGTCTCGATAAACTCAAGATATAGACGTTGTGTAGGATTAATATCGGCAACTCTTGGAATCATTAGACAGCCCTGATAGAACCTAGAAAAAATAAGTTTAATGATCCCGCATTCAACGATTGGGATCAAATGCAAATTATTGATGCAGACATCAGAAATAACTATGTCAGCCTCTGTTAAGCTTCACTTCGGCACACTAGATCCCTGTTCGAAGCACGTTTGTATCTGTACACTGCCCTTTGCTTTTTGAGCGAATTATTTTGAGGCCAACTGCATTATGCGAAACACTTTTTTAAAATCTTTAGGTTACATCACCTTCTCGACAAGCCTTGTCTTTGCGGGTCTGGCACACTCAGCACCCAGCTTTCAATCCGCCCAACCCTTGTCGGCTGGCGCTTGGCCTAATCATAGCCAGGATCTGTGCGCCGTTGCCAATGAAACGTTAAAATATTTAAAGCAAGGCCCAAGCTACGACCCACAAGCCATTCATGGCGGAACAGTGGATGGTATAAAAGTGCCCGTGCATCGCATCCAAGATACCTTGGCATTTATTTGCCAGGTCTATCAAGAAGACTTAGCAACAGGTGCATCACGACTCACAGATCCTGATTTTATCAACTCAGCATTTGAACGGGTCCAATGGCTACCGGATCAAGCCAAGGCAAAAAGTCTAAGCCAAGACAAGCCTTTATTGCAGCGCCTACCTTCCGACCAATTGTTGCTAACAAAGTATTATGTGCGCATGGCGGACGGCTTTCCAGCCAAAACGGCTCAGTCTCCTCATGCCTTATACGGCCTTCCGTTTGATGAGGCTCACTTAAGCCTTGAAGAAGCCGACGCACGCAAGGATCAGATCACACGATATCGATTTGGCAAACAAGCCGTTCTTAAAGGTGCTCTGGAAACACAACCTGCTCTGGCTCCCCCACTTATTTGGCTGAGCCGTGCTGATCTTGAAGGTGCATTGCTGCAAGGAACCGCTGTTTTAGAAGCCGAAAATCAGCGCCGATATTTTAACGTGCACCGCAACAATGGCATTGCATACGACCGCACACAAAAACCTGAAGATCAAGAACGCTATTGGTACTTTAAAGAAGTCCCTGGTGTGCTTGGATATGGAAAGGATGCGGACTATAAAATTCCAGTCAAACCGAAAGTAACCGTCGCCGGCGACATTTTTCAACTGGGATTGGGGCGCGTGGTATTATTGCAAACCACTGAGCATGGCCAACCCACCTTCAGGCTGACTGTTTTGGCAGACACAGGTGGAGCTTTTCACGACAACCTTTACCAGCTTGATTGGTTAAGTGGCTACTTCCGCGACTGGGACCACTACTACGAAAACAACCGACATATTGCAGACTACGCCAAAACCTGGCTACTTTTGAAAAAAGAGTAAACCAATGTAAGGCTCAGCACTCTGTGCTGAGCCTTACAGTACAGCCTTTGTTTATACGCCTTGCGATGCAAACACCTCTGAAACCAAAGCTTGCGCCTCAACTAACAAGGTATATAAATGCGCTTGGCTTTTGAAACTTTCAGCGTAAATTTTATACAACGCCTCTGTGCCACTAGGACGAGCCGCAAACCAACCCGCCTCCGTAACAACCTTCAACCCACCGATAGATGCACCATTCCCGGGAGCATTGACATAGCGTGCAATAATTTCATCTCCAGCTAACTTGGATTGAGTCACACTATTGGGATTCAACGCCGCCAGAATGGATTTCTGTTCAGTCGATGCCGGAGCATCGATACGACGGTAATAAGGCCGACCATACGCCTGTGTCAGCTCCTCATAATATTGATGAGGTGTTTTGCCTGTCACCGCAAGAATTTCAGCCGCCAACAGAGAAGGAATAATGCCGTCTTTATCGGTACACCACACCTGACCACTGCGAGTCAAAAAGTTTGCCCCAGCGCTTTCTTCACCGCCAAAGCCTAGGCGCCCATTGAATAAGCCTTCAACAAACCATTTGAAACCAACGGGTACTTCATAGAGTGTACGCCCACGACCCGCCACAACCTTATCAATGATTGACGAGGAAACGAGCGTCTTACCTATTGCTATGTCATTGGACCACTCTGGTCGATGGGTCAATAAGTAATCAATACAAACAGCCAAGAAATGGTTAGGGTTCATTAAGCCATCGGGACCCACAATCCCATGACGATCAGCATCTGGATCATTCGCAAAGGCTAGCTGGAAACGATCCTTGATGTTTAGCAAGTTGGCCATAGCCGCCGTGCTTGAACAATCCATGCGGATTTTGCCATCGTGATCAGGCGGCATGAATGCAAAATCAGGTGATTGATCTTCATTCACAATGGAAAGATTTAGCTCAAAGGTTTTAGCAATTTCCTGCCAAACTTCAAGTGCCGAACCACCCATAGGGTCGACACCCAAGGTCAAATTAGCCGACTTGATTGATTCAATATCAATGACTTGCGAAAGGTCTTTAATGTATGAATTAACGTAATCAAAGGCTTCAGCTTTTGCCGTTGCTTCGGCTTGATCAACGCGCAAGACCCCCAATAGATTCTCTTCAAGGTACTGATTGGCACGTTGTTCAATCCAACGGGTTACTTCTGCCGCGGCAGGTCCACCGTCGGCGGCGTTATACTTTATACCGCCATCTTCTGGCGGGTTATGAGAAGGTGTAATGATTAAGCCATCCGACAGCGCATCGGGGTACTGTTGATTATGAACAATGATGGCTCTAGACACCAAGGGCGTGGGTACAAATGCATTTTGAGGGTGAACACGCACTTTGATGCCATTTGCCACCAGCACCTGTAGCGCTGATGCATGAGCTGGCCCTGACAAGGCATGCGTATCCATACCTAAATACAAAGGACCTGAAAAGCCCTGCTCCATTCGATAATCCGCAACGGCTTGGCATATTGCTAAAATATGATGCTCGTTGAAGGATGCCTTCAATGCAGAACCACGATGACCAGAGGTTCCAAACGCCACTCGTTGATCGGCAAGATTTGGATTGGGAATAACGTCGACATATGCGTTGAGTAACGCCTGAATATCCATGCTTGACACGCTTTTCTTCCTTTGGATTGAGCTTGAGTAGAAATATTAAGAATATCCTATCACGTCAGCCAATCTGCGCCAAAGCGAAACCGTTATTATACTTTGAAACGACCTACCCTAGCTTGTAAATCATTCGCAAGCAGTGCAAGCCCATCACTGGCCGACGCTATATGACTTGAGCCATTCGACAATTGTTCCACGCTATTACTAATACGCACCAATGTCCGACTCACATCATCTGCAACCGCCGACTGCTCTTCAGTCGCCGTCGCAATTTGAGTGTTCATATCATTGATGGTCAAAATAACGCCCGTAATATCCTGAAGCTTGTGTGATGCATGTTCAGCACACTCAACTGCCACATTTGCCTTCGAATAACTGTTATGCATAACATCAACCGCACGCCGTGATGCATTTTGCAGTTGTTCAATAATTTCACGGATCTCCTCTGTCGAGGTTTGCGTACGAGTTGCAAGCGTTCTCACTTCATCCGCAACAACAGCAAACCCCCGCCCGTACTCACCAGCACGCGCCGCTTCTATAGCCGCATTCAACGCAAGAAGATTTGTCTGTTCAGCGATGCCTCGAATTACTTCAAGCACTTTTCCAATGGACTCAGTATCGTCTTGCAGACGCATAATGACATCCACTGCTTTTTGAACTTCTTGGGCCAGCAACCCAACCTCACTGGCATTTTTCTTCACTACAACCTCTCCGTCTTTAACGGACTGGTTGCAGGTTTCGGCCGCATGCGCAGCTTGAGCTGCATTACCTGCTACTTCGGTAACCGTGGCCGCCATTTGTGTCATAGATGTCGCTGCAAGCGTCACTTCATGGCTTTGTTGCTGTACTTGCTGGTTTGTCACCTGACTTGATGCAGCCAACTCCTCTGCCGCAGCGCCAAGCTGTATCGCGGCATCACTCACTTGCTTAATGATTAATTGCACGCCACTGACAAAACGGTTAAAACTTCGCGCTAAATCACCTAATTCATCCTGACGATCTTCGTTCAGACGCTGTGTTAAGTCGCCATCACCGGCAGCGATCTGATCAAGCGCGTAGCGCGTTGCATTAACAGGCTTCACGATCATCCGAGAAACAAACACTATAATTACGATCAAAACAAGCAAGGTAATGGAGAAGGCCGTAATCAACGACACACGAAGATTCAATGCCGCTGCCATTACCTGCTCATAGGGTAAAGCAACCGCCAAAGACCAATTTTGATTACCCGCGATTGGATAGTATGCAGCGATCACTCTTTGCTGGTTATCAAGCACCAGATCGGATATTCCCGTTTGGCCATCCACCATTTTCCTTGAAAAGGATGCATATTCAGGTAGCGGAGACTCCAATGCGTTTTCTTTCATTCTCCTGCTCGCATCGGGATGCACAACATACACCCCACGAGAGTCTATAAGCCACGCACTGGCATTATCATCGGACACTTCATCAATGAGTGCCGTTAATGTATCAAGAGTAACCGTGGCGGCCAACAGCCCAATGAGCCTACCTGACGCATCGAAAACAGACTGAGCCAAGACAACGATGGCATTACCCGTTGTTCCTGAGTAGAGAGGATCGCTCACAACCGTTGTGCGACTTTTTTGTACGATGAGCTGTTGAAAATAATTCCGATCTGATCGACTCGCTATATTACCATTATGATGATAGGCATTACCCTCAAGATCAACAAAAAACATCACTTCAAAGTCATCGCCCATCCGCTGACCGTAATTTTGAACAAATTCAAAAATTTCGTCGATATTACCTTCTGTAAATGCTGACGTTCGAGCAAGGGTTTGAATCACCGTTAGACGTGCATTAACCCAAGCACTGACATTATCCGCACTGGCTAAAGCAACCATACTGACGGCATTTTCACCTTGGCCCGCAACCGTTCGACTGGTATGTTGGATAACAACATAGGCCGCTAGAGACAGACAAAAGGCTAGAGGTAAGCTGATGATTAGAATCAACCTAGGCGTCATTTTCAAACGGCTCAGCATATTATTATCCTTATTTTGAAACTAGGACGGATATTATCCTACCCTATAACTGTAATCTACTTTTTTGAAGACGCCAGTCTTTTGTACGACTCATATTACATGCATCTGATATGCTTCTAATCTGCTGATAATTGATCAATCCAACTAAACAGCTGCTGATCTGACATAGGCTTACTAAAGTAGAAGCCTTGATAAAAATAACATCCAAGTTCTTTGAGCTTTTGCAACTGCTGCTCAGTTTCGACCCCTTCTGCGATGACATTCATATCAAAGGCTTTGCCCATGGCCAGCACACTGCGGATAATCGCTTCATCACTGTGATTATTAATCAAGTCGTGTATAAAGGCTTTATCCACTTTGATTTGGTCAAAAGGAAGCTTTTTAAGATACGACAGAGAGGAGAATCCGGTTCCAAAGTCATCTAACGAAAAATGCACGCCTACTTTTTTAAGCTGACTCATTTTTGCAACGGCCTCATCCGTATAGTCAATCAGAAGGCTCTCCGTTAACTCTAGTTTAAGTCGATTCGCTGGTGCTTGAGCATCTGAGAGATGTTGCATGACACGTTCAACAAAATCCTTACACTGGAATTGACGAGCGCTAATATTAATTGCCAAGGTCCAATTGGCGGTAAATGCCTCAGCTTGCCAGGCAGCAAGCTTCTGACATGCCGTTGAAATAACAAAGTCCCCAATCAGTAGGATAAGATCAGAGGACTCAGCAAGCGGGATGAACTCAGCTGGTGAAATTAGCCCTTTCGTTGGGTGCACCCAGCGTATCAAGGCTTCGCATCCTGTAATGCTACGATTCTGGTCATATTGCGGCTGGAAATAGAGCTGCAGTTGCTTTTGATCAAGGGCATGACGAAGATCATTTTCAAGCTCTACAACTTTATTCACTTGCTCCTGCATAATAGGATCAAAAAAACTTACACTGCTTTGTGCATTAAACTTTGACTGATTCTTCGCAAGATCAGCACGTTTGAGTAACTCATCGGCAGTACTGTTTTCATTAGCACAATACACAATTCCAAGATTCGCCTGACTGTAAATGAGTTTGCCCTGAATAGAAAATGGAGTGATAAATGTATTTTGAACATCAATAATCAGATGCTCTATATCAAACAATGCCTGCTCTGCTGACTGCTCCCTAAACTCACAAATTATGACAAACTCATCAGCGGCTAAGCGCGCCAAACTGGAGTAAACAGGCAAGGTTTCTGTCAAGCGCTCTGCCACCCTGCACAAGAGCTGATCACCCGCACGACGCCCTATGCTTTCATTGACCAATTTAAAGTTTTTTAAATCGATCAGGATTAATGCAAAGCTGCTGTCATGTAACTGCGTTCGCGTAATCGCTGAACTGATCCGATCCCGCAAAAGATCGATGTTAGCTAACCCCGTGAGCTGATCATATAAATGCAAGTGCTCTATCTGCTCTTTAGACTCTTTGACCTGGGTAATATCTGAAAAAGAAGCAACAAAATAAAACTGCTGAGGATGCGCCCCGGCAACTTTAGTAATATTGAGATATTCAGGGAAAATTTCACCATTTTTACGTCGATTCCAAATTTCCCCCTCCCAGTGACCTTGCGTATTAAGTGCACTCCACATGTTTTTGTAAAAGTCGGGTGGATGGTAGCCGGAGCTAAACATTGAGGGGTTGCGGCCCACAACCTCAGCTTCGTTGTAGCCAGTAATTTGCGTAAAGGCACTATTCACACGCAAAATTTCGTTTTTTTCATTCGTTATGGTGATTGCTTCGTTCGTACTGAATGCCGCCGCTGCTATCCGCAAATTAGCAGCGTATTTTTTTCGCCGTCGGATATCGCAAACCACCCAAACCATGACTAAGACAATCACTAAGCACAAAGCTAGAATAATTTCTAACAAGTACTTTTCTACAAAATCACGCATATCAAAATGAGAAATCCTGTCTGGATGTACCCGTAATTCAAGCAATATACTTTCTAAGGTGGCATAGTCCACAGGTGGAGCAAAGCCAAAATAGCCACCACTGCGGGCGGCTATAGAGTCCGGCTGAATTGAAAAAAGCACCTGAGTAATATCACGAACGATGAGCGGGTCTACCTTTGGCATTGCAGCAAAAGCCCACTCCGGAATAAGCGGGGTGGAATGGATCAGCGGTAAATCTGAATGCTCTTGGGGATTAATGATGTGCAGTTGATCCAGGGTTAACTGACCCGACTGAATCATGGACTCAATGACGCCCGAACGAACAAATGCAATATCAACTTGTCTATCCAGTAACAAACCTATGGCTTTATCCTGCGGTTGCCCCGTGAACGTCACTGCTTGCACATCATTCGGAATACGAATACCTGCCTGATTGAGAGTCCAATGCTGGATACGATACGCGCCTAAGGAGTTGGCATGCGCAGATGCAATGCGCTGCCCACGAACTGAACTCAAGCTATTCAAATCGGGACGATCCGCGAGGGCAACAATCACCCCAGCAAAGCGGGCTAAAGGTTGATTTTCATGAATGTTCAACAGCGTTGCAGCTACTGACATTCGTGAGAAGGAGCGCATCAAAATATAGTGTTCTGGCTGAGTTAATACAAAATCCAATTCGCTTCTATAGACAGCATCCGTCATGTCATCCATAAATAAAATCTGAAACTCTAGCTCATACTGAGGCAAGCTCTGTTTAAGAAAATGAAGGGTTTCCTGCCATTGCTGCTGGGTTGACTCGATACTTCTAAAAGCGAGTATACCTATGTGTAATTTCTCCGCCTCCTTGGCAACAATAGAGGATGGTAGACTGACCGCTAAAAATACGAAAAGTAGGCGCAAATAACGCCTAAACGCGAGCATTGTGATACACAACAGCAGCCACTCCTATATGCCCGATAATCTAGGCTTTGCAATCAACAGACAAATTGTCCGAGAGTATAGTGTAACCGCTGTTGAAGTTACTTGTTCCTGATCAATGAATAGTGAACAAGTTATATTACTCCGTTTTAAAAGACCCCCTTTTAAAACGCACCAAAGAGGCTACCCAATACCACCAGCAACACAAGTGAGAGTATCGGGAACACCACTGCAACCATAAAAATATCCTTATAGGCTTCACGATGCGTGAGTCCGCAGATAGCCAGCAGCGTTACAACGGCACCATTATGCGGCAAGCTGTCTAGACCACCTGTTGCCACTGTTGTCACTCGATGCAAGAGATCAGGAGATATGCCCAGTTGGTTGGCCAAAGCCAGATATTCAGCACCAAGTGTTTGCAGAGCAATGCTCATACCACCTGATGCTGAACCTGTAACCCCCGCCAACACATTGACAGATAAGGCTAGGGATACCAAGGGGTTACCTCCACCTAGATCGTCAACAAACCCTTTAATAATGTCAAATGCGGGTAACGCCGCGATAACCGCACCAAAGCCAACTAAACTGGCCGTATTAAAGATCGGCAGTACCGAAGCATTCGCTCCATCATCTAAGGTGCGACGTAGCTCACCCAAACGACGCCAATTCATCCCGATAAGCAACAACGAGGCAAAGGTTAAAGAAGCAATAATTGCCCAAATCCCTCTGACCGCATCCAAAGACGTACTGCCATAGATTGGCTCAGCTAGATACTGTGTATCCAAACGAGGTATCAGGTGAGTACTAAGAAAATAGTTTAAAACAATGACCAGCACCACAGGGGCAATTGCCAAGGCAAATGGAGGCAAGCCACTTGCTTTGATGTCTGGCTCAATCAGCGTGACATCAAACCCCTCACCCGCGCTCAACTCCCGCTGAGTTTTATCAAAACTAACAGGCTGATCTTCGTGGGCGCCATAGCCTTCACCTACCCCCTTCGCAAGCTTGGCTTGTCTCGACAGCCACCATTGCCCCAATCCAAACATCACCAATGCCGTGATGATGCCTAAAAATGGAGCCGCGAAGGGCGTTGTCCCGAAATGAGGCATAGGAATTGCGTTTTGTATAGCAGGCGTGCCAGGTAAGGCAGTCATGGTGAACGTGAACGCACCAAGAGCAATGGTTGCAGGTACCAGTCGCTTGGGAATGTCTGCTTGTCGAAACAGCGCTGCTGCGATCGGATAGACGGCAAACGCCACAACAAACAACGAGACCCCGCCATAGGTCAATACGGCACAAGCAAGCACAACAGCCAGAATGGCTCGCTCTGATCCCAAGTGGCCGACGATTGTTTGACTGATTGCTTCGGCAGAACCACTATCATCCATCAACTTCCCAAATATGGCTCCCAGTAAGAAGAGAGGGAAATATTGAATGATAAACTGTCCAGCCGAGCCCATGAAGAGCTGAGTATAGCTTGCCATTAAAGGCGTCCCAGCCGCAAAAAGTGTTGCCAAAAGCGCCATTAGCGGGCCTAACAGCAATACACTGATGCCTCGATACGCCAGCCAAATCAATAGCACCAGCGCAAATACAACCCCTAATAAACCGATCATCAGTTACACTCCTTTGTTACGCTGAACAGGTCTAACCGCATCCTCAAGTAACCAATCAGGGTCAAAGCTTGAGTGCTCACCCAATGCGTGCTTATTCTGCTCCAACCATGCATCTGTACGCTGCCGTCCAAGGTCCCGTAAATGACACAGATACTCCCACTCGGCATTGAGCTTACTGGAGGCTTCTAATGGCCAAAGGTCATCCTCGCCATGAATGCAATGCAAACGCATATCACGATAGCGCTCGTGCTCCAGCCCTTCAGTTTGGATCAAGTCTCGTAGCAGCATGATACTACGCAACTCTTTAACCAGACTGGTGTTAAACGTAATCTCATTGAGTCGATTAATAATATCACGCGCACTGCGTGGCAATTCCTTACGATAAAATGGGTTAATCTGCACCAAAACCAAATCGCGTGCATCGCATTCATCGACTAGAGGATAGAGCGCGGGATTACCTAAATATCCACCATCCCAGTAGGCTTCCCCTTCTATTTCCACGGCTTGAAACATAAAGGGTAAAGCTGCCGACGCCATCAGTGAATCGACCGTTAAATCCGGCTGGCGAAATATTTTAGGACGCCCACTGCGAACATTGGTTGCGGTGACAAATAACTTAATGGCGGTGCAACGATTCACTCGATCAAAATCAACTAAATCCGCCACTAGGTCTCGCAGAGGATTAAGGTTCATAGGGTTCAGTTCGTAAGGCGAAAACACCCTCGATAAATGATCAAAGAACAAATACGAAGGCGAGCTATCAAGGCTCCAAGTACCATTGATTCGTGACCAAATATCACGTTGAAAAGGGCTGTTTTTAGCGCCATCACTGACGGCCCGCCAAAAACGCTCCAATGCAGCACGTGCGCCATCTCGTCCGCCCTCTTCCAAGCCATCCGTCAGCACCACTGCATTCATAGCACCAGCGCTGGTTCCACTGACGCCCTCAATATGTAGATCTGTTTCTTCCAACAGTCGATCTAAGACACCCCAGGTAAGCGCTCCATGAGAACCACCACCTTGCAACGCCAACTCGATCGTTTTGCGTTTTGCAATCATGTGTATTACCCCTTCATAATCCATTAATATCTAATCATACCGCAATGCAGCATAACAGGTTTTGCAACATGACTGAAACGTAGGTTTGATTCAGTAAAAATGAACCTCTTGACCTTAATCAAGGTAAAAGGCTCAAATCTTGCTAGACTTAGGTATAACTATTCATAAGGAGTAACGACATGGCTTTTACTGAGTTTCATATTCCAGCGCTCAACTTAATGGGCGAAGGCGCACTTCAGAAAGCAATTGACACCCTCCAAAAACGTGATTTCTCTCGCGCTTTGATTGTTACGGATACCGGTCTAGTCAATACGGGTTTAGTCGATCAAGTTGTGGCTTCTCTCAAGCAAGTTGGCATTGACAGTCGAGTTTTTTCAGAGGTTCGGCCTAATCCAACGACGGCGAATGTTGAGTCAGGCCTTGCGCTTTTGCAAACCAGTGATTGTGACTTTGTGATTTCTTTGGGCGGCGGCTCACCTCATGACTGCGCAAAAGGTATTGCATTAGTCGCCACTAATGGTGGCAGCATTAAAGATTATGAGGGCGTCGATCAATCTCTACTTCCTCAACTACCTTTAGTCTCTATTAATACTACAGCTGGCACTGCTAGCGAAATGACTCGCTTCTGTATCATTACGGATGAAGCCCGTCACATCAAAATGGCCATTGTTGACAAGCATACCACACCGATTCTGTCAGTTAATGATCCGCTTACCATGCTAGGTATGCCAAAGGGGTTGACTGCAGCCACTGGAATGGATGCACTGACTCACGCAATTGAAGCGTATGTATCCACCGCAGCCACTCCAATTACAGATGCCTGCGCACTTAAAGCTGTCGAAATCATCACTGAGTTTTTGCCTAGAGCCGTAGAGGATGGCCAGGATATTGAAGCTCGCGAGCAAATGGCCTATGCCCAATTTCTTGCAGGTATGGCATTTAATAATGCATCGTTAGGATACGTGCATGCCATGGCTCACCAGCTGGGTGGCTTTTATGATCTACCGCACGGTGTTTGTAATGCCGTATTACTTCCACACGTTGAAGCGTTTAACAGCAAAGCCGTCGCTAAGCGTCTTGCAAAAGTAGGACAGTCCATGGGCGTCATTCCAACGGGTGATGCAGATGCTGATGCAAACACGTGTATTGAGGCCATCAAAGCACTCAAGGAGAAAGTTGGCATTCCGCGTGGACTGGCAGATTTAGGTGCCAAACAAGAAGATATTCCAGTATTAGCCACTAATGCACTCAAAGACGCTTGCGGATTCACCAATCCGATTCAAGCGTCCCAAGAAGAAATTGAAGCGATTTTCAAAGCCGCTTGGTAGCGCTCTACCACAAAACTGCATAAGCTGCTTAACGTAAGCACTTATGCAGCTCTCGCGTTTTTCACACTTTCCAGACAATATAAATATACGTTACACACACTTAGTTGAGCTGATCCATCAGCACTTCAGCTGGCTGAGGATAGCCATACAAATATCCTTGAGAAATAATCTGAGTCGAATGACTAAGTAAAAAATCGGCTTGCGCTTCTGTTTCAACTCCTTCCGCAACAACATCCATCTGCATACGACTGGCGACGACGAGAATGGTTTCCACCAACGCCGCCGCACGTTCATCCTCAGGAGCGCGACGCACGAATGACTGGTCTATTTTTAACTCATGAACAGGTAAGTTAGCTAAGTAAGCTAGAGATGAATACCCTGTGCCAAAATCATCAATGGAAAACCAAATGCCCAGTTCAGTCAGCACATTCATTTTAGCAATCACATCTTCCAGGTTATCAATGAATAACCCTTCTGTGATTTCCAAGGTTAATCCCGAAGGGTCGATTCCTGTTTCCTGAATCAGTGCTTTCATCCAATCCACAAAATTTCGTTTGCGGAAGTGGCGTACGCTCAGATTGACCGATAGGCGCAATTGCTGTTGACGATCTTGCAACTGGCGCAATAGCTTGCAGGACTCACCTAACACCCACTCTCCCAACTCCACAATCAAATCCGACTCTTCGGCTACCGGAATAAATTGCCCCGGCAGGATTAAGCCTCGCTGTGGGTGTTGCCAGCGCACCAGTACTTCCGCACCGCGAATTTGTCGATTTTGGCTCACTTGCGGCTGAATGTAGAGTCGTAACTGTTCCTGACTGATCGCCTGTCGCAACTCACTTTCTACGCGAAAATTACTTGCCGCGACAGATCCCATATCTGTTTCAAAAAACAACGTTTGATTGCCACCTGCCGCTTTCGCTTGATGCAATGCCATATTTGCACGGCGCAATACGTCTTCAACAGACTCACTCTCCGCTTCAGGAAACAGGGTGACTCCCATACTGACTTCCAAAGTGTAAGACTCGCCCTGAATCAAAACTAGCTCTTTGAGCGAGTAATGAATTCGTTCTGATATACGCAAAGCTTGACGACTGGCTTGCTCATCCTGCCCCTTAAGGTCTGGTAATAGAATCGCAAACTCATCGGCACTCATACGCGCTAAGGTGTCGCTATCACGCATCAGCTTACCGACCCTTAAAGCAAATGCTCGTAGCAGCGCATCCCCGGCGGCAGTTCCACGTGCATCGTTAATCGTTTTGAAACGATCAAAATTCAACAATAGCAAGGCATGAGCTCGTCGATTCCGATCCGATGCCACAATCATCTGACGCAAGCGATCGGTGAGTAAACTGCGGTTAGGCAACCCAGTTAACGCATCGTAATACGCCAAATGATGCAAACGCGCTTCTGCTTGGCGGAGCTCAGTTACATCCTGTTCTAGCGCAAGATAACGAGTGATTTTGCCATCATCTTCCCTCACTGGTGCGACTATCGCCTGAGTGGTGTAATGGCTGCCATCGCGACGACGATTGACAAACTCACCGCGCCAAACTTCGCCTTTCGACAACTGAGACCAGAGTGATGCATAGGTGGCAGCGGCTGTTTTTTCTGATTTAAGCAGGGATGTTCTTTTACCCTCTACATCATCAATGGAATAACCCGTATTCTCAGTGAAAGATCGGTTCACATACTCAATGCGTCCATTCAGATCTGTAATAATGATATTTTCCGGACTCTGCTCAACCGCCATGTTCAATTTATTCAACTCACGAGCAGAGTACTGCAGCTGGCTCTGTATACTGACTAATTCGCGGTTACGGATGACCAACCAAAAAATCAGGACCAAGAGGGCAGCACCAGCACCCGCTATCGCCAAAAAGATCATCTGTTTCCATTGCTGAAACACGTCATGAAGTGTTAACGGGCGAATCTCGTCAAAAGGGGGTAATGCTAGGGTTTGAAGCAGTTGATCAACCACACGATAATCCTGCGGAAAACTAAAACCGGCAATACTCATTGCTTGAGCCATTTCGCCATGATGCGGCATGCTCAACAAAGCTGAAGCGACTTGACGCATCAATAATGCATCCACATGTGGCATCGCCACCAACGGCCATTCAGGATAAAGTGCTGTACTGATTAACAAAGGAAAGTCCGGCTGTATTCGCGCATCCAGCAATCGCAGTTGGGTCGATGTTAAATCACCCTGCTGAACCAGCCTTTCCAACACGCCCGTTCGAACAAAGCCTGCATCTGCATCACCACTCAACACGGCTTCTACCACTCGTTTCTGTGGCTGTCCCGTAATTAAGAGCTTAAGCTCATCGGCTTTAATTCCCTGCTGCACCAACTCGGCTAGCTGAACTTGATAGCCGCCCAGCGAACTGGTACTCGATACCGCGACAACATGCCCCTTTAAATCAGATAACTGTTGAATCCTCGGATGATTCATGCGAGTAAAAATCACCCCGCCAAAAAGATCGGCATCACGCCCAGACTCATTGTTTACCAAGCTCACCAAGGGGTAAGACAAATTACGGTGGTACGACAGATACACGTAATGTGAAGGCTGAGTGAAAATAAAATCACTCTCTCCAGACTCCACTATTTCTTCTAAAGCATCGTAATGCGCAGCTTCAACGCGAAAACGCTCAGTAGGCAATTGCGCATGAAGGTAGTCCGCTAAAGGTGCCCATCGGCTTTTTGTTTCAAGCAGTTCGTTAAATGCAAGCACCGTAATGACGTGTTCTCGCTGTGGCTTGTTTAGATTACTGGACAACTCAGCGGTCACAGCATTCGTATGCAAGCAAACACTTACGCAGGTTAGCCGCAGAAACGAGCCTAGCCTCAATCTACGCATCCGCCACCACCCGATTACGTCCAGCAGCCTTAGCTTCATAAAGAGCGCGATCTGCCCGCGCAAGCGCTATGTCGGGACGTTCATCTTTTGGTAGCATCAAAGTGCAGCCAATGCTAACAGTCACATCAATCGTGTACTGCTCAAAAGTGAAGGCAAAGACTGCAATCTGCTCACGTAAACGATTTGCTAGTGCACAGGCATCTTCAAGGCCTGTATCTGGCAACAGCATCGCAAACTCTTCTCCTCCAACTCTAGCGGAAAGGTCACTGCTGCGCTGAGCCTTTTTCAACAAACGTGCAAAGCCCTGCAGCACACGGTCACCTGCTGCATGACCAAATCGGTCATTAATCTGCTTGAAATGATCCAGGTCAATCATTAACAGCGCTGTGTCCGCAAAAGAGCGTTGAAAGCGAGTAAACTCTTGACGCAATTGTGTTTGAAAGTAACGACGATTGTAAAGCCCAGTGAGATCATCAGTTGTTGTCAATGTAATCAACTGTGCCTGCATCTCTTTTTGCTGGCTAACATCCTGAAATACAACCACTACACCAACCTGAACCTCTCCCTCTAACATGGGGGTAACCGTCATAGACACAGGGAAGGTTGTGCCACTACTGTGCACAAAATGGTCTTCACATTGCTTTGACTTTCCCGATATCAAAACCTCATGCACAGGGCACTCTTCATGCGGGTAGACTGAACCATTTAAACGGCGATAATGAAAAATCATATGCTGATCAAGGCCGATAACATCTTCGTAGGCCAACCCCAGCATCTCCAATGCAGCGGGGTTGATAAACGTACAACGCCCTTGCATATCGCAACCATAGATACCATCACCAACAGATTCAAGTAGTAAGCGATTATATTGTGTCAACCGCTTATTTTCTTCTTCGGCCTGATTTCTTAGTGTCACATCGTTAAAGGCGACCACGGCACCACTAATCTCGTTACGTGTGAATAAGGGT
This sequence comes from Nitrincola tibetensis, assembly GCF_003284585.1. Taxonomy (GTDB): domain Bacteria; phylum Pseudomonadota; class Gammaproteobacteria; order Pseudomonadales; family Balneatricaceae; genus Nitrincola; species Nitrincola tibetensis. The sequence continues at coordinate 376,961 of NZ_QKRX01000002.1, forward strand.
GTGACCATAAGGTCTACAGGAAAGCCTGTGCCATCATGGCGGATAAACCAGTCGCGCAACTGCCGTTTCCGTCCATCAGACAGGGTTTTTGTGATAGGGCAATTCTCAATGGAATAAGTGCGCCCATCTTGATAATGATGATGGAAAAGTCGATGCTGATCACGACCCAACACCTGAGAAAGCGATGTCTGCAACATTCTAATTGCAGCGTCATTGATAAAAGTACACGTGCCTTTGCGATCCACTCCATAGACCCCCTCGCCCAAACCTTGTAACAAGGTTGCGAAACGATTACGTTCCAGTTGCACTTTGCCCCAGTGCCAAACCAGCAACAAACTTAAGAGTAGTATGAAAAGCAAACCAACCGCAGCGGGTAAAATCAATGCCTGCCAACGCAGCCATACATCACTGAACGTAAAATCCGGGAGATGATCGTATGGTGGTAGACGTAACACTCGCGTCAACTGCTCCACCTCTCCGTAGTCAGCTGGCACTGTAAAGCCATGAATCCCCATATAATTGGCTTTAGCTTGTTCCGGCTCAAGTGAAAACAAGGCCGCTGCTACTCGCCGTATGGCGTTGTCATCCAAATGACGCAATGCAAAAACGGGCCACTCGGGGTAAAGGCGTGTCGACACATGATGGGGGAAATCAGCAGAAAGCTGAGCATTTAGCAATTTTAATGTGCCTGTAGGCACAGTCCCTTCATTCTGCATTTGCTCTAAAATACCATCTCGCACAAAAGCCACATCTGCACGCCCCTGTATCACGGCAGTAATGGCCGACTCGTGCGTACCCGTTTCAATAAGCTCAGATAACGCATGAGGCACACGCACTCCCGCTAAGTAAAGCTCATAGGCTTGTGCCCGATATCCGCCAAGATTATAACGGGAACGTGCTGCAACCACTTGTCCGCGAAGGTCTTGCAAACGATTAATGTCCTGTCGACTGGATAAGGTCAGTATCGCCCCACCTAGCCGATAGATCGGCTTGTCTTCATGCAACCTGACTTGCGTAGCGATGACGCCCGTCAACGGATAATGCGCCCGTGCCTCTAGATAGTGTGTAGGGTTCGTAATAACCAGATCAATCGATCTCTGATTCATGCGATGATTTAGTTCTGCTTGAGTCAAAACGTGCAGCTGTATCTGTTCATACGTGAGCACCCTATTTAAATACTCCACTAAAGGTGCGTATTCTTCTTCGGTACGAGCGGCCCCCAAATAATCGAATACGCCCAGATGGATAACGGCAGGTGCGGCAGGTTTAACTGGCAAATCGACACTTGCCAACAGCGTCGATGACAAGATCACTATACTACTCACCAGTAACAGTAACACTCGCCGAACTATCGAGGGCGTCTTGCACATTTGACTTCAACCATACGAGTAATATTATTTTTAGTAACCGTCTGAGAGTTAAAATTGTAACACTGCCCCTCTAGCCGTTTAAAACTAAGTTTTCAAATAGCTAGAGGGGATATAACTCTTGTCTGAGTATAATCACTCAGAGTTATAAAACACCTTAATATACTCAAAAATTGACGAAAATCATGAAGATGGTTTTTAAAGTCGCTTGATAGCACTTTCATCAAAAAACTGCATGAGCTGTTTAACTAAGTGCTTATGCATCTCTCGTCTTTCTTCACGACCTTCAAAACAAACAAAGCTATCATCTGGCTCTTCAGCGCTCAAAACCACAAGTCCATGCTCGGTACAAACACCTAAAAAATCAAAATGTCCCAATTGTTCAGGTTCCTGATACACCAGGACTTCAGGCGCAAGATGCTTGATTAAGTAACGTGACTCTATATTGAGATCAAGCCCCATGGTGTCTTTAGGCGCACCGAATACTAGCATGGGAGCATTAATTGCCCTAAGACTAACTGGATCAAAACTTTGACTACCGCCTAAATCAAAAATAGCAAACGCCTTGATGCGCGCATCTGACCAATCCAATTCCATTTGTTGCTGGTCCTTTTCTGTCTTAGCGACCTGCCATTCATTGAACAAACCGCAAACTAATTCGCCAATATGGTCAAAGCAAAAGTCATCAAAATGTCGAACGCTATAACGTGCACCAGCCAGTAGCATGGCCGTATGCCCGCCTAGAGAGTGTCCTGCCATGTAAATTTCATCCCGTCGAATCTGTGTAGATAAGACAAAGTCAGTGGTTAAGTAATCAATCACTCTTGAAATGTCGCGCGCGCGTTGCCACAACTCACGCCGTTGATCAGTATCTCGAAAAAAATGAGACGTGCCGGGATGATTGATGGCAACCACTATATACCCCTGTGCAACTAAGGCTTGAGCCAGCCAAGCTTGATTATTGGCGGTACCAAACAGCCCATGTGATAACAACAGCACAGGAAACGTATCTACAATAGGTTCAGCATCGGGGATAATGGCAATAGGCTCCCACACACGCTCCCAATTCCCGTGCTCCCAGATAGCGTTAGCCATATCATGGGTAGGATACCAAATATAACCTTCGAGCTTTCGCCCAGATATCGGATCATCAAGGTTTAAAATCATCCGCCCAGTCAAGTTATGCTGAGCGTTTAGGTCTTGCGCATAAAGATTCGAAATACCTAACCAGCAGGTTATGATCAGAATACTTTGTACTAAGGCGCTAATAGGTTTGAGGGATTTCATGGATCGTCTCCTTAGCCATTCATTTGAGAAATACCTCTGCATTTTCGCCAGCGTCCAGACGTTTCGCGCCTTAATTGATGATCGAGGACGTCCTAAATCAGGTTCTAGGACGCCTATGTATGGCATTGTGCATTTTATTTGTCACTTGATTCTATTAGGCTGTTGTTAAACTAAGCACTTGCCCTAAGATTCAGAAACGTAAACTCTAGGATAATGAATGATTGCGATTCCCCTGCCCTTTATTGTGTCTATGCTGCTTTTTTTACTGGCGTTTTTTTTTGTGGGTAAATACCTCCCAAAAAGCGAAATCCTCAAGTATTTTTGCCTTCATTTGTGCGTTAACCACAAGTATTGTTGGCTTACGCTGGAGTTTTGATTGGACACTGTTACGTGCACTACAACCTGTTTTAGCGTCCTTAGTACCTGTGTGTGCCTGGCTTTGCTTTAACCAGGCTCATGGCGCGAAGATTAATAAATGGCATGCGTTGGGGCCAGGAATCATCGCATTGGGGGCTCTCAGTTACCCTCTTTTCCAACCACCCTTAGATGCTTTCCTCACACTGATGTATGTCGGTTACGGCATTGCTTTATTGCGCTTGGCTCCTACTCCTGCAGGGGAAGTTAGATTATCTGACGCCGAAGGATTCTCTCACGCCGAACGTATCGCAGGCGCTCTATTGTTATTTTCAGCCGTCATAGATGGTGCGCTCGCCATCAGCTTTACGCTCTATGAAGGACGCCATGCAATCTATATTCTCACATTCAGCTATGCTTTGTTGCTGCCCGCGTTGGTGTTGATTATGGCCTGGGTCGGTCTACATGCCCAAACAATGGACCCAAAGGATGACGCAGCACTCCCGGAGCCTCCCTTCGCTCAAAAGAAGCAGCAACCCATGAGCGAAGAAGATACTCGAATCATCGTTAATCAATTCGAACAGCTGATGCGTGATCAGCAAGTTTTTCGTGATCCGGACTTAACCTTAAACCGACTGGCACGCAAGTTGGTGATTCCCTCACGCCAGATTTCTTCTGCGATTAACCAGGTCTATGGCCGTAATGTGTCGCAGGTCATTAATGAGTTCCGAATCACGTATGCCAAAGCGCGCTTGGTTGAAAGTGATGACAGCATCACGCAAATCTACATGAATGCAGGCTTTCACAGCAAATCCAATTTCAATCGCGAGTTCAGTCGTATCACAGGGAAAACGCCGAGCGAATATAGGCGTTCTTGAACGCATTTGTCATCAACTACCTATTGTAAAAGCTTTATTAGCATGGCTTAATCTTACTAACTGATTTAAACAGGAAGTGAGCCGTGTCCCAGTTGCTTTTATCCTATTCCAAAATACTGGAAATTGTTGGTGACCTCGTTAAGGTGTATGTACCAGAGCCAGACAGCAACACGACCGGCAGCATTGGTTTTGGTGACCTTGCCATTATCGAAAACCCCCTCGACCCTTCTCAGTTACCCGCCTTAGCGCAGGTGATAGAAATGGATCGTGACAAGATTTCGCTGCAAGTCTTTTCGGGAACAAAAGGACTGTCAACTCAAGCCAGTATCCGTTTCTTGGGCCACTCGATGCAGGTGGCCTTCTCTACGAATATTTTGGGTCGAGCGTTTTCGGGCGTCGGCGTCCCAATCGATGCAGGACCCGATCTAAAAGAAGAGCCTCACATCGAGATCGACGGCCCTACCGTTAACCCAGCTCGACGTGTGTTGGCCTCTCGTATGATTCGTACCGATGTGCCGATGATAGATATCTTTAACACTCTGGTCGAAAGTCAAAAGATTCCGATTTTTTCGGTCGCAGGTGAGCCTTACAATCAACTACTTGCTCAGATTGGCGCTCATGCCGACGCCGATATTATCGTGTTTGGCGGTATCGGTTTGATATTTGATGACTACTACTTCTTTAAAAAAGCGTTTGAAGATGCAGGTGTCCTTGCGAAAACCGTTATGTATGTTCACTTAGGTTCTGACCCGACTGTTGAAGCCCTCCTTGTGCCCGACATGGCATTGGCCGTGGCCGAGCGCTTTGCCGTGGATGAGGGCAAACGGGTCTTAGTATTATTGACGGATATGACCGCCTATGCCGATGCATTAAAAGAAGTCGGCGTGGCCATGGAGCACGTGCCCTCGAACCGTGGCTATATCGGCGATCTGTATTCGCAATTAGCACGTCGTTATGAAAAAGCCTGTGATTATAAAGGTGCCGGATCTGTCACGATTTTATCCGTGACAACCATGCCAGGCGACGATGTGACCCACCCTGTACCTGACAATACCGGCTATATCACCGAAGGTCAGTTTTATTTACACGATGGCGTGTTAGACCCCTTTGGCTCATTGTCTCGCTTAAAACAACATGTCATCGGTAAAGTAACACGTGAAGACCATGGTCAGATTATGAACACCATGGTTCGATTTTATGCCTCCGCACAGGATGCACAGCAAAAACAAGCCATGTCGTTTGAGCTGACGGAGTATGACCATCGTTTATTGCGTTTCGGTGATCTTTTTCGAAGACGTTTTATGGACATTAATGTAACGATCCCCCTAGAGAAAGCCCTAGACCTTTGCTGGAAGACACTGGCCGAATGTTTTGAAGCTGAAGAGTTGCTGATGAAACAAGACTTGGTGGATAAGTATTTTCCTGTTGCCTCACAGCGGAGTTAATCATGGCTCGATTAGCGCTAAACAAAAGCACATTAAATAAAGAAGGTCGTAAAGTACGTGCCTATCAAAAGTTTGTGCCAGCGCTAGACCTAAAACGCAAACAGCTTCTTGCAGCTCGTGCTACTGCCGAACAAGTTTTACAGCAACAACAGCATGCACTTTTACAGGTCGAGCAGCAGGTGCGTGCCGAGCTTTCCATGCTGCCAAACTTTCAAGGAAGGGTTGATCAGCTCGTCAGCATTCAATCAATTGAAATAGAACAAGTGAATTTAGTGGGCATTCGTTTACCTGAATTAAAATCGCTCGAGGTGGTGCTTGAACCCTACTCCTGTTTGGGAACAGACCATTGGCTGGATCACTTGGCTAAACTTCTCCAGTCTCAGGTGACACTGCAAGTTCAGCAACAATTGATTCATAAGCGACTCGAATGCTTGAATCAAGGTTTGCAAAAAACCACACAACGGTTGAATTTATTCGACAAGGTGTTGATTCCGCAAGCGCGTCAAAATATACGTAAGATCCAGATTGCCCTAGCCGATGCTGAACGTGCTGGGGTGGTTCGAGCCAAAATTGCTAAACGCAAGCGTATAGGGGTTTCACTATGAGTATCTTACGACTCAATAAGGTCTCTCTGGTTGGCTTAACAGAACAAAAACCTCGTCTATTAGATGCCTTGCAAGAACTGGGGGTCATGCATGTCATCCCCTTGCAAGATGCTGAACCGCGCCCAACATCAGACGAAAGCGTTAATCCTGAGCGCCTAAAAAGAGCACTGCAATACCTGATAAGCAGTCGTGAAAAGCGCCGACAAGTGGTGCGTTTAAGGCAGTTTAACCTGTCTGAAATGCTGGATCGAATCGATCACAATCGTACTCAGCGTTTAGATTTGATGGCGCGTCGTGACTTTCTAGAAAAGCGCATTACTGACTTAACCCCTTGGGGCGATTTTATTTTGCCTGAGCTAGCGGATTTAGCGGGGCAAAAACTCTGGTTCTACCTAGTCCCGAATTATAAGCTTCCTGCCGTTGAGCGCTCCGGTTTAACTTGGAGCTGCGTCCATCGTGACAATCGGCATGCCTATGTGGTGGTCTTATCCGAGCATGAGCCTGATGCGAACCGCATGCCCGTTACACGAACCTTCACGGGCAACATACCGCTTAGTCAGTTAGAGCAAAACCTAGAGGATCTAGAGATTGAACTAGAGGCCGTTGAAGCCGAGCGCGAAGCCTTAACACGTTGGATCTATCAATTGCAGCGCTGTATCGCCGATACAGAAGACCGTGCATTCCTAGCTGACGTATCGGATCAGACGTTGGACTATGAAGAAATTTTTGCAATTCAAGGCTGGGTCGCCGAAAAGCACTTGGCAGAGGTTGAACGCTTTGCCAACACACACCAATTGGCTCTGCTGATTGAACAGCCCAAAGCAGATGAACTCCCACCCACCCTACTGGACAACCCAGAAAAACTTCGAGGTGGTCAAGAGCTGGTTAGCTTTTTTCAAATGCCAGGCTATCGCAGCTGGGATCCTTCACGGGTGGTTTTTTTCTCTTTTGCCGCCTTCTTCGCCATTATTATGTCCGATGCCGGATACGCTGCGTTAATGGGCTTGGTGCTCGCCTATTATTGGAAAAACATGGCCAGCAGCGAAACCTCAAGACGCTTGCGCTCTTTAGCCGTGACGCTGACCGCAACAAGTTTAGTTTGGGGGGTATTGGTCGGCAGCTACTTTGGCGCCAACGCACCTTTCTCTTGGCTAGCATCACTCAAGGTACTGGACTTACAAGACTTTGACGCCATGATGCGCTTTTCGATTACCTTTGGTGCACTGCATTTAGTGCTCGCCAATTTAATGATGGCCTGGGTTAGGCGTACCCGACTTGAAGCCTGGGCATCCGTTGGCTGGGCACTAGCGGTACTATCCTGCTTACTCGGATGGTTGCAAGGCTTCCATTTTATACACTGGTTCGTATTTGTCGTTGCCGTGTTGACCGTCTTGCTAATGTCAAATCAGCAACAAAAATGGCAGCTACGTCAGGTCATGTGGGGCGCGTTAGCACTCACCAATATCACTAAGCTCTTTGGCGATGTGTTGAGTTATTTGCGCTTGTTTGCGCTTGGTCTCGCCAGTGCCTCTTTGGCGATCACCTTTAATCAATTGTCTGTCGATGTGGCCAGCGCACTGCCCGGCATCGGTGTTTTTTTACAACTCCTGATTTTACTGGCGGGGCACTTATTGAATTTCGTGCTAACCGTTGTCAGTGGAGTCATTCACGGTTTGCGTCTTAACTTAATTGAATTTTACAACTGGAGCTTGGCGGATGAAGGCTATGCCTTCCGCTCTTTCTCAAAGCAGGAGGTTACACCTTGGACAACCTGATTATGGCATTAGGCTGGGCAGGTCTTTACGGCCCTATGGCACTTGGCGCGATTGGTAGCATGATCGGCTGTTCATTGGCGGGTCAAGCGGCTGCAGGTGCATTGCTCGAAACTGAAACCGGACATGGGCGATATATCGGTATATCCGCTATGCCGTCTTCGCAATCTATTTATGGGATCGTGGTGATGTTTGCGCTAAACCGCGATATAACCCCAGAGAATGCTCCGGGCTTAGCTGGCATAGGTTTACTCTGTGGCTTGGCATTAATGTTCAGCGCGATCTATCAAGGTCGTAGTTGTGCATCTGCCATCAATGTCTCCAAGATTCGCCCTGAGATTTTTGGTATGTCTCTGGCACCTGCAGCCATCGTAGAAGGCTTCGCCGTGTTTGCGTTCATTTTTGCCTTGGTGATTAGTGCTGGTATACCAGCGTAGGAGCCGATGATGAATCATACTGAAAAACATCATCCTTCTTCGGGCGTGGAAGCCTTAATTGAGCAACTGCGTGACCAGGGCGTGCAAAAAGGTCGCGAAGAAGCCGATCAGCTATTGAAGGATGCACGGCAAAAAGCCAATCAAATTCTGGACGAGGCGCGTCATGACGCCGATATTCTTCGTCAACAGGCCAAAAAAGAAGCCGAACAAACGCGTAAAGCGGGTGAAGATGCACTGAAAATGGCCGCCCGAGACCTATTGTTAACCTTAAAAGAAACCATGGCCCTGAGTTTTGCCGATCAAGTTGAACGTTTAGTCGAACAGCAAATGGATAACGAAGAGTTCATGCGTCGACTGATTCTTGAATTGGCTGGAAAAGTTCGTGATCAATCGCAATTAACCCAACATCAGATTGAAATTCTGTTGCCCGATGAGTTTATTGGTTTAGATGAGTTGCGCAGGAATGCCCATGAATATCGTCAAGGTCATTTGAGCCAATTTGTACAGTCCTTATCCGCCGATCTTTTACGTGAAGGCGTTAGTGTCAGCTCTCACTCGGGCCGTGGATTACGCATACGCTTGGTTGGCAAAGAGGTTGAAATAGATCTGACCGACGCTTCCATTGCTGAAGTGCTGCTCAAACACTTGCAGCCTCGTTTTCGTGCTTTGTTAGAGGGAGTTATTCGTTAGTGGCAGATTACTACACGCTCGTCACGTGTCTGCCTTGGTTGCCTGAGCAGATGGAAAAGTGCACTCAGCTACCTTTGTCACGGATTGCACTGAACCGGCGGCTTTCAATGTTGAATGTGGAGGATCAGCGACGTCTCGCAATAGCTGAGGCGCTCTACCACCCTACGCAGACAGACACACAGCCTGACCGTGAAAGAGTGCAACTCTGGCAAAAGCAGATTGCTGAACTCCCCTCTATAGTGCTGCAGGACGTGATTACACAGCGTTTAGAAATACAAACACTGTTGGCTGCCCTGCGTTATCGAAGACGACCTAACACGTCTGCAGAACATTTTTATGGGTATGGTCGCTGGACCGAATGGATACGACACCACTGGAAAGAGCCTTTATTTGCCTTAGAAACACAGATAGACCCCTTAGAGCATTGGGGCGAGTTATTTAATAACGGGCATACTGGTGACTTACAGTTTCAGATGGATCGTTATTTTTGGCAGCAACTGCTTGCGGTGGAGCGAAGCCATCATTTTTCCGTCGAAACTGTGGTGAGTTTTGTACTGCGCTGGGGCATAGCTGAGCGTCGTCTTAAAAGTGATGCGGACGCGGCATTGGCTGATTTTCAAACCCTGAGCGATACACTGCTGCACAGCAGCGGTATCCAACAGCAACTGAATAGCTTGTTTGAGGACATGAATAGATGAATGGAATACCCATTACAGCACGTGTTGCCGGGGTCCGGGATGATATAGTGACCCTTCATTTGATGAAGGATGAACATGGCGAATACTATCCCATCATCAAGAATGAAGTGGTCTATATCTGCCCAGAGCGTCGTCCATCAGACCAACGCCAAGAACGCCTGCAAGCGGAAGTATTGCGGGTTCGTCATGGTGAAGCCGATGTCCAAGTCTTCGAGAATACCCGAGGTGTGTCGATCGGTGACCGTGTTGAGCAAACCGAACGCTTACTTTCAGTTGCGTTAGGACCGGGTTTGTTGGGTCAAATCTATGATGGCCTACAAAACCCGCTTGAACTGATTGCGGCACAGCATGGTTTCTTCTTACCCAGAGGATTGGATGTTGAGGGGATTGATAATCAGCATTTGTGGGCGTTTCAGCCAACCGTTAAAATTGGTGCACGCGTACGCGCAGGTGATCCGCTGGGCAAGGTGCAAGAAAGACGCTTTACACACAAAATCATGACACCCTTCAAGTTGCGGGGTGAACTTGAGGTGACCTGGATTCAGGAAGGTAGCTTTACCGTCACGACGCCGATTGTCAGACTTAAAGATATGCATGGCGAAGAACATGAGATCACCATGCGTCAGTTCTGGCCAGTACGCGTACCCGTTAACCGTGATTTATTGCGCACAGGGTCAAGTGAACGCTTGTACCCCGATCAACCCATGCTGACCACTATTCGTCTCATTGACACGTTTTTCCCTGTGGCCAAAGGTGGAACGGCTTGTATTCCAGGTCCCTTTGGGGCGGGCAAAACGGTACTGCAAAGCTTAATTTCTCGCTATTCCGATGTGGACATCGTGGTCATTGTGGCCTGCGGTGAACGTGCTGGCGAAGTGGTGGAAACCATTACTGAGTTTCCGAAAACGCCCGATCCGAAAGGCGGGACCTTAATGGATCGCACCGTCATTATTTGCAACACCTCCTCCATGCCTGTCGCGGCGCGAGAAGCCTCTATTTATACTGGCATCACCATCAGTGAATACTATCGTCAAATGGGTTACAACGTATTGCTGATTGCCGACTCAACCTCACGCTGGGCGCAAGCGATGCGCGAAACATCGGGCCGATTAGAGGAAATTCCTGGCGAAGAGGCATTTCCGGCGTATCTTGATTCAGCCGTAAGGGCTCTTTATGAGCGCGCTGGACTTGTGCGAACCAATGATGGCTCTATAGGGAGCTTAACGCTGATTGGAACGGTATCGCCTGCAGGAGGGAACTTCGAAGAGCCTGTTACGCAATCAACGCTTAGAACGGTGAAAACCTTCTTAGGTTTGAGTGCTGATAGAGCGTACAAACGCGCCTATCCGGCCGTTGATCCATTGATTTCTTGGTCACGTTATCTGTCTCAACTTGAAAATTGGTTTAACACACACTTAGATGTTGAATGGGTCCCCCAAGTACGTGACATGCTCAATTTGCTCAGACAGGGTGAAGAGGTTCAGCAAATGATGCAGGTGACAGGCGAAGAAGGCGTAACCTTATCCGACTATATTTTATGGCAGAAATCCCAGTGCCTAGATCAGGTCTATTTACAGCAAGATGCGTTTGATCCCGTGGACATCTCAACCCCCATTCAACGCCAACGAGATCTGTTCCGCTTATTGGTCAGAAGTTTACAAGGCATACCCACTCTAGAAACAAAAGAAGCCGTTCGTAAACACTTTGTACACTTAACAGGCTTGCTTAGAAACCTAAACTATACTCGGCAAGACAGCCCTGAGTACCCGCGTTTATGGCAAGAAATTGAAGCACTTTCGGCACCTCATGATTGAGGGTGCCGATTTTGCAACTTGGTTCTGCCCTCTTATCCTTTGCTGTATCTTAGTTCGAGCACTCAATACTTATCGTACTAACATGATATGATGGCTCTACTTTAAGAATCACATCCTACCGTCATGTCTAGCAGAACCAAAATGACACCTTATTTTTTGCGCTTTGCTGTGCTCTTTGTCAGTCTATTCGTTGCAAGTTTTGCTCAGGCCGATAGACCTATTCTGGTAGGTGGCGACTTGAACTATCCCCCTTATGAATTTCTCAATGAGTATGGCGAACCGGATGGCTACAATACCGAACTAACCCTTGCAATCGCCGAAGTCATGGGCATTGAGGTCGACATTCAATTAGGTAACTGGGATGAGATCCGCAGTCTTCTTGAACAGGGTAAAGTGGACGTTCTACAAGGCATGGCCTACTCCACTGGTCGCACCGACAAATACGATTTTTCACCCGCTCATGCCTTGGTTCATCAGTCCATTTTTGCCCGTAAAGGGACTGCAAAAGTGAACGACTTAAATGAACTAGCGGGTAAAGAGCTCATCGTCCAGCAAGGTGGAGTAATGCACGACTTTTTCATTAACAGTGGCATTAATGCCAAATTAATTTTAGTCGACACCCACGCAGCGGCTCTGCGCTTACTCGCGTCTGGTCAATACGATTACGCACTGGTTGCCAACCTGCCCGGCTTGTACCTAGGGAAAGAACTAGAACTTTCCAATATCGCTCCTGTCGGTCGACCTTTTGGTGCCAACCAATATGGCTATGCGGTAATGAAAGGCAACACCGACCTACTCGCCCAATTTAGTGAAGGCTTGGCCATTTTGAAAAACACGGGGCGTCATCAAAAAATTTATGACAAATGGCTTGGCCCACTCGAACAAGATGGCTTTCCCTGGAAAGAAGTTGGGCTGATAACAGGGAGTATTTCTGGGATATTACTGGTGATATTAGGCGCGATTGTCATATGGAACCGCATGCTAACCCGTGAGGTGAGTCGCCGAACCAACGAACTAAAGCAGCAACAAAAACAACTGATGCAAGCAGACAAGATGACCTCCTTGGGCATTTTGGTATCAGGCGTTGCGCATGAAATTAATAATCCCAGCAGCCTACTCTTACTTAACCTCCCGGTCATACAAGAATTTTACTCAGACGCAGAAGAGATTCTAGAAGCACACTTTCAAGCGCATGGCGATTTTTACATTGCAGGCCTCGAATACAGCCGAATGCGAGATGAAATCCCATCTATGTTGCAAGACATGCTGACAGGCACTCAAAAAATCCGCCGTATCGTCAACGATCTCAAAGACTTTGCCCGTGAAACGCCGGACGGTCTAAAAGAGCAAGTGGATATCAATGAGATTTTAGAAGTCGCCATTCGGCTAGTCGACAACACCCTTCGTCAAAGCTGTGACCAATTCATTGTTGAATATACTCGCCCGCTGCCACCTTTTTATGGCAACGCTCAAGAAATTGAGCAAGTCATCATTAATCTCATCGTCAACGCTTGTCAGGCGCTGGAAACATCCAATCAATCCATTAATGTACGCACTTTTCTTAAAGATGAATATCACCTTTGTTTAGAGGTTTGGGATCAAGGCAAAGGCATAGAGCCTCAACATATGGCCCGTTTATGCGACCCTTTTTTTACCACTCGCCGTGAAGATGGTGGCACTGGTCTTGGTCTCTTTATATCCAGTAAAATAGTCCAAGAGCATGGCGGAAGCTTAGTGTACGAATCTACCCCCAAACATGGCACCAAAGCTGTTTTGACCTTTTCAGTCACTTAGGAAGACCCAAATGCAAAAAAATCTTTACCCTCAATTTGGTATTTTGCTGATTGATGATGAAGAAGCCTTTTTACGCAGCATGAGCATTGCATTAGAGCGTAAAGCCGGGTTTAGCCACCTTTATCGCTGCCCAGACAGCCGTGACGCCATGGCTATGATTGCCGAACACCCTATTGGCATAGTTCTTTTAGACATGACCATGCCTCATATTTCCGGTGACAAACTGTTACAGCAAATTGTCACCGAGTTTCCAGATATTTGTGTCATCGTCCTCAGTGGACTGAATCAGATAGAAACGGCCCTAGACTGCATGCGCCTTGGTGCTTTTGATTATTATGTCAAAACCACTGAAGAGCAAAAGCTCATTGAAGGCATCAAACGTGCTGTTCGTATGCAGGAAATGCACGTCGAAAACCAAGCCTTGCGGCGTCATGTGTTAACCAACACATTGGAACAACCCGATGTGTTCGCAAACATCATCACGCAAGACAAAAGCATGCGTGCCGTCTTTCAATACCTTGAATCAATTTCCTCTAGCCTACAGCCTGTACTCATCACTGGCGAAAGCGGTGTCGGTAAAGAACAAATAGCTCAGGTTATTCATGACCTAAGCAACAAAACAGGGCCATTGGTGAGCGTCAACGTAGCAGGGCTGGACGACAACATTTTTTCTGACACTCTGTTTGGCCATCACCGAGGTGCATTCACAGGCGCTGATAGCACACGTTCAGGTATGATTGAACAAGCAAACGGAGGCACCTTATTTTTGGACGAAATTGGCGACTTAAGTCCGACCGCTCAAGTCAAACTCTTGCGCTTGTTACAAGAAGGCGAATACTACCCCTTAGGCAGCGACCGACCTAAGCGACTGCGTGCGAGAATAGTTGCCGCAACCCATCAAAATTTAACCGAAAAACAGGCTTCCGGTAGCTTTCGTAAAGACTTGTATTACCGTTTAAAAATCCATCATGTCGAGATTCCAGCACTGCGCCAACGCGTTGAAGATCTACCCCTGCTATTAGACCATTTTCTCACACAAGCGGCAGAGGAAATGGGCAAAACCAAACCTACGATTCCTAAAGAACTACCCGTTTTATTAGCAAACTATCAATGGCCTGGGAATATCAGAGAATTGAAGGCGCTCATTTACGACGCAGTAAGTCGCCACCGCACCAAAGTGCTATCGATGGAGACCTTCCGCTCAGTCTTGACGAAAAATGGCCACTCTGCTTTCCACGGCAATTCAGAGAACACCAAAGCTCCTGTATTTTTCCCGATAGATCAGCCATTGCCTACCTTACAGGAAATCAACGATCTTCTCGTTGAAGAAGCAATGAAGCGAGCACAAGGCAATCAGTCGCTGGCATCACGTCTCATTGGCCTGTCTCAGCCTGCCCTGAGCAAACGTTTAAATAAAAAAACCTCTTAAATTCTTCGCTCCAAACCCCCCATAACCTTGGTTATACCTATAACTAAGGTTATTTAGCATCCAACTCACTGATAAAAATGTATTTTTAGCGAGTTTCCGCATTGTAACTATTCCATCAGGAATACCCTTTTAAAACATCTCAGATACATTGATATCGATTTTATAACTATAAAATCAGACAGTTAAATCAATACTTCCGATTGGCATAATGCTTGCTTTTATGAAATGAGTAATTGCATGCAGATAGGACATACCTTGTGTGCTCTAGGCATGATTTCATCCTCAAGATTGAGGAATCCAACGTTAATTACTCTGACAAATAACAACTAAAAAGGCAGTACTATGAAAGATACTCAACTATCCAAACAACCCGGTTTTTGGAGCAAAATGCCGCTGTGGCAAAAAATTCTGATTGGCATGGTATTAGGTGCTATCACGGGTTCCATTATGGGTCCAAACGCAGAAGTACTTAAACCGCTTGGAACACTGTTTCTCAACGCCATACGAATGCTGATTGTTCCACTCGTGTTTTGCTCGCTCGTCGTTGGCATCACCTCCATGCAAGACACACGAAAAATGGGGCGCATAGGGGTAAAATCCATTGTGCTATATTTAGGGACAACGGCTGTCGCTATCACCATTGGTTTAGGATTGGGCTTTATTTTCACTCCCGGTGCTGGTTTGGACATGACGGCCCCTGTTGTAGCCGAAGCCGCAAAAGAAGCTCCGACACTGGTCGAAACCCTTCTAAATATGATTCCAACCAATCCGATCAATTCACTTGCAGCTGGCAACATTTTACAAATCATTGTCTTTGCATTGGGTTTGGGCATTGCATTGACGCTGTCTGGTGAAATTGCAAAACCTGCCATCGCTGTGTTTGAAAGCCTTGCAGAAGCTATGTACACCCTGACTGGTCTCGTAATGAAACTGGCGCCTTACGGTGTTTTTGGTTTGATGGCTTGGGTTGCGGGTACATATGGTCTAGAAATATTGCTGCCTCTAATCAAGGTTATCACGGTGGTCTATATTGGCTGCATCATACATGTGGTGGTCTTCTATAGCGGTCTGATTAGCGTTGTTGGCCGTCTTAATCCCCTCAACTACTTGAAAGGCATCGTGAGCCCAGCAGCTGTAGCCTTCACTACCACCAGTAGTGCTGGCACCCTGCCCGTCAGCATCAAAGCCGCTCAGGAAGAACTGGGGGTGTCTAAAGGTATTTCCAGCTTTGTACTGCCCATGGGTGCAACGATCAATATGGATGGCACCGCACTTTACCAGGGTGTTTGTGCACTATTTATTGCACAAGCGTTTGGGATTGAACTTGAAATGTCAGACTATATCGTCATTATCGCGACGGCTACACTGGCCTCGATTGGTACCGCTGGGGTTCCTGGCACAGGCATCATTATGCTATCGTTGGTATTAACCACGGTAGGTTTGCCGATTGAAGGCTTAGCGATTATTGCAGGTATCGACCGAATTTTAGACATGGCCCGTACAACAGTAAACGTATGCGGTGATTTGATGGTATCGACATTGGTTGCCAAAAGCGAAAATGAACTCGACCAAGAGATTTATTCCGCGCTTCCAACAGCAAACCAAATCAATACTTAATAGACTCCCGTCTTAGCCTTCCAATAGCGCCAGATAGACACCGTCTATCTGGCCTTAGATCGCTGATCACCACTTGGTAATCACTCTAAAAAGCGTTCTATACTAGGTGCCTAAATGAAAGTATCCCAAAAAGTCGCCCTCTATGCATCTGCAATTGTGATATTGGCTTTCTCTCTCTACTCGTGGATTCAGTACAGTAGTTTGAAAAATGCCTTATTCACCAAAACCACAACAAGCACCCAAGAAAGCAGTCGTGCCCTGGCTGTACAGGTGAATAACTGGTTGAATGGAAAACTCGCTTTAATTGATGTTGCATCACAAGCGATTGACAGTGACTTCTCCAATGACACCATTCAAAAAACCTTTGATCTTCCGATCTACAAACAAGAGTTCTTGCTAATGTTTGGGGGACTGGACGCAGAGGCAGTACGCTTCAGCAATGATCCAAATTGGAACCCGCCGGGTTGGGATGCTCGTAAACGTCCTTGGTATCCTGTTGCCAACGCCCATAAACGTGCCGTATTTACAGAGCCTTACCTATCAACTGAAGGTGATGTGCTTATCTCTGCCGTCGCCAACTTCTATGATAAAGGTCAGTTTAAAGGCGCATTCGGCGGGGATCTAAGTCTCAGAACCGTATCCGACGCTGTCAACACCCTTAACTTCAATGACACAGGCTACGCTTACCTTGTCAATGAAGCCGGCAAAATCATCAGTCACCCCAACACCGAACTGAATGGAAAAACCATCAGTGAATTCATCGCGGATAGCCTGCAACAACTGAATACCGAGCTAACACGCGTCAGTCTAAAAGATGGTGGCCATGCCTACGTCACGTTTACCCCTCTACCTAACCTGTATGGAGCTAAATGGTATATCGGCGTTGTACTTGACGAAAACAAAGTGTTGCAAGATGTTCGTGAGTTTGGCTGGATTGCATTGATCAGCACCCTGATTGCTGCTGTTATTGCGTCCATCACCCTGTACTTAGTCGTGGGTGGTCTGCTGAAACCCTTACAAGCCTTGCGTCAATCCTTGCAAGAAATTAACAGTGGTGATGGCGACCTAACGAAACGCCTAAATGTTGTGAGCAAAGATGAGTTTGGTCAAGTGTCAGCCGACTTCAACCATTTCATTGACTACCTACAAGCGCTTATCCAAGAGGTCAAACATTTATCTGGTGATGTCCGACTCAATACCGATAGAACCGCTGATTCTTCGGTGCGCTCAGCCAAACAGCTACAGGAACAATTGAGCGAGCTGGATCAGCTAGCCACCGCTATGCATGAGATGTCAGCGACCGCGCATGATGTAGCGGACAATGCTCAAACAGCAGCTAACCGTGCAAATCAAGCCGATATCGCCGCCAAAGATGGTGAAGTTATCGTAATGCGTACAACCCAAACCATTGCTCAGTTGACCGAGCAAATGAGTGGGGTTGTCAACACCATCAATGATCTGGTTGGATACAGCAACAATATCGAATCCATCCTCACGGTCATCACAGATATAGCCGATCAAACTAACTTGCTCGCCCTAAACGCTGCCATTGAAGCTGCACGTGCTGGTGAACAAGGTAGAGGCTTTGCCGTCGTTGCAGATGAAGTTCGCTCTCTTGCACTAAAAACACAAGAATCAACCAAACAAATCAAACAAATGATTCATCAGCTGCAGGTTGGAGTTAAAAGTGCCGAGAGTGTCATACTCAAAAGCCGTGAAAACGCCAATCAGACGCAAGAGGTCGCCAATCAAGCGCGTGACTCCTTGCAAGCAATTCGTTCGAGCATCATAGAAATCAATAATATGAACGTACAAATTGCCACTGCAGCAGAGCAGCAAAGTGCGACGACCAGTGAAATCAACCGCAATACAACCAATATCCGTGATATCAGCCAAGCCGTTGCCGAAGCGGCTCAGCATCAAGAAAGCCTCTGCAACACCATGGTGGATCTGACCAACCAACAAGCCAACGCGCTAGACAAGTTCAAAGTTTAACTTATCAGATCATTCTACCTTTGACCCTAAGCCGATATGCGAAAGGTCAAAGGTAGAAACCACCTTAGAAAGACTAAACTGTTTTTAGTTTTTCACTGATATGTCCTCTGAAAAAACTGCCTGCGACATTATGTCACAATACTTTTTAAATCAGTTGGTTATACAATCTGGCCTTTAAAATAGCTAAATGAAGTAAAGGCATAGATTATGAAACGACTAATCAGCGCGTTGAGCATTACATTTTTACTGCATTCAGGTACCTCTTTTGCTGAGATCGTAATCAATGACATTCAAGGCAGAAGCGTCACATTGAATGCACACCCTGAAAAAGTTGCCCTTGGCTTCTACTACGAAGACTACTTAGCTGTTGCAGGTACTGAAGGCTTCAACAAACTCGTTTCGTTATCTAAAGCCCCATGGGAAAGCTGGAGACCCGGCCAATGGAATGCTTACACAGATGCCTTCCCTCCCTTAGCCACTCTGCCTGATTTTGGCAACGCCGAAGATGGAACCTTATCGACCGAAGCATTAATCGCAACCTCACCCGACGTCTTAATTTTGGCGAGTTGGCAATTTGATTCTATTGGCACAGGCATACAACAAATTGAAGCCGCTGGCATTCCTATCGTAACCCTTGACTACAATGCACAAACGCTCGAAAAGCACATCGCATCAACTCGAATTCTAGGTCAATTGTTAAATCGCGAAGATCGTGCTGAAGCGTTAGTGAGTTTATACGAAGATAAACATCAGGATACGCTACAACGTGTTAAGACTGCACATACCAATGGAGCCATTTCAAAGAAAATCTATGTAGAACTTGCACAAAATGGCCCTGATGCACAAGGGAACAGCTATAGCAAAGGCATGTGGGGCGGCGTTATTGACCTACTTCAAGGTCAGAACATCGCGGCTGGGCAAATCGAAAACTGGGGGCCTCTCTCACCAGAATACATCATCGCATCTCAGCCGGACGTTATTCTTTTAGCTGGCTCTGAATGGCTTAATCGACCGTCCTCCGTTCAACTCGGTTTTGGAGCCGACGAAACCTTGACGCATCAACGCATGGAAGCGTATCTGAGTCGTGTAGGCTGGTCATCCCTCCCGGCTGTTCAGAACAGAGAAGTGTATGGCGTGTATCATGGGGGCAATCGCACCTTGTCTGATTTTGTGTACATGCGTGCGATTGGCCAAGCGTTATACCCTGACTTTTTCACAGACGTCAATCCTGCTCAAGAACTCCAGGACTTCTACGCTGAGTGGATGCCTATTCCTGCCATGGGCCTCTTCGTCACACGTATACACTAATGTTTTTATCTCTGCTTTCAATGATGCGCAACTCTGCCCTATACAGAATTGCGCTCTGTTTTTTATGCCTGCTGATATTAAGCGTTTTTGATCTTCTTACGGGCCCATCGGGAATGACCCTTGATCAGGTGGTTCTTACACTATTGGAAGGCCCCAATGGAGACAACAAAGCGTTCTCGACCATCATTTGGCTAATTCGTTTGCCTCAAACCCTCACGGCAATTGCCGTCGGGTTTTGTTTAGGTTATGCAGGCTTAATGATGCAAACGATTCTAGCCAACCCTTTAGCAAGCCCCTATACACTCGGTTTTTCAGCCGCTGCTGGCTTTGGTGCCGCCTTGAGCATTCTGTTTGGTGCATCCTTACCCATCGCTGCGTGGATACTTGTTCCTGGATCCGCCTTTGCCTTCACACTTTTAGCCTGCGCAATTATTTATGCGATTGCTAACATAAAAGGTAGCTCTTCTGAAATTCTGGTATTAGCGGGTATTGCTGTATTGTTCTTTTTCCAGTCGCTACAGTCGCTATTGCAATATTTAGCGGCACCAGAGGTATTGCAGCAAATTGTTTTTTGGTTATTTGGTAGTTTATTCAAAGCCAACTGGACATCTGTATTGGTCATTAGTGCAATCCTTGCCGCTACCCTGCCCTTTAGCTTAAAAGAGGTGTGGAATTTAACGACTCTTCGACTGGGCGATGACAATGCTGCAAGTCTTGGGTTGAATGTTAATGCATTACGCAAACGCATTTTTATACATGTTGCACTACTAACTTCGGCAGCCGTTAGTTTTACTGGAACAATTGGATTTATTGGTTTGATATCACCTCATGTGAGTCGAGCGATCGTCGGTGAAGATCATCGATACTCACTTGTACTCTCGGGTATGATTGGAGCCATTCTGCTGGTTTCTGCTTCAATTTTGAGCAAAATTATTTCAGCAGGAGCTGTTATCCCTGTTGGAATTATTACTGCAATTATTGGTGTACCGATGCTACTCATCGTCATCCTGAAAAAACAAGGCTAATTGGTTCATGCTTTTACTTAACGACTTTCAGGTTAAAATTGATCACAAGATTCGATTAAACATCCATAAAGCTCAGCTGAGCAATACTGGAGTTATTGGGGTGATTGGCCCTAATGGCTCAGGCAAATCAACTCTTTTGAAAAGTTTAGCGGGCTTTTTAAATCACTCAGGCAAAAAACTACTCGATAATCAATGGCCATCCTCTAATCAAATTAGCTACATGCCCCAAGCCTACTTGGTTAAATCAAAGCTTAAAGTAGAAGATTGCGTGTTGTTAGGGCAACGCGAACAGCTTAGTTGGAGAGTAACCGAGGATCAGCGCTCAAAAGTGATGGAAATACTCGATGAGTTACAACTGGCTCATTTAGCTAAACGATCCATGGACTCTCTGTCAGGGGGGCAGCAACAAATGGTACTTCTCGCTCAACGTCTTTCGCGCAATCCCACCCTGCTGCTTCTGGATGAACCCACAAGTGCACTTGATATGTATCACCAACTAGAAGTGTTATCAATTCTTCAGTCCTTTATTCAAACTCATAATACAACGGTCATCATCGCATTGCATGAACTCACGCTGGCCAGTCGATTTACTAATCAATTAATCATATTAAAAGAAGGTAAGCTAGTGAGTCATGGAGACACCCATGAATTAATAACAGAGGAGCTGATCAATCAGGTGTATCAAATCGATTGTCAAATTCTGACAACGCATGAGCACAAAGCCATCGTTGTGCCGATAAGAGCTCAAAGAAGCGTTTAGCTTTTACTGGATTGCATATCGGTTCAAACTGAAATTAATCTGACCAAACCGTCCAGAGACTCCTAGGTCAATTTTGTTCAATACCTCACCCACGCCCTTCTCTATCCTTCATTGCTCAACTCAATGGAGGAAACCATGACCCTTTCAATGCTGTTCACAATGTCTGCTTTTGCTTTAGCAGCATCCATCTCACCAGGACCTGTCAATCTTGTCTGTTTAAGCTGCGGAACGCGCTTTCCGATTCGCACAGGTCTTGTGTTTGTCACCGGAGCAACGCTTGGCTTTATTGCTCTGTTTTATGCTGTGGGATTTGGGCTTTACTCCCTGCTCACCGTGTTTCCATTTATTGACGTTCTGCTGCGTTGGTTGGGCGTGGCATTTTTACTTTTTATGAGTTTCAAACTGGCAAGTGACAAGGGCGTCGTGACCGAGAAATCAACCCACCCCATCCCCGGATTTATGACAGGCGCCCTTATGCAATGGCTAAATCCGAAAGCTTGGTTAGCCTCTGCCGCAGGCATAGGTGCGTATACAACCGCCAATGATCCAATACAGGTTGTCATCTTCGGTTTGCTCTACCTACCCATTTGTTGGCTGTCCTTAAGCGCTTGGGTGTATGCAGGTGTGTTCTTACGCAAACACGTAGAAAACCCTCGCCTGCTTATGTTGATTAACCGTACACTCGCATTACTCCTTGCGCTCAGCTGCATTTATCTACTGATTGATTAAGGTCCGTCTATATTGATTCGGCGTGGCAGCCATGTGGCGTTTAAAGACACGCTGAAAATGCGGCTGATCCGCAAAGCCAACATTTTGAGCCACGTCGGCAATGGCCTTCCCCGTTTTCAGTTGCGTTCTACCTAACTGAATGCGGCGATTGAGCAAATATGCATGGGGGGTCATACCAAAGTGCTGACTAAAGGCACGAATAAGGTAGCCCGAGCTATAACCGAAACGTTTGCATAAGGTATCTAGCGAAATGTCTTCTGTGACCTGCTCATCTAAGTAACGCGCAATTGCCTCTAAGTGTTCGGGTATTGTGGTAATCGGGCCTTCGGATTGACAGGACAAAACAGGCATCAAGTCATTCAAAAATGTGACAAACTGACTCTGCTTTTCAAGCAAGGGATATTCCGTATTTAAAAGCACTTGGGCAACATGGCAATAACGCTGATACCAATCCTCATCCGAGAGGGTCGCTTGGGTAAAATTTTGCCACTCCAAACGCTCGATTAACCCTAACTCAAAACGCAGCTCAGTTAACCAGTCCGTATCAATATACATCATCACATAGGCCCAAGGATGATTATCGATTGGATTACACGTATGCACCCACTCGGGATTCATTAACACTAAATCACCTTTTCGAACGGTGTAGAGATCCTCACGATATCGATAGGTGCTTTTACCGGCTGTAATGGCGCCAAGCGACCACTGTGTATGACTGTGCAGCGCATAATTGACCTGACGACCGTCCTCCACCTTGCGCAGTTCAACGTACGGCATGCGCGGATCACGCCAAAAAATGGGAAGCGAGGTCTTAGATGTCATGTTTTGCAGCGTCCAACGCTAGTTGAAGGTAGTGTGCGAGCTGTTTATCTTGAATATCCTGCAACACATACAGCTTGATGTGTCTGCGTCCTTTTCCCGTGCCTTCTAGATACCCAAGTGAGTCATGAATTTTTGCCCCCGACACAAATTCAACCGATACATGCTTTTTGTAGGCAAAGACACCGCAAAATTGAACATCCGACGAGAATAAAATACCGCCGTACTTCACCTCCTCGGAGATGGGTGAAAAAAGCTCACTGACAAGCGCACGCACCTGTTCAACAAGCGCGTATTGTTCAACACCTAGAACATGAATATCCTCTAATAACGCATCCACTGTTTTACTTTTCATGACCGACTCCTTCATTCACTTTGTAACAGCAAATCAGACGCTAAATAACTCTAAGCGCCAGCCTTTGTTAACTCCGCTTCAAACACCCAAGCCAACTTGAATATAAAAACCTTGATAGAACCATCATAACGCCATCTGAACGTCATATTCATGATTATGGCGCTTAACGAGCCTGCGGATTAGACATCTTGAAATCAAAATCCCCAGCATCAACAGCCCGCCCTTTACTATAAGGTTTATTTACCCTGAAACAAGCGAATAACACAACCTTCAGCAGAATTGTCGGATCATAGGCTGGTGCGCCGTTGTCGTCATTGCGTTGAGGGTCTGCTTGAATTGTTTGCTCGCTTGCGTGCCAAAGTGACACAATGATTGCTTTTTGTATATTTAAGCACCACAATGAAGATGTGACAGTTTGACACAAAGGAGAACACATTATGGCTACCACTTTACCTCGTATCACTGCGAGAGTTGATGTCGATACACAAAACTTATTAACCAAAGCTGCTGCTCTCACCGGCATGTCTAGTATTAACTCATTTGTACTGAATGCCGCAATCGAAAAAGCAACACAAGTGATTGAACGTGAGCAAACACTAAAATTAAGCCAAGCAGATGCCATATTACTTATGGAAGCTCTCGATAAACCAACAACATTAAATGAAAAGCTTAAAACTGCCGCCGAACGCTATGAGACCAAAACCCAATGATGAAAACGGTATTACTCGACAAAGATAAACACGATAGAAACCGATTCAACTGCGGAATTGATGCGCTTAATAACTATTTGAAAGTCATGGCGAGTCAGCAAGCTAAAAAAGATAATACTCGAACATTTGTTTTAGAGGATGAAAAAAACACCTCACTTATCATCGGTTTTTATACTTTAACAATGACACCCATTGACCTAAAAGCATTGCCCGATAAGTTACAGAAAAAGCATCAGTCATCAACTTCTGGCGGACTCATTGCTCGCTTAGCTATCGATGAACGCTATAAAGGTAAAGGATTGGGCGAATGGTTACTTATCGATGCTCTACGAAAGCTACTAGCAGCTAGTGATAGTGTGGCATTTCCAGTCGTTATTGTTGACGCAAAAGATGGCGCTAAACACTTCTATGAGCGCTATGGTTTTAAAGCGTTTCAAGATGCAGAAAATAAGCTATTTATCACCATTTCAGATATTAGGGCAAGTTTAAGCTAGTTTATTGCTAGCCTTTAGCAAGCTAACGAGCCTGTCGGATTAGACATTTTGAAATCAAAATCTCCAGCATCAACAGCCCGTCATTTATTCTAATATTTATTTACCCTGAAACAAGCAAATAACACGACCTTCAGTAGAATGGCCGAATCATAGGCTGGTGCGCCGTTGCCGTCATTTTGATAGCGAGATTCAAACACGCTGAGATCTAAATCATTATCCACGACATGATTCAAATAGTATTCGAACGTACTAAGTTGGATCTAATCCGAAAACCGCAGAGGTATCATTTTGGTTTGGTTGTAATCTTAGTGTTTATACCGCGCCATCCCTTGCCACCTCTGAGGTAACGTTTAGTTAACGGATTCTAGCCTTCATCTGTCACATAAGCCAAGGGCTCTGTGACTAATCCAACAGTCTCAAAGCCGAAGAGGAGACAACAGCCCATTGTTATACGTTTTCTGGCTAATCATCTTTATTGGCGTACCCCTCCAGATCGTAAACCACTTGAATAAATAGATCTGCCAGACCAACTCCGAACTTCTCTTGCACCTCAAGCAGGCTATCCGAATCTGTTAAAGCGCCATGAAGTTGCTCAAATCCATCAGTCATGTCATTAAAGCTAGCCTTACATTTTGATATTAGATTCAGCAATTCACCTTTGTTCGGTTCATAACCTAGCTGATGCGCAAACTTGTTTCTCATCTTGTTAATACTGTGAAGGCAGCTGGCCACATCATCGGGCACCAAGCCCAAGGAGTTTATCAAAGTAATTTTTCTGCCATGAGCCAATGATAGAAAATGCTCTTTGAGTTTGCTGTCGTAATTTAGAATTATCTCTTCAAGAAGGTGTTCAATCACTAAGTGTCCAATAACAAAGCCTGTCAGCAAATCTGAATCATCAATCCTGTGAAATAAAAACTCTTCATACTTATTGCTGTAGGCAGACATTGCTACTTGACTCCCGCTTGAAACGCCCAACAAATAAGCGGTCATACGGCGGCGCAGCCGCAGCTATAACCACCTGTTGAACGCCGCTCAGCACTTAATCTAGAGAATTTGCTTTTTGTGATCGGTGGGGGTTCCGTGGCGTTAGCACCTTTCACTCGAACCAGCACTGTCGTGTAACTCAATCCCTTAAAGCTTATTTACTTTATGGTTTTAATGAACTTTATAGCCACATTTCTGCTGTTTAGCAACACACTCACCTAAACAGGTCACAGGCTCATGACCACATAATTGACAGTGCGCAGGGTATGAACTAACGACTTGAACTGCCTGATCACTCTCAACCTTTACCTCCTGTCCTAGCTGCCGTCGAATCAGTAACAAACATCGTCGCTTAATTGCTTTCGATAAGAATCCATAGTGTCGACGTAGTGCCCCAAGTCAACTCGCAAGGAGCTACTCAACTTGGCAGTGGTTAACAACCAGGCTAAGTAAGCCTCAGTAGGCGACCGAAGGAAGTACCGCTGGCACTACTGGATGAAACCTTGATAAAACCGTCATAACGCCATCTGAACGTCATATTCATCAGATAATGTATACATATTGACGAATTTTTATATGACCCTACTTTTAGGAATAAATATGAACAGCTATGTAACGCCTCCCTTTCTTTCACTAGCAGGCAAAAAAGGACTGATTACGGGCATTGCGAATGATAAGTCCATCGCCTATGCCGTTGCCAAGGCGATTGTCGAATTAGGTGGTGAAATTATTATCACGTATCAAAATGAAAAAACAGCGCAGTACACTAGACCCCTTGCTGCAGCATTGGGTGCCACTGACTTTCTAAAACTGGATGTGACCGAGCCGGAGAGTTTAGAAACAGTAGTGGCTAAATGTCGTGACACTTTTGGCGAGATTGATTTTGCCATACATTCCATGGCCTTTTGCAAAGCCGATGATTTACACGGTCGGGTGATTGATTCCTCCGAGGATGGCTTTAACTTAGCCATGAACATTTCGTGTCACAGTTTTCTGCGAATGGGCAAAGCCCTTGAGCCACTGATGGCACACGGCGGCGCATTGATTACGATGTCCTATTTAGGAGCAGAGCGAGTGGTACATGATTATGGCGTGATGGGAATTGTGAAGGCGGCGCTCGAATCTTCAGTGCGTTATATGGCATACGATCTTGGGCCTAAGGGAATTCGTGTTTTCGCGGTTTCACCGGGCCCGATAATGACTCGAGCTGCTTCCGGTATCAGCAACTTTAGTCATCTACTTGAGGCAGACGCGCACAAAGCACCACTGGGTCGGACGGTGACGATTGATGAAGTCGGTGCCTTAACGGCTTTTCTCTGCGCCAAAGGCTCATCTGGGATGACAGGCCAAACGATTTATGTGGATGCAGGCGCGCATATTATCGCGTAAGGTATTCAATCTAGCCCACTTGAAGTCTAGGTGGGCCAACATCACAACGTTCAACGACCATCGCCACACTCTTTGCAACGCCCGTATAAAATAATTTCGTGATCTTCCACCCTAAACCCTGAGGGTGCCATCATCTGTAAATTACCGGGACATGCATCAACATCAAACACACGCTCACATTGTCTACACTGAAAATAATGATGATGTGTGTGCACTTCAAGCTCGTAGCGTGGATTCTGGCCAGGCAGCACTACACTCTTAATCCGGCCTTCACTCTGAAGGGCTTTGAGATTTCGGTATACCGTTGCAAGTGACAGACTTGGCACATGACTCGTTGCTAAGTCCAAGACTTCCTGAGCGAGCAACGGACGCCCGGCTGTCGCAATCACGTCAAGGATGGCTTCATGTTGACGGGTTCTTCGTTCCATAGATTTTCACTCATTTGTTATCAAAGGTACCTACCAAGATACCAAGCAATGACATAAGAGCCGGATATTGACAGCTATACTTAACTCTTGTCAATTCACTAATGATAATGCATTATTATTAGCAATAATGCAGACATTTTAAGACACATGCTAACTTTGCACTCAGTTAAGTGCCCAAACCGGATACTATAGATGAACGCTCTACTTCCTGATGTTTCATTAACCGATACAGCACCCGCGTTACGCCCTTTACAGTGGGTAGGCATGCAAAATATTGATATCCCTGTCACTTTAGAGGAAATCGGTTATCGGCGAGAGCTTCATGCACGTGCCGACGTACAGGTTAACTTACCTGCGCCCCATATAAAGGGCATTCACATGTCCAGACTCTATCAACTGCTGGACAAGCTCAGTCATGGGGTGGCGCTGTCACCCGCTAACCTACGAGAATTGCTAGAAGCAATGATCGCTAGCCATCACGATTGCCACACCCAGAGCGCTAGATTGCGGCTGAACGTTGATCTCCTAGTACGCCGACCCGCGCTGGTCACACAAGGCCTATCCGGATGGAAGTCTTACCCCCTTCGCCTAGATGCTGAGTTGATCGACGGTACCTTCCACTGTCAGCTTAGAGTAACGGTTAACTACTCATCGACCTGCCCTTGCTCTGCAGCATTATCACGCCAACTTATAGCACAAACATTCCTTCAGGAATTTGGCAGCACCGCTCAGGTGGAGTCATCAGCAGTTACATCTTGGCTTCAGCAGTTTGCCAGTCTTGCTACGCCTCACAGTCAACGCAGTGAAGCAGAAGTAAAGGTTAGTTTACCCCCTGATGCTGAGATGCTGGGCGCTTTAAAACTCATAGAACGCATCGAACACGCCGTTGGCACCCCTTTACAAACAGCCGTCAAGAGAGCCGATGAACAAGAGTTTGCTGCGCTCAATGGTCAAAATCTGATGTTCGTGGAAGACGCCGCACGCCGCATAGAATCGGCCCTTTTCGATTACACAAAACCCCAGGTTCATGTACGCCATTTAGAAAGCCTTCACCCTCATGATG
The DNA here is from genome assembly GCF_003284585.1 of Nitrincola tibetensis. GTDB lineage: Bacteria > Pseudomonadota > Gammaproteobacteria > Pseudomonadales > Balneatricaceae > Nitrincola > Nitrincola tibetensis. The sequence goes on from NZ_QKRX01000002.1 coordinate 405,210, forward strand.
CCGTGGCCTGGACGATGCCAGCTTGAAGGTAACCCCTTATCACTCAATCAACCGGAGGTTGAGCACCGTATGCCACCCAAATTAACGCTCGATAAACGACTAACGCAACAACACGCCGACCTGCTGATCAAAAGCGGCATCGCCATAACCCCCAGTGGGGCTGAACAACTTGATATTGCCTGTATCGAAGGCACCATCGTGGCACTCGGTGCGCTGACCGGAACCTGGACAGCGGATACTGAACTTGATGCGCGAGGGTTACATATACTTCCCGGCGTTATCGATAGCCAAGTGCATTTTCGTGAGCCAGGTCTGACCCACAAAGAAGATCTGGAAACAGGTACACGTGGCGCTGTATTGGGTGGAGTCACAGGTATTTTCGAAATGCCGAATACGAACCCACTCACGCTTTGGCCAGATGACTTACACGCAAAGCTCGATGCTGCAAAAGGGCGTGCTTGGTGCAATTATGCTTTTTATATGGGCGGCTCAGCGGTGAATGCGGATCAGCTTCATACCTTAGAAAAAATGCATGGCTGCGCAGGAATCAAAGTGTTTATGGGGAGTTCATTTGGTGATTTGCTGACCGATGATGACACAGTGTTACGACGTATTTTAGCAAATGGCCATCGACGCATGGCCGTCCATGCAGAGGATGAAGCGCGTTTGCGTGAGCGAAAAGCAATCGTTGAAGCCAGTCGGGACGTTCGTCAACATGCGATCTGGCGCGATGTTGAAAGTGCACTTAAAGCAACTCAGCGGATTGTTAATTTAGCCATTGAAGCGGAACGTCGATTGCACCTGCTGCATGTTTCAACAGCAGACGAAATGGTGTTCTTAGTGAGGCACAAGCGCTATGTCAGTGTCGAGGTGACACCCCACCATCTCACCCTATGTGCACCCGAATGCTATGAGCAACTGGGCAGTTTGGCACAGATGAATCCTCCTGTGCGTGAGAAGCGCCATCAAGACGCTTTATGGGAAGCCGTTCGAAACGGACTTGTCGATGTCATTTGCAGCGACCATGCACCTCATACCCTAGAAGAAAAGGCTCAACCCTACCCGAACTCTCCCAGCGGAATGACGGGCGTACAAACCCTGCTCCCCACTATGCTGAATCATGTGAATTCCGGTCGCCTGACGCTGCAACGCTTAGTGGATTTGACCAGCGCAGGCCCCGCACGCATTTTTGGTATTGCCGGAAAAGGACGCATCGCCTTGGGCTATGATGCCGATCTAACCCTAGTCGACCTATCGGCTAAGCGCAGAATTGAAAATAACTGGATTGCCAGTCGTAGCGGATGGACACCTTATGATGGCATGGAAGTCACTGGCTGGCCGATTCACACGGTCATCCATGGGCAAGGCGTGATGATCGATGAAGCGTTGGTGGGGAAACCCATCGGGCAACCCATACAGTTTCTAGAGATTCCCTCGAAAGCCTTATCTGACGTTTGAGACACACATCCACCTTACCCAGATCAACGCTTATCTGGGTAAGGTTATGAGTGAATAATTAGAATGTTAGCTTCACACCGACATACGCTGAACGCCCCATCCCTGGAACGGCTATGCCCCACGGAATACCATTGATTGCCATTGTTCGACCTTGTCCCATGTATGCCCCACCTGTAGGTAGGCTGTAATTGCGGTCAAACAGGTTTTCTACACCAAAATCCAAACGCACTTGCTTCCAACTGTGACTTGCACGCACATTGACCAAATGATAACCGGAGGTCTCTATCTCGTTACGAACCCCTGATACCTTCCGCTTATCATCTACCAGAATTAACTCCATGGCATTATCCCAGTTATTCTTTTGATGGGTTAGGGTGAAGCGAGCATTTAAGGGCATGATATTGTAGAGCCGATCACCACTGTCTCGATTCTTACCATCCGTGTAATTGATCACTGTATTAAGCCCCCATTGTCCCCAATCATTAGACATCAAAGGCAAACCCATGGCTAAATCAACACCGTATAAACGAGCCGACTGATTGGTAAACTGCAAGACATTAAATTGATTTGCTCCCCAACTAGGCCTTTTGATGGCGTCGATATAATCATCCACATGGGTATAAAAAGGCGTTGCGCTGATATTCCAACGACGGTCACGAGCATGCCAATCAAAGGTCGCAGATGCGGTATACGCCGTTTCGGGCTTAAGATTCACATCACCTATGTAGCCGTTGCCGTCCCCAACAAAATTGTTCATTGTCGCCGCCATCGGCCAACTTGACCAAGTATAGCGTTCGTACAAATTGGGTGAGCGTACTTTTCGTGCAAGCCCTAACTCAATGTCTAGGCTGTCACTGTGACGATAACGTGCCAACAGTGCTAAATCGATATTATGATCGGTTTGTTTACGATGCTGTGCGTTGAAAGCGGTCGATTCTGCTAGCTGATTGCCGGGCATATTCGCTGCTGCATATCCCTGCACGGCGTCAGCATTCATACGAACATGCTCATACCGAATCCCTGACAGGCTGCTCCAACGCTCACTGTGCTGTTGCTCTACTTCAGCAAACACAGCTGTGCGATCACGCTGTCCATTATTGATGTTTAGAAAGGTATTCGGTCCCATACCACCGCCCGAAGCGGTCCAATAATCATCCAAACGGTAACGTTGCAGATCAGAGCCAACTCGTAACAAGCGAGAGTTTGTCAGCTCAATATCGCCTTTTAAACTAACGCCTGTATTGTCACTTTCCGAATACATGGGCATTCCTGCTGCACAGGTCCCCGCCGGATCTCCATGAAAACGTATTGGATCACAGGGGTTTCCTGGCCCAGAGAGGGTTCCATACCAAAAACGCTTATCCGCACCAAAATCCATAAAATGGTCAACCCTTTCATGGTATACGCGCGCTTCCATTAACCCCCAATCAAAATCACGTTTCCACCCAACATTTACCAGCTTTTGAGTGTTTTTCAGTAAATCCATACGCTGATTCGGAAAGAGTTGTTCTGGCATCTCCTGATAACTGAAGCGAGTGTCAAAAAGGTTATCACCGGCTTGTATTGCGATACCGAGTGCATGATTCTGAGTATCATAGGCTGTCGAACCGACCTCATCTAAGCGCAGGGTGTGGCCTGGACGATCCGTGCCAGTGAAGTCTTTAAATGTGCCTCCCGCTTTGTAGTTGTCTGCTTGACTCCACGCTCCATCGTATTGAATGTTGATTTGTTCAGTTGCATAACTGGCTTTAAGATTTCCGCCTAATGCATTGTTATTGCTTCGATAAAAGGCACCAACCTCTCCTTTAACCCTAGACTCCTCTCCAGAGGATGCAAATTCAGGTACGGCACGTTCAGCGATAATCGTACCACCAATACTATCGCCTCCTACACTGACGGGAGTGATCCCAGCGTAGACTTTTAACAGGCTAATATTGCTTGGCTCAACATACGAAAGTGGTGGATTCATGTGATTCGGACATGCAGCAATCAAATCCATTCCATCCACTTTGACTCGTAATCGATCATCGGCCAAACCACGAATAGAAGGTAAACTCGATACACCACCCGCCCCGTATAGGCTCACACCCGGAATATCCCTAAGTAAACTGGCGGTGTCATTGGTAATTGATCGTAGCATTTCGATGTTGGCTGGACTTTGCCTGATAGCGGCATCCATGTTTAGCGGTAAAGGTTTAGTAACCTCCAATCGGGTATCCGCATGCACTGGATTAGCACCTCCTGTCTGACTGAATAGAATACAGGCAATCGCGCAGGATAAGGATGTCGGTTTAAAAATCAGCTCTTTTATGTTCACACGCATGTTATTTCCCAAAGAGTGGTATATCCACTTCAACGCCTTTTCTAATCCTAAATGTCCAGAAGACCCTCATGATTAGAAAAAACTACATTAGATATTAAATACCGATAAATTTTATGGGAAAAGCAGGAACATTACGTGTGACATGATGTCGCATCAGGCAGGTGACTCTGATCGCGGTATTCCCAGAGCTGAGCCTGAGCAGTGGTTAGTCACCGTATTTCATAAAGACGGCCTCTTCACCGTAACTTGCTAGCTTGCGCTTTAATGTATCGCTCGGGGTCGCTGGACAAAATCCATAACGCTGCCAATAGGCTTGAGAGCCTTGAACCGCTGTAAGCGTTGCCCGCGAGAATCCAAATGCTTCCGACGTGGTTAAAAACTGCCGCACCAGCAATTGCCCTGCTCCGGTTTTACGCGCATATGGGCTGACGGCCAAATCGTGTAAATAAACACAATCAGGTTCTTTACAGGCTTGATCATTGACTCGATTTAACTCAGGTGGGGCTGATGATGTCCAGGGTAAGGCCAATAGATAGCCAACAACCTTCTCTCCCTCACATGCAACAAAGCAAGTCTCTGGAGAGACCGCTAACTTTGAAGCCAAAGACTCGATAGATTCAAGAACCACTTCGGTATAACACATCGCTTGAATCTCAACGACCGACGCCAAGTCCTGCAACACCATACGTCTAACACTAGGCAAACCTGCCATTTACAACTCCAACAAGTAGATCCGTTAATTAAAAAAGAGCACTTAAGCGTAATGATCTATAGAATTCAACTCAAGTTTTGGTTAATTTAGCGCAGATTAATTGATGTCACTACGTTAAGGGTGAATCGGCACCTTATCCAACCCTTAAAGTAGTGACAAGAGCCCATGACTGAGATTCAAGGAGTGAACATGGCATCATCATTAGAAGTCAAATCGGCCACCTCTTCCATACTGCTGCTTTGCATCACAGCCTATTTCACATTTGATATACTTTGGGTTTGGCTATTTGTTCTTCTGATTGTCTTGCCTGTTTTATCAAGTCGATTTCCAGCCATTGGCTACCTTTTTGGTGCAAGTTTACTACTCACTCCATTCGTGATCATGCGTTTTGACACGTCGGTTTATCTTCTGCTGTTTTCAATCGGAGTGGCTATCTACGGTGGTTTTTTGATCAAATCGACCCACGCTCAAATTACACACCGTCAGGACTCGGCATCATCAACCCCACAAAACGCAACACGCATCGCTGAACAGACTGATCAAACGCCTTTATTTGATCAGATTAAGCAAAGACAACAGGAGCCCCTCCAAACACCCTTTCGGAAGAGTCTGTTCGAGAGCTTAGTTCGTGCCCTCGACGGCATAACGCTTGTGGCCGTTGGATTGGTCAGCATACCGACGTTTCTAGCGCTTTGTTATTTTGGTTTAAAGTGGCCAATCATACTTGGATTAATCACCTTTGCTGTGTACCTGTGGCGAGTAACCCGCTATCCAGACACTCTAGCCATCAAAAACCCTTGGGATCTGCGCTGGCACGGATTAGTGCTGTGCATGTGCTGTTTACTTTGGGTATTGCTGATCAATCTAGTGCCTCAACACACTCTACTGAGCTTCAACTCAACACTTCCAGCAATCCTGGCGAGTTCGGCTTGGTTTGAATACGGCAGCCTACTCAGCACTTACTTAAATCAAATCATTACCATGCTCACCACTGGTATTTTCTTGGCCATGTTATCAATACTCCCAACAGCTTTATGCCTTCTACTCTTGGGCTGGCTGTTTATTCGCGCGTACCTCGGCCTCTCCGGTGATATTCAGCAACGTTTTGACATTATGCGCTGGCCCTTCGCGGCCTCAATTTTAATCCTTATCATGATTTGGCCAAACCTGGAAACCGCTCACGCCTATTTATTTGATTGGATGCTCAACTACGAAATTCAACTCACTTACCTAGTTGAGCTTTTTATTATTGGTTTTTTACCTTGGCGCGTTTGGACGATTATTTTTAAATCACAACGACAAATGCTTGAATTTCAACGCACGTAAGCCATTGGCGACCACGAGTAAGCTCACTCCCATATCGGCAAAGACCGCCATCCACATGCTCGCCTGCCCCTGAAAAGCCAGCAAGATGAAGATACATTTTATCCCAATGGCCAACGCAATATTTTGCTTGAGCAATCGCATGCAGAATCTCGACAAACGAATATAGGTGGCGATTTTACGAGGGTCATCATCCATCAGGGCAATATCCGCCGTTTCAATGGCCGTATCCGTTCCTGCCGCGCCCATCGCCAACCCCAAATTTGCCTGAGCCAATGCAGGGGCGTCATTAATGCCATCACCGACCATGGCTACCTGATGCCCTTCCTTCATGATGTTTTTAATGGCTTCGAGTTTATCCTCTGGCATCAAGTTGGCTTGAACATCAGTTATGCCCACCTCCTGCGCGATAGCCCTCGCCGTATTAAGATTGTCTCCACTGAGCATAAGGGTTCTCAGACCCAACGAATGCAAGGCGTTAATGGCCTCCTGACTATTAGGCTTCAACGGATCAGCGACTCCAAACAATCCCAAAACACGAGCATCTTCTATTAATAATACACAGGATTCACCTTGCGATTCGATCCTTGCAACATCGGCGGTATAGGCTTCTAGGGGCACATTCATGGCGCGCGCAAGACGGTCATTGCCCAAACCATACCGATGCGAGTTAAGCGCCACTTGAAGACCTTGGCCTGGCAATGCAATCAGGGACTCTACCGTCAATCGTTCACCGACATGCGCCAACGTCAGCGTTTTTGAAACAGGGTGGCTGGAATGCTGAGCGATACTGGAGGCTAACCGCAGCACGTCTTCATCTGGCATCCCGCTGAGGTTTTTAAACGATCTTAGCTCTGGCTGTCCCTGTGTCAGTGTCCCGGTTTTATCAAATGCCACACGATTGAGCCTACTGCCTGCCTCTAAATGACTCCCGCCTTTAATCAAAATCCCTAAGCGCGCTGCTCTGGCAAGGCCACTGACAATCGTAACAGGCGTAGAAATAACCAACGCACAAGGACAGGCAATGACTAATAAAACAAGTGCTCTGTAAAGCCAATCCAAAAAGGCTCCCCCGAACAAAACAGGCGGTACGAGCGCCGTCGCCAAGGCGATGAAAAAGATAATCGGGGTATAGATGCGCGCAAACTGATCAACCAGACGTTGTGTAGGAGCCTTATCCGCTTGCGCCTCCTCTACACGCTTAATAATTCGTGCCAGCGTCGTATTCGACGCCTCAGCTGTCACTTGAAACTCAAACAACTCGGTTTCATTCAAGGTTCCTGCATACACCGAATCACCCAATTGTTTTTCAACCGCCAGACTCTCACCCGTGATCGCGGCTTGGTTAATAAACGTGTGCCCCTTCAAAATGCGGCCATCCAAACCAATTCTCTCACCTGGCTGCACCTGAACATGCTGACCAATTTTTACCTGTGTCACCGGAAGGCTCTGCCAGTGTCCATCGTCCATCAAGACCCGAGCGGTATCCGGTGCCAGAGACAATACGCTCTGAATCGCATGGCGAGCACGTTCAACTGACTTTTCTTCAATCCACTCAGCCAAGGTAAACAGCACTAACACCATCGCGGCTTCCGCCCAATGGCCAATCAACAGTGCGCAAGTGACCGCTAAGCTCATTAAAGCATTAATGGTTAAGTCGAGTTTAAGGAGCGACAGCCAACCTCGCTTGAGTACCTCTGTTCCACACAACGCAATCGCCACCAACGCCAACATAAGACTGATCCAGCCCCATCCCGGCAATGTCCATTCAATTACTTCCGCTAGCAAAGCAGCACCACCCGCGAATGACAGTTTGATATAAGGTATGGGGCTGACTTTCGCAGGAGCAAGACTTGGTGTTTGATTGCTAGAACAGGATGATGAGCCGCAACAGTTCGACATTTCTGGATCTCCTTGGGTTTTATCACTATAGTAAAAACCCTAAAGTTACTTCAGGGTCAAGCCCGGAGAGAAAATATGCTCAGCATTGGTCAACTTGCAAAACGGATTGAATGCCCAGTAGAAACGCTGCGTTATTGGGAAAAAGAAGGGCTGCTTCCCGCTCCCCACCGCGGAGAGAATAATTACCGTTGGTATCAAGACAGTCATCTTGAGCGCGCTTTGTTTATTCGTAACTGTCGTAATCTTGATATGAGCTTAGCGGAAATCCGTCAACTCTTACGTTACAAGGATCAACCTGACATGCGCTGCGATCAGGTCAACCGATTATTGGATGAACACATTTCGCATGTCACGGAGCGTATAGCCTCGCTTACCTTGCTCAAAGACACCCTGGAGAGTTTAAGACAGCGTTGTGTGACCGAAAAAAACATAGATGCGTGCGAGATTCTTGCGGGCTTGAGTTGCGATCAAGCACAAGGATCTACAGATAAGTGCTCATCACACCTACGCGGGGTTCATCCTGGCTCAGGTCGGAGTATTTAAAGGCAAGGGAGACTCACCTTTTACTGCACGTATTACAAAGTTGCTGTGAATGTCTTTTACAAACGGCAGCATTTGTATTTGTCGGAGCAAAAGCTCGTAATGTTGTAGATCTTTAACCACGACCTCAAGCCGATAATCTGCGGTACCGGATACCAAGTAGCAACTGATCACATTTGGCATGGCCAGTACAGACGCTTCAAACTGGCTACTGGCTTGATCGCCATGATGACCTAAACGTAGGTCAACAAACACGGTCATGCCTAGGTCAAGCGCGACACGATTAAGAGACGCCCGGTAACCTAGAATAATGCCCTCTTCTTCCAGTTGTTTAACTCGGCGCAAACAAGGCGATGGAGATAAATTCACCTTATCCGATAACTCAACATTGGTTAGGCGTCCATTCGCTTGTAACTGATCCAGAATTCGATAATCCAGCCCATCCAATTTCATCAAAAAAGCTCCAGTTTTTAAAAATGGCATTTATCATCAAAAAATAAATAATAATTGGCATTTTATGCCATAAAACTGAATTTCAACAGAGTAATTCGCAAGGACATGCGCTGTATTTTGGCATCATAATACACACTCATTTTAGTAAGGTGTTATTCAATGAGCGCATCAACTCCATCCGAACCTTCTGCTGATTATCGCGTCCTGACACAAGGGAAAGACTTTTACATGGGCGTATTGGCAGCCCTGGTCACGGTTTCTATCTGGTCAGGCTGGTTAATTTCGGTGCGTTTATCCGCATCAGGGCAACTCACCTCGTTTGACTTAGCGGTGATGCGTTATTTCGTGCCGGCCTTGGTTTTGCTGCCCTTTGTCTGGCGTCATCGTGAAAAGATCCGCAATACGCGTTTCAGGTACCTGTTTGGCATGCTGGTTGGTGCTGGCGTGCCCTTCTTTTACCTAAGCTCAACTGGGCTTCAATACGCACCTGCGGCTCATGCGGGTTTATTGATTCCCGGCACCTTTCCCTTGTTTGTCACGGCAATGGCGGTGTTTATTTATAAACAACCCTTACACCCCGCTCGCTTTTGGGGGCTGAGTTGGGTGGCACTTGGAGTGGCCGTGTTAATGAGTCACTCGTTATATCAAGGTGACTTACAAGTACTCAAAGGTGACCTACTCTTGTTGGGTGCAAGCTTTTGCTGGGCATTATTTACAGTTAGTTTACGAGTTGCAGGACTTCCACCTCTTGCTGCAGCGGGTTTACTCTGTTGTTTATCCTGTGGTGTACTCGCATTTCTTGCGCTTATGGGCTGGTATGAAACAGGTATTACCACCGCCTCCTCACAAGAGATTGCCACTCAGTTAGTCACACAGGCTCTTTTAGCGGGTTTACTGGCAGGTTTTTCATATGGTTTTGCAATCAACCGCATTGGTGCTGAAAACACCTCAGCAATTGGTGCTCTCACACCGGTTTTAACAGGTTTAGCTGCGATTCCTTTATTGGGCGAGTCACTGAGCCTTGCGGCCTTATTAGGAATGTTACTCATCGGACTAGGGGCTTACCGGGCAAGTCGTATCCGAGATGCTTAAATTGGGCATCCCACGCCCTTGTGGAGGGCACGCGCCGCCGAATCCATTGACACCATAGTCGTTGCTGATTTGGACACTGCCTTCAGAGAGCAGGTTTTTACTCAAAACCTCTGCTCCTTTACTGACGAGTAAACCGAGCAAGGCAGCTGATCCCTCTCTTGCAGTGCGAGGTTTGCTGTGTCTATTAATTTTTTCGATACTCAACAGTATAACGAATCTTGTTATTAGAACACCAATCATACGCTTGATTAGCAGAGAGGTACTCAGTGCTACGGATGTGACTATGCTCTATGCACTTACAAAATGTCTGGTATATACTTTGCTCAATATTAGAATTACATAAAATCATGTAGGTGTATTTTTCTTGCAAGCAAACACTTCAGGTATAAGTTCCGTGTTGACACATGCCCGCCGCACGTCGGAATCAGGTAGTTCCTGGTGGAAACGCCCAAGAATTTGGGTGGGAACTTGGCTATTTTACTCGCTCACCGCTCTTGGTTATCTCGCGTATGAAAGTGCACAGCGTGGATTTATTTGTGTGAGTATTTTTGGATGATGTTACGTGTAAACTGGTTTGACCATGAGGCACGTTTTGATACGTTACTGCATCCGTATCGTGTGCGTGCTGATCGTATCATGGTGGGAATGAACGCTTTTTTGCTCATTATTTGTCTTTTGTTAGTGCCACTCTACGATACCCTTTTCGCCGTAATGCTGATTGGAGTACCAACCTTGTTATTAGCCGTGCTACTTGCACGCCTATATCCCGGTGAGCTGATTACGCGCCTTTATATGGGCGCCGCATTTATGGTCTTTACTGGGCTTATCATCCATCAAAATGCCGGCGATATTGAAGCTCACTTTTCGGCTTTTGGTTTGATCGGAGTGCTGCTGTACTATCGCGATTGGCGCACTATTCTTATGGCAACGACCGTCATCTATCTGCACCACCTGATACTGGGCTATGCTCAAACCATAGGCATAGCGGTGTACGTCTTCGATACCAACACATTCTGGTTGCTGTTCTGGAAACATGTCGCTTATTTTCTTCCTTTTGTTCTTATGATGGCATATTTATCGATTTGGCTTCGTCGCGAAGGTTATGAGGATCAGCATGTAATTGCTATTGCTCAGGACATCATGCAAGGAAACCTAGTGGCAGACAAACATCTAGCAATCGACCAAAGACAAGCACCTCTGATTCAGTCGGTGCTAATGATGAAAAACCGCTTGCTCGACTTATTGCGTGTCATGCCCGTACCCGCAGCGGTGATTCGTCTCGATAATGAAACACTGGTCAATATTAATGAAGCTTGGGAACGTAAGATGGGCATCTTACCGATAGGCGCCAAAGTGCAGGATTCATTGATATGCTCTGTTCCGGGTACATGGGATCGCTTACTTGAGGCATTACACGCATCACCAGACAAACTTTTAGATAAACGTGAGATAAGTCTGAGATATCCAAATGGTAGTGAGGCCATTTGTGAAGTTTCAGTTATCCTGCACGAAGAGAGCCATCCAGTAATGGCAATCCTGACACTTGAGGATATAACCAAGCGAAAGCAAAATGAACAGACAATGCATCGTCTCGCCTTCTACGATATGTTGACAGAGCTGCCCAATCGCTCTCACTTGATGCATTATCTAGAGGATGCCTTTGTCCGTTGGTCTGAGAGCGGAATAGGTTTTGCGGTATTAACGATGGATCTCGATGGCTTCAAGCCAATCAATGATACTTATGGCCATGACTTAGGCGATAATGTACTGCAGATCATTGGCAAACGTTTACTCAACATAAAGCGAGAGAGTGATTTGATTGCTCGCTTAGGTGGGGACGAGTTTGTCGTGGTACTCAGTCACTGCATTGACCACACATCAGCATACGCTATGGCGGAGCGGGTAATTACAGTAATCACTGCGCCGATGCAATTAGGAGCAAATGATCAAAGTCGAATTACGGTTGAGGTTGGGGTAAGCATCGGCATTGCCCACATCGCCGAAGGTGCCGTAAGCATTGATGAGTTACTTAAGCAAGCCGATGTTGCTCTGTATCGTGCTAAGGAAGCAGGCAAGCGCCAAGCGGTGTTCTATCGAGCCGATTGAGCCGTGCTACCCGCTTATTCGTGTACAGCTGAGACAGCGACTACATCAAACTCACCTGTGAAGTCTGATTCGTAGTTGCAATAAACACCTAGAATACTTGCGCCGGGTGCTAAGTTTGAAAAAATATCGCCATAAAAGCGTTGCCATAGACCTGATATTTTTGATGAATCGGGATTCATCTCATCAGCGTTTCTAGTTCTAACCTTGATTCCTTTCACAATCTTTTCATCTATTTGAGTGACATACACGACTCAGTCTCCTAGTTTTTAACGCGAAATACATACTGCAGCGTAAAACAAACACCCTATACCTCAAAGCTAACACAGGAAATTTAGCTGTAATTAGCACACCTCACAGCTATTTACCCTAGCGGTACCTGTCTGTAAATGCAATGAGCTTAGGTGTTGTGTGGTACGCTATATGAATATGGCGGCCTGAAGATAATTGCCAAACCAGCTGGTTATTTTTACATGCATACGAAATACGTTTCAATCGCCCTTTTACAGGCGAGGCAATTCGCCTGAACAATCAGGCAGAATTTTAACCAACTGAGGAACTGCCATGGAAGCAAATCACGTCGAAATTCGCCACCTTACTAAACAGGATATGACAGAACTACGCGAGGCATCCGAGCAAGTCTATCAATCCGGTCCTTTGTTAACTTGGACCGAAGATGTCGTTAACGCCCTACTCACCAAGTTTCCTGATGGTCAGATTTGTGTCTGTGTTGATGGCAAAGTCGTAGGCTGCGCATTTTCGCTGATAATTGACTACAGCAAATTTGGTGATGACCACACTTACGCGCAAATCATTTCTGGCAACTCTTTTGACAATCATGATCCAGATGGTGATGTGCTGTATGGCATTGAAGTCTTTATCCATCCTGATTATCGAGGCTTACGTCTAGCTCGGCGTTTATACGATGTGCGTAAAGAGCTGTGCGAAAACCTCAATTTGCGTGCCATTATGGCTGGCGGCAGAATGCCAAACTATGAGCAGAATGCAGATAGCATGACTGCAAAACAGTACATTGAAAAAGTAAAACGCAAAGAGCTGCATGATCCCGTATTAAGTTTTCAGCTGGCCAATGGCTTCCATGTCCGCAAATTATTAAAAGGTTATATTCCCGGTGATGTTGAATCGCAAGAGTATGCAACTTTATTAGAATGGCTGAATATTTATTACACCAAGTCAGTAAAACTGATTAATGTATCCAAAGCTGAAGTACGACTAGGGCTGGTGCAATGGCAAATGCGCAGCATGGAAAGCATTGACAACCTATTTGATCAAATGGAGTTTTTTGTCGATGCCGTATCGGACTACGGCAGTGACTTTATTTTATTTCCAGAGCTATTTGCGGCCCCGTTGATGGCACACTACAACCATTTAAGTGTGCCCGAGAGTATTCGGCAACTGGCCAAATATACGGAGACCATTCGTAACAAGTTTATTGACTTTGCCATTGCTTATAACATCAACATTATCACCGGCAGCATGCCCTACATTATGGATGGAAAACTCTATAATAGCGGCTTTTTATGCCGCCGTGATGGTACTTGGGAGCAATACGACAAGGTTCATGTCACCCCTGCAGAAAGACGTAACTGGGCGATGACGGGAGGCAATAAAGTTAAAGTATTTGACACAGATTGCGGCAAAATTGGCATTATGATTTGCTACGATGTGGAGTTTCCTGAATATGCCCGTCTATTATCCGATCAAGGCATGAACATTCTGTTTGTTCCTTTTCTGACGGATACCCAAAACGGCTACACCCGAGTGCGTCATTGTGCGATGGCCAGAGCAATTGAAAACGAATGCTACGTGGCAATTGCTGGCGCAGTAGGCAACTTGGCTCGGGTAAACAATATGGATATTCAGTATGCCCAGTCAGCGCTATTTACGCCATCAGACTTTGCTTTTCCAACGACAGGCATCAAAGCAGAAGCAACACCCAACTCTGAGATGCTATTGATTGTCGATGTTGACCTGAATGCGCTAAAAGAACTTCACAGTCATGGCAGCGTTCACACCATGAGAGATCGACGACACGATGTTTATCAACTTTCTCTGGTCAATCCGACTTCGGCTACCAAATAACACACTTGTTTGATGCCTTATTTTTCAAATCAGATCAAGCCCGTACTTAGCGTTTACTAAAGCCAAGTGCGGGCGCTTCACAACAAAGATTTTCCAATGATGGTAGATGCCCCTAACTTTCGCTTCTTGCTGAGATTTTACAGCCAGCTCTTTTTACTTAAGCTGAATGAAACGATGTGTTTTCACAACGTTTACGCCTTCACAATAAGGTAGGCACCTGTGCCCACCATCAGTCCTCCAACCGTCACCTTAACAGCACCTTGCACCTTGTGTTGCGACTTTAATACGCTCGGCAAGGATACGATTTTACTCGCAGAATACGCATAGAATAACTTGACACCACCGACCGCCATCACTGTTAGCAGGCTAATCACGATGACATCTGAAGTCTTCAGGGTGGCCAAATCGACAAAAGCAGGAAACAAACTTGCATAGAAGAGAATGGCCTTCACATCACCAAGTGTAATAATTAAGCCCGTGAGAAAGCTTGCAGATAATGATGAGACTGAGCGACCTGCTGGAACCTGTACTCTAGCTTTGGATCTCAAAAGACTTATACCAAACCAGATGAGATACGCACCCGCAATATACCTTAGAATCAAGAAAAAACCGCCCATCACTTCTGCCAACGCGGTCATTCCGAAAATGGCCAGAAAAACGAAAACAAGGTCGCCGAGTACGATACCAACTGAAACAGCAGCGCCGTTTAAGAATCCAGCGGTTGAAGAACGAGCAACAACTAAGGCCACACTAGTGCTAGGAACCAGTGCTAGCATCACCATCACGGCAAATAGAACAACTATTTCAAGTATATTCATCACGACCTCTTGGCTTAACTGATAATCCTACTTTAAAAAATACCAGTGTAACGATACCTGCTTCGTCAAGCAGCCCTCCTTCTGTGGCTTCGATATTGGCCGCTGATGCGGCCAATAAAAAACTAATGTCCTTTATAACTGAGTAAAGTCCTATAAGAGTCATGCTGTTCCATGAGAATCTTGGTCGGTAGCCTTCAGCATGGCACGAATGCGGTCAATATGAATTTGAGAATCTTTAGCCCGCTGAGTGACTGATGAAGGAGCGTGTTTGCTTTCATTTTTACTCATGGTTACCAGCAAATTCTGGCGTTCTTCAAACATTCTCAGCGCTACCCAAAGCGTTTCTTCAATCTTTACAGTTTGCTGAGCCAGCAGTACCGAGGCGGTAAACGCATGACCTGTATGACAGCGGTACCTTAACAGCTCTCCTTCCTTCATTTGCCATAGAACTCCGCCACAGTCAGGGCAATTGTATGGTACCTGATCGCCTAACGTTTCGACTGAAGGCAAATCGCTCAAAACCCGCTGCGCGATTTTAGCCTCGATCATTATGTCTTCCGGTACCGGCTTGCTCTCCGGTAGCTCTCTCCTTAAAAGATCAGTCAGCAGCGCCCCCATCTCAGCTATTGGCAAGCAATAATCGGCACCAACATTGGCTATTACCGATTGTGGCATATCCGGATAAGACGCATCTTCAGGATCTTGTGCGATGCAGACACCACCGCAACGTTTGATCGCCATCATGCCGCTGGTACCATCATCCAGATACCCTGTCAGAATGATGCCTATGACTCTGTTGCCATAAGTCACAGCAGCAGAACGAAATAAGGGATCAATAGCAGGCCGTGAACGGTTTTCTCTGGCGCCTTTAGTAATCAGGATTTCCCCCTTCGCTATCAACATATGTTGATCTGATGGCGCTAGATACATAGTACCGACTTTGAATGTCTGTTTATTGTGCGCATGCACACAGGGTAGATGGCTGCTCTCATTTAATACTTTGACCAGCACGTCTCCGGTAACATCAGCGCTCATGTGTGTGACAATAAAAACAGGGGCCGAAAAATCCTTCGGAAGCTGTGCAACCAATTTTTTTAATGCGGCCATGCCACCCGCGGATGCTCCAATAACTATGAGCATTGAATTTTTGTTTTGATTCATCACCACCTCTATCGATGGAGCAGGTTCAAAAGATCGTATGTGGAGTCGCGTAACTGAAATCGAAACAAGGGATAGCGACGCCACCGTCAACTAGGATGCTTTACCCAGTGACCTATGCTATCAAATTTCGTGAGTTCCATATGCGCCATTGAGCACATACTAGCGAACATGCTCTTGATCATAGTTTTCCATTGTTTGGAAAAATAGCCCTGTGTCGTTATCCAAGGAATCGCGCACAGCATTTTGCAAAGCGCCCGTTTGATCTGCTTCCCATGTTGCATTTACAGCCAGACTAACAAGTTTAGTTGTGACTTCATGCTTAGGAACAACCGCGTTCGTGAGCAGTCGATTGTCCCTAGAAACACCTTCTGACCATGGCTTAGTTAAGTGATAATTTCTGTGCTGACCTCTGTTTTTACCGAGTTAGCAATAAAGCATTGTTCATGAGAAAGATGGTGGATTTTTTCAAGATCATCTCTTGAGGGAATCCGATCCCCTGAAAACTCTACTTTCGGGCGGAGCGTAACCTTGGTCATGGATATCTTCCCTGATCCATCTTTTTCCATGATGCCCTTAGCATCATCAGAATAACTTTCCACCACATAGCCTTTTTTGGCTGCAATTGATAGAAAAAAAAGCATATGACAACTCGACAAGGAGGCAATAAACGCTTCCTCGGGATCAACATTTGCTTCAACCGAATAAGGTAAAGGTACTAC
Organism: Nitrincola tibetensis; assembly: GCF_003284585.1. Taxonomy (GTDB): domain Bacteria; phylum Pseudomonadota; class Gammaproteobacteria; order Pseudomonadales; family Balneatricaceae; genus Nitrincola; species Nitrincola tibetensis. The sequence goes on from NZ_QKRX01000002.1 coordinate 421,917, forward strand.
ATGGGGTGACGATGAAGCAGGTACAGTAACACCCCCATCAAACTCCCATACATGGCCACGGCTATATTTATTGTCGACGAAGGGTTCATCCTTACCACGACCCCATTTCACTAAAGCAAAATATTCGGACATTTCATCTCCATATTAGTATATCTCCAAAGCTAGAACGCCCTATTCAGTTCTGGAGTGGGTTTGCTTGGTGTAACCCCAGCTATTTCCCTCCGGCCAGATCGATGAAGGATCCAGTAACATAGGATGCTTCATCTGATAATAACCAAGCAATAGCATTTGCCACTTCATCAGGTGTACCACCACGTTGCAATGGTATTTGAGGCGCTAAGCGGTCAACCCGATTGGACTCACCGCCATCGGCATGCATATCGGTATAAATAAAACCGGGCCTTACTGAATTTACACGAATACCCTGAGCGGCAACTTCCAAGGACAACCCTTTGGTCAATGAATCCATCGCCCCTTTAGAGGCTGCATAATCAATATACTCAAAGGGCGAGCCTGTCCGTGAAGCAACAGATGATACATTCACGATAGCGCCTGTCGATTTATTTCGATTGATAAATTCACGTGAGCAAAGAAAACAGCTCGTTACATTAGATAACATAACTGTGTTAAATCGTTCAACATCCATGTCGGCAAGACACGACTGAGGATACAAAATGCCTGCGTTATTGACTAAATGTGTAGCATGGCCATAGGTTTTTTCGGTTACATCGAATAACGCTACAACGTCAGTGTCTTTGGAAACATCAGCTTGGAACGAAAACGCTCTACCACCAAGCGCCGTAATTTCAGCAACGACAGCATCGGCACTTTTGGCATCTGAGCGGTAATTGACACAGACAGCATACCCTCTTGATGCTAACAACTTCGAAGTTGCCGCACCAATTCCTCGACCACCGCCAGTAACGATAACGACTTTATTCATCGTATTTCCCTGATAACACGTAATTCGAAATCACCCACCACATCATCTTGCAGCTACCTATCCGACACAGCGAGTTGTGCACCAAGACCCGCAAACGCTACCGCGCTTGTATGCATAATAGCGGCCTGGCCCAGAATAGTAGCCAACAAATGCGAAACTCCTCTGTAATTCCTTAGGTGTTACGATGACCGGCGAAAAACGCACTAAGTTCGGCATCCGGAACTTGATCATTCGAATAGTTAAACGTGCCATCTACAACCATTTCTTGCGCGGCCCTTCGCATGAGTCCGTAAGTGGCACGAGCGAGACTCCCTCCGATACTCGCTCTATAGCGAGTGGCAGGTCGAATAGTGGAGTGGATAGATCACCGGTAAAGTCTTCTATGTTTCCCCCTCCTCCATATTAATAGGGTATTCGTGTCAGCGCTTTTGTACCTGCAGTAATCGGTCAAATGGAACCGGTCCAAAGACACCGATGAACTTTACCCCGTGAAGCTCATTCCGTGGTGCCAAGAGCACGTCTCTGTGTGCCAGCCTACGAAACCTGGCCCCAAGTTCTTGCAGTTCATCTCGCATAATAGCGATGCTATGAATTTACAGTGACACACCCGCCTTGTTTCAGGATGCGCTTAGTTGAAGCTGGATTATTTGCTAACAGTGATTCCGGTCTTATAGGGCGTGGAACCAGGTTCCCGCCGCAGTTTGGGCACTGATGCTGCAAAACACTTTCTGCGCAACTTGAGCAGAAAGTGCATTCAAACGTACAGATGACCGCTTCGCTTGAATTCGGCGGCAAGTTTTTGTCACAGCACTCACAGTTTGGCCTAAGCTCTAGCATAAAGTCTCCTCTTCTGTACCTGTATAGCGCATTGCTTACTGGATTAGAACACTATTCTACGATTTTACTTGTCAGTAACTTAAAGCCAACTACTCCAAAAAATACAGCAAAAACAGCCTCAAATGCCACTTTGGATTTTAGATATTATCATTTGGCCTCAATCACGTCTCTGATAACACTTCCCAATTCGGCAATCGCAGTGTTTCTGTCTTCAAAGGACGCTGTCGTTTCTGTTATGTAAAATGCCACAAGTATCGGTAAGCGCTCTGGCGGCCAGATTACCGCCGTAATAGCTCTAGACCCGAATCCGCCCGCTCCCGTTCTATCGGCTATAACCCATTCTGCGGGCATACTTGCTCTGAATAAGCCGTCAGCCACTTTATTTCCGACGAGCCACTCTCGCAATTGGCTTTTAGAGTTGGGTGACAAAACATCACCCAGCAGCAACCCTTTAAGATTACCTACCATGGCATTGGGCGTGGTTGTATCTCGATCATCATTTGGAGTCGCCTGATTCAGCTCTGTTTCCCAACGATCCAATCGCGTGACATTATCGCCAATTCCCCTCGCAAATTCAGTCACGACCTCTGGCCCACCTATGGCCTGTAAAATGAGATTTGCAGCCGTGTTATCACTGGTCGTCAGTGTCGCTTCGCATAACTCAAAAAGTGACATTTCCCGACTATCGGCATGCTGCTCTGTAATAGGTGAGTAAGTCACAAGATCGGATTTTGAAAAACTGACTTTTCTTTCAAGTTGCTCTTCATTGCTATCAACACGCTGAAGCAAGGCCGCACAAGCTAATGTTTTAAAAGTACTGGACATAGCAAAACGTTGATCTGCATTATATTCCCAGCGCACTCCTGTCTCTGAATCATATGCGGAGAAACCGATCCGTGCATCAAGCACATTTTCTATGCGCTGGAGCTCGGTCATCAGGGCATCGTCCTGAGCCTGCACAAAAACCGAAGGGAGCATCAAACATACAGATAAAATACCGCTTAAGAAAAGCGGCCCACGGCGTTTACTCATACCTTACACTCCTTTAAGAATAAGAGTCTTCCTGAACCATTTTTCATAAGACAGATTCACGACTTTCACTGAGGGTTCAACCCTAACTCTTTTTGCTTACGCTTACTCAGCCCGAGCGAGACAATACGATAAGATTCTGACAAATAATATCTTAACTCTTCGTCCAACTCACTAAATGTGCCTATTTGCTGTATCCATTTCATACCACGGTTGGCAAAGTAAGGCGCTGGTATGTACCCATCTAGGTCGCTGAGAAGATCAAAATTCAAATCTGAAACTTTAAATGTAAATGCCGGTTGTTTATCTTTTCCCCATCCACCAATAGCAAACACCTTGCCGCCGACTTTCCAAACCTGCGAGTTTCCCCATTGCACAACGTGGGTAGTCGCTGGAAACGAACCACAAAAGTGATTGAACTCATCATAATTCATGTTTGTATTTCCCAGCCTTAAAATGCCGTCATAAGCCGCATGTGTTACTCATTGCGATTACTCCACCTCACTGATCAATGCACCGTACCCCTGCATTGCCATTTCTTCAATTGGGATAAACTTCATCGCAGCGGAGTTCATGCAATAACGTAAACCCGTGGGAGCCGGACCATCGTTGAAAACGTGTCCCAAATGAGAGTCAGCGAAGCGGCTACGAACTTCAGTCCGTACCGAGAAGAAGCTTCGATCCTCTTTTTCAACCACCCAATCTAGATTAATAGGTCGAGAGAAGCTGGGCCAGCCGGTGCCCGAGTCATACTTGTCACGAGATGAAAATAGAGGCTCGCCAGAGACAATATCGACATAGATACCAGCTCGCTTCTCATCATTGTATTGATTCCTGAAAGGACGCTCCGTACCGTCTTTTTGAGTAACGTAATACTGTTCCTCTGTAAGACGCGCCTTAAGTTCACTGTCGCTCGGTTTTACAAATGTATCAGGGTTAAATCCCTCTACATGAATTGACTGCGGGCTAGATTCGCTAGAATGAGCGTCCCCAGACACCTCGACATTTTGCGGATGGTACAGAGAATAATCGACTTCTCTATCATTCCCCCAGACGGCGTCGATGAACTGGTAACGCCCTGAGTTGCGTGTGTAAAACGTGTATCGTACTGGATTTTTCTTGTAATAATCTTGGTGGTATTCTTCGGCCTCGTAGAATACTGTGAAAGGGACTACTTCAATTACCACTGGTTTGTCATAACGGCCAGATGCTTCCAGCGCCATCACCGCAGCATCGGCTGCTTGCTTTTCTGCTTCGTTATGATAAAAAATGGCGGGACGATATTGCCGACCTCGATCAACATACTGACCTTCAGCATCCGTCGGGTTGGCGGTCCGCCATAGAGTCTGCAGAAGCCCTTCATAGGTTATCACCCCTGGATCATAATACACCTGCACCGCTTCAGTGTGTCCAGTAAGCCCACCAGCCACCTGCTGATAGGTCGGATTTACTTCATCGCCACCACTGTAGCCGGATACCGCCTCTACCACTCCAGGAACCTTCTCAAAGGCTTCCTCTACGCACCAAAAGCACCCGCCTGCGAAGGTGGCAACAGCTAACTTAGGGTCATCGGGTGCGTATTTAGAACCTAGATCGTTGGATGCGCTTAGCTGGAATCCAGCCAGCACCATGACTGTTGCTGTGAGCATTAATAACAGATAGCGTTTCATAACTTTATCCTCATATCCTGTGAATACTGGAGTCAGTTTGCATCAGATTCATCACAGGCAGCTCTCCAATTTATTACGTTTTTATAACATCGGCACAGTTAGGTGCATACACGGGTAGCCGTATGCAGAAAGATGCCCCTCCATTCACACAGTTTTCAACACGGATATCACCGCCTTGAAGTGCCATAATCCTGCGAGCAATCGCCAGTCCAAGCCCAGCATGGCCAGAACCCGAAGAGTCTCCCCGATAGAAAGGTTCAAAGATATGCGGCAAGTCTTGTTCTGAAATACCAGGACCTGTATCACGAACACATACCTCTGGTACGCCGCTCTCCTCATCAAGGATCACTTCAATGCGCCCCCCCGCGGAGCTATAAGCAATGGCGTTGCCGATCAAGTTATCCAACACACGCTCTGTCATGGCCAGATCAGCGTAGGCGATCGGTAAATCTGGATCTCCCTTCAGGCTAAGCTCCAGTTGATTGTCTTGAGCGGCTTGACCGTGCTTCTGGACCACGTCGTGCACGAGCTCAGCAAGTGGGAAGGGCTCTGGTACGGGTTGCTTTTCTCGGGCTTCAAGTGCAGCCAGCTCGAATAACTCATCAACCAAACGGCTTAAACGCCGACCTTCCTTGAGGGCAATATCAAGAAAGCGATCCTGTTCCTGCTGACTCAGCCGATCACGTCTTAATTTCAAACTTTCAATATATCCCTGCATGGAGGCCAAGGGTGTGCGCAGGTCATGTGACACCTGTGCAACAAACTGACGGCGCTGAGCATCTTTTTCCGTCAATTGTTCGATCTGAGTGGCTATCCGGCAAGCCATATCATCAAAAGTAGCACCTAGGTAATCGATCTCATCTCTCACCACGGGTCGCTTGTCTCGCCAAGTAATTGGCGGTGTCTCGCTCATGTCACTGTTTTCAAACGCTTCGACCAGACGCGTCAAATCGGTCAGTCGACGAGTCAGCAAACGGAAAACCGCCAGCCCTGCCACCATCACCACTGCCAGACTGATCAGCAATGCCCAGACGCTTAACTCCAGCAGTTGCGCACCCCGCGCCATGGTTTCCGCAGCATCGTATTCTTCACCCCGCAACACCACATAAAGATAGCCATCAGGATTCTCTACCGATGGCACTGGGGTTACGGAAAATATTTTCTTTCGGTCGTGACTGCGAGGGTCATCACCCAAAATGGGATAACGATTCATGTCTCCCATCAGCTGGTGAAGTGGCTCCAGTGAAACTTGTTTGCGCTTAATCTTTGTCGAATCGGCTGAATACGAAAGAATCACTCCATCCAAATCCAGAAAATAAATTTCGATGCTGGGGTTGATGGTCATGTAGAGTGTAAACAACGCTTCCAAGGCGCTACGGTCTAGCTGACCCTCGCTGACAAGATTCCTGTCAGATACAAGGCTCTTAGCCAGATCCCGATGCAACGCTTGGTTGACTGATGCACTGTATTCACGAAGCGAATACTGGCTGATAAAGGTATACAGAAGGCCCACCGCCAACAAGAGTAAAAATAGCCCGAGCGCCAAGCGAGTGTAGAGTGTTTTCAACATGGGCTATTCCCGAAAGCGATAACCCACACCCCAGACAGTCTGGATAAATTCCGGTTGGGCTGGATTGCTTTCAATCTTGCCACGCAAGCGATTGATATGGGTATTAACGGTATGCTCGTATCCTTCATGATTGTAACCCCAAACGGTATCCAACAACTGGACTCGGCTGAATACTCGACCCGGATGGCTGGCAAAATGCCAGAGCAGGTCAAACTCTCGAGCGGTGAGCTCCACCTCCTGATCGTTGATGAACACACGTCGACGCACTGGGTCAATACGCAGCCCATCAAGCATCAATTCGTCACTACTCGCTTCTACAGTAGGCGCAGAGGCCATCGCATCCACCCGCCGGAACAAAGCTTTCACCCGCGCGGCTAGCTCGGCTACGCTGAAAGGCTTGGTGAGGTAATCATCTGCCCCCATTTCCAGACCCAGAACTCGGTCTAGCTCCGTACTTTTAGCTGTCAACATCAGCACCGGAACATACCCTGATCCCGCACGTATCTCGCGGCACACAGACAAGCCATCCATTCCTGGCAGCATCAGGTCGAGAATCACAAGATCGATACCCCCTTCACGAAACCGCTCAAGACCCGTATCCCCCCGCTCACAAAGAACAGGGGTCATGCCAAGCTCGGCCACATGCATACTCACAAGCTCACCAATACCGGGGTTGTCTTCAACGATCAGTACGTTTCGAGTCATATCTTAGGCTCTGGCAATACAGGAGGCGTGCTATCCATGTAAGTCAGAAAATTTTCCCACAGGTCATGAGTTCGTTGTTTGGTTAGCGTTGTTCGACAAGAAATTGTTATAACGCCTCTAATTGTTCCTTCACGCCATTGTGTGTAAACAGAATCACAATGGGACGTGTAGTAAGCCTCCCAGTCCTTTTGCGCGACTTGGATTGCCTCGACAAGCTCGGGATCATCAGCATTGTGCTCTAGACTGGCTTGAAGATAGTGTTCCATCTCACGCTGGGCCAAATCAAGCTCAATGCTTGCGCACGCGTTTATTTCAAGCGTTGAGATCGCATTTTCACAATCAAGTGACTCATCCGCAACGGACACAGACACGAAAAATACGGTGAGTGCTATACCGAATGACTTTTTCAACAACATCCTTGGTACACTCCTTGATGAATTTATCGTTTGGCTTCACGTTCCACAAGATAACCAATACATAGCCATACTCCAAGCCAAAATATGATGGCCATAACAATACCAAACCCAGATGGACTGGACCAACCCCAGCCATCAGAGCTTTGAAACACAGGTAGCCCAATCAAGTTAAATCAAAAGCTGACTTTATTACGCAGTGTCTTCGTTTTACCACGCTGAGTTTTATCATCTACTCGGCGGCGCTGAGAGCCCTTGGTGGGTTTGGTTGCTCGGCGTAATTTAACCGGTTTAGTAGCCTCCTGAATCAATTCTTTTAGCCGCTGCAGAGCATCTTCCTTGTTCATTTCCAAAGTACGAAAGCGCTGAGCTTTGATCACAACCACCCCATCCTGGGTAATCCGCTGATCTGAATAGCTCAGTAACCGCTCTTTATAAATAGGCAGCAAAGACGATCGCTGAATATCAAAGCGTAAATGCACGGCAGAAGAGACCTTGTTAACATTTTGCCCACCCGCTCCTTGGGCACGAATCGCTTGGAAGTCAAATTCCCAGTCAGCTAAATGAATATTTTCAGTAATTTCGAGCAAAAGAGCCTCTTTGTTAAGCTATTATCTGCTGATCAGTATAACCGAAATGATCGATGTAGTTGCAAGGTGAAATTTAGCTGGACTTTATTGCCAATTAAAGCGATTAATGAAGTTCTAGACGAGCAAAAGGAAAACACCATGTCTAAAATCACTCTCAGTGGTTACATTGAAGTACCCGCTGAAGACCTAGCGGCCATTTGCCTTGAGTTGCCAAACCATATTGCCTTAACTGAACAAGAAGCAGGATGCTTGCTTTTTACTATCACCCGAGATCCAGTAAACCCGCATCGCTTTGACGTATATGAAGAGTTCACCGACAAGGCCGCGTTCGAGCAACACCAAGCCAGAGTCAAGACATCCCACTGGGGCTTGGTGACAAAAAATGTCGAACGCTTCTACAACATCACGAAATCCTCTTGAACAATGCCTTAGGCTGAATAACAGTTATGTTTTTGGGCATTATTGTTCTAATCCTTAGACTGAAGCTCAAAATTGCTATGATTAATCCGTTGATCTTGCCCATAAGTCGCCAAAACGATCTCGGTGACACAAGTATAAGCGAAGATCAAACTCAAGCTGGTGGTAGTCGGGCTCCATATAACAGCAGAGCTTGTAAAATGCCTTGTCATGCTCCTTCTCACGCAAATGCGCGAGTTCATGTACTAGAATCATCCGTAAAAATGGCTCCGGAACTTTACGAAATAAAGCAGAGACCCGAATCTCGTTTTTCGATTTCAGTTTAGCGCCCTGCACCCGCGATACATACGTATGTAAACCTAGCGCATTGTTAATGATGTGAATCTTGTCATCGTAGATCACTTTGCTGATCGGCGTTGAGCTGCGCATAAACTGATTTTTAATGCCTTGGGCATAGTCGTACAAAGCCCTCTCCGACGCCAACTCATGTGCTTGCGGATACTTCTTCTGTAACCAAACACCAGATTTGTTGTTATCCAATAACGCCAGCGCCTGCTGCTGAACTTGTGGGCTGTAACAACTGAGGTAATTGAGTATTTTTGTCTGACTCATAAAACTATGTATCACCCTACTAAAAAGGATAGGCCCTTTTTAATGGTTCCCTCCTCTATACTGTTTCGGGGTTACGCCAAAGTGGTTTTTGAACACTTTGCTCATGTAACCCACATCTGTCATGCCCACTTCATCTGCCAAACGAGATAAGGAGTGATGGCTATGACGTAACCGCCAAGCGAGATGTTTCAAGCGCATTTCTTGCCAGTAGGCGCGCGCCGTCAAATCAAAATGCTCCATAAACAACCGATCCAATTGTCGCCTACCCACTCCGACCTGAGCAGCTAAAGCCTCTATACTCATAGGCTCCCCAAGAAACTGCCGCATCAACGCCAACGCTCGACTCAAGCGCCGCCCTGTATCCGGTTCGGAATGCAGAGACTTAAGTCGGTGACTCGTTTCTCGTGTTTCGTCGACTAGCATATCCGCCAAACCTTTCAGGGCTTTTTCACGGCCACAGTGGCGACTTAATAGCTCAGTTGCCAGATCAATAGCAGCGGTTCCACCCGCACAGCTGATCCGCTTGCCATCCAGCAGATAGAGCTGCTCAGTACTCATTTCAATATTGGGAAACAAGATAGCAAATTCACGTGCATGTCTCCAATGCACCGCCACTCGATGATTTTTCAAAAAACCAGCCTGAGCCAATAAAAAACAAGCATTATCAATGCTAACCAGACTCAACCCATACTGATTGGCTTGGCGTAATATCCTACGGTAGCGAGTCGTTAACGCTGCACTCTGGCCTGCTTCTCGTGCGCCAAAGATCACCAAGTATTGATAGGCAGGCCAATCCAAATGCTCTGGAGTGGTCTGAATTTTGACCTCAACCCCACAGCTCGCAGCGACACTGGCACCCACTTCGTAGCCAAGCACCTGCCAGCGGCAATAGCGCTGCTGACTTAGGTCTTCATCATCAGCCGAAAAACGCAGCTTATCAAGAAACCCGCCGAATGGCAGCAAGGCAAAACCAGGCAGCGGTAGTAATAGAAAACCAACATCTGCTCGCTTCATGCAGCATCCTGTCTAATATTTACCAAATAATGTCCAATATTTACACATATAAAGCCGAATGTCGCCTGCATACTGAGCACATTGTTAATGTTATCTTGCTAAGGAGTTTTGTATGACACTGGAAACCTGGTTGATCTATCTTGTCGCCACACTGGGACTATCTTTGACCCCAGGACCCAACAGCTTGCTGGCACTAACACATGGCGCAATCCATGGACCTACACGCACGCTGAAAACCATTGCAGGTGGAGCTGTTGGCTTTGCATGCGTCATCGCCCTCTCGATGTTTGGCATCGCTTCTTTGCTCACTCTGGCTGAGGAGTTGCTGTTGGTAATGAAAATTATAGGAGGGATATATCTAGTGTGGTTGGGTATTCAAGTCTGGCGCTCACCTGCTCCAGGGCGGTCCGACATGACCAACGACGGTGTCTGCGGTTGGCATATGGCACGCCAAGGTTTTTTGGCAGCCCTCTCAAACCCTAAGGTAATCCTATTCTTTGGTGCGTTTCTCCCACAGTTCATCAACCCTAGTAATGACCTTTGGATACAGTTCTTAATTATGATGCTCACGTTTGTGCTAATTGAATGCCTTGTCGAACTGTTTATTGCCGGATTCGCCAAAAGCGTTTCCAACTGGCTAGGACGCTGTGGCAAAGGATTCAATCGAGTGTGTGGCAGTTTGTTCGTGTTGATTGGTGTAGGGCTTCCGCTGAGTAACTAAAGCCCTTGTAAAGCTATCGAGCTCTACGCAGCAATACACACTTCATTACGACCGCCATTCTTGGCCCGGTAAAGTGCTAGATCAGCGGCAAAAATTAGCTCCTCCACAGACCCAGTGATATCAGGATAGGCCACAACACCCACGCTGATGGTAATCGTGCCTAAGTTACATCCGGCATCAGCCCAGCACTCCGATTCGATATAGCAACGAAGTCGTTCTGATATTTCGTTACAAACATCATCTCAGGAACCTGCGCAAGCAATTCGAGTATAAACAGCCGTTAAGATTAATCAAACCACCAATGTGATTGGGTCATCCCGTAAATGGATGACAGTAATTATGCGAACAAAACTCAATTTAAAATAGCCGCTACTTAGCAAAATCCGTTAAAATACGCCCTTTTGTAAAGAACTATTTCTTAATGGCCAAATCAGGTTCCGCGACAACATCAAGTGCCCCGCAATTACATCCGCGTAATCTGCATCAAGGCCGTTACAACCTGCAAGCACTTACGAGCAGCCACCCAGCCCTTGCCTCATTTATACGCGACAACCCCAAGGGCGATGCAACTATTGATTTTACGGATGACAAAGCCGTGCTCTGTTTAAATGCAGCACTGTTGGCGCATTACTATCAGATTAAATATTGGCAGATACCCGATGGCTATCTTTGTCCCCCCATCCCAGGGCGGGTCGACTATATCCATTATGCGGCAGACTTACTGGCGACCTTCAATCAACAGACGCCTCCGCAAGGGCGACGTGTTAAAGTTCTGGATATAGGTTGTGGCGCAAACTGTATCTATCCCATCATTGGGGCACGCTCTTACGGCTGGCAGTTCGTCGGCACCGATATAGATGTTATCGCCACGCGCTCAGCACAATTAATTGTTCAATCAAATGCTTCGATCAGCAAGCTTATTAAAATCCGTTTGAACTCTTCAGCTGACGATATTTTTACCAATATAATTCAACCTTCAGATCGGTTTAGCCTGACCCTTTGCAACCCTCCTTTTCATGCATCACAACAAGAGGCCGAATCAGGAAGTCAGCGAAAATGGCGGAATCTAAACAAAAAACCAAATGACACACCAAAAACCCATCTTAACTTTGGTGGCCAAGCATCTGAGCTGTGGTGTGAAGGTGGCGAGCTGGCATTCTTAACGCGCATGATCCAACAAAGTGTGGCTTTCGAATCACAGGTGTGCTGGTTTACCAGCCTTGTCTCTAAAGATAAGAATGTCCACCTGTTAAAAAAACAGCTACAACGTATAGGTGCAGTTCAAATAAAGGTTATTTCAATGTCTCAGGGGCAAAAAACCAGCCGACTATTAGCTTGGAGCTTCATGAATAACAAAGCACAAGAAGAATGGGCCCTAACACATTGGAAAGGTTAAATAAAATATTTATTTTATTACGCAGTTATTGGAGTTAAAGCATGGACATCGGTGATCTAAGAAACGAATACTGCCGCGCAGGACTAACTCGGGAAAGCCTTGCTTTAGACCCGTTTACTCAGTTTGAACAATGGTTTATGCAAGCCAATGAGGCCAAAATACACGAAGTTAACGCCATGCAACTTGCAACCGTATCGGCTGAGGGCAAACCCAGTTTACGTACGGTGCTGCTCAAGTCATTTGATGAGAAGGGCTTTGTCTTTTTTACCAACTACCAAAGTCAAAAGGCTCAACAGATAGATGCAAACCCAGAAGTAACAACACTCTTTTTCTGGAAAGAACTTGAGCGTCAAATAGAAATCAGCGGTCGAGCCGAAAAAATCTCAACGTTAGAATCGCTGAAATACTTTACCAGTCGTCCACGCGGGAGTCAGCTTGGCGCTTGGGTATCGGCTCAAAGCTCTATCATCACCTCACGCAGCCTTTTAGAAATAAAACTGGATGAAATGAAGCGCAAGTTCAGTGCAGGACAGATTCCCTTACCCGATTTTTGGGGTGGGTATCGCATTGTGCCGCATACCGTTGAATTTTGGCAGGGACGACCAGATCGATTGCACGACCGCTTTGAATATCGCCGAACAGGCCCTGAAGAGTGGCAAATAGAACGTTTAGCCCCTTAAAGTTAGCCATAATGGCATGGTAAACATGAACAATCAGCCGAGCACCGAGCATTGGGACATCTTCTGTCGAGTCATCGATAATTTCGGTGATATTGGCGTGTGCTGGCGCTTTGCACGCCAACTCTCGGCAGAGCACGGACTCTGTGTTCGTCTCTGGCTAGACGATCTAAGCGCACTGAAAAAAATCTGGCCAGATGCCTGCTTAGATGCTGAACAGTATCTTGCAGGTGTATACGTACACGCATGGCCTGATACCTTTCCATTGATTAGTGTCGATGATGTCGCAGACGTGGTTGTCGAAGCCTTTGCCTGCGACATCCCCGATAGCTATGTCATGGCCATGAGCCAGCGGCCTTCTCCTCCTCGGTGGTTTAATCTTGAATATCTAAGTGCTGAAGATTGGACTCAGGACTATCACGCTCTGAACTCCATGCATCCAAAGTTTACGCTCAACAAAACATTCTTTTTTCCGGGGTTTAACCAAAATACGGGTGGGCTTCTGCGAGAAAAAGACCTCCTGTTCAAGCGTGATCAATTTCAATCAAACGCAGACATACGCACGCGCACGCTGAACCACTTCGGTATCGAGCCTCAAGCAAACAGCTTGGTTGTTTCGTTGTTTTCATACGAGAACGAAGCCTTATATGACCTTCTTGATTCAATGAAACAGAGTGATCGCGTGGTTCACTGCCTAATACCCGATGGCAAAATACGCCCACAGGTTGAGTACTGGTTGAACCTCGATGAAATGCATGAAGGTGAACTCTACACATCGGGCCAACTTCACCTTCAACGACTACCCTTCTTGCAACAAGATATCTACGACACACTGTTGTTTTGTTGCGATATTAATTTTGTTCGTGGTGAGGATTCATTTGTTCGCGCACAATGGGCCGCTCGCCCTTTTATATGGCATATCTACCCTCAGCAGGAGAATGCGCATTTGGAAAAACTGGAGGCATTTCTTAACCTCTACACAAAAAGCCTAAAAGACAATGAAAAACAAACTATTAGATCTATTTTTTTAGCTTGGAATCAAAACTTAGGTGCTTCTCATTTATGGCAAGAAATACTAGACTTACTGCCTATCTGGAAAGAACATTCACAAACTTGGTGCCAACAACTCAGCTCACAACCTGACTTAGTTGAAAATTTGGTGCATTTTTCTAGAAAACCGCTATATTAACCCGCAATTTTATCCATTACGTTGAGAGTCAACCATGAAAACAGCTCAAGAACTGCGCGCTGGAAACGTCATCAGCATCAGCGGCTCACCCTGGGTCATCCTAAAAGCCGAATTCAGTAAATCTGGCCGCAACTCAGCAGTTGTTAAAATGAAGCTGAAAAACCTACTGTCCGGCATTGCGACAGAGTCTGTGTACAAAGCGGATGAGAAGTTTGATGACATTATTCTTGAGCGCAAGGAAGTCACCTACTCTTACTTTGCAGACCCTCGTTATGTCTTCATGGACACAAACTACGAACAGTACGAAATCGATAAAGAAGATCTAGAAGGCGTGATGGATTACATCATCGACGGCATGGAAGATGTCTGCGAAGCCGTTTTCTATGAAGGCAAAGTCATCTCTGTGACCCTGCCCAACACGATTGTTCGTGAAATCGTCTACACTGAGCCTGCCGTTCGTGGTGACACATCAGGCAAAGTCATGAAAACTGCAAAACTTGCCAACGGCACTGAGATTCAGGTGTCTGCGTTCTGCGAAATCGGCGACTCTGTCTCTATTGATACTCGTACTGGCGAATATAAGTCACGCGTCAAAGCATAACGGCCCTCTGTGTCAATTTGCCCAAGGAACAAAGCATGCACTTCCCTTGGGCAAATACTCACCGCATCACCGGATAAAGACCAAACTCAAGCGCTCAATTAAAGTATTTGACGTAGATTTATCCGGCATTTAATGCGTAGCATCAACAATCCCCCTTCGATTACATGAAAGTTCGCTTAATTATGCTAAACTGTCATCTTAGTATTTTATTATCCCCATGATGCTGTGCAACTCTTAAATCGCCTTCAAGAGGTCTATTGCGAGAGAACAGTACTTCGCTTTTATAGTCCTTGATTGAGAGACACTCCAATGCAAAACCTTACCCAAGATGGTCAACAGTTCGTTAACAACCTTTGTGCCAAATATAACCTGAGTTACGATGCGGTCATGCACATGCTAAACGCCGTCAACAACGGATATGGCACCCAAGCCCAATTCAACTGCCAAGAGCTTGGTGGTCCTGGTCAATGGATGCAAGGTGGCATGACAATGGTGGGGGATATGTTTAATCACAACTTAAAAATGATAGTAGACAATCTGTGTAGTGAGCTTGCGAACGGCCTTGCCAGCCTACAAGTATTTGCACCTCTACCCAAGGGCACTCCAGGAAGCAATCAATGGTGGCCAGGCGACTTAGGTCAACCCTTTAGCAGTGGCGCTCAAAACAATATTCGTTATGCTGTTTTCCCTAACCGCTTAGCCGTTGAACTGAATGGCCAAGTCACCGTTTACGACACCTTAAATCACAATATTGGTGGGGTAAGCCAGCAACAGGGTAACGATACATCGCTCACCTTTAGCAGCCAGTACGGCACGCTTGCAGTCAGCCAGCTACCGATTGTGTCAGGTACAGGATTAGAGCCTGCACCACAACGGAATTTTGCCGAGCCTGCGCAAAACACCCAGCAAAATGACACTCCCCGTAATTACAACGCACGCGACAACTCGTCCTTCTCTTCGGTGGACGACATTCTGCAACTGATTGAAAAGCTGGCTAAGCTGAGAGATGCAGGTGCCATTTCAGAAGATGAATACTATGCTAAGAAAACAGAATTGCTGAATCGAATCTAGATGATAGGCCTTGTCTGCGCAAAGCAAAGACAAGGCCATCCAAATACCAGACTGCTGGATATCCCTCGGGGATACAAACAGCTGTTATCCAATCCAGCCTAGCTGTGCTTCTTTATTGCAACATTATTGCTAAGCTCATCATCCGGCTCAACTCCTGGAGACTCATCCGCATGTGGATCCTCCCAACCCGTTATCATGGTTTTGATGTGGGCTACCGGCGTATGGCCTACGGTTGCAAGATACACATGCAGCAATAAAAAACACAGCATCATAAAAGCACCAAGCGTATGTAAGGAGGCGACTTGCTTAAGAGCCAGAGGTACATAGTCAGCCATACTCCCCCAGAACAAATAGACCAAACCAGAGACCCAAAGCAGCGGATTAATCACCAACTTCACACCCAAATATGCAATGCGCTGAAGTGGATTATGCTTACGGTCGGGTGTTTTATGATAGGGATGAGGCTCTTTTTTGAACATGCCATACGCATAGTAACGCGCCATCTCTATAAGCTTCTCATGCGTCGGCACATAGTGCTTCCACTGCCCCGTAGTAAAGTGCCAAAAAATTGCAAATATCCATAGGGTAATTAACAACCAGGCAGCAATTTCATGCACCTCAACGGCTGTTTTAAAACCAATGACTGCATGAGTGCCATGAATGGCGAACCCACTAAATAACAGCGTAAGCACCAAGCCAGCCTGACACCAATGCCAAAAGCGCTCAAAACGCGTATACAAATAAATACGTTGATTCATGTCAGCCCCCAGACTTTTTGTTACGTGTTACAAAACGCATCGAGCCATGCCCCGCAGCTCCCAGAAGAATCAGCCCAGCCAACAAAAAGCCTGCCTGATCGAGCAAGGACTGCCGGTGATGCCCAGGCATCCAGATTCCTTTCACGCCAGCTAAACGACCCTCGGACGTATGACAACTCGCACAATCAAGCGCCTGCTCTTTAGGGGCCACCATGTGTGTAATCGGCCAATCCATTTGCGTATCGACAAAATCATAATGTCCACTAAAGGGCCGCCCACTACTCTCGGCACCAGCCAGCAGCGCTTTATCCCAATCAAAGTTGTACCAAAATGAAGTATCATTCGGGATTGCCACCTGTGGGACGAGCAGCGTTTTTAACTCGGTATCATAGGGCTGACGACCTTCAAAACGTTTAAATGGCCAAATGCGTGCATCAGCCGAGCCTGGCTCACCTAAAAAGCGATTAATGGCCACCCTATCGCTTGGATCAATTTGGCTATCGGGCTGAATGTAACTAACATCACCGTTGAACCATTGATACACAGGTTCAACATTTTGCCCTAAATTAAAAGAACCTTTACGACTATCGTACGTAATATTCCCTTCTTCATCGTAGGTGAAAAAAGGCTTTCCTTCCTCCGTCAATTTACCCGCAACAGACCAATCCCAACCCATTCGAGTAGGAACACCTCCTCTTGAGAAAGCAGGTATATGACAAGTTTGACAAGCGATGATGTCTGCATGCTGATTTAGACGTGATGAGTGCATTAGGTCGCCCTTATGCGGATCATTGCCATGACAAGACTGGCAGCTAGCAGGGTTTTGATACTCGGAAGGATGCTGCCCTCTCATCATCGCACCACCACTAGGGGCTGCTGCCATACTGATACGACTACCGGGCACTTGGTGCTTATCCGTTTGATGGCAGTCACTGCAGCTAAAGTTAAGACCATCTGAAGCCATATGCACATCTAACTCGCGACTTGGATGAACAAGAGATGAGTCTAGATCACCGTGTTTAACGCCATCACCACCGCCTCCATAAAAATGACAACTACCGCAGGTTTCACGAGAGGTTGAGCCTATTTGTTGAGCAACACCGATAAGATCGATAGCTTCAATAAACTTACCCGATCCTTTGGGCCACTCTTGACGCTCATAGGATGGATGACCTGCCATACCCGCAATTTTTTTGTACTCGCCGGTATTATGGCAAGCCAAGCAATCGATATTTGTAGGCTCGTTAAAATCAAAGGTGTTATCTTGCCACCCGTAGCCAATATGACAGCTGTGACAAAAGGCTTCGTTGGAGCGATCACCGATACAAAACCCATTTAACATGGTTTTTTTACCTAACACCTCTCCTGTGAGCGGGTTTTCATACTCCCAAGTCCAGTGACGCGTTTGCATCACTTGGTGAGCCGCCTCGGTATGGCAACTCAAACAAGCGGCGGTTACCTCTTGACCAGATGAAAAAGGCCCTTTCAGCACCTCAAATTGACTATGATCTGCCGTTGAAGCCTGTGTACTCAAGGACAATACACTGCAAAGCATCGACAGAATAAATACGAATATTTTCTTATGTTTATAAGCCACTATTTTCCCTTCACTGGATTCTTCAAGTTATTAGAAAGCAACTCGCACTCCAGATCATCGACAGCAAATAGCGTGCCGTCTTAATACTTAAGTAGAATATACTTATAATCAAGATTTATAAGAAGAAAATAGACTTACTTTTTACAATGAAAATCACAGACAAAATAATGACATTATTTACATGTCATAAAGAAGAAGCTATGCCAAAAATGACACAAGACTCACGCGTTAACAATATGTGCGCTTGATACATCAGCATGAAAAAGCAGTCTGTTGCAGAAAGGGTATTAGGGACTGTGCTGCTGCCTCATGCTGTCGGCAATCACTAGGCTCAAAAACTCGAACCCGGCTGTTTCAAAAACTCGATTTCTTCAGACGTAGATTCCCGGCCCAGGATCTGATTACGATGCGGATAGCGTCCAAAACGATCGATGATAACCTTATGCTTGAGTTCGAATTGATAGTTTTCAGCCGGTGCATACTCGCGGTACAAACGCTCCGCCTCGACATGAATGAGCGCCGACTCACTGTGCATGTACGGAAGCAACAAAAAGGCCCGTTCTGTTTCCGAAAGCTGCTCATGAAAACCCGCAGCCACGGCCTCCTGAGCAAGAACCAATGCCATCGCATCTTGTGAAAACGCAGCCGGAGTATTACGATAAATGTTTCTTGAAAACTGGTCTAGCACAATAATTTCCGCTAGACGCCCCTTCCCATCTTTACGCCATGGATACAACTCACCTTGCGATGCTTGCGTCACAAGAGCGCCAAACCGCGTTTTGATCTGATCATCAAAATCCGAGTCTGCAACCCACCACATCTTTGGCTCAATTTCTTCAAACCAGAATTTAAGAACACTGTTGTACATAACGAATTCCTCTTTATCTGCAGCTGGCTTCATTACCGATGTTCACTGCCTTAAGCTCCAAGTAACGGGAGATGCTTCAAGCTATGATACTTCAATGCCAACTGGAGGCAATGACTTAGTGGCCCGTCTTCAATAGAAGCACTCAAGGGAATCACAATAGCTCTATTCCCTTCATACTCGAATTCATCTTGATATATTTCCTTGAAGGTTCCGATTAAACGGGTCTGACAGTGAAAATACACCTTGATGACAGATGGATCTTTAGGCTTCCAGTCGATTCGAAGGGTACTCCCTCCTTTTACAAGGTAACTGGCTTCGCCCCACTTGAGCGTTTCTTCAACTCGACCCAAGCCATTATCGTTTGCAACTGCAAATATTAGGCGGCGGACATTCTCGAGTTGCATTTGCGCTTCCAAGGGATAGGTAGCGAATTTACTTTGTATTTCAGGTTTCATAAAGTATCTAAATCCAATCCCAAGAACTCTGTCCCAGGAACTGGATTGCTTGTCACAGGTGGATGTTGCACGAACCCATACGACTTATATAATCTCAAGGCAGTCTTGAACTCAGGCAGCACATCAAGGCATATTTTCTTATAGCCGCTACTGATCGCTTCTTGCAATATTCTCTCAACCAACTTAGCACCTAAATGCCTGCCACGAGCACTTGGCCTAATATACACCCGCTTCATTTCGCATGTAGCGTCATCCAACTTTCGAAATGCAGCGCACCCTACAGGATGACCATCTATTTTCAACAGAAATATTTTGGATTCGTCAGCACTGTACTTCTCAGTCAACTGGCCAAACTCCTCATCATTACCTTGAAAAGAAAGATCAGCTGAAGTGCTATCGATATACTCGTGATACAAATCAAGAACATCTTTTAGGTCGGCAGGAAAAACAGCCCTTTCTAATTTATACAAACAACCCTCCTAGTGGCAAATTGTACGAGCACTCGCGGAACAACTACGACAGTCCTGACCGCTTCAAATTGATTACGCTCAGTATAAAGTTATGAGGTAGAAGAGATCTATAGGAAGACCACCATCCGCCCCAATAAATCAGTGGAGTAAACGATAAGAAGCGATTCAGAATTTAAAAACTTTCTTTTTATAAGCACCAAAGGTTATGTTTTATGGTTCTTTGGTTGTTATTTTCAATTTTCATTTAACTAATTGGATATAAATTCATATAGTGTCTCTTCAGTCTAACTTATCGGATTTCAAAGCAATCAATATTGCACAGACGATACAAGTAAAGATAGCATTTTCTACTGAGATAACTCTATTAACTATTACGATAAAAAATTAAGGGTTTAATATTTTGGATACATACAAATTCAATGACAAAGAAATCAATTGGCAACGACTTGAAGCCTTTGATAACTTCCAATATTTTATCTTAAACATAGACAAAACCAATAAAATAATAGACTTACTTTTTAAATTTGAGGCAAACAGCCCAATAGTGTTGCACAGGCATTGTGCTTTGAACCATACGTTTGTAGTTGAGGGAGAGCATTGCATTTACAACGCTGATGGGACACTAAAAGAGGTAAGACCTACAGGGAGTTATACCGTAAGCCCTCCTGATATCGAGCCAC
This sequence comes from Nitrincola tibetensis, assembly GCF_003284585.1. Taxonomy (GTDB): domain Bacteria; phylum Pseudomonadota; class Gammaproteobacteria; order Pseudomonadales; family Balneatricaceae; genus Nitrincola; species Nitrincola tibetensis. The sequence continues at coordinate 442,200 of NZ_QKRX01000002.1, forward strand.
ACCGAGAATGCGGTGGAAATCAACCAACAGTTGTTTTTTTTAGCATCCGGGATCCGGGCAACACAACGTATGAAATACTAGACGATAATCAGAATATTATCGCGACATTTGGGCTTGCAGAGTTTGAAGGACTACAGGCATTACAGAATAAGTAAATTTATCAAAATATAATGAGAAACTGGGCCAAACCAACCAATGGAAACATATGCCTATCGTAGTTTTTCTACTGGCACTTTCTTTCCATTTCCAGTTCAACTCTTAACGCTGAATGAGCATCATTCGCTGCGTATTTTATCTGATGCTCATTCAGAGGATATATTGCCCAGTTTGATTTTTGTGCGCTCTTAGTGAGCCGTTGATTAAACAACATCGCAACCGCTACTCTAGCACCAACGTGTTGTTTTACATTCACATATCGCATCACTTTTGAAGACAACTCTTCTGAGTTGATTAATGTTATTCCATACTTTCGGAAAAGAAGCTTTTTGTCTTCTTTTAACCCAAAGCCCACCTTCTTTATTTCAGGGTCGGATAACACCCCTTCGAGAACAGTAATATTTTCATGAAATTTAGTAGGGAATAAATACGCTGTAGTTTCTGTGGCGAGCTGGATCAAATGAGGCCCATCACTCACCTCCCCTTTTTTAAAACAGGGTTTACTCTCTGTGTCGAACCCTAGACAAGCGTGCTTTTTTAACTCTGCTACTGCACGTTCGGCGTCTTTCTTGTTTGTCACAACGATGATGTTGTCCTGACCAAGACCATCATAAATAGGTAAGTCTCGGATCTGCTCCTTTGTTGGCCTTTCCATTGCATTCCTTACTTTAAGAGAAAATAGTACCGATTGAACAAATGCCTGCTCGCCCTATAACATCGGAGTTCAAAGCCGCCCTGCTTGTACCGCACCCATTGGAGCACAGACTTAGGGTACAGTAACCTATAAATTTGAGGCTCTACTGTTTTAATGCATACTAGACAATTTTCAGTCTGCATTTAACTCATGAATAAACGTGTTTATATCAGGAAGATTACCATACTGAACAGAGTTATCCGCAATAGAATCCCAGACTGCTTTTGAATCTGTACAAGGATGGGCAACAATTTCGACAGAAGTTGCGTCTATCAGCGCGCCGACCGGAACCCAATAATAAGCCATTCCTCGAAGCTCATTTGGAACAGGTGAACCACAATTGCTGCAGAAATCGGATGAAAAACCTGACTCCTTCACCCAGCTCTTAATGTGACTGCGACTTGATAACCACGAAAAATTTTCCACTGGGACTATCGTACCCAAGCTTGAAGAGGTTCCACTTTGGGCTCGGCACAAAGAGCAATGACATTGATATGCTTTAATTTTTGGCAAATCCAATTGAAACGTCGTTTGACCACACAAGCATTTACCTAGAATTAACCACCTCCCGAATACTACACATCATGGTTGATTATTAAGAGCTCTATTAACCAAATGCTCTATAGCCCCTTCCGGATGACTAATTAATGTCATCTTAGAACGTAACTTCATTTCTCCTAACACCACTACAGCCTGCATCCAAGCCCCAGAATAAACCCAGCGAATATTGTTTCTCACCCAGGTAGCGATATTGATAGTATCTTGTGCCCGCGATAATCGATCAACTATCTTGTCGAAACTCTCGGGTTGGCGATGGATAAAGAACATACGTCCTTGGATAGCATCCCTGTGATCTTTTTCTATTTCGCTTAGGCGATCAGCATCTGGAACTAGCTTCAGCTGACCTTTCAAAACCAATTCGTAATCAACGCCTTTTTCTGGCCAACGCTGTTTTTTCATCTCCACCACATCATTTTTCGCTTTTTCTGCTAAGAAAAGGTCAACGATACCTTTCTCCAACATACAGTCGACATCATACCAATGTCTAGCCAATCGATGTTTATCAGGCTCCTTTTCCATGGTCGAGAACTGATGAAGTGCGGTCAGCTTTTCCCAGACGATATAAGCAGGATCGTACGCCTGCACGTTTGCCTTTGGAAAATCAAAGCCCTGTAATTCAGGGACATCAGCCAAGTAGCTTTCAACCTCATGATCCACAGTAGGTTGGCCCCGATTTCGACCGCCAAATTCTAGTAACACGTAATCTAGGTGGTAGTTGTTTTCGCTCTCGGTCACCCTCGGAAACCGAATATTAATTTTTTCACCACGCGAGTCAGCTTCAAGTTCAGCCCCCAATTCTTCAATACCATAGTCTTCAAAACGCTGATTAAGCATCTCCACAAACCGGCTGGACCACTTCATCAGACGGGAGGTTTGGCGTTCACGGAACTTTTTCTGCTGACTTGGGTTTTTAGTTGACAGCTCCCAAGCAGCAAGCTCGTCCACTTCTTCCGCTAAATCCGCCCAATGAATGGATAGATCAATATCCTCTGAGAAACGATCAATAACCTTCCAGCATTTACTGAGTGCCGTTCCTCCCTTAAACGCGACAGCATAATCCCCTAATAGCTGTTCGTCATACAGCAAGCGCAGAATTTCGGTCACCCACAGGTCTTTTTCCAGAAAAAAATCCGGAAGACCTTCAGGGTGTCTTTGAGCGCCAAGCAGTAATATTTGTTTTAGCTCTTCACGCCCACTAGGAGATTGATACAAATCAAGTATATTCATCAGAGAGCCTGCTCCAGCTGTGCCAGCTTACTCTGCCAAGCATTCAGCATAGGTACCGTACTAAGCTTTTTGGCCACTATTTTGATTTCTGCAGGTGTTAGAGACAATCGTTGCCCGGCCTTTTTCAGATCCGATACGTCTACAGACTCAGGCGGGGTTACTAGAAGCCCTCGCAAAAAAGTGCCCTCTGGAGCTTTCTCCCAGCGCAGCTTTTGGTCGCAAACATGTCGCACCTCAACAACCTGATTACCAATACTAAACTCCCTAGTTGGCCCATTGCTCCAGTAAACCGTTTTCATCGGAGCTTGAGTTTGCAACCCCAAACGATACGCCGCTTCTTGCCCCTGGCTTACTAGTTTATAACCATTCACTTTAGCCCAAGCCTTAGCGACCTGTTCAGCACTCGCCGTCGTTTTGATAGACGGAATACTGGCTAAGGGTTTCGGACGCACGTAAAAGCCCTTAGCTACTCGCACAACAACACCTTCTTGTGCCAGACGGCTGATCGACTTTTGTACAGACGTATGATTTCCCAGAGCATAAAACCCTGTAATAGGAAAGGGAACACCGCGCTTCATGCGGTTAACCCGGGACGCCACTTTCATTGCAACAGACATGGCCACCATAGATCTGACTAAAAATATTAATGTACATTCATTGTAGCTCATTATTCATAGTACTTCCCAGACAAATTATGTCAGGATTATTGTAGCCACAGACTCCCTACCCGCTTTCCTAAATTTAATCCCACTCAAGCCCGTAACGCTTTGTACATGATGTAACTATCAACATGCCCCAATTTTCCATGGCGATAAGCTCTTGGAATTGTTCCGATAATCTTAAAACCCAATTTTTGCCAGAGCTGTACCGCCACTTCATTGCTCGAAACAACTGCGTTGAATTGCATAGCTTCAAAGCCTAATGTCATCGCCAGATCTTGAGAATGCTCACAGAGTTTTTTGGCAATCCCTTTGCCACGCGCGGCTTCAGTCACCATGTAGCCACAATTACAAACATGATTACCAGGCCCCATTGCATTCGGCTTAATGTAGTAAGAGCCCAAAATCTGCTGGTTTTCTTCAAACACAAACGTCTTCAATGGCATTTTGCACCAAAGCTCATAAGCCTCCTCAAAACTCATTTTTGGATCAAAGGCATAGGTTTCTTGCGCTTGAATAACAGCCTTAAAACAAGGCCAGAATGCCTCGAAATCCGATTTAGTCATTTCTCTTATCACGTAAATGCCCTCTACGACTTTAAACTCTGCACTTGTGCACCGATTGATTGGCACCACCGCCCTTGTGGTTACTCACTTTACGCCGACGAATTAAAGCCGCCTATAAAACACCTTCCAAAAACGCCAAAAAACGCTCCGGCTGATCCCACATAATAAAGTGATAGGCATCATCAACTTGCATCAGACTGGCTGTAGTGGCTTGAGAGTAAGCAGATTGATAAAGACTCGCCAGTTTCTCTGCCGTTATTGGCATGGTCCGGTCATAGGCATACAGAACATAGACAGGAGCTGTAATTTGATCCAATAGATTTCTGGCATCATAGGCGATTACCTCTCGGGATAATTGAGCATAAATGGCACGATTCGTAGTGTTGGCCCAAGTCACAATTTTTTCAACTCCCTCCGTGGACTTAACCATAATACCCGCAGCCTGACGGACATACGCTTCATACTCCGTTGCACTCATTGCCAGAAACTGCTGCTCTAAACCCATCGCAAATGGAGCCACTTGTGCCGACGTCGCTTGGGCATTAAACAGTAAGCTAAAGAAAGGCAACGCATCCACCACAACAACCTTACTCACGGCATCTGGATTGGCACTGCCAACCATTAAAGCCAAAAGCCCGCCCATTGAGTGCCCGATCAGCGACGGCGAATCCAATCGAGCATGCTCAATATACCCTAGGAGGTCATCACGCAACGCGTCCAGATAATGCTCTGGCACTGAAGACGGTGCTTTGCTTCCGGCAAAGCCTTTGATCGTCACAATATGAACTCTATAGCGGGACTGAAGCTGATCGACAGTGCTATCCCACACCTCCGGTGAAGAGGCCAGCCCATTGACTAAAATGACATCATGCCCCGAGCCCACAACCCTCACTGACACAGTGTTCGAGTCAAACTCGGTCGCATGAAGTCCGGTACTGCAGAGAAGTACAATCCATAAACACACTAATCCTTTGACCATTTTTAACTCCTAGATATGAATAACATCTTTCGCCTTACGTAACTATACCTGTTAAAGCTTGATAGGATAGCTTCTAAAATCGTGAGTTAAACGATAGCGAACCTACTCAGGCTAAGTTCGCTCCTTTTGTCACCGCCCTCTGAAGAGGTCCGCCAAATCGTGATCGCCTTCACGGCTTGTTTGCGGATAGGCGGGATGCTCCCACAAGCGTTGCAATACACGCCGCACCGCTGGGCGATGTGAATGATCAAAGATACTGCCATCTGGGAGCATGCCTGGAAGAATGTGCAACGCACCTCGATAATTGTTAAATGCAACCCCCTCAGCAATCTTTATATAATTTCGGTCAGAATATGCCAATGTCAGCAGAAACTCTAAAAACTCCGCCAGTTGATCAGGCGGCAAGTCAAGCAAGGCAGCAGAAGCTCCATCTTTAACCCCGATTGCAACCGTTGGGTCAGCGACAAGATGTCTAACCAGAAAACTCCACCCTGAGGGGTTTTGCCTGATCTCCTGAAAAAAATCGGTACTTGCCGGCTGGAAGTCAATATCCATAAAGCGCGTTGAAAAATGCTCCTCTACCAAGGCCTTAAACTCTTCATATTCCATTTCTACCTTCCTGATACTGTGATCTCGTGTTATGTTCCATAGCATGCCAGACAAGAAAATCAACAATCCCATCAAAAGCACGATAAGTATCTTTTTATTCACTCGCCCTCCTCAATTTTCACAACTGCTTCACTATCAACTAATAGATGGCCGTAGCGTAGACAAGGCAGTACAGTATCAGCTTCGAGCCAACTAGAGCTCTGCATTGGAGCGCAGAGGCATGTATTTCATGCCCTCTGCAATCTATCAATCCAAAATGTTTTTAAAGCCGAGTCAGACGCACGTGGATAGTGCGTGACATTTCTTCGGGCCAGATGTTGGCACGCATTTCAGCATCTCCAGCATCCCCCCACCCCCAACTCTCCGGACTATAAACCCGACAATACTCGTGCATGCGCATCTCCTGTATGAATGTATAAATACCGGCCGCTAGAACAACACAGGCTCCCGCGACCCAAAGCCATTTCATGCATTATTCCTCTTGCGATTGAAGTTCAATGAAGCCCCAAGGTTGCTCAGCTGGAGTATTGCCAGTAATCGGCAGACCAATGGCCCCTCCTTTTCTCCATAGAGCGTAATTCCTTGTCCCTTCTGCTCGCCCTCTCGTAAAAGGGATATTCGTACCAAGTCCCGGATGCGGAAAAGCTTCATGATCTGGCGGTATATCAATCTTTTGCCCTTCCTGTGTTTCACGATGTTCTCGCAAGATAGTGGCAATTCTGTCTGAATCCGACGGGTCACGCAGGCATAGCTCGTAGAAAGATCTCCGATAGAATGCCCTCACCGATACATCGAAATGATCGGCAAGAGATTGCCCAAAGCCCTGTCTTGCTGTCTGGCAAGCATAAGAAAATATTCGCCCACCTAATGAGAATATATTACTTGGCAGGCCAATGAAGTCGTCAGGTTCGAGATCTATATCTGGTCTCTCAGGATAATTCCATGCAATAGTTCCAGGCGTTCCATGGCAGAAGAAAACCAGATTTCTGATTTTGTGTTCCTTGCCATCAATTACCCGATTGCGCAGATGGTTTAAAACAGTCGACTTCGACATGCAACGCACGACATTCACTCCCAGATTATCGCGCAGATGTTAGCAAATAAGGCATTTTGGCGGCATCTAGCACTGCATAAGTGACCAGCGGCGGGACTTCATTACCAAACTCGACAGAATCGGCCTCTGTCGGATCACTGTGACCGAACAGCGCCTCGCGCAGTGCATCAGGGACATTTTTCTTCGGATGAACACTGAATTGCGCATCCAAGGGAGTGATGGAGCCAAGCTCTTCGATCTGAAGCCAGTTTTTGTCTTGCTCTACCTGCTCTGACCCACGCGAGGCATAGCAATGGCTCAGAAAGGGGGTCATAACATGACCTCATTGGATTGGGGGGTATTAACGCATGAAGATTTTTGTGAAAACATCAATGTAACCTACTGTTTAGCAGGACTGATGCTCATAGAAGAACAAGGCTGATGGCCGTTTGGCTCAGCGAAATGTGACGTTCATCCATGAAGCAACGACGGCTTCCTTGTTGTAAAGCGGAAATCTTAACAATTAACAGTCAGGAAGTTCAACCAACGTTTACAAAAGCAGCGACATCGCCCTACTCTTGCAAACAATCAAAACCCAGCGCCACTCTAGAATAACCAAGTATGCAAAAGCCGACCAGGAGCAAACGCAAACCCGCCCGCAATCAGAATACCACCGACATAGACACCAATCATATTATATTGATGCGTTCTGTAATCCTTCTTACGCGCCGCAAAAAATGCCGCGGGTACCGAATAGAGCACCAAGCCACTGAATAAATGTATGAAGCCAAAATGATTCAAAAGTGTTGGACCAACCTGTGCGGTCATAAACAGCGTAATGAGCGCAGTCGACAGCATGAGCAGCATATATACCTTTCCTAGCGCCCTATGCTTCAACGTGCCTTTTCTGTTTAACAATAGAAACGTCCCTATCAAAAATGCAGGCACAACCGTGACAAGGTGCATATATGCCAGAAAAACATAGCTCATCCTAGACCCCAATCCGTTTATAAAAACGTCCTTCGCTTCTCACTCTGCATTTAACTCATTAATAAAGGTTTTTATATCGGGTAGATCCGCATACTGCACCGCGTTATCCGCAATCGAATCCCAAGTCGCTTTTGAGCTTGTACAAAGATGAGCAATAACTTCGACAGAAGCGGCATCGATGAGCGCACCAACCGGAACCCAGTAATAAGGCATTCCTCGAAGCATATTGGGAACCGGTGAGCCACAATTGCTACAGAAATCGGATGTAAAACCCGACTCCTTGACCCAACTCTTAATGTGACTGCGACCTGATACCCACGAGAATTTTGCCTCGGGGACTATCGTACCCAAATTTGAAGAGGTTCCACTCTGGGCTCGGCACAAAGTGCAATGACATTGATAAGCCCTAACTTTTGGCAAATCCAACTCAAATACGGTTTGACCACACAAGCATTTCCCTAGCATTAATCACCCCTATCAAAAACCAAGATTACCGAAATATTCAAAAACCCCATATACCACCCAGCATTATGATGACACAACACCTAGCGCTACCCTAGGATAAGGGATGGCTCTGCAAGCATCAAATACAACGGATCGCTTTATCAATAAACGCCTGATATTCTTCCTTGGGAACAAAAGATCCACCCGTTGTCCAAATCAAATGCGTACTTTTTTCCATTACTTCATCCAATTGATGGTCCCGAATCCATGCCCTACCCTCTGGCGTATTCAGCATCTGAGGCCCTAAGCATCCAATCGCCGCTGACGGCTCCACCTCGATGTTTTCCAGCTTTTTCAATTGAAGTAAATGCTGGTACAAAGCGGCATCCTCCGCTGTATAGACCCCTGCCAATTGGTCTCGAATCGCATCACAAACCCACTGAGACGCCTGACCTACAGCTAAGCCATCCGCTTCAGTATCAATCGTTAAATCAAACTCGTACACACTCACAGGCTCCGCTCCTGGCCTACCCGCCATACCCAGTAACATGCAAGGAGCCTGAACGGGCTCAGCAAAAAAGCAATGCACATATTCACCAAACATCGCTTTCAAACCAAAAGTAATTCCACCTGGCGCGCCACCCACACCCGCTGGAAGATAGACGAATAAAGGATGATCCGAGTCAACCGCAATCTGTTGCTCCTCCAGCTGTGCCTTTAAACGTAAAGCGGCCACTGCGTATCCCATAAATAATCGCGGCGAGCTCTCATCATCCACAAAATAACTGCTCGGGTTCGCCTCCGCCTCCGCCCGTCCCGCTGCAACCGCAGCGCCGTAGTCTGCATCGTGCTCAACCACTTTCACACCGCGCTTACGCAAACGGTCTTTTTTCCACTCTTTTGCATCTACCGACATATGCACGGTGGCCTGAAAACCAAGCGCCGCCCCAATAATGCCAATACTAAGCCCAAGATTTCCCGTACTACCCACCGCTATTTCATACTGACCGAAAAGCGACCGAACCTCTGGCTGCAGTACCTTTTGATAATCGTCATGGATATCTTTTAAAACTTGATGATCTAGCGCCAACTGTTCAGCAAAACACAGCACCTCATGAATACCGCCTCGCGCTTTTATCGAGCCTGCGACTGGCAAACCATGATCGGCTTTAATCAAAGTGCGTGCCCCCATGGGCGCAATTGCCTGATGTAAATGAGGCGCCAACAACAATGGAGACTCAATAATCCCATTACTAACGGCAAGCTCAGGAAACAACTGACATAATACAGGCGCAAAACGCGCTAAACGTGCTTGCGCTTCATACATCTCTAGAACATCGGGCTTTGCAGGTGCAGACGAAGGCTCTTGATACTTTGGGTTTAGCCAGAGTAATGGTTGTCCTTGCCTGATCTGGCTTTGTTGTTCTTGGGTTATTGAGAGGTGAATCATGAATACTGACCTGTATTTAGATAGTTAATACGCCAAGTATTGCTTGATTTAACGCGACCATCAAACGATAGTTATTAAACCTATCTTTAGTTTTTCTAAACACAAGGATATTGTAGGAAGAACTCAACGCACACTGATGACTCTCGAACGTTTGGAGCCAATTGAATGTTAAACGCCAGAACCCTAACCGCATTAAGAATTTTTGAGGTGGTGGGACGTTTAATGAGCTTTTCGCGCGCAGCTGACGAGCTTTGTGTGACCACAGGGGCTATCAGTCAACAAATTCGAAAGCTGGAAGAAGAAATAGGTTCGCCTTTATTTGTTCGTAGTGCTCGTTCGCTCAGGATGACAGCAACCGGAGAAACCCTATTCGCAAACATTGTTCAACCGCTTAACACACTCGCTCTTGCGGTCGACTCTGTTAAGACTCGGGACACCGAACGTATCATTCGCCTTAAAGCCACGCCTTCCTTTGCGCTTCATTGGCTGATACCTCGCTTAACCGAGTTTCATCGAACTCATCCCTTCATTAGGGTAGAAGTGCTCGCGGCTCTCAGTGTCTTAAACGATGCACCCTTAGACTACGATATCGCCATCGACTACAGCCCAAGTCATCGAGCGAGTGAACATAACGTAGGGTTTATGATGAATGAATATTTACTTCCCGTTATGTCACCCCATTATCGCAGCAACTGGGATTGGACAGCAGCAGAGGCTTGGCAAGACATTGCCTTCCTCCATGATACCGAAGCATGGGCGAGTGCTGATCGACATAGCGAATGGAACGTTTGGCTTACGCAAATGCAAATCCAGCCACTTCAAAATGCGGATCATTACTACTTTAACCGTGTTGATATGGCCATTGAAGCCGCCGCCGCAGGCCTCGGCGTTGCAATGGCTCGCCTCTCACTTGTACAGGATAACTTGAAATCGGGTCGACTCATCGCCCCCTGTGAAAGCGTGATATCGCCTGCCAGTTACTGGTTAAGAATTTCTGAAACTCGAATGGAAGATCCTCATATACTTGCCTTGGTTCAATGGATTGGGGTGCAATGTGAGGTATCGAAGGTGATAGAGTAGTTTAAACGTTTGAGTTTGGATGGTTTTGAAATTCTATTTTTTTCAGGAGGAGGCTTCTGGTCTAATATGTCATTTTTATGCGGGCAGTATCCAACACGATTCAATAATATTAGGACCGTTTTGGAATTACTGAAGAGTGAAGCTATCGAGAAAAACGATATGCAAACCCAAACAAAGACAAACCGATTACTGACCAGATAAGACCAACAATATAATTGCCTATTTGGGGGCCGAAGAAATGAGAGAAAAGAAATCCTAAACCACAAGTAGTCCTGCAACTCAAATCAGATGTGACAGATAATGTTTTAAAGCCAGGAATGTAACTTGCACCTAAGATCAAGCAAAACATACAAAGCACTGTAATTAGCAAAAATAGTTTTGATTTCATTTAGTGTTAGCCCTCCATGATCAGCTAAAAAGACATAATCGGCATTATGAATTGAGCAGCATAAAAATTAAAATCAATCGCTTAATTTTAATTAAAAATGGAGGCAATTGAGACATCAAGCCACATATTATATAAAGCAAGAATAAGCATAAAATATCCAAAACAGCATAAGAAAACTAATATTACCTCTTCAAAAAAACCCCTCTATGTAAGGATTTAAAAATGGAATCGCGCACCCATACACGAACTTAATAAATAAAAAAATCAAAAAATAAAACAATATCCCCATTAGCTTACTACCAGAAAACTTCCTAAACCACCATGAAGAGAAGCCAAGCCAAAATAAAAATATAGGAACAATTAATATGGATGCAACAAGAGCACCGAAAAGTGAGTTAGGTCGAGCTACCAAGCAGGCTATTATAATAAGCAACACTAACTTTTTTAGGTAGCCAAAACGATCTTTTTTATACAAAGGTATATTAAGCTCTTTCATTATTTTATTTATCTATCAAGTCACTTCATCAACAGCCCAATAGAAAATCCTGAATTAAACTATATTAAAAAATTTTATTTTCATTTGCTTTATGGATAAAAAATCAAGAAAATCAGAAATAAAACATTCACTAAAACCAGCCTGCCTAAACAATTTTTTGACGTAATCAGGAGCGCATTTAGGACACCTAAATTGTAAAAAAGCTTGAAATTTATCACTTAAAATATCGAATTTACAGTTAAACGCATCAAGTATCAAAAGGCATCCTCGGATCTCTAACAATTTTAACAACTCTGGAATCACCGTTATCTCATTGCTTTTTTCCGCTGTTTTAAGCAGCTCAATCACCATACTATTTTCAACACAAAATGCACTAATCATATGGATTGCACCGCGCTGATCCGTACCAAAACTTTTGGACATCTTGCTAAGTGAGCACAATCACTTAACGAAGTGAATCATGTCAACAAAGAAAGTCCGCAAAACACATACCGCTGAATTTAAAGCTGAAGCACTGAAGCTGGCTGATAAGATCGTCGTAGCTGCCGAAGCCAGAGAATTAAAGCTTTATGAATCTCAATTGTATAACTGGCTCTCTGCTGACGAGAAAAAGTCTAATACCAGTGAGCGTGAATCTGAGCTTGCGGCTGAAGTGACACGTTTGAAACGACAATCAGCTGAGCAACCAGAGGATTTAGCCATCCTAAAAAAGGCGGCCACCTACTTCGCGAAGAACCAAAAGTAGCGCGGTTTAAGTTTATTCTGGAGCTTCAGCACCTGTTCTCGTTAATCAGAATGTTACCATCTTGGTTTGGTTGTAATCGTAGTGTTTATACCGCGCCATCCCTTGCCATCTCTGATGGTAAAGTTTAGTTAACGGTTTCTAGCCTTCATCCCCTGCCACACAAGCCAAGGGCTCTGGGACTAATCCGACAGTCTCAACGCCAGCCACACACGCGAGCAACTTGTTGCGAGTCGAGCGCCCAAAGGGCGCGTTTGTGCTGGCGTTTGTTAGGCCAACTTAAAACGGCGAATCAATGTCATCAATATGGTCACGTTGTTTTTCAGGATATTTGTCCTGAAGGTAGCGTTCCATTTGCTTTTGATAAAAAGTCATCTTTGCGAACTCATCATCCACTCTCATGTGAATTGAAGTACCGTCTTCCATTGGATGAAGATGTGCTTCGCCACTATTTAATGCAATCAGAATATTTTGATACTGGGCAAGCGTTTGAACGCTTGAATTAAGTACTGCAGAAAGCGCACCAATATGAGTTTGCTTTTTTTGTTCATTCTCTGATTCCGCAAGCTGAGCTTTTAATTCTCGAAGCTCAATTTTTTGTAAATGAACAGAAATCATTAACCAAACTACCGCTAAGCATGCAGCTAAAACGCCTATTGTACCGCTAACATAGCTACCAAAATCGTCCCAATCGCTATGTTTTGTAGATGCTCCCCCACTGAATGTAATGAAATACACCCCAGTAAAGAAAATCACTGCAAGCAGAAGCACTGCCAAGCTAACAATTATCGCAATATTATTTTTTATGAATTTCAACATCGAGATTCCATCAGGTGACCTAACGAGCTTGTAGAAAAACCTAATCTCGACAAGTTTTTCCGCCAGAGCCCAGTCTATATTATTCTTTTCAATTGCTGACTTCAGTCAGCAATCACGTATTTCATCTGTCTTTTTAGCTTTTACTTTTATAGGTCTTAAGCAATTGCCCCTTCAGAGCCTCACTCAAAAGCCATATCATCCTGATTTCCGCCTCATCCGCTCAATCCACCGTATTTCGCTAACTTCTCTACATTATGCACCAAACAGTACAATTGCCACTGACCCTGAACCTTGTTTTTACCTCGCAGGCTAAAACGACTGAGCCCTTTATTGGTACCAATGTTACCGAACACAGGCTCCACAACAGACATTCGATGGCTATAAATTTGCTTCCCTTTAGGACTATCCACTCGGTGATTCATCCAGTCAGTATAGGTCGGCGCACGCTGGTCGTTAAGTGCAATCGTCATCTTAACTGACTCTGGATCAGTGATATTGCTCTTCACTTCCTTGCTGCGCTTGCCTTTGCCCATCCTCGGCTGGTTCTGCTTTAAAAAAGCATCGATCTTATTGGCAGCCGCATCCAGTGTTTGAATGGTTTGAGTCTTGCGATTATTACGTTCAAGTGATTCTTCACTTTCACAGGTATCTTTTTCTTGATGCTCACTGAGATGATACTGGATCAAGCGCTTGAGTTTGTGACGCTTCTGTTCCAGTTCTTTAAAGGTGCCAGACCATTCCTTGGATGCATTAGAGCGCATCTTACAACCATCAATGGCAAAGAGTTCATTGCCTAACAGTCCTTGTTGATCACAGATGAGTAGCACTTGTTCAAATAAGCTTTCAATCGCCTGAACTCGGCTGCTGACAAAGTGAGCAATCGTAGTGAAGTGCGGCACGGTGTCGCAAGATAAGGCTTTGAAGATGATATTCGTTTCGCAGCACCACTGGATCTCACGGCTGGAGGTAATGCCCTTTGAATAAGCAAATACTAGAATTTTGAGCAGTATCGCTGGGTCGTATGCTGGGCGACCTTCAGCATCATTTTTGTAAGGCTTGTGAAAAGCCGATAAGTCGAGTTTTTCAGAGATCAGGTAATGCAGTGCAAACTCAAACGTACCAGGTTGGATCTGTTCTAGGTAGTTAATCACCACCATCGACATCTGGTTGTAATCATAATGTTTGAACTTTGCCATCCTGAAGCCTCCGTTTCCTGAAAGTCTTATCAAAGCATAGATAAAGAGCTTTTTCTACAGCCTGAACGCCTCCGGCGTTTTTCAAGCTAGTTGTCACCATTAGCCGTTTTAAGCGGCTCGTTTTTCTACTTGTTTAGTCGGCTGTTTTTCTGGATTCAGTGTTGTCGGTCCCACTGGTGTGCAGTTTCGTACT
>NZ_QKRX01000020.1 GCF_003284585.1 Nitrincola tibetensis
TCATCGCCGATGGTAGTGTGGGGTTTCCCCATGTGAGAGTAGGTCATCGCCAGGCATTTATTTAGAGAAGCCCCTGATTCCATGAGTCAGGGGCTTTTTGCTTTTATAAAACCTTAAAACAAATAAACTCGAATAGTGATTTTCGTCGCTCAACAGCAATAGCTAAAAGAGCGTTGGACTATTTTGACTATCTCGACTAGAATACAGCCGGTTTGCCGACAGGTTTTGGCAAAATACAAAATTCTAAATAGCGAGGCGGGCCTCTGGTTTTGTCTCGCTTTTTTACAGCTATACTTCACACTTCGATTATTTTTTTCAGCGCACATGCGGGGAGGTTCCATTGACGCGACCAGCCATTCTTGCTCTTGAGGACGGAAGTATTTTCAGGGGGATCGCGATTGGCGCCAACGGGGAGACGACCGGGGAGGTTGTGTTTAATACCTCGATGACGGGTTATCAAGAAATATTGACCGACCCATCATACTGCCGTCAAATTGTGACGCTTACTTACCCTCATATAGGTAACACGGGTATCAACTCTGAAGATCAGGAGTCCAACCAAGTTTGGGCATCTGGTCTCGTTATCCGTGACTTGCCTTTAATGGCAAGTAACTTTCGTAGTGAAATGACGTTAGATGCGTATCTTTCTGAAAAAGGCGTTATCGGTATCGCCGATATAGATACGCGTCGTTTAACTCGCTTATTGCGTGAAAAAGGTTCCTTAAATGGCTGTATCATGGCCGGGGAATCTGTTGATGAGTCAAAGGCGATTGAGAGTGCTAAAGCTTTCCCCGGTTTGAAGGGAATGGATTTAGCAAAAGAAGTGACCGTTGATCAGTCATACGAGTGGACTTCAGGTGAATGGAAGTTAGGTGTTGGTTATGCATCACATAGCGATCGAGATCATGAGTTTCACGTCGTTGCCTACGATTACGGTGTTAAACATAATATATTGAGAATGTTGGCCAGTCGCGGATGTAAATTAACTGTCGTTCCGGCTCAAACGTCTGCTAGAGATGTATTAGCTCTTAATCCTGACGGTGTTTTTCTGTCAAATGGTCCTGGTGATCCAGCTCCTTGTACATATGCAATTGAAGCGATAGCCCAGATACTTGAAACAAAACGCCCTGTATTCGGCATATGCTTAGGCCATCAGCTTTTAGCCTTAGCGTCTGGTGCAAAGACAGAAAAAATGAAGTTTGGCCATCATGGTGCAAATCATCCTGTTCAAGATATGTCTACGAACAAAGTAATGATTACGAGTCAGAACCATGGCTTTGCTGTATCAGAAAGCGATCTGCCGAGCACACTTGTGGCAACACACAAGTCGCTTTTCGATGGCTCATTGCAAGGTATTGCCCGTACCGACTGTCCAGCTTTCAGTTTTCAAGGGCACCCAGAGGCTAGCCCAGGGCCACGCGATGTAGCACCCTTATTTGATCATTTCATCGATCTTATGCGTGCACATAAACAAGCCTAAACAGAATTTAAGACAACTGGTTACTACAGATGCCAAAACGTACAGATATACAGAGTATTCTTATCCTTGGAGCCGGCCCTATTGTTATAGGTCAGGCATGTGAATTTGACTATTCAGGTGCCCAGGCTTGTAAAGCGCTGAGAGAAGAGGGTTACCGTGTTATTCTCGTGAACTCTAATCCTGCAACCATTATGACCGATCCAGCAATGGCTGATGCGACATACATCGAGCCCATCAATTGGAAAACGGTTGCAAAGATCATTGAGAAAGAGCGCCCTGATGCCTTGCTTCCAACAATGGGAGGGCAAACCGCGTTGAATTGTGCTCTTGACTTGGATCGTGAGGGTGTTCTGGCTCAGTACGGCGTCGAAATGATTGGTGCTACGCAGGATGCGATTGATAAGGCTGAAGACCGCGAACGTTTCGATAAAGCCATGCGCAGCATTGGCCTGGAGTGCCCTCGCTCAGCGATTGCACACAGCATGGAAGAAGCGCTTCAAGTTCTCGACTCTATCGGTTTTCCTGCAATCATTCGTCCATCATTCACAATGGGCGGATCAGGCGGCGGTATTGCATATAATCGCGAAGAATTTATCGAAATCTGTGAGCGCGGCCTTGATTTGTCGCCAACCTCAGAACTGCTGATCGATGAATCATTGATTGGCTGGAAAGAATATGAAATGGAAGTTGTTCGCGACAAGAATGACAACTGTATTATTATCTGTTCAATTGAAAACTTTGATGCCATGGGTGTTCACACGGGTGATAGCATCACAGTTGCTCCTGCACAAACATTGACTGACAAAGAATATCAATTAATGCGTGATGCATCGATTGCAGTTCTACGTGAAATTGGTGTTGAAACAGGTGGTTCTAACGTTCAGTTTGGTATTTGCCCGACGACTGGTCGTATGGTAATCATCGAGATGAACCCTAGGGTGTCTCGCTCCTCAGCATTGGCCTCAAAAGCGACGGGTTTCCCAATAGCAAAGGTTGCGGCGAAGCTTGCTGTAGGTTACACACTCGATGAGCTGCAAAACGAAATTACAGGTGGTCGTACCCCTGCTTCTTTCGAGCCCTCGATTGACTATGTCGTAACTAAAATACCGCGTTTTACCTTCGAAAAGTTCCCACAAGCCAATGACCGCTTAACCACGCAAATGAAATCCGTTGGTGAAGTGATGGCGATTGGTCGTAACCAGCAAGAGTCGCTGCAAAAAGCACTGCGTGGGCTTGAAGTTGGCGCCACTGGTTTTGATCCTATCGTTGACTTGAACGCAGAAGACGTTAAAAGCGATCTCGTTAGAGAATTGCAGCAGCCAGGTAGCGAGCGAATTTGGTATATAGGTGACGCTTTCCGCTTAGGAATGAGCGTTGACGAAATCTATAAGCTCTCCGGGGTCGATCCTTGGTTCTTGGTTCAAATTGAAGACATTATTAAGGATGAGGCTAGGGTTGCTCAAAGCACCTTAACTGATCTAAGCAAGAATGATATTTTTAGACTTAAGCGCAAAGGTTTTTCAGATGCGCGTTTAGCTAAACTCTTAGGTGTTACCGAAAAGCAATTCAGAAAACAGCGTCACTCTTTTAATATTCGTCCGGTATTTAAGCGTGTTGACACCTGTGCTGCTGAGTTTGCAACAGACACAGCCTATATGTACTCAACCTATGATGAAGAGTGCGAAGCAGCTCCTTCTGATCGTGAGAAAATCATGGTCATCGGTGGAGGTCCAAACCGTATAGGTCAAGGCATTGAATTCGATTATTGCTGTGTTCATGCGGCATTAGCGGCTCGTGAAGACGGCTATGAAACGATCATGGTCAATTGTAATCCAGAGACTGTTTCAACTGATTACGATACATCAGATCGCTTGTACTTTGAGCCGATTACACTTGAAGACGTGCTTGAAATTGTTGCCGTTGAAAAGCCTAAAGGGGTTATTGTTCAGTACGGTGGTCAGACACCTTTGAAACTTGCTGTTGCTCTTGAGCAGGCAGGGGTGCCAATTATTGGAACACCTCCAGAGGCTATTGATCGTGCAGAAGATCGTGAATTGTTCCAGCAGATGCTTAAACGTTTAGGTTTAAAGCAACCTGAAAATGCGACTGTACGTAGTTTAGAACAGGCCGTGATTGAAGCAGAAAAAATAGGTTATCCATTAGTTGTTCGCCCATCGTATGTGTTAGGTGGAAGAGCAATGGAGATCGTCTATAAAGAGTCTGAATTGCGTCAGTATATGCAAAATGCGGTTAAAGTCTCGAATGATGCGCCCGTACTGCTTGATCATTTCTTAAATGCAGCGGTTGAAGTTGATATAGATGCGGTATGTGATGGTACAACTGTTGTTATTGGCGCGATTATGCAGCACATTGAACAAGCGGGTGTTCACTCAGGTGACTCTGCTTGCTCCTTGCCACCCTACAGCTTAGCTGCAGACGTGCAAGATGCCATGAGAGAAATGGTCCGTAAAATGGCTTTAGAGCTCGGTGTTATCGGCTTAATGAACGTGCAGTTGGCCTATCAAAATGGCGAAATTTACGTTATTGAAGTGAATCCGCGCGCATCGAGAACGGTACCTTTTGTTTCTAAGTGCATTGGTGTTTCACTGGCCAAAATAGCTGCATTGGTTATGACGGGTAAAACCTTACCTGAACTTGGGTTTACTGAAGAAATCATTCCTAAGTTCTTCAGCGTTAAGGAGGCGGTTTTCCCGTTCAATAAATTCCCAGGCGTTGACCCCATATTAGGCCCAGAGATGAAATCAACGGGTGAAGTGATGGGTGTGGGCACTAGCTTCGGAGAGGCCTTCATGAAGGCTCAGATAGGTGCTGGTGAAAAAATGCCGATTAAGGGTAAAGCCTTTATCTCTGTTCGTGACGTAGATAAAGAAGCCGTTGTTCCTGTTGCTAAAGATTTAGTTGAATTAGGTTTTAAGTTGATCGCGACGTCGGGCACTGCTAGCTTGCTAGAAAAGGCAGGCTTACATGTTGAGCGTGTTAATAAAGTAATGGAAGGTCGTCCAAATATTGTTGATTTAATGAAAAATGGCGATATAGCTTATGTCATTAATACAACTGAAGGTCGTAAAGCGATAGCCGATTCCGCTGCGATTCGTCGTGCAGCGATTCAGCATAAAGTGCCTTACACGACAACTCTTGCTGGAGCTGCCGCCGTGACCGAAGGCTTGAAATTTGGTGAAGAAAAAGTTGTTCGTCGCCTACAAGATTTGCATGCAGGAGTGTTCTCATGAGTCGTGTTCCTATGACTGTTGCCGGAGAGGCTGCGTTGAGAGCTGAGCTTGAGCAGCTTAAGACAAAAGATCGTCCAAAAGTAATTGCTGATATTGCTGAAGCTCGTGCTCATGGCGATCTTAAGGAAAATGCAGAGTACCATGCGGCTCGTGAGCAGCAGGGCTTTATTGAAGGGCGCATAAGAGAGTTGGAGTATAAACTCTCTTTAGCACAGATTATTGATGTATCCAAAATACCTCATACCGGAAAAGTTATTTTTGGCGTGACGGTGAGCCTTGTTAATCTGGATACGGATGAAGAGGTGTCTTATCAGATTGTTGGAGATGATGAGGCGGATATTAAGAAGCAAAAAATATCTGTGAACTCACCTATAGCAAGAGCTTTGATAGGCAAAGAGGAAGGTGACGTTACAGCTGTCAATACGCCAGCAGGCATGACAGAGTATGAAATTACCCTCGTAACGCACACAGTCTAAATCTGCTGCAGCCACCTCATTTTCCTTTGGGGTGGCTGTAGTTGTAACGCCCAGCGAATTTATACAGAGCGCATTAAATTCGACAGCTTAGGATTCGGAGCGCTTGATTTTCTGTACAACAAGGCAAGATTGCCAATTTCTTGTACAAGCGTTGCTTCAACAATCACGCAAAGCTCTTGAATCAGCTGCTTTTTGAGTTGGCGGTCTCCAACAGAGAAGCGAACTTTAATGAGTTCGTGATCCTCTAATGCTCGATCAACTTCCAATTGAATATTCTCGGACAAGCCATTTCCCGCGACCATGACAATCGGATTGAGTTGATGTCCAATCGTGCGAAAATGTTTTTTTTGCTCAGGCGTTAAGCTCATACTAAAATGTTTATCTCGTAATTCGGGTTGAGGCATTTAGTGCCTAATAATAGTCAGAACAGCATTCTACAACACTCACTGGTTAGTGAGTAGTCGTGAAGCTCTAAAGTTGGCGCTTTGGTCTTGATGGATGAGGTGTATTTGATCTGCTGAGGCTTGAACGTTTATGGAAAATTAGCATCTAACTTAGGGCTAGTTACTCATTCAACGAACACGCCAATTGTTTGGGCGACTCTGCTTCGTCGCTTTGTAAGGGGTTGTAATTCTAAATTAATACCTCATATAGGTTCTTAGGTGCGCGTTGTCTTTGGCTTGGCGGTGGTATTGATGTGGCAACGGAGTTCAATGCTTGTGTTGTTTTTTTGATCTTACCAAGTATTATTTTCGTAACTTAAAGCGATAATTGCGATAAGGTGTGAAAGTAAATGCAGACTGAATGCTCGATTAGATTAATTTATCAACTCGATTGATCAATTAGTCAGAGGAAAATATCAGGTAGATCGAATTACCTGTGTTATGATGATCTTATGGTCATTAAAAAGATAAACTGAGGGTGGACCTTTGAACGATATGGCAAAAAACTTAGTGCTGTGGCTCGTCATAGCAGCGGTTCTTCTGACCGTCTTTAATAATTTTAGCACAGAGCCAGATGCCCGGACGCTGAGCTACTCAGAGTTTGTAACTGAGGTTCAGTCAGGAAGTGTCTCTAAAGTTGTGATTGATGGTTTTACAATCACTGGACAAAGGCCAACAGGTGAAACCTTTGTCACTATTAGACCAGCAGTGCAGGATCCTAAGCTAATCGATGACTTGTTAGCGAATAATGTTGCCGTTGAAGGTAAACAACCTGAAGGACAAAGTATTTGGTCTCAACTCTTAGTTGCAGCCTTTCCTATCCTGATTATTATCGCAATTTTCATGTTTTTCATGCGTCAGATGCAAGGCGGCGGCGGTGGCCGTGGTGGCCCAATGTCCTTCGGCAAATCAAAAGCCAGAATGATGAGTGAAGATCAGATTAAAACAACGTTCGATGATGTTGCGGGTGTTGAAGAGGCAAAAGAAGAAGTTGCCGAGCTTGTTGATTATCTTCGCGATCCAGGAAAGTTTCAGCGTTTAGGTGGACACATTCCACGAGGCGTTTTGATGTCAGGCTCTCCTGGTACGGGTAAAACCTTGCTTGCAAAAGCAATTGCAGGAGAGGCAAAGGTTCCTTTCTTCAGTATATCGGGCTCTGATTTTGTTGAAATGTTTGTCGGTGTCGGTGCGTCACGTGTTCGTGATATGTTCGATCAAGCTAAGAAACACGCTCCTTGCATTATCTTTATCGACGAGATTGATGCCGTTGGTCGCAGTCGTGGCGTAGGCCTAGGTGGCGGTAATGATGAGCGTGAGCAGACCCTAAACCAGCTTTTGGTTGAAATGGACGGCTTTGAAGGCACGGAAGGGATCATTGTTATTGCGGCGACTAACCGTCCAGATGTACTTGATCCAGCTTTATTGCGTCCAGGCCGTTTTGACCGCCAAGTTCATGTTGGTTTACCAGACATTCGTGGTCGCGATCAAATTCTTAAAGTCCATATGAGAAAAGTGCCGCTTGGCGATGATGTTCGATCCGATTTAATTGCGCGCGGAACACCAGGCTTCTCTGGCGCTGACTTGGCAAACCTAGTTAACGAAGCCGCTTTGTTTGCAGCAAGAGAAGGTAAGCGTGTCGTTGGAATGGAGCAGTTTGAGAAAGCCAAAGACAAAATCATGATGGGCGCTGAGCGTAAATCTATGGTGATGTCTTATAAAGAGCGACTCAATACAGCCTATCATGAATCGGGCCATGCAATTGTCGGTCGTTTAATGCCTGAGCATGATCCGGTCTATAAAGTGTCAATTATTCCTCGTGGTAGAGCATTGGGTGTGACAATGTTTCTTCCTGCTGAAGACCGTTATAGCTTTAGTCGACAAGGTATTATTTCTCAAATATGTTCGCTGTACGGCGGTCGTATTGCTGAGGAAATGACCTTGGGTAAAGAAGGGGTCACGACGGGTGCATCGAATGACATTCAGCGTGCTACTACTTTGGCTCGGAACATGGTGACAAAATGGGGTTTAAGTGAAGAGCTTGGTCCCTTGCTTTATGCTGAAGAAGATGATGATCCTTTTGGTCGAGGCATGGGCGGTGGTGCCAAGGCTAAGTCAGAAGATACTCAGCGTAAAATTGACGCTGAGGTTAAAAAGATTATCGACACTTGTTATGCAAAAGCATACCAATTACTGACTGAGAACCGTGACATTCTTGAAACAATGACTCAAGCGCTCATTAAGTATGAAACAATTGGTTCGAAGCAATTAGATGAGCTTATGGCAAGAGAGCCAGTAACGGCGCCTGATGGCTGGGATGAAACGGCTGAACGGCCTAATTCAGAGCCATTAAAGCCTTCTTCAGTTGAGCCTGAATCCTCGTCAGTCCTTGACGAGAAAGAGTCTGATTCAGACGATGGTCAATCCAATGATGCTCATGAATCTAAGGATCGAAAAGAATCTTCAGACACTGATGAGTCAACTGGATCGGTTGATCCTTGGACAGGAAAGCCTGACTCAAAATAGATATTGAGTTCTAATCAAATAAAAAGCTGGCTTATGCCAGCTTTTTATTTGTAAATTACTTTCTGTTTTGCCAATGCGTTGTTGGTGAGTTGTTAGGGCATCGATATGAAATCAATCCAGTGTGGAACTAAGTGGCTTAATCTAGATGAGCCTAAAGTCATGGGGATACTCAACGTTACCCCCGATTCGTTCTCGGATGGTGGCCGTTATTATCAGAATGACCACCTTTCTTTGAACGCAGTAATAAGTCAGGCCAACCAGATGGTGATGGCTGGTGCTCAGATACTAGATGTAGGTGGTGAGTCTACGCGACCGGGTGCTGTTGAAGTGAGTGCTCAGCAAGAGTTGGATAGAGTCGCACCTGTTATTGAGCGTTTAGTGGCTGAGTTTGATGTGGTTGTTTCTGTTGATACCAGTCAGCCGGTCGTGATGTCAGTCGCTGCTGGGCTGGGCGTGGGGTTGATTAATGATGTAAGAGCTTTACGTTTGGATGGTGCATTAGAGGCCGTCGTGAATTCAAAACTGCCAGTTTGTTTGATGCACATGCAAGGCGCGCCTGCCACTATGCAAGAAAAGCCTCAGTATGAAAATGTGATAGATGAAGTTTCACATACTTTGCTCAGTTATGCTCGTCGATGTGAAAGCGCAGGTGTGTCGAAGGATCAGATTATTCTAGATCCGGGTTTTGGCTTTGGGAAAAGTTTGGCGCATAATTTACAACTCTTAAATCGTTTAGATGAAATTTGTACATTGGGGTATCCTGTATTGAGTGGTACTTCAAGAAAATCAATGGTGGGTGTCATAACGGGAAAAGAGCCTCAGCAGCGACTGGGCGGCAGTCTTTGTACCGCTATTCTAGCTGTCCAGAAAGGGGCCTGTATTGTGCGTGTTCATGATGTGGAAGAAACCGTCGATGCACTTAAATTAATTAAAGCTGTTAGAAATCAAGCCTGGGAGGTGTAATTTGGTACGTAAATATTTCGGAACGGATGGTATCCGGGGAGCTGTTGGTACCTTTCCTATTACACCTGATTTTGTATTGAAGTTAGGTTGGGCGGCTGGCTGTGTTTTTGCGCGTGAGGGTCGGAGTAAGATTGTTATAGGTAAGGATACGCGTATATCAGGATATATGTTTGAATCAGCGTTAGAAGCAGGTCTGTCTGCAGCGGGCGTTGATGTTTTGCTAACGGGGCCTATGCCTACCCCAGCAATTGCCTACCTAGCCAAAACCTTCCGAGCCGATGCGGGTATTGTTATTAGTGCATCCCATAATGCTTACCAAGATAACGGAATTAAGTTTTTTTCCTCTAAGGGCACTAAGTTGCCTGACGCGGTTGAGATGGCTATTGAAGCACAAATGGACCTGGCAATGACCACTGTATCTTCGGATATGCTTGGTAAAGCAAAACGAATAGATGATGCAGCGGGTCGCTATATCGAGTATTGCAAGGGAACGATTAACGGTGCCCTTAGTTTGAAAGGAATGAAGATCGTTTTAGATTGTGCTAACGGAGCTACTTATCATGTTGCTCCATCTGTATTTAGTGAGTTAGGTGCGCAAGTTGTTGAAATTGCCTCATCTCCAGATGGGCTGAATATCAATAAGGATTGTGGTGCAACGGATGTCGCTCGTTTGCGTAAGGCGGTTGTCAATGAGTCTGCAGATATCGGCATTGCCTTGGATGGTGATGGTGATAGGTTAATTCTTGTTGATCACGCAGGAGAAGTGGTTGATGGCGATGAGATACTGTTTATTATTGCCATGATGATGCACCGGAGGGATGAGTTATCCGGTGGTGTTGTTGGGACGCTAATGTCCAATTTTGGTTTGGAAAAGGCGCTTTCCAATTTAGATATTCCTTTCCTCCGTGCTAATGTAGGGGATCGATATGTATTGGAACTGCTATCTCAACAAGGTTGGCTTCTTGGTGGTGAAGGTTCAGGGCATATTGTATGTCGTCATTTAAGCACGACAGGAGATGGGATTGTTGCTGCACTACAGGTCTTAAAAGCCATGAACGAATTGGGTGAAACGCTGCATGTGTTGAAGTCTCAAATGGCTAAGCTGCCTCAGGTTATGATAAACGTTCCATTGCCGAAAGGCGTTAATCCATTAGCGATGCCATCCCTTCGCAATGAAGTTGAGAAAGCAGAACTGCTGCTTAATAATACTGGGCGCGTCTTACTGAGACCTTCTGGTACTGAGCCACTTCTAAGAGTGATGGTTGAGGGTGTCGATCCTAATCAGGTAGCACGCATAGCTGCAGATTTAGCCGAAAGTGTTGAAAATTATACGCGTAGGGTTGAAATCTAACAGAAACTCCGTTAATATTTGCGCCTCATTTGAAAAGGGAGCAACTCATGCGTAAAGCAATGGTGGCTGGTAACTGGAAAATGAATGGTTCTTTGGTATCAAATGAATTGTTGGTTAACACAATTCTGAAGGGTGCTGATAAACTATTGACAGATTCCGTTGATGTTGTATTATGCCCGCCCAATGTTTACCTGAGTCAGATTTGTGAGTTGCTCAAAAACAGCTCTGTGATGTGTGGCGTTCAGAATATTTCGCTGCACCAGAGTGATGGGGCGCACACGGGTGAAGTAAATGCCCGTATGATGAAAGAATTTGGTACGAAGTATGTTATTGTAGGGCACTCTGAGCGTCGGGCAAATCAGTTTGAATCTGATGCTGATGTGCTTAGTAAAATTAAGCATGCTCTTCAATATCAAATGATTCCAATTTTTTGCGTTGGTGAAACGTTGGATCAACGTGAAAGTGGTCGAATTGAAGTTGTTATATCAGATCAGGTGCTATCGGTACTTGATGGACTGACCGAGAAAGAAGCGAGTGAAATTGTTGTGGCTTATGAGCCAGTTTGGGCGATTGGAACAGGATTGACAGCATCGCCTGATCAAGCTCAAGAAGTTCATCGCTACATACGTAGTTTATTTTCTTCTAGATATGGTCAGGAACTGGCTGAAAAAGTCCGTATACTTTACGGTGGAAGTGTAAATGCTGCTAATGCATCAGATCTTTTTAAAATGAAAGATATAGATGGTGGGTTAGTTGGTGGTGCTTCTCTAAAAGCTGATGAATTCTTGGGTATTTGTAGGTCATCTACGAATCTCGTGGTGAGTGATTGAAATGATTGAAACACTGGTTCTTATTGTGCATGTACTGCTAGCAGCGGCGATTATTGCTTTAGTTCTGCTTCAGCAGGGTAAAGGAGCTGAAGCGGGTGCCTCATTCGGTGGTGGTGCATCCCAAACAGTATTCGGGAGCACAGGTTCCGGCAGTTTTATGGTAAAAATTACGGCGCTAGCAGCAGCGATATTATTCGCAACAAGCTTTGCATTGGCGTATTTTGCTAAAGAGCGTGCAGCGAATGTTACTGAAGTAGGAATTCCTTCAGTTAGCGTAATTGAATCTGCAGCTGAGCGAAATCAACTGCCTGTGTTAGAAGTGCCAAGATCTGCTGATTTACCCTCAAGCGATATACCGCAAGCAGATTGATTGTAACGTTTTAGCCGACGTGGTGAAATTGGTAGACACGCCATCTTGAGGGGGTGGTGAGCCTAGCTCGTGCCGGTTCGAGTCCGGCCGTCGGCACCATTTTGAAGTTTTGATGTTTTGATGCGGGGTGGAGCAGTCTGGTAGCTCGTCGGGCTCATAACCCGAAGGTCATAGGTTCAAATCCTGTCCCCGCTACCAATTTTCAGCGTAAAAGCTGAGCGTTCATGGGTTAAGTGGTTTTAGTGCATCCCCTTGTTTTGGGGAGCGCTTATCTACTTGCTCGCTTAGTGTGCAATTGCTATAATATGTGCACTATGTTAGCTGCTCTCCATTTCATAATATTTAGAGACTATAAATGCTTCAACTTATTGTTTAAGTTTTTGTGTTTTTTGTCTAAAGTATTATGGCAGTATGAAACGTAAAAGCCCCCTGAGAGGGGCTTTTTAGTAGGTAAATTTAGGCTAAATGCCTGTCAGAAATGGGTCCGCACGAGACCCATTTTTTGTTTCAGGGCAAAGGTCATAATGAGGTAGTGTGTGTCGGCAAAACTGAAACAACTGGAAACCCTAATTGGTCCAGCCGTAAGCTCGTTAGGTTTCGAGCTTTGGGGTATTGAGTATCAATCCGCAGGTAAAAATAGCACTTTGCGAATATTTATAGACAGCCCAGATGGAATCTCTGTTGATGATTGCGCGAAAGTGAGTCATCAAGTGAGTGGTGTCTTAGACGTTGAAGATCCGATTAAGGATCAATATCTCTTAGAAGTCTCATCGCCCGGTATGGATCGACCTCTTTATACATTAGAGCACTATCAGCTTTTTGTTGGACATACTATTCAAATTCGACTTCGTGTTCCTTTTGAAGGGCGACGCAAGTTCAAAGGAATACTAAATGGTACTGAGGGTGAAGACGTGTTGCTGGTCGTCGATGATGAGGAATATATACTTCCTTTAGATATCATTGATAAAGCAAACGTAGTGCCACAATTTTGAAGTATTTATGATTTTGCAGATTCAAGTGAGACACAATAATGAATAAAGAAATTTTGCTGGTTGCAGAAGCGGTATCGAATGAAAAAGATGTGCCGAAAGGCGTTATTTTTGAAGCGATTGAAGTCGCACTAGCAACAGCAACCAAAAAACGCTATGACGAAGATGCAGATATTCGTGTCGTCATTGACCGCCAAACGGGTGACTATGAAACGTTTCGTCGTTGGTTGGTCGTTGATAATACTTGCGTTCCAGCATTGGGAACTGAACTTACTCTGCAAGAAGCTGAAGAAATAGATGTCAAGCTTCAGCCGGGTGATATTCATGAAGAGCAAGTTGACTCTGTTGCTTTCGGGCGAATTGCCGCCCAAACCGCTAAGCAGGTTATCGTTCAAAAAGTGCGTGAAGCGGAAAGAGCGAAAGTTGTAGATCAATACCGTGACCGTCAAGGTGAGCTCATTGCAGGTACGGTTAAAAAGGTTACGCGCGATAACGTGATTATCGATCTAGGTAATAATGCAGAAGCCTTGCTTCCGCGTGAAAATCTTTTGCCTAGAGAAAGTTTTAGAATGGGCGATCGAGTTAGAGCCGTTTTAGCTGAGGTACGTGCTGAAGGGCGTGGACCACAGTTAATATTGAGCCGGACCAGTCCTGAGATGCTAATTCAACTTTTTAGCATTGAAGTTCCCGAAGTCGCCGAAGATGTTATTGAGATTCGTGCTGCAGCGAGAGATCCAGGTTCCAGAGCTAAGATTGCAGTTAAAACCAATGATGGACGCATTGATCCTGTTGGTGCTTGTGTTGGGATGAGAGGCGCGCGCGTTCAAGCTGTTTCCAATGAATTGGGGGGCGAACGTGTAGATATCGTACTTTGGGATGATAATCCTGCTCAATTGGTTATTAATGCTATGGCGCCAGCTGAAGTGGCTTCGATCATCATTGATGAAGACAGCCATTCTATGGACGTTGCTGTCGCGGAAGAAGCCTTGGCAATGGCGATAGGACGCAGTGGTCAAAATGTACGCTTGGCAAGTGAGCTGACTAAATGGAAGCTTAATGTAATGAGTGAAGCCGAAGCTCAAGCGAAGCATCAGACTGAAGTGGGGAATGTTATTCAGACCTTTATTCAACACTTAGATGCGGATGAAGAACTAGCACAAATTCTGGTTGACGAAGGCTTTACCTCATTAGAAGAGGTTGCATATGTGCCCGTCGACGAGATGCTACAAATTGTTGGCTTTGATGAAGACCTAGTTGAAACCTTAAGAGCACGAGCAAAAGATGCGCTTCTTAATTTAGCTATCGCTTCTGAAGAGCAATTAGGTGATGCAGAACCTGCTGAGGACCTCCTTAATATGGAAGGGATGGAACGCACACTGGCCTATCAAATGGCTTCTGTGGGAATCATCACGATGGAAGATCTTGCAGAGCAGTCTATTGACGATCTTCTTGAGATCGAAGGCATCACAGAAGAGCAGGCAGCACAGTTAATTATGACTGCACGCGCGCCTTGGTTTTCGGAAAGTCAGTAAATATCAACGGAGAAGAGGAACCCATTTATGGCAGAAGTAACCGTTAAACAACTTGCCGATGTGGTTGGTGTATCCGTTGAGCGATTGCTCAAGCAGATGCAAGATGCCGGTATCAAAGGTAAGAATGAAACATCTAATGTAACTGATGCTGAGCGTCAGTCACTGTTAAATTTTTTGAAAAAGTCTCATGGTGAGCAATCAACTGGAAATGAGCCGATCAAAATTACACTTAAGCGTAAAACAACATCGCAATTGAAGGTCTCAGGTGCATCTGGGAAACGAAAAACGGTCAATGTTGAAGTGCGTAAAAAACGCACCTATGTAAAGCGCGATGAGCTTGAAAACCAAGTGGCTCAAGATGCTCAGCCTCAGCCAAATCCGGCTGTACCTGAAGTGGTACAGGCAGCTGAAACCCTGGTTACAGATACTGCAGTGAACGATACTGCGGTGAATACCGCTGTTCCGTCGGTCGAAGGGCAGTCATCAACGGCTGAGTCAGTTACGTCAACAGTTTCTGAAGTCTCTGAGCCTGTATCTGAAACAAAATCAGCTGCTGTTGAGTCTACTCAAAAAGAGGTGACTTCGAATGCTGGCGATGCAGTTGCTGCTAAAAAGCCGCGTACCGCTGATGATTCGTCACCAGACAAAGACAAAAAAGCGCCGTCTAAAACTAAAGATGCGCGTAACAACAAGGAAAGAGGCCGCAATAAAGACGCGGATGAAATTCCTAGACGTGGCAAGCCTATTGCTGCTAGAGCACCGTCTGTTGGCGAAGAAGAGATGCCTAGAGGCACTCGTCGTCCTGGTAAAAGTCCAAAGCGTGCAAATGCTCGTGGTCGTGTCCAAAACCAGCACGGTTTTGAAAAGCCGACAGGCCCAGTGGTTCATGAAGTAAGCCTGCCAGAAAGCATTACTGTCGCCGAGTTGGCGAAGAAAATGTCTGTTAAGGCGGCTGAAGTTATAAAAGTAATGTTCAAAATGGGTGCAATGGCAACCATTAACCAAATCCTTGATCAAGACACAGCAATGCTGGTCGTAGAGGAAATGGGGCATAAAGCAACAGCGATGCAAGAAAACGCAGTTGAAGATGCGTTGCTTGAAAGCATGCAGGCTCACGAAGGTGAAGAAATGCATCGTGCTCCTGTTGTTACCGTTATGGGACACGTCGACCACGGCAAGACCTCTTTGCTGGACTATATTCGTAAAGCAAAGGTCGCTGCGGGCGAGTCGGGCGGTATCACCCAGCATATCGGTGCTTACCATGTTGAAACCGATAATGGCATGGTTACCTTCTTGGATACACCGGGGCATGCTGCCTTTACTGCGATGCGTGCGCGTGGTGCTAAGCTTACGGATATCGTGATCTTGGTCGTTGCTGCTGATGATGGCGTGATGCCGCAAACAGAGGAGGCTATTCAGCACGCCAAAGCTGGTAATGTGCCGATCGTTGTTGCCGTGAATAAGATTGATAAGCCAGATGCTGATCTAGATCGTGTTCGTAGTGAATTAGCGCAGCGCGATGTTATTTCAGAAGAATGGGGCGGTGATGTGCAGTTTGTGCATGTTTCAGCAAAAACCGGTGAAGGTATTGATGCACTGTTAGATGCAGTCCTTCTTCAGGCGGAAGTGTTGGAATTAAAAGCCATACCTACCATCCCTGCTACGGGTGTTGTCGTTGAGTCACGTTTAGATAAAGGCCGCGGATCTGTTTCGACCTTATTGGTACAAAACGGCACACTTCGTAAAGGCGATATCGTCTTGGCTGGGCTCTACTACGGTCGTGTCCGTGCGATGTTGGATGAAAATGGTCGTTCAGTTGATACAGCAGGACCTGCTATTCCAGTCGAGATTCTTGGTTTAGATGGAACGCCAGATGCTGGTGATGAGTTTGCTGTCGTGTCTTCTGAGAAGAAAGCGCGTGAAGTGGCGCTTTTCCGTCAAGGCAAATTCCGTGAAGTTAAACTGGCTCGTCAACAAAAAGCGAAGTTAGAGAATTTGTTTGCGAATATGCAGGCAGGGGATGTTAAGTCACTTAACATCGTTCTCAAAGCGGATGTTCGAGGTTCTTTAGAAGCTTTAACACAGTCTCTAGAAGAGTTGTCGACGGACGAAGTGAAAGTCAATATCGTATCAAGTGGTATTGGTGGTTTTGGTGAAACTGATGCAAACTTGGCGTTGGCTTCATCCGCGATTCTAATCGGCTTCAATGTCCGTGCGGATAACCAGGCCAAGGCGATTGTTGAGCGTGAAGAGCTTGAGCTTCGTTACTACAGTGTTATTTACGACATCATTAACGATGTGAAGCAAGCGATGGCCGGTCTGCTATCTCCTGAATATCGTGAAGATATCGTTGGTATTGCTGAAGTACGTGATGTTTTCCGCTCTCCGAAGCTGGGTCAGATTGCTGGCTGTATGGTTATCGAAGGAACGGTTTACCGTAACAAGCGCATCCGCGTACTACGCGACAACATTGTTATTTATGAAGGCGAATTAGAGTCTTTACGTCGCTTTAAAGATGTTGTTGCCGAAGTCAGAAATGGCATGGAGTGCGGCATCGGCGTTAAGAACTATAATGATGTTCGTGTGGGTGACCAGATCGAAGTCTTTGACACTATCGAAGTGAAACGTACTTTATAACGGAGAACTATGGCTCGCGAATTTAAACGTACCGATCGAGTATCAGACCAGATCCAACGGGATCTGGCGATGCTGATTCAGCGCGAAATTAAAGACCCACGCTTAGGCATGGTGACGATTAGTTATGTCAAAGTCAGTAAGGATCTAGGTTATTCTGATGTTTACGTAACCGTTATGCCATTAGGTGATCAGACGCAGGAGGTTGCTCTTGAGCAATCCCTTGCAGTGCTGAATCATGCGGCTGGTTTTTTGCGCAAAGAATTATCGAAAGGCATTAAACTAAGAGTGATGCCGCAGTTGCGGTTTCACTTTGACGCCAGTGTTGACCGTGGCCGACGTTTGCACAGTTTGATAGAGCAAGCCTATCAGCAAGAGCAAAAAAGGGTGACGCCCGACACGGATTCAGACAAGCCTGAGGAGTAAGCTTTGGCTCGTAAACCAAAAGGCCGTCGTATAGACGGCATTTTTTTATTAAATAAATCTGCGGGCATGAGCTCAAATAAAGCACTGCAGCAGATCAAGCATCTTTATGGCGCTGAAAAGGCCGGCCATACTGGAGCGCTTGATCCTTTAGCAACGGGAATGTTGCCTATCTGCTTAGGCGAGGCGACAAAGTTTTCTCAGTATCTGCTCGACTCTGATAAATCCTATGTTACAACGGCAAAATTAGGCGTTAGAACAACGACCAGTGATGCCGAGGGAGAGATTGTTGAAACTCGTCCAGTTCCTGATGATTTGACACAAGAGAGGGTTGAAACCTTACTTGTTGAGCATTTTAGCGGCGAAATTGAACAAGTTCCGTCTATGTATTCGGCCTTAAAGCTGAATGGTCAGCCTTTGTATAAACTGGCTCGCCAAGGCATAGAAGTTGAAGTTAAATCGCGTCGGGTGACAATACATAGTATACGCTTGCTGGCTCTGAGAGCGGATGAAATTGATCTCGAAGTGAGTTGCTCTAAAGGAACCTACATACGCAGTATCGTAGAGGACTTAGGGCAGTTGTTAGGCTGTGGGGCTCATGTTAAAGCTTTGCATCGTTTGACGACAGGGCATTTCACTGTTGAAATGATGCGAACTCAAGCTGAGTTACAGTCCTATATTGATGAGCAAATGTCCGAAAATCCGGAGCAAAGTTACATACAAAATGCTTTGGATACGTTATTATTGCCCGCTTGGAGTGCGATTGCAGACATCCCTGAACTGACGCTAAGTGCAGGCCAAACAGAAGATATTCTGTATGGTCGTCGAGTCCGTGTTGACGTAGCGGTGTCTTCAGAATTTCGATTGTTTGATACCCTTTCAGGCCGCTTTTTAGGCTTGGGCGAAACAGACGAAACAGGTCTTTTAAAAGGCAAACGCCTCATCCGAAGCGATGACGTATAATTTCGCTGTGACTGCTGAGGCCGTCACAGCACTGACGCAGTTCTGGAAATATGCCTGGTTCTGCGCGTCTATTAACCAGCAACCCGTGGGTTGTGAGCATATTGTTAAGGAGATTTAAATGGCGTTAAGCGTAGAAAAGAAAGCAGAAATCGTTGCAAGTTATGCTCGTGCGGAGGGTGATACTGGTTCTCCTGAAGTACAAGTCGCATTGTTAACTGCGAACATTGAAGGCCTGCAAGGTCACTTCAAAACCAACAAGCAAGACCACCACTCACGTCGTGGTTTGATTCGTATGGTAAACCAACGTCGTAAGCTGTTGGATTATTTGAAAAGAAAAGATGTTGACCGTTACCTTAAGCTGATTGGCCGTTTAGGTCTGCGTCGCTAAGATACCGTGTTACCTCGGGGCCATACAGTGTATGGCCCTATTTTTATGGTCAGTTCTGAATGTTATGAATCATCCGGCCTGTACTCAGATAAAGACTGGACAGTCTTTATCTGAGTACTGGTCAAAAGAAGGGTATGATTGAGTCGCTCAGCACTGATCTCAGCTTTGTTAAGGAGAATTTATCGTGCAAGCGATTACTAAAACATTCCAATTTGGTCAGCAAAACGTTACGTTAGAAACAGGCAAAGTTGCGCGTCAAGCAACAGGTGCTGTAATGGTGACGATTGATGAAAAAACTCAGGTTCTATGCACCGTTGTGGGTGTAAAAGAAGCTAAGCCTGGACAGGATTTTTTCCCACTGTCTGTTCATTATCAAGAGCGTTACTACGCCGTTGGCCGTATTCCGGGTGGCTTCTTTAAGCGTGAAGCTCGCCCTACCGAAAAAGAAACACTCACTTCACGCTTGATCGACCGTCCGATTCGTCCTTTATTTCCTAAAGGCTTCATGAATGAAGTCCAAGTTGTCTGTCAGGTGATGTCCGCTGATGTTGGCACGGATTCAGATATTGCAGCCATGATTGGAACCTCTGCCGCTCTAGCGATCTCTGGTATTCCATTTGAAGGCCCAATTGGCGCTGCTCGCGTTGGTTTCACAGAAGAGCGCGGTTATATCTTAAATCCAACCTATGCAGAGTTAGCGGATTCTGAACTTGACATGGTTGTGGCTGGAACGTCTGATGCAATCTTAATGGTTGAGTCAGAAGCGAAAGAGTTAACCGAAGACGAAATGCTTGGCGGCGTTTTGTTTGCGCATCAAGAGTTCCAAGTTGTGATCAATGCGATCAATGAGTTAGCTGCTATCGCTGCTAAACCAACTTGGGATTGGACGCCAGTTGAGAAAGACTTGAGTTTGACTCAGCAGGTCAAAGATCTCTTGGGTGCTCGTTTGAATGATGCGTACCAAGTGGCTGATAAAGTACTGCGCCAAGACACTGTGCGCGCCTTGCGTGACGAAGTGCTTGCGGCCTTGGTAACCGATGCAGAATCAGCGCCATCGGCTGATGCGGTTAAGAAAGTATTCTCTTCGGTTGAGAAAGATACCGTACGTGACCGTATCTTAGAAGGTCAACCTCGTATTGATGGACGTGATACTAAAACTGTTCGTCCAATCAGTGTTGAAATTGACATGCTAAAAAGCGTTCATGGTTCGTCTTTGTTTACGCGTGGCGAAACTCAGGCAATCGTGACTTGTACGCTGGGTACAAACCGTGACATGCAAATCATCGATGCGATCGAAGGTGAGCGTAAAGATGGTTTTATGCTGCAGTATAACTTCCCATCCTATTCAGTAGGTGAAGCAGGCCGTATGGCTGGCCCGGGTCGTCGTGAAATTGGGCATGGACGTTTGGCGCGTCGTGGTATTCAAGCGGTATTGCCGTCGAATGACGATTTTCCGTATGCTATCCGCGTTGTATCTGAAATCACTGAATCCAATGGTTCAAGTTCGATGGCATCTGTCTGTGGTGCATCACTTGCATTGATGGATGCGGGCGTTCCATTGAAAGCACCTGTTGCGGGTATTGCAATGGGCTTAGTGAAAGAAGGCGAGCGTTTTGCTGTGTTGACCGATATCCTTGGTGATGAAGATCACTTAGGTGACATGGACTTTAAAGTTGCAGGTACTGATAACGGTATCACGGCTCTGCAGATGGATATCAAAATCACAGGTATCACTGAGCAAATCATGGAGATTGCGCTGGAGCAGGCATTAGAAGCTCGTAAGCATATTCTGCGTGAGATGGCGAAGGTTATTGGTTATAGCCGTCCAGAGCTGCCAGAGAATGCGCCTGCGATGACTCAGATTAAAGTAAACCCAGAAAAAATCCGTGACTTGATTGGTAAAGGCGGTGCGACTATCCGTGCTTTAACTGAAGAGACAGGTGCGGCTATTGATATTGAAGATGATGGTACAGTTCGTATTTATGCGGCTAGCCGTCCTGCTGCGAAGGCTGCTCTTGAGCGTGTATTGGCGATTACGGCGGAAGCTGAAGTCGGTAAAATCTACGAAGGTACCGTT
Source organism: Nitrincola tibetensis (assembly GCF_003284585.1). Taxonomy (GTDB): domain Bacteria; phylum Pseudomonadota; class Gammaproteobacteria; order Pseudomonadales; family Balneatricaceae; genus Nitrincola; species Nitrincola tibetensis. Next base: position 20,694 of record NZ_QKRX01000020.1, read on the forward strand.
GTTCGTATCGAAGAGTTCGGTGCGTTTGTTAATATCCTGCCTGGAAAAGACGGTTTGGTTCACATCTCTCAGATCGCTAACGAGCGTGTGAAGGCTGTAACGGATTACATCAACATGGGCGATGTCGTTAAAGTGAAAGTGCTGGATGTTGATGTTCGTGGTCGCATCAAACTTTCAATGAAAGACACACTTGAAGATGAGTCTGTTGCTGGTTAATTCAGCGGGATCTGGCTTCTAAATAAAAAACCTCACTCTAAGGAGTGAGGTTTTTTTATGGAAAAAATGGCCGTTTTACACTTTGTCTTGAGACAGAGTGTAGAGCCTAAAGCCAAAAATAGTGATGAGTATTGAGCAAAAATCAATTACAAGTGATAACAGAATACTAATGCCTGAAGAGCCGACGATGTTTTCTATGAGCATTTGCATAAGGAGAAGTGAGACGAAAATTAATAAATAGCCTTGCAGCAATGTCCAGAAAAACTCTTTAGATTGGCCCCAGCTTTGCTTAAGTGATGTAGACGCCGTTTTGCCTTCTAACACGCAAATATAGTCTGCAAAGGAAAGGCGAACACCGACAAATACGCCGGGAATGATGAGCATGATTAAACCAGCCATTACCGCCAACCCATTTAGAAGGTAGGTGATCAGTAACCGCCCCCAGCTACTAATTCCAAGACTAATGGCTTGTAAGGTGGGTAGAGGATTGCCATCAAGAACAGACTTCATGTAAAAAATGGTTGCCCCCCAGTACAGGGGTAAAAGAGCCAACTCCAAAAGGCCGATTAATAAAAAACTGGATGGAAGAGTGTCCATCTCATCGCTCAATTGACCCGTTGCACTGAATTTGAGAAGCGCTAGAATAAGTAAAAATGGCAGCTGAATCGCAGCCAATGCCATTAAATGCGATTTAAAAAAGAATAGTGCCTGACGCAAGTATTCAAGGGTCATATTGAATCCTTCTAAATTTTAGGGGCTTGCAGGGTTAAAAGTTTAAAATGGCCGTTGTCAGCGCATAGTTTAACATCTCTAAAATATGACAAAGCGATTTTTTCTAGTGCAATGTGTTGGTTTACAACAAAGCATGCAATCCCCTTGGGTTTTAACAAACGAGCTGTCTGGTTTAAAAAGCGTTGCGTTAACTCGGACGAAGTTGAGAAGCCAGAATGGAAGGGTGGGTTGCAGACAATAAGATCAAAGGAGTTGCTTGAAAGTTCAGCACCTGCATCGGAAGGAACAACTCTTCCTTGATGGTCTACATATGTCAGGTTTGCAGCGCATGCAAGCAATGCGGCGGCATTATTATCCGTACAGGTTAACTCAATTGGGTATTTTGCCAACTCAACACTCAGATATCCAAAACCACAACCTAAATCGAGTACGGATCCCTGTATCAATGAGGCGTCCCCAAGCATGTTAGGCAATTCATCGATGAGAAATGCACTGCCTTTATCAATTTTTTGCCAGCCAAACAGACCAGGTTTAGTGTAGTAAGTTTTGCCATTGTCGAAGGATTTAGTCCGAAGCTCGGAGTAGTTTTGATCATCCAGCCAGTCGGTATCTGATGTCTGATGGCTTTTGGTATGTTCTGACACCCATAAACTGCCAGTCACTTTGTGTTCGACTAAGGGGGTTTGAAAAAGAACGGACGTTTTACGGCTGAATGTTTTAATACCTTCTGATTTGTCACCAATAAGAATCAAACACCCATTGGTTTTTAACATGCGTAATGCATGATTGATGATATGGTGTACTAGGGGCTTCTCTTTTGAAATACGATAGACGATACGGTCAAATGAAGTGTCTGAATGTGCATGAAGTTCGAAATCATTAAACTCGCAAGACCAACCTGCTTTTTGAAAAGCAAGGTACAGATCGTATCGATTGCAAATCACTTCGACGTTTATAACGCTAGACGGAATATCGGAAGGCGTATTCTCGTCAGCAATCCATAGTGTGCGCTCCTGTGACGTGGTGTTCAGGTATTGCATCACTTGTTGAAAGGCAAAATCAACGCGCTGCATCGTCTGTCTCAGTTTTCTCTAAGTTAACGTCACGGATTTCTTCGAATGTAAGTTCTCGATACTCACCGGGTGAGAGGTTTTCATCCAGCTCAATGCGGCCAATTCGTTGCCGATGCAAATTTGTTACACGATTACCTAATGCGGCAAACATGCGCTTAACTTGATGGTAACGCCCTTCGGTGAGCGTTACCCAGCAGTGGGTCTCATCAATTCGCTCAAGTCGTGCGGGCTTCGTGCGTTGTGTTTCTCCTTTGAGGAGAAGGCCTGTTTCAAAGAGCGCTTCAGCGTTAGCATCTAGCGGGTCGGCAAGGCTGACATGGTAGAGCTTATCTGTTTTGTGTTTCGGAGAAGTGACTTGGTGTGACCATTTACCGTCATCCGTGAGCAACACTAACCCTGTGGCATCTATGTCTAGGCGTCCAGCAATGTGTAGCGCGTTAGCTCTCGGAGAGTCAATGAGCGTTAGTACGGTTGGGTGGGTTGGATCGTCTGTCGCGCAGACATAGCCTTCGGGCTTATATAGCATGATATAGAGCGGGCGAGGCTGTGAGAGTAACGTGCCTTCCACCTCAACTTCATCGGTCTCTAAGATATGCCGACCTGAATCACGTTCAGGTTCGCCATTGACCGAAACCAACCATGCATGGATAAGTCGTTTAACATCTTTGCGAGATTGTCCGGTGGCTTGAGCTAAATATTTGTCTAAACGCATAAGGCCTGTTAATCCTTCGAAAAAAGAGAGTATACCCTATCCTAGAATACAGCCAATATCCTTAAAGTTTGTGTCATGAAAGTCACGGCGGTTTACGCTAAAATAGCGACTCTTAACCGATAGATTGAGGTGGCTGTGAAACTCTTTGTTGATAACCTAACCCATGTTGACTTTTCTTACCTTCATCCTCAGCGTGGCTTGGTGGGAGAGTCTTGGGAAGCGCAGCTGATTTTACAAGGTAAGCTGGATGACCAAGGCATGATATGTGACTTTGGCACGGTAAAAAAGCGTATTAAGGCGTGGCTCGATAGCCATGTCGATCATATGTTAGTGGTCGCACGTGACATGGAGTCACTGACGGTGTCTCAAGATGAGCAGGACACTGCGGTAGAATGGTTTTACCCAGGAGGGGAGCGTTTCTTTTGTAAGGCACCACATCAAGCGATTGCACTGCTACCTGTTGCAGAGATCACACAAAAAACGGTGGCAGGTTGGGCTCAAGAACAGTTATTGGCATTGTTTCCTGAACAGGTCGAAAGTGTTGAAATCCACTTCGTTGCAGAAAAAATTGAGGGCGCTTTTTATCACTACAGCCACGGCTTACAGCAACATAAAGGAAATTGTCAGCGCATTGCGCATGGCCACCGTTCTCGTATGGAAGTGAAGCTGGATAATAAACGCCGCCAAGATGTTGAGTTGTATTGGTCACAGCAATTTTCGGATATTTATATTGGTACTTTGGCTCATCGTGTGGAATCTATTGATGGGGTAAATCGATACGAATATTTAGCACCTCAGGGAGCTTTTCAGTTGGAATTACCGGCTCGCTACTGCTATGACTTAGTGACTGAAACAACTGTAGAGCAAATAGCGCAGCATCTAGCCGAGCAAATTAAGGAAGAGTATTCAGACTATGAAGTCGAGGTTCGTGCGTTCGAAGGTGTTGGAAAGGGTGCGATCGTGGTGATTTAATAAATCATTGCGTATGAAGCAAAATCAGTCAGCCATCAATTTATTCAATGGCTGACTGGTTGGGCGATTAGTCGCGCTCTACCGCAAGGGCCGTTCCCATTCCACCGCCAATACAAAGTGTAGCGAGGCCTTTTTTCGCATCTCTACGTGCCATTTCGTGAAGTAACGAAACGAAGATTCGGCATCCGGATGCGCCGATTGGATGTCCTAAGGCAATGGCACCGCCGTTGACATTCACTTTGCTTGTATCCCAGCCTAAATCTTTGTTTACAGACATGGCTTGAGCAGCAAAGGCTTCGTTGGCTTCGATTAGGTCTAAGTCATCGACTGTCCAACCTGCTTTTTCAAGTGCTTTTTGGGTTGCACAGATAGGGCCTGTTCCCATGATTGCAGGATCAACACCGGAAGAAGCATACGCAGCAATGCGTGCAATGGGCGTCAAACCCAAGGCTTGCGCTTTTTCAGCTGAGCAAACGATGACGGCTGCTGCACCATCATTGATAGTGGAACTGTTACCTGCTGTGACCGTGCCATCTTTTTTAAAGGCAGGGCGTAATTTTTCTAACATCTCAAGCGTGCAGCCAAGTCGTGGTTGCTCATCTGTGTCGAATACAACAGGATCACCTTTACGCTGAGGAATCAGCACTGGAATGATCTCGTCTTTGAAGCGCCCAGCTGTCACTGCAGCTTCAGCTTTGTTCTGTGATGCGAGTGCAAATGCATCCTGTTCTTCACGAGTAAAACCGTATTTTTCAACGATATTTTCAGTCGTGATGCCCATGTGGTAATTGTTAAAGGCATCCCATAAGCCGTCTTGGATCATGGAGTCGACCATTTTCCAATCGCCCATGCGGGCACCGTTACGTGAGTTAGGCAGTATATGTGGAGATTGAGACATGCTTTCTTGACCGCCCGCAATGATCATATCAGCATCACCACAGCGAATCGCTTGAACTGCCATCTGGATAGCTTTTAAGCCAGAACCGCAGACTTTATTGATGGTTATTGCGGGAACTTCTTGTGGAATGCCGGCATGAATAAGCGCCTGACGAGCTGGGTTTTGTCCACAACCAGCGGTTAAAACTTGACCAAAAATGACTTCATCTACTTCCGCAGGGTTAATCGCATGCTTGTCGAGTAATCCTTTGATTACCGTGGCGCCGAGTGTGGCAGCAGACAAGGAAGCAAGAGAACCATTAAATGCGCCTACAGCCGTTCGGCCAGCAGCAACAATTACAACTTCGCGCATGTGTATTCCTCATGAATTGGTAAAAATATCCTACACCGATTCATGCTCGTGAATGACGTTAATAAGGCTAATCAAACGCCGAGCATTTCGCAGCTACAAACTAACATGTCTAACCGCTATGACGTATCTCGGCAGACCCTTTGAGTCTGCGCGAAATAGAGCCATTCTGTCAAGTTGGATGCCCATTAGAAATAGGTCGGAAGGTGACCTTGAGGGCTTTTTAAAGATCGATCTCGATATTGTCGATCAAGCGTGTGTGTCTCATGTATGCAGCAGCCAAAATAACCAGCTTGGTGTCTTCAGTCTGCGCTGCTAAAAGGTCTTCTTGCCTGACAATGCGAAGATAGTCGCGCTTAAATCCAGAACTTTCTAAAAGGTTGAGCGCAGAGTCTTCGAGCTCTCTAAATGAACGCTCGCCTTGACGTATTTTATCAGCACAGTCCATTAAAACTTGGTGCATTTGGCTGGCTGCCGCCAATTCTTCGGCAGATAAGTAACCATTACGAGAGCTCAGTGCTAAGCCCGAATCCGCACGAACAATGGGAATGCCCACAATTTCAATTGGGATGCATAAATCAGCGACCATTTTTCGGATAACACGTAACTGTTGGAAGTCTTTTTTGCCAAAAAAGGCAATGTCTGGTTGTACAATGTTAAACAGTTTACAAACGACCGTTGCGACGCCAACAAAGTGTCCAGGACGACTATGTCCACAGTAAAGTTCTGAGAGTCCGGGGACTTCAACGAGTGTCTGTGTATTGCGCCCTTCGGGATAAACCTCGTGATCGGAAGGTGTGAATAAGAAATCACACCCTGCTGCTTCGAGTTTGAGTTTGTCTGCATCGAGAGTACGCGGGTATTTATCTAAATCCTCATTCGCACCAAACTGCAGAGGGTTTACAAAAATACTGGCGACAACTATGTCTGCTTTTTTGACAGCTTCTTCAACTAGGCGAATATGACCCGCATGAAGGTTGCCCATGGTGGGCACCAGCGCAATGCGCCTATTTTGGTGGCGATGAGGCTTTAAAGCGGAGCGTAGCTCGTCGATTGTTATAATAGTTTGCATGGCTTAGAAACTCTGTGCTTCGCTCGGGAAGGTGCCGTTTTTGACCTCATCAATATAGCGCAAAATTGCGCCTTCAATGCTATTGCACCCTTCCATAAAATTTTTGGTAAATTTAGGTCTACGTCCGGGTGTAATGCCTAACATGTCGTGTAAAACAAGTACTTGAGCATCGGTCGCGGGGCCTGCGCCAATACCAATAACGGGGATGCTCGCATTGCGCGTGATTTCTTCAGCCAATAGTGAAGGGACGCACTCAAGCAATAAAAGGCTGGCGCCTGCTTCTTCTAAGCGTCTAGCATCCTCAATCATTTCAAGGGCCGAGCTTTTATCTTTCCCTTGAACTTTATAACCACCTAGTTTGTTCACCGCTTGGGGAGTTAAGCCTAGATGAGCACAGACAGGGATTCCGCGAGTGGCCAGCATTTCTATGCTGTCAGCGAGCCAAGCCCCTCCTTCGATTTTGACCAGATGAGCGCCTGCTTGCATCAGTTTAGCTGCGCTAGACATGCATTGTTCAGCAGTGGCGTAGGTCATAAAAGGAAGATCAGCCATAATCATCGCACCCTGATTGCCTTGGGCGACACAGCGAGTATGGTAAGCCATCTCTTCGAGTGTGACGGGTAGTGTGCTGCTATTGCCTTGTAAAACCATGCCTAATGAATCACCGACTAGAATCATTTCGATACCAGCCGTGCTCATTAAATGGGCAAAGGTCGCATCATATGCAGTTAGAACTGTAAATTTTTTGCCCGCTTCTTTGAGGCTCGTCAGTGTATGCAGTGTGATGTTACTCATAAATCATCCAGACAAGAAATTGTGCAATGCATTAAAACGACATTATATCTGTATTTGCTTGAGTTTGCCCATTGGACAATTCGCTAGATAGGCTGAAAGCGAGGTTTTATCCGGAAAAATCAAATCAGGAGCGATTTCTGCTAGTGGATACATCACAAAATTGCGTTCAGTCATAAAGGGATGAGGGACATTTAAGCGTTCCGTTCGAATCAATTCGTTGCCATAAATGAGAAGATCTAGATCCAGTGTACGCGGCCCCCAGTGTTGAATTCTAATGCGTTGATGAAGCTGTTCTAACGCCTGTAGCTCATCTAACAGTGCGTGGGCGTCCAGGTGGGTATTAATTTCCGCAACGGCATTAACAAAATCCGGTTGGTCTTGGGGGCCAACCGGTGCAGAGACGTACAGTGATGAATGTTGTATCAATGCTGATTCGGGTAATTCGTTGAGTTCTAGCAACGCTTGTTGAACTTGCTGGATGGGGTCATCTAAATTGCTGCCAATTCCGATAAAACAGCGAATAGTAGCAGAATTCATACACTAGGCTTCCGAGTGATGGGTTTGCGACGACGCTTTTTTCTAGGACGCTCATCCGTTGATTTGGCAATGCTCATGAGGCGGCGTTGCTCGGTATTTGCTGACTGATAATCTGTCCACCATTTGCCTAAGCCTTGTAAATCTTCACCGGCACTCTCACGCAGCACGATTAAATCATAGGCGGCCCGAAATCTCGGGTGCATGATTAAGGTTTCGGCTTTTTTTCCGTGATAACGTGGCAACCTAAGTTGCAGTTCCCATATTTCGCGCATTGGTGTCGAAAAGCGTCTAGGGATGGCCGTTGCTTTAACCTGCATTGCTAATATTTGGTTAGCCGCCTCGTGAAGTGCAGGCAGGGGCGGCAGATCATCCAAAAGTTCGAGATAGCGCTCTTGTAGGGGGTACCAAAGCAGCGCGGCAAACATAAAGGCTGGGGTGACACTTTTGCCTTGATCCAAGCGACGATCGGTATTGCGAAGAATCTGCGTGATGAGTTCTGCTGTCGGATAGTCTGGATTTTCAAGAATCGCTTGCGTGGATGGAAATAAATATTTGAATAAACCAAAACGTTGCAGTTGGCGGTATGAGGCACTGCCATGGCCTGTTTGCAAAAGCTTGAGCGTTTCATCGAATAGGCGGGCAGGGGCAATACGACCGAGTAAACTGTTAAGTCGGTGAATGGGTTCGGCTGTTGTGTCTTCGACTTCAAAGCCAAGTTTGGCTGCAAATCTTGCGGCCCTTAGCATTCTGACGGGGTCTTCGCGGTAGCGTTGTTCAGGGTCACCAATCATGCGAATAATTCGGTTTTGCAAATCGGGATAGCCGTTTGCAAAGTCATGAATGCTGTAATCACGAACACAGTAATATAAGGCATTGATCGTAAAATCGCGACGAAGAGCATCTTCTTCAATGCTGCCATAGACATTGTCACGCAGAATCAAGCCTGTGTCGGATTGGCGGCCATGCTCGCCTGTTTCATTGTCATCCGAATCATGCGCTGCGCGGAAAGTGGCAACTTCAATAATTTCTCTACCGAAACGAACATGGAGCAGTTTGAAGCGACGACCAATCAGTCTCCCTCTGTGAAACAATTCTACCGCTTCTTCTGGGTGAGCTGATGTGGCCACATCAAAATCCTTTGGGCGTTTACCCAAGAGTAGGTCGCGAATACATCCGCCAACCAAGTAGCTTTCGTGACCTGCATCATGAAGTCTGTAAACAACCTTCATAGCATTGTCATCTAAAAGATGCCGTGGAATTTGATGAATGTTCTCTGGGATGACGCGTTTTTCACCTAAGTGAAGGTCTTGCATGAGCTGTTCTTTCAGTTCTGGCTCAGGAATCACTTCTTTTGGAATAGGTTTTGGCATGCGTTTCACTAGCAAAACGCCAGAGATAACGACACAAAGAATGATCGCTAAAAAAATAATGTAGTCTAAACCCGTATTAAGCATCTGTTATTTTTGTTCCATTAAGGAGTGAAGTGTCAAGATTATCGCTATCTGCACATAATAACAGTTAAAATTTCTTAAGGGGATAGTCATGGTGAGGTAAGGTCGGAGTGAAGGGATCATGGTGTGGAAGCTGAAGACAGACTAAGCAACAAAATGTGTTGTTGTTTTTCGAGCACTGTGAAAAGTGTTTGTTGGTACTCTGTCTTCAGCTAAGCCTCATTGTTATTTTTATTTGAGGCGCTACATCATAAGTATTTCAGCGTTTTTATTTTTATTGATGCTGATGTGTCTGTTTTTATTGTTATTACCCTATATAGAGCAGGTATTGTGCCAGTTTTTATAACTCATTGTTTTTTATATTTTGTTTTTATTTTCGACAAATTAACTTGGTTTTTCTATGGAGTTTGTTACCCCTTCCTAGGGTGTAAGTGTTACCTGTGTGTATTATGGTAACACTTTTTAGAAAGTGTAACCGGTTTGTAACCCTCGCGTTACAATGGCGTTAACTTAGGCTTTCTTTTTTAGGTTTACGCGGTATGCCTAGTTTCTGGCGACGCTCCCAAAGGCATTTTCGGCTGATGCCTAAGTTTTTTGCTAAATCAGTTTCATTCATGCTTTCTTGGTTTTCTAAGACGTAGCGCTGAAAGTAGTCATCTAAGGATAAATCGGGTTTAGGTTCGTGCTGGTTTTTTTGCGTTTGCATTGGCTCAGAAGGCGTAGGTGCGGGTGAGGGCGATACTTTAAGCCCTAAAATATCAGGTGTAATGAGTGGGCCTTCTGCCAGAATGACAGCGCGTTCAATTGCGTTTTGCAACTCCCGAACATTCCCTGGCCACAAATGTGCTTTGATCGCTTGTAAGCTTGCGGTGCTGAATTCTAGCTTGGCATTATGCTTACGATTTTGCTCACTTAAGAAAATTCTGGCCAGTTCTACGATGTCATCGCCTCGCTCACGGAGCGCTGGCATGTTGAGTTCCATGACGTAGAGTCTGTAGTACAAATCCTCACGAAAGCGACCTTCACTCGCCATGGCCTTGAGGTCTCGATGTGTGGCCGCAATTAGTCGGACGTTTACTTTTCGTGCATGGACAGCACCTACGCGTCGAATTTCTCCTTCTTGAAGGAAGCGTAACAGTCGTGCTTGTGCTTCTAGAGGGAGCTCGCCAATTTCATCGAGAAAGAGTGTGCCTTTATCTGCCGCTTCAATTAAGCCACTGCGGCAGGTATCTGCACCTGTAAATGCGCCCTTTTCGTGCCCAAAGAGTTCAGACTCAATTAAACTATCGGGTATCGCGGCGCAGTTGACGCTGATCATAGGAGCGCTTGAGCGCTGGCTTTTTTGGTGGATGCTACGCGCAGCCAGCTCTTTGCCAGTTCCAGACTCCCCGAGAATTAAGACGGTGGCATCTGTTTGGGCGACTTTATTAATGCGTTTTCTCAACTCAATCACGGCATCACAATCCCCAGTGATGAGGTCAGGCCCGATTGCGAGTGCATCGTCGAGTATTGGTTCAGTACGAATCAGTTTGCTGATCGTACTTAGCATTTCGTCGTGATCAAAGGGTTTTGCTAAATAATCAACGGCCCCTAGCTTCATTGCATCAATTGCGGAGCGCATGCTGGCATAGCTGGTCATGATTAACACCGGTATGTTGGCAAAGTTGCCAATCAGATCTGTGCCTGCTCGACCGGGTAAGCGTAAATCACTAATAATAAGATCATAGGCGTGAGCATGCATCAGCGTTTCAGCATCATTGACATTGCTAGCGCAATCAGTGCTGTAGTGATGCTTAACGAGTAGGCGTTTGAGTGCCTCTCGTATGACTTGCTCATCCTCAACAATCAGAATTCGGCTCATACTACGGGGACCTGTTAATTCAAATAGCCTACGGAAGTGCAAATAGCACTTTGCCGTAAGGGAAGCTGAATGATTACCTGAGTGCCTTTGTTCTGTTTTTTGTTGGCAGGACTAATTATTTCAATAGTACCATAATGTTCAGTAATAATATTGTAGACTAACGAAAGTCCTAAACCAGTCCCTTTACCAGGATCTTTTGTGGTGAAGAAGGGTTCGAACAAGCGTGGAAAGTGTTCTGGGGTAATGCCTGTGCCGTCGTCCGTGACTCTGATCTTAAGACGGTCATGGTGGATGCTGGCGTCGATTAAAATCTTTGCGCGTTCAGTTGAGGCATCGCAGGCATTATTAATCAGGTTAACAAAGACTTGCAATAACAGCTGTTCGTCACCGTCACAATACAGGCTTTCATCCACTTGGTTTGTAATCAGCATGTCTTTGCCGCGTTCATCTAAGCGCACAAGATCAATGGCCTCTTGAATGCATTGGCATAAATGAACAGGTGCAAACTCCGAATGTCCATCATTGCTTCCTGTATGTGCAAAGCGAATCAAAGACTGAACAATACGGGTGATACGCGATGTTTGATGCAATATTTGACTGCCCGTGCGCAGAACTTCAGGTTCATCTGTCTCTAATTTCAGATTTTGTGCCAAGCAGGCGATCCCTGTGACGGGATTGCCAATCTCATGGGCGACCCCGGCTGCAAAGCGACCAACAGACGCTAAGCGTTCGGTATGAGCCAAACGGTTGGCCAGCGCTTTGTGTTCAGTTTCATCTTCAACCAAAAGAATCAATCCCTTTTCAGGTTGATCATCCAAATGAGTCTTATGCAAACTGAACCAATGGGTGCTGCCGCCTATATCAATCGTGGTAGCGGGTTGGTAGGTGTCATTGGTGCGGGTGAAATGGCCTAAGAACTCTGACCAAGGATAAGGGAGTGCGGCAATATTAACGCCTAACGTGGCTTCAGCTGAAAGCCCAGTGTAGTTTTCAAGTGCCTCATTCCAAAACAGTACGTGTGCTTGCTCATCTAGGGTGCAGACACCGATCGGCAGTCTTTGTAACGTAAATCGATGGTGCCGCCTCATTCGATCGAGTTCTGCAGCGAGACCCGAAAGACGCTCATGGTAGTTCTCTAGTTGGTTCTCAAGTAAGTGGATTTCACGACTTTTATAACGGCCCTTTGAGCTTATTTCGTTGGGCCGTAGTACCGCTGTTGCTTCTGCTGGCCCTAGAAGACCTGATAAGTTATTTTCAAGTATGTTGCGTAACCTTAATACATCTAAGGGTTTCAGCTTGTTGCTCATGGGAAGCTTTAAAAGGGCCAAGGCCGATTCAATCTCCCTTTGTGCGGAGGCTTTCCCAAGACGAGAGCTAAGGCGTTGCGCTATATCCTCAAGTGTTTCATGGTCTGAGCTAAAGCTGGATGGGCGTGGCAGAGCGTTTAGTACGCAGGATAACGCGGTGTCCTGTTCTTCAGCGTCTGCTGGTACAACAAAGGACACTAAGATCATGGTTAAGGTGTTGATGAGAAGGGACAGCAACGCAAAGAGATACCATTTATCTAAAAGATCTCGGGTAATCAGCGATGCGTCAGGGAGTAAAACGGGCAGGAGGATAGTGAAAAACCAAAAGGCTGCTCCGACGATAAGACCCGCTAGAAATCCTATGCGGCTCGCTCTTTGCCAATATAACGTGGCTAACACACCGGGTAAAAATTGGACAAAGCCAATGAACGTAATGAGTCCTAGGTAAGAAAGTTCGTAATGATGATCGAGGTAAACATAGGCGGTATAACTGCCGAGCATCACAAATAGAATAAGGCTTCGACGAATCCACAAAAGCCATTTGTACATACGAATAGAGTCGGGTAAACGAATGATAGGCAGTAAAAGATGGTTTTGCATCATGGACGCGAGTGCGACGGTGGCGACGATGGTTATCCCGCTGGCAGCCGAGAGTCCTCCAATAAAGGTAATGGCACCAAACCACTGTTGGTTGAGTTGATCACTCATGCCAAGAAGAATGAAGTCTGGATGACTTACGGTGTCGAGTCGTTGGCTTGCCCAAAGTAAAATTGGCACACAGAGTGCCATAATCAATAAAAAAACGGGCATGATGATCATTGATAGGGTTAAGCTTTTTTCCGTTGCATTTTCACCAAACAATAAATGAAACATATGTGGAGTGATAAAAGCGGCTGCGAAAAAAACGATGAACAGGGTTCTCCAGCTTCCGGATTCAGGTGGCTGTTTCATGTTCTGTAGAACTTCTGGGTGTTGGCTTAACCATTCAGATAAGCCTGAAAATCCACCGTGTATCCAGATAAATGCAAAAAGAGTAAGTGAAAGGATGGCCGTTAGTTTGACAATAGACTCAAGGGCGATTGCGACCACAAGACCATCATGTCGGCTTCTTAAGGAGGCGTGTCGAGCACCGTATAAAATTGAGAAGAGCGCGATGATTACGCAAAAAGCGGCTGCAATTTTGTGGCGCGGAACACTTGAATCTATGACATGAACAGATTCGACGAAGGCTTGGATTTGTATCGCTAGTAACGGCATGCTTGCGACTAGAATAAACAGAGTGATCAAGCTGCCAATAAAGGCACTACGAAAGCGAAAAGCAAACAAGTCGGCAACAGAGCTTAGTTGGTAGCTGCGAGTAATCCTTAGCAACGGGATTAAAATTAAAGGTGCTAGGATAAAAGTTGCGGTGGCTCCAAGATAAGAAACTAAATAGGAGAAGCCAGTCTCGGCCGCCATGCCAAATGCACCGTAAAATGTCCAGGCACTTGCATAAACGCCAAGAGAAAGAGAGTGAATGATAGGATTCTGAACAAGACGCTGCGGCAAAATTCCTCTCTCGGAGGCGTAGGCGGCTAAGAACAATAAAAGAAGATAGGTGATACTAAGCGTCGCAAGTAGATAAATGCTCATGATTTCATCGCAGTTTTAGCCAAGCAATAAAGCTTGAAATGAAAATAATGATCAGCCAAATAAAAAATGGCCATAACCACCCAATGCCACCAAATAGCCAGATATCAATAAGGGATGGCAGAATAAAAAATCCGCTAAGCGTCAATAAAAACAGTAAACGATGCTGATGCATTCACGCCTCTTGCTGATTGGGCAAAACACAGGTGGCTGGAATCTGTTCAATTTGCCAGTTTTTGATTGCCCAGTCGATGATCTCACGCCGAGTTGCTTGAAAGAGTTCTTGTGGTGGGTTTTGACCCAGGCATTTGAGCGCAAAGCATAAGTTTTCCACCACCTTGTTGTTTGAGATCGCAGGGGCTAGATTTTGTTTGCTGAGTTTCTGCCCGTTTGTATAGGTAGCCAGTGGAATATGAGCATATTCTAGTTGTTGGAAATTGAAATGAGCTTGTAAGTCGCGCTGTCTAAAGGTCTCTTGAAGTAAATCAGCACCACGAACAACGTGAGTGATATGTTGGTCATGGTCATCAATAACGACGGCCAGTTGGTAGGCGAAATATCCATCTCGGCGTTTTAAAACAAAGTCGTCGGCTCTTGACTGATGTAGAACCTGTTTACCTTGTATTCGATCAGTAAATTCAGATTTGACTGCGCTTGAGCGCAATCGTATAGCGACGCTTGCGTCAGTTTTAGGAGGTGTTTCCCGGCATTTTCCATCGTAGAGGTGGCGTGCGTTTCGAACACTTAACTCACTTCTTGTGCAGCAGCAAGCATAGGCTTCTTGCTGGTGAATCAGTTTGTGTAGGTGTTCTTCGTAGAGGCGAAGGCGCTGGCTTTGATAAACAACGGTATCATCCCATTGCAGGCCATATGCATCTAAGGTTTGTAAAATCCAGTCGTTTGCATTTTCGACAACACGGGGAGTGTCGATATCTTCAATACGAACTAACCATTTCCCTTTGTGATGGCGAGCATCAAGGAAGCTAGCGAGCGCCGCTAATAATGATCCAAAGTGAAGAGGCCCTGTAGGAGACGGCGCAAAACGACCCGTATATATCATGAGTTGCATTGTCTACAAGTACGGGCCAGAAATGAGATCACTGACCCGACTTGTTATTAACCACCGAGCTGCTTTTCTTTAATCTCGGCTAGCGTTTTACAGTCAATACAGAGTGTTGCCGTTGGACGAGCTTCCAGACGACGTATACCGATATCAACACCACAGGCTTCACAGTAGCCATAGTCATCATCTTCAAGCCGTTCTAGCGCTTCATCGATTTTTCGAATTAATTTACGCTCACGGTCCCGTGTTCTGAGTTCAAGACTGAATTCTTCTTCTTGGCTCGCACGGTCGGTTGGGTCAGCGAAATTTGTCGCTTCCTCTTTAAGATGAGTGATGGTGCTGTCAACTTCTTCCATCAACTCTTGTTTCCAGGCCAGCAGAATTTCGCGAAAATGCTGTTTCTGCGCATCGTTCATGTATTCTTCACCCTCATGCGCCTGATAAGGTGCTGGGTGATGTATTTGAGAGTCGTTGTTGGTTGGCATAGTACAGCCTCACATCGCTTGCAATAATGAAAGGCATTACCATAGATGAAATGGCCTTTCTGTTATTAGCTTAATACTAATCTACTTAAGATCTGTATTTTAGCATTAAGCCCTAAAAGGCGGTGAAATTACCAGAACCGACGTCATTTAACCAGACCTATAGCAATGAAAAATTGATATTCTCTGATATGCACTATGCTGGTGCGGTAACTTGAGGTTAGTATTCCAGTTTTTAGATGTGCAGGTAGAGTTATGCAAAATCAATGGAGCCTCCGTTCAAAAGAAATCGAATCCTTTAAAGTCATGGACTTATTAAAGCGGGCCAGAGAGTTAGAAGCTCTAGGGCATGATGTTATTCATCTTGAGGTGGGTGAACCAGACTTTGCGACGGCGGCCCCCATCGTTCAAGCAGCGGTGACTGCTTTAAACGCAGGCAAAACTCAATACACCCCCGCGGCGGGTATTCCGGAACTGCGAGAAAGAATTGCGCAGTTTTACGCAGAGCGATACAAGGTGTCGATCACGCCAGCTCAAGTGTTAGTCACTCCGGGGGCTTCAGGGGCGCTATTGTTGGCCTTCTCTCTTATTGCTGACCAAGGGAGAACGATCATGATGAGTGATCCTGGCTATCCCTGTAATCGACAGTTTTTACGTTTGCTAGAAGCTAGAGGTCAATTGGTGCCAACTGGGCCTGAGCATCGCTTTCAGTTGACGCCGGATTTAATTGCTCAGCATTGGTTGCCTTCCACTGCCGGTGTTTTATTGGCTTCACCTTCTAACCCAACTGGAACACTGATTGATAAAGCATCTCTGCACGCCATTGCGGATCAAGTAAAAGCGTTCGGTGGGCAGTTAATCCTGGACGAGTTGTACCATGGCTTAACCTACGACACGGATGCAGATACTGTTTTGTCGGTTGACCCGAGTGCGATAGTGATTAACAGTTTTTCCAAGTATTTTGGAATGACGGGGTGGCGGCTGGGGTGGCTGGTTGCGCCTGAAGAAGCAGTTAAAGAGATGGAGAAGATGGCGCAAAATTTATTTATTTCACCACCGACCCTGTCTCAATATGCGGCACTTGCCGCATTTAGTGAGGAGGCAATGAGTGTGTTTGAGCAGCGTCGTCAGGCATTTGCGCGTCGACGTAATCTGTTGGTGGAGGGGTTGAAGCGTTTAGGGTTCGAAGTGCCTGTAGTACCTGATGGTGCATTTTATGTGTATGCAGATGCGTCTCATCTTACTTCAAACAGTTTTGAGTTTTGTTGGCAGTTGCTTGAGGAAGATTTTATTGCGGTTACCCCAGGCGCTGATTTTGGCCAGTATCAAGCAGAGCGTTATGTACGCTTTTCTTACACAACGAGTTTTGAGCGCATTGAGGCCGCACTGGAAAGACTGTCCGCTCGCTGTAGGTCATCCAAATTATGATATAACAAGGTACACATGACGTTCATGGATGGAGGTCTGGCAAGCACGCAGTGATTGATGGCGACAAGGGCCAGCAATGCAGACACCTGTTTCTGGTTTGAATAAGGCACCGTGGGTGGCACATTGAATGAATTGTTTTTCAATGTCCATCAGTTGATTGGCCTGCCACTCTAAACGAATCCCTCTGTGTGGACAGCGGTTTTCATAGACGTAAACCGCCTCTTTGCGTCGCATAACAATGAATGCCTGCTCATCGATATCGAGGTTCACTGCTTGGTTGTCTGGAAAGTCTTCCAACTGGCCTATATTAAGCATGTTTAGCGACCACCTTGAGGCAAAAGCAAGTTCTGTGCGCGCAGTTGTGATAATAGCTGCTCTATTGCCTCATCATCTTCTGTATCAACAGGGAGGGTGATCCGTTTTTCTTCTTCGGTTAGCGGCTGTTGAGTGGTGACTTGCTGATGCATGATGTGAATATCAGCATCGGATGGGTCTTTACCTTCTTCGTTACGGCGAACAAGTCGTGCTTCAATTAGATGCGGTTTGCAGGTGCAGCTAATAATGCGTACAGGCAGTTGAAGTCGTTGTGCAAGTTCGACGTAACTTTTACGGGTAATGCGCCGAATGAAAGTTGCATCGACGACAACTGTTTGCCCTGAACGCAAGAGCTTTTCGGCTAGGTCCCGTAAGCGGTGGAAGGTTCGTGTATTCATGTCGGCGCTATAGAGCTCGATCTCTTCACCTTGTAAGCTTAATTGATGATGCAAACGCTTTCGTTCAACATCGGATCGAATGCGGATGGCACCAATTTCTTCCACCAGTTGTTGGCTTAAGTAACTCTTACCACTGCCCGAAACACCGTGCATTAAGTAAAGTGCCGGAGGTGGAGGAGTGCAGTAGCGTTCGGTTAAATGAAGATAATGCCTGAAACTGGTGGTATCGGGATGTTCGCCCAGCAACGCAACTTTGGCACGAACCATGGAACGGTAAGCTTTATAGAGGTTTAGCAATCTGATACCGCCATAGTCTCCATTTTTTTCTAAATACAGATTTAAGCATCGATTTGCCCAGCGTGGCTGGTTATTCGCTTCTAGGTCCATCAATAGAAAAGCGAGATCAGAGAGCGTATCTATCCAACGAAACTGTAGGTTGAATTCTATGCAATCGAAAAGTCGCAATTGATCATGAAATAAGGTGATGTTGGCAAGATGTAAATCACCATGACATTCTCGAACATGTCCTTGTTTTTTACGCTCAATTAGCAATGGAGCCAGCTCTTTGAAGTCTTGCGCGGTTTGAGTATGCAGACGCAATAACAAAACTGAGTCCTCAAGCGCTTGAGGGTTTTGATTACAATGTTCATAATTGTCGGAAATCAGCTGCCAAAGGGTTTCTGGTTCACCCCAGGGGCTATCTTGTGCCACAATTGGTATGCGCTGGTGAAAGTCTGCGATTTGCAATGCCAGTGTGTCTATCCAACGTGCTTCAAAGAGTTGTTTGGCTAGCTGGCGATCCAGTCGATGCTCTGGATCAAATTGCGACATTTTTACTGCGTATTCGATGGGGTTTGAGGAGTCGCCGATTATAGGATCATCATGGGTACCACTAATCGCAATGACTTCTTGATAAATGTCGGGTGCTAATCGCTGATTTAAGCGCAATTCTTCTTCACAACACACACGGCGCTGTTCTAATGATGTAAAATCCAGAAATCCAAAGTTAACCGGTTTTTTTATTTTATAGGCGAACGTACCGGTCAGCAGAAGCCACGAGATATGAGTTTCAATAACCTCAATGTGGCTACAAGGATGTGGGAAACGATCTGGATTCATTAATGAATGTATCAGTGTTTTTAACATTTTGCTCTGCTGCTGCCTCTTGTTATCAGAGATTATACAAGTCTAATGTCAAAAAAGAGAGTTAAAACCACACGTAGACGTGGTCAGAATCAAAAGAAGTCTACTGGCAGTGCCATATTTAAATGGATATTTGCTGCATTTCTAAAACTATCTATCTTAGGGGCTGTGTTTTTTGCGGTGGTCCTGATCTATGTCGATGGTCAGGTCCGCGAAAAATTTGAAGGAAAACGATGGGCGCTCCCTGCAAAGGTGTATGCTCGCCCCTTAGAACTCTATCCAGGGCAGTCAATTAGCATTCAGGACCTTCGAGAAGAGTTGACTGGACTCGGCTATCGCTTTGTAAGTGCGGCGCAAGGGCCTGGTAATGTTGAGGTGGCGAACAATCGTGTGCGTGTCATTACGCGAGGATTTGATTTTCCGGATGGTGCAGAGCCTCAGCGTCGTTTGATGCTTGAGTTTTCGGGTGAGCGTTTGCAACGGCTGTATGATGAAGCCCGCAATGAAACCTTGCCCTTGGTGCGCATGGAGCCTATCCAAATCGGAGGTATATACCCGCATAGCAATGAAGACCGTGATTTAATTCGGATTGAAGAGGCACCACCTTTTCTAAAGGAAGCGTTGTTAGTCGTTGAAGACCGAGACTATTACTCGCATCATGGCATCTCTATCAAGGGTATCAGTCGTGCGTTGTGGGTGAATATTCAAGCTGGCCGCTTTGTACAAGGTGGAAGCACACTGACTCAGCAGTTGATCAAAAACTTTTATTTAACGTCAGATCGAACTCTTTCTCGTAAGCTGCTAGAGCTGCCTATGGCCTTGGTCATGGACTTCCGTTACGAAAAAGATGAAATCCTTGAAGCCTACTTAAATGAAGTCTATTTAGGGCAGTCGGGTACTCGGGCGGTGCATGGTTTTGGTTTAGCGTCTCAGTTCTATTTTTCACGCCCCGTCACCGAGCTGGAGTTGCATCAAGTCGCACTATTGGTTGCTATGGTGAAGGGACCGTCTTTTTATGATCCACGTCGTAACCCAGAGAGAGCCTTGCAGCGCCGAAACTTGGTTTTGAGTATGTTGAGGGATCATGGTCATATTAGCGATGCTCAATTTCAAGAGGTTGCCGCTTTACCGCTGGGAATCGCTCAAGCACGAAGTCTTCATAAAGGTGCTTATCCTGCGTATCTTGACTTAGTGAGAAGGCAGTTACGTAAAGATTATCGTGATGAAGATCTCTCTTCAGAAGGATTGCTGATTTTTACGGCTTTAGATCCTTTGGCTCAGTCGCGGGCGGATCAGTCGATGGTGACTGTTCTGAATGATCTTGAAAAGCGACATGGCGCAAGGGGAAATGACCTTCAAGGTGCGATGGTGGTAACCGACCCTCAAACAGGGGAGGTGCTTGCTGTTGTTGGTGGAAAGGATACGCGTTATGAAGGTTTTAATCGTGGCTTGGATGCGGTTCGTCCAATCGGTTCCTTGGCTAAACCCGCTATTTATCTTGCGGCCTTAGAACAGGGGTACACACTGGCCAGCGTGTTGCAAGATACCGCGATTAATATGCGTTTGCCAAATGGAGATGTTTGGACGCCGCAGAATTTTGATCGGCAAATCTACGGTTCTGTGCTGATGCACAGAGCCTTGGCACGGTCGTTAAACTTATCCACTGTAAACTTGGGAATGGAAATTGGCCTTCCAAAAGTAGTGGATGTGCTGAAGCGTTTAGGTGTTGAGCGAGATATCCAGTTATTTCCATCAATGCTGCTTGGAGCACAAGGAATGTCGCCAATTGAAGTCGCTGAAATGTATCAAACCTTTGCTTCAAATGGCTTTAGAATGCCATTAAGATCAATTCGGATGGTGACAACGGCCGAGGGTGAAGAGTTGTCTCGATATCCTTTCCAGCTCCGCCAGCAAGTCGATGCCGCATATGTTCATTTGATTCAATATGCAATGCAAGAAGTGGCGCGTGAAGGAACGGCTCGAAGTATTTATCAGCGTTTACCAACATCTTTAAATGTTGCGGGTAAGACTGGAACGAGTAGCGATCAGCGTGACAGCTGGTTCGCAGGCTATGCGGGTAATCGGTTGGCGGTTGTATGGGTCGGTCGTGACGATAACAGCCAGCTACCTTTTACATCAACAGGAGGCGCTTTGCCAGTATGGATCGAATTTATGGCGCGTGACAAGCCTGAACCTCTAGTGGCTGCACGTCCCTCTGGTATAGAGTATGTTTGGATAGATGAAGAAACGGGCTTAAGATCGGATCCTTTATGTCAAGGATCAAGACAGTTACCCTTTATAACGGGCTCTGCACCACAGCTCAGTGTAGACTGTGGCCAGCATCCGTCAGTGAATACGCCAACTCCGGTGGAGCCGTCGAGTGGATGGTTGAGAAATTGGTTTCGATGAGGATAGATAAATGAAACAAGCTAAATGGATTCTGATTTCTGGGAGCCTGTTGTTGGCAGGTTGTGCAACCTCCAATCCGTTCACTAATATTCCAGTTGAAGATCGGACTGGGCGTCCTGTGCCGTCGACAACACCTGCACCCGTGGTGACGCCACCTAGTGGTGTTATTGTTACACCTGTAGATCCGGGCTTAGGCGTGACTATTCCGGGAGAAGTTCCTGTGGTTAGAATGCAAAGAGAGCTGCCGCCAGCGGATGAAGTTTGGCAGCCAGTCACTCCGCAAACGAGAACACCAACAGCTCCTTCGGCTCCTTCAGCTCCAACGCCCTCTTTGCCCGAAAATACGGCAGTGGTTGCCCTGCTTGAAGCGGCTCGCTCCGATACAAACAGTGGTGATTTAAGAGGGGCTCAGTCGCGCTTGGAGCGTGCTCTTCGTATCTCGCCAAGAGAACCTGATGTGTATTATGAGTTGGCTGAAGTTAAGCGTCAGTTCGGACAATTTCTAGATGCTGAACAGGTGGCTTTGCGAGGTGTTGGTGTTGCTGAGGGGCAGTCAGCGCAACTGCGAAAACTGTGGATTTTGATTAGCCAAATCAGAACGGAAGCCGGTGATTTGGCGGGTGCGGAAGATGCAAGGGAGCGTGCGTCTAAGTTTTAGAGAACTCATCTAAAAGTGCGCTAGCGGCTAAAGGTATGAACGCTGCTAGTGCGAAGTTAAAGAAAATAGGGTTTCCTGCTGTTCCTATTAAGGGAATGAAAGCAAAAAACACGAGTCCTATACTCGCAATTAACGCGCCGCTTAGGCCTTTAACTTTGGCTGTTGTGTTCTTAAACAGCAGGCTTCCAGCAAACAAGGCTAGTATCAGTGCAATAGAGAGTACTTGCGCGTACAACACGGCATATTCCATCGCCCGTGATAGCTCAAAGAATGCGATAAGACCTAAAAGCCAGCGCCCCCATCCAGCCATCGACCAATGCCACTGCTTACCTGTTGCGAGAAAAACAGTGGCAATAAATGGCAGTGCGACATAAACACTGAGATTTTCGGTCATTTGCAGAAGCGTTGTTTGGTGAGGGCCTGGCGTTAGCACCAGGTGTGTCAGTGCATAGGCTGTGACGAACAGCGAGCTGAGTGCAAAGACTCTCACTTTATAGTGAGTCTCGGGTTCTGTTGACTTCAGCCGCTTGAGCAGCCAAACGGCTGCCAAGCTGCTGCTCATCAATAGAATCACATAGGAAACAGATTCAATCATTGACGCCTCATGAATTACGCATCGTTGCGCGCTAAGTCTGCAAAAACACGGTCTGCGGCTTGCAGGGTGGCATCTAAATCGGCTTCACTATGTGCGTTTGAGATAAAGCCAGCTTCAAATGCAGAAGGGGCGAGATAGACACCTTGCTTTAGCATGCCATGGAAAAAGCGTGAGAAAAGCTGGGTGTTGCAACTTGTGGCGTCTGAGAAGCCTTTGATTTCAGTTGCCTCAGTAAAGAAAAGTCCAAACATTCCACCAACGCAGGTGGTTGTAAATGGAATGTGGTGTTTTGCCGCAAGGAC
The DNA here is from genome assembly GCF_003284585.1 of Nitrincola tibetensis. Lineage (GTDB taxonomy): Bacteria > Pseudomonadota > Gammaproteobacteria > Pseudomonadales > Balneatricaceae > Nitrincola > Nitrincola tibetensis. The sequence goes on from NZ_QKRX01000020.1 coordinate 43,090, forward strand.
TTTTAGTCCCTCAGTTAAATACTCAGCTTTAGCTGCCAATTGCTCATGCACACCTTCCTCGCACAGCGCATTTAGCATGGCCAAGCCAGCCGCCATGGCAAGGGGGTTGCCAGATAGTGTTCCAGCTTGGTAAACAGGTCCAAGGGGTGCAATATGGGACATGACCTCTTTTCGACCGCCAAACGCGCCGACAGGTAAGCCGCCGCCGATCACTTTCCCTAAGGTCGTTAAGTCGGGAGTTACTCCGTACAGAGCTTGCGCACCCCCTAAAGCGACTCTGAATCCGGTCATAACCTCATCAAAAATCAGGAGGCTTTCATACTCATCGCAAACGTCACGTAGCCCTTCTAGGAAGCCCGGAACAGGGGGGATGCAGTTCATGTTACCGGCAACTGGCTCAACGATGATGCACGCAATTTGATCGCCCACGTCTGCGAAGGCTTGACGAACAGAGTCAATATCATTGAACGTAAGTGTGATGGTGTGTTCAGCGAGTGCCGCAGGAACGCCAGGAGAGTTGGGTTCACCGAGAGTGAGTGCGCCAGAGCCTGCTTTGACCAGCAGGGAGTCTGAGTGGCCATGATAGCACCCTTCAAATTTGACGATTTTGTCACGACCCGTAAAGCCACGAGCCAGACGAATAGCGCTCATTGTTGCCTCGGTTCCAGAGCTGACCATCCGTATCATTTCCATCGATGGAACCAGTTCACATACCTTGTCAGCCATGCTGGTTTCAATGGCGGTGGGGGCACCAAAGCCAAGTCCATTGTCTAGAGCCTCACGAACAGCATTGATCACAGGAGGGTAAGCATGACCAAGAATCATGGGACCCCAAGAACCTATATAGTCGATATAGCGCTGATCATCTTCATCATAGATATAGGCGCCTTTTCCACGCTTGAAAAAGATGGGTGTACCACCAACTCCCTTAAATGCGCGTACCGGGGAGTTGACGCCCCCTGGAATATGGACTTGAGCGGCTTGAAAGAGATCATCGGATCTTGACATGAATAAACTATCCTTTAATAAGTATTCTGAACACCATTAGTCTGTCTATAATAGTGATTATTGCATCAGATTTGTATGATATGGGTTTAAAAGCTGTCATAACTTATGTGTATCATACAGAGTTAAAAGCATTACGCTGCATAACTGACATTAGATTGAGAGGTTAGGGTGATTAAAGTAGGTATAGTAGGTGGCACGGGGTATACCGGGGTTGAGTTACTCAGGGTTCTGGCAAATCATCCTTCTGCAAAGGTCGAAGTGATTACGTCACGCTCCGAAGAAGGTGTTTTAGTGGCCGATATGTATCCTAACCTCCGAGGTCATTTGGATATTGGATTTACAGTGCCAGATATTGAAACGCTGGCGGCCTGCGATGTTGTTTTTTTCGCGACCCCTCACGGTGTTGCGATGAGCATGGCGCCAGAGTTAATTGATAGAGGCGTGCGGGTCATCGATCTAGGCGCAGACTTTAGGATTAAAGACATTCCGTTATGGGAAAAGTGGTATAACCACACGCACACTTGCCCTGAGTTGGTTGAAAAGGCGGTATATGGTTTACCAGAGGTAAATAGGGAGGCGATTCGCACTGCTCAATTAATTGGTTGTGCTGGCTGCTATCCTACCGCTGTTCAGCTTGGTTATTTACCCTTGTTAGAGAAAGGTTGGGTTGATCACAGACGTTTGATCGCTGATTGTAAATCAGGTGTGAGCGGAGCAGGTCGTGGTGCAAGTGTTGGGGCATTGTTATGTGAGACCAGCGAGAGCATGAAAGCCTACGGCGTACCTGGACATCGCCATTTGCCCGAAATTCGTCAAGGCTTGGCAAGAGCGGCCAATAAGCCTGTAGGGCTCACTTTTGTTCCACATTTAACGCCGATGATACGTGGCATTCATGCAACACTCTATTCGGTATTGAAAGACCCGGTTGACTCAGGACTGCAAGAGTTGTTTGAAGCGCGCTACGCCAATGAGCCGTTTGTGGATGTAATGCCTGCAGGTAGTCATCCAGAAACACGGAGTGTGAAGGGGTCTAACGTTTGCAGAATCAGTGTGCATCGGCCACAAAACGATGACACAGTCGTGGTGTTGTCAGTGATTGATAACCTCGTGAAGGGTGCATCCGGTCAGGCTGTTCAAATTATGAACATTATGTTTGATCGACCTGAAAACGAAGGCTTGACCCAAGTTGCGTTGATGCCTTAGGTTAATACTTGACTGCTTTGCTTGGTTTTGTAAGAATGCTCTGTCCGCAATGAGGTTAACGAGCAATGACAGAATCGACTGAAGAAACAACTCTTTATTTTACGCAGTCTGCGGCCGCAAAAGTGCGGACGTTGATTGAAGAAGAGGAAAATGAGAGTCTAAAGTTGCGTGTGTTTATTACGGGCGGCGGTTGCGCCGGATTTTCGTATGGCTTCACGTTTGACGAAGAGGTTGCCGAAGACGATACGGCAATAACGACGGATGGCGTGACTTTGTTGGTAGATCCCATGAGCTTTCAATACTTGATTGGCGCTCAAGTGGATTACCAAGAAGGTTTGCATGGTTCGCAGTTTATGATCAAAAATCCTAATGCGGCAACGACTTGTGGCTGCGGATCCTCATTTTCTATCTGATCTTCTTCACTAGCCCATTTACCTAACTGGAAGATGGGCTAGTGTTTTTCGCGCTCAAGTGTTCAGATGTCAGCATCCTTTACGGATAGTACATTCCTCCGAGTATGCGTTTTCCTTTTGCGCCAGTCACATCAGGTAAATTGCCCGTTTGATGGTGCACAGCACGCCACGCGAGCCAAGCAAAAGCACACGCTTCGACCCAGTCTACATCCAAGCCCAGTGTGTCGGTCTTTTGGGTCGATCTCTCTAAGCCCAGTTCTATCCGCGATTTCAAGAATGTATTATGAGCGCCTCCGCCGCAGAGAAAAATATCCGCTTTGCCATCCTTTTCTAATCGTTTAATGTCTTCGCAGATACTTGAGGCGGTGAGCTCCGTTAGCGTAGCTTGAACATCTTCAGGCTGGATAGGCGCTTTTATAGTGCTGATTACGCTGTCCAGCCAGTCTACATGAAATGCCTCTCGCCCCGTGCTTTTAGGTGGTGTCAGTTTGAAGTAGTCATGATTTTGCAGTGTTCGTAAAAGCTCTGCATGAATTCGGCCAGACTTAGCCCAGTGGCCATGCTCATCAAAATGCAGTTGCTTATGCCGATGTATCCATGCATCCAGCAGCACGTTGCCAGGCCCTGAATCATAGCCTAAGACTTGAGCGCTTCGATCGGCGGGTAAATAGGTTAAGTTGGCCATTCCGCCAATGTTAACAATAATCCTATTCTGTTGATCTGAGCGAAACAGGTGATCATGAAATGCTGGAACTAAAGGAGCGCCCTGTCCCCCTGCTGCGATGTCTCGCCGTCTAAAATCTGCAATGGTTAGAACACCTGTCCGTTCACATATAATGTTTGGGTCGCCAGCTTGCAGACTGAATCCTTGTTCTGGGTAATGACGCAGAGTTTGTCCGTGGCAGCCAATTGCAGTGATGTGGGTCTGCGTTACATTATATTTATCCATTAAGGCGAGTGCATTTTGCGCAAAAACCTCTCCTAATAATGGGTCTAAATGAGCCAATGCCTCTATTTCGGACTGGCCTGGCTGAGTAAGCCTTAATATTTTCTCCTTTAAGTCAGATGGAATTGCTTCACGGTGGGTTCCATAGAGTTTGAATTCCGTATCAAAGCTGACTAAAACACTATCGATGCTATCTAGGCTGGTGCCTGACATGATTCCGATGAAGTAGTGACTCATGGGTGTTGAGGCTCATTATAAGGGTTATAGGAGGCAAGCAAGGGCTCGGAAGATGGCACTAAAAGTTCAGATAGTGTAGCAACTTTTTGCTCAAATAGAGTTCGCTCTGCCTGGGGAATGGTGACTACATCTTTGCTTTTGGCGGTTAAAGGGTTTTGGTGTTCACCATTAATTCGAAACTCATAATGAAGGTGTGGGCCTGTGGCTAAGCCGGACATGCCAACATAGCCAATGATTTGACCTTTTGTAACAGTGGTGCCCACTTGTATGTTTTTCGCGAAGCTATTGAGGTGAGCGTATAGGGTCGAAATCCCTTTGGGGTGCTGAATGATGATGGTATTGCCAAATCCACCATCGGGCCCTCGAAACGTTATTTCTCCATGGCTTGTTGCGTAAATAGGAGTGTTCATAGGCGCTGCATAATCAACGCCTCGGTGAGGGCGAGAGTAGCCAAGCAAGGGGTGTAGACGGTTGCGCTGGAAAGGTGAACTAATTCGAGCATGCTCTAAGGGTGCAGATAAAAATGTATGTGATAAGCCTGTGCCATCCGCTTTGAAAAAGCCTGTTACGCTGTGTTTTGATGTGTGATGGTAGAGCTGCAAAAATGCAGTCTCCGATTTGAACTCAAGCGCTAACAGTTGCAGAGGCTGGTTGGGTGCTAAGTGTCTCGGTCGTTCTGATATAAGTAAATTAAGTGTATAGGGTGACTGATTGAGCAAGTCGAGGTGAATGTAGTTCTCAAGAGCATCAAGCAATTGATGGTAAATTCCCCGATCTAGACCCATGCTAAATAACGCAGGGTATAGGCGTCCATTTACATCAAGCTGAATGCGGCGAAGTTGTGGGGAGGGTGGAGCATCAATCACTTGAACTTGCCATTCATTTGATGTGCGAATAAATTCCCACTCAGTGTCTTCAGCAAAAAATTTCAGCATTACAAGAGAGGAGGCATCAAAAACAAAGGACATGCGCTCAATGAATGAATGTTGAAGTTTGAGTTCTTGGAAGTGTTGCACTTTAGATAAGGACGCAATATCGGATGAGCGGATACCCGCTTTGCTGAGTGCTTCATGAAGATCGGTGTTGCCATCCAGTGGGTAGCTAACCCAAGCGGCATTTGGATGAGTGTGAACGGAAGTTTGCGAGAGAGGCGATACTGAAAAGGTGGTGATGTGTTTTTCTTTAATTATCGTGTCGATTTCAATCGGTATTGAGCTGGTTGTTGGTTCAGAATTTAAGTTCTGAAAAAACAAAATCACTGCTAGCGAACACAACACGAAGGGAATTAAATAGGCGCGTCGCTGAGATGTCATGTGGCTTAAGCGGTTCTCGAAGGCTAAAAAGGGAAGCTTGTGGCTAAAAAACAATCAAAAAATATGATTTATACTCTCAAAGGGAGAGGTTGTTTGTCAATCTGGCCTGTGACCCTGTAAAATCTCGCGCTAACCTTAACTCAATTGGATAGATAGGAAGATGAGTAAACCAACTTTGATCGAAGATTTAAAATCGCGTGGACTAATCGCTCAGACCACCGACGAGCAAGCATTGTCGGAGCACCTTGAGAAGGATGTGGTGACTTTGTATTGTGGCTTCGATCCGACGGCAGATAGTCTTCATTTAGGTCATTTGGTTCCTTTGTTGATGTTGAAGCGTTTTCAAGATTACGGGCATCGTCCTATTGCTTTAGTAGGTGGGGCTACGGGCTTAATTGGCGACCCAAGTTTTAAAGCACAAGAACGTCAGTTGAATTCGGCCGAGGTGGTCGCCAATTGGAGTGATCGCCTGAAGCAGCAAATCAGTCAGTTTATTCGTTTTGATGATCAAGACGGTGCCATTATGGCCAATAACTATGACTGGACGGCAAGTGTTGATGTGCTGACCTTTTTACGTGATATCGGCAAGCACTTTACGGTTAACAAAATGATCGCAAAAGAGTCGGTCAAGCAGCGTATTGAGCGTGAAGATTCAGGTATTTCCTTTACTGAGTTTACCTATCAGATTCTGCAGTCATACGATTACCAAGTATTGAATCAAAAGTATGGGTGTTCGCTGCAGATTGGTGGTTCTGATCAATGGGGTAATATTACCGGTGGCATTGATCTTGTCCGTCGCATGAATGGAAATTCAGTTCATGGCCTGACATTGCCTTTGATTACAAAATCCGATGGCACTAAGTTTGGTAAGACAGAAGGTGGTGCGGTTTGGTTAGCGCCAGAAAAAACGTCACCCTATGCTTTCTTCCAGTTCTGGTTACAAACGCCTGATGCGGATGTGTATCGCTTTCTTAAGTTTTTTACTTTCCTTAGTGTCGATGAAATTGAAGCGTTGGAAGCGGAGGATAAAGTTTCAGGTGGTAAACCTAAAGCGCAAAGTGTCCTCGCCAATGAAGTCACACGTTTGGTACATGGCGATTCAGCACTCCAAGCAGCACAACGCATTACTCAAGCGTTATTTTCAGGTGAAATGGATAGCTTGAACGAAAGTGACTATGAACAATTAAAGCAAGACGGACTGCCAGCTTCTGCGTTACCTGTGGACTTAAGTGAGCTGTCTTTGACAGGCTTGTTGGTGGATGCAGAGGTTGCAACCAACGGAAAGCAAGTTAAAGATGCACTGCAGCGTAACTCGGTTATGGTCAATGATTTGGCTTGCGGAGTGGAGCAAAACATGCAGGCTTTCCAAGTGTTCTCGGAGACTAATGCTCGTTTTGGTCGTTACTTTCTGGTCAAGTTGGGTAAGAAGAAACATCACTTGTTTTACCGATAGCGTCTTATTGGTTTAAGTAAATTAACTTTTTTTAAAAAAGTTGTTGACCTAGGCTCTAAACCTATTTAGTATTCGCGCCTCGCTTGAGAGACAAGGCCTTCCGGGGCAGAGTCACTGAAACGAGGCTTCTTTTTAAGTGTTTGATTCAAATGCAAATTAAGAAGGTGTTGGTGGTTTTTCAGGTAGAAGT
>NZ_QKRX01000021.1 GCF_003284585.1 Nitrincola tibetensis
GCTCAAAAACGTACATCTAAATGAATTCACATATAGGTTGCTTGTTTTTGATTAAGCTTTAATGCCTAACCTGAACAAGCGCCCACACGCATTACCTGATTAATTTTTTAAAGAGCGGCTTAAGTGACCCGGTGTATTGGGCCGTTGTCTCAAGCGAGGTGCGTATATTAATTAGACTTTACTTTGCCGTCAACATCTTTTTTCAATTTATTTATGACTTTTTATTTTTATTTGTAACTTAGAAGCCGAAATGCTGTATATCGACCAATGAAACGTCTTCTGGCGTAATTGGTTCTGAATAGAAATTTTTGGCGACTCGTGCAAAACGCTCGGGCCCATCCGTTACCAAGAAGCTCACATTTCCAACCTGAGATGCACGATTTAACAAACCAAGTCGGTCGAGCGTATGACACAGTACCTCGGCCGTTGTCGTTGCCGAGTCGACCAACTTAACTGTCGGACCTACTACGTTTTGAATGGCACTCCTTAATGCAGGGAAATGCGTGCACCCCAAAACAAGTGTATCAACACAATCCAGCTCGGAGGACTTAGCAAACAAATCCGTTAGTGATTTTTTAACAATCGCTTCGACCAATTCGCCTTCATGCCAACCCTCTTCAGCGAGTGCCACAAATAGTGAGCACGCCGCTGCTTTTATTGATGCATTTGGCCGAATAGATAGAATTGCTTTTTGATACGCTTGGTTACTAATAGTGCTTTCAGTTGCAATGACACCAATATTACAGTTTTGACTAACCTTAACAGCCGCTTGTGCACCTGGATCAATCACACCGATAATCGGTAAATCAGGACGAGATTTGCTTAGAGCCTCTAACGCCGCTGCTGAAGCGGTGTTGCAAGCAATAACGAGCGCTTTTATATCATACGATTCCAGCGCCCTTACAGCCTGCTCTGCATACTTAGAGATAGAAGCAACACTCTTAGTCCCATAAGGGACTCGAGCAGTATCGCCTAAGTAAACTAAGTTTTCATTAGGCAAACACCTCCTAACCTCGTTAAGAACAGTCAACCCTCCAACACCCGAGTCGAACAAACCTATAGATTTGCTCATTTCAACATTATTATTTACCACGTTTATCGGACCGCTTCTTGGCTTGCTTTTTAAGCGCCTTGATATGTTCTTTATTGCGCTCTTTTTTCGCTTTTTGTCTTGCTGTCAAAAGGTTACGTTTGCCTGCAAAAGGATTATCGCCCGTTTTAAATTCAAACCTCATAGGTGTGCCACGAATCTTAAGCAACTTTACAAATCGATTTTCCAAGTAACGCTTATAAGATATTGGAAGCGAGTCTGTTTGATTTCCGTGAACAACAATAATAGGTGGATTGGAGCCACCCTGATGAGCGTAGCGCAACTTAATCCGATGAGTATGAACCGAGGGCGGCTGATGATCAGCAACAATATCTTCAAGCAAGCGTGTTAGCTTGTTTGTTGTCCACTTCGCCATCGCAGAATCAAAAGCTTCATGAATTGAGCCATATAGATCACCAACACCTGTCCCATGCTTGGCTGAGATAAAATGCATTCGAGCAAAGGCTACAAACTCAAGTCGACGTCTAATTTGCTCCCGTACTTTCTCTTTATGATCCGACGTCATTCCATCCCATTTATTTAAAGCAACGACTAATGCACGACCAGAGTCGATAATAAACCCAAGCATATGTAGGTCTTGCTCTGTAACACCTTCAGTGGCATCAATAACCATCACTACCACATTGGAGTCACGTATGGCTTGGAGCGTTTTCACAATTGAGAATTTCTCAACTGCCTCAGTAATGTGTTTGCGCCGCCTAACACCTGCAGTATCAATAAGTGTGTATTTCTTATTTTCACGCTCATACGGAATGTAAATACTGTCACGCGTTGTACCTGCCTGATCAAAGACAACAACACGCTCCTCACCTAGCATTCGATTAACGAGCGTTGATTTTCCGACGTTAGGGCGACCAATAATTGCAATTCTTATTGTATCTTTGTAATCTTCTTTTTCGGCTTCGTCTTCAATGTTCGCTACAGCGAAGGGCTCAAGCACTAGCTCCATCAACTGCGAAACACCGCGACCATGTGAAGCAGCTATCGGGAGCGGCTGCCCTACACCCAAGCCATAGAAATCGGCCATCGCCACATTTTCATCTATGCCATCAGTTTTATTAACAACCAATCTAAATGGTTTATTACTTCGACGTAAGTGATCAGCAATCAATTCATCTGCTTGATTCAATCCCGATCTACCATCGACAATAAAGAGCACAACATCTGCCTCTTCTATCGCGTAGAGAGATTGCTGAGCCATTGCTTTATCAATACCCGCCTCATCACCCGTGATGCCGCCTGTATCAATAACAATATAGCTACATTCGTCATGCTGTCCTTGCCCATACTTACGATCACGAGTCAAACCCGGTAGATCAGCCACAAGCGCATCCCTTGAGCGCGTTAATCGATTAAACAGCGTTGATTTACCAACATTAGGACGCCCAACAAGCGCAATTACCGGAAGCATAGTTTTTCCCAAAACCAAAAACGGCCGACTGTATACAACAGACAGCCGCTTCTGGATATTAAATTCATTAGTTCAGCTGAATAGCAGCTAACCGTCCAGCATTTGTTAATACATAGAGAACATTGTCCCGCACCAGCATATCGCCCGTCACACCTGACGAGTCAACTTTGTGGCGAGCCACAAAACGGCCATCTACCTGTGACATAAAATGCAGGTAACCTTCGGCATCACCAACAACAACTGCGTTACCAATTGTAGCAGGAGCTGACAGACGCCTTAATGATAGATCTCTTTGCGTCCATACACTAGCACCACTCGCAGCATCCATAGCCAAGACTGCATCTCTATCGTTCACAAGATAGATATTGCCAAACCCAGTCGCTAAGCTTCTGTAGGTTGACACATCATGCCCCCAAAAAACTTGGAGATTAAACGGATTGATAGATCTAATCTGCCCCTGATAAGCAGCGACATATAGCGTATTGTTCAAAATAAGGGGTCTGCCCTTAATATCTGCCATTCGCTCCAACTCAGAACGGCCAGTTCCGTCTGCAATGCGAGTTTCCCAGAAAAAAAGACCGCTCTCATTATTCAGAGCGACTAATTTTCCGTTTGAAAAGCCAGCGATCGTTACATCTGAAGTTAGAAGTGGAGCCCCTGTGCCTCTGAGCGATAAAGATGGCACTTGGGCATCATATGTCCAACGATGAGTACCTGTAACTCGATCCAATGCAGTTATCCGACCATTCACAGTTTGAACGACAACAATTGCTGGATTAATCTGCACCTGCGCTGTTGCTTCCGACGTTAATTGATAACGCCATAGCTCTGAACCATTTTCTGCACTTAAAGAGACTATTTCACCTGATCGCAAGTTAACGATCACATGACCATGCCCAGCTCCCACACCGCCTACAATTGGCTCTTTTAAGTTAACTGACCAAACCCTCTGACCAGTCCTACGATCAAAGGAAGCGACTAATCCCCTGTGATCCGCCGAAAAGATTCTGTCTCCATCAACAGAAACGGTCATTTCATGAAAGCGCTTGCCAGGACCATCACCCACACTTGCAGTCCAAAGCACGGTAACTCTATTCTCAGACACAATGTCTGGAAGTGGAGACGGTTTGACCTCATCACTTTTACCCCAGAAACCGCAACCTCCGAGCAAAACAAAGAGAGTCATCAAGACAGGACATCTGAAGAGGTTTTTCATGAGCCGCTCCCAGAACCCAAATCATCACGCTTCATTTGCAAAATAGGCCTCGCGTCACCAGTATTGGCAGCGAGGGCAAGGTCATATTCACGACGCGCAGCCTCTATATCCTCTTGCAAGAAGTATGCATCACCACGCAATTCGTGATAAACAACTGAAAAGCTCGCAGGCTCGATGGAATCCATTAAAGACAGGGCTTCTTCCGCTTTTTGTTCACCCAGTAAAATTTTTGCCTTGCGAAGAGTTGCTACCCGCTTGATGTCATCCTCTTTGCTGTTCGCTAATACCCAATCAAGCTCTGCTAAAGCGGCTTCATTGTTATTTGACTGTACAGATGCTCTTGCCAGAATTAATGCCGCATATTGAGCATAGGTCGTTTTAGGGTGCTCAGCTTTTAATCGCTCTCCTAAATGCTGAACGGTTTCACTGGTTTGCGCCCTGCCTTCATCCAAATCAACAACCACTGATTCGATCAGGCTTTGATATAGAATCGAAGCCTGTGCAGCATTGGTGGCTTGACGTGACTGCCAACCCTGCCAACCCACAACAATGACAACAGCAGCACCAACACCTAGCATCAACGCTTTACCGTTTTCTTTCCACCAATTCTTTAGTGCATCCAGTTGCTCTTCTTCAGTTCGCAGTTCAGCCACCTGATTAACTCCTAAAACCTCAAAATTTTGTTAGAAAAGAATCCGTCAGATCCTTTACGCTGATTTCTTGCTGATCAATAGTTTCACGTAAGAACTTTACCTGAACCGTATCATTTTCGAGTTCTGCCTGCCCAACAAGGAGTGCCACGCGCGCACCGCTACTGTCTGCTTTCTTTAGATGGCTCTTTAAGCTTCCATCTCCGCAGCCAAGCATAACCTTAAGATCTGTCTCACTCCTCAAGGTTTCGGCTAAACAAAGTATTTTTTGTTTCACGTCCAAAGTTGCACTAAGCGGAAGGATATAAATATCTGCCTGCTGATAAAGAGCTTCTGGCAGCTTGGATACAGACTCAATTAATAGAATTAAGCGCTCCACCCCCATTGCAAAACCAACAGCTGGAGTCGCTTTACCGCCCAATTGCTCGACTAAACCATCGTAACGACCACCAGCGCACACAGTTCCCTGAGCACCAAGCGCATCAGTTACCCATTCAAATACTGTTTTGCTGTAATAATCGAGCCCTCTAACAAGCCTCGAGTTCACTCGAAAATTCACACCCGCGCTTTCAAGTAAAACTTTCAAGCTTTCAAAATGTGACACAGATTCATCATCAAGATAATCGTGGAAATTCGGTGCTTCATTTAAGATAAGCTGTGTTTGCGCTGATTTACTGTCTAAAATTCTGAGAGGATTACTTGTTAGACGACGCTGACTGTCTGGGTCTAAATCCTCTTTACGTGTCGTTAGATAACACACTAAATCATCTTTAAACCTCTGCCGAGACTCCGAACTCCCTAATGTATTAATTTCAAGCGTCACAGCGCCATCAATCCCTAATTTCTTCCAAAGACGTGCGCTTAGGAGAATTAGTTCGGCATCGATATCTGGGCCCGACATACCAAAGGTTTCAACACCTATTTGATGAAACTGCCTATATCGGCCTTTTTGTGGCCTCTCGTAGCGAAACATAGGTCCTGCGTACCACAGCCTCTGAACCTGATTGTAAAGCAAACCGTGCTCCTCGCACGCACGCACGCAACTTGCTGTTCCTTCTGGGCGCAGAGTTAGACTCTCGTCATTTCTATCGGCAAAGGTATACATTTCTTTTTCAACGATATCAGTAACTTCGCCAATTGATCGTTTAAAAAGATCGGTTTGCTCAACAATCGGAGTTCTAATCTCTCGATAACCATACCCTGCTAAAACATCACGAACTGAATTTTCTAAAAACTGCCACACAGGGGTCTTTTCAGGGAGAATATCATTCATCCCCCGAATTGCTTTAATCTTTGACAAACTATAATCCTGCTATTACTTTTTCTTTTAAGGGTTTAAAGGTAATGTAAAACGCGCAACATTAGTGCTTGTTAGTGATGAAACATCAATAGTTGTACCTTTATATAGAGCACTTCCAACTGCATCAACGCGGCCGATAATAACAGACAAAGGCTCAGATCCAGCAACCTGCACTTGATCACCGCTATTTGCAACTGCGGAGTAAATTGTTCTTCCACTGGCATCTCGCACTTGAACCCAACACTCATTCGTAAAATTCATTTCTAAGCCATCAAATACAACAGGCAAGACTTCCACTACTTCTTCTAACGCTGGCTCCAACTCAGTTTCATCTTCTACTAGCAGGTCTAACACAGACTCACTAGCAGCTGAATCTTCTGCATTAAAAGAAGTGGATGAATCCGCAATCAAAGCATCAGGCTCCAAAAAACCTTCATCAATCAGGCGCTCACTCTCACTAGCAATGTCTGCGACTCCAGTAGTCGAAAGGCTTGATGCATCAGATGGTACAACTCGGTATTGCTCTTTAGACCACCAAACTACAACACCCAGCATTGTCAAGACAAACAGCCAAGTGACGCCTCTTGCAAAAGGCACCTTAAAAGGGTCTCTTTGTTTGACGCTATTGGTCGACTTAATCACTGGAGGTGATAAATTAACAGTTCCAAGCCGCTCAAATGCAACCGTATATTTTTTTGCATCCAAACCTAAGTAATTTGCATAATTACGAATATACCCTCTCATAAACACGGGGTTGTGAAAGGTTTGTGGCTTAGATGACTCAATAGCGGTAATCACTTTAGGCATTAAGTGCAAATCAGTCGCGACCTGACTCAACGTCAAATGCTTTGACTCGCGTTCCATTCTTAGTTCATGTCCGGGAAATCCATTTTCCGACCGATAATCTTGATTATGGTCGCCTGTACTCAATTCACCGACTCCCTAAATAGCCTATATTCCTCAGAATCAGGGTATAAATTTCTTAACAGCAAACCAAAGGTTGCAGCCTGACTAGGGTTACGCTCTGCCCGTGCAATTCTCACACCCACCCATAAACTTCGAGGAGAGTGCTGTGCACTTCGATTGTCAACCATTTGTCGAAAACGGTCAAACCATTGCATCGCTTCTGGAAGATTTCCATTGTCCAGTAGCAAATCCGCTAATTCTATTTGAGCGAAGGGTCTTGAACGATTTAACTCTAACGCCCGCTTAAATGCTTCTTCCGCATGACTGAGACGCCCTATCATACGATAGCAACGACCTAGATTTTCAAATGCTTGAGCACGTGCAGAGTAGAAGGGATCATCTGCCGCTTTTTGCAACTCAACACATGCCTCTGGGTAACGCTGCTGAGAAAACAAAAAGGCACCGTAGTTGTTTCGGTGCATTGAATTATCGGGATCAAGTTGAGTGGATCGCTTAAAGTACTCTTCTGCTAGTTTATTTTCACGCTCATATTGAAAGACCAACCCCATTGCATTATGGGCTGGAGCATAGCGTTCATTAATCGCAATTGCTCTTTGCAATGACTGCTTGGCATTATTGGTATCGCCAGCTTGTAAATATTGCAAGCCCAGCTGCGTATAGGCTTGCAAAGCAGCATCTGGTGAAGAGGTCGCATCCTGCCTAACTGTCTGTGATACACATCCAGCAAAACTAAAAAAAATCAGTATGACTAACGCAAACCTAACCTTCACCCTCTACTCCTTATGTATTATCCATTCATCACGATGACTGTTGTACCACGCTTATATATTTTTGGCTACGCCGAGTTCTATCATCAACCTGTCCTACCAACTGCCCGCATGCAGCATCTACATCATCCCCACGCGTTTTTCGAACAGTTGTAATAATTCCCGCGTTAACAATGATCTGCTTAAACTGTAATATCGCCTGCTCATTCGGCTTTTCGTAACCCGATCCTGGAAACGGGTTAAACGGAATCAAATTCAGTTTACAAGGAAATTTGCGTAAGACTTTTATCAACTGTTGAGCATGCTCTATTTGATCATTTACACCTTTTAACAACGTATATTCTACTGTAATAACACGCTTATCATTCAAATGCTTTAAATAATTATTACAAGCATCTACTAATTCACGAATTGGATAACGGCTATTGACGGGCACTAGCTGGCTCCGTAAGTCATCATTAGGTGCATGTAACGAAACGGCAAGTGAGACATCACTAAGCCCTGCAAGCCTATGCATAGCTGGCACAACACCTGCTGTACTCAATGTAACTCTTCTTTTAGATAAGCCATAGGCGTTATCATCCATCATCAATTGTGTTGCATCAAGTACGTTATCAAAGTTAAGTAAAGGCTCCCCCATCCCCATGAAAACAACATTCGTAACACGGCGTTCATCAGATGGATCAAAAGGGCCAAAAGAACGAATCGCTACACGTAACTGAGCGATAATTTCCGCGGTAGACAGGTTGCGGTTAAAGCCCTGCTTTCCCGTTGAACAAAAACTACAATCCAAGGCACATCCAACTTGAGAAGAAACACAAAGTGTTTTCCGCGAGCCCTCAGGTATCAAAACCATTTCAATACTTGAGCCACCATCCATACGAATGACCCACTTGCGAGTACCGTCGGTCGAGAACTTCTCAACAACTATTTCAGGCTCACGAATATCGGCAACACTCTCCAACTTTTCTCTTAAGGATTTACTGAGATTGGTCATTTCATCAAAGCTACTCGCCCCTCTCTGATGAAGCCATTTCAGAACCTGAGTTGCACGAAAGCGTTTTTCGCCTAGCTCATCGAAAAAAGCTTCTAGTTTTGATGGGGATAAGCCAAGTAGATTGACTTTAGTTGGAGTTTGCATACGGCTTACCTGATTGTTCAATAAAATATGGGTCGACATGCGTAGCCGACCCATGAAATCGATGGTTACTTAGCCACCAAAGAAATACGCAATTTCTCGTGCAGCAGAAGCTTCAGAGTCTGAACCATGAACTGCATTCGCATCAATTGATGAAGCGAAATCACGACGAATAGTTCCTTCTGCTGCTTCTTTAGGGTTTGTTGCTCCCATCAAGTCACGATTAAGAAGAACAGCATTTTCACCTTCCAAAACCTGAACGACAACAGGACCTGATGTCATAAACGCAACAAGATCGGCAAAGAATGGACGCTCTTTATGCTCTGCATAAAAACCTTCTGCTTCTTCTTTAGAGAGCGTTTTCATTTGCAGCGCAACAATTTTTAGACCTGCTTTTTCGAAACGAGTTTCGATTTCACCAATCACATTTTTTGCAACTGCATCAGGTTTAATAATGGACAGAGTACGTTGTAAAGCCATGATCATTTCCTCACTTAAAACTAAGGTCGATAAAGGATAAAAGGTTGGCAATTATACGTGATGAAGCTGACACTGAACAGCGATTAACATAACTGTTCATGGTAGGACTAGTGTTTATGTGAGATTGACTTGTCATCTTGCAACTCTCGATGCAATAACGCCATGAGCTCCGCTTCTGGACGGCCTATGCCGCAAGAACGCACCAAGTCTTCAACACCTGCACCCATTTCCATGAGTCTTGCAGCTTGGTTGTAAGCAAGCACGCCTGGGTCTCTATTTTCTAACTCGATTTGTTTTTCAGCGGTAATATTTAACTTACGCTCTACAGCAACCAAACGCTTACCTAAGCCAATCGAGCTGCCCGTTGCGCCTTGAATTTCATTACGTAAAACTTTTAATAAGAGCTGATGCCTCTGCTCTTGCCGCCTAACACGAATTAGTGCGAGAAATGAAAGGGCAATAGCAACTATAGCTAAGAAAGCTATACTCACCAATATAACCCAAGCATACGCACCTCCCGCGAACTGCGTCATCAGACAATCATCACCCCAAACTCATCCAACAATTGTTGTATATCTAAAACAGCACAGCGCTTTTCAAGGCAAGTTGCATATAACCAAGCTCTATGCGTTTTATCTTTATTAATATTCAGGCTATTCAAAGGTATATGAATAGACTCAATAATTGAGTTGCAAGCCAGGGCCCATCCTCTTCCCTTTAAAACAACAATATCTGTATATGCAGCATCATCTACGTTGTATGTATTTGGAATAACCCATACACCTGTGTCCACCACAATCGTTTGCTGATACACATCACCATACCGACCTAAAATCCAGTCTTGTCTCGAATCCATACTTAACGTTAGATCACGAATTTCGGAAGCACCTTCCACAAAATCAAATGGGACCGCTAATTTTAAGCCATGAACATCTATTAAAAGACAATGGAGATCATCATGCGCGGCTTTTTTCGGTGACGAGACCACACTTTCACTATCCGCCATAGCACTTGCCCCAATAGAATTTTCAATTAGCTCTGGCTCTGGCTCTGGCTCTGGCTCTGGCTCTGGCTCTGGCTCTGGCTCTGGCTCTGGCTCTGGCTCTGGCTCTGGCTCTGGCTCTGGCTCTGGCTCTGGCTCTGGCTCTGGCTCTGGCTCTGGCTCTGGCTCTGGCTCTGGCTCTGGCTCTGGCTCTGGCTCTGGCTCTGGCTCTGGCTCTGGCTCTGGCTCTGGCTCTGGCTCTGGCTCTGGCTCTGGCTCTGGCTCTGGCTCTGGCTCTGGCTCTGGCTCTGGCTCTGGCTCTGGCTCTGGCTCTGGCTCTGGCTCTGGCTCTGGCTCTGGCTCTGGCTCTGGCTCTGGCTCTGGCTCTGGCTCTGGCTCTGGCTCTGGCTCTGGCTCTGGCTCTGGCTCTGGCTCTGGCTCTGGCTCTGGCTCTGGCTCTGGCTCTGGCTCTGGCTCTGGCTCTGGCTCTGGCTCTGGCTCTGGCTCTGGCTCTGGCTCTGGCTCTGGCTCTGGCTCTGGCTCTGGCTCTGGCTCTGGCTCTGGCTCTGGCTCTGGCTCTGGCTCTGGCTCTGGCTCTGGCTCTGGCTCTGGCTCTGGCTCTGGCTCTGGCTCTGGCTCTGGCTCTGGCTCTGGCTCTGGCTCTGGCTCTGGCTCTGGCTCTGGCTCTGGCTCTGGCTCTGGCTCTGGCTCTGGCTCTGGCTCTGGCTCTTCCTCTGGCTCTGGCTCTGGCTCTGGCTCTGGCTCTGGCTCTGGCTCTGGCTCTGGCTCTTCAGCAGAAGAATAATCAGCTTGTTCAGGTACAGGCAAGGCTTTTTCTGCTTTTTTTAAATCACCCGCTTCGTCTAGCTCAGCCATATTGTCTTCGTTATCGAGTTCATCTACATCTAGCAAAAGGGCTTCCAAGTACTCATATACCACTTGCTTCTGATCTGCCATTACGCCCCCTTACGATGTTCTAATAGGTTTCGTAGCAATCGAGCATATGCATGAACACCACGACTTCCAGAGTCCAATGTTGATGGTACGACGCCTTTGATACTCGCATTTCTGAATTTAGTATCAACCGGAACTACAGCTCCAGACACTTTGTCGCCATACAAATTATGCAACTCTCTGAGGCTGCTAACCGATGCCTGAGTGCGTCTATCGTAGAATGTGGGCAGTATTGTGTAATTCAACTTTGCTTTCCGAGCTCGATTGATCATATCAATCGTTCTAATCATACGCTCAAGTCCTTTTAACGCAAGAAACTCAGTCTGAACAGGAATGATAAGATGGTTACAAGCAGCAAGTGCATTAACCATCAAAACTCCTAGAACAGGAGGGCTATCGATAATGACATAATCATATCTATCTTTTAAAAATCGCAACGCCTTTGCAACTTGCAAGCCCAATCCTTCTTTGCCTACCGCTTTGCGCTCTAGCGTTGCCAAGGCTGTAGAGGCAGGCAATAAATCAATGTTCTCGTTGCTAGTTTTAACAATCAATGAATTAACTTGAACAGACGTTAAATCCGGCCGTTCAAACAGATCATAAGCACTCAGCTCTATCTCGTCAGGATCAAATCTAAAATAGCTTGTCAGTGAACCGTGAGGATCAAGATCCACCATTAAAACCCTATAACCAACCTCTGACAAGAGACCAGCAATAGACACAACTGTTGTTGTTTTACCAACACCGCCTTTTTGATTCGCAACCGCCCAAACCTGCATATTTCTTTCCTGTTAACGGTCTACTTTTTGCCATCGGGAGCAGACAGGAGATCACCAATATCATTTAAATCCAAAACTGCATCTGCCAAGCCAGCATTAACAACGGCCTGTGGCATACCGTAAATGGTACAAGTTTCTTTACTCTGAGCCCACATTACAGAGCCCGCCTCTTTAAGACGACGAGCACCTTCACAGCCATCAGCTCCCATACCCGTCAAAATAATCCCTAACACTTTGTTTTGATAAAGCCTTGCAGCAGATGCATAAGTAAAATCAACACTGGGCTTATACGTCAAGCGCTCATCACCTGGAATAATTTTCAACTTATCAATCTGGCGCGGATCTATCATCAACTGCATTCCACCAGGGCAAAGCAAAGCAAGACCTGGCCTCATACGATCTCCATCGACAGCCTCTCTGACTTCAATAGAGCACTGCTGATTCAATCTTTCCGCAAACACCTTGGTAAAGGTAGAGGGCATGTGCTGAATAAGCAAAATAGGGTGTGGAAAGTTTGATGGAATACGCGTAAGAATTGCTTGCAGTGCAGCAGGGCCACCTGTAGAAGCTCCAATTACAACCAAGCGACAATCAGGAAGCCTAGCTGGTTTGGCAACACGAGTGTTAAGCACCTTAGAAGACGCGTCTTGACGAGCTGACAATCCTGTTACCGATTGATCTTGAGCTAAGGATGTCCTAGGAATGTATTGGCGCCTCGTTTCCAGTGCACTTTTCACTTCAGTATCACGTGCCGAAACAACTGATGAAGTTGAAGGCTCTGGTCGAAATACCATCGTTGTCGACGAACCACTCGTAGATGGATTTCGGCCAAAAGCTGTATTCGTATTAAAGTTGCGAGAAGTCCCTAATGCAACAACCCGATCAATTAACTCTTTGCGCAAATCGCTAGACCGATCCATCCAAGCGCGGATATCTTTAGGTAAATAATCAACAGCTCCAGCCTCTAAAGCACGCAAAGTCACCCTAGCCCCTTCATGGGTCAGGGATGACAGCATCAACACATTTGTTGGTGCCACTTGCATGATTTGCCTTACCGCCTCAATACCATTCATTTTAGGCATTTCGACGTCCATCGTAATTAGATCCGGCCGCAGACGCGCTGCTTTCTCTACTGCCTCATTACCATTTACTGCAGTTCCAACAATTTTAATTCGCGGATCACTACTAAGTGTTTCTTCTATCCGGTTACGAAAAAAACTGGAATCATCAACGATCAGCACTTTCACCGCCATACAGGAATCACCCACTCAACAGAGCTAAACCAACTATTCTGCATAGCGTTTCAAAAGATTTGGAATATCGATAATGAGTGCTATTCGTCCGTCACCTGTAATCGTTGCACCTGATAACCCTTGCGTTCCATGTAAAATGGAACCCAAGGGTTTAATGACCACTTCCTCTTGCCCTACCAACTGATCGACAACAAAGCCAACTCGAGTCGTGCCGACTGAAACGATCACAACATGCCCCTGTTCTGGCAAGTCCGCCACTTCATGCCCTTTCACCAACCAACGCTTCAAGTGGAATAATGGCAACGCACGGTCACGAACAATGATAACTTGCTGACCATCAACGATGTTTGTTTTGGTTAAATCTAAATTATAAATTTCGTTTACATTCACCAAGGGCAGTGCAAACGCTTGCTCTTCCAAAGTCACCATCAAGGTCGGCATAATCGCAAGCGTTAATGGAACTTGAATAGCTATCTGGGTACCTTGTCCAAGGACAGAGTCAATTGCCAGCGTCCCGTTCAGCTGAGTAATTTTGGTTTTGACGACATCCATACCGACGCCTCGACCTGAAATATCTGAAATTTCAGATTTTGTCGAGAAGCCCGCTTGGAATATCAAATTAAAACATTCGTGATCGGTCAAACGTGCAGCGGCTTCAGGGTCAAGCATCCCCCTAGAGACGGCCAAACGACGCAATTTCTCTGCGTCCATACCCGCACCATCATCACGAATGATTAGCAGAATATGATCACCCTCTTGCTCTGCAGAAAGTAAAACATGCCCTTCTCTTGGCTTACCCATCATTTCACGATCTTCGGGCGACTCAATACCGTGATCAACTGAGTTGCGGACTAAGTGAATCAATGGATCAGCTAGAGCTTCAACCAAGTTTTTATCTAGGTCAGTCTCTTCACCTCGCAACTCAAGGCGAATTTCTTTTTTCAAACTTCTCGATAAATCTCGAATTAAACGAGGAAAGCGTCCAAAAACCTTTTTAACAGGCTGCATCCGTGTTTTCATTACAGATGTCTGTAAATCAGCTGTGACCATGTCCAAAGTACCTAACGCTTTAGACATCTCCTCATCATCACCAGCACCGCCTAATCGAACCAAGCGATTTCTGACAAGAACCAGTTCACCCACCATGTTCATTATTTTATCAAGTAACGCCGTATCAACGCGCACGTTACTCTCTTGAACAACCTTAGCCTGAGCAACGGGTGATGGCACTGAAACCGATGTTTTGGTTGACACTATATCTTCAGAGGGTCCCGACGACATAGAGGAATAGTCATCTTTGATATAGGCATCTAAGTCAGATGAAGCTTTTGCTGTAGGGGCGGATGGAGCTGGAGCAACATATGCAAACGCACCTTCACCTTTGGCTTGCAGGTCATTGAGTAGCGCTTCAAATTCATCTTCAGTTATTTCTTCATCAGAACTCGTCGCTGCAACAGAGTCCGTAAGCTTACCTGGAGCACCTCCTGAACCATGGAGCTCATCAAGAAGCGCTTCAAACTCACTTTCGGTAATCAAATCTTCTTCTGTGTCATATACTTTTGCTTCGGAAGAAGACTTAGATGGTCCAGTCACATCCCCCAACAACAAGTCAAATTCATCATTTGGAGAGTTCGGATTCAACACAGCCGACTGGGGCTTTTCCACTTTGGCAGAAGAAGGCGAGGGCCGAGCTGTAGAAGTCGATTTAGGAGCAGCGATAGGCTCAGCAGAATCCTCTACCTCACCAGAGACAAAAGCCTTCAAACGAGCAAGGAGCGCATTTGAAGCAGGCTGAGGTGCCTCACCGTTACGAACATTGTCAAACATTACGTTGACGGCATCTAAGGATTGCAAGACCACATCCATAAGCGCTGCAGTTAGTTTAATTTCACCGTTTCGGAGCAAATCAAACAAATTTTCTGCCTGATGACAGCAGTCAACCATTGGGTCAAGCTGAAGAAAACCAGCACCACCTTTTACAGTATGAAAACCTCTGAATATAGCATTAAGCAAATCACGATCATCTGGCCTTTGCTCAAGATCGACGAGCTGTTCAGACAACTGTTCTAGAATCTCACCTGCTTCAACGAGGAAATCTTCTAGTATTTCCTGATCGACATCCAAACTCATAGACATCCCCTATTCAAAAGCCTAGGCTTGACAACAGATCGTCGACATCATCCTGATTAGACACTGCGTTAGCTTCTTTATTTTTTAATTGAGGACCTTGTGCTTTAATCTGATCCTCAGCTACTTTACTTTCACGCGCCACTTTTTTTGACACATCCATACCACTCAGCCGCTCTACCTTTGACGCCATCTCCATTAGTTTAACGAGTTGAGTTTCAACTTGGGTCATTAATGTGATAACACGTCGAATAAGTTGACCTGTAATATCTTGGACACTTTGCGACACTAAAATCTCTGTCAGTACTGACTTTAACTCAGCGACTGTCTTTTCAGATTCATTTTTGACCATGCATGTTCGGTCATAAACACCATCTAAGGCTTTAAAATCGCCCTCTAGCTGCCCCACCAACAACAATAAATCTCTGAAACGCTCTGATTGATGATCTAGACGGTCTACTAGAGTTAAAGATTTATCAACGCGGTCCATCGTCTCATGAGAATTTTTATCAGTTAATTCAATAACATATGCCAGCCTATCAGAAGCATCCGACATAGTAGGCATACCCGATGAGACTACATCCCTACTGCCAATTTTTTCACCAATATCACTGGAAAATGACTTGATTGCTTCATGAAGTCCTCGGGTCAGATGCCCTACCTCATTATAAAAAACTTGGTGTCTTGCTTGCTGGAGCTGATTAATCAAATCAATAGCGGTGTGCAACTGACCCTGATCAATTGCCAAAACTAACTCTCTGGCTTTTTGACCTAACAGCTCTTCGAGTCCTTCATATTCTAAATTGGCAATTTGACTATTCATTGTCTAACTCTTTTTGTAGTAAGCAGGCTAAAAAAGCGACTAACTAATGCGCTCGAAAATCTTTTCGATTTTCTCTTTCAATACCACTGCAGTAAAAGGCTTAATGACATAGCCATTCACACCCGCCTGCGCCGCAGCGATGATCTGTTCACGTTTTGCTTCAGCAGTCACCATTAAAACAGGTATATGCGCCAATTCAGGATCGGACCTAACCTCTTTAAGAAGGTCTATTCCTGTCATGCCAGGCATGTTCCAGTCTGTGATCAAGAACTCAATTCGACCTTGTTTTAATATCGGCAATGCCGTTCTACCATCATCGGCCTCATCGACATTGGTAAAACCGAGATCACGCAACAGATTTTTAATAATTCGTCTCATGGTAGAAAAATCATCTACAACAAGAATTTTGATGTCTTTTTTCAAGACACTATCCCCCAGCTATGATCGCTAAAAACATAATTCACTATCATCTATAGTAATCACGGTTTGTCGATATCTCAAACAAAAGCGACTACTTAATTCCAACCTTTTAAACGACTTCTAAGCCTCAGGGCGGCTTGGGAGTGTATTTGACTTACTCTAGACTCACTAACCCCAAGAATGCTACCTATTTCTTTTAAATTTAGCTCTTCATCGTAATATAAAGCCAAAACAAGGCGCTCTTTTTCTGGCAAGTCTCCTATCGCTGCAACCAAAGCACTTCGAAAGGCATCCTGACTCACAGCATCTGATGGGCTTAATTCATCCCCTTCAAACTGCAAGACAGCCCCTTCATCAGACTCATCCGTCAGCTCATCAACACTGAATAAGCGCGCCTCCATGGAGTCTTGTAATAATCCGTGGTACTCAGAAAGCGATATACCCAGCTCATCTGCCACTTCTCGATCCGAAGCATCTCGCCCTTCACGTGACTCTACCTGACGCATAGCCTCTGCCACACGACGACCGTTTCGATGTACAGACCTAGGCGTCCAATCGCCTCGTCTAACCTCATCGATGATTGCGCCTCGAATACGGATACCAGCATAAGTCTCAAAGCTTGCACCTTTACTCATATCGTATTTTGACGCAGCTTCAAGTAAACCAATCATTCCTGATTGTATAAGATCATCCAGCTGGACACTCGCAGGTAAGCGCGCCATCAAATGTTGGGCTATCCGCTTCACAAGAGGAGCATATTGTTCAACCAGTTCGTGGCTAGGCGTAAATTGGAGCTGATTATACATGCAGCTTCTTCGTCTGATGTTGTATTTAAATTCGCTGAACCAATCGTTCGACAAAAAACTCAAGATGTCCTCTTGGGCTTTTTAAAACAGGCCAACTGTCCACTTTGACAGCCAACTGTCGAAAGGCAAGCGATGATTTACTGTTTGGAAAAGCTTTAACAACAGGCGTTTGTTTTTGAACCGCTTTTCGTACTGACTCATCATAAGGTATTGACCCAACATATTGAAGGGTTACATCCAGAAAGCGGTCAGTTACGGTAAGAATTTTATTAAACATATGCCGCCCCTCTGTATCTGAATGGACCATATTAGCGAGAATCCTGAAGCGCGTCATCCCGTGATCACGATTCAGCATTTTTATAAGCGCATAGGCATCCGTAATTGAAGTCGGCTCATCACACACCACCACCAACACTTCCTGAGAGGCTCTGACAAAACTAACCACCGACTCAGAGATTCCTGCCGCCGTATCAATGATCAATATATCCATGGAGTCGGCAATATCATTAAACGCATAAATTAATTCTGCATGCTGATGTTCAGAAAGAGTGGTCATTTCTTGAGTACCAGAAGACGCTGGCACAATCCACATATTATCATCAACACGCACCAACACATCCGCTAGAGTCGTATGACCATCCAACACGTCAGCGATGGTTCTCTTTGGCCGCAAACCTAATAAAACATCAACATTCGCAAGCCCCAAATCCGCATCCATCAATACAACCCTTCGCCCCATATCACTGAGGGCCGTGGATAGATTAACCGAGACATTGGTTTTTCCAACACCTCCTTTTCCACCTGTAACTGCAATGACTTTTACTGGATGAGCTTGCTTCATATGATGCCCTTACTAGCCTGCTCGAAAGACAGGTTGAGACTCATCATCAGATGAGTGCCGCTGTGAAACAACCACCGCTCGGCTCACGAGATCTCTTCTTTGCGCCACAATCAAATCATCGGGAATCTTTTGACCATCCGTCACGTAGGCTATTGGCAATTGTTTTTCAACCACGAGACTCAACGCCTCCCCCACACTGCCGGACTCATCCATTTTCGTCAATACGCATGCATTAAGATTAAGCTCTTTATATATATCATAGGTACTACGCAACAATTGTCTTTGGCTCGAACACGAAAACACCAATAGTTTTTTAATTCGCATTGAAACAGATGAAAACATATCCATCTGTGTTTTACCCATCAAATCACGCGTATTCATTCCTGCTGTATCGATTAGAACTAAACGTTTACCCCGCAAGGATAACAGCACTTCTTCCAAACTATGGTTCTCATCTACAACACGCACCGGGACATCTAAAATACGGCCAAAGGTTTTAAGCTGTTCATGTGCGGCGATCCTAAAGCAGTCGGTTGTCACCAAAGCTAAACTGGAACTCCCGTGCTGCAACACATAGCGAGCAGCCAACTTACCAATTGTCGTCGTTTTACCAACGCCAGTAGCCCCAACAAAGGCAATCATACCGCCACGTTCTATAAATTCCTCACCAATAACAGGTATTGCATCTGCAAAGCGACCTAATGCATTACGCCAAGCATCCTCTTCAGACAATTCTGACTCAATAGAAGACACCAACTGCTGAATTAATCGAGCACTTAAACCCATTTGCTGAAAACGTGATTCAGTCACACGAATAACAGATGCGGGATGCTGGTAGGACGCAGGTTTAGGACGAACAGGCGGCTCTTGTATTCGCCCTATCTGCTCTTGCATCATGGAGCGAAGCTGATGGATTTCTTGTTGCATGACTCGGATCAAATCATCCTCTTGTGGAGGCTGACGTACTGACTTTGCTGCTGGCTGCGGCACATCCGACCAATCACTAGACGCAAAGGAATCCTTTGGCACTGCCCGTGATCGTGCATCATCTTGAGTTTTCAGAGAACTCAAAATAAACCTTAGATCCTCGTCATCTTCATCATCAATCTGCTTGTTTTGTGTATGATCGAGCACAGGAATTGGCTGTTCTGCCACACGGCGCGCTTCAGATATTTTTCGTTCTACTCGTTTTAGCTCTTCAGCCAAATCGGGATCTGAGCGACGTGACTGAGCGCGTGGCGCAACCACCACCTCTTCTTTAGGCGCTTTGGATTTTGAGCGCAACATTTCCGCTTGTGCTTGCTCATAGTCTTCTTCACGGGCAGCAACCACTTCAACACCACCAGCGACTCGATGATTAGATATAATGACCGCATCCGCTCCAATTTCTTCCCTGACACGTCTCATGGCTTGCCGCATATCAGGAGCAAAAATACGTTTCACTTTCATAGTTGATCCTTACCGAAACTGCGCTCGTTCATCCACATTACGAATTCCCACCCACCGTTGCAACAATGGTCACCCGTTTACTTTCAGGTATTTCTTGATAAGAAAGCACATGTATTTGGTGCTCACCATATCGAACAAATCTTGCCATTAAAGGCCTTACGGGTGCCGCAACCAATAAAACTGACGGCTTACCCATCATCTCCTGTTGCTGAGCGGCACGCCCAAGTGAGGTTTGCAAACGCTCAGCCATACCCGGCTCCAACACTAAAGTTTCATCTGATGGCTGCCCCTGCTGCATTGAACCTAACAGCATTTGCTCTAAACTGGGCTCCAACGTAATCACTGGTAACTCTTGATCTGAGCCGTTGATTCCTTGAACAATTAGGCGTGACAAAGCCACCCGGACCGCTGCCGTTAACGCCAAAGGATCCTGCGTTCGATCAACGGCTTCAGCTAGGGCTTCAGCCACCGACCTGAAATCCTTAAGCGACACCTGCTCCATTAATAAATTTTGCAATACTTTTAACAATACACTGACTGAAAGCTTTTTGGGTACTAATTCTTCAACCAATTTAGGGCAAGTTTTAGTCAACATATCCAAAAGCTGTTGCACTTCCTCATGACCCATTAAATTGTGTGCATTATTCTGCAAAATCTGGTTCAAATGCGTTGCGACAACCGTACTTGCATCAACAACAGTATAACCTAATGTTTGCGCATGCTCCTTATGGCCTTTCTCAATCCAGACAGCATCTAAACCAAACGCCGGATCTTTGACGGCAACACCCTTCAAACTACCGAACACCTGACCAGGATTAATCGCCAACTCTCGATCAGGATAAACCTCTCCTTCACCAGAAATAACACCCATCAACGTAATTCGATAAGCACCTGGCATTAAGTCAAGATTATCTCGTATATGAACAGATGGCACCAAAAACCCTAAATCCTGGGATAACTTTTTCCTCACCCCTTTAATACGACCGAGTAACTGCCCACCCTGCATTTTATCGACCATAGGAATCAGGCGATAACCAACCTCTAGGCCGACCATATCAACGGGCATCACGTCATCCCAGTTCAGATCACGCTGTTCCTCTTCTGCAATAACTGCATCTGGCAAGTCTGCTTCAGCCTGCTGAAATTCATTTTGCTTAACTTGCCGACTGTGAATCATATAAGCAATGCCCGCTGCTACAGCCGCTAGGGAGATAAACGCAAAGTGAGGCATCCCTGGGACAATACCCATCACAAAAATCACACCGGACGCAACAAACAACGCCCTTGGTGATGCAAACATTTGTGTAAAAACCTGACTTCCCATCGCTTCAGATGAGTTAGCACGTGTCACCATTACAGCGGCCGCCGTTGACAAAAGCAAAGAAGGCAATTGCGCAACAAGCCCATCCCCAATCGTCAACAGGGAATAGTTTTTCATCGCCGTATCAAAATCCAAACCATGCTGAAGCATACCTATCCCTAAGCCGCCCAGCAGGTTGATCACTAAAATCAAAATACCAGCAACCGCATCCCCTCGAACAAATTTTGACGCACCATCCATAGACCCGTAAAAATCCGCCTCTCTTGTAACTTCTTGTCGACGCTCGCGAGCCTCATCCTGCGAAATTAAACCTGCGTTCACGTCCGCATCAATTGCCATTTGCTTACCGGGCATTGCATCCAAAGTGAATCGAGCGCTGACTTCTGAAATACGGCCCGCACCTTTCGTTACCACTACAAAGTTAATAATAACCAAAATCATGAAAACCGCGATACCCACAACATAATTACCGCCAACAACCACCTCACCAAAGGCTAAAATAACCTGACCAGCGGCAGCTCCACCTTCATGACCATTCAAAAGCACAACTCGTGTAGAGGCCACATTCAGTGCCAAACGCATCAGTGTCGCAGCTAACAAAATGGTTGGAAAAACGGCGAAATCCAGTGGGCGTAAGGCGTAGATACACACCAACAAGACGACAATCGACAAGGCTATATTGAATGTAAAAAAAACATCCAACAAAAAAGGCGGAATAGGCAGCGTTACCATGGCCAAGATAACCAATAGCAACAAAGGAATACCAATATTCCCATGCCCGATTCGTTTTACGTTTTGTACAAACACACCTCTATCCACAACACCCAACCGTCAACAAAATGACCAAAAAATTAAACCATATAATATAAAAACGCACTAATCGTCTAAATTGAGCTAGAAACGCCATTTTTTTGACAAAAGAAACAAAATGACGAGACATAAGGGCGTTATGCAATATTTAAGCCAAATTAGTCAGGATCAACTCGAAAAGTTTCAGGAATTTCAAGATCTTGCTCTCTTGGCGCTGGAATTGCTGATTGGCTGTAGGAGGGAGTATTTTTTAATTGATAGACGTATGCTAATACTTGAGCAACCGCCGTATACAAACCAGTTGGGACTTCATCCCCAACCTCCGTCGCATAAAATAAAGCTCGTGCTAGGGCTGGCGATGATAAAATCTGTACATCGTGCTCTTGTGCTATTTCACGAATCTTGAGCGCAACAAAATCAGCACCACGGGCAATAATGACGGGGGCATCTCCATGACTCTGATCGTATTTGATAGCTACAGCATAGTGGGTCGGGTTGGTGATAACTACGTCTGCGCTCGGCACATCTTTCATCATTGTGCGCTGCGACATTTCATATTGTAACTGACGAATACGCCCCTTTACTTCGGGCTTACCCTCGGTATTTTTCATTTCATCTTTAACTTCTTGCATCGTCATTTTCAGCTTTTTATTGTAGTCATAAAGCTGATACGGCACATCAACCAACACAACCAGAATCATAGTTGCACTGATCAACAAAAAAGACCAAGCTAACACCTCTAAAGCATGCTCAATGGATGTTTCAATGTTTTCGGCCGTCAACGCCATCAACTCCGGCCGCAAAACCATGACCACCAAGACAGATACAGCCCCAACCACCAACACCTTTGCTATAGCCTTAAAAAGCTCGACCAAAGACTTCATAGAAAACATTCGCTTAATCCCAGCCAACGGATTCAAACGACTGCCTTTAGGCTGTAACGACTCTCCACTAAAGTTCCAACCACCAAGCGCGATTGATGATAAAAAACTGGCCAAAAAGACCATCAGAAAAAAGCCCCATAAACTGAAAAAACTATCCCACAAAGCTTCATATAAATAAATAAACATAAAAGCAGGATCGGAGACTGCCTCACCACGGATGCTGAAGTTATGGCTAAACATTCGCATCATCGTCTGCCCAACATGACTACCAAACATCAAAGCGGCCGCCGCTGAGGCCATTAGCAGCGCCAGAGTTGTCAGCTCTTTTGAGCGCGCAATATCCCCTTTTTTTCGCGCATCTTGTATGCGCTTCGCCGTGGGTTCTTGTGTTTTTTCTTGACCCGTTTCTTCAGCCATTCATTCCTCCCATTAGAGCAACAATGAGTGAATAAAACTTAGCATAAAGTCAGTCATACGCACGTAGTGATCATAAAAAATGGGGACATTAACCCAATGCATAAATAAACCAACCAGCATAATGAAAGGGAAGCCTATCGCAAAAATATTCAACTGAGGCGCAGCTTTTGTCATGATGCCAAAGGCAAGGTTAATAATTAACAATGCAAGGATTGCAGGCATCGCCATCAACAGCGCCGCCATAAATAGCCAGCTTAGAGTCAAAACGATGCGCATAAATACTTCGCCATCCACCCCAGTGAGCCCGACAGGTAAATGAAAAAAGCTCTGGGCTAGGATTTCAATCATCACTAAGTGCCCATTCATTGCCAAAAACAATAACGTTGCCATCATGGAATAAAACTGAGCAACCACAACAACGCTAACACCATTACTTGGATCCGTCATCGACGCAAAACCTAAGCCGGACTGCATAGCTATAATTTGCGCCCCAGCAAGAAAACTCTGAAACAACAATTGTAGTGTGAACCCTAGCACAACACCGATCAAAATCTGATTTGCAATCACAAGCCAATTATATAAAGAGAGGCCGTCAAAGACAGGCATTTCGGGCAGTACAGGCACAATCAGAAGGGTCACAACTAACGCCAGCCCTAAGCGAACTCGTACAGGAACCATTTGTGTACCGATGATTGGAACGGCCATAAAAAAAGATGAGACGCGAAACAAAGGCCACAAAAAAGTAGAGACCATCTGTTCTAGCTCAGCTAAAGAAACAAACACGACTCTACCCAATCATATGGGGAATATTCAAAAACAAAAACTCAAACAAATCCATAATTTGAGTCACTATCCATGGCCCCGCATACATTACCGCCAACAAACTTACGATAAGACGTGGTAGAAAGCTCAGGGTTTGCTCATTAATTTGGGTCGCCGCTTGGAATACTGAGATAATCAATCCCACCATCAAAGCAGGCCCGACAATTACCGTAACGATTTTGATAATCAACCAAAATGCGCCACCATATAGGTCCAGCGTATTTCCAATCAGCACGCTTTAGCCCTCCTCGCTAGATTCCAAAACTGGCAGCCAGCGTGCCGACAACCATCGCCCACCCATCCACCAATACAAATAGCATTATTTTAAATGGCAGTGACACAATCACGGGAGACAACATCATCATACCCATGGCCATCAACACACTTGCTACAACCAAATCAATGACCAAAAAAGGTATAAATAACATAAATCCTATTTGAAATGCCGTTTTTAGTTCGCTTATAACAAAGGCTGGGATCAAAATTCGAAAGGGCACGTCTTCCTGTGTTTCCACACGAGGCGTATCAGAGATACGCATAAACAGATCAAGATCACTTTCGCGCGTATTACGAATCATAAACTGATGAAAAGGCTTTCCTGCTGCCTCCAAAGCATCCAAACCAACTAATTCTCCAGCTATATATGGCTGTACAGCCTCAGCATTCACTCGCTCGAAGACAGGCGTCATGATAAAAAACGTTAAGAAAAGCGCCAAGCCCACTAAGACTTGATTCGAGGGTGTCTGCTGCAAACCTAGCGCTTGTCGCAAAATCGAAAAAACAATAATAATTCGAGTAAATGAAGTCATCATCATGAGCATTGCTGGCAGGAATGTCAGCATCGTCATGAGCGCTAAGATCTGTATCGTGACACCATACTCAGCAGAACCATCCTCATCAACACGCAAGGATATAGCAGGGATTCCAAAATCCTGCCCCTGCACCATCAAGGGCATGAACACCAAAAAGAGAAATAACCACCCTCTCATTTCGAGCGACCTCTTTGTGCAGCTATAATCGACTTTAGCCTTGACCCAAAATCATCGCATGGCACAGACAGCTCAATAACAGGCTCATCAAAAGACTTAAGCAAAGTCACTTGCCCCTGCGAAACCCCCAAAAGCAACTGTTCATCACCCACCTGCACTAGGACGACTCGCTCTTTTTGCCCCAAAGACAAAGCAGCCACAATTCTCAATTTTTTATGTTGGCCAGGTAAAAATGCAACACGTCGCATAATAGCGGCAATAATAAAGATAACGGCTATAACCAACAGCAAACCTAGCACCATCTGAACAATCGCCGCAAAGGTCATAGGCTCTGAAGACATGAAGTTATTTTGAGGCACTAAAGGTGCTTCTGTCGCGAACGCATAAGAAGACGAAAGAATAAAACAGACAATCAGCGTTAGTAACCCTTTCACTATTTTAATCGCCTAATCCGCTCTTGAGGACTGATAACATCGGTTAAACGTATGCCATAGCGATCATTGACAACAACAACTTCGCCGTGAGCAATTAATGTGCCATTCACCTTGACGTCAAGCGGCTCACCAGCAACACGATCAAGTTCCAAAACAGAACCTTGGCTCAGTTGAAGCAAGTTTCGTATGGCAATTTCAGTACCACCAACCTCCACCGTCATTTTAACGGGAATGTCTAAAATAACTTCAAGCCTAGGGTCACCGCCGGAAACTGACTCATCCTTCAGTTCACTAAGCTGAACCTTCATGATATCTGGCTCCGAATCCGGCGACCCTACCTGCTCTTCCATCGCAGCCGCCCACTCATCAGCTAGGGCTTGTTGATCAACATTAGCGTTTTCGTCACTCACACTCGGATCTCCGCAATAGCACTATTTATTCAGAATCCTGCTTAAGGACTCGATGTATTTTCACTGCAAGGTTACCACGAGATGTTCCTAGTTGGCAGGTGTACAAGGGCACTGCATTCGCTTTAAGTTTGAGCTGATCCGGTATATCAACTGGAATCACATCTCCAACTTCAAACTCCATAACATCGCGTAATGTCATCTCACGCTCAGTCACAATTAAGTCAATTGGTAGGCTTGCATGTAATATATCCCGTCGTAGCGACGACATCCAACGATCATCTCTTTCGGATTCAGAACTGTGGTATACCGACATCAACTGATCACGTATAGGTTCAATCATTGAGTAAGGAATGGTCACATGAAAATCACCATTCCCCCCCTCAAGATCAACCTGAAACGAGCTTACAATCACCACTTCATTGGGCCCTACAACGTTGGCCATCGCAGGGTTCAATTCGTGACCTATCTGCTCAAATTTTAAGGTGTGAATAGGTAACCATGCATGCCTTAGATCTTCAAAAAACTGGTTGACTGTTTTATAAACCAATCTATTTTCAGTTGGCGTAAAATCTCGGCCTTCAATCTTTGCATGCCGCCCATCTCCACCAAAAAACTGATCAACCAGTTTGAAAACGAGCTTTGCATCCATGATCAAAAGACCCGTTCCGCGCCAAGGCATTACTTTCATTAGCGTCATACTGGTAGGAACATATAGAGTATGGATGTAATCACCATACTTCATCACCTGCACTCCACCGACGGTCACGTCTGCGGGCTTTCTCAGTAGATTAAACAACGTCACTCGTGCTAAACGCGCAAAACGTTCATTGACCATTTCTAGCGTCGGCATTCGCCCACGGACAATGCGCTCTTGGCTGGTTAGATCATAAACACGAACCCCCGACTCATCGACAGAACTTTCGTCAGCTGTTTCAACATCACCATCATCAACGCCGTGCAACAGGGCATCAATTTCATCTTGCGATAGCAGATCCTTAACGGACATTTAACGCTGCTCCATTACTGCATCACAAAGTCGGTAAACAAAACAATCTCAACAGCATCGCCAGGACCACCACGCTCACTCACTAAACGTCTTACCAATTCGGTGGATTCCTGCTGCAAGGCCCGCACACCCTCTACTGTTCTCAAGGAATCAGGATTACTTGTTGTAAATAGAGTATTTAGACGCGCAACAAATAAAGGCATATGTGTATTCAATACAGTTTCAACAGCGGGGTTACGTGTTTTCGCTTCTGCATAGACTTGAATAAAGTGCTGTGTACCGGCCGGGTTTTGCAAGCCAGCAACAAACATCGGGCGACCTTCTAGTGTTCTAATCTTCACATAGATTGCTTCTGTCGGCGTTACCGGTTTGGCTTCTGCTTCCGATGGCTCGTCACCTCCCATTAACAAAAAGAATGCAGCCCCACCTACCACCAACAATAAAACGACAGCGGCCAAGATGATGATTAGTTTTTTCTTTGAACCTTTACCCTTGTTTTCATTGTTATCTTCAGCCATTGATCACCCCAGTCTTCAACTATCTCCAGAGTGAACAATATACCACAACCTCTATAAAACAGTGGACTTGCTTCAAGCATAATAATCGACTAATCCGATTTTTATTGGCTTTGCAAATGCAGTACTATTTTCATTTAACTGCTCAATATTTTTTCCACCCTTAGCAAAGCCTCCACCTTCCTTGTCTTTTTGTTGCTGGGAAGATTGATCAGACACAGAGGAATCTGCAAGATTTAATCCTTGCTCTGCAAACATTTCCCTTAACCTTGGCATGTGTTGCTCAAGCACTTCTCTAACGTTGGCATTCGGAGCACTAAAACTAATATTAACCTGATCACCTGCGTGAACATGGATTCGAATTCTCAACGATCCCAACTCAGGTGGATCCAAGCGTATTTCCGCAACCTTAGGGCCTTGCTGAACCATCATAATGGCTCTTTCTCCCATCCCTTTAGCCCACGCTGGATTCATTAAGCGCTCAGCCGGACGCAAGGATTCGGACATCACAGAAGATGTCGCAGGGTTAGCAGAAGTAGTTTGCTGAGCACCATTCAAGGCTGAACTCAATGCACTACTAGATCCATCCGATTTAGCGGCGGATACGGATGTCGATGAAGTGCTTGCCAACATTGACTCTCTCAGCTCCATTTCAATACGACGTTCTGAGCCTTCAGTTCGTAAACGCATCGAGTCTACAATCCGCTCAGCTTCTACCGCTGCACCAACAGGCCTTTGTGCCTCACGCAGCACAACCGAATCTTCTTTTCTAACACTTTTATCTAATCGTGGCTCTGTTTTTTGTACAGGCTCTTTATCTTTAAACAACATTGGAGCTGCAGCAGCCTCGGGAGTATCAGCAACAAGCCCCGTCGAATCCACCTTTGGCAGGTCAGTGTCTGAGGGGATTAATACCTCATTTTGAGCCGACATTGGATTAGACACCGATGCTTCTGTCGTCTGAACAGGAGCATCTTTCACTGTCGTCTCAGTAAAACCTCTAATCATCTCGCTTCTTGGCAAAGAGTCCCTACTCGGCAATACAATCTCCTCAGGCACAGGCTGAATGCTAGGTGAACCTGTTCTGGGCCCCACTGCCGCTGAAGCCTCACGAATACTCGTATCCCCTGGATTCTGCGATAAAGATGCTATGGCTCCTTCTCGTCGAATAGCCGCCTCATCCACTAGAGGAGGTTCAACATTTGCTTGCTGCACATCAGCTTGAGGACGTATTGGGGGCTGGACATCTCCACGGACTCGATTGAGTTGAGTTACGTCCTCTTGTCGTGGTGAAAGCCCATTATCATTAGACAAGCTGGATGCTTCAGTACGAATTAAAGTTTCAGTGGGCACGCCTGAAGACTCAGCTCGAATGGGAGCTTCAGCACGAAAATTTGGCGACTCTACACGAGCGGAAGCTTGATCAGGTAAATCCAGTGACACACCCCGAACGGGCGCTTGAGTACGCGAATTAGGTGGTTCTACACGAACGGAAGGCTCAGCTGGCAAATCTGTTGTGGCCACTGTCAGACTTGATAACTCAGTAGGGATAGAAGCTGTAGTTGGCAAATCTAGCGGTTCTGAACGAATGATGCCTTCAACAGGCAAGCCAACTGGTGCTGCAGGCAAGCTCGGTGACTGAGTACCAACACTGACTGGCTCACTCACTCTCACTGGTGCAGCCGAACTCGGCTTAACACTCTCTAGGCGATCAGGAACCGAAGCCACACCCTCGCCTTGGCGCTGAACCCGCTCATCCAGTTGACCTAAATCATGACTAGCATTTATTTGCGCTGACAAACGAGCATTCTCAATGATTTCCATCCTCTGAGAGTCAGGCACATCTGCTAACGGGGAGGTCACAAAAAGATTGCGCTCTAATTCAACCTTCCGTCCAGAGAGGACAGTCTCCCCCCTCACGTTGACGGTGTCTGCTTCACGAGTATCGCTTTCGAAACGTCTAGGATCATAACCCGCCACAAGAAAAGGCTCTTCTTGAATAGGGCCTGAGGGCGTTTTCAGCGTCTGAGGCGCTGGCGGCATAGACAAATCCAACTCTGGGTTGCTAGAAACCATGTCGGATTCTGAAGGTGGTTCAGGCTGTGTAGCGCGCGCAGAAAGCGCATCTTCAGACGAAATCAAATCCATGCTCGTTTCAGATGTCAGGGGCATGCTTTGGTTTTGAGCCACAGTGTCAATGCCTATCAGGTTTACAGGAGATGGATTAGAAACTGTCCCTTCTTTTTCAGCATTCAACAAAGCTCGCTCCTCAGCAAGCCTTATTATCGAGTTATCATGAGCACCGGCCTCTTTTAAGAACTCTCGCTCAACGGGCCTTAGGATTGCATCATTCGTTGAAATGCTAGCTTCTTGTCTTGGCCTCACAACCACCTGAGGCTTATCTGCGCTCACCTGTGCGGCCACGCCTGATATTAATGAAGCAGCTGCTGGATTTTCGTTTTGAACATTCAGTACAGCTGCACTGTTAGCAGATGTTTTTGGATCTTCTGGTAATAAATTAGATTTATTTACAGCGCCATCGGAAAAAATTTGACTGGGTGCGCTCACAGCCAAACCAGCACTTCCACTCGTGCTACGAGTGTCGGCAACCCCCTGTATTGTATTTGCAATAGGTGGCTCAGCTAAGTCAGCATTCCATTGATTATCTCTAATCGCTTCTCTTAGTGCCGTATCGGTTTTGTACAATTGAGCATCATCTTGCGCTTGATGAATCGCACGATGAATGGCTTTAGTAAGATCAGATACAACGACTTTACTAACATCGCTTGAGGCCTCAATGTCAGATAGACTCGGTTCGGCAGCCTTGACATGCGTTGACTTATCTTCTGCAGCAATCACTACCTGACTTACCTCATTTGAGGTACTCTTTGCAAAGTGTTTCGCTTGACTCCCTGCTTCACTTGCACTGTCAGTCAAAGAACGCCTTCTATCGGATGACTGAGTTTCTCCCAAGCTTGGGTTGGACGTTTGCAGCCGATTATCGCGAGCTGGCGACATATCGGGCTCGGCAGTATGAGTAGAGTTTCGCGGCAATTCCCTGCCGACCACTGGCAAAGAATTGCCTTGGGATGCAGATGAATCTGCCACAGCAGAGGGTGCATTAACTGAATCCCGACCGCCGGAAGCCTTTTCGATTAAAGCGGAGAATGCGTGAGCTTTCGGCGTATTAAAGAAGCTGCCAGACGGAGCCTGCGTGCCTTTAGCATCAGGCGAAGCTGGCATAGATATCGCTCCAGACAGGCCTAATGCTGACAAATTTGGGAATAAGGAAAAAGACATGTCAAACTCCAACAGCGGGGGACTTTACTGCCTTCTTGCAATATCCAAGCCAATTCACGCTATCAACACATGACATCACTTAGTTTCACAAAGGTCCATGTTGACGGATACGACCCTCAATCAGACGAAAAAAAACCTGATCGCTGAGTTAACTGAGAACGCTCATCTATTTGCCGTTGCTCTTTCTTATCTCTCTGAACCTGCTCAACATCTAAGGCCTTGTCGTGCAGTTTTTCAAGGCCCTTTGCTTGAGCGTAGGAGTGCTGCCAGTGTTTCAACACTTGCTCATACTGATCTCGCGCCAAGTAAAGTGTTTGATACTGCTGCCTCACCGCATGTTGTAAGCGCGATATAAACGCTTGATGAGAGACGATTTGAGATGATGAAAAGCCTTGTTTGCCACTTTGAGTGAACTGTTCTTGATACTCACGCAAATAGCTTTCGAGTTGTTGCAACTGGGTTTCAGCTTGCATCATTCGTTGACGACTTTCAGCCAAGTACTGATCGGCTTTCTCGCGCTTTTTAACCGCTAAATCATGAACCAACGCTAAGCGGTCGGACTTTTTCTTTGTCATCGCCTATCCATGCGCTGATTTACCATCGGCATTTTAGGCGACTGCACTGTTTGAACCTGCGATGACGCCGTAATCACCAAACCTAACTCCTCAACCGACCGAGCCATTGGCAAACTCTCTTGCATTGTCTGCTGCAAATAGGATTTTATAATAGGCTGCATTTCAATCGCTTTATCGGTTAAAGGATCACTGCCTCTAGCATAGGCGCCCACACTAATTAAGTCTGCATTTTGCTGATAGCGGGAATACATTCGTTTAAACTCCAGCGCCATCGCTAACTGTTCAGGCGTCACCACTTGTGGCATCACTCGACTGACAGATGCCTCAATATCTATGGCTGGATAATGCCCCTGTTCAGCTAAAGCTCTTGACAGGACAAAATGCCCATCGAGTATGGCACGCGCAGAGTCTGCGATGGGGTCTTGCTGATCATCACCCTCTGTCAACACGGTATAGAAAGCGGTAATTGAACCTCCGCCTTTTTCAGCATTTCCAGCGCGCTCAACCAATTTTGGCAACTTAGCAAAAACAGAGGGTGGATAGCCTTTTGTTGCAGGCGGCTCACCAACAGCCAAAGCAATTTCTCGTTGCGCTTGCGCGTAACGTGTCAACGAATCCATTAACAACAAGACACGCTTGCCCTTTGCACGAAAGTATTCAGCAATACGCGTCGTCAATTGCGCGGCACGAAGGCGCATTAAAGGGGAATCATCGGCAGGAGAAGCAATGACCACAGACCGCGCCATCCCTTCCTCTCCTAAACTATGGTCAATGAACTCCTTCACCTCACGTCCACGCTCTCCAATCAGACCGACTATCGTAATTTCAGCCTCGGTAAAGCGTGTCATCATCCCGAGCAGCACGGATTTACCCACACCACTTCCGGCAAACAACCCTAAACGCTGACCACAACCGACCGTCAACAAGCCATTAATGGCACGAATACCTACGTCCAAAGATGCATTTATAGGCTGACGATGCAGAGGATTGATAACCTCCCCCTCCAAAGTAACCCACTCATCAACATCCAAAGGCCCTTTACCATCCAGTGCTTTACCTGTGCCATCGAGAACACGGCCTAACAACCCAAAACCAACAGGCACTAAGCCTTTACCTGAAACAGGAGTCACTTTTGTTCCAGGCTGCAAACCTTCAACACTTTGCAGAGGCATCAAATAAATTTTATCGCCAGAAAAGCCAACAACTTCCGCCTCGCAAGCACGATCGGTCGTCACTTGGATATAGCAGCAATCACCGAGTGCCACTTTAAGGCCCACGGCTTCGAGTGTTAAACCAATTAGACGTGTAACATGCCCTGAAATTTGCGGCTGAGGTGAATGTAAAGACTGAGATGAAGCATGCTGCCAGCGTTCAATAAATTTCACGATAAAAACCTTAACTTATTCCGCTAGATTCGGCTCCAGAGGCATGCGCAGTGACGCTTTGAATTGATCCAGCACTTGGCTAAACCGTGTTTCAACTTGATAATCTACTTCTGAATGCTCACTAATTAAACGACAACCTCCACGCGTCATACTGACATCATCCAAGAATTCCAAACCATGTCGTTCAGCATATTCTGAAAGCAGCTGGCTATCCTCGGGGTGCATCACAATTTTTAACTGCTTGGGTTGAGCAGGTAAAGCATCCAATGCCTGCTTTAATGTACTTTTTAGGCGATCTTCTGAAATCGAAAGCTCAGACATCACAATTGCTTCTGATATCTTAACCACCAAGCCGTAAAAAAGGGCTTCTAATTGCGCCTCTTTTGAAGCTAAAGGATCGAACAATTGAGACTGTATCGACTGCAACACCTGCAACTGGATGTCAATTTGCCCTTGACCTTCATTCAATCCCATCGCTAAGCCTTGCTCATATCCCTCTCGTTTGCCCTGCTCAAACCCGTCCTGACGCCCCTCAGCAAATCCTTCTTTGTAGGCTTCTTCTCGAATGGCATCTAACTCTTTCACTGTCAGTTTTTCGGCTGCCACCTCTTCATCTACCACCCTGACTATTTCTTGCTCACGCAACGCGTGCAAAGGGCTAAAAGACGAAGATCGTTCGATATCGGGTAGCTGCCAAGTCTGAAGTTTACCCGCTTTGGCCGCAGGTATCCGAACAGGTATCGCATTATCTGATTTTGTCATCCCTTACACCATGTCATCACCGCCGCCTAAATTAATCTCGCCATCATCGGCCAAACGCCTAGCAACAGTTAAGATTTCTTTTTGAGCAGCTTCAACTTCCGAAATTCTGACAGGGCCTTTTGCTTCTAGGTCATCACGCAACAGTTCAGCGGCACGCTTGGACATATTTTTAAATATTTTTTCTTGCAGACCAGAATCAGCGCCTTTAAGAGCAATAATCAGCATATCGGTTTGCACTTCTCTCAATAAAACCTGTATACCCCGATCATCAACATCAATCAGGTTGTCAAATACAAACATTAAATCCTGAATACGGTCAGCCAACACTTCGTCAACGCTACGCATAGACTCCATTAGCTCAACTTCAATCTGCGTATCAATAAAGTTCATAATTTCAGCAGCAGACTTGATGCCTCCCAACTTCGCCAACTGAGTTGAGCGGGGACCCGAGAATTGTGTTTCCAGCATGTCATTCAGCTCTTGCAAGGCTTGAGGCTGTATCTGATCCATTGCAGCAACACGCATTACAATATCTAAACGAACATTTTCGTCAAAATATCCCAAAACACTTGCGGCTTGATCCGGTTCGAGATACGACACAATGACCGATTGAATTTGCGGATGCTCAAAACGAATCAATTCCGCTACTTGGCGTGGGTCCATCCAACGTAAGGTATCTAGACCGGATGTATTGGTCGTGAACAATATTCGATCAATCAATGTTTTGGCTTTATCTTCACCCAGCGCTTGATTAAGCATAGCTCGGATATACCGATCATTATTAATACCGATTCCTGTCTGATCGCTCACCACTTCGAGAAAATTACTAATAACACTTTCAACTTTCGATTGCGGGATATTGTCTAAACGAGACATTGCCTCACCGATACGTTGAACCTCTTTCGGCCCAAGATGCTTAAGTATTTCAGCCGCATCACTCTCACCCAAGCTTATGAGTAGAATGGCTGCTTTTTCAATATCGGTTAGGTCGTTACTCACGCTCAATCACCCACTGTTTTATCGCCTGAGCCACGCGCGCAGGATCTTCCGCCACCATACTGCGAATTTCATTTAACTGAAACTCAAAATTCTCACTCGATCCATTGATGCCGCCTGGCTCTGTTCCGCCAAAAGTGACACGATCCTCGGCCATACCGGATGCATCTAAGCCGTCCAGCTCAGCGGAAACAGCACCAACGGGACCGTATTCTAAATCTTTTTTAGCCTCACCCACCGCTGTCAAATGTTTTAATACAGGCCGCAAGATACCAAATACAAGCAAAAGAACAAATCCTGCGCCTAATGCTTGCTTAACCAGACTCCAAAACCAGTCTTCTTTCCAAAAAGGCACGTCATCCACTTCAAATAGATCTGGCGCAACAAAGGATGAGTTGATCACATCAACATTGTCACCTCTTAAAGCCGAGAAGCCAACCGAGTTCTGCACCAACTGACGAAGCCTCTGAAGATCTTCTTCGCTCCAACGTGTGCGAACAGTCTCACCCGTTTCTGGATTAATACTGACAAGATCATCAACCACGACGGCAACCGACAAACGCTTTATCCCCCCCATTTGATGGCGGGTATAGCTAATGCTCCGATCCAGTTCAAAGTTACGCGTCGCCTGATTGCGGCTTGTACCGGATGCAGCACCACCCGCTCCTGCACCCTCCGCTCCAACTACTTCTGGAACCGCAACAGGTCCTGGTGGCTGATTTGACAATGCACCAGGAACACCGACCGCTGGCTCCCCTGCAGCACGACGTTCATCCATGGTTTGTTCGCTTCGTAAGGCGGGTAAATCAGGATTATAGATTTCGCTGGCCTGCTCAATCTGAGTGAAATCAACATCAGCCGAGACCTCAGCTCTAAAGTTGCCCATACCAACCACAGGCTGCAATATGCTGTTAACACGATTAACCAGCGTATCCTCAACCTGACGCGTATACTCTAATTGCCGCGCAGCCAGAACAACATCGGTATCTGCATCTCGAATATTGAGCAAGCGCCCACGCTGATCGACAATAGTGACGTCTTTAACGTCTAGCTCAGGAATACTCGAGGCGACAAAGTTGGCAATAGCAGCAACCTGATCACGCTCCAACTGACGCCCTGAGGTCAACTCCAAAAACACCGATGCGCGGGGTTTACGTTGATCTCGAATAAAAACGGTGTCTTTCGGAATGGCCAAATGCACTCTAGCAGACCTTACCGCGACCATATTGGAGATAGTTCTTGCCAACTCACCTTCAAGGCCACGACGGTAGCGTGCTGTTTCCATGAATTGACTGGTGCCGAGCCCCTGATCACCATCCAACAACTCAAACCCCACTGTTCGATCCGCCGAAAAACCATCAGCAGCTAAGCGTAAGCGCGCATTATGAACATGCGATTCGGGCACTAAAATCGCACGACCATCCGCATCAAAGCGATAGGGTATATTGCTCATGCGCAATTGCTCAATAACCTCATTGGCATCCGCAAAGCTAAGATTTGAATAGAGCACTCGATAATCGGGCTTTTGAGACCAGAGCACAACCGAGAAGCCTATCGCAATACTTGCCGCAAGACCCACCATTAACCCCAACTGACGCAAAATGCCGAGACTATTAAAGCCCGCCATTAATCCGCCTTTTGACGTCAGTGATCCTGCTGTATTTTCCATTTAATCAAGCTCTATTAAATCGGCATTTTGGAAATGTCTTCGTAGGCAGATACCAAACGATTACGAACTTGTGTCATGGCGTCAAAAGCGACAGATGATTTTTGCGCTTGAATCATGACCTGGGGCAGGTCGACACCAGCATCACCTCTTTCATAAGCCTCACGTAACTCACTCGCCATTTTTTGCTGCTCACTTACGGAGTCAACAGCCGATTTGAGTAAAGCTCCAAAACCTGAGCGATCTGTAGGCTTCACGGACTCAGTATTTAACTGTCCCATGGATGGCAATGCTACCTGTTGTGCCCCTGCTTGCATTTCGGCACGCAGAGAACGCATCTGTGACAATACACTTGAAATATCTGCGCGCTCAATCATGCAATCACCCCACTCGTTTACGGCATTTTTTTGACATTATAAAAAGTTTACGCCACAACACAAACAAATATACCATACTGACGACGGTATTCTGTCACTTTTTTTACTAAGAGTGGCGCAACACAGGTTAGAATGCAAAAAACAGGCCAAAAGACCTGTTCTTCAATGCGTCAAAAAAACAAGAGTCGACCTAAGCGACAGAAGGTGGGGAGCCGTGCTTCAAACGGACATACATTAAGGCGACAGTAATGGCATCACCTAGCGCCGTATTACGCTGCAAAATCGGAATATCCAATTTCTTGGAAATGGTATCAAAACGCAGATCTATCTCCCCACCCACAGACTTCCATTTAATGATGTCATGGTAAACATGAGACAGCTCTATGGCTTTATTC
Organism: Nitrincola tibetensis; assembly: GCF_003284585.1. Classification (GTDB taxonomy): domain Bacteria; phylum Pseudomonadota; class Gammaproteobacteria; order Pseudomonadales; family Balneatricaceae; genus Nitrincola; species Nitrincola tibetensis. The sequence continues at coordinate 36,499 of NZ_QKRX01000021.1, forward strand.
GGCAAACCAAACCCATACTGAGGACGGATAAACTTATNTTCGGCAAACCAAACCCATACTGAGGACGGATAAACTTATCAAGCACTCGCACGTCGTAATTAACGTAATAGCCTAAGATGGGACGATTACCCACAAACTGCAAGACCTGTTCTAGTGCGTCCTCAATTTCAATACCATCCACCAAATCACTCGCACGTATCTTATGTATCAATATTGAGTCTTTCGACAAGGAGGCTGGTGGCTTTAATTTAATATCCAAACGCTCACTCGTAACGACTTTACGCCCTTTAATTTTAACCGCTCCAATGGATAAGATTTCTGCTTTTTTGACGTCCAAACTCGTCGTCTCGCAATCCAAGGATACGATTTCATCGCCTTTATATGGCTCAAACAAATGCGCATAGTCGCCGTTTTTATGATCACGTCGGTCTTTTAGGCGTCTAATCATACGTGGAAGGATCATTCGGCTAGGTCCCTATATGATAACGATTGGTAAGAAACTTTTTAAAATCTTTAACAATACTCAAAGCGTCTCGCAATAACTCTCGCTCTAACTTATTCAATTTCTGTAGGTCGATGGCGTTCGGGGTATCGTCAACACCAGATTCACTTGCTTGAACCCTATCGATTTGTTGCTTCAAGCGTAACTGAACAAATAATGACAAGGCCTCAGATAGGTTAGCGCCTAACGCCTTAGGCAACTCACCTTTTTCCATCAACAACTCCATACGTTTAAAGGTGTTGGTTTCAAGAATCTTATGCTCAAGCGCCATGGTGCGAATCCCGTGCACGATCGGAAACACCCCACCTTTTTTGATATCCAAACTCCCCTTATCTTTTAACTTACCAAAAAAGGTCAGAGGTGTATTGAAATCCAACGAAGCCTTAGCAAAGTGCGAGAAGAAAATTTCGTTATTCCGAATACTGCGCAAGAAAGCATTACGGGCCACTTTAAATAACGCCACGTTTCCAGCAACGGGTTTACCATCAACAGCAATCGCTAGCTTCATCACCGACTCACCGTCAAACTTTTGACTCCAGCGTGACAGCTTATTTGCCCAATCCTCTGTCGAGTTAACCCACTCAGGGTTTGACACCATGATATTGCCAGGACAGGGAGGAAAACCAAATGACATAAGTGTTTCGCTGAACTGCTTCATCACCTCATGCATCTTAGGCCATTCCAAGCCATCACGGAAAATAAGACCATTGTCTTGATCTGTTTTCATGATCTGTTCGCCACGCCCTTCAGACCCCATCACAATTAAACACACATGTGGACGCATATCCTGAGGAATGGTTAAATCAAAGAGCTTTGACAAAATGCGTCCATTCATTGCAGCCAAGAGTTCCATGGTAAATCGTATTTTGACACCCGTTGAAATCAAGGCCTTGATGAGCTCCGTTAACCCCCTAGAGGCATCACGTAAATCGGCAATGGTTTGCGCACGTTCGACTCGCAACCCGATGACATGCGAATGACTTGAAAAATGACTCAATACATCGGTAAGTTCTACGATCCCGACCAGTACCTGTGAGTCTTTCATCACCACAACACGCTCTATTTGCTGTTGCGTCATCATAATCAGGGCATTAAACAAATAGTCTTGGGGGTCAATGGTTATAAGGCGATAGCTTGCTATATCGGAAACATCAGAATCGAGAGGCAGCTGATTGATGACCACAGCATCTAACAGGTCTGTTCCTGTCACCATACCGTAACGATTGCCCTTCTTAGCCAACACACAATCGGCTTTCATTTCCCGCATCAAGCGAGTCGCTTCAAAAATTGATGTTCCTTCCAATACAATCAAAGGCTCGCGTATCGTACCATCATCAATTCGAGCCAACATAAACTCAGCCATATCCTGGCTTTGACCATGTTGAGCAACAATTTCGCGCTTGGCTGTCAAATTTTGTTGGAAATAATCAGCAAATAAATGATTACTTGAAATCAGCTCCAACAGTGTTTTCGTGGGTAACAAATGACAAATGGTTTCATCAACCGCGATAAAGTTATGAATTGCTTTGCCATTCAGAGCCGACCAGCCACCAAAATAGTCCTCATCTTGGTAATGAACAAACACATTCGAACTTACCACCTCTCCAGTTGCTAAGGTCTCACCTAAATCACTTTCACCCACTCGTCCTTTTAAGATGACATACAAACCTTCGGGCGCGGTTCCCGCTTCAATGATGGCTTCACCTTTCTGAAAATAGGTAATATCCAAGTGACTGCGAAGCAATGCCTGTTCTCGCTCATCGAGCAAGCTGAACGGCAAATTGTCCATTTTGAATGAATCAGGCATTATTTACTCCGTTGTTATTATTGATAATTCGTTCATTACTAGCGTCCTTTCAAAGCTAAAGTGACTAAGTTACCCTCATTTTAGCCACCACCTGCTGAGTCGAATTATCTGGAGCAGGTGTTAAATAAGACACTAACCAACTTGCAAGAAAATTCACCAACAAAGCCACTCCACCAAAAGTTGCGAATGAATAAGACCAATGCAAAAGAACAGGGTGTGACAAAATAGTCGCTATCACAAAGCCTAGCACCAGCATGAACGCGAGTGACATCCCAACGAACACCCCTTTTGCATGTATACGTTCACTATAAACACCGCAGACCAAAGCTGGAAACAATACGGCTCCCGAAAAGATAAACCCTATTGCAAGCGTTTCAATCAAGGATCCAAGCGGAAATACAGCTAGCACAGATGACAATATGACCAAACCCAAGGAAGACCAACGCACTAAATGCAATGATTGCCTATCCGTCATCTGGGGCATGAAACACTTTTTCATCAAATCGCGAGACACTGAAATAGAAGCGACCATTAAGACACCAGTCGCCGATGCTAAAGCCGCTGCCAAGGCCCCTGAGGCCAACAGGGCAATCACCCACGAAGGTAGGGCAGCGACCTCTAAGAAGACAATCGCCATTACATCAGGATCCAAAGACAGCTCGCTGCCAAACTGACTCATGGATAGCTCATCGGTTTGCTTATATAGGATTCGTCCATCATCATTGTGATCCTGCCAACTCACCAATCCCGAAGCTTGCCAACGATCTACCCAATCTGGCATCGCCGCTGCATACAAACCTTCTCCATCATACTCTTTAACTGAGTGTAAAAATTGCGCGCCGCCGACCATCCCCACCCCAGGAATGGCGGTATAAAAGAAACCAATAAATAGCAGTGCCCAGCCACCGGACAATCTGGCCTCTCGAGGCGTTCCTACAGAAAAAAAACGCATAATCAAATGGGGTAAAGCGGCCGTACCACAGGCCAAAAGCAATACCAACAGACCTTTCTCAAACCACAACAAATTCGTTGACACAAATGCATCAAACCCTGCATCTACTCTCAGCCGTTCAAACCAATGGAAGACACTTCCTTGCTCGCCGACCTCGGCAAAGGGCAAACCCTGCGGCAAAAACTGCCCAGTCACTTGAAAACTAATAAAAAAAGCAGGCACCATAAAGGTAAAAATCAAAACGGAATATTGAATAACTTGTGTATACGTCACCCCTTTGACCCCCCCCATAACGGCATAGAAGATCAATAATATGACGGCGAAAACGATTGCCGTTGTAATAGGTACTTGCAGGAAGCGTGAAAAAACAATTCCCATGCCTCGCAATTGAGCCGCCAAATAAAAGAGCGCGATCAAGACACTCGTGATAACGGCAATTACGCAAATCCAACGTGACTGATAGCGCTTGAGCATAAACCCAGGCACTGTGGCTTGACCAAAACGTCGCAAATAAGGGATCAGTAATAAAACCAATAAGACAAAACCAGCACTCCAGCCTAACATATAGAGCAAAGCATCCTGCCCTACCACAACAAGGCAACCAATCAAGGACAGAAACGTCACAGCTGAAATCCAGTCGGCCGCAATTGCTGCTCCATTCGTCATTGGCGAGACACGCCCCCCCGCCATATAGAACTGCGTGGATGAATGTCCTTGACTCAAACTATAGACAGCATAAATAACAAACACACTGATTAGGGCGAGTAAAGTGTATAAGAGATGTTCAGGCAACATTTGGCTGCTTTCTCTGTGGTTTTAGTATCACCCTATCAAAAATGGATAAGGCTAGGAGACTATGCACTTAGTCGTAAAATTATTATAGGACAATTCAATGAACTTCTTTTGACTCTAACAAAGGACAAAGCCAAGTGAAAAGCCTGACTTTAGTCTCAATTTTTTATTATTGGCAGACGCTTGTATATAAAACATCATCTTTTGCTAATACGCGTAATCGTTCAAACTGCAAGGTGCGCTCTGACGATAAAGGCAATAGCTCAGCTGTCTCGCAGTTCATCACATGGGCTTTGACCGATACATGGTCTATGTGCTGTTTTTCAAAGCGGTAGAGTATAAATTCTGCCAGTTCTACATCATTAAGTTCGACCTTAACGATGTTGTTCGTATCCAACACGCTAAACGCAATTGTCATAGGAAACCAATACGTCCAAGGACGCCAAAATACCTGACCTTCCTCCGTTGAAACGACTACTGTTCCCTCAGGTTGACGCTGTTGCTGATGATCGAACCAATCGTATTCATAATAAATTTGATAGGCCAACATCCCTGCGCCTGCAAAGACAGGAATAATCCATTTCGGCAATTTATTTCGTGTCAGTTTACGCAGAGTTAAAGCGATACCGGCTGCACCTAAACCCGCAAATACAATCGCGACTATTGTCCAAATCATGTTTAACCTTTCCTGAAATAAGTCGGGCCTCCGTTTGGAGGCCCGCTTAGAAGACCCTAACTTACAGCCTGCGCTGTGCTAGGTTCTATTATGCTCAGTGATCAAGAGCAGCGCCAGCACCTTTTGGTGTACGAACGCTTTCAACCAGATCCTGAATTTCTTGTGGTGGCTCTTCAGTTGCCAAAGACACCGCATAGGCGACCGCGAAGTTGATGACAGCACCAATTGCACCGAAGGACAGAGGTGACACACCGAACAACCAGTTGTCTGGCGTATTGGCTAACATATTCGTACCCGGAATGAAGAGCCATCCCAAGTAAGTGAAGATGTAAACCAATGTGGAGATCAAACCAGCAAGCATACCTGCGATGGCACCCTTGTCGTTCACACGCTTAGAGAAGATACCCATCATCAAAGCAGGGAACAAAGAGGCTGCTGCAATACCGAAGGCCAATGCTACCACCTGTGCCGCGAAGCCAGGCGGATTCAGCCCAAGATAGGTTGCCAACACAATCGCACCTGCCATGGAGATACGCGCGGCCATCATCTCACCCTTTTCACTGATGTTTGGATTAATGATGGTCTTGATTAAGTCATGACTGACTGCCGATGAAATCGCGAGTAACAAACCAGCTGCTGTTGAGAGTGCTGCTGCAATACCACCAGCCGCAATCAAACCAATAACCCAAGGTGGTAGGTTTGCAATTTCAGGGTTTGCCAATACTAGAATATCATTGTTTACTGTCAACTCATTGCCGTTCCAACCACGTGCTTCTGCTGTAGGAGCATACGCAGCATTGGCATCGTTATACATCTGGATACGACCATCGTTGTTTTTATCTTCCCAACGAATGAGACCTGTTTCTTCCCATGTTTTAATCCACTCTGGACGATCAGCGTAAGCCAATGCATCAGCCGTTGGGCCCTCAGGGTAGATGGTGTTAACAAGGTTCAAACGAGCCATTGACGCAACTGCAGGAGCAGTCAGGTACAACAACGCGATGAAGATCAACGTCCAACCTGCAGACCAACGCGCATCAGCTACCTTAGGTACAGTGAAGAAACGAATAATTACGTGTGGTAGACCCGCCGTACCGATCATCAGAGACAAAGTGAACAATACCATGTTCAGTTTATTATCAACGTCAGCCGTGTAGTCACGGAAGCCCAGCTCACGTACCACTTCATCCAGTTTCTCTAACAAAGGCATACCAGACTCAAGGTGAGTACCAAACAAACCTAACGGAGGGAGTGGATTACCGGTTATCTGTAAAGAAATGAACACAGCAGGAATGGTGTAAGCAACAATCAACACCACATACTGAGCCACCTGAGTGTAGGTAATCCCTTTCATACCACCAAATACGGCGTAAAGGAATACGATTGCCGCTGCAATCCAGATACCTGCAGCTGAGCTTACTTCCAAGAAACGAGAGAAGGCAACACCAGCGCCTGTCATTTGTCCGATAACGTAAGTTACTGACATGATGATTAAGCAAAGAACGGCTGTTAAACGCGCGCCACGGCTGTAGAAACGGTCACCGATGAAGTCAGGCACAGTGAACTTACCAAACTTACGTAGGTAAGGTGCCAACAGCATCGCCAGTAATACGTAACCACCTGTCCACCCCATTAGGAAGGTAGAGTTAGCGTAACCACCCGCTGCGATCAAACCTGCCATTGAGATGAAAGATGCAGCTGACATCCAGTCTGCAGCAGTCGCCATACCGTTTGTGATAGGGTTTACACCACCACCAGCAACGTAGAATTCCTTTGTTGACCCAGCACGTGCCCAGATCGCGATACCTATATAAAGAACGAAGGACGCGCCCACAAATATAAGATTGATTGCAAATTGACTCATGCCGCTTACTCCTCGACACCAAATTCTTTATCAAGCTTGTTCAATCGCCACGCATAGTGGAAAATGATCGCGATAAAGGTGAGGATCGAACCCTGTTGTGCAAACCAGAATCCTAGATCAGTTCCGCCAACCGGAATACCGGCTAACATTGGGCGCAGAAGTATGGCGAAGCCATACGATACAAGAGCCCATACAACCAGGCTCCAAGTGATAAGGCGAACGTTCGCCTTCCAGTATGCAGCTGCATTTTGCTTATCATCTGCCATGTTGACTCTCCATTTTTTTGTTATTGGAGTTGAGAAAAATACAGCCTCAATCTAACAAAGGTAACCTGTAAAAGAAAAGCCCCGACTTTAGTCTAGAAACCAATGATTTAATTGATGATTTCAGAAAAAACCTAATGATTTCTGACACTAGAGCACACAGAGTCTAAATTGTCGATCATCAAACCTTTAGTCAAACACGACAATGGTATAATAGGTTGAACAAAATGCTTGCGCAATCTCGTTCCTTTAGGGACGAGTCAAGCAAGCGATCAACATTTTTTAGAATAAAAAATGTTATCATTTAACGTATTAAGAGCAAATAAACAGGCATCATGTTAACAGGCATCAAACTGCGAGCAAATCCAACACCCCACCAGAGGCTGATACTCAGCCAATGGATGGGCTGTGCTCGTAGCATCTGGAATGCCAAGGTCGAAGAAGAGCATTATTATCGAACCTTTGCCCGTAAATATTGCGCTATCGGCACCTATGCCCCCATCGATCAAACCACGGCCCAGTTTAAGTCAACAGAGCTGACGCCATGGCTGAATAATTGCCCCAGTCAAATACTGCGCAATAGTGCTGTAAACTGGTTCAAGACGTATAAAAAGTTCATGAGCGGTCAGTGTGGCAGACCCAAGCGCAAACCGAAAACGGATAAGGGCAGTATTCATCTGACCCGCGAAGTGTTTCGATTTGACCGCTGCGAAGATGGCAATATTCGCTTGTTTATTGGGACGAAGACAAACAATATCGGCTATTTGTCGTTTAAGGCTCATGATACATTTCAGATCCCGAATTCGATGTATGTTCGCAAGGAACGGGGTCAATACACCCTATCATTCTGCTATGAAAACAATGTATCGGATGCTGGCCTGCCAACGCTTAAAGAGCATTTAACCTTTCTACAAGGGGTCACCCGAGAGTATCTGGAAGAATACACTCAGGGCATTGATCGCGGCGTAGTGATTCCGGTTCATGCGGGTGACCAGACGTATGATTTTGCTCAGGATCAAAAAAAATCCATGAGCAAATCTGAACGCTATATCAAGCGATTGCAGCGCCGGTTGGCGCGGCAGCAAAAAGGCTCTAATCGCAGAGCTAAAACCAAGCATCGCATCGCGGTTCATCATTCGAAAAAAGCGAATATACGCAATGACTTCGCGCATAAAACCAGTCGTTCATTGGTGAACAGCGACGCTAAAGTCATTGTCTTCGAAGCCTTGAGAACGGCCGCAATGACGCGCAAGCCTAAAGCGCAACAGGACGAGCAAGGACGATATGTTTCGAATAAAGCCAAGCAAAAGTCTGGACTCAATAAGTCCATATTAAACGTGGGTTGGCATCTCATCGAAACCTATACAAAATACAAAGCCTATCACGCTGGAAAGGTGGTATTTAAAATACCGGCCCCAAGAACCAGTCAGGAGTGTGCGCTATGCGGTCACACTCACCCCGACAATCGCAAGTCACAATCCATATTTACTTGCGGTCACTGTGGACACACTGACAACGCGGATCACAATGCGTCAATGGTGATTAAGAAACGGGCCATTAACTTAATTTTAGACACTGGAACGGTGTTATCTGATGATGGGGTTTTAAGGCCACAGTCAGATACTGGGCGTGGAGGCATGCGTAAGACTAGCCGAGCCAAAAGCTCGACTAGCCGTGGCCTGCGAAGCGTCAAAAAAGAAAAGCTAGCGACTCAGGTCGCTGGCTTGGAAGCTCAACCGCTTTAGCGGTGAGTAGTTCACATCAACTAGATGTGATCCGATAGGATTATCGGTACACTACCCTCCTACTTTGATATCAGGATGTCACGATGCTGTCTGGCGGATTAATCATACTTATCTCTGTCGCCTACCTTTTTCTACTGTTTGCAATCGCCTATTACGGCGATAAAAGTGCGACAGGACAACGACTGGCAAACCATCCTTTAATCTATTCATTGTCCCTAGCGGTTTACTGCTCATCTTGGACTTTTTATGGCGCCGTTGGCAGAGCATCTACTACAGGCTGGGAGTTTGCCGCCACTTATTTAGGGCCCGTCATTGTCTTTATTTTTGGCTGGCGCATGATCGAGAAAATTGTTCTCGTCAGCAAGCAACAAAACATTACGACCATTGCCGACTTTATTTCATCTCGTTATGGAAAAAGCCAAAGCCTAGCGGTACTAGTCACGATAATCGCGGTCTTGGGGACCATGCCCTATATTGCACTGCAACTTAAAGCGGTTGCACTTAGCTATAACGCGATTGCCCCCGGCGCAACAGAAGCGCTCAGCAAAGGCAGTGATACGGCTTTATTTGTGGCTTTGTTAATGGGTATTTTTGCCGTTCTTTTTGGCACGCGCCATATCGATGCCACTGAGCATCATCCCGGCATGGTTCTAGCTGTTGCCTTTGAATCCATCATCAAACTCACGGCTTTTTTATCCGTCGGCTTTTTTGTCACCTTTTATCTGTACGATGGCTTAGGCAACACGCTAAGCATGATTTCAGACCAAATTCGTTACAGCCCAACCTTTCAATCCCCTTTTGCTGGCAGTTTTTTGACAGAAACAGTGCTTGCTTGTGCTGCTGTGATTTGTTTGCCGCGTCAATTTCATGTCACGGTCGTTGAAAACACCCATCCTAAGCATATATTAATGGCTCGCTGGCTCTTCCCTTTGTACCTTATTCTACTTGGACTTTTTGTATTGCCTATTGCCGTTGCAGGCATGGATATTTTTGCAGGAAGCACGATAGATGCTGACTCCTATGTACTCATGCTCCCCCTCGTTGCAGGCTGGGAGCATCTTGCCGTCTTCGCTTTCATCGGTGGATTATCTGCTGCAACCAGTATGGTTATTGTTGCCAGTATTACGCTCTCAACGATGGTCTGTAACGATATTGTAATGCCCTTATTGTTGCGTATTCGCTGGTTACGCTTATCGAAATCCGGCGACCTGGGCGCGCTCTTGCTTCGCGTGCGACGCATCACAATTTTAGGCTTAATGATTCTCGCCTATTTTTACTACCGCATTTTTGGCGATCACGGCTCTCTGGCCTCGTTTGGCTTATTGGCTTTTGTAGCAGCGATCCAGTTTTTACCTGCCATTATCGGCGGTATTTATTGGAAAGAAGGCACACGACAAGGCGTACTGGCAGGCATGATCGCAGGCATGGTTCTCTGGGCCTACACACTGGTCTTGCCGACCACTCGGGCCGCATTGGACATCCCATACACTTTAACTGACCTCATTCCATCAGATACCAATTCCTGGTTACAACCCACCGCTCTTTTTGGCATTACAGGGCTCGATCCTCTGACACATGGTGTTTTGTGGAGTCTTTTCTTCAACCTGTTCTTTTTTATCTTTATTTCGCGCTTATCTCGCAGCCGCTTGGTCGATCGTATTCAAGCGACGGCCTTTATTAATGTCCATAATAAAGACATTAGCGATCAATCACGTCTTTTTGGGCATGTCACCGTTGAAGATTTAGAAATGCTCAGTGAGCGTTTCCTCGGAGCCAGTCGGACACGCCATGCCTTCACAGGCTTTGCACTACAAAGAGGAGATCACTACCCTTTGCCGGGTGATAAAGCCAGTCCTGAGTTAATTCAATACACGGAACGCATGCTGGCTGGCGCTATTGGAGCCTCTTCGGCACGGATTGTCATGGACTCTACTCTACGCGGTAAAACAATGATGATCGGCGATGTCGTGACCATCGTAGACGAAGCCTCAAAAGCCCTGCGCTTCAATCGTTCCTTGCTGCAATCCACTATTGAAAATATTGGCCTAGGGATTAGCGTAGTCGATCAACAAATGCGTTTAGTCGCTTGGAACCGTAAATACATCGAGATGTTCAACTACCCAGATGGGTTGATTTGCATTGGCCGCCCTATCGAAGAAGTCTTCCGTCACAATGCCAGACAAGGCGAATATGGCCCTGGGGAGATCAACGAACACATCAAAGCTCGCGTCGCATTACTGCTCGACAATAATCCTCACTCTTACGAACGTATGCGCCCCGATGGCAGCGTATTGCAAATTCGCGGCAATCCCATGCCCAATGGCGGTTACGTGAATACCTATATGGATATTACCGATCACAAAGCCATTGAAGAAGCTTTACGTGAGAGCGAACAGAATATACGCATTTATACAGACAACGTGCCGGTTTTAATTGCCTACTTAGATCCGCAAATGCGTTACTTGTTTATTAACAAAGCCTATGCCGACGTATTCGGCTTAGATCGCCACCGAGTCGCGGGTATTCCATGCTACAGCGTACTCACACGCGAAGAATACGAATACCGCCGTTTTTATATCGACAAAGCCCTTTCGGGCGAGCGCCAACGCTTTGAAACAAAGCTCCCAACAAAAGATGGCAGTGACCGTTTTGCCGAAGTGACGTACATTCCGCACATGGGTGAGCACGGCGATCTATTGGGCTATTTCACGCTCTATCAAGACATTACAGAACGCCGTATTGCAGAACTGGCCTTGCAAGAAACCAACGAAAACCTAGAGCAACGCGTACGCGAACGAACACAAGCACTATCGGTCGTCAACAAAGAGCTTCGTAAAGAAAACACCATACGCGCACTGATAGAGGACGAACTTCGTCAAGCCAAATCCGATGCAGAAGCAGCTAACTTAGGTAAAACCCGCTTTTTAGCTGCAGCTAGTCATGATTTGCTGCAACCTCTGAATGCAGCACGTTTATTTATTTCGGCGCTTGCTCAAAAAACCTATGAGCCCGATGTCAATCAATTGATCGAGAATCTCGATGGCTCGTTACGTGCAGCAGAAGAGCTGATCACGACCATTCTAGACATTTCCAAACTGGATGCTGGCGCGTTAGAGCCCTCACCCAGCCACTTTTCTTTGTCCAACTTGATCAATAACCTAAGCACCGAGTTTAAAGCACTGGCATCTGAGCGTAATCTTGAATATCGGTATGTCTGTTCAAAGCAAGTGATTTACTCCGACCCAAAACTGTTGCGTCGAGTTTTGCAAAACTTTTTATCCAATGCCATGCGCTATACGAAAACGGGTAAGGTGCTGTTAGGGGCAAGACGCGAGGGACAATTTTTACGACTTGAGGTTTGGGACACAGGCGTAGGGATTGCGGAAAACAAGATCAAAGAGGTTTTTGAGGAGTTTAAGCGCATCGACAATCCACGTCACAGCGAAGTAAAGGGA
>NZ_QKRX01000022.1 GCF_003284585.1 Nitrincola tibetensis
AGAAGTGAAACGCGTCATCGCCGATGGTAGTGTGGGGTTTCCCCATGTGAGAGTAGGTCATCGCCAGGCATTTATTTAGAGAAGCCCCTGATTCCATGAGTCAGGGGCTTTTTGCTTTTTTTTCGTAGACCTTCATCATTCTTTATTTTAAGACACTTATCGCGAACACAACATGAACTCCCAGTATCCACGCAAACCCTTTATAGCACGAGGTTCAAACGTTATTCGTTGTGATGACTGCAAGTTGCCAGTAGTTGCGTGCATGTGCTCTGATACACTTAAAAGCAATGCTGCCTGTGATTTTTGGTTACTGATGCATCATGATGAGTTTTACAAACCGACCAACACTGGGCGTTTGATTCAGCGAACCTTTCCATCAACGCAATGCTCTCGTTGGTCTCGTTTAGAACCCACTGAAGACCTGATCTCGGTTCTTGCCAATCCTAGGATATCCCCTTGTATCGTCTTTCCTGAAGCACCAGACTACTCAGACAGAATGATAAAGGATCTATCTAAGCTACCCAACCGACCTCTGTTTATTATTCCAGATGGAACTTGGAGGCAGGCAAGACGTATCTTCAGACACAGTCGCTACTTAGATGTTCTTCCTGTCATTGAGCCGACGATATTATTTGATAGTCGCTATAAATTGCGCTCTTCAGGTGAAGAACGGCATGTTTGCACTGCGGAAGTTGCGGCTGCTTTATTACTTCAGATAGGTGATATTGAGGCTGGAAATGCATTGTTGCAGAATTTTGAGACGTTTAATCAACGATATTATGAGTCCAAAGGGCGCAATCTGAATGCGGAGGAGGGCGCCAGCAAGCCGTAAGCGAGCTGGCGTTTTCTCTTAATGTGTTTCTGGTGCTGCTTCTTGCTGTGCTGCTTTCTGCTGTAATTGTTGTGCGTACAGCGCATCGAAGTTTACAGGTGCTAGCATCAATGGTGGGAAGCTAGCACGAGTCATCATGCTGTCAACGGCTTCTCTGGCATAAGGAAACAAAATGTTTGGACAGAAAGCGCCAAGTGTATGTCCTAACTCTGCCTCACCGAGTCCACTGATTAAGAAAATACCTGCTTGTTGTAATTCGACCAAAAGCGCTGTTTTCCCATCATTGGAAATGGTTACCGTCAGTGTTAATACGACTTCATAATGAGTTTCGTCAAGTGCATTGGTTTTGGTGTTCAAATCCAATTTGACATCTGGCTGCCAGGCTTTGGTGAAAACCTGTGGGCCTGCAGGTGTTTCAAGAGATACATCCTTAAGAAACACACGTTGGAGTGCAAATTGGGGTTTTGCTGCATTTTCTGACATTAGAAAAATCCTGCTCAGTAAGTGGTCGGTTTTATTTTAGAAGTGGATCGAGTTTATTATCTAGATCTAACTCATACAAGTCATCGCATCCACCTACATGAAAATCATCGATGAATATTTGTGGTACTGTTTGACGGCCACTGCGTGCAATCATTTCACGTTTGAGCTCAAGCGATGACCCGACATCAATTTCGGTAAATTCAACGTTTTTTTGTTTCAGTAGATACTTAGCCCTTACGCAAAAGGGGCAAGTTCGAGTTGTATAGATCGTTACAATTGCCATGGATTATTTCTTCACTATAGGTAAGTGTTGAGCTTTCCATTCGGTGATACCGCCACTCATCCTTGAAATATTTGTAAATCCGGCGCTTTTCAGTTTTTTACCTGCACTACCTGCCGCTTGGCCTAAATTACAGACAACAATTATTGGGACTTCTTTAGCAGAGTCGAGTTCAGAGATGCGTCGTTCCATGTCAGCAAAAGGGATGTTTTTAGAACCAGCAATGTGGCCTGCATCCCACTCTTTTTTCGGACGAATATCAACAACAATAGCAGATTCTTTATTGATCATCCGTGTCGCTTCAGCAGGAGTCACTGAGCGACCCGATTTATTCTTTTCAGTCCAAAGTAAGACAGCAAGTGTAATTAGCCAAGCTAGGACAAGAAAATAGTGGTTTGATATAAATTCAAAGAGTTGTTCCATCATGGGTTCCGTTCAGCGCATTTATAAATTCTTAAGTTAACAAGTATACAATGTAGGAGGCCCTCGGATAAGACTTATACCTGTTCAGCGTTAGCTATAATTGTATTTTGTCAGTAAAATGGCGGATATTATTAACCCTCCAATACAGATGACAGACAATGAGTGAAAGAAGAGCAACCAAAGCACTGATCATTCTCGATGGGTTCGGGATTGAGTCAACCCCTTCTTCGGCAATCGAAGCGGCGAATACACCTACTTGGGATATGCTGTTAGCATCTAACCCTAACTCTCGTATATCAACGTCAGGACTTGCCGTTGGGTTGCCCGAAGGGCAAATGGGCAACTCAGAAGTTGGTCATATGAATATTGGAGCAGGCCGTGTTGTCTATCAAAATTTTACTCGCATCTCTAAGGCGATTGCCGATGGAGAGTTTGAGCAGAATGAAGCATTGGTGAGTGCGATTGAATGTGCTCTTGCGAAGGGCTCTGCTGTACATATCACAGGGCTATTGTCGCCAGGAGGTGTTCACAGCCATGAAGAGCATATGTTTGCACTAATTGAAATGGCCGTGAAAAAAGGCGTGAAAAAAGTATTTTTACACGCAATTCTTGACGGTCGAGATATGCCTCCACGATCAGCAGAACCTTCGATTGCAGCCGCCGAAGCAACCTTTGCTCGTTTGGGAACGGGTGCTGTTGCAACTGTTGTTGGACGCTATTATGCGATGGATCGAGATAATCGTTGGGATCGTGTCCAACAAGCTTACGATGCGATGACGGCAGGTACTGCTCCTTATTTTGCGCAATCTCCGCAACAAGCTTTAGGCGAAGCCTATGCTCGTGATGAAAATGATGAATTTGTACAGGCGACAGTGATTACCGATATGGCGGGCCACCCAAAGGGCCTTATTCAAGACGGAGATGTAGTTATCTGTGCTAATTTCCGTCCAGATAGATCACGCGAGATCACGCGTGCTTTTGTCGAGAAGGACTTTGATGGATTTGTACGGACGTCGGCGCCAGCCCTAAGTGATTACGTTATGTTGACAGAATATGCAGCCAACATTGATGCAAGCTGTGCATTTCCTCCGACGGCTCTCTCGAATGATCTAGGTGAATTTTTATCTAAAAGAGGGAAAACTCAGCTGCGTATTTCTGAAACTGAGAAATATGCTCATGTCACCTTTTTCTTCAATGGTGGACAAGAAGCTGTTTATCCAGGTGAAGACCGGATTTTAATTCCTTCACCACAGGTGGCGACATACGATTTACAGCCTGAAATGAGCGCATTTGAGGTTACGGACCGTCTAGTGGAAGCGATTCTAGCTCGCAAATATGACCTGATCGTTTGTAACTTTGCCAATGGTGATATGGTTGGACACACAGGAAAGTTTGATGCAGCGGTGAAGGCCGTTGAGGCTATCGATGTTTGTATCAAACGTGTTATCGATGCAATGCGAGAAATCGGTGGTGAAACGCTGATTACCGCTGACCATGGCAATGTGGAAATGATGCAGGACCCTGAAAGCGGCCAAGCGCATACCTCTCATACTCTTTGGCCAGTTGCCTTAATTTATGACGGTCCTCGCGCTCATCAAGTCACGTTGAGTGATGGAGCTCTATGCGATTTAGCGCCTACTCTATTGAACTTAATGGATATTGAGCCGCCTGCAGAAATGACAGGGCACTCTTTAGTAACGTTCCACTGATTGATATTTGGCTTGTGAAAAACAAATTCTACCTATGGGCTTGCTTGGGGCTGCTGTTGTGCAGCCCTTTCTCAATGGCTCAAGACCAACAAGCTACCGCTGCACAGATTGAGCGTTTAAAGCGCGAAATACATCAGCTCCAGTCCAGTATTTCACAAACAGCCACTCGTCAAAGAAGTGAGCAGCAAGCGCTTGCAAATGCTGAACGAGAAATAGGTCGGGTTGTGGCTGAGATACGTAAAACAGATCAAGAGTTGGATGAACTTAATCATAATATGGCAGGGCTCCAGTCTCAGCGTCAAGGGTTAGAAAATCAGCTGACAGAGCGAAGGGAGCTAATCCAAACGCTTTTGCTAGAGCAGTATCGACAAGGCCGTCAGCCTAAAATCCAGTTGCTGCTACAGCAGCAGAATCCGGATCAGCTGGAAAGAATGCTAAAGTATTTTGATCGAGTGAATCAGCAGTTGAGTGAGCAGTTGCGAGTTTACCAAGAGCAACTTAATCGTTTAACGGACACTCGACAAAGTATAGGAGCAACCGAGGCGAGCATTCATGAACGTAGAGAGCGCTTACAGGCAGAGCAAGCTCGTCTTTCAGCGGCTAGAGCTGAACGAGAAAAACAAATTAAAGAGTTGGCTGAGCAGCAGCAGAGAGAGCAGCGAGAACTGGCTCAAAAACAGCAGGATCAAGAGCAGCTACAGCAAGTTCTTGCACAGATACAACGTTCACTTGAGTTGTCAAATTTAACACGAGACAATCAAACCTTTTCGTCTTTAAGAGGGAAGTTACCTTGGCCAATTCAAGGCAGTATTGCACGACGTTTTGGTGCTCAACACAGTGGTGTGGCATTTGAAGGTCTTTTAGTCCGAGCGTCGCAGGGAGCTGATGTTAAAGCTATTCATCATGGTCGAGTGGTGTTTTCCGATTGGCTAAGAGGTTATGGTTTAGTCTTGATTTTAGATCATGGTTCGGGCTATATGAGTTTATATGGTCATAATCAGACCCTGCTCAAAGAGCCAGGCGATTGGGTTAGCGCAGGCCAAGTCGTTGCTACTGCTGGGAACAGCGGAGGGCATGAAGAAGTCGGCCTGTATTTTGCTATACGTCACAACGGACGTCCCGTTGACCCTTCTGTTTGGTTAACTAAGCCTTAAATTTTAATGTTCCGATATTTGTTAGGATTGGATGATTATGAACCGTTACCCTAATATCAAGAAGCCGATTATTTCTCTCTTACTGTCCGCTTGTTTAGTGATGCCAGCTTTGGTTTTTGCGACACCTGTCGAGACAGAAGATGGGTTGCCAATTGATGAGATTCGACTGTTTGCAGAAGTGTTTGATCGAATCAAATCGGCTTATGTAGAGCCCGTGTCGGATCAGAAACTCCTAGAGGATGCAATACGTGGGATGTTGACGGGACTAGACCCGCATTCAGCTTACATGGACCCTAAAGCCTTTCAAAATATGCAGGTGCAAACCAGTGGACAGTTTGGTGGCTTAGGTATTGAAGTTGGCTTGCAAGATGGTTTTATTCGAGTAGTTGCACCTATAGACGATACTCCAGCGCAACGAGCAGGCATTCGAGCAGGCGATTTAATTACTAAAATCGACGATGAAGCGGTCCAAGGGATCAGTCTTAACGATGCGGTTGATAAGATGAGAGGGAAGGTTGGCACTGACGTTGTTTTGACATTGGTACGGGATGGTGTAGAAAAGCCTTTTGAAGTCCGACTGGTAAGGGAGAACATCAGTGTGACCAGTGTTCGGCATCGTTTGCTTGAAACACATTATGGCTATATACGGATCAGTCAGTTCCAGAGTAACACAGCAACTCAACTACGTAATTCAGTCAATGCCTTGCAAGACTTGAGCGAGCTGAAAGGGCTGGTGTTGGATTTACGCAACAACCCAGGTGGCGTCCTACAGGCTGCAATACAAGTCAGTGATGCTTTCTTATCGGATGGCTTGATTGTGTACACTGAGGGACGGTTGCCTAACTCTGAAATGCGCTTTAATGCGAGTGAAGCAACATTATTGCCTGATGTGCCTGTCGTGGTACTGATTAATTCGGGCTCAGCGTCAGCGTCGGAAATTGTTGCAGGTGCGCTGCAAGACCATGGTCGTGCGGTGATCATGGGGACGGATAGTTTTGGAAAAGGCTCTGTTCAAACCATTTTGCCCGTGGGCTCGGATCGTGCGGTTAAGTTGACTACCGCTCGCTATTTCACCCCCGAGGGGCGGTCAATTCAAGCTGAGGGTATTCGTCCGGATATTCAGGTCGAGGAGGCCCGAATCACGGCTATAGAAACCGCCCCGGTTTTGCGTGAGCGTGATTTAAGCGGTCATTTGGAGGGAAGTTCTACTAGCCATCGAGAGTCTTCTGTCACGAGAGATTCTGAAGAACGTGATTTTCAGTTATACGAAGCACTTAACTTATTAAAAGGTTTGAGTATTATGAAGGCGACTAGGGGTTGATGCGTGCGTAATTTGTCAAAATTTTTGACGTCATCCGTTTTTTGCGTTTGGTGCTCATGGGTAAGTTCAGCCCCTAATTCTGTTGAAATACCCCCTAGAATTGTGATTGTGATTGATGATATTGGCCAAAGCTTAGAGTATGGCCGGGCTGCGATTGAACTGCCTGGCCCTCTTACCTTCGCTTTTTTGCCATACACACCTCATGCAACGGCCTTATCTAAACTTGCAGAGGCAACCGGGAAGGATGTTATTCTACATGCGCCCATGGCGAATATTGCCGGTATCCCGATTGGTAAGGGGGGGCTATATCCACATCAGAGTGAGTCAGAGCTCAAAGGTGAGCTCAAAAAGAGCTTGGATTCATTGCCATTAGTATTGGGGCTGAATAACCATATGGGCAGTCTGCTCACCCAAAATGAGCAGTCAATGCGTTGGGTGATGGAGGTCGCAGCAGAACGAGACCTATTTTTTTTAGATAGCCGCACAACATCGAATAGTGTTGCGTTTAAGGTGGCACAGCGACAAGGTATTCCATCTCTGACACGCGATATTTTTCTGGATCATGAAATAACCTATGAATTTGTTGACCAACAGTTTTTGAAAGCGATAGAACTTGCGCAAGAAAAGGGTCATGCGATCATCATTGGACACCCATATCCGGTAACGATTGAATACTTAGCGACGGCACTACCGCGTTTGGATGAGCTAGGTATTCAATTGGTTGCTGCATCGGCCTTTTTACATCAACAAAGAGATATAGAGGCGCTGCAAGAGTGGTCATCGGATGTGTCTCTGCACACTGAGACAGAGGCTGTACAGGCTCTGTCCAGTACGCTGAGCAATTAACAGTTGAAGTTAAAGTGCCGCAGGGCTCGCTGCCTGGCGCTTGAATAGGCTTTCAGCAAGTTTAGGCCATTGTTCAGGCCAATGTTCCGTTGGCCTGCGTTTAAATTCACTGCGAACAAACTGCCGTATCCGACCTTCTGCAACGCTCATCAGAAGATTTGCGCAGGCTGTTGGTGGAATGAGTGTTCGAATGCCATCTGTGAGTTCAGCTTCTCGCATAAGCTGTTTGAGTTGAGTTTCCATACGTTCGAAGAGTTGATTCACCTGAATGCGCAAGCGTTCGGTTTCACCTGAAAGGGCATCTCCGCCTAAAATCCTGGCCATTCCTGGGTTTTTCTCAACAAAGGCAAGTAGAAGTGTCAGAATTTGCTCACACTGGCGCACACGTGTTGCACTCGATTGAGTGATGAGCCTGATTCTAGAAAAAAGTGTTTCTTCAATAAAGCCAATCAGGCCCTCAAACATTCGAGCTTTGCTTGGGAAGTGACGGTACAGAGCTGCTTCCGAGACGCCAACTTCCCGTGCTAAGGCCGCAGTGGTAATTCGCTGACCTGGGTTAACTTCTAACATTTGGGCAAGTGCCTGAAGTATTTGCTCTCGCCGTGAGTGTTTGTTCTGTTCTTTGTCAGCCATTTTCCTGCCTTAAGGCCTTATTTACCAAGAGTTAAAGTGTTTTGTTGGTAATTAGCGTACCAACGCCTTCATTGGTGAAAATTTCAAGCATGCAGGCATGTTCAACTCGCCCATCAATAATGTGTGCGGAGTTGACACCACATTTTACGGCACTGAGAGCACAGTCTATTTTCGGTAACATGCCACCATAAATAGTGCCATCTTCTATTAAGGCATCGACTTGTGCGGTGGATAGACCCGTAAGCACCTTGCCTTCTTTATCTAATAAGCCAGCAATGTTGGTTAATAGAATTAGCTTTTCTGCCCGCAAAACTTCCGCAACTTTGCCAGCAACTAAATCCGCATTGATATTGTATGCATGCCCATCTTCACCGACTCCTATGGGGGCAATCACTGGGATAAAGTCAGAGTTTACAAGCATGTCGAGTACTTTGACATTGACTTTTTCTACTTCACCTACATGACCAATATCGATGATTTCAGGTGCTTCCATGTCGGGCGTCTTATGTTTAACGACTAGCTTTCGCGCCCGCAATAGCTCACCGTCTTTACCTGTCAGACCGATTGCTTTTCCTCCCGCACTGTTAATCAAACCAACAATTTCTTTGTTTACCATTCCGCCGAGCACCATTTCGACAACGTCCATGGTTTTGGAATCGGTGACGCGCATGCCATTGATAAAGTGCGATTCAATCTTAAGTTGCTCGAGTAGGTTGCCAATTTGGGGACCACCGCCATGCACAACAATCGGATTGATGCCGATTAGTTTCATCATGACGATATCGCGCGCAAAGCTGGCTTTTAATTTCTCGTCCGTCATTGCGTTGCCACCGTATTTGATGACCAACGTCTTTCCGACAAAACGTTGAATGTAGGGCATTGCTTCACTCAAAATTTGAGAAGTGGCAATGGCTTGCTGGCGAGTTAAAGGCATAGTCTTAGTCCTTATACGAAAAAATTATTCTTGAGGAATCGTCAGGCATTTATCAATTTGATGCAATCGAATTTGGAAGTCATGGCGAATTTTTTTTAAGGCTTCGATGGACGAGGCCTCAAAGCGAAGGACAAGAGACGGTGTGGTGTTCGATGCTCTGACAAGTCCCCAGCCATCTTCAAAGTCTACACGTAATCCGTCAATACGAGAGACTTGACCTGTCTCAAAAGGCATCATCGCTAGCCGCTCGACAAGATCAAACTTCGACTCATCCGATACCGCAAGTGTGAGCTCTGGGGTGCTGATGTCTTCTGGAAAATGCATGAAACACTCCTCACAGGTGAGAGACTGTGCGGCCAGTAGCTCAATGAAACGAGCTGCGCTGTATAGGCCATCATCGAAACCATACCAGCGCTCTTTGAAGAAAAAATGGCCGCTCATTTCACCTGCAAGCAGTGCTCTTGTTTCTTTTAGTTTTCGTTTCATGAGCGAGTGCCCAGTTTTCCAAAGCGTTGCTGTTCCACCTTGTGCCTGAATGAGTGCAGGCAGTCGTCGTGAACATTTAACATCATAAAGAATTTCGGCTTTAGGATGACGCTTTAAAAGATCCGTTGCAAAAAAACGCATAATTCGATCTGGATATAGAATTTGGCCTGCATCCGAGATAATAAACATTCGGTCTGCATCACCATCAAAGGCAATGCCTAGATCTGCTTGATGTTGCTTAACCCAGCTGATCAGGTCAATTAGGTTTTTGGGCTTGCTTGGATCAGGGTGATGATTGGGAAAGTGACCGTCTACTTCACAATACAAGGGAATTACATGGCAGCCTAATTGCTCGAACAGCTCTGGTGCGATCATCCCGGCAATTCCATTGCCAGAATCAATGACGATTTTTAAAGGGCGTTGTAGCTTGATGTCACTGATAATCCTAGATAAATAGTCTGGGCAGACATTCGTTATTTGTCGTTTACCTTGGCCCTCAAAATAGGACTGCCTTTCGATCAATTGGTGCAGGTCTTGAATGTCATCTGCGCTTAAGCTGCTGCCATTCAACACCATTTTAAAGCCATTGTATTGGGCAGGGTTATGGCTGCCGGTGATCATTACGCCGCACTGGTCTTGCGAACGCTCGGTTGCAAAATAGAGAACCGGCGTTGGTACAAACCCTATATCCACTACGTCACAGCCAGACGCGAGGAGCCCTCGCATAAAGACTTCTTTTAAGTGTGGTCCGGATAAACGACCATCTGCAGCAACAATCACTTGCTGTTTATTTAGGTTTTTGACTTGCTGTGCAAAGGCGCGTCCTAAATGCCAGACAAGGTCGTCGGATAAGTCGTCAGGGACCACACCTCGAATATCATAGGCTCGAAAAATGTGCGAATTTAACTTGGGCTTGGGATAGTGTGGCTGTTCCATGCTTAGCCTTTAGTGACGACCGGAAGAGCCAAAGCCACCGTCCCCTCGATCTGAGTCCGAAAACTCACTCACCACCTCAAATTCTGCTTGAACCACAGGCACTAAGACCAGTTGGGCAATGCGCTCACCAGGTTCGACTACAAACCTTGTTTGGCCTCGGTTCCAGCAGGATACAAACAGTTGTCCTTGATAGTCTGAATCTATAAGACCAACCAGATTACCCAGCACGATACCGTGCTTGTGTCCTAGTCCTGATCTAGGCAAGATCATGGCACATAGGTTTGGGTCTTCAATATGGATGGCTAGGCCGGTCGGAATTAACTCGGTTTGTCCTGGCTCTAGTGTGAGCGCCTGATCCAAACAAGCTCTCAGATCTAAACCTGCGGAGCCAGCAGTGGCATAACTTGGTAAAGGAAACTCATTACCAATCCGAGAGTCGATCAATTTTACTTGAAGCTTTTTCATTGTTGTCATCATCGTGTTGTAGGTAAGTGTGGGGCAATATGTTCGATTAATTGACGTGCTAACTGGCGTTTTGATGTTTGAGGTAGGGATATTTCATCGGTTGATGTGATTAACGTGACTTGGTTCTCATCACTGTTAAAACCGATACCTGCAATCGACACATCGTTGGCAATAATCATATCCAACTGTTTACGAAGGCGCTTCTCGCGTGCGTAATTTAAGACGTCGTTGGTTTCAGCTGCAAACCCTATGGTAAAGGGCTTGTTGGGTAGGGCTGCAATGGTGGCAATGATGTCAGCGTTTTTGATGAGTCGAATCTCCATTGATTCTTCTTTACCCTTTTTGAGTTTGTTCGTTGATACGAACTCTGGGCGATAGTCTGCAACGGCGGCTGCTCCAATAAAAACATCACAGTTGTCAGCGGTATGTAAGGCGGCATCAAGCATATCTTGCGCGGATTCTACCATAATGCGTTTTACATGTGCTGGGGCATGTAAATTGACCGGACCACTAATTAATATGACTTCTGCACCGGCATCTGCCGCAGCTTCTGCTAAAGCGTACCCCATTTTCCCAGAACTGTGATTGGATATGAACCGAACAGGATCTATCGCTTCTCGGGTGGGCCCTGCTGTGATAACAATACGTTTACCATTTAGTAGATCATAATCAAATTGGTTGGCAATAGCCTGTAGTAGCGCTTCTGGCTCTAGCATACGTCCTATGCCCGTATCACCGCAGGCTTGTTCACCAGACGCTGGTCCAAAGAGCTGGATGCCTCTTGCTTGTAATGCTTGAACGTTTAGTTGAGTTTGCTGATCGCGCCACATTGCTTGATTCATAGCGGGCGCTAAACACAGGGGCGCATCGGAAGCTAGGCATAGGGTGGTGAGAAGATCATTTCCCATACCTGCTGCGACACGTGCCATAAAGTCCGCTGTTGCGGGGGCCACTAGAATAAGGTCAGCCCAACGCGCCAGCTCGATATGTCCCATGCCAGCTTCAGCTTCTGGGTCAAGAAGCTGTAGGTGAACTGGGTTACCCGATAAGGCCTGTAAGGTTAAAGGGGTAATGAACTCCGCAGCGGCAGGTGTCATGACAACCCTGACATCAGCCCCTGCTTTTTTAAGCATGCGAGTGAGCTCTGCGCTTTTGTAAGCTGCAATCCCCCCAGTTATTCCTAGTAGTATCTGTCGATTGGTCAGTCTTAGCATGGCTTAGAGATCCGATTTCCCATGTGTTCCAGAAGTTTGATAAGATAACATTTCACTTTGCATTTGCGTAGACTCGTTCAAGCGGGAAGCTTGATAAATCGGAACTAGGGAAGTTTATTATGTCTATACGTCACTGGCCTGTTGCCGAAAGACCAAGAGAAAAACTCTTATCTCAAGGTGTCACCAGCTTATCTGACGCTGAGTTATTGGCCATTTTTTTGCGCACGGGAATTGCGGGCAAGTCGGCAGTTGATCTTGCAAGAGAGTTGCTTCATCGCTTTGGTGGGCTGCGGCCTCTGATGGAAAGCAACGAGTCGGATTTCTGTCAGGCGCACGGCCTAGGCCAAGCTAAATATGTTCAGCTGCAAGCCATTATGGAAATGTCGAGACGGCACTTAGAGTCAACATTAATGAGAGACTCTGCGCTCGAAAGCCCGCATGTTGTCAGACGTTACCTCTCGGCGAAATTAAGGCACGAACCGCGCGAGATTTTTGCATGCTTGCTGCTCGATAACCGTCACAGGGTCATTCGCTATGAAGCTTTGTTTTTCGGGACCATCAATGCCGCATCCGTTTATCCAAGAGAAGTGGTAAAGCTCGCATTAGCGCATAATGCCGCCGCAGTTATCCTTAGCCATAACCATCCTTCGGGGATTGCCGAGCCTTCGCAGGCGGATCGTCAGATTACCGACCGACTTGTTGAAGCCTTAGCTGTTGTCGATATTCGCGTTCTAGATCATATGGTTATCGGTGATGGCGAAGTGGTTTCTTTTGCCGAGCGAGGGTGGATCTGAGTCTGTTGGTGAAAAAATCATCAATTAACTGGTAAATGAAGGATAAAGCGGTATAATATGCGCCCTTCTATCCCATAATGGTACGGTATTTTGTCCGGGTCAGTGGACGCTCCGCCTGAGAGAGTCATAGTGTCGCTCTCAATAAACATCGGATAGGGTCAATTAACTTATGTATCAGGATTAATACAATGTCTCGAGTTTGTATGGTTACGGGTAAAAGCCCGATGACCGGAAACAATGTATCACACTCTAACCGTAAAACGCGTCGTCGTTTTTTGCCTAACTTGCATTGGCACCGTTTTTGGGTTGAGAGCGAGAACCGCTTTGTACGTCTGCGTGTATCTTCTAAAGGTATGCGCATTATTGATAAAAAGGGTATCGATTCAGTTCTGACTGAATTGCGTACTCGTGGCGAAAAGGTTTAAGGAGCTAGACGATGGCAGCAAAAGGTGCTCGTGAGAAGATCCGCCTGGTTTCCTCAGCCGGAACAGGACACTTCTACACTACTGACAAGAACAAGCGCAACACACCAGACAAGTTCGAATTCAAAAAATACGATCCTGTCGTGCGTAAGCATGTAATGTATAAAGAAGCTAAAATTAAGTAATTCTTAATTTGCTTCGAAAAGCCCGGACTTGGTGACACTAAGTGCCGGGCTTTTTTTTGCCTGACCCGATGATAAGTTAAGGTCTGAGGCTCACTTCTGATACACTCTAGTTAGTTGCCTGTGCTAATCGGTATTGAGATTGCACAACGTATTCCTTGTATAGACTCATAACCTCGCTTAGCTAAGACAGTAATCATGCCTGAATTGCCCGAAGTAGAAACCACTCGACGTGGAATAGAGCCCCATATTCTTAGTCATCGTGTAGATAAGGTCATGATTCGCCAGCCGAAACTTCGCTGGCCTGTACCGGATGACCTTGCGACGTTGATCGAACATCAATTAATTGAGGGCGTCTATAGGCGAGGTAAGTATCTCCTGATTGATGTTGGCCGAGGTGTCATGCTGATTCATTTAGGTATGTCGGGTAGTTTACGGATTGTGGAGCAAGGCACTCCCGTGGCTAAACATGATCATGCAGATTTCTGTTTGAGCTCTGGACAATTGATGCGTTTTACAGATCCTAGACGTTTTGGAGCGATACTTTGGCAGGCAAAGGGCGAAATTCATCCCTTGCTCACTCGTTTGGGGCCAGAGCCCTTAACTGATGAATTTAATGCTCAGTATTTGTTTTTGAAGTGTCAGGGACGAACTCAAGCAATAAAAACTTTCTTAATGGATGCACAGGTTGTTGTAGGCGTTGGAAATATCTACGCGAATGAGGCACTGTTTGCCGCTAGAATTGACCCTCAAAAAGCAGCAGGTTTGCTCTCTTTACAAGATGTGGAGCGTTTAACCCAGGAAGTTAAGCGTATATTGACTTATGCTGTTGAGCGAGGAGGGACGACCCTGCGTGATTTTGTGGGTGGTGATGGTAAGCCTGGCTATTTTCAACAGGAGTTGTATGTTTATGGCCGCAAAGGATTGCCTTGTAAAGTATGTGAGAATATCTTGGTAGAAGTACGTATGGGACAGCGAAGCACGGTGTTTTGTAAGGTTTGCCAGTGCTAATAATGAAACTGAAGAGGTTTAAAACGTGAATATAGCATTTAACTGGCTGTCGATGACATCAGATACCGTTAATGACGACCCTGCTCAGCGGGCTAAACTTCGGAAAAAACTTGGTCTAGATCCCTATTTGGCACGTCGTGAAGTACTACGCTTTGTCAATGATGAAATACACGCAGAGCTTTATACGTATGATGAAGCGGCCCCAGTAATTTTGTTTCTACCAGGAATCGGCACCTATTCTGAACTCTATGCTGAGTGTTTATCCGATTTATCTGATACCGGATTTAATGTAATCGGCATTGATCTGCGTGGCCATGGTTATTCGAAAGGCGCACGTGGTGATTATCGTGTCGAGCAGGTTGTACAGGACTTGATTCAGATTGTTGATGCCTTATCTGAACGTTTTAAAGGTCCTATTGGAGTCTATGGATACTCAATAGGAGGGTTGCTTGCGGTTGCCTTGGCCGAACGAGATGCACGAATTAAGTCCATCTTGTGTGGAACTTTGTTGGTGACTGAAATTGCGCCGGACTTATTGCATCAGTTTGGCTGGGCATGGACATGGGGCACTTCTTTGTTTTTTCCTGCGGCGTGCTTGCCTTTAAAGTCCTTCATTGATTACGAACAGCTGTTATCCGGCCATCCAGCAGGTCGAGAAATCAACAATGATCCTAGAATTATTTTCGACTATCCCATAGGGACTTTGGCAAGCTTGTTTACTCATACCAGTGGTGTGGCTAAAAAAGTCTATCCATTCAAGTCTGCTATTATTCATGGTGAGCATGATGAAGTGTTGCCTTATGAATATTCCGAGCAAGTGGTGCGGACGCTGCGTCACCCATTTGAGCTCATCAAGGTGCCAGGAGAGGGGCATATGATTCCTTGGGATAATCCAAAGCATTTGTCACAGGTTGTATCCGATTGGTTCAAGCGTAGTTTTTGATTGAGTCAGCTGCGATTGCTAGCAGAAGTATTTATACAATACGCTGCTTATTCAGAACGGGGAGTACGGCGCAGATGTTGTATTCTTGACATAAAAGATCAAGGCGACATAAAAGTAAAAGGGGCATGTTATCCTTAACATGCCCCTCTTTTAGACTGGCTTTCCTAATCCTTGCGAACCCAAACATCGCTGCTCTGCATACTGCATCCGTGGCCGCTGTACTTGCCTTCCTTCAATTCATTCCATGAACAGGAGATCCACAAGAGCTATTATGCCTATAGAAAAATTTTAGGATATAGGAGTTTTTCCTAAAATGTCTTAAAACTTCAAAAAAGTGAAAAACTATACTTGTCAAATAGGTGCCAGCTATTCTCGAACAGGCTAAGCTAGTTATCTTGTATAGTCTGTTTTTAGGAAAAGATGCGGATGGCATCTTTTTGTCATCATACTGTCATATAGCCTAGTTTCAATAGTCAACATGAGGAGTCCAACGTGGGATTTAACAATAGTCAGCGTTACTACCCTGAAACGCGAATGCGTCGGATGCGTGCCGATGATTTTTCCAGACGTTTAATGCGAGAAAACCTGCTGACCCCCAATGATCTTATTTATCCAGCTTTTGTTATTGAAGGTAAAGGGGAGCGTGAGACCATTCATTCAATGCCGGGTGTTGAGCGGTTGAGCATTGATCTCATGGTCAAGAAAGCACAAGAATTGGTGAGTTTAGGGATTCCGGCCATTGCATTGTTTCCTGTAACTCCGTTGACAGCTAAGTCCGAGTTAGCTGAAGAGTCATTTAATCCAGATGGCTTAGCTCAGCGAGCTGTGAAAGCAATCAAAGACGCCTGTCCTGATTTAGGTGTGATCACGGATGTTGCGCTTGATCCGTTTACTACGCATGGCCAAGATGGAATCATTGATAATTCAGGCTATGTTTTAAATGACAGAACCATTGAAACGCTTGTTGCTCAAGCCGTATCTCATGCGCAGGCAGGCGCCGATGTGGTTGCACCCAGTGATATGATGGATGGCCGTATCGGCTATATTCGTGCGGCACTTGAGGAGCACGGGCTTGTGAATACCCGCATCATGGCCTATTCAGCTAAGTATGCGAGTGCGTATTACGGCCCATTCAGAGATGCAGTCGGATCTGCGGGTAACTTGGGTAAAGGCAATAAATACAGTTATCAGATGGATCCTGCTAACAGTGATGAAGCATTGCACGAAGTCGCACTGGACCTAGCAGAAGGTGCTGATATGGTGATGGTTAAGCCAGGCATGCCGTATCTTGATATCGTACGACGCGTTAAAGAAGAGCTGAAAGCTCCGACCTTTGTTTATCAGGTCAGTGGCGAATATGCGATGCATATGGCGGCTTTTCAACAAGGTTGGCTAGATGAACGTAGTGTTATGCTGGAGTCCTTGCTTGCTTTCAAACGGGCAGGAGCCGATGGTATTTTAAGTTATTTTGCTGTGCGTGCCGCACAAGAGCTAAATTAAGGAAATTGCAAATGAGTGAAGAGGTTATAGAACAACTGGAAGCTGAAGCCCTGGCGGCTGCAGCCTTGCTTGAAAGTCGTGAAATTTTGCCGACGATAGACCCTATCGAAAAAGTGCCCGTCGATTTAAAAGCTTCAGAGTTGTATATCAACAGGGAACTCAGTCATTTGCAGTTTAACGTGCGGGTTCTGGAGCAGGCGCTTGATGAGCGTTATCCCTTGTTGGAACGGCTGATGTTTCTGCTGATTTTCTCGAGCAATCTGGATGAGTTCTTCGAAATTCGAGTGGCTGAACAACTTCGCCAACTTAAATACGGACGCGAAGATGTCGGTCCAGATGCGATGCACCCTCAAAAAGTGCTGGAGAAAATTCGCGAGATTTGTGAAGTGAATGTGGATCGGCAATACAAAATTCTCAATGAAATTATGTTTCCTGCCCTAGATGCGCAGGGAATACGTTTTGTGCGAAGAGGCGCTTGGACCACAGATCAAAAACGTTGGGTTAAAGCCTTTTTTGAAGAGAAAATAGTGCCCGTGATCAGCCCAATTGGGTTAGATCCATCCCATCCCTTCCCTAGGCTGGTTAACAAAAGTTTGAACTTTATTGTTCAGCTAGAAGGGAAAGATGCCTTTGGTCGCGAAACGGGTCTTGCCATTATTCCAGCACCGCGGTCTTTGCCAAGGTTGATTCGCTTACCGGATGAATTCTGTGAAGGTGGTGACAACCTCATTTTCCTTTCTTCGATTATCCATGAGTTCGCAGATGAGCTATTCCCTGGCATGCGTGTAAAAGGTTGTTACCAATTCAGGATTACTCGAAATGCAGATTTAAGTTTCGATATCGAGGAGGTTGAAGATTTAGCACGAACCTTAAGAGGGGAGCTTCACTCACGAAAATACGGGGATGCCGTGAGACTTGAGGTTGATCAACGCACACCAGAGGAATTAATCAGCTTCTTGATTGCTGAATTTCATTTGAACGATAGCCAAGTTTACCGTGTCAATGGGCCCGTTAACTTAAACCGTTTGATGGCAGTGAGAGACTTGGTTGATCATCCGCATTTACGCTGGAAGCCCTTTACGCCTGGCTTACCGGGCAAATTGAAAACCAGTAAAGATATTTTCGGTATCTTGCGTAAAAATGATCAATTACTGATGCACCCCTTTCAGTCGTTCACGCCGGTGATAGATCTGCTGCGACAAGCGGCCAAAGACCCTGATGTGATTGCGATTAAACAAACGCTATATCGAACAGGCGTCAAGTCCGACATTGTTAACTCGCTGGTCGAAGCGGCTCGAAATGGCAAGGAAGTCACGGTTGTGATTGAGTTGCGTGCGCGCTTTGACGAAGAAAGTAACTTGCAGCTCGCCAGTCGTCTTCAGGAAGCGGGATGCTTGGTCGTGTACGGTGTGGTTGGATATAAAACACATGCCAAAATGATGCTGATTATTCGCCGTGAGGGCAATAACTTAGTGCGCTACTGTCATTTAGGTACGGGGAATTACCACTCAGGAACCGCTCGTCTCTATACTGACTATAGCTATCTGACGTGTGATAAAGACGTTGGGGAGGATGTGCATAAAGTCTTCCAGCAGCTAACGGGTATGGGTAAGATCCAAAAACTGAAGAAGCTGTTTAATGCGCCCTTCACACTGCATGCGAGAATGATCGAGCTGATGCAGAATGAAATACGCAATGTCCAAGCTGGAAAAGTTGGCCGCATTGTTATAAAAGTGAATGGCTTAACTGAGCCGCGCTTGATCCGAGGGTTGTATGAAGCGTCTCAAGCGGGTGTGCAAATTGATCTTATCATTCGTGGAATGTGTCGACTGCGCCCTGAGTTGCCTGAAATCTCAGAAAATATCCGTGTGCATTCAATCATTGGCCGCTTCTTAGAACATACCCGTGTTTACTATTTTGAAAATGCGGGCGATCCATTGGTGTATTGCAGCAGTGCCGATTGGATGGAACGCAATATGCTCAATCGTGTTGAAACGGGTTTCCAAATCATGGGTAAGCATGCTGAGCGAATCAAGAAAGAGCTCGACTACTATATAAAAGATAACTGCCAAAGCTGGGAGTTGCATTCAGATGGAAGCTATTCTTTACTGCAGCCTGCCGAAGGAGAAGAGCGCTTTAGTGCTCAACAAGCACTCTTAGAAGAGCTTGCAACACTCTAGATTTAGCCTTCCTAGAAACATTCAAAAACAGCGACTTATAATAGTCGCTGTTTTTGTCTGGATGCAGATCAATAGCTGGTTTATATTACTAGGCTAGAGATAACACGATATAAGGAATGAGCATGACACTTACAGAGCTCCGTTACATTGTTACTTTAGCTCAAGAACAACACTTTGGTCATGCTGCTGAGCGATGCTTTGTTTCACAGCCGACGTTATCCATTGCGGTAAAAAAACTTGAAGATGAGTTAGGTGTTGCTTTATTTGAACGCAGTAAAAGTGCGGTGCGTGTGACGCCGGTGGGTGAGAAGGTCATACGCCAAGCGCAGGTTGTGTTAGAACAGGCTGAGGCGATTCGAGACTTAGCCAAAGAAGGCAAAGACCAGTTAGCCAGCCCTCTGCGTGTTGGTGCCATCTTCACGATAGGACCGTATTTATTTCCTCATTTGATACCGCAGATGCAAGAGCTAGCACCGCAAATGCCTTTGTATATCGAAGAGAACATGACCGAGACCCTACGCGGTAAAATACGCAATGGCGACTTAGATGCTATCATCATTGCGCTACCCTTTAACGAAGCCGATGTTCTCACCCGACCGCTCTATGAAGAACCTTTTATGATGGTGTTGCCAAAAGAGCATCCTCTCAGTTCAAAAAAAGAAGTCGACCCCTCAATTATAGGCGAGCTGAGAATGCTGTTACTGGGTGAAGGCCATTGCTTTCGAGACCAAGTGCTAGAGGCATGCCCCACACTGAACCAATCCTTTCATAACCAGCATACAGTGACTGAGGGCAGCTCCTTAGAGACGATTCGCATGATGGTGGCGTCGGGATTAGGCTGTAGTGTATTACCTCAATCTGCGATTGAAGGGCACCCCTCTAGCCACTTAGTTGCGGTGCGGCCTTTTTCTAAACCCAGTCCTATGAGAACCGTTGCGGTGGCTTGGCGGGCAAGCTTTCCACGTCCACAAGCGATTGAAGCACTTATGCAAGCGATCAGTCGTTGCCCACTTAAACCGATTCAATCAAAAGACTGATGCAGCAAGAATCCCCAATTCGTGATTTGAAGGGCGTTGGCGCTGCTTTAGAGCTTAAATTGCAGCGTTTAGGCATTACAACGATTCAAAGTTTAGTGCTTCATTTACCCATACGCTATCAAGATCGAACGCGTGTCCGCGAATTGGCAGATGTAGGGCCTAGCGATGAATGTGTCATTCAAGGTGAAATTCAAAGCACGGATATAGTGCAAGGACGCAGGCGAGCGCTGGTTTGTCGCCTTAGAGATGAAACAGGCGGGATTACCCTGCGCTTTTTTCATTTCGCGGCGGCTCAAATAAAAATCCTGTCCCCTGGAAAACAGCTTCGTTGTTTTGGTGAGGTGCGTCCTGGGCCGTCGGGTCTAGAAATGATTCACCCCGAATACAGGCTAGTCGCTCGTGAACAGAAAGACGCGACGGAAGAAACACTGACACCTGTCTATCCTTTAACAGAGGGGTTGCCTCAAGGACGTTTGAGGAGCTTGATCCACCAAGCACTCGAACAGCTAAAAGTCAGTGGATTAGACGACTTATTACCGCTTGAGGTCAAACAACATTGGCGTTTACCGGACCTGCTTGAGGCGTTACTCTATTTACATCAGCCTCCTCCCTCAGCCAATCTTGCATTACTTGAGTCAGGACGTCATCCGGCGCAGCGTCGGTTGGCGTTAGAAGAATTGTTGGCGCATCATTTGTCATTAGTGAAAGTCCGGCAGCAGATGCAGCAGCAACGTGCTAAGCCCTTACACACTAAGGGTGAGTTGGAAGCTCAGTTTCTAAAGCATCTACCTTTTGCCTTGACCTCGGCACAAATAAGAGTCAGTGAAGCGGTGTCTGCCGATCTGGCGAGGTCTATGCCGATGTTACGCTTGGTGCAAGGGGATGTGGGATCGGGAAAAACCATGATCGCTGCTTTAGCTGCGTTAAAAGCCATTGGGCAAGGGTGTCAAGCGGCGGTGATGGCGCCAACGGAAATCTTGGCTGAACAGCACTTTGCCAACTTTAAAGCGTGGTTTGAGCCATTGGGCATTACAGTGGCATGGTTGGCTGGCAAGGTAAAAGGTAAGCAGCGCTTAGAGCAATTGCAGCGAATAGCGTCAGGAGACGCGACGCTGGCTGTGGGAACCCATGCCTTGTTCCAAGAAGGTGTCACCTTTGCGAATTTAGTATTGGTTGTGATTGATGAACAACATCGTTTTGGTGTTCACCAGCGGCTTAGTTTACGGGAAAAAGGGCGTGATGGACGTATAGCACCTCATCAGCTCATCATGACCGCAACGCCTATTCCTCGCACCTTAACCATGACGGCCTATGCCGATTTGGATTGCTCTATCATAGATGAGCTACCACCTGGACGAACACCCGTCAAAACGCTTGTCATCGCTGATACAAGACGCGATGAAGTCGTGGAGCGTGTGCGTGCCGCATGCGGCCAGGGTCGTCAAGCTTACTGGGTATGCACCTTAATTGAAGAGTCCGATGTTCTGGAGTCGCAAGCTGCAGAAATAGCTGCACAGTATTTAACAGAGTCCTTGCCTGAGCTGCGTATTGGTTTAATTCATGGGCGAATGAAAGCGTCTGAAAAAGCTAAAATTATGGCGGACTTCAAAGCGGCAGAGCTGGACTTGTTAGTGGCGACGACGGTGATTGAGGTGGGGGTCGATGTGCCGAATGCCAGTTTAATGATTATTGAAAACCCAGAACGTTTGGGATTAGCGCAGTTGCATCAACTCAGAGGAAGGGTGGGACGAGGCAGTATCGAGAGTTACTGTGTGCTCATGTACCACGCTCCTTTATCCCAACAGGGGCGTGAGCGCTTACGTGTTATGAAAGAAACCACAGATGGTTTCAAAATTGCTGAAAAGGATCTGGAATTGCGTGGTCCCGGTGAAGTCTTAGGCACTCGGCAAACCGGGCTCATGCAACTTCGAATTGCCGATTTGCAGCGTGATGCCGATCTTTTACCTAGCGTAAAAAACATCGCGCAAGCCATATTGAAGCATGATGCATTAAGCGATGCCATTATTCAGCGCTGGATGGGCAGCAGTGAAGCCTACGCTCAGGTATAATTCCGACTTCAATGATCTAAAGAGTAGAAAAACATGCAGCCTACCGATATTCAGTTGGACATCATTACTCGGCAATTGGGGCGTCAGCCTAGAGGAATTGCAGCGATTGCGCATCAAACCGAGGCAGGAGTTCCTGTTGTCTTACAAATGCGGTCTTTGGTTCAGGGCAAACCCTTTCCAACACTATTTTGGCTCTGTAGCCAAGATTTGGATAAAGAGCTAGCACGCATTGAAAGCACTGGCTGGATAAAGCAAATGGAGCAGGAACTACAAGAGAACCCTTTGCTGCTAGAAACATACCGTCAGCAACAACAAGATTATGTTGATTTGCGTTGGAAGTTGATGGATCCAGAGGATCGTCGTTTGATTGAAGCTCAAGGCTTTGTGGACTTATTTAACACGCTTGGAATTGGTGGGATTGCGCAGTGGGATAAAGTGCGTTGTTTGCACATGCAGTATGCGCATCACTTAGTGGCAGACAATTTGATCGGGCAGCGATTAGACCAAGAGTTCGCGTTAAATGAGTGCAAGTTGAACTTTTGAACAATTGAAGCCACCGCGTTAAGCGGTAGCTTCATAGCAAAGCGATTTATTCTTTACCTGTGAGTAACTTGTACTTGATCATCAGCACGTCCTCTGTCTCGACATGCTCAGGATCCTTAGGAATACAGTCGACCGGGCAAACCTCGACACACTGAGGTGTATCGTAATGTCCAACACACTCTGTGCATTTGTTCGGGTCGATTTCATAAATCTCTTCACCCGGATAAATGGCCTCATTGGGACATTCGGGCTCGCATACATCACAGTTGATGCATTCGTCGGTGATCATCAATGCCATGACGGCTACCTCATTGACTTCGTTATACGTTAGGTTGACTCAAATACTGAATAAGTGACGCTGATACCTTTGGGTGCACAAATTGGCTGACATCTCCACCTAGTGATGCGATCTCTCGAATCAAGGTTGAGGAGATATAGGTCAAATGCTCTGCGGGTGTCAGAAACAGACTTTCGATATCCGGGCTTAACTTACGATTCATATTCGCGAGTTGAAACTCATATTCAAAATCTGAAACCGCCCGCAATCCCCTCAGGATAATATTGGCTTGTTGTTGACTAAGAAGGTCAGCCAATAAGCAATTAAATCCCACGACTTTAACATTCGGCACATGCCGTAATGACTCTTCAGCCAACTCGACTCGCAAGCTAAGCGGCAATAGAGGACGTTTTTTAGGGCTTTCAGCAACAGCAACCACTACTATATCAAAAAGCTTACATGCCCGCTCGACCAAATCGGTATGTCCGTTGGTGATTGGATCAAATGTACCAGGGTAAACGGCCGTATTCATAATATCCCCAAGCGTATCAGCGGTGTACTTGCGCGGATCTTAGCCCAATCAGGGGGCGTGTACAAATACAAAAAGAGTATGGTTTGAGTCTATAAAGTAATAAAAAAAAATTTCTTAACCCATATAGTTATATAAATTTTACGTGTATTAGCATTTTTATGAAAGCCTTTCCTCCTTGGACGATGCCATCATTATTGCTTGAAGCTCGTTTGATCGTATAGAGTAGCCCTTAAGGATGAATAATCATAATCACAAGCGAAGTCTAAGGAGCGATATGCCTCGTCGAACAAAACAAGAGTCAGAACAAACGCGATCTGCCTTATTGGCTAAGGCACTTGAGCTGTACGCAGATCGGGGAATTGAGCATGTGTCATTAAAGGAAATTGCCGCTCAAGCGGGGGTGACACACGGCGCTGTTTATTGGCATTTCAAAAATCGAGATGATCTTTTATTTCAGATCTATCATCAAATCGAGTTACCCTTTGAGATTCAGTATATTGAACAAAGGCAATCGGCTAAACAAAACCCCTTGCAGGCGTTACAGGATTATTTAATGGGGGTTATTCATCTAGTGACTACCTCGACCTCTGTACAGCAAGGGTATCGTTTATTTTTCACTCTACCTGCATCTCCGGCTTTGGCTTCAATGGCGGAAAGGCTCTTGGAAGATCGAGAAATGGTCACAAGCCATTTACGGTATTTTTTAAAGCAGGCAAAAAAGCATAAGTTACTTCAAAAGAAATTATCCGTTATTTTGAGTGCTCAGAGTTTAAGCTTGGTGTTGTTTGGATTGCTGGATCAGAGCCTTGTTGAATCTGATCCAAAGCAGTATAAAGCCCAAGCACATAATTTAATTCATATCGTTATGCAGGGCATGGCAGCTGAAAAAGCCTAGGCTCTTGCTTAATCTACTTCAGGATTTGAATAGAGATAGAGCCGATATGCCACCTGACCTGCTACTTTTTCGCGATAAAGCTGCCATGGTGTTGTTGCAATGTCAGGTATCCATTCACTTTCCGCTTCGACATACACGAGTGCGCCTGTGTTGAGCAGGTTTTTAGTCTCTAGTAACTGTAACATTGGCTTGATTAGCCCTTTTCGAAAGGGTGGATCAAGAAATACAAGGTCGTAGCGAGCCTCTTGATCTTTTAAGCGGGACTCTAGCCATTGCAAGGCATCTTGATGCAAGACGGCACCGTTTTGGGCTTTGAGCAATTGTAGATTTTGTTTGATTTGTTGAACAACTATCGATGATTGGTCGACAAAGGTGACAGCCGCAGCTCCTCTAGATAAGGCTTCGAAGCCTAATGCACCGCTACCGCAGCACAGATCAAGGCAGTTTGCGCCTGGAATAGAGGTTTGCAACCAGTTGAATAAGGTCTCTCGAACACGGTCGGGCGTCGGGCGTAAACCTTCTACTGGAATAAACGGGATTTTACGACCTCGCCAAACACCAGCAATGATACGTAAGTTTGAAACGTCGCTTGGTATCTTATCACGAGAGCGAGCAGCACTATTTCGGCGAGTCATAGTTAATCCTAGGGCAAAATGTCAGTAAGGACGCAAGCTTAGATTCAGTAAATGATCATTGCTTAGGTTATCTAGCATCCAGTTGTGCAGTGTGTTGATGTCGGCCTGTTGTAAAGAGCTCAACGCTGTTTGATAGGCGTCAGGAGGCCAATTAAAACGTGTCATTAGGTCTAGCCAAGCCAACATGCCTAGCTCCGAGCTTGTTTGTTGCTCAAGAGTCGCTGCTAAATTGGCCTTTGCTGTTTCAAGAGAGGGTGTGACTAAGGGCATGATGGTGTTGATATCAACACGGGCAAAGTTTGTTAGTGCATCAGCGTTAGATGCTGATTGATAGATCATCAAATAGCCAACAGATTCTGAGGGTTGCCAAAGCAATCGAAACTCTCCTGATTGCGAGTTGATCCACTCTTGCAAATAAAGAGCAGCCAAACGGCCCATCACCCAATCTTCAACCTGGTGGGCAGGTCTTAGAGGCCAAGCTTTTAAGTGAAAAAATTCGGATTGATAACCCTCTAAGGTAAGGTTAGCGGCAGTAGGGCGCTCACTGGTACTGAGTTGTTTTGAAACAAAAGCATCGGATGTCCGCTTTCCTTGAAAGTTGCCACTTAAATGATAACGCCCTTGTGAGTCGGCTAAGACTTGTTGGTAGAGCTCTGGGGCAATGGCGGAAGTGGAGGGTTGGGTTGATAGCCAATTCGCCGCAGCTGATAACAATTTTGATTCGGCTCCTTGCAGCGTCAGGCGTGCTTGCGCCAAAGCCCTCATTTGTAATTGCTGCCAGTCTGTTTCTGGAGGTTGGGTTAATAGTGCCCAGAATGCGGATAAAGACTGTGTTTCCGGGATGTTTTGAAATACTAAATTGATGACGAGGTGAGTCTGGAAGCGCTCTAAGTAGAAATCAGAGCTTTGTTTTTGCAACCAATCTTGAAGGTCCTTTTGAAGGATGCGTTGGCCAAGGGCATCGACTAGAGCATTTTGCTGAGCAAGAGCGGTCTCACTGAGCGCCGGAGAGGTTGGAATCGGAATGCGAACCAGCACCCTATCTGTTGTCAAAGGCAGCAAATAATGCGGTGGGTTGGCTTGAAAAACGATTTGATCCAGTGGCTGGGGTTTCTCTCTCCCAGTTGCACTTAATAAGACAATTGCAATGGCAACAAACCACATGAGCCAGTATAGGTAGCGTCGATTAAAAATAGGCTTGTATTCAGATGAACTCATAGTGTTTTGTCGGTTTGTCGAATGAATGGTTGTGGTAAGATATCGCAATTAGAGACTTTTTATCCACTATGGCCAGCATAAGGCCTCAATCGCGGACTCAAGAACGTTATGGAATCATTCTACACTTGGATGCTGAATAATGGCATAAACCCTTCATTGTTACTTTACATTCTAGGCGGTTTGGTTTTAGCAATTGCTGTCTACGTGTATCTTAAAAAAGATCGCTCTGAACTTATAGAAGAGCCTGCAGAAAAGTCTAGCGAAGAAAAGCCTACCGACAAGCGCACAGAAGAGCCTACGCCAGCGCCTAAGAATGACCTAAGTGATGTTAAAGCGGCTGTAGCGATTGAAGAGCCTCAGCCTGCTGCAGAGTCGCCTGTTTCAGTAGAATTCACTGAAACAACATCCTCTGTTGATGAGGTGCCATCTAAGCCGCAAGAGGTAGTTGTTCCTGAGTCTGAACCTGAACCCTCTAGCTCGATCGATGTACCGTCTGATATTCGTGCAGAGGCTGAGTCTGATGCTCAAACCCTTAACGAGCCCGTTGTTGAACCTGAAATTAAAGACGTTGTGGCCGTTGAAACAGAACGCCAAGCTGACGTCCTAGAGCCTAAAGCTGCAGCAGAAACCAGTCTGGTTGAGCCTGAACAAAAGGATATTCTTGCACCTGAAGTGTCGTTAGAAGTGCATGATCTTGCAGAGGCAGAGCCAGAGGTCGAAGTCACCGAAACTGAAGCGAAAACGCTTGAGTCGTCAGATGTTGATGCTCAAGACGTGCCTGACACTAAAGCCGCTGACGTCGTGCAAGAAGAGCCAGTTGCCGCCCCGACACCCCTCGTGGCCAAATCAGAGCCAGAAGAAGCACCAGAGCAACGGAAAAAACGTTTATTTGATCGTATTCGCAGTGGTTTAAGCCGCACTAAAGAGAACCTGACCTCACAGATCAGCGAACTCTTTGGCAGTAGTAAAGAAATCGATGACGACTTGTTAGAAGAACTTGAAACGCTCCTGCTCACGGCCGATGTTGGGATGGATGCGACCACCGCACTGATGGCGCGTTTAACCGAAAAAGTGGCACGCAAGCAGCTCAAGGATCCTCAGGCCTTGAAGGATGCACTAAAAGCCGAGCTCATCGAACTCTTGAGTCATGTCGAGCAAGGCTTAGTATTGCCTGCGGCGGATAAGCCTCAAGTGATTTTAGTCGTGGGCGTGAACGGGGTGGGTAAAACAACAACCATAGGCAAGCTTGCCAAGCGTTTTCAGGCGGAAGGTAAGTCTGTCATGTTGGCTGCCGGTGATACTTTCCGTGCTGCCGCTGTTGAGCAACTACAGGTTTGGGGTGAGCGCAATGCAGTCCCCGTTGTGGCGCAACATACGGGTGCTGATTCAGCTTCTGTGATTTTTGATGCACTGCAATCTGCCACCGCAAAAGGCATTGATGTGCTCATTGCTGATACGGCGGGTCGCTTGCAAAATAAAGAAAACCTGATGAATGAATTGGCCAAAGTTGTCCGTGTTATGAAGAAAATTGACCCTGAGGCGCCGCATGAGGTGATGCTGGTGTTGGATGCAGGCACCGGACAAAATGCGATTAGTCAAGCTAAGCAGTTTCAAGAGGCTGTGGGCGTAACAGGGATTACGTTGACTAAATTAGATGGAACCGCGAAGGGAGGTATCATTTTTGCGGTTGCAAAACAGTTTGGTTTGCCGATTCGCTTTATTGGCGTAGGCGAGCAAATTGATGACCTTAGGCCCTTTGCAGCAGATGAATTTGTTGCCGCATTGTTTGACTGAGGCAGGGTATGGCAGCCATTCAATTTCTTAATGTCGGTAAGCGTTATTCAGAAGGACATGATGCACTGATAGGCGTAGATTTTACGCTGGAGTCAGGAGAAATGGCATTTCTGACCGGTCATTCTGGTGCGGGTAAAAGCACGTTGCTTAAACTCATCATGTTGATGGAGCGGGCAAGTCGAGGTCATGTGCTGGTGGGCGATGAAGACTTAGGAGCGCTGCCAAGGCGTCTAGTGTCTTGGCATCGACGTAGAATTGGCGTGGTATTGCAAAACCATCAGCTGCTATTTGATCGCTCTGTCTTTGCAAACGTCGTTATGCCTTTAGAAATAGCCGGTTATGCACCCGAAGATGCCGCCCGACGTGTTCGGGCCGCGTTGGATAAAGTTGGCTTATTAAATCGAGAAAAGCACAACCCTATTACCCTGTCGAGCGGTGAGCAGCAGCGTGTTGGCATTGCAAGAGCCATTGTGCATAAGCCGCAAGTGCTCTTGGCAGATGAGCCAACAGGAAACCTAGACCCTGAACTGTCGGAAGGGGTGATGCGTTTATTTGAGCAGTTCAATCGGATAGGGACAACCGTCTTGATTGCAAGCCATGATCTTTCCTTGATTCATCGTATGCGTAAGCGAACCTTGGTACTTAAAAATGGGAGGCTTGTCTCCGGTGTCTAAACACGATATGAATCAAGGTAGTACAACGCCTCGTCGAGGTGCGCAACGTCATCACATCAGCTTTAAGTCAAAAAGCCATGGTTGGTTGCGTCACAATCGGGTTGTGGCACTAGATGCCTTGCGCCGCATGTTCCTTACTCCGGTAGCCACTCTCATGACATTGGCTGTTCTGGCGGTGTCCTTGGCATTACCCGGCTTTCTCATGACCGCTGTCAATAATATCCAGCAGTTTAGTGAAGGCTTTGATGCCAATCCACGCATCGCGCTCTATCTCAAGACGTCTGTTTCAGATGCTCGAGCAGAGCAGTTTAGCTTGGAACTCATGCTCAATCCGGCGCTGTCCGGCGTAGAGTTGATTGATAGAGAAAAGGGTTTACAAGAGTTTTCATCCTACTCGGAATTTGCCAACTTATTAGAGCTGTTTGATACCAATCCCTTGCCAGCGGTTGTCTTAGCTTTGCCATTGGATCACAGTCCGCACATGTTGCAGGCCTTACAAAGTGAGTTGCTGGCGTTACCTGAGGTTGAGGAGGCGCAGTTGGATTTAGAGTGGATTCAGCGTTTAAATGCGTATGTGGTGCTTGCAGAACGCTTTAGCTGGGTATTAAGTGCTTTATTAGGCTTAGCTGTATTGCTGGTCGTGGGGAATACACTGCGTATGTTGCTAGAAAGCCGACGAGATGAAATTTTGGTTGCAAAGCTGGTTGGGGCAACAGATGCTTGGGTTAGGCGTCCATTTTTATACTCTGGATTCTGGTATGGGCTGATTGGCTCCCTCTTCGCAATTGTTATGGTCAGTTTTGCCATCCATTTGATTGATCAGCCTGTAACAGAGTTGATGAGCTTGTATGCTAGCCGCTTCGAACTTGAAGGGTTAGGATTCAAAGGCGGGTTTACACTCATGGTAGTGGGTGCCACTCTTGGCCTTTTAGGTGGTTTCTTATCCACAGGCCATCATTTGCGTGAAATAGAGCCGGATGATCGTTAGGCGCTTGCAATTTTACTCGACAGCAGCTATTTTTTAGCTCGCTGAGTCAAGGTTCATATTGAACTTTAGGCGTTAGATCTTGTCTTAGTGTGAGTTAATCATTGAGCGATAAAAGAGGTTATTTATACATGGGCACAAGCTTACGAGTTGTTGAGCATCTATCTCCAGGTGGCAACGTTAATGCTTATGTTCAAACCGTTAGTACCATTCCTATACTGAATGCAGATGAGGAAAGAGAGCTAGCTGAGCGTTTACATTACCAGAATGATCTGGAAGCCGCTCGCCAGTTGGTTTTATCTCATTTAAGATTTGTGGTTCATATTGCCAAATCTTATTCTGGCTACGGATTGCCATTAAGCGATTTGATTCAAGAAGGAAACGTCGGTTTGATGAAGGCGGTAAAACGCTTTGATCCAACAGTCGGCGTTCGTCTGGTTTCCTTTGCGGTGCATTGGATCAAAGCTGAAATGCATGAGTTCATCTTGCGTAATTGGCGCATTGTTAAAGTCGCCACGACCAAAGCTCAACGTAAACTTTTCTTCAACTTACGTTCACAGAAGAAGGGTTTAGGCTGGATGACGAATGATGAAGTCAATGCCGTCGCCGCAGACTTAGGTGTCGACTCTGCCGTTGTTAGACAAATGGAAGGTCGAATGGCATCGTCAGATACCGCTTTCGATGCGCCTGTCGGTGAAGACGATGAGTCGGTTAATAGCTGGTCACCTGCGCAATACCTTGAAGATGAGTCGGCTGATCCAGCACTTCAGCTAGAAGAGACGAACTGGGAAGAGTCCTCGCAGCAACAATTGATGTCTGCTATGGAGCTGCTGGACCAGAGAAGCCGAGACATCTTAGCGCAGCGTTGGTTGGTTGACGACAAGGCGACACTTCATGATTTGGCAGCGAAGTACAATGTATCCGCTGAGCGTATTCGCCAACTCGAAAAAAATGCCATGAAGAAGCTGCGTGATGCCATGGTACTTGTAGCCTAGCTCCACCAAAAACTTTCTAAGCTATGATTAAGAGCCGCTTTTTAGCGGCTCTTTGGTATTCAAATGTTAACTTCTAAATTGCTCGTTCTTATTGCTGCAATATCAGGTTTACTAGCCGTTGCTTTGGGTGCCTTTGGAGCTCATGCACTTAAGGCACAATTAGAGCCATCGATGATGTCAGTGTATCAAACATCGGTTCAGTATCATTTCTGGCACACCTTAGCTTTATTGGGTGTAGGTTTATATCATCAAGCGCGTCCAGGGCGTTTGAGTGCATGGAGCGGTGCTCTCATCATAGTGGGTATGCTATTGTTCAGCGGCAGCCTTTACTTAATGGCCATCTTGGACGTCCGTGCCTTGGGAATGATCACCCCTGTAGGTGGCGTCACGTTGATGGCAGGTTGGCTGGCATTGGCTCTTGCAGTTTGGCGCTCGTGATTCTGGTCGTCTTTCGTATCAGTCAGTATAATACCCAGCACTAACCCGTCTGTTTAATTCGCATTAAACAGCTTAACCGACGATAGGCCTATGACTGATCAGCGCACAGAAATACCGGAATCCCCAGAAAACACACCTGTATCGAAACCCTTGCGGAGCATTCGCAGCTTTGTTGTTCGTGCTGGGCGCATGACCGAAGGTCAAGAACGAGGGTTAAAAGATAACTGGCCAGCCTATGGTTTAGAGTTGGCCGATGGAATGCTTAACTTTGAGCAGGTATATGGTCGAGAAGCACCGATTGTCTTGGAGATAGGGTTTGGGATGGGTGATTCGCTCCTCGAAATGGCGCGTCAAATGCCGGAGAAGAACTTTCTAGGAATCGAAGTTCATCCACCTGGCGTCGGGCGTTTGCTCGGCAGGCTGAATGAAGAAAAAATAACCAATGTACGTGTTTACTGCGATGATGCTATCGAAGTGTTAGCGCAGTGCATTCCAGATCAAAGCCTGACCGCACTTCAGTTGTTTTTCCCAGATCCTTGGCCTAAAAAACGCCATAATAAGCGACGCATCGTTCAGTCTGAATTTGTGCAAAGTTTACGCACCAAATTGGTGCTAGGTGGTCATTTCCACATGGCAACCGATTGGCAGCCTTATGCGGAGCATATGATGGAGGTCATGAGTCAAGCGCAAGGGTATGAAAATGCTGCGGGTGAGGGAGAATATTCACCTCAACCTGACTGGCGTCCAGTGACCAAGTTTCAGCGCCGGGGTGAACGTTTAGGTCATGGTGTATGGGATCTAATCTTTAACCGTATCGCCTAAGTACAAGGATTAAAGCCATCAAACTATCCGTAATTGGCTTGATGGCTTTTGAATGTTCTGATGGTTAGCAGTTAGATCCTGCGTTTCGGCCCATTTTGCGTCCTTCACCGTCACCCTTCGCTTTGAAGTGTCCATTGCGTCCTTCGCCGCGCATTTGCTTCATTTGTTCTAATTGCTCAGGTGTTAATATTTGACCGAGCTGTTCCTGATGTTGCTGTCTTAGCGTTTCACGCGTACTTTGATGCTCATTGTGCATGGCTTTCATTTGCTCAGCTTGCTCGTCTGATAAGCTGAGTCGTGTTTTTAGTCGCTCAAGGCGCTCGTCTTGGCGAGCCTCGCGTTGAATGCTTTGTAAGTCTTTAAAGGCTTGTACTTGCTCTTCTGTCAAATTGAGTTGCTGTTGAAGCGTTTCAATTGAAGCCTGTCCACGCCCGAAACTAGGATTGGCGACAGCGGCAACAGACATAGCACCTGCCATCAATAGCACTAAACTTACAGATATGATTTTCGTATTCATGATGTGTCTCCTTTG
The DNA here is from genome assembly GCF_003284585.1 of Nitrincola tibetensis. Classification (GTDB taxonomy): domain Bacteria; phylum Pseudomonadota; class Gammaproteobacteria; order Pseudomonadales; family Balneatricaceae; genus Nitrincola; species Nitrincola tibetensis. Next base: position 32,195 of record NZ_QKRX01000022.1, read on the forward strand.
TTTTGATGTGTTCATTATGGACAATCACTCTGCAAAGTAGGGTGAGGACAGCGTAAAGTTTGGTAAAGCTTGTTTTATAAATATCAGGACCTTTTATGATGTACTCAAGAGGAGAGACGAATGAGTGAAGAACGATTACTGCTGATTGATGATGATGTAGAACTCTGCGAGTTACTAAGTGACTATTTAAAACACGAAGGTTATCAGGTGGAGGCGGTTTACTCTGTTGATCAAGCTTTGCAATGTTTGAACGATGGGCCTGCCTACGACCTACTCATATTGGATGTGATGATGCCTGGCCGTACGGGTTTAGAGCTGTTACAAGAGTTGCGGCCACGTGTGTTAACCCCCGTGATTATGCTAACGGGGCGTGGACAAGAAATTGACAAAATTCTGGGTTTAGAAATGGGCGCTGATGATTACATGGCAAAGCCTTGTAATCCTCGTGAACTGCTGGCGCGGATCCGAGCCGTGTTACGAAGAGGGCAATATGTTGCGGTTGCCAACCAATCCCCAACTTCGGCCATTATTTCGTTGCATGGTATTGAATTAGATGCTGGGCGCCGAAGTGTTGCAGTTCAAGGTGAACCTATTGAGTTGACCAGTGCTGAATTTAATGTCTTGTATGAATTAATGAAGCAAGCTGGTGTTGTGTTATCGAAAGAGTTGCTGACCGAAAAAGTGCTGCATCGAAAACTAACGGCCTATGATCGGGCACTGGATGTCCATGTTAGCCGTGTTCGGCAAAAGCTGGCGCTGAGTTTAGGAGGGGATGTTGAACTAATAAAGACCATTCGTGGGCAGGGGTATTTGTTTGTTAAGGAGTAGAGCATGAGGTGGTATCAGCATCTTTTTTGGAGGATATTTGCCGCGACTTGGTTGGTTAGTACCTTGCTGATGGGTGGTTTAACCTATGGTTTGTTGACCCTTAGTGAAGAGCGCCATTGGCAAGACATGCTGCATACGCGTGCCACATCTGAAGCGCAATTTATCATTGAACGTTATGAGGATGGACTTTTATTTCTCAATGATACCCGCCATACACGCGGTCGTCCTTCTCGGATATCTGTCCAGGTAACTGATTTAACAAACAATAAAGAACTGATCTCTTTCCGACGCCACTTGCCGCCAGAGGCGATCCTTAGTTTTACAATGGATGCTGATTCGGGGAAGCGCTATTTAGTTGAGATCCCAATTCCTCAGGAGCGATTCCATTTAGTTCGGATGCTACGCTTCACACTTTCTATACAGATGATATCCGTTATGCTGGTGGCAGGACTTATGGCACTTTTGCTAAGTGTCTGGATCGTAAGGCCCATTAATCAATTGCGGCAGCATGCACGAAATTTATACGATCAGCAGAATTTAAGCAGTCGTGCAAAGGGGCGCTTAAGTCGCCGTACTGATGAAATAGGTGAACTGGCAAGAGAGTTTAACCGGATGGCCGATTATGTTGAAAACACACTGACGGATAGGGAGCGTTTGCTACAAGATGTATCTCATGAACTTAGAGCCCCCTTAGCTCGGTTACAGATGGCAGCAGGGTTGGTAGAGCAGTCGGTTGGACAGGAGAGCAAATCCTTACTGCGCATCAATAAAGAGTGTGATTACATGAGCCGTTTAATTGACGAGATTCTGTCATTTTCTCGAATGGGGAGCGAAACACTCTATGAGCCTCCTTATGCGTTGCAAGTGCTATTGGAACAACTGCTCCAAGATGTACAGCTATTAAAGCAAGAGCGTCGGTTGTTGATTTCAGCTCCGTCTGAAGTGATTATGTGCACCTATCGAAAAGATTTACTCCTACGGATGCTCAGTAATGCGTTGGTGAATGCTCTGAAATACACCGCAGTAGATGGTGAAATTGAATTGAGGATTGAGATTGATGGAGGAAAGTTGCATTTCCTGCTGCTCGATAATGGCCCAGGCGTCGATGAGGAGATGTTAGAGACCTTGATTGAACCTTTTGTTAGAGGAAAAACCTCGGGAGTATCGGACGGATACGGGCTGGGCTTGAGTATTATAAAAAGAGGTGCCGAGTGCTTTGGTGGGGAGCTTAATATAGCTAATCGAGCAGAAGGGGGGTTTTCTTTAGAAATTACGCTGCCATTTGATCCAATCAGTTAAACATGTTGATAAAAAGGGTGTAAGTTAGGGATTACATGGGAGTTGTTTTTATAAATAATAATTAAATCAGTTATTTATATCGGTTTCGTAAAAGGCTTTACTCTGTGGATAAGTCTGATGCAGACGTTCTGCATCAGACTCCGTCTAGATTAAAGAGCATCTGGACCTGTTTCACCGGTACGAATACGAACCACTTGTTCTAAGGGGGTTACAAAGATCTTACCATCACCAATTTTGCCGGTATTAGCGGTTTTAGTGATAGCTTCAATCACTTGCTCAATCATGGCATCATCAATTGCGACTTCTATTTTGACCTTGGGTAAAAAGTCGACAACGTATTCAGCACCTCTGTAAAGTTCAGTATGACCTTTCTGACGGCCAAACCCTTTGACTTCAGTCACCGTGACGCCCTGAATTCCAATATCAGAAAGTGCCTCTCGTACATCGTCTAATTTGAAGGGTTTGATTACGGCTGTAATCAGTTTCATTCTATTCTCCTATAAATCCGGCCTGTGAGTTGGAAGCAGTGTCATAGCAATACCAAGGCAGTATTGATATCAGTATACCTTGAATCCTTGCGCTAAGCATTGCTGAATCGAGCGCAAAGCACAAGTACAAATGAGGCCTGCTCATACTTGATTAAAACGCAATAAAAAAGGAGCTACGATGAGCTCCTTTTTATCTAAGGTGTTAATTACTTGCGAGTAGTTGCGAATTCTGGATAGGCTTCCATTCCGCACTCTGCAATATCGACGCCTTCGTATTCTTCTTCTTCAGTGACACGGATACCCATGACCGCTTTCAGAATAACCCAGACGATCAAGCTAGCGATGAAGACCCAAGCAAAGATGGATACGATACCTAGAATCTGAGCACCAAAGGTCGCATCTTCGTTGGTCAGTGGGACGGCAAGCAGACCCCAGATACCAACAACACCGTGGACAGAGATGGCACCGACAGGATCATCGATTTTCAGCTTGTCTAAGGTGATGATTGAGAAGACCACGATGAGACCACCGACTGCACCAATTAAGGCCGCGCCTGGAGCTGATGGCGCCAGAGGTTCTGCTGTGATGGCAACCAGGCCAGCCAGCGCACCGTTAAGCGCCATGGTCAGATCTGCTTTTTTGAACCACAGGCGAGCAAAGATAAGGGCTGCAATCACACCACCTGCAGCGGCTGCGTTGGTGTTGACGAATACTTGAGCTACGTTGTTGGCTGAATCAACATCAGACATTTTTAGCTCAGAGCCGCCGTTGAAACCGAACCAGCCCAACCAAAGTATGAAGGTACCTAGCGTTGCCAGTGGCATATTTGCCCCAGGAATCGCATTGATTTGACCGTCTTTGCCATACTTGCCTTTACGTGCGCCCAGTACTAACACACCCGCTAATGCTGCTGCTGCACCCGCCATGTGAACGATACCTGAGCCTGCAAAGTCAGAGAAACCTGCTTCACTCAAGAAGCCGCCGCCCCAAGTCCAGTAACCACTAACAGGGTAGATAAAGCCTGTCATCACGACAGCGAAGGCAAGGAAGGCCCAGAGTTTCATACGCTCAGCAACAGCGCCTGATACAATTGACATACAGGTTGCAACGAAGACCACTTGGAAGAAGTAATCAGAGCGAGCTGAGTAGTATGGCGCATCTTCATCACCAGACAGGACGTCAGCGACGCTGTTTTCATCACCAATTAAACCGCCCAGACTTGGGAATATGCCGCCTGCATCAGAGCTGTACATGATGTAGTAACCACATATCAGATACATAGTGCATGCAATGGCATAAAGTGCGACGTTTTTAGTCAGGATTTCTGTGGTGTTTTTAGCACGTACCAAGCCTGCTTCGAGCATGGCAAAGCCAGCGGCCATCCACATCACCAAAGCACCACAAATTAGGAAATAAAACGTATCTATAGCATAGGCAAGGTGTCTAACCTCGTCCGCGGTGGCGAGAATCATCTCTTCCATCGTTTAGCCCTCCATCAGGCGAAAAGTGAAAAAATCGTATTAGAGTGCGTCGTGGCCAGTTTCACCGGTACGAATGCGAATGACTTGCTCTAACGGAGTGACAAAAATCTTGCCATCACCAATCTTTCCAGTTTGAGCGGCCTTGCTGATCGCTTCGACGACTTGGTCGACGACATCATCGGCAATGGCTGCATCAATTCTGACTTTAGGCAGAAAGTCGACAACATATTCTGCCCCACGGTACAATTCGGTGTGTCCTTTCTGACGCCCAAATCCTTTGACTTCAGTCACTGTAATCCCCTGAATGCCAATATCGGATAGTGCTTCCCTTACATCATCAAGCTTGAAAGGTTTAATGATCGCTGAAACCAGTTTCATAAGAATGTCTCCCCTGGATACAAAATGGTCAAACTCATACTCGTGTGTCCCCCCTGTGCACAGAGATGGGTTCGCTTGCCAATACCATAGCGAAACCTGTGCCAACAATTTATTATTGATTTTTTTCAACTATTTAAGTGTCATTGGTGCTCAATAGGTGCTCGAATTAAAGCATCATAAATGTTCAGTCGTATGATTTAGGTGCACTCAAATCGTGCACGCACCCAAATGGTGCAATGGTGGCGGAGTTATCATTGAGATGACTGGAAAAGGGTGTGTTTAGATGCAGGCTTACGTAAGTTGAGGTAAGCTATGTTGACTTATTCATGGGCCATCTAGTTTAGTCGGTAGTAGGCCAATCATTGGAGCAATGTCATGATTCATCAAAAACTGGCGGAAGGGTTCTCAGAGCAGCTGAGTCAATTCTTGAATGGCGCTAAAGAGTTACCGGGTCAAAAAGAGCTGCAGCAGCAAATGAATACTCTGCTACAGGGTACGTTTAACCGACTCGATCTTGTCACTCGAGATGAATTTGACGTGCAGAAAGCCGTTTTACTCAGAACGCGCGAAAAGCTCGAAGCGCTGGAAGATAAGGTTGCTCAATTAGAAATGCGTTTGGACATTGCTCATCAAGCTTCGCAGAGCGGGTCGTCTACTACAGAAAGCTAGGTTTTCGCTTCATCAGCCAAGGAAGGTTATTATGTCATTAGCGGTTTTATTTAGCCGTGCTCAAGTGGGAATTGAGTCGCCTCAAGTTGTGGTTGAAGTTCACCTCTCTGGTGGACTTCCCTCCCTATCTATCGTCGGGTTGCCTGAAACAGCCGTCAAAGAAAGTAAGGAACGTGTACGAAGTGCGCTTTTAACGGCAGGCTTTGAGTTTCCTCAGCGTCGGATTACCATTAATTTAGCCCCCGCTGACTTACCCAAAGAGGGCGGTCGTTATGATTTAGCGATTGCGATTGGTATTTTACAAGCGTCGGGTCAGTTAAAGTGCAAATCGCTCGATCAATACGAAATGATTGCTGAACTTTCCTTATCTGGCGAAGTACGTGCTATTCGAGGCGCTCTGCCTGCATCCGTTGCCTGTGGGAAGGTGAAACGGAGCCTTATCCTGCCAGAGGCCTGTGCGCAGGAGGCGCGCTTGATTGGTGATACCTGCGTCTTGCCTGCAAAACACTTGTTGCAAGTGTTTGCTCACTTACAGGGCAAACAACTGATTGAGCCTTATGTTCCCTTGCCTGTTAACCTTAGCTTGACGACGGCTCCAGATATGGCTGAAGTAAAAGGCCAGTTGCAAGCGCGTCGAGCTTTAGAAGTCGCTGCAGCAGGTGAGCATAATATTTTATTCACTGGACCGCCTGGCAGTGGTAAAAGCTTATTGGCATCTTGTTTGCCCGGTATTCTGCCAGAGTTAACGATGGATGAGCGCTTAGAAGTCGCCGCGATTCATTCTATCGCGGGTCACAGTGTAGATGCCGCATGTGCGGGGATTCGCCCTTTCCGTAACCCACATCACACGGCCTCGGCCGTTGCTTTAGTCGGCGGAGGTTCTCATCCACGACCGGGTGAAATTTCATTGGCCAATAAAGGCATCTTGTTTTTAGATGAACTGCCTGAGTTTCCCCGCCGGGTGCTGGATGTATTGCGAGAGCCAATTGAAACGGGCTCTATTATGATATCGCGTGCCACGCGACAGGTTTGTTTTCCAGCCTCCTTTCAGTTGGTGGCTGCTATGAATCCCTGTACCTGTGGCTATGCAAAAGATGGAACGGATCGTTGTGCCTGTTCGCCTGATCAAGTTCGACGCTATCAAGGGCGAGTCTCTGGGCCCTTGCTTGATCGTATCGACATACAGCTATGGGTGTCAGCCCTATCACCGGACACTTTGTTAAATCGTCAGTATCCAGCTGAATCAAGCGCTGATGTCCGTAGGCGAGTCGTTGCCGCCAGAGAGAAGCAGTTGAGCCGTCAGGGCTTTAGTAATCGCCACCTGAATGGTCGCTTGCTGGACCAACATTGCTCGCTGGCAGATGATGGCCAAGGACTACTGACAGCGGCAATGAAAAACTTTTCATTATCCGCACGGGGCTGTCACCGCGTCTTGCGCGTTGCAAGAACCTTGGCGGATCTAGCAGGTGACGAGCAAGTGCAGACAATGCACCTGCTTGAGGCCTTGGCGTTTAGAGGGCAGTTGCAGCCGATTGCTGATTAAGCAGTTTGATAAACGCATCACGAGTAATCGGAGGGCTGTAATAAAAGCCTTGCCCGAAAAGGCAGTCATGCTCCACTAAGAATGCGCGCTGCTGCTCATTTTCTACACCTTCAGCGATGATGTTTTTATTCAAATTTTTACCTAATCGGATTAGGGTACGGACAATTTCTTCATCGTCGGCATGACAGCCAATACCAGCAATAAATGAGCGGTCAATTTTCAGGGTTGAGATGGGTAACTTTTGCAACATAGAAAAAGAAGAGTAGCCCGTTCCAAAATCATCTAACGAGAACTCAATGCCCAAATCGGAAATGGCCTTCATGCACTGAATGACGTGCGCTTCATCGGTGTACAAGGCTGTTTCGGTGAGCTCAAACTCCAGCATTTGTGGTTTCGTAGGATGTGGTGTGATCAAGCGTTCAAGAGTGTTTACAAAATAGTCATCCTGAAACTGACGAAAGGATAGGTTGACACTAATGTTGCCCTGTAACCCCGTATGTTGAAAGTCGATGATATCTTTGCCCGCTTGCTCAACAATCCAATATCCCAAGGGGACGATAAGGCCAGTGCGTTCGCATAATTGAATAAAGTGGTCGGGCAAGATGAGCCCCAAAAGAGGATGTTGCCAACGAATTAACGCTTCGGCGCCAATTATGTTGCCACTTTTAAGGCAAACACGAGGTTGGTAGTACAGACAAAACTCCCTTTTTTGCAGTGCTCGCCAAAGTTCAGGCTCCAGCGCGGTGGCGGCGCGCGAGTGCCGATCTAGATTGTCATCGTAGATGGCGAAACTGTGCCCATGTGTGTGCTTTGCGCGTTTTCTGGCTAGGTTGGCGTAATTCATCAGTTGGTCAACATCTTTATGATGTTGCGGTGCGAGTACGATGCCTAAACTGCAAAATAATGACACCTCGTGCGACCCGATTTGATAGGCTGGCGCTAAGGTTTCTAAAAGATGATTAATCAGATGTCGAACATCCACTCGTTGAGTTTGTTTATTTTCAAAGTGGACAATAAAGCAGAACTCATCACTGCCAACCCGTGAGACGGAGCGCGCAGGTTGGAAGTGCATTAATCGTTGAGCCAAGGCTTTAACTAATTCATCCCCAATGGCTTGCCCATATTGATGATTAAGCGCTGAAAAACGATCAATATCCAAGCTCACTAGCGCAAAGGGTGACGATAGCTCCAATAGTGCCGTTTGCAAGGATTTATAAAAAAAAGCACGATTACCCACCCCTGTAAGAGGATCGCATCGATCAAATGGATAGGTAGGTTCTGGCGTCTGGTCATCCATCGGAACAATTAAGTAACGTGTCGCCCCATTTTGTTTGGGTTCACAAATGGTATCGATTGATGGAAAGCGTGAAACAGACCCTATTTCAGATAAAAGTCGACAAAGCCTTTCGGTGATCTGGCTATTTTCGTTATTATCAACCAGAATCAGTTGGAATTCAGGAATAACAAGGTTATCCCTCTCAACAACTGGTGACATACAGTTACACCCTCGGTTATGCCTGCAGTCCTATTGCAGCCATACTCTGAAAACAACAGAGTCCATGTCATACTAGCGACTTAGATCAAATCAGAGGTTTGAGATTACCATGCTTAAGGCTCAACTCAAACAATTGTTTCGTACAAGTTAATGTGAAAAATAGATGAATAAGCTAAACCCACGACAAAAAGAAGCCGTGCTGTACATTGATGGCCCGATGTTGGTGTTGGCGGGTGCTGGCTCCGGTAAAACCAGTGTCATTACACGAAAAATAGCCTATCTCATCAATGAATGTGGCATTGAAGCTCGTCATATTGCAGCAGTGACCTTTACGAATAAAGCCGCGCGTGAAATGAAAGAGCGTGCAATGACGCTGCTGCAAAAAGGTGAAGGGCGTGGGTTGACCGTTTCGACGTTTCATAACCTTGGCTTAAATATTATTCGTAAAGAATACAAAGCTTTGGGGTATAAACCCGGCTTCTCGATTTTTGATGATCAGGATACAAAATCCTTATTAAAGGATTTGCTATTGCATCAAGATGAGGATGCAGATCAAGTGGCAGATGTACAACATAGGATTTCGGGTTGGAAAAATGAAATGTTGGATCCACAGCAAGCGCTGTCGACAGCGGTGGTGCCGCATGAAATTCTTGCCGCGCGTGCTTACGAAGCCTATCAACGGCATTTGCGCGCATATAATGCAGTGGATTTTGATGATTTAATTTTAACTCCAGTGCGGCTATTTGAGCGTAACCCGGACGTGCTGGAGCGATGGCAGCGTAAAATTCGTTATCTTTTGGTGGATGAATACCAGGATACAAACCTTTCGCAATACCGATTGGTTAAGCAGTTGGTTGGAGGTCGCGGTGCATTAACTGTCGTTGGCGATGACGACCAATCTATTTATTCTTGGCGTGGCGCTCGACCTGAAAATTTGGTGCAGTTGCAGCAGGACTTCCCCAGTTTACGGATTGTTAAGCTTGAGCAAAACTATCGTTCGACAGGACGCATCTTAAAAGTCGCGAACATTTTGATTAATCATAATCCTCATGTGTTTGAGAAAACCCTGTGGAGTGATAAAGAATATGGAGAGCCGATTCGTATCATTCATAATCGCAATGATGATGCTGAATCAGAACGGATAGCAACGGAAATTTTAGATCGACATTTGCGTCAGCGGATCCCGTTTAAAGACTTTGCTATTCTCTACCGCAGCAACCATCAATCAAGGATACTGGAAATGAAGCTGCAGAGCTTTCAAGTTCCTTATAAATTGAGTGGTGGAACGTCTTTTTTTGCACGAGCTGAAATTAAAGATTTGATGGCGTATTTACGATTGCTGATTAATCGAAATGATGACAATGCCTTTTTGCGTATCGTCAATCTACCGCGTCGGGAGATAGGGCCGACGACACTTGAGCGTCTGGGTGAGTATGCCAGCTCAAGGCAAATCAGCTTGTTTGAAGCCTGCGAAGAAATGGGGTTACAACAAGCCTTGCCTGCTCAAGCCTGTGAGCGTTTGCGTCGCTTCAGTCATTGGATAGCGCAGTTGTATGATAAGTGTCAGTCAGGTGATCCCATTGATGCCATACGCCAGATGATTCTGGATATGGATTATGAGGACTGGATTCGACAAAGCAGCTCAAGCGAAGGCGTGGCTGAAAAGCGTATGCAAAACGTCTGGTTCTTGGTCGAATCATTGAAAAGTACGCTTGAACGTTTGCAGGAAGAAGATGCCGATGCTGGCATAAATGATGCTGTCTCCCGTTTGATACTGCTCGATTTGTTGGACCGTCAAGAAGAGGAGGACGATTCAGATCGTGTGCAATTATTGACCTTGCATGCATCAAAAGGGCTAGAGTTTCCTCATGTATTCTTAATGGGGATGGAGGAGGAGTTGTTACCCCATCGCAATAGTATTGAATCCGATACCATAGAGGAAGAGCGGCGTCTTGCGTATGTCGGCATTACGCGTGCTCAAAAAACCCTGACACTCACCCTGGCCAAAAAGAGACGGCAGTATGGCGAATGGCAAGAGTGTGCGCCAAGCCGATTCATCGATGAGCTGCCACCTGATGATTTGGAGTCAGAAGGGCTGGGCGAGGTTTCCCCAACACAGAATTTAGCGCGAGGTCGCGCCACAATTTCAAGTTTGAAGAATTTATTTGATGATCTTTAGCGGGGAGTGTAGATGGTTGCCGATACCCTGAGTGTCTAATGACTAGGGTATCGACGCTTAGAGCGACTTAGTCGTTATCTAACATGTACTGAATTGTGCTCTGGATTTCGTCGTCAGAGCAGTCATTACAAGTTCCTCTGGGCGGCATGGCATTGATACCGTTAATCGCGTTTGCCATCAGTCCGTCCATTCCGTGGTCGTTCAGTCGAGCAGTCATAGCGCCATCACCGAACTTAGGTGAGCCTAAGATGCCGCTGGCGTGGCAAGCCGCACAGGAGCGGTTGTAGATATCAGCACCAGAGCGACCGGCAGATGTAGTGGCTGCCGCTGCGGCGGCAGGAGTACCACACGTATCGTCTCCCTGGATACAGATTTGACCATGCGGCTTGATACGCTCGATGATGGCATCACGGTCTGCCGCTGCGTTAACAGCAGTGGCAAGAACCACGCCTAAACCAAGGGTGCACAGTGCAGAAGCAGCTTTTGCAACAAATTTGTTCACGTTGTAGACCTCATCACTCTTTTTAATAGTTTGCGTAGATGCCTATTGCAGTTCAGCCCTAAGAACAAAATCCATAGAGAGCAGAGCGTAGACAATACCGCTTATAAAATCAGTGGCTGATTATACCTGCAAATATCCCTTACGGAAATGCTGTGAAAATAGTTCTTAAGGCGTAAGACTTGGCAAGCCTAGATAGAATGCGTATTATTAGCGCCTCTTGAGTTATCCCTCCTTATGCGCCCGTAGCTCAGTTGGATAGAGTAGCAGGTTCCGATCCTGTTGGTCGGGGGTTCGAATCCCTCCGGGCGCGCCATAAGTGTTTGTTTTCTAAAAAATCCTTGTTTTTTCTGGTTAATTTCGGAAGCTGCTACTCTATCCAGCTGAGCCACGGGCGCATGTGCAGGGTAGCCAAATGACGCAATTCCGGAGTTGGTCACAATCTGGTCACAACGGGTGATGGTGGATAGAAGCCGGAGAAGTGGATATTCTGCTACTTGGCACATGGTGGATAAAAGATGAAGTTTACTGAAGCAGAAGAGCAGTTAAAGTTTGCAGAGGACTTTCTGGAAAGAGTTGGTAACTCTGAAAGTCATCAAGAGTTCAAAAAATGGTGGCAGGCATTTCGTAACTGTCTAGCTACAGCATGTTACTCGATTAGAAATCAGTTAAAAAATGCGGACTATCAAAAAAATCATCGAATTTATCAGGCCATAAATAAAGCTGAAGATCAGCTGGAGTTACAGTACATTATTCAAGCTAGACACTCATCGTTTCATAGAATTGATCCAGTGTCTGAGGTTAGCCCAGGTTCTATTTCTTATTATGCTCCTGAACCACCCACAGTAGAGGTTCAAGAGGATGGTTCAATTGTTGCTCCAGCACATAATTTACTGAATATTAAGATCGTGAGACCACGGATTAAACTGATCCCTGTAAGTAATCGTGGAATGGTCTATTCAGTTCCTGAGTATGAAAGTGTTAGTGGTGTTGCTACCGAGCATGATCCAATAACATTGGGCACTGTTGCTATTAGTCAGATCAGAAAGGCCGTTGAAGAAATAGAGAAAAAATAACCATTTAGCAGGTCTAAATGGTTAGTAGTCTCAGGTTTGTAAGGCTGCTTTGTGCTGATGTGATTTAACTCATCGTTTAAAAGTTGGTTTAATCGCTTTTTGCCCAGCCTTCTGCAAAGTCACGGCTAGTATTGATAATAGGAGCGAAGCTGGCTTGAGCTCACGCTGTATGGTCTCACACACCTCTGCTATTTTCCCACTCTCCAATCTGTACTTTCCTATCTATTTCCTTCACAACTCGCTCATTAACCTTTGACGAGTGATCGATTGCATCAGGTCGATGCCCTACATGAGGGTAAGCATATAGCTGTGATGCCAGAGGCCATTGCCATTTGCAAGGTAAGCGCCCATGAAACAGCACCTATAATTTAAGATTTAACCGCGACACACTACCTCCATCACTTTTAATCGATGGAGGTCGGTATGAGCAACCAAACCAAGCAACACACCTGGCAACAG
>NZ_QKRX01000023.1 GCF_003284585.1 Nitrincola tibetensis
CGTCGTCAGGAAGTGCCGCTGTCTCTACTGGATGAAACCGTGAACGCCATCATGGTAGACGGTTATGAGGGCTATGGAAAAGCCTGTACTGACTACCAGATTGCCCGCTTAGGCTGTTGGGACCATGCCCGACGCAAGCTGATGGATGCCAAAGCGCTACAGAAAAAAGGGAAAACCGGTAAAGCCGATCAAGGGTTAGCCTTTATCCAGAAGTTATATGCGTTAGAAAAAACCCTGAAAGATCAGCCATCGGATGAACGCTACCGGCGACGACAAGACGATGCTAAACCTGTGATTGATAAATTACACGCTTGGCTTGAAAAAAGTCTGCCACAGGTGCCACCGCAAACGGCGATTGGCAAGGCACTGTATTATCTTCACTCTCAGTGGGGTCGGTTAATCCGGTATCTGGATGATGGTGCTTATCCGATTGATAACAACCGAGCAGAAAATGCCATCCGTCCCTTCACTGTGGGCCGCAAGAACTGGCTCTTTGCAAATAGCCAGGCAGGCGCTAAAGCCAGTGCTAACCTGTACAGTTTAATCGAGACAGCCAAGGCCAATGGTCTGAACCCGTATGAGTATTTAAAAGTGGTCTTCAAAGAACTGCCCAACGCGCAGAGTGTGGATGCTATCGAGAAACTGTTGCCTTGGAACGCTAGCTTAAATCCTGAGTTGATGTAACTGGGTGGTTGGATTGACGCTTACTCTGAATCTGATCAGAACGTGGATTGAGTCTGAATTTAAAGGCCTTGCGAATGGCTATTACTCTAGTCAAAGTGAACACGGTCTTAACAGGCTTCGCCTGTGCGCTTACATCACCCACTTACAAGAAAGGTGTTTTACGCGCTATTTGATAAACGCGACAAGGGCACACACCCTGCCAATAGTATAATGATTGCACTATTGCCGAGGTAACAACCACCACCAAACAGGACGCCGTTTGCGCGAAGGCTGTGCAGGCTCATCAACTGGATCAGTATCAACGATAGACTCAGGTTCTGGCTCTGGCTCAGGTTCTGGTTCAGGCTCTGGTTCTAGTTCTAGTTCTAGTTCAGGTTCTGGTTCAGGTTCAGGTTCTGGTTCAGGCCCTGGTTCTGGTTCTAGTTCAGGTTCTAGTTCAGGCCCTGGTTCTGGTTCTAGTTCAGGTTCTAGTTCAGGCCCTGGTTCTGGTTCTAGTTCAGGTTCTAGTTCAGGTTCTAGTTCAGGTTCTAGTTCAGGTTCTAGTTCTGGTTCTGGTTCAGGCTCTGGTTCAGGCTCTGGTTCAGGTTCTAGTTCAGGTTCTGGTTCAGGCTCTGGTTCTAGTTCAGGTTCAGGCTCTGGTTCTGGTTCTGGTTCAGGTTCTGGCTCTGGCTCTGGCTTTAGTTCAGGCTCATCAATAGGTAGAAACTCAGTGGCAATTACATCAAGTTTGATATTATAGCCTGTTGAGTCAACGTTGCGTATGGCTTTGCCCCCAAGCCCTGGCAGCTCAAATTCAACCTGTAAAAGACCGTTATTTGGATACGGCAAAGCATACCCACCCGAATTGCTAGTCAGTGTATGATAGCCCCCTCCCACCACAATAATGCTAACGCCAGCTAGGCCCTCACCAATATCGAAAACGCCGTTACCATTGAGGTCATCAAACACTACACCCGTTAGCAAAGGCTTAGGCACACCATCACTATCGGCAAATTTCTGGGTAATTATTGAAGAATTAAAGGCGTAGCCATCTTTATTGAATACGCCAGCCAAAGCACCGATACCAATCTCGGAATAACGACTGTTTAAAATGTTTCTCCTGTGTTCTGGGCTTTTGAATAAAGCATCGTGTTGCATTCTGGTAAAAACCAACAGGTCTGGTGTGCCGCCTGTACCGCGCCAACTGATGTTCTCACCCCACACTCCGTCAAGCGGATAACCGGCCTCTATAATGCGTATAAATACAGAACTATTATTGACGCCAGTATGTGAAATCACGTTAGCGTCAAATTGCCACTGACTGTGTAGTCGAGCTGCGTCAATCAACCAATGATTTAAGGCCAGAGGCGGTTTAGAGTCTGCATTGATCGTACCAGGTGTTAAACCTTGATTAAGCTCAATCCCCAGTCTTTCAGCCTCGGCAGTAGGGTTAGCTCTGGCTCTGTTAATCAACTCAAGCATCAATTGCTCGTAATCGGTTGGGTTACCGTGCGAGAACATTGTAGTACTCGTCAGCTTTGATAACGATCGCATTGCAGATGCAGGGGTTGAATAGTCTTCGACAATGCCGAAGGCTTCACCTATGTCGCCAGCTTCATCAGCTAGAAGTGGGACCGAGGAAAGTGTGACGGTCGCTATTGGTATTGCAATGATCTTGATTTTTAGCGGCATAAAGACCCAATACAAGTACGTGCAAATATTGTATGGTTAATTCTATTTATGTATGTGCTTCAATACCACTAATTTTCACTGCTAGCCAATAGCTATCTGCACTAGCTGTTATCCAATTGCTTGGATGGGCAGTGTTTTAGATCTAACTGATCTTTTTCATAATCATTTTTTGACATCATAATAGCCTCGTATTGATTGGATACATTTATTCCTTTATCCGGTGGAAAAAAATGCCTTGTAGTATTTCATTTCCACAAGGAAAAACAGGGGTCCCATTTTGATCATTAAAAGTAATGTCAAAATTAGTCCACACATCCCGACCATTTTGGAGTAGACAGTTGATCCTACCTTCAAGAAAACTTCTGATAGAGTTTAAGCTGCATCCTGCACAAGTCTATATCGGGTTGATGGTGAAGGCTTGTTCTTCAGGTTTGGCAGCTACAGGTTCAGACGATGGATTTATCGCAGTGATAACTACGAGGAGAATGATGGTTGCCGCGCGACAACTGGCCTGACAGAGGGGGGCTATAAATCACTGTACAAATGGAAAAAATCTTAAACGATCTGTTGAAGATCCATTTGTAAGAGCGAATATGGTAGTAAAAAACGAATAAAAAGAAAGAGATGATGTTCTATGCGTGATGTAAAATGGTTACTTATTGGTTACTTTTGAAGTACTACTGATAGTTTACTTACAAGGGGCTTGTTAAAAAGCCCTTATAAATCAACGATTTGTGGTAGGACTAAGCGGACTCGAACCGCTGACCCCCACCATGTCAAGGTGGTGCTCTAACCAACTGAGCTATAGTCCTGTTTTGTGGTGCGTATTATAGAGAGCTTTTAGATCCTTGCAACTGTTTTTTAACGATTTTTATAAAATATTTGTACTATGCTTCAGTCGCTCTAGTTCATCACGGTATTTCGCAGCTTTTTCGAACTCCAGATTGCGTGCCGCTTCATACATCTGATCCTCCAAACGACTCAAGGCTTTTGCTAGATCTTTCGGCGAGAGGATCGCTTCATTCACACGATACTCAGCATTGGTCTCGGCCGCTTTTTTAGCCCCTCTAGATGACTTACGAGAGCCAGGTGCTTGCGCGCCCTCCATAATGTCCGCAACTGATTTGAAGATACCTTTAGGCGTGATCCCTTGCTCAAGGTTGTGTTGAATCTGCTTATTCCGACGTCGCTCCGTTTCATCCATGGCGCGCTGCATCGATCCCGTGATTCGATCCGCATATAAGATTGCACGACCATTGATATTACGTGCGGCTCGACCAATCGTTTGAATCATGGATGTCTCTGAGCGTAGAAAACCTTCTTTATCGGCGTCTAAAATTGCCACGAGGGAAACCTCGGGCATATCAATACCTTCCCTAAGTAAGTTAATGCCAACCAGCACATCAAACTCGCCAATCCGTAAATCACGAATAATCTCGACACGCTCAACGGTATCGATATCCGAATGAAGGTAACGGACTTTTACGCCATGTTCAGCTAAATAGTCCGTTAGATCCTCGGCCATGCGTTTGGTCAAAACAGTGACAATGACACGTTCCTTTTTGCGGACAATCGTATCGATCTCACCTAACAGATCATCAACCTGAGACGATGCCGGGCGTACTTCGACAATAGGATCGACCAATCCTGTTGGCCGCACGACCTGTTCAACGATCTGTTGCGCATTTGCGGCTTCGTACTTGCTGGGCGTTGCAGAGACAAAAATCATCTGGGGGGCAATCGTTTCCCACTCCTCAAACTTCATGGGCCGATTATCTAAGGCAGAGGGTAGTCGAAAACCATATTCAACTAGCGTTTCTTTGCGCGACCGGTCACCTCGATACATGGCGCCAATCTGTGGAACCGTCACATGAGACTCATCAATGACCAACAACGCATTCTCAGGTAGGTAGTCAAACAGTGTTGGCGGGGCCATGCCATGGTCGCGTCCAGATAGATAGCGGGAATAGTTTTCAATACCTGAGCAGTAGCCAAGTTCTAGAATCATCTCGATATCATAGACTGTACGTTGTTCAAGGCGCTGAGCTTCGACCAGCTTGTTGTTCTCTTTAAGGAACGCGAGCCGTTCTTGTAATTCCGCTTTAATATACTGCGTCGCCTCAACTAGAGTGTCTCTAGGCGTAACGTAATGTGTTTTTGGATAAATCGTTGCGCGTGGTACTTTACGAAGAACTTCACCTGTTAAGGGGTCGAAGTACGAGAGTTGCTCGATCTCTTCGTCAAACAACTCCACACGAATGGCTTCCATTTCAGATTCGGCAGGGAAAATATCGATGACATCGCCTCGAACACGGTAGTTACCCCTGTGTAACTCAATGTCATTGCGAGTGTATTGTAGCTCCGCTAAGCGCCTCAATAGAGTGCGCTGATCAATTTGATCGCCACGGTCTAAATGCAACATCATAGAAAGATAGGACTTAGGATCGCCTAATCCATAAATAGCCGATACGGTCGCGACTATAATGGCATCTTCTCGCTCAAGTAAGGCCTTGGTGGCTGAAAGGCGCATTTGTTCAATATGATCATTTATCGATGCATCTTTTTCGATAAAAGTGTCGGAAGAGGGAACATAGGCCTCGGGTTGATAGTAATCGTAGTAGGAGACAAAGTATTCGACTGAGTTGTCAGGAAAAAACTCTTTAAATTCGCCATAGAGCTGAGCGGCTAAAGTTTTGTTATGCGCCATGATGATCGTTGGACGCTGCACAGCTGCAATCACATTGGCAATTGTAAAGGTTTTGCCCGATCCTGTGACTCCCAGCAAAGTCTGTGAGGCTAAACCTGATTCAATGCCGTCGACCAAAGCCGCGATGGCGGTGGGTTGGTCCCCTGCGGGTTTAAAGGCTGATTGAACTCTGAAACGTTGCTTCACAGACCACTCCTGTAAAATTAAATGTAAATTCACCCTTATAGGGATTTAGACCGCGTCCGCAATACTGTATGATTTGCGCTGATTTTTGATGGATATTTGTGCCCCAGAATATAACGAGGATTTCAGCTTGGACGTGCAGCTTTCCGACCGCGTAAACAGTATCAAACCTTCCCCGACTCTTGCCGTCACTAAACGTGCGGCTGAACTTAAAGCGTCTGGAAAAAATATCATTGGCTTAGGTGCGGGCGAGCCCGATTTCGACACCCCAGAGCATATTAAACAAGCTGCGATCAAAGCGATCAATGACGGCTTTACAAAATATACTGCGGTTGATGGAACGCCAAGCCTTAAAAAAGCGATTATAGCCAAATTTAATCGTGATAATGGCCTTAATTACGAACCAAATCAAATCTTGGTTTCCAGTGGTGGGAAGCAAAGCTTCTTCAATCTGGCGTTAGCGCTGTTGAACTCAGGTGATGAAGCGATTATTCCTGCGCCGTATTGGGTGTCGTACCCAGATATGGTGCTGATTGCGGATGCCAAGCCAGTCATTATTGAGACGACCCAAGCGGCACGTTTCAAAATCACTCCAGAACAGCTGGAAAATGCCATCACTGAGAAAACGCGCTTAGTCGTGTTAAACAGTCCTTCAAATCCCTCAGGTGTTGCATATACTCTAGAGGAGTTAAAGGCCTTAGGTGAAGTGCTGAAGCGCTACCCAAATATTTTGGTGGCCACGGACGACATGTATGAGCATATTCTGTTTGGTGATGAGCCATTCTGTAATATCTTGAATGCATGCCCTGAACTCTACGATCAAACCATCGTATTGAATGGTGTTTCCAAGGCCTACTCTATGACGGGGTGGCGTATTGGTTATGCAGCGGGTCCGGCTTGGTTGATTGGTGCTATGACCAAAGTACAGTCACAAAGTACATCAAATCCATGCTCGATTGCTCAGGTTGCCGCCGAAGCCGCATTGAATGGTGATCAAAATTGTGTGGCTGAAATGGTAAAAGCCTTTAAAGCACGCCATGAGTTTGTCGTGAACGCTTTGAATGAAATCGAAGGTGTTGACTGCATCCCAGCCGATGGAACCTTCTATGCTTTCCCAAGCTTTCACAAGGTAATCGACAGTCGCCCAGAGTTTGCTGACGACATCGCACTTGCTGAATACTTGCTGCTTGAAACGGGTGTGGCGTTGGTCCCAGGATCTGCGTTCGGAGCACCAGGCAATATGCGTTTATCCTTTGCGACCAGTATGGATATATTGGAAGATGCGATTTCACGTATTAAAAAAGCGCTAAGTTAAGGTGATTGAACAGAGAAGGGGCGATGCAGCCCCTTTTTTGTTGATGTTGCCAAAGCCCGCAATGAGTCTCTATACTCATCCCTTCATTTGCCACAACGCATGTTAGAGAAGTATGCCCTCAAAGAATAATGCCCCCATTCTGCTTCAAATTAAAGTTACCCTAAAGCATGTGCAGCCTGAAATTTGGCGTCGATTACTGCTTCCCAGTGATCTGTCCTTATATCAACTGCATTGTATTTTGCAAGTCACTATGGGGTGGGAAGATATTGGTGAGCATTATTTCGAAGATGCGGCTGGAAATTGCTACGGTGATGCAAGTGCTGCTCTTGAAGAGCTTGATGAGATTCAGTACAAGTTAAGTGATGTTCTTCATACAAAGCAGCCCAGCCTAGAATATGGCTATGACGAAGAAGATGGTTGGCAGCATTTAATTCAGCTTGAAAAAACCCTGCCATACTTTTCTGATGATGATCAGCCCGTGATTTTGTGTTTGGCGGGTGAAAGGGCCTGTCCTCCAGAGTCCTCAAGAGGAGTCGAGGGGTATTTAGAATTGCAGTCGGCTGTGCAGCGTTTAAGCGCTGAAGTCTTCAGTGAGCGTTATCCTTGGTTTAATTATGATGAGTTACATAAAGATAGCTTTGATGTCGATCGTGCCAACCAGGATTTAGATTTAGTGACGCGCTTTGGTCCATTGATGACAGATCCCGAAATTCGAGCGGCCGCAGATGATGCTAAATCGGAGCTTGAAGCATTGTTGCAAGAGTTCGAATTTGAAACTGACGAAATGCGCTATGAAGTTATTGAAGACTTTTTTCGATCAATGTTTGAACAGCCGATTGAAGATGATTTGCTGGGATTGAGTCCAAATCAATTGCATGATTTGCTCTACACCCCCTTCCAGGCTGCAGACGTTATACGTTTTCATCCCGAGCATGCAACGCCTGATCAAGTGCCTTTTTTGGCCATGTTTAAGGTTTTAGCAGATGAGATCTTAAATGGCAATAATAAACTAACGCCCAAGGGGAATTTACCACTAACCGTGGTGCGTGCCATGCATAACGCTCTTGATACGCAGCGTTATTTTTATGGTTTTGATGTTTATCAACCCAGATTGCGCAGTGAAGAAGATTCCTTGCCTGTTCACATCACCCGACTCTTGGCTCAACACTCTGGCTTATGTCGAGTACAAAAAGGGCGTCTAGTCTTAACACGTAAATCCGAGGCTGCATTAGAGAAACAGCAATGGTCAAAGCTTTATCAACCGATGATCGAGTGCCTGATTACGAAATTAAATTGGGGGTATCTGGATGGAAACCCCGAGCTGCAGTCCATACGTCTAACCTCTCTCTTTCTAATGCGTTTTCTTAAAACGAGAAGCGATTGGGTAACGACTGATCAATGCGTTGAGCGACTGGTTGCTACCTTCCCAATGATGCTGGAAGAAGCGGATGATAGTAATGGCTATGATCCCGAGTCGACCCTTTGGCATGCCTTTACCCATCGGATACAAATGCTGCTTGGTTTAACGGGCTTAATAGAGTATCAGCACGACTATGAGACTTCATCACCTCTTGAGCGAGTTGTCTTGGTTAGTTTAAAAAAGACGCCACTTTCGGATAGTTTTTTAGAATGGGTTTCTCCTTTAAAGTCAAAGGGTTAGTGTGTCTTTTTGAAACTATTGGTAATCGGTTACGTCTGGCCTGAGCCTAAGTCCTCTGCTGCGGGTAGTCGGATGATGCAGTTGTTGGAGTTGTTTCGAAGCTGTGACTGGCAAGTTCATTTTGCAAGCCCCGCGCAGATGACAGAGCACATGGCAGACTTGTCTCTCGCACAGATAGCTTGCCATGGCATTGAACTGAACTCTGCATCCTTTGATGTGTTTATTCAGCAGCTTGCGCCTGATATCGTTGTTTTTGATCGCTTCATGATGGAAGAGCAATTTGGCTGGCGTGTAGAGAAGTTTCTTCCTGACGCGCTCAGGGTGCTGAATACTGAAGATCTGCACAGTTTGCGAGATGGGCGCCATCAAGCTGTCAAAGAGGGGCGCGAGTTTGATCTACAAGATATGCATACGCCTATGGCGTGGCGTGAAATTGCAGCGATCTTTCGCAGTGATCTAACACTGATGATATCTGAAGTGGAAATGACGCTTTTACAAAGCCAGTTTCATGTCCCTGCCACGCAGTTGCATTACGTCCCTTTGATGATTAAGTCCGCGCCGGCAACTCATCGCCCCAACTTCGATGAGCGCCAGCATTTCATTACCATTGGAAATTTCCGCCATGCACCGAATTGGGATGCAGTTTTACAATTAAAGCAACACCTGTGGCCTGGCATACGGCAAAAGCTGCCAAAGGCGGAGCTGCATATCTATGGTGCCTATCCACCTCCAAAAGCCACCCAGTTGCACAACGCTAAAGAAGGCTTTTGTGTTAAGGGGTGGGTGGATGATGCCTTGCAGGCGATGAGCCAAGCGCGTGTGCTGCTGGCGCCCTTGCGCTTTGGTGCGGGTATCAAAGGGAAGTTGATTGATGCTATGGCCGTAGGAACCCCCAGTGTGACAACATTGATCGGTGCAGAGGGTATCAGTGAGGAGTGGCCGGGTGCTATCGCCTTAGATGATAAAAGCTTTATTGAAAATGCAGTCGCACTTCATCAAGACTCAGCATGCTGGAATCAAGCTCAAGAGCGAGGTGATGTTGTGTTAACGTTACGCTTTTTAGCATCGCTCCATGAATCGGCTTTAATTGAAAGGCTGGTTACGCATCACGCAAAGATTAATAGTTTCCGGCAGCAGCATTTCATGAGTTCAATGCTGCGCCATCATAGCATGAAGAGCACGCAGTACATGTCTCAGTGGATCGAAGCCAAAAATCAGCTTTCGCTGAAAGTGGATTCATCTTCAGCCGAGTGAATTCGTAAAAATTGATTCACCACCCATTCAACGTGCTCGGGTATGCTGTCTACATGTCGGATGCAGGGTTGTCCATACATGGCCCTGACAATGTCGATGCCGAATAGCATACCCAGTAGCATCTCCGCACTTTTTTCAGGTTGAGGGATTTGCACCAATCCTGCTTGGTGAGCGTCTTTCATCCATTGTACGAGTTTTGTATGGGTGGACTGGGGCCCGGTGGCATAAAGCTGATCGACAGCTTCTGTTGGAAAGCAACCAGGATTTCCTAGCATTCTCATGAAATGCAGACACTCATTGCTAATTAGGAAAGATAGTAAATGTGTGCCAAAGGTGATCAATGCCTCTTTGACATCCGATTGTTTTTGCGGGCTTATATTCAGTCCTGTAATCAGTTGCGCTGTTTCCGTTTCTGTAATGGCCTTTAATAGCTCATCTTTATTTGAATAGCGCGCATAAACGGTCACTTTTGAGACACCTGCCAGTTTAGCCACGGCTTCAATAGAGACAGCCGAAGCCCCTTCGCTAAATAAAAGTCTTCTGGCAGCACAAATAATGGCTAAATCTTTACTCGGGTCGACAGGGCGGCCTGCACGTTCATTCGTTGGCACTTTGCATTCCAAATAGATTAATGTACGATTGCGTTCAGTAATTAATTTCTGATCGGGCTTACCGTTATGTTAAAGAAAGTCTGCGTTCTGTTGTTACCACTGCTCCTATTGAGTGGCTGCTTTAAAGAGGATTATACAAGCCTTGAGTCAAAGCCGATACCTTGGGTACTAACACGTGAGGTGGTTCAAGATGAGCGAGCGGAGGTACGTCTTTCCGGTAGTGTAAAAGCACGTTATGAATCTCCAATTGCATTTCAGCTGAATGGTCGAATTCTTGCCAAGCATGTTGTTGCTGGGCAAAGGGTTAACCCCGATGATCCTTTATTTACACTTGATCCACGCGATGTGGATGAAGTAGAGCGAAGTGCTATGGCTCAGTTGTCAGTCGCAGATGCAGCGCTCGCTACGGCTCGCAATGAACTTAAGCGTCAACAGCAATTGCTTGAGCAAAACTACATTAGCCGTCAAGCGCTTGAACGATTTGAGTTGGCCGAGCGCGAAGCGCTTAGTCAGCGTGAGTCTGCACGTGCGGTGTTGGCACAAGCGCGCAATACTCGCACCTATACAGAGCTAAGTGCGGAGCATGCAGGTGTGCTGATCAATGTCGAGGTTGAGGCCGGGCAAGTGGTTGCAGCAGGGCAGGTGTTGGCAACTCTGGCGCAAGAGGGAGATAAAGAGATCGAAGTGTATTTACCAGACGGTCAATCACCTCCTCAAATGGGGCATATTGACCTAAAAGATGGGCAGTCAATACCTGTTGAGTTACGAGAAATTGCAGGAGCCGCAGATTCATCAAGTCGAAGCTGGAGGGCGCGCTATCGACTGCTTGAGTCAAACGAGTCGCTATTGTTAGGCAGTGTTGTTCAAGTAACCTTGTTTAAGTCCAATAATGCAATAGAAGTGCTGCGAGTTCCATTGGCCGCTTTGGATGAGCGGGGTCACGGTGCGCAAGTGTGGCAAGTCATTGAAGGACAGGTGCAGCCAGTTCCAGTTGATGTACTTGAGCTTACATCTGAATATGCACGGATTCGAGCCGATCTTAATGCTCAATCCAGAGTGATTGCTTTAGGGACACATCTGTTAACGCCCGGTATGCAAGTTAGGGAGAGGGCGTTATGAACTTCCCCAATCTATCGGCACTCGCGGTACGTGAGCGATCCGTCACTTTGTTTTTTATACTCTTGTCTGTATGCGTAGGGGTCTATTCCTTTTTCTCATTAGGGCGGGCGGAAGACCCAAGCTTTACCGTCAGATTTGTTGTTGTATCGGCAGTATGGCCTGGAGCCACGACAGAAGAATTGCAAACTCAAGTGGTCGATCGATTGGAAAAGCGAATTCAAGAAATTGATTATCTATACAACATCGAAACCACGATTCGTCCTGGCCAAGCAATTTTACAAATCGAGTTTCAAGACTTTGCACCGGGTGATATCGTTCCTGATCTCTTTTATGAAGTGCGCAAGCGAATGATGGATGAGGCTTCAAATCTGCCAGCAGGCGTTATCGGCCCCATCGTGAATGATGACTTTGCAGATGTGTACTTCTCCTTGATGGCGATAACAGCTCCTGGATTCCCCATGCGCGACTTGACGCGTGAGGCTGAATCCATCAGAGACCGATTACAACGTGTCCCCGGTGTGCTAAAAGCTCAGGTCTTAGCTGAGCGAGCCGAGCGTGTTTTTGTAGAATTTAACATGACGTACTTGAGTCAGCTAGAGTTGAGCCCTCAGGATGTGTTTGCCGCCATCCAGGCGCACAATCAACTCCTGCCAGCTGGAGCTTGGGAATTAGATGGGCCAAGAGTTTATCTGCGAATTGCGGCGGATTTATCGGATCAAGAGCAGTTGGCCGCTGTTCCATTGCGCATTGGGAATCACTTGCTGCGTTTATCCGATATTGCGGATATACACTATGGATATGAAGACCCACCGTCGTATTTTGTGCGAGCGCAAGGAGAGGATGCCCTGCTATTAGGGGTTGTCATGCGCTCCGGTGAGAATGGCCTAGAATTTGGACAGCGCTTGGGCGAGTTTGTTGAAAGTGAAAGGAGCCGACTTCCGCTAGGCATCGAGCTGAGTGTGATAACCAATCAGACTAAAGCGATTACTGGGGCGGTGAACCTTTTTCAGATTAAATTTCTGGTCGCTGTTATTGTGGTCATGGGCGTCAGTATCTTGGCAATCGGCTTTAGAGCAGGGTTGGTGGTAGGAATTGCCATTCCGTTAACGCTGGGGCTTACATTCTTACTCATGAAGTTAGCCGGAATCAATTTAGACCGAATTACCCTGGGAGCGCTCATTATTTCGTTAGGCTTATTGGTGGATGATGCCATCATTGCCATAGAAATGATGATCGTTAAAATGGAATCGGGTTGGGATCGTGTTCGCGCAGCCAGTCATGCATGGAGCGTCACCGCCGCCCCGATGCTGTTTGGAACAATGGTTACAGTTGCTGGTTTTGTGCCGATAGGGTTCGCACAGTCTGGTGTTGGCGAATATGCAGGCAATATTTTCTGGGTGTTGGCCTATGCGCTGCTTGTTTCTTGGTTGGTTGCTGTTACCTTCACGCCTTATTTAGGTGTAAAGCTTTTACCCGACTATAGTGCATCGGGACACAGTGGATTGTATCAGACGCCTTTGTATCAAAAATTGCGTGTGTTTATAAGCGCGTGTGTCACCTATCGTAAAACAGTCGTTGCATTGACGGTATCTTTGTTGATTCTCAGTGTGGTTGCGATGTCAAGCGTAGTACAGCAGCAATTTTTTCCCAGTTCAGATCGTCCAGAAGTTCTGATTAGTATTCAGCATCCGCAAGGAACCTCTATTCTTACAACAGATGTAACCGTTAGAAAACTAGAGGCCATTTTGTCGGAGGTGGATGACGTTAAATCCTTATCTGCGTATATCGGAGCAGGTGCACCTCGATTTTTTATATCAGCAAATCCCGAACAGCCGGATCCGGCCTTTGCCAAGATTATTGCGATTGGTCATGATGAAGTTTCGCGTGATCGGATTATCGATATGTTACAGGCGCATATCCACGCTGGAGCGTTTCCTGAGGCACGAGTGCGAGTGAGTAAGCTGCTCTATGGTCCTCCTGTCGTATGGCCAGTAAGCTTTCGAGTTGTGGGTGAGGATCCACTGAAACTTCGTGAAATCGCGTATCAAGTAAGAGATGTCATGCGTGAGCATCCTCATGCGGAGGATCCGCATCTTGATTGGGATGAGCGAATTCCAAGTATGCATTTAGTGATGGACAAGGATCGTATCCGCTTAATGGGCTTGACGCCGATGGATGTCGCTCAACAACTGCAGTTTCAGTTAAATGGCGTTCCGGTGACTGAGATTAGACAAAATATCCGAACGGTGCAAATGCACGCAAGAGGCCAGCGTGTAGAGCATAGCTCACCAGAGGATATTGAAATCCGCACACAAGAAGGCCGCAGTATCCCCTTGTCGCAATTAGGGGTTTTTGAGGTGCGCTATGAAGAGCCTGTTATAAAGCGGTTTGGTGGCGAGCGGTTTTTGGCTGTTCATGCAGATGTGTCGGGCGCACAGGCACCTGATGTCACCGCGGATATTTGGCAAGCGTTAGGGGATATTCGTCAAGCGCTGCCCGAGGGGTATCGTATCGATATTGGTGGAACGGTTGAGCAATCTGGCAAAGCGGATGCGTCGATTCAGAAGCTGCAGCCTTTGATGCTAGTGTTAATGCTCATTTTTATCATGTTACAGATGCGATCCTTTTCAGGGACCTTTATTGTGGTGGCAACCGCTCCCTTGGGCCTTGTTGGCGCTGTTCTGGCCTTGTTGCTGTTTGATCAGCCCTTTGGATTTGTCGCCCTGCTTGGCTTGATAGGCTTGGGTGGGATCTTAATGCGCAATACGATGATTTTGACACAACAGGTCCAAGATAATTTCGAAGAAGGAATGAATGCCCGCGATGCCGTTGTTGAGGCGGCTGTGCAGCGGGCACGACCTGTCATCTTGACAGCCTTTGCCGCTGTTTTGGCATTTGTGCCGCTCACCTTTGATAGCTTCTGGGGGCCTTTAGCCTATGTGCTGATCGGAGGCGTTGCAGTTGGAACCCTGATCACGCTTATTTTTGTTCCCGCACTCTATGCGCTGTGGTTTCGCTGTGGTGAGGCTCCAAGCCAAAACGCAGCAAGCTGATACTTTAAGCATGCGCTAGGCTTTTATATTCCTAGCGCATGCTGCAGGGCAGGTAGCATGCGTTTAACGCAGGCTTTTCCTTCCTCAATCGCTTCTTCCGCTCGGTAAAACTCAAGCAGTCCTATATGAGCTAAGCGTGGGGATAAAAGAATATCCGGTGGATCGCCTGCCATACGGCTGCGCGTAATCCGATCTTGAGTGATGTTGACAGATCCCGCGATCACATCAAACATGCTAGGAGGCACTTCTTCAGTCTCTTCCTTAGTGGAGAAAACAGCCCCAGCGTAGCTTACAAGTTCTGATATCTTACTAACAGCTGACGTCCTTGATGACCTAGAAGGGGTTTCATCTTCCTTTATTGGCTTTGGCTGAGGTCGAGTTAATAGGTCACCATTCAGATTCACTGCAATGACCACTTCAGCGCCCAATGCTCGGCAGGTCGACACAGGTACTGGATTAACGAGCCCGCCATCCACAACCCATTTATTCTGATGTTTTACTGCGGGAAACAACCCTGGCAATGCGATTGAACACCAAACAGCATCTAAAACAGACCCTTCGGTAATCCATAATTCTCGACCACTTTCTAAATCAGTTGTAATTGAAGCAAACTGTTTGGACAGAGCCTCAATATTTAATTGTTTGGGGGCGACATATCCATCAAGCAGTTCAACTAACCGATCACGGTTTACAAAGCCATTTAAAGAGGTGTTGATTTCAAAAAACTGGGCAAGTTTAAGCTTGGTGAGTTTTAGGACCCAAGCTTCCAATTTGTCGAGATGGTCTGTTGCATAGGCGGCACCCACCAACGACCCGATAGAGGTGCCGCATACGATTTCAGGAGTGATGCCTTCATCGTGCAAGGCACGAAGGATGCCGATATGAGACCAGCCACGAGATGCTCCGCTGCCTAAGGCTATGCCTACTTTCATAAATCGATCCTTAATCAGTTAGTGATTAGGTTTTGCAAGAGAGGAGTATTTAGGATGATCATAGAGTAAGGAATTAAATAATCACTTGGCAAGCGAATATTCGATATGATTGCGGTGCGTGCTCAATTGATCAATATGCACCGCAATCAGCTGAGACGTTATCTTAGTGAATTGCTTAAGCGATCAGCGCGATCCCCTGCAGCAGGATGGCTAGAGAAAAGACTACGACTGTTCCCGTATTTTGCCTCTAGCTTTCTGAGTGCGGTGACAGATGCGTCTGCATTCATTCCATGGCGTTGCATCAACTTGATTGCATAGTCATCAGCTTCATGCTCCTGTGTTTGAGAGAATTGAGCATTTACTAATTTCTCACCCAGTTCACCTAGCTCCGAATTTGAAAGAGCCGCAGCTGTCGAGTTTCCACTAGCAGCCGCCGCTTCACGTGCGGCAGAGGCCGCATAGGCAACTTGGAATGCACGTTTGGAATGGCCTAAAACTACGTGCCCAATTTCATGAGCAATGACATAGCGGACCTCATCATCGGTCATTTCATCCATTAGGCCGCTGTACATGCGAATCGAACCGTTTGGCACAGCAAACGCATTTATTTCAGGTAGTATGTAGACCTTGTATTCAAGACTTTGGCCATCAACTGTTTCCCAGCCCTGTGTTAACTGTGTCAAGCGTTGTGCATAACGGCTGTTTTGAGGGGCAATTTGATGCTGACTATCTAGGTGGGCAATAGATTGATCGCCAATCAGCTTCATTTGTTGGTCTGTCATGGTGATTGCAGTTGCCATGCCCATGCCCGCTGATAAAAGCCCAGACATGTCGCTCCCCGTGGTTTTACAACCACTGAGCGTGAGGGTGATGGCTAGGCCAAGAGTGCAAGTGGTGTTTCGTACAAAAGCGAGTTTTCTCATCGCCAATTCCTTTGTCGGTGTCATATGAAAGTTAGAATATGTTCAAATATTCGATTAAGCATCATTCCTTTAATAACGCGCTGAAATGTTAAGGGTTAATTTCACGAAAATCCAGATTTGTACTAAAAAAAGCGAATAACGGTGCTTTTGTTGATCTAGGGCAAGACTAAGTGTTTTCTAGGCATTGCAATATATCCAGTTAAACCTATGCTTAATGGTTTGATTATAATTTCGTTAGGGGCAGCCATTTTGCAGCGCTTAAAAATGATCCAAAAGATACTATTTTTGATCCTGCTTCTGTGTTGCATGAGTGTCCAGTGGCTCCATGCAACTATCTTACCCGTGCCGAACCCGCCCGAGCAAAATCCAATTCTTGTCAGTTTAGGTCAACAGCTTTTTCATGATGAGCGCCTATCAGGAGATAGAACTGTGAGCTGTGCTACTTGCCATGCCTTAGAAACAGGAGGGATGGATCGTGAAAAAGTCTCAACAGGTATCGGTGGGAAAAAAGGGGTTATCCGAGCACCAAGTGTATTCAATAGCCATTTAAATCATACACAGTTTTGGGATGGGCGAGTAAAAACCTTGGAAGCCCAAGTCGATGGCCCCTTGCATGATGCATTGGAAATGGCCTCAAATTGGCCTTTAGTGATTGGGCGTCTCAATGCTGATCCACAGGTGCGTTCAGACTTTAAAAAAGTATTTAATGAAGAGCTTAATCCAGAGCAAGTGCGAATAGCGCTGGCAGCCTTTCAGCGCACATTAATGCTCACCAACTCTCCGTTTGATCGCTGGTTGGCTGGCGATATGGAGGCGATCACGGCACAGCAAAAAAATGGATTTAGATTGTTTCAAGAATATGGGTGTATCAGCTGCCATCAAGGTGCTAATGTGGGTGGAAATATGTTTGCTCGAATGGGGTCGCTGGAGAGCTTTACCTTATTTAAATCAGCCGATATGGAGAGGGTGAGTCTAGGTCGATACAACGTGACTGGAAATCGTAAGCATCTGTACGTTTTTAAAGTGCCTGGTTTAAGAACTGCAGCATTAAATCACTACTTCTTCCATGATTCGAGTGCTAACTCGTTGGAAGAGGCTGTCGAAATTATGGCGCGCGTACAACTAGGAAGGCATCTAACCCGAGATCAAGCACAGGATATCGCAGAATTTATTCGATCATTACTAGGCGAACACCCAATGCTTAAGCAGGTGCTGAGTGATTAATCAAAATAAGCAAAGTTTTGTACTGTTTTTCTGCATTGTGGCAGGTCTAGTTATTGCTTTGTTTTTTTCAACGCGAACGCACAACGTATTAGAGCATACGCAGAGATTAGATAGTTTCTTGCAACTGCGTGAGTTGGATGCATTGTTAGATGAAGAAGTGTTGCTGATCGCATCAGGGTTACGAACACATTATGACCAGCTTGTAGCCTATCGAAGGAGCAGTGATGAGCTTCTGGCAAATATGCTAGATGAACGCAATTCTTTTATTTCTGGGCTGGATGAGACATCTATTATGCTCTTAAAGTCTTATCAGTCCATGCAGGCGCACAAAGAGGATGTAGTCGAAGAAATAAAACACTCAGCAGCATTGATCCGAAATGGTCTTCTATATATGCCGCAGCAGGTGCAAGCGTTAAGACAGGACAATCACCCATATAGAGATGATGCAGCTCGAATACTGAGTGCATTGTATCGATATCATTTGTATCCAATGACCGAATCGCGAGAGGAGTTAGAGCAGCAACTGTATGATTTAGTTAGGCAAGATACAGGTGATGAGTTGCTGAGCTTGTTTATTTCACAAGCTTCAACGAGTTTACGACATTTAAGCAATTTGCATGATTATCGCGATGGCTATGTTGCTGTTGACACGCGAAGCCTTCTAAGGCAATTGGAAATATCTTACCAACAGGTATATCTTAATCGCCTTAAGCTTTCAGAGTACCTCACATTTTTTTTGTTAGTGTTGAGTGCGTTGCTGCTAATTATTATGATTCTCTTGTTTAGGCGACTTCAGCATGAAACTCAAGCATCTAAGCAAGCAACAATTCGTTTGCAGGATGCTGTTAATAGTTTGTCTGAGGCCTTTGCTTTATTTGATGCCAAGGGATCTTTGGTGCTCTTTAATCAGAAATGGCTTGAATACTATCCTTGGTTAAATTATGACTCCCTAGTTGATTGGTCAACGATTGCGTCTAAGCATGCAAATGTTGGAATAAAAAGTTTATCGGCACAAACGGCAAATCCACGGGTGAATCAATACTATATTGAACATTTACCTAATAATCGATGCTATCAAGCCAGTAATAATATGACACAAGACGGAGGTTGGGTTTGTGTCCGGACAGATATCAGTGTAATACAGCAAACAGAGTTCAAGTTGAGAATGCTCGGTCGTGCATTAGAGCAAAGCCCTATAGCTGTAATGATTACAGATAAAAAGGGCATTATTGAGTACGTTAACCTACAGCTTACAGAAATGACGGGTTATTCTGAGTCAGAATTGCTAGGAAAAAATAATAACATTCTTAAATCTGGAGAGATGTCTAGAGAAATTTTTGAAGAGATGTGGAGAGAGCTTAATCGTGGCAATATGTGGTCGGGGCATTTATTAAATAAAAAGAAAGATGGTTGTTTTTTTTGGGAGTCAACATCGATATCGCCGCTTAGAACAGAAGGTGGTGACATCAGTCATTTTATAGCGGTTAAAGAGGATATTACCGAGCGTCTTGTGCTTGAAGAGCAGTTGAAAATGGTTGCGGTTGTTTTTGAGACCACGAATGAAGCCATTATGATTGCTGATCAGAATGGGCGTATTAAAACTGTCAATCCGGCTTTTACTAAAATAACCGGCTTCAGTAAAGACGAAGTGATTGGTAAAAATCCAAGTATACTGAGTTCAGGGCGGCATGATCGAAACTTTTATTATCAGCTTTGGAATACCTTAGAGGCAGAGGGCTCCTGGGCGGGTGAAATTTGGAATCGACGTAAAGACGGTAGTGTTTATCCCGAGTGGCTCTCAATCTCCGTAATCCGAAATGATTCCAATGAAATTAGTGAATATGTATCCGTATTTTCAGATATTACAAGTCGAAAGAATGCAGAAGCACACATTCGACATCAAGCCTACTACGATGCGTTGACAGAGTTGCCCAACAGGACGCTTTTAATGGACCGGCTTGAAATGTCGATTGTCTCGGCAAATCGAGATCAGCAGACTTTGGCGCTACTATTTGTGGATTTGGATCGTTTCAAATATGTTAACGATACGCTCGGGCACGAATACGGTGATGAGCTTCTTGTAAATGTGGCACGACGTCTGTTGAGCTGTGTCAGAGAAAGCGACACCGTTGCGCGTTTTGGAGGGGATGAGTTTGTCGTTCTGCTTCATAATATTTGCTCCGGAAAAGAGGCCGGACGTATTGCTGAGAAGATGATTCAACAGCTTTCGTATCCCTTTATGCTGGCTGGACGAGAAATCATAATTGGTGCAAGTATCGGTATTGCCATGTATCCGAGTGCGTCAGGCAGTGCGGATAATCTGCTCAGAAATGCAGACTTAGCGATGTATAGTGCGAAACAGGCTGGACGAAATCGCTACCAATTCTTTAGTGAGCAGCTCCAAGAAGATGCAAACAGCATGATGGAAATGGAGCAAGACCTACGAGTTTCATTGGAGCAAAAGCAACTAGAAGTGTATTACCAACCTATTATTGATAGTAGAACCCTGTGTCTAGTCGGGGTCGAAGCACTACTTCGATGGAACCACCCAATTCATGGCATAATTTCACCCGATCGTTTCATCCCTCTGGCGGAAGATACGGGTATGATCGGTGTTATAGGTCAATGGGTGCTTGAGACCGCCTGTCAGCAAGCGGGGCAGTGGATTACAAAAGGCTATAACTTGTATTTGTCAGTCAATCTTTCGGGGCGTCAAAAAAGTTTAGGTTTGGACGAAGCTGTATTGCGCAGAATCCTTGAGTCGACGGCGTTTAGACCTGAAAATTTGGTGCTAGAAATCACTGAAGGTATGTTGTTAGACAATAGCCACTCAACAATTGAATGGTTGACTTCGTTTAGTCGAATGGGTGTTCAGTTAGCGATTGATGACTTTGGTACAGGGTACTCGGCTCTCAGTTATCTTAAGCGCTTTCCGATTGATATATTGAAAATAGATCGTGAGTTCATTCGAGAGCTGGGGCATAACACGCAAGATATGCTTGTAGTTAAAGCCATTATCTCGATGGCTAAAAGCTTAAAGCTTCGTATTGTTGCGGAAGGTGTCGAGACAGATGAACAGCTGACTATCCTTCAGAGCTTGAATTGTGAATTTGTACAGGGGTACCTGTTTTCGAAACCAGTTACAGCACATGAGCTTGAAAAGTCATTTGACGGATTTAACCAAGGTGCTACGAAACAACCCGTATAGACTTGTTTGCAGTGGGTTTGGCTTGAAGAATAAAAAAACAATCCTAAGTTTAAAAAAGTTGTTGACCTAGGCCCTAAACCTATTTAATATTCGCGCCTCGCTTGAGAGACAAGGCCTTCCGGGGCAGAGTCACTGAAACGAGGCTTCTTTTTAAGTGTTTGATTCAAATGCAAATTAAGAAGGTGTTGGTGGTT
>NZ_QKRX01000024.1 GCF_003284585.1 Nitrincola tibetensis
ATTCCAACAACTCAGCATCGTCAACCATGTCCGCTTTGTTCAGGAACACAACGATGTAAGGTACACCTACCTGACGTGACAACAGGATGTGCTCACGCGTCTGCGGCATTGGGCCGTCAGCGGCTGAACATACCAGAATCGCTCCGTCCATCTGTGCAGCACCGGTGATCATGTTTTTAACATAGTCAGCGTGTCCTGGGCAGTCTACGTGCGCATAGTGACGGACTGGTGACTCATACTCTACGTGTGAAGTCGAAATCGTGATACCACGCTCACGCTCTTCAGGTGCATTGTNGTGAAGTCGAAATCGTGATACCACGCTCACGCTCTTCAGGTGCATTGTCGATACCGTCAAACGCTACCGCTGTACCACCCCAAACTTCTGCACATACGCGAGTCAACGCGGCTGTCAAAGTCGTTTTACCATGGTCAACGTGTCCGATTGTTCCTACGTTGACGTGAGGCTTGTTACGTTCAAAAGCTTTCTTAGCCACAGTTATTTCCTCTTAATCAATATTTGCTTAATCAGCCTAGCCTAATTACAGCTTCAGCGATGTTATTCGGTGCTTCACTGTAGCAATCAAACTCCATAGAGTAAGTTGCACGACCTTGCGAAGCTGAACGCAGATCAGTTGCATAACCAAACATTTCACCCAGTGGTACCTGAGCGTTGATGACTTTGCCCGATACTGTGTCTTCCATACCCTGCACCAAACCACGACGACGGTTGAGGTCGCCCATCACATCACCCATGTACTCTTCTGGAGTCACTACTTCAACCTTCATCATAGGCTCAAGCAAACATGGGCTCGCTTCTTGGGCATACTTCTTGAGCGCCTGAGATGCTGCAATTTTAAACGCCATTTCGTTGGAGTCAACTTCATGGAAAGAGCCATCATACAAACGCGCCTTCAAACCGATGAGCGGGTATCCTGCGACAACACCGTTCTTCATCTGCTCCTCAACACCTTTCTGAATAGCTGGAATGTATTCTTTAGGAATCACACCCCCTACTACCTCATTGATAAACTCCAACCCTTCTTCATCACTCGGACTAAACTCGATGACGACATGACCGTATTGACCGCGGCCACCTGATTGACGAGCAAACTTATGGTTAGCTACAACAGACTTACGGATTTTCTCACGGTAGGCAACCTGTGGCTTACCGATATTTGCTTCAACCTTGAATTCACGCTTCATACGATCAACGATGATATCCAAGTGAAGCTCACCCATTCCAGAAATAATGGTCTGACCCGTTTCTGGATCCGTCGCAACACGGAAGGATGGATCCTCTTGCGCCAACTTACCTAAAGCAACACCCATTTTTTCCTGGTCTGCTTTAGATTTAGGCTCTACCGCAACTGAAATGACTGGCTCAGGGAACTCCATACGCTCTAAAACAATACGATTGTCTAGATCACAAAGAGTATCCCCTGTTGTCACGTCTTTCAGACCGATAAGTGCTGCAATATCGCCCGCGCGCACTTCTTTTATCTCTTCACGAGAATTAGCATGCATCTGAACCATACGCCCAACGCGCTCTTTCTTCTGTTTAACAGAGTTATAAACGCTGTCACCAGAACTAAGCACGCCAGAATACACACGAATGAACGTCAAGGTCCCCACGAAGGGGTCCGTTGCAATTTTGAAAGCAAGCGCAGCGAAAGGTTCATCATCGTCAGCTTTACGCGTAGCCAATGTTTCATCTTTATCGTCAAGCGTACCTTCAATCGCTTTAACTTCAGTCGGTGCTGGTAGATATTCAATTACCGCATCCAATACCGCTTGAACGCCTTTATTTTTGAATGCAGAGCCACAAAGCATTAGAACAATTTCATTGCTCAACGTGCGTGCACGTAAACCTGCTTTGATTTCCTCAAGAGACAACTCCTCTCCGCCGAGATACTTTTCCATGAGTTCGTCACTGGATTCAGCGGCTGTCTCAACGAGTTTCTCACGCAACTCTTCAGCTTTTTCCTGAAGATCAGCTGGAATTTCTTCCAGCCTAAAGGTCATACCTTGATCGGCTTCATTCCATATAATCGACTGCATTCTGAGCACATCTACAACACCAGTAAACGTATCTTCAGAACCAATTGGAAAGTTAATTGGCACAGTCGTAACGTTTAAGCGCTTCTGCAGTTGATCTTCAACTCGAAAGAAGTCTGCACCCGCACGGTCCATCTTATTGACGAACACCATACGAGGCACTTCATATTTATTTGCTTGCCGCCATACAGTTTCAGTTTGTGGCTGAACCCCTGAGGACGCACACAGAACAACAACAGCACCATCAAGCACACGCAGAGAACGCTCAACTTCAATCGTGAAGTCTACGTGCCCTGGTGTATCGATAACGTTGATGCGGTGCTCTTCAAACTGTTTATCCATACCACTCCAGAAAGTGGTAATGGCCGCAGAAGTGATGGTGATACCACGCTCCTGCTCTTGCTCCATCCAGTCAGTCGTGGCTGCACCATCGTGCACCTCACCGATTTTATGAGATAGGCCAGTGTAAAAAAGTACGCGTTCTGTAGTCGTGGTTTTACCAGCATCTACGTGCGCACAGATACCAATGTTACGGTATCTGGATAGCGGTGTTTTACGAGACACGGCATAATCCTCTGATGTTTAGAAGCGATAATGCGCAAAAGCTTTGTTGGCTTCTGCCATACGGTGCACATCTTCACGTTTTTTAACGGCGGCTCCGCGACCTTCTGCTGCATCAACTAGCTCACCCGCTAAGCGCAGAGCCATAGATTTTTCACCACGCTTACGAGAAGAATCTACCAACCAACGCATAGCCAAAGCCATACGACGAGAAGGACGTACTTCTACTGGTACTTGATACGTTGCACCACCTACACGGCGAGACTTAACTTCGACCACAGGCTGTACAGTTTCGAGCGCTTTATCAAACAATTCCAGCGGATCTTGTTTTGTACGCTCTTGAATTTTATCCATTGCACCATAAACGATGCTCTCTGCAACGGATTTTTTGCCACTGATCATCAAATGGTTGATGAATTTAGCCAGTGTAATGTTACCGAATTTTGGATCCGGCAGGATCTCACGCTTCGCAGCTACGCGTCTTCTAGGCATGATAAGCCCTCAATAATATTAAAAGGTCTTCAGGTTGAACAGGATATCTAAGATACCTGGCCTTACTCTTATCGTCTTTTTCGGTTAAGCGCTGCAGCATTCTCTCCGGATCTGGAAAAGCTTGGCTGAAACAACTTCGCCGTTTTGGCGACGAATTAAGACTTAGGACGTTTTGTACCGTATTTAGAACGAGCTTGTTTACGGTCATTAACGCCTGAACAGTCAAGAGCACCACGAACGGTGTGATAACGCACACCTGGTAAGTCTTTAACACGGCCACCACGAATCAGAACAACACTGTGCTCTTGTAGGTTGTGACCTTCACCACCGATGTAAGAAGATACTTCATAGCCATTGGTAAGACGTACACGACATACTTTACGCAATGCAGAGTTAGGCTTCTTAGGTGTGGTTGTATAAACGCGGGTACAAACACCACGACGCTGTGGACAAGCTTCTAATGCACGAACATCACTTGCTTGAACTTTGCGCTTACGCGGCTTACGTACCAACTGGTTAATTGTTGCCATTTAAGCAAACTCCAACTTGGTTTGTTTTCACCATATAAAAAAACTGAGTATTTCTACTCAGCCTCATAAGAGGGCGTGAATTTTAACCAATTCATGCCCTTCAGGTCAATTGCTGTCTGTTTTTTAATCAGAGTTAGTCATTGACGCATTTAGTGCAGCGGTTAACGCTTGCTGAACTTCTTCAGCACTTACGCCAATGCCATCTTGTGACAAACGACGCTTACGTTTCCGCTCGCTATGATAAGCCAATCCAGTACCTGCTGGTATCAGACGACCCACCACAACGTTTTCTTTCAATCCGCGAAGAGCATCGCTCTTACCATTTACAGCACCTTCAGTCAGTACGCGCGTCGTTTCTTGGAAAGACGCAGCCGAAATGAAGGATTCTGTAGCAAGTGATGCTTTCGTAATACCTAACAAGACACGCTCAAACTTGGCTGGGAACTTCCCGTCTGCCAATAAGCGCTCATTTTCAAGGCGTACGGCCACGTATTCAACCTGATCGCCCTGTATGAAATTACTGTCACCGGAATCCGTAATTTCAACTTTGCGGACCATCTGGCGCACGATAACTTCTATGTGCTTATCGTTGATCGCTACACCTTGTAAACGGTAAACGTCTTGAATTTCACTCACGATATACTTCGCTAGTGCATTCACGCCCAAGATACGCAAGATATCATGCGGGTTAGAAGGTCCATCAGAGATAACCTCACCCTTCTCTACTGACTCACCTTCAAACACGTTGAGGTTACGCCACTTTTGAATCATGATTTCAAACGGCTCTGATCCATCATGCGGAGATATCAAAATACGACGCTTGCCTTTGGTTTCTTTCCCAAAGGAGATCACACCTGATACTTCTGCCAGGATCGCGTATTCCTTAGGCTTACGTGCTTCAAAGAGATCCGCTACGCGTGGAAGACCACCCGTGATGTCCTTGTTAACCGTACCCTCTTGTGGAATACGTGCCAAGACATCACCAATTTGAACCTCTGAGCCATCGTTCAAGTTAACGATTGCCTTAGGTGGCAACAGGTACTGCGCTGGCATTTCAGTACCAGGGTAGCATAGATCGTTTCCAGCAAAATCGACCAATTTAATCATTGGACGAATATCTTTACCGGCTTGTGGGCGATCCTTACTTTCTAAGATCTCAATCGTAGAAAGACCTGTTAAATCATCCGTCTGGCGCTTAACCGTAATACCATCTTCTAAGCCAACGAAAACAATTTTACCCTGCATCTCAGAGACGATTGGGTGGGTGTGCGGATCCCAGTTGGCAACGACAGCACCTGGTTCAACACGGCTACCGTCACGCACTTTTATCATAGATCCATAAGGAAGCTTATAACGCTCACGCTCACGGCCATGCTCATCCGTAACACCCAACTCACCTGAACGGGATGTTGCAACCAAGTTGCCATCGGTTCTTTCTACAAACTTCAAATTATGTAAACGGATTTCACCGCCATTTTTAACCTGAATGCTGTCAACCGCTGCAGCCCTAGAAGCAGCCCCCCCGATGTGGAAGGTACGCATGGTTAACTGTGTTCCTGGCTCACCGATGGATTGTGCAGCAATAACACCAACGGCTTCACCGCGGTTAACTTCATGCCCACGACCCAAATCACGACCATAACACTTAGAACAGATACCGTGTATTGAGTCGCACGCGATAGCTGAACGCACAGTCACTTCGTCGATGCTGCTAAAGCGCTCGTCATTTTCTAGACGATCAACCCATGCTTCATCAATCAATGTACCCTTCTCGATCAGAACATCTCTGCCTGTCGGATCAAGCACATCTTTAGCCACTACACGTCCTAGCAGACGCTCACCCAAGCTGACAATAATATCGCCACCTTCGATCATTGGTTGAACCAACAATCCGTTTTCAGTGCCGCAGTCTGTTTCTGTGATAACCAGATCTTGCGCAACATCAACGAGACGACGCGTTAAGTATCCAGAGTTTGCTGTCTTCAATGCAGTATCAGCAAGACCCTTACGCGCACCGTGCGTCGAGATAAAGTACTGAAGTACGTTCAGACCTTCACGGAAGTTTGCAATGATTGGCGTTTCAATGATCGAGCCATCTGGCTTAGCCATCAAACCACGCA
Source organism: Nitrincola tibetensis (assembly GCF_003284585.1). Taxonomy (GTDB): domain Bacteria; phylum Pseudomonadota; class Gammaproteobacteria; order Pseudomonadales; family Balneatricaceae; genus Nitrincola; species Nitrincola tibetensis. The sequence goes on from NZ_QKRX01000024.1 coordinate 5,759, forward strand.
TACCGGCCAACTGACGGATCTGTGCAGCACTACCACGCGCTCCAGAGTCGGCCATGATGTAAACAGAGTTAAACGACTCTTGGTCAACTTCTTCACCTGCTGCGTTGACAACTTTGTCAACCTTCAGGTTATCCATCATCCGCTTCGCTAAGACTTCGTTTGCACGTGACCAAATATCGACGACTTTGTTGTACTTCTCGCCTTGAGTTACAAGACCTTCCGCAAACTGACGCTCAATCTCGGTTACTTCAGCATCGGCTGCTGCAATAATTGCTGGCTTTTCATCTGGAATAACGAAGTCATTCACACCGATTGATGCGCCTGACATTGTCGCTTGACGGAAGCCCATGTACATTAACTGATCGGCAAAGATAACCGTATCTTTCAAACCGCAACGACGATAGGCCTCGTTTAGCAGCTTAGAAATCGATTTTTTCTTCATTGCCTGATTGACCAACTCAAAAGGCAAGCCATCAGGTACGATATCAAACAACATCGCACGACCTACGGTCGTATCACGCAACGCTGTAATTTCTTCTACTCCACCATGGATATCACGAATCACTTCGCGGATACGCACTTTGATGCGAGCTTGAAGATGGACTTTGCCTGCACCATGAGCACGCTGCACTTCTTTAATATTCAAGAAACGCATGCCTTCACCCGGAGCTGCAATGCGCTCACGAGTCATGTAATACAAGCCTAATACCACGTCCTGTGATGGAACAATAATAGGCTCGCCGTTTGCAGGCGACAAAATATTATTGGTTGACATCATCAAGGCACGAGCTTCCAATTGAGCCTCAATGGTCAATGGAACGTGTACCGCCATCTGGTCACCGTCGAAGTCAGCGTTATAGGCTGCGCAAACGAGAGGGTGTAACTGAATAGCTTTACCTTCAATCAATACAGGCTCAAACGCCTGGATACCTAAACGGTGTAGAGTCGGTGCACGGTTAAGCAACACGGGATGTTCGCGGATAACTTCATCCAAAATATCCCATACCAGCGCCTCTTCTCTTTCAACCATTTTCTTAGCTGCTTTAATGGTGGTTGCATGTCCACGCAATTCAAGCTTTGAGAATATAAATGGTTTAAACAGCTCTAACGCCATTTTCTTTGGAAGGCCACACTGGTGCAAACGCAGTGAAGGACCAACCACGATAACAGAACGACCAGAGTAGTCGACACGCTTACCAAGCAAGTTCTGACGGAAACGACCTTGCTTACCCTTGATCATGTCCGCAAGCGATTTTAAAGGACGCTTGTTTGATCCAGTAATTGCACGTCCACGACGACCGTTATCAAGCAGAGCGTCAACTGACTCTTGCAACATACGTTTTTCGTTACGCACAATGATGTCAGGTGCGTTCAAATCCAATAAACGCTTCAGACGGTTGTTGCGGTTGATAACGCGACGATACAGATCATTGAGATCAGAAGTCGCAAAACGACCACCGTCCAGTGGAACCAAAGGACGTAAATCAGGTGGTAACACCGGCAATACTTTCAGAATCATCCACTCAGGCTTATTGCCTGATTTTACGAATGCTTCCATCAACTTCAAACGCTTAGATAGCTTTTTCAGCTTCGTTTCAGAATTCGTTTGAGGAATTTCTTCACGCATCCGTTGGCATTCTTCTTCGAGTTCGATGGATCCCAACAACTCTTGGATCGCTTCTGCACCCATGCGAGCGTCGAATTCATCGCCGAACTCTTCTAATGCTTCGAAATATTGCTCATCATTCATTAGCTGTCCACGCTCGAGCGTGGTCATGCCTGGGTCAATGACAACAAATGATTCAAAATACAGTACGCGCTCAATGTCACGCAATGTCATATCCAGCATCAAACCGATACGGGAAGGCAGAGACTTCAAAAACCAAATGTGGGCAACAGGTGAAGCCAGTTCAATATGACCCATACGGTCACGACGAACTTTTGTCATCGTTACTTCTACGCCACATTTCTCACAGATGACGCCACGATGCTTCATGCGCTTATATTTGCCACACAAGCACTCGTAGTCCTTGATTGGGCCAAATATTTTCGCACAAAACAAACCGTCACGTTCTGGTTTGAAGGTACGGTAGTTTATAGTCTCAGGCTTTTTAACTTCACCATAAGACCAAGAACGGATCATATCCGGGGATGCCAACGTAATACGGATAGAGTCAAACTCTTCTGTTTTACCTTGGTTCTTCAGCAGATTCAGCAAGTCTTTCATTGTCTATAGCTCCTCGCGGAGTTCTCTGTGGCAGCGCCCGATTCGGGCGCCACCTTGGTGATCTGTTAAGGTCTTAGTCGCTTTCTAACTCGATATCAATACCGAGTGAGCGTATTTCCTTGATCAATACGTTAAACGATTCAGGCATACCAGGTTCCATGCGATGATCGCCATCCACAATGTTTTTATACATTTTGGTACGACCATTCACATCGTCCGACTTGACCGTGAGCATTTCTTGAAGTGTATAAGCTGCGCCATATGCTTCGAGCGCCCACACCTCCATCTCACCAAATCGCTGTCCACCAAATTGAGCTTTACCGCCCAATGGCTGCTGAGTCACAAGACTGTACGATCCAGTTGAACGCGCATGCATCTTATCGTCAACCAAGTGGTTAAGCTTGAGCATGTACATGTAGCCGACAGTCACTGGGCGATCAAACTTGTCACCTGTACGTCCATCGTACAGGGTCACTTGACCACTGTCGTCCATATCAGCTAAACGCAACAGTGCTTTAACTTCGGCCTCTTTGGCTCCGTCAAATACAGGCGATGCCAACGGTACACCCGCTCTTAGATTACGCGAAAGCTCAAGTAACTCTTCGTCCGTAAAGGTGTCTAGCGCTTCTTTGCGTGCAACTTCTAAACCTGCATGCTGACCATTGTAAATCTCGTTTAAGAAACCGCGCAGCTCATTAACTGTTTCGGCTTTCTCACGCTCTTGTTCAAGCATACGGTTAATCTTACGACCGAGACCTTTCGCTGCGGCTCCCATATGTGTTTCGAGAATCTGACCCACGTTCATACGTGAAGGTACACCCAGCGGGTTCAGTACAATATCGACTGGCTCGCCGTTCTCATCATATGGCATGTCTTCAACAGGCATAATTACAGAAATTACACCCTTGTTTCCATGACGCCCTGCCATCTTGTCACCTGGCTGGACGCGACGTTTAGTCGCAACATAGACCTTGACTATCTTTAACACGCCAGGTGCAAGATCATCACCCGTTTGTAATTTACGCTTTTTATCTTCGAAACGCTTGTCTAAATTATCACGACGCTCTTCAAGCTGAACTTGTGCGTGCTCAAGCATTTCTTGCGCATCAGTATCTGCAACACGAATTTTGAACCATTCGCTACGCTTCAAACTGTCCAAGAATTCAGCGGTGATCTGCTCACCTTTCTTAAGACCAGCCCCACCGTCAGCCGTAAGACCCACAAGAACTCTGGCCATACGCTCGTAGGTAGCGTCTTCTACAATCCTGAATTCGTCATTTAAATCTTTACGAATGGCATCAAGCTCATATTTTTCAATCGAACGCGCACGCGAATCTTTTTCAACACCATCTCGTGTGAAGACCTGAACATCGATAACTTTACCGATGGTTCCACCCTTAACACGCAAGGATGTATCTTTAACATCTGACGCTTTTTCACCGAAAATGGCACGGAGAAGTTTTTCTTCAGGCGTCAGCTGAGTTTCACCCTTAGGTGTCACCTTGCCAACCAAGATATCGCCAGGTCCAACTTCTGCACCTATGTGGACAATACCCGTTTCATCCAACTTGCTTAGAGCAGCTTCACCAACGTTAGGAATATCAGCCGTAATTTCTTCTGATCCTAACTTCGTATCACGAGCAACACAGGTCAACTCTTGAATATGAATCGTGGTGAAACGATCTTCTTGTACAACACGTTCGGAGATCAAGATAGAGTCTTCGAAGTTGAAGCCATTCCACGGCATGAAGGCAATACGCATGTTCTGACCAAGCGCCAGTTCACCCATATCAACCGATGGACCATCTGCCATGATATCGCCACGAGCAACTAAATCCCCAGGACGCACAATCGCACGCTGGTTAATGCAGGTATTCTGGTTTGAACGAACGTATTTGGTGAGGTTGTAGATATCAACACCCGCGTCGCCCGCTTCCGTCTCGCTATCGTTTGCACGAACAACAATACGGCTGGCATCCACCGACTCGATAACACCACCACGTTTTGCAACCACACAAACGCCGGAGTCTTGCGCTACGCTACGCTCAATGCCTGTACCCACCAACGGCTTCTCAGCCCGAAGCGTAGGAACAGCTTGACGTTGCATGTTCGATCCCATCAATGCGCGGTTAGCGTCATCGTGTTCTAAGAATGGAATCAATGCAGCTGCAACCGATACGATCTGACGTGCGGATACGTCCATATACTGGACTTTTTCGCGCGGCATTACTGTAAATTCGTTTGCGTGACGCACTTCAACAAGATCTTCAACTAACTGATTGTCGGTGTCTAGTTTTGCAGACGCCTGAGCGATAACGTAGTTGTTTTCTTCGATTGCCGATAAATAATCAATATCATCTGAAACTTTACCATCAAGCACGCGGCGGTAAGGCGTTTCCAAGAAACCATAATCATTGGTTCGAGCAAACACAGCCAACGAGTTGATCAGACCGATGTTCGGCCCTTCTGGCGTTTTGATAGGACATACACGCCCGTAATGCGTGGGGTGAACGTCACGAACCTCAAAGCCTGCACGTTCACGTGTCAAACCACCTGGGCCTAACGCTGAAACACGACGCTTGTGGGTAATCTCTGATAATGGATTGTTTTGATCCATGAACTGAGACAATTGGCTTGAACCAAAGAATTCTTTGATTGCCGCTGCAACGGGCTTAGCGTTGATCAGATCTTGTGGCATCAGGTTATCTGACTCAGCCATGCTCAAACGCTCGCGTACAGCACGCTCAACACGGACCAGACCAACACGGAACTGGTTTTCAGCCATTTCACCAACAGAACGAATACGGCGGTTACCTAAGTGGTCGATGTCATCAACAACCCCTTTGCCGTTTCGGATATCGATTAAGGTCTTCATGACATCTAAAATGTCATCTTTATCCAAAATCCCTGAGCCCGTTTCTTCACTGCGACCTAAGCGACGATTGAACTTCATACGACCAACAGCCGATAAGTCGTAGCGGTCTTCTGAGAAGAATAAATTCTCGAACAGTCCTTCAGCCGATTCCTTTGTAGGTGGCTCGCCAGGACGCATCATCCGATAAATTTCGACCAACGCTTCTATTTGGTTACGCGTGCTGTCAATCCGCAACGTATCGGAAATATATGGGCCACAGTCCAAATCATTTGTGTACAGGGTTTCAAAACGAGTAATCCCTGACACCATTAAACGAGTGATCAAATCTTCGGTAATTTCAGTATTCGCAACAGCCAATACTTCACCAGTCGACGGATCAACAACATCACGCGCGGTGACCTTTCCTGCCAAATATTCTGACGGAACGAGCAGCTGCTTCATACCCGCATTTGTCATTTGACGCGTGTGACGTGGCGTAATACGACGTCCAGCTTCGACAATCACGTTTCCTTCAGGGTCTTTGATCTCGAACGACATGGTTTCACCACGTAAGCGCTCAGGGACCAGATCCATCCAAATTTGATCTTTTTCAAAATTCCAGCCAGTGGTATCGAAGAAGATTTCTAAAATTTCTTGTGTGCCATAGCCTAATGCACGCAATAGGATTGACGCTGGCAACTTGCGGCGACGATCTATACGAACAAAAAGCGCATCTTTAGGATCGAATTCAAAGTCAAGCCATGAACCACGGTAAGGAATAATCCGAGCTGAGTATAAAAGCTTGCCGGATGAATGTGTTTTACCCTTGTCATGATCAAAGAAAACACCTGGTGAACGATGCAACTGCGACACGATAACGCGCTCGGTTCCATTCACGACGAATGTACCGTTTTCAGTCATTAAAGGCATTTCGCCCATGTAGACTTCTTGCTCTTTAATGTCTTTAACTGCTTTCGCAGACGAATCACGATCGTATATAACCAGACGCACTTTGACGCGAAGTGGAGCTGCATAGGTAATACCGCGCAACTGACACTCTTTGACGTCAAACACGGGTTCACCGAGGCGGTAACCAACGTACTCCAGTGCAGCATTTCCGGAATAGGATACGATTGGAAAAACAGAATTAAATGCCGCTTGGAGTCCAGATTCGTCGCGTCTGCCCGCGTCTGCCCCCAGCTGCAGAAACTTCCGATAGGAGTCAAGCTGCGTCGACAATAGGTATGGAACATCCATGACCTGGTTTAGCTTGCTAAAATCCTTACGAATTCGTTTCTTCTCAGTATATGAATAAGCCATCAGTGTTCCCCAGCATGTGCACCTAGTTGAGAAGCCAGCCCAGAAGGGGATCTTCCAGTCTGTTTTGCCGTTATATTTTTGCTGTCATTTAATAACGGAAAAAGGCCGGTGACTCTATGGTCACCAGCCATACGCTTTTTAAGCAGGTTATGCGGCCTGCAGCGCATTGAAGCGATTACTTGAGCTCAACTTTAGCGCCGGCTTCTTCCAGTGCTTTCTTGAGATCTTCTGCTTCTTGTTTAGAAACGCCTTCTTTGATAGTAGCAGGCGCGCCGTCAACCAATTCTTTAGCTTCTTTCAGGCCAAGACCTGTAGCAGCACGAACGGCTTTGATGACGTTAACTTTCTTATCGCCAGCTTCAGCCAGGATAACGTTGAACTCAGTCTGCTCTTCAGCTTCAGCTGCAGCAGGACCGGCTGCTACAACAGCTGCAGCCGCAGTAACACCGAATTTTTCTTCCATCGCTTCAATCAATACAACGATGTCCTTAACAGACATTTCAGCTACTGCATTGATGATATCTTCATGAGTCAGAGACATTTTTGATTCCTGATAATCTGATTGGGTACTACCCATTAAACTCTTTTCAAACAACCTTCGCTAATGCGTTCAGGCAGCCTGCTCTTTCTGGTCGCGAACTGCTGCCAGTGTACGTACCAACTTACCAGCTGAAGCTTCTTTAAGAACGCTCATCAACTTAGCAATTGCTTCGTCATAGGTCGGCAAGCTAGCCAGCATAGCGATGTCAACTTTTTCGCCTTCGAATGCTGCTGCTTTCAGTTCAAACTTGTCGTTGCCTTTCGCGAAATCTTGTAGAATACGCGCACCAGCACCTGGGTGCTCGTTTGAGAAGGCAATGATAGATGGACCAACAAATGCATCTTTGAGGCATTCGTATTGGGTACCGTCTACTGCACGACGTGCCAGAGTGTTACGAACAACACGCAACCATACACCGTTTTCACGAGCAAGCTTACGCAAGCTTGTCATATCAGTTACTGAAACTCCACGAGAGTCAGCAACAACGGCGGATAGAGCGGATGCAGCAGCTTCCTGGACTTCAGCGACGATCGCTTTTTTGTCTTCGAGTCCTAATGCCACGATTTACTCCTGGATTGAGTCTTTCGACTATTTACCAAATTCCCGAAAAATACTATTTCGGGCAGTGAGTACGGTGGTTTTGATTCTATCGAATCACACCGTCTGCGCAGGCAAGTCACCCATTAAGACAACCTGAAATTCAGGTTGTCACCTGCGGTCTTTGACGGCCTTCGTATTCTGTATGACAGGTCACGAAGACCCTCAAAATCTTTTAAACTTTAATCAAGCGCCTAAAGACGACTGATCAACAACTAAACCTGGACCCATAGTGGTCGACAGTGTTACTTTTTTCAAGTAAACACCTTTAGCTGTAGATGGCTTGAGCTTTTTCAATTCAGCAACTAAAGCATCAATGTTTTCTTTAATTGCGTCTGCTGCAAAACCAACTTTACCAACTGAACAATGGATAATACCATTTTTGTCTGTACGGAAACGGACTTGTCCAGCTTTAGCATTTTGAACTGCTGTTACTACGTCAGGAGTTACGGTTCCAACTTTCGGGTTTGGCATCAAACCGCGTGGACCCAGAATTTGACCCAACTGACCCACAATGCGCATTGCATCAGGAGTTGCAATCACAACATCAAAGTTCAGATTACCTGCTTTAACTTGCTCAGCCAAATCTTCAAAACCAACAACGTCAGCACCTGCCGCTTTTGCTTTCTCAGCGTTATCGCCTTGAGCAAATACAGCAACACGAACATCTTTACCTGTTCCGTGTGGCAATACTGAAGAACCACGAACAACTTGATCAGATTTACGTGGGTCAACACCTAAGTTAACAGCCACATCAATTGATTCAACGAACTTAACTGCAGAGACATCAGCCAATACAGAGACTGCATCTTGAATAGAGTAAAGCTTACCCGCTACTACTTTTTCACGAATTGCTTTTTGACGCTTAGATAACTTAGCCATTACTCGTCACCTTCTACAACTAGGCCCATTGAACGCGCACTGCCAGCGATAGTACGAACTGCAGCGTCCATATCAGAAGCTGTTAAGTCTGGCATTTTAGTTGTGGCGATTTCTTCTAACTGAGCGCGAGTTACTTTACCCACTTTCTCAGTATTTGGACGTGCAGAACCACTCTTAAGACCTGCAGCTTTTTTCAACAAAATTGCAGCTGGTGGTGTTTTAGTGATAAATGTAAAGCTACGATCACTGTAAACAGTAATAACAACAGGTGTTGGCAAACCTGGCTCAAGACCTTGAGTTGCTGCGTTAAACGACTTACAAAACTCCATGATGTTGACGCCGTGCTGACCTAACGCAGGTCCTACTGGAGGACTTGGGTTAGCTTGGCCTGCTTTGACCTGCAGCTTGATATAAGCATTAATTTTCTTAGCCATTAAGCTACTCCTTTGGGTACAAGCGCCTTTTAAAGGCTCCCCTTAACTACCATTTAGATAAAAAACAAACCAAAAGGCTTGTGTTTAGACCTTCTCAACCTGGCGGAACTCTAGCTCCACCGGCGTTGATCGACCAAAAATCAGAACAGCCACTTGCAAGCGGTTTTTCTCGTAGTTAACTTCCTCAACAACGCCATTAAAATCAGCAAAAGGACCATCGTTAACTCGAACCATCTCACCAGGCTCAAACACCGTCTTGGGCTTGGGCTTATCAGCACCACTCTCAACACGCTGCAGTATCTCGCTCGCCTCACGGTCTGTGATAGGCGCAGGTTTATCCGCTGTTCCGCCGATAAAACCCAGCACTCTTGGCGTACTTTTCACAAGATGCCAAGTAGCATCATTCATAACCATTTGAACCAACACATAACCTGGATAAAACTTACGTTCAGATTTGCGTTTCTTTCCATCACGTATTTCAACGACTTCTTCAGTCGGCACTAGCACATCACCGAAGAGATCTTGCATTGAATGCAATTCTATACGTTCTCTAAGGCCGTTCATTACGCGCTTTTCAAATCCGGAATAGGCATGAACCACATACCAGCGCTTTTTTTCTTCAGTACTCATGCCAGAACTCCTAGCCAATTGCCCCGGAAACTATCCAGCCGAGCAGAGAATCAAGCCCCCACAGCATAAGCGCAACCACTAGTACTGCGGCAAGCACCATAAGCGTTGTTTGCAAAGTTTCTTGACGCGTTGGCCAAACCACTCTTCGCATCTCGCCTTTAGCATCTTTAAACAGCTTAAACCATAGCTGACCTTTTGCAGTCTGCAGTGCAACAAAGCCCGCAACACCCGCCAAAACGATAAGAGCCAAGACACGGTAAAGCAGAGACTCATCTGAAAATATTGAGTTCCCAACCACACCCACAGCAATAATAAGGACAACAACAGCCCACTTAATGCTATCTAGTTTTGACCCTTCGGAATTTACTTTTGTATTCACGCCAGAAGCCTCGGCTTATTAGGTAAGCTTACGCTATTTGATGCCAATCTCGACTGAGATTGGCAGGCCAGGAGGGACTCGAACCCCCAACCTGCGGTTTTGGAGACCGCTGCTCTGCCAGTTGAGCTACTAGCCTACTGCATAATAGGGAGGCAAATTATAATGCACTCCCTATTGGTTTGCAACACTTATTTAAAACTAATTACGCAATGATCTTAGCAACAACGCCCGCACCAACAGTACGTCCGCCTTCACGGATCGCAAAGCGCAGACCTTCTTCCATCGCGATTGGGTTGATCAGGGTAACGGTCATTTGAACGT
>NZ_QKRX01000025.1 GCF_003284585.1 Nitrincola tibetensis
AATTATGGTATTAAGTGGAATTATGAGCAAGGCGCATAACAAACAAATTTTATCGCCAGCAAAAAACGCTGGCTGCGACGTCAACCCGCTGCGCGGCTTTCCGCGCTAAATTTGGGCGTTATGTTTCAGGGGGAGAGTGAGTTTGACGCGAGCAAAGCGATGGACTGAAGGCAACGTAGTGGCGGTTCCGCTCGAGGATGGGGGATTCGGGTTTGGTGTTGTCGTTGAGGAGCCATTGGTCGCATTCTTCACACGCCGAGCCAATACCAAGGAGATGCCGGCCGATATTTCGAGTGCGGCTATTGCCTTCTCGGTATGGGTGATGAACAACGCTATCGGTAAGGCCCACTGGTCTATTGTTGGCACTATAGATTTGCCGTCACACGTAGAACTGGACCCTTGGTTTTTTAAAAAAGACATCATCTCTGGCAAGTACAGTTTATACCGCCATCTAGAGGAAAAACCTGCTTTGCGGGACGATTGTGTCAACTTGGAGCGAGCGGCGGTGTGGGAACCGGAACACGTTGAATCCCGATTGACCGATTTCTTGGCTGGCCGTGAACACCAGAACAAATGGGTACGTTCTCTCGCACTGTAACCAGAAGAAACATAACCAGTTGCTGCACACGGAAAAATTACTCGCTACGCTACCAATTTTCCGGTGAGCAAAGCGTTAGGCATCCCTCGCATCAGAACTATGAAGGAGTATTAAGTGATACCAATATATGAACAAGGATCTGGGAAAGGTATAGGCCATAGTGTTGAATCCTTCTTGGCGCGTTTTGAAGAGATTGCAATAAGCCACATAGATGATGGGCGAGCGAAGTCTTTGGCATTTGTCTTCTATGATTACCACGATTCAGAATTTAAAAAAATACTTAAAGATCAAGGCGTGTTCGCACAACTAGATCGGTTATCTGGAAAGGATCTCAGTGTTTTTTATATGCACTCCGGAAGTGATGAGATATTGAAAACCTTTAATTCAGTCCTGATGAATGCACTAGGTGTTGCAGAGATAGCTAAAACCCCATGTGTAGTATTTTGTAAAGCAACACCAGAAGGCTTCATCGATATATCCGTTGCAACCTTAGATAGCCCTGACCTTGTACATGGCTTCCACGAGCTTTATGGAATAATCGAAGCCTACCTAAATAACACCGGTGAAAAGCCAAAGCCCAAATATATTGCCTGGTTAAAGGGATCATTAAAGTTTGTATCGCTAGAAGGTATAAAGGCTTTGGTTCGAGAATTATTTAAAGGTGGCATGTTCTAATTGTCCATGCCTAATACCTATGAGCATTCTCTCTGTCAATAGGCTGCAGAGTTTTTTATTGGCCGCGTCAGCGGCCAATATCAAGTCCCTGAGCCAGAGTGATTCTACTTCATCTGTCATCGTTGGCTGTTGGTGGGTTACAGCAAACACCTATTGAGGCTCTCTTAACGTGATGGTTCACCACTGCCAGACCGGGTTGCTCCTTGCAGGTCGGTCTGGGGCACTAGACATTCATCGGTTAACCAGCATCTGTCCTATTCAAAAAGCGGGTTACTTTTCAGTCCCAGTTAGTTTCAGGTTCAGCGCTGGTGTAAGCCCACTCGCTCAGGGTATTGATGCACGCCAGCAGGATGGATAATCAAAGCGACAGGCTTCGTGGTGAGTGTAGAAATCGTGCTTTAGGTCTTGTTGATCAGTCAACTGACACCCGTTTTCGGCACACTCCGTAATGATCCAGTTAGACGTCGATCATCATCCTGCTGCGTGACTAACCCGTTAGAAATCGTTGTTCATCAAACACCTTTTCGTTCTTTAACATGAAATAGACCGCACGACCCAGCTTGTGAGCCAAAGCTGACAGCGCCTTGGCTTTACTCATACGTTTCTGGAAGCGTTGCAAGAGTTTTTGAGCACTAGGGTTTCCTCTGAGGTATAAAACAGTTGCTTCAGAAAAAGCCCACTTCAGATGGGCATTGCCAATCTTATTGCCTTGGGTGCCATAGGTTTTACCCGCTGACTCTGCTTTACACTTGATCAGGCGGGAGTAAGAAGCAAAATTCTGAACCGATTCAAAACGCTGAATATCTCCGATTTCATACAGGATGGTCAGAGCCAGAATACGGCCAATACCGGGGATGGTTTTTAACAAGTGATAATAAGTGGGGCGATGCTTTTTGGCCTGCTTTTCTAACAGCCATTCGATCTGACTCAGTTCCCGGTGGTAGCAGTCCAGCACTGCCATATCCAGATCAATGTTGCGCTGAACAATCTGATCATCAAAGGTCTTGCCCAGTTGCTCTCTGGCACTGACATTTTTCAGATTGACCTTGTTGGGTGGCAAGTTGTACTGACTGGTGGTGTTGGCAACGTGAGCTTTCATATCCGCGCCATGCCGCACCAGGTTAGTCCGGCGTCGAAGCAGATCACGAGTCGCCCGCATCGTGCGCGGATAAACATAAGCTAGCGGGAAGTTGCCACCTCGGATCAGGGCAGCAATCTTGTAAGAATCAATCCGGTCATTCTTGGTTTTGCCACCATGAATGGCCTTCATATACAAGGCGTGACCCAGAATAAAAGCAATGCCTTGATCTTCGCAGAAGTCAGCGATCCAGTACCAGCAGTGCATACATTCAACCCCGATGACCAGGTCATCCATATAGGGTTCGATTAATCGAAGTAAGTGCTCTGGCTTGGCAGGGATTTCCTTGTGCAGCAAGGTTTCACCCAGCTGATTGAGAATGCAGACATACAGGCTACGAGCATGCAAATCGATTCCACAATAATGAAGATGGGTGCTATTGTAAAAGTTCATTGAGTCTTCTCCTGTTGGGTTTCGTCGCCTTTCCAGTTTAGCCAAACGGCTGAGCTGGGGGAGAAGGCTCAATGAGTATCAAATCAAAGCACGCGGACTTGGTAAAACTGTCACCTTTTTCGCTTGCGCAAAAAAGCCGCCACTTTCACCAAGCCGGTGTTTGAGGCGTTCAGGCTGTAGAAAAACCTCTTTATCTATGCTTTGATAAGACTTTCAGGAAACGGAGGCTCTGGGATGGCAAAATTCAAACATTATGACTACAACCAGATGTCGATGGTGGTGATTAACTATCTAGAACAGATTCAACCTGGCACGTTTGAATTTGCACTGCATTACTTGATCTCTGAAAAACTCGACTTATCGGCTTTTCACAAGCCTTACAAAAATGATGCCGAAGGTCGTCCAGCATACGACCCTGCGATACTGCTCAAAATTATATTATTTGCTTATTCCAAGGGCATTACCTCCAGCCGTGAGATCCAGTGGTGCTGTGAAACCAATATCATCTTCAAAGCCTTATCTTGCGACACAGTGCCGCACTTTACTACGATTGCTCACTTTGTCAGTAGCCGAGCTCAGGCAATAGAAGCCTTATTTGAACAAGTGCTACTCATCTGTGATCAACAAGGACTGTTGGGTCATGAACTCTTTGCTATTGATGGTTGTAAGATGAGCTCTAATGCATCCAAGGAATGATCTGGCACCTTTAAAGAACTGGAACAGAAGCGTCACAAACTCAAGTGCTTGATCCAGTATCATCTCAGTGAGCATCAAGAAAAAGATACCTGTGAAAGTGAAGAATCACTGGAACGTAATAATCGCAAGACTAAAACCATTCAAACACTGGATGCGGCTGCCAATAAGATCGATGCTTTTTTAAAGCAGAACCAGCCGAGGATGGGTAAAGGCAAGCGCAGCAAGGAAGTGAAGAGCAATATCACTGATCCAGAGTCAGCCAAGATGACGACCAGCAAAGGCACCATTCAAGGCTATAACGGCGTTGCAGCAGTCGACAAAAAACATCAAATTATCATTGATGCACAAGCCTTCGGTGAAGGGCAGGAACATCATACTTTGGAACCTGTATNACAAGCCTTCGGTGAAGGGCAGGAACATCATACTTTGGAACCTGTATTAGAGAGTATTAAAGCACGCTATCAGCGGCTTGGTATTGATGACAATGTATATGCAGGCGGCGTTATCGTGACGGCTGATACTGGCTTTGCTAACGAAGCTAATATGAAGTATTTGCACGAAAATCAGATTAATGGCTATATTCCTGACAACCAGTTTAGAAGTCGCGACCCTAAGTTTGCACACCAAAAAGGAAAATACGGCAAGCGCCATCAGTCCTCAAGAAAGTCTAAAGCGAAACCACTGATTCCCGCTAGCGAGTTCCAGTTTGATCCAGTTAGGATGATATGTATTTGTCCGGCGGTTGAGCAGATTAGTCATCGGGGAGTTAAAACGAATGAACGTGGTCAATGCACAGCCTATTTTGAAGGTCGATTACTGCAATGCCGTCATTGCGCTATAAAAGATAAGTGCATGAAGAATCCAGCGTCAGCGAATCATCGCAAAGGTGCCTGAAGACAAGTCAGTTTTGCACTTAACGACCAGCGTGCGCCGACCTATACTGACTGGATGAAGCACCGAGTGGATAGTCCTAAAGGGAAGCAAATTTATAGCCATCGAATGTCTGTTGTGGAGCCTGTGTTCGGCAACATTGGCACCAACAAAGGACTCAACCGTTTTAGTCTGCGAGGTGAAAACAAGGTACAGGGTCAGTGGCAATTGTACTGTTTGGTGCATAATGTAGAGAAGTTAGCGAAATACGGTGGATTGAGCGGATGAGGCGGAAATCAGGATGCCCTTACTCTTAAATGAGGCTCTGAAGGGGAAATTGCTTAAGGTCTATAAAAGTAAAAGCTAAAAGACAAATTAAATACGTGATTGCTGACTGAAGTCAGCAATTGAAAATGAATAATATAGATCGGGCCCTGGCGGAAAAACTTGTCGAAATTAGGTTTTTCTACAAGCTCGTTATATGCCAGAGAGTACAAAATCGACTGCCGCAGTAATGTCAGCGCGTTGTGAGGTCAGGTCATAGGCCTGAACACCGAGCTGTTTGCGATCTACACCTGCAAGGTCTTGTGTCATTGCTGTGAAGCTCTCACCATCAAGAATGAATGTGGGATTGAGCCTCGATAGGCTTATCTGTGCAGCCATTTTTGAAGGTGTAAGCGGAATGACAATGGTTGTTCTCAGTTCACTTAATAAACCACTTTGTATATCCAGCAGGTAAGGGTATTGGGTGCGAGTAGCTGGGTTGGGGTTCTTATATGCGCAAAATTGACTCATCAGAACTTCCTGACACTGTCGCTGAACGTGCCGTTGGTTTCGACAAATTGGTTGTATGCTTGAATGGCATCGGCGTTCTCGCGTAGCCATTGAGCGCGCTGTTCAGTCCTTAATTGATCAGCCAGGGCATGCTCCAAAGTTGCAGATAGATTGATATTGAGACCTTTGGCTTTTTCAAGTAAATCACTGTTTATACTGACATTGGTGGGTTTCTTGGGGGCTTGGGTATTGTATGCGTAATTCATGGCTGTTGCTCCGCATGTGTAATGTGCATAGTATATGCGCATACTCATTGTTGGGCAAGGCATATAACAATCCGCAGCAATCGCTCCCGTTGGTCGCTGGGACAGCGGACGCTCGTTCCTCGCGCCGTTTATAGCGGGCGTTCAGGCTGTAGAAAAACCTCTCCATCTATGCTTTGATAAGACTTTCAGGAAATGGAGGCTTCAGGATGGCAAAGTTCAAACATTATGATTACAACCAGATGTCGATGGTGGTGATTAACTACCTAGAACAGATCCAACCTGGAACGTTTGAGTTTGCACTGCATTACCTGATCTCTGAAAAACTCGACTTATCGGCTTTTCACAAGCCCTATAAAAATGATACCGAAGGTTGCCCAGCATACGACCCTGCGATACTACTCAAAATTATATTATTTGCTTATTCCAAGGGCATTACCTCCAGCCGTGAGATCCAGTGGTGCTGCGAAACGAATATCATCTTCAAAGCCTTATCTTGCGACACCGTGCCGCACTTTACTACGATTGCTCACTTTGTCAGTAGCCGAACTCAGGCAATAAAAGCCTTATTTGAACAAGTGCTACTCATCTGTGACCAACAAGGACTGTTGGGTCATGAGCTCTTTGCTATTGATGGTTGTAAAATGCGCTCTAATGCATCCAAGGAATGGTCTGGCACCTTTAAAGAACTGGAACAGAAGCGTCAAAAGCTCAAGCGCTTGATCCAGTATCATCTCAGTGAGCATCAAGAAAAAGATTCCTGTGAAAGTGAAGAATCATTGGAACGTAATAATCGTAAGACTAAAACCATTCAAACACTGGATGCGGCTGCCAATAAGATCGATGCTTTTTTAAAGCAGAACCAGCCAAGGATGGGTAAAGGCAAGCGCCATCAGTCACTAGGAAAGCTTAAAGCGAAACCTCTGATTCCCGCTAGCGAGTTCCAGTTTGATCCAGTTAGGATGATATGTATTTGTCCGGCGGGTGAGCAGATTAGTCATCGGGGAGTTAAAACGAATGAACGTGGTCAATGCACAGCCTATTTTGAAGGTCGATTACTACAATGCCGTCATTGCGCTATAAAAGATAAGTGCATGAAGAATCCAGCGTCAGCGAATCATCGCAAAGGTGCCGGAAGACAAGTCAGTTTTGCACTTAACGACCAGCGTGCGCCGACCTATACTGACTGGATGAAGCACCGAGTGGATAGTCCTAAAGGGAAGCAAATTTATAGCCATCGAATGTCTGTTGTGGAGCCTGTGTTCGGCAATATTGGCACCAACAAAGGGCTCAGCCGTTTTAGCTTACGAGGTAAAAACAAGGTACAGGGTCAGTGGCAATTGTACTGTTTGGTGCATAATGTAGAGAAGTTAGCGAAATACGGTGGATTGAGCGGATGAGGCGGAAATCAGGATGAGATGGCTTCTGAATGAGGCTCTGAAGGGGCAATTGCTTAAGGCCTATAAAAGTAAAAGTTAAAAAGACAGATGAAATACGTGATTGCTGACCGAAGTCAGCAATTGAAAATGAATAATATAGATCGGGCTCTGGCGGAAAAACTTGTCGAAATTAGGTTTTTCTACAAGCTCGTTGGGCATAGCATCATGGACATCATTCTGTTCCTACTTCCGGTACTTATCATCGCTTTGGCGTTCACGGCCTGGTCGGCCGCCAAACCAGAATACGACAGCGATACTCAGTGGTCTGAGCGTGAGCTTCAAGCGGGCTTTAGGTATCGCTTCCTGAAGTTCGTCTTTTCGGGATTTTCCTGGGTGGTGGGGCTTCTGATAATCTTTTTCACGCTTGGCAGCTTTCAAAATGGCAGTAGACTTGGTAGCAGCATTTACTGGATAGCTTGTGGAGTTGCGTTTTTCGTGCTGGTTTTCTATATACGGCTGTCGGTCCTGCCCAAGATGCTCGATAGTGCCACACGAGAGCATGATGGTGATGTCGCAGATTGACTGTAGAACACACCTCCTTCACGTAGAAGAAGCCGTCTTGATTTATCTTCCCCCAAAGCGTTATGACCCTCTTTTTTAGCTGTTATCCCGCCCAACAATCGCTTCGAGGGGGACGCTCCGCCAGCAAGCTTCGCTTTCTGTCTCCGCGCCCCTCAAGCTAAACGTTAAGCTCAAAAATCAGCACTTGTCATGTGTAACCTTATAGGTTACGATGCATTCATGATTATAAGCTTCATACACAAAGGCCTTGAGAGGTTCTACAAGTCTGGTAAAACCTCTGGGATTCAGGCGAAAGACGCCACGCGTTTAAGGCTTATTCTTACAAACCTTGATCAAGCAGAATCTCCAGAAGATATGGATTTACCTGGTCTTCGTTTGCATGAATTAAAAGGAAGCCGTAAAGGCATATGGTCTGTATCAGTAAGCGGAAATTGGCGGGTCACTTTTCGTTTCACTGGCAAAGATGCTGAAATAGTCAATTATGAGGATTATCACTAATGAGTATGTACAATCCGGCTCATCCGGGTGAAATTCTTAAAGAATTAGTAATTGAACCATCAGGTGTAACAATTACTGATGTCTCTGAGCACCTTAATATAAGCCGTAAAACTTTATCTAAAGTATTAAACGGTAGAGGTTCTATTACTCCTGAAATGGCAGTGCGGCTTGAGCTAGCTTTTAAGAAACCCAGTGCTGATCATTGGCTTAGGCTTCAGAATGCTTACGACCTTTGGGTTGCCCGTCAAAATCAGTCTATGCTGCAAGTTCGTCCATATGATTTTGCAGCGCAAGCTTAACAAAGCCATTAAATTCACTCCCTACGGTCGCGGGACGCTCGTTCCTCGCGCCGTTTTTGGAGGGGCGTTGAGACTGTCGGATTAGCTCCACAGTTCTTGGCTGACGCAACAGACAAGGGCTAAAATCAGGCAACAGAACTTTACCTCACAGGTGGCAAGGGATGGCGCCGAGAGAACCAGTCGAATGGTCGCCGGGTCAGCTTTACACTAGGTGATGGTAAAAAGATCTCAGGCTTTATCGAGAAGAGCAGAAGATCGACAGCCCGGTGGGACGGCATATCTACAGCCAGCGATTGGGTAATGTGGAACCGGTATTTGGCAATCTGGAGTGCAACAAGGGGCTGAATCGGTTTACGTTTACTGAATACAGGCTGTTTGAATGGATGGTTAAGATCATCGGTTCGAGCGGGGAATAATCACCAGGATGAAGGATAGGCTGGCGATGCTGGGGATTTTGATTTCAAAATGTCTAATCAGACAGGCTCGTTAGGGCTGATCGTAGTGACCACCAATAGCGAAGATATAAATGGACTTTTCGCTAAACCGATATATCAAACGATCTTTTTGTGATATCCGCTTGGACCAAAGGCCAGAGAGGGTGTGCTTAAGTTGCTCAGGCTTCCCTAAACCTGAAGCAGGGTCGTTTGAACGCAGCATTTCCTTGAGTAATTTACACAAAGCCTTGTGCAATTGTTTGTCCTTCTCGCGCATAGTTTCATACTCTTCCCAGGTGTTGCCTTCAAATACCAGTGATCTCATTCATTTGCTCTTCAGTCGGTATATAGCCTTTACCACGGTTGTGGGTTTCAAGGGAGTAGGCAATCTGTTGCATGAGGCTCTGGCTTTGGAGAACATGAAGCGTTTCCTGCTCTCGCTCCCAGTCGTCGGCACTCATTACAACGAATGCATCTCCGGCTCGTCGAGTTACCTTGAGTGGCTCGTGCCTGCTAACCACTTGTTCTACAACGCTCTTCAGGTTGTCTCTAAATTTGTTTACACTGATTGTATCCATGATTACACCTTGATGTACGGAGTTTCCGTACAAGTATACGTCAAGTGCCCTAACAAGGCCAAGCACAGCGACAGCATTTTCGTTGCGGCTTCGCCTTCACTTCTAAGCTGCACCTGTTGACTGGTACTATTAATAGTACCAAATCGTTGACTAGGTAATTACTATGCAAGTGAAGTTTTCTGAGGATGTCATTCCTCCGTGTTTTGAAGCATCATGTTCATATGTTATCTTAAAATCAGTTGGTTCAACATCAGGTTGACACTTAGGGCAGGAGTCAAAATGCATAGGGGGAGTTGTTTGTGTGGTGCTGTTTCATTTCGTTTAAGGTCAGAGCCTAAAGCGGTATCCAACTGCCATTGTACAATGTGCCAAAAGCAACATGGTGCTGCATTTGCTACCTATGCGAGTCTTCCTAAATCTGATTTGGAGTATTTGTCGGGGCAAGAACTTCTTACGTCTTATCACTCATCTGGGCGCGTTGTTAGAAAGTTCTGTAGTGTTTGCGGCTCTAACATCGAGTGGAGCGGTAGCGAAAAATTTCCGGATTGGGTCTCGATAGCGGTGGCGTCATTTGATACCCGCTTTGACCCCAAGAGTGTCAAGGATATTCACTTGGACTCTAGAGCCTGCTGGTTACAAAGAAGCGAAGGCCAAGGGTAGAGACGAACGCCTCGTCGTTATTCCAGTTCAGAGAGCAAGTTATATGCCGCGTAGATTTCCTTGATGCGACCGGATGCCCTCATTTCCAGCAGTGCCTGATTCAAATCGTCAAAAATATGGAAGTGGGGGGACTTGCGAGACATGCCGAAATAATTTCCGATTTCATTCGGGTAGTAATAGTGTGCATAGCTGTATTTGTTATAGCCTAACTGCTCAAGTGCTATTTCTATCGCAGATCTATCCAGAATAACCATGGTATCAAACCGACCATTGATGAACATCTGTGCCATGTTTTTATCATCCACTGATTCAATTTTCTGCAGCATGATATCCTGATTAAAACGATCAAAGTAGGCAGTGCCTCGTTTGGTACCAATTGTCAGATTATAGAGGTCCTCATAGGAGAGTATCTTGCTCTCTTCCCCAAGTTTGACCAAAAACAGTATATTCCGGTTTTGCTCAGCAATTGGGCCGAGAAAGGCGATAAATTCTTCGCGCTCTTGGTTACGGACGGTTCTCGGTACAATATCGACGTCACCTGTACGCAACTCCTCGTAACTACGCGCAAAGGGACGATGTGTCCAAAGAATGCTGTAGCCTATCTTAGCGGCGGCTTCCTCAAGAATATCTTTGAGTGGGCTTAGCATTTGGTTATTTCGTTCATCAAATAACATTTCGGGTGGGCGATGTCGAAAGTCAGCTTTCAAGACTTTTAAAATATTGCGTTGTTCTGGCTGAGCAGTAAGGGGGTTGGACATTGCCGGATTGGCGATGCTAATAAGTGATGCCGCTATGATCAGCATGATGGCCAGAAGTTTAGATGAGATGGCTCTAGTATGCATATTGGGTTTTCTCGCAGTTACGATACTTCTGATCTTTATCATAGACCATAAGCTCCAGTTTGCTGGCTTTTTTGAAGAGTCTGCAGGGGGAATGTGCCTGCTGCTGCCAGCTCAGTGTTTAGCCTCATCATTAATGGAGAAACGGGAGAGGCTGGACTATAGTCTTTAAAGACTATTGTTAGCGGTATAGACTGAGGTGATAAAATGCTGAAAACACACAAGTTAGCAGCTAAGCTGATGTTTGCTAATGTGTATTTAACATGACTCTTTTAATGAAAAGCCGATTGACGCGGCGTTATTTTTTGCATATCTACCCAATATTGACCCTTTTCCTATGTTTGTTTGTTTTGGTTTTGCTGTATCAAGAGTCAGAAAACAAGCGAGAAAATAAACAATCCTTTCTGCAAAACAATGTCCAGCAGCTTTCTCGAATTCTGTCCGAACCTTTATGGCAGTACTCTGATAATGTGATTAATGCGATTGTGGATAGTGCTTTTGAAGGCTCAAACTTACTTTGCATAAAACTGACGTATGAAGACTCAGTGCGAGAGCCTCTCCAGAAAGGACAGTGTGCTGATGTTGAGGGTGAGTTCATTTCTGCAGACTTTCCAATCGTTTATCAGGTTTCAGATCGTGTGTTTATACTAGGTAATATTTATATATCAAGTCGTTTTGACTATGTCTTTTCAGATACTATAAAAGATATAAAATATATTCTTGCTGTCAGTATGATGATTTATTTGGTTCTTGCCTTCGTAACCTTACGTACATTTCATTTTAAGTTATTAATGCCATTATATGATTTTTTGAAGTCTATAGATCGTTATAAGTTAACGGGCGAAAGGCTCACTGTTGATTATAAATCTGACGATGAGCTTGGTGAACTGATATCTCTTTATAATGAAGGTTTGAAAAAGCAAGTTCAAATAGAAAATGATTTGCTACAAGCACGGGAACGAGCTGAGGAAACTTTAAATAGTTTAAAGGCAACTCAGGCTGAGTTGATTCAAGCCGAAAAAATGGCTTCCCTGGGAGGGCTCGTGGCGGGAGTTTCGCATGAAATTAATACACCTCTTGGCAATGCGATCACAGTGTCTACTACATTGATGAGTAAAACAAATGAATTTAATGAATATTTAGTTTCTGGAAAAATTAAACGAAGCTTGTTGTCTGATTATGTCAATAATATGCTTGAAGGCTGTATGATTTTAGATCGAAATCTGCAGCGTGCTTCAGGTTTGATAGCGCACTTTAAACAATTGGCTGTAGACCAAACGAGCATGAGTAGAAGAACATTTGAATTAAAAGACACCGTTGATGATGTTATTATTAGCTTAAAACCAACATTTAAAAATACGCCACATGCAGTATCTAATGAAATAAAAGATGTGATTTCTCTTGATAGTTATCCAGGCCCACTTGGGCAAGTCTTAACAAACATTATTTGCAATGCATTAGTGCATGCTTTTCAAGATGATGTTGCTGGAAGGATTACGCTTACAGCAGATTGCATGGCTTCTAATTCTGTCAGAATTGTGGTGTCTGATGATGGTGTTGGTGTAAAGCCTGAAGATATTAGCCATGTTTTTGATCCTTTCTACTCAACTCGTTTTGGTCAAGGGGGGTCTGGTCTAGGGTTACATATTTGTTATAACTTAGTGACAGGTATTCTGGGAGGGAAGATATCGATGGAGAGTGAGGTGGGCGTGGGAAGTCGAGTAATTATAGAGATTCCCTTAGTGGCTCCAAGTAAATATGAAGTGAGTTAAAGGGTGGGGAGAGTGACAGCGAGCCAGGTGACTCGATACGCTTCTTCAACATGCCTAATTCAAACAAAATCTATCCAACTCAACCAACAGAACGGCTTGTATATCTTTGCTCTATTCTGTATTTTCTAAACAACGCCTATGCAAAAGCTCTGTTTTAAATTCTAATTATAAGAGAGCTAAAACTTTGTTAATCACTAGGTATATTAATACAGGTATGGATAGCCTATGCGTAACTGGTCTTTTTTATTGGTTCTGGTCCTGACTCTGCCAGCACAAGTGTATGCTGGCCTAGATAAACTCAGATTTATAACTGAAGAGTATCCACCCTACAACTATGTTGAAAATGGTAGGCTGCAGGGGTTAGCTGTTGAGCTGCTAGAGCGTGCATTCGAAGTTGATGGTCGAAAACTCGATCGGGGTAGCATCGAAATACTGCCTTGGGCTCGTGGTTATGAAACTGTACTCAATACACCTAATAGTGTTCTTTTTTCGACTACTCGCACTGAGGCTCGTGAAGGTTTATTTCATTGGGTTGGCCCGATCTCCGCTGACCGAGTAGTGCTGATGGCACGTAAATCGAGCGCTATTCAGATTGACAGTATCGAGGCACTCAATCAGTCTGACTTGAAGATAGCCGTCATCCATGAGGATATAGGCTCCCAACGATTGCGAGAATTAGGGGTTGACTCATCTCGAATCCATACGGCAATAAACAATACGAGTGCACTGGCAATGCTGGAAGCCAATCGCGTTGATTTATGGGCGTATAGTGAGGATGTGGCGTATTGGCTGATGGATACTCGTGGATACGATCAACAAGCGTTTGAGGTGGTCTATACACTCAATGAGGCCTATCTCTATTTTGCGCTCAATCCCGAAACAGATCCAGCACTGACCTCTCAACTGCAAACGGCCGTGAATAAAGCTAGCGGGCAAGTGCCTTCACTTAGGCTAGTTACGGAAGAGTATCCACCCTATAACTACATCAATAAACAAGGTGAAATATGGGGGACGGCAACACAATTGCTTAAAAGTCTTATAGAGCACAGTGGACTTGAAGCTGAGTTTCAGTTATTACCTTGGGCGCGTGCATTAACCGAAGCTCAAATGCTTGAAAATACCTGTGTCTATTCAGCCACTCGCACACTTGAACGAGAGCCCCTGTTTAAATGGATCGGCCCCTTACTGAGTAATCAGTGGGCGGCTTTTTCACTGGCCTCTTCGTCTATTGAGGCGAAGAGTCTTGATGACCTGGCTGGCTTGCGTCTTGGTAGTTTTCGTGAAGATGCGGTTGGTCGATATGTACAAGATCAAGGCCATAACCTGATTCTGGCAAACGCGGACCACGAAAATATGGACCGTTTGAATGCCGATTTGATAGATGTGTGGATCACAGGTGTTGATGCCGCTAATTACTTAGCCGATCGTCAAGGGGTTGAGTTAAAACAATTATTTGTTTTTAATGAGGTTCCACTCTATCTTGCCTGTCATGTGTCTCTTCCGTCCGAGCTGCATCAACAGATGCAAACCACCCTAGACATACTTTTACAACAGCAAGGTGCACAGCTAAGCTTAAATCAGTTCAAAGAGATTCATTAATGAAGCGTGCGAACAAGGTTTCCCGTCGCCGCAGTTTAACCAGCAAGCAGGCACTGGCTACACTCTTGGCAGGGCTGATGCTCAGTTTTATTACTGGCTCAATAGAGCTAGTCATAGACGTTCGCAAGATGCGTGCTGAAGTGCAGAGCCAAACCCAACAAATGCTTAAATTGGTTGACGCCAGTGCAGCAGAGGCCGCTTTTCAGCTTAATCCAGAGCTGGCCGAACAGGTGGTTACTGGCCTTTACTCAGGTGAAACGGTCGCCAAGGTGGAGCTGCGAGATGACTTTGGCCGCGTCATGTATAGCCTCGGTGATGTCGAACAGACCAGTAACCCATTATACCAACGCTTGTTTGGTGATATTTTGCATTACCAACAAACGCTTGAGTACCGGACTCATGCGAATGATTCCGGACGCATAGTCGGTGAGCTCGAACTGATACTTGCACAGCAAGCGCTGGGGCAGGCCTTTTCTCAACGCAGTCTGCTAATCTTTTCGCTTAGTTTACTGAAGACTCTGGGAATAGTATTGTTAATGGTTTGGGTGTTTGCGTTTTTAATAACAGGTCCATTGTTACGCGTTTACAATGCACTGCAAACCGTTAATCCGGAAGAACCTGGAAAATGGCACCGCCCACACCTTAAATACAATAAAGGGGATGAGCTGGATCATTTAGTTAAAGGGCTTGATCAACTGTTAAGAGCCTTTCAGGCAGGCTTGGATCAGCGCGATCTCTTGCACACCTTGTCTAGCATCGATGGATTAACTGGCTTAGCCAACCGTCGCCACTTTGATGCGCAGCTAGAGCAACTATGGCTAGAGGCTCGTGAGCAACAACAACCAATCGCATTGATTTTTATGGATATCGACTATTTTAAGCCCTTTAATGACAATTACGGTCATGCGGCGGGGGATGAGTGTCTGCAGCAGGTTTCCAGTACGATGCTGGCAACAGTGACTAGACCTGGTGATCTCGTCGCACGTTATGGTGGCGAGGAATTTGTTTGCATTCTGCCTGGAACTGATTTGCAAGGGGCCTGCAAACTGGCGTGCCGAATACAAGAAAGCATTGCCAAACTCAATGTGCCACATGCGTATTCCAATTGCAGTGAGCGGATCACACTGAGTATTGGGGTCGCATCAGAAACCCCTAAGCCAGACGAAATCAGCCCAGATCGTCTGCTGCTTCTGGCGGATGAACGCCTTTACCTAGCCAAAGCGGCCGGACGCAACCAGATTATACGTCAACATCCGGTTCCTATTGTGCGGGACTCTGTTAAGAATACTCAGTAGTAAGTCGCGCTCAATGCAGCCTTATATGGGGGGTTGCTGCTTCAGTAGCCTGCTTGTGCGGTCTGGAAAAAAACACTCGTGAAACATTTTAGTGATGAGGTGTTATCGTAAACCCAGAAAGGAAAGAACCACCAAAACGATCACGACCACACCGACGATATAAACGATATTGTTCATCAATATCTCCTCTTTATCACAAATCTAAAATTGGGTGACGCTACGTTCCATGTAGCGCACGATGTAACTCCTGTACAGACGGCTCCATCGCCTCATCTAGGTTCAGAATAGGGGGTTGGCTTCGTTTGGTCTGTTCGATGGCGCACTGAGCTTCGAATAAAAATGAGAAACAATCTAGATCAATAGTAGAGGCGTCCCGCTCTGTTAGCCTAGTTGTCCACTTGGCGATTTAGCCTTTTATAATTCTTTGAGCGGGTGGAATGAGAACTGTTATGCCTCGTTATTCCAGTGAGCGTAAAGCTTCAGTACTAAAG
>NZ_QKRX01000026.1 GCF_003284585.1 Nitrincola tibetensis
AACTCGAAATTGGGAGCCTAAAGGTGCCGTCTCACTAAATCCCGCAAGACTTGAAGAAATGGCACTCAACAAACAAGCAGCTTAAGCATAGTATTTTGGACAACTGGGTTGAAAACTACCGCCTTCGAGGAGCGTCAGGAATCTCTGCTGGAGTTGTTCCAAAACGATGATGACAACAACATCTATTATCTGCCGCGTGACGACTTCGACAGTGACGAGGACTACCAGCGGGCGTTCCGAGATGAGTTGGAAGTACTGGACTACTACCGTGAAGCCAATGTGTTCTGGGTGCCCAAAGCCGCACGCTGGAATACGCTAAAAGAAAAAGCGGTACTGCCGATCGGTTCAGTACTGTGGCAGGACGATGCTGGACATGACGTAAAGCTCCGCTCCGTATCTTGGCTGATCGACAACGCACTGGAAGAGATTGAAAAGAGCAATATCAAGCTCAAGGGTATCCTCAACCGCATTAGCCAGTACCAACTGGACAATGATAAGCTACTGGGTTTGATCAACACCTTCTCTGATACCTCCTTCACCAAGCCTGTCTTTAACGGTGAGCGTCTGAGCCTGCACAGCAAAGACGTACTGGGCCATGTCTACGAGTATTTTCTGGGTCAGTTTGCCCTAGCGGAAGGCAAGCAGGGTGGTCAGTACTACACCCCGAAAAGCATCGTCACCCTGATCGTCGAGATGTTGGAGCCCTACAGTGGCCGTGTTTACGATCCTGCCATGGGGTCAGGTGGGTTCTTCGTCTCCAGCGATAAGTTCATTGAAGAGCATGCGAAAGAACAGCATTACGACCCCGCTGAGCAGAAGAAACATATTTCTGTCTATGGCCAAGAATCTAATCCAACCACGTGGAAGTTGGCGGCCATGAACATGGCAATCCGAGGTATTGATTTTAATTTTGGCCGAAAGAATGGCGACACCTTCCTTGATGATCAGCATCCAGATCTGCGAGCCGATTTTGTCATGGCCAACCCGCCTTTCAATATGAAAGACTGGTGGAGCGAATCGCTAGCAGAAGATGCGCGCTGGAAATACGGCACTCCACCCAAAGGCAACGCTAACTTTGCGTGGATGCAACACATGCTCCACCACCTAGCACCCACTGGTAGCATGGCACTGCTGTTAGCCAACGGCTCGATGAGCTCCAACACCAACAATGAAGGTGAGATTCGCAAACGTCTGATCGAAGAAGACCTGATCGAGTGTATGGTCGCCTTGCCTGGGCAGTTGTTTACCAACACCCAGATTCCCGCCTGCATCTGGTTCCTGACTAAAGATAAGTCGGGTAAGGACGGTAAAAAGCGTGACCGCCGTGATCAAGTGCTGTTCATCGATGCTCGCAACCTTGGCTATATGCGTGATCGGGTACTACGTGACTTTACCAATGAGGACATTCGCAAAGTTGCCGACACCTTTCATGCTTGGCGATCGGGTAGCGGTTATGAAGATGAAGCGGGTTACTGCGCCTCCGTTGATTTCCAGCAGATCGAGAAGCATGACTTCGTGCTAACACCGGGCCGTTACGTCGGTGCACCTGATCAGGAGGATGATGGTGAGCCTTTCGCGGATAAGATGGCGCGGTTGACTGAGCAGTTGCGAGGGCAGTTTGCTGAGAGTGAGCGGTTGGAGGTTGAGATTAAGCGGAATCTGGGGGGGCTGGGGTATGAGCTCTGATCAGTCTAGCATGGCAAACCGTTATCAAGTGACTGGCAGTGAAGGTGGTTACCAGAATGTTGAACGGCTCATTCGAGATGTGCTGAATGAACAGTAAAATTGTGATTCAGTATTCAGGAAGCCAGTACCAGCTTAGCAAAGCGCTGATCCTTGGTTTTAAGGCGTTTCTCAATAACTTCAGTGCTCTCTCCTGTTTAAATCGCGCTAGAGCTGGCGACAGCGCGCATAATGCGATCACGAGAAATTGTCACCTTGGCAGTAGAGGGCTTGCGATTCATGACAAAGTTCCTGACAGATATTGATTGGAACAATTATACCACAATTGGGATGAGGTGTAGTGGCAGTGAACTGCATACGTGAACTATGTCAGAAGGCATTTAACTCAGTGCTAAATTCAATGAAGATGGCTATAAGGTTGGTTGAATGAGTGGTCGCATTTTGAATTTTCCTCAGCAATCGACAATGCAGTTTGCTAGCAGTGTGAGACTTGAATCTGAAATTCAACAGAATATTTTAGGGATTATGGTATGAGCACTGATACTACTTCGCTTGAGGAAATGTGTGAACTCGTGGTGGACTGTCCACACTCTACACCTAAATGGACAGATTCAGGTGTAATTGTACTTCGCAATCAAAATATCCGAGATGGACAGCTGGACCTTTCTTCGCCGAGCTATACCGATGAAGCTGGTTTCGAGTCCCGTATTAAAAGAGCTGTGCCACAGGTCGGTGATATTGTGTTCACACGTGAGGCACCAATGGGAGAGGTCTGCCTTATACCTGATGGCTTAAAGTGT
The DNA here is from genome assembly GCF_003284585.1 of Nitrincola tibetensis. Taxonomy (GTDB): domain Bacteria; phylum Pseudomonadota; class Gammaproteobacteria; order Pseudomonadales; family Balneatricaceae; genus Nitrincola; species Nitrincola tibetensis. The sequence continues at coordinate 2,484 of NZ_QKRX01000026.1, forward strand.
TGTTTGGGACAGCGACAGGTTTTGTTGCGCCCAAAAAAAGAAGTTAGCGGTCAATATCTATACTGGGCTCTGCAATCCCCTTTTGTGCAGCATCAAATTTCGTGGAACGAGGGAACAGGTACTACAGTTAGTAATGTCAGGATACCTGTGCTAAAGGCATTGAAGATTCCACGCCAAGGTAATAGTGAAGACTATATCGCAAAGATACTCAGCAGCCTTGCGGAAAAAATCCAGCTCAACCACCAGATCAACCAAACACTCGAACAGATGGCGCAGGCGACTTTCAAAAGCTGGTTTGTCGATTTCGAGCCAGTCAAGGCCAAGATCGCTGCTCGTGAACGCTGGCATGACCTGCAACCTGGCAATGAGTCCGCTTCACCCGACTGCTATGCAGGTGAGTTGGCAGATCAGCCAATCAGCATCGACCTCGACACCTACATGAACCACGTCGCCATGCAGGCAATTTCAGGTAAGGGTGCTGAGCAATTGGCCCAGATGCAAATCGAGAAGCCAGAAGAGTATGCGAAACTCTACGCCACCGCCGAGTTGTTCCCTTCTGCCATGCAGGATAGTGAGTTGGGTGAGATACCGGAGGGGTGGGAGGTTGGTACTGTATCTGATCTTCTGGACTTTAACCCTCGCCGCACACTCAAAAACGGTACCCTCGCGCCTTACCTCGATATGAAAAATGTACCAACGTCTGGGCATTTGGCTGTTGAGGTCATAGAGCGAGAAATGGCCAGTGGAACCAAGTTTATCAACGGTGACACTTTATTAGCACGAATTACACCTTGTCTCGAAAATGGAAAAACGGCGTATGTTGATTTTCTAAACGAGGGTGAAACTGGTTGGGGTTCGACCGAGTATATTGTCTTAAGGCCGAAGCCTAACTACCCATCTTCACTAGGTTATTTTATGGCTCGTAATGAAAGTTTTCGAACTGCTGCTATGCAGTCAATGACAGGTACAAGTGGGCGACAAAGAGCAAATGCAAAAGCGATGGCTGACTTGATGTGGCTAATTTACCCTCAAAGAATAGTCGAATGCTTTGATTCTATTGCTGGCAGTTACTTGCGTTTGGCGAAAAGTCATGGTGACCAGTCGAAGTCGTTATCAGAGCTCCGCGATACCCTCCTCCCTAAACTCCTCTCCGGCGAATTGTCAGTTGCAGACATTGAAAGCGAGGAAGAAGCATGACCACTCACCGAATCCAAATTTTTACCAGTGCGGATGGTTACGCCGAGTTACAGGTAGCACTGGATAAGGAAATCGTCTGGCTCAGCCAAGCTCAGATGTGTGAGCTATTCGCACGTGAGCGATCGATTATCACCAAGCACATCCGAAACGTCTTCAGCGAGGGGGAGCTGGAGCGTGATTCAGTATGTGCAAAATTTGCACATACTGCCGCCGACGGCAAAACCTATCAGGTCGACTATTTCAACCTCGATGTCATCATATCGGTCGGCTGCCGCGTTCAGTCTCAGCGTGGCGTTCAGTTCCGCCAATCGGCTACCAGCGTACTCAAGCAGCATCTGGTGCAGGGCTCCACACTGAATCAGAAGCGTCTCGCCAAACGCGGCATCGAGTTTGAACAGGCTTTGAGTTTGTTAAGTCGTCCCCTGCGCAGTTTATCAACGACAATACGCTCGTGGCGTTGGCGTTACTGTTAGCCGAAAGCCTACCGGAGCAGAAAGAGCTGATGATTCGATTGATTGAACACTTTATAGTACTCAAGGTAGATACACCTCAACAGGGATAGAGAATTAGCACTTATGACAGGTGAGCAGGTAAATCCACCCAAACCATGGAAATCCTTTGATGATCAGCTTGCTTTATTGAATCAACGAGGGATGCTTACTGACAATCAAGAGGCCGCGAAAAGCTATCTTGAGCGCCTCGGATATTATCGCCTTAGTGGGTACTGGTACCCTTTTCGGGTACTAGATCCGGTTCAAGCTTCTAGCAGTAAGACACCACGTCGATTGGATCGCTTTATAGTAGGAAGCCACTTTGCGGATGTGGTGAAGCTTTACGTATTCGATAAGAAATTGCGGCTGCTGGCTATGGATGCACTTGAACACATTGAAATGGCTGTGCGTGTGGATATTGCTCACCGACTGGGGCAGGCTGATCCCTATGCGCATGAGAATCCTAAATGCTTACATGGCCATTTTAGCAAACAGATAAAAAAGAATGGTCCTGCTAAGGGAAAAAACAGAGCATCAGCTTTGGCTTGAGAAATATCACAGTCATCTATGGCGTTCGCGCCGTGAACCTTTTGTAGAGCATTACCAGAATAATTATGGCAAGTTGCCGATTTGGGTTGCTGTTGAGGTTTGGGACTTTGGCATGATGTCCAAGCTTTATGCTGGAATGAAGATCGCTGATCGAGTGGCAATTGCTCAGAAATATGGGCTGTCAGATGGTGATATTTTTGCGTCTTGGCTTCGCAGCCTTAACTTTATTCGAAATGTATCTGCACATCATAGTCGTCTTTGGAATATTAACGTGCTGGAGCGTTCGTCTATTCCAACCGGTGCGGCCTATTGGCAGTCTATGAACAATGCGCGTCCTTTCTTTTATTTCTGTTTGATGCAGGTTATGTTAAAGGTGATCTGCCCGAATAGTCGATGGCATGAGCGTTTAGCGGCGGTAATAGCTGAGTTTCCGCAAGCACCCTCTCAAGCATTGAGAATTGAAGACTTTGGGGTTGTAGCAGGGTGGCAGTCTTGGAGTTTATGGCCCCAGAAATGAGAGCCGGCGCGTACACAGTAAAACTGTGAAGAGGCGCCAAGCGTATTAAGAACAAGTATAAACTGCTGTCCATTGTAGTCAAATAATTTTAAGCTTTTGTGCTTAAGTGAAGATTGTTAAGGGATTGACCCATGACTGAAGATCAACTGGAACAACACTGTCTGGCCTGGTTTACCGAAGTGGGCTGGGAGTTGGCCCATGGTCCTGATCTGGCACCCGATGGTATGACCCCAGAGCGGACAGACTACCGAGAGGTGTTGTTACAAGTTGATTTGGAAGCGGCGATTCGACGCATCAATCCGCACCTGCCCGACAGTGCCGTTGAGCAGGTACTCGTAATCGTCCGAAAACCTGACAGTCTCGATACGGTGGTGAATAACCGCGCTTTCCATCGCCTGCTTCTGGAAGGGGTGCCCGTTGAGTACAAACGCGACGAACGTGTGATTCATGATCGTGCCTTCCTGATCGACTTTAATACCCTAGCGTCCAATCGCTTTCGAGCCATTAATCAATTCACCCTGCAAGGCAGCAAGCAGCTACGCCGCCCCGATATTATCTGCTTTATTAATGGGCTGCCTCTGGCGGTTTTGGAACTAAAAAGCCCAAATGTTGAAAACGTCGATATCTGGGATGCATTTAATCAGATCCAGACATACAAAGATGAAGTGCCGGATCTGTTTGCCTACAACGAAGCACTGGTAATCAGTGATGGTTTTAATGCCCGTGTGGGTTCGCTGACTGCCAATCAAGAACGCTTCATGCCCTGGCGTACCATCAAACATGAAGATGACCGACCATTATTGGATTGGCAGCTGGAAACCTTGGTACGTGGTTTTTTTGACCCGGAACTCTTTCTGGATTACATCCGTTTCTTCGTAATATTCGAGACCGATACCGAGCGACTGATCAAGAAGATTGCCGGATATCACCAGTTCCATGCGGTGCGTGAGGCGGTCAAAGCCACGGTGATTGCCGCTCAAGCGCCTGAGCAGGAAGGTGTGGGTGAAAAGCGTGCCACCTATGGCGACGAAGTGGTACCCGGTAGCAAGAAAGCCGGCGTGGTTTGGCATACACAAGGGTCAGGCAAAAGCATCTCCATGTGCTGCTATGCTGGTAAATTGCTCCAGCAACCGGAAATGAACAACCCTACACTGATTATAGTGACGGACCGTAATGATCTGGATGGTCAACTGTTCGCCACTTTCAGCGCGGCCAAAGAGTTACTGAAACAAGCGCCTGTTCAGGCAGATGATCGCGATACGCTTCGACAATTGCTGGCTGAACGTGAGTCTGGCGGCATCATCTTCACTACTGTGCAGAAATTTGCACTACTGGAGGCGGAGCAGGGACACCCGATTCTGAATGATCGCCATAATATTGTGGTGATCTCGGATGAAGCCCACCGCACTCAATATGGGCTCAAAGCCACGCTCAAGCAGGATGGCACCTACAAATTTGGCTATGCCAAACATATGCGCGATGCACTGCCTAATGCTGCGTTCATTGGTTTTACGGGCACCCCTATCGCCACTGAAGATAAAGACACCCGCGCTGTATTTGGTGACTACGTGTCGATTTACGACATTCAGGATGCCGTCAATGATGGCGCTACCGTACCGATTTACTATGAATCTCGTCTGGCCAAGCTCGATATCAATCGTGAAATGATTGATGAACTCTCCGATCAGGTAGAAGAGGTGGTTGAGGATGAAGAGGATCTAAGCCAGCGCGAGCGAACCAAAGGTGAATGGAGTAGACTGAAGAAACTGGTGGGTGCCGAACCGCGTCTTAAAGAAGTGGCCGCCGATCTGATCAAACACTTTGAAACCCGCTCTGCGACCATGGAAGGAAAGGCGATGATCGTGGCCATGAGCCGTGATATCTGTGCGCAACTCTATAATGCCATCGTCGCTATTCGCCCTGAGTGGCATGATCCTGACCCTGAAAAAGGCGCGATTAAAATCGTCATGACAGGGTCTGCATCCGACAAGCCACTGTTGCAACCTCATATCTACAACAAACAAACCAAGAAGCGTCTCGAAAAGCGTTTCAAAGATGTGAATGATCCACTCAAACTGGTCATTGTGCGCGATATGTGGCTAACAGGATTTGACGCGCCTTGTTGTCACACCATGTATATCGACAAACCCATGAAGGGCCACAACCTGATGCAGGCCATCGCCCGAGTGAACCGTGTGTTCAAGAACAAACCGGGTGGTCTGGTGGTGGACTATATCGGTATTGCCAACGAGCTCAAGCAGGCACTGAAAACCTATACCGATGCTAAAGGTAAGGGAGAGCCCACTCACAGTGCTGAAGAAGCCTTCTCGGTGATGCTAGAAAAACTAGACATTATCCACGGCATGTTTGCACCCAGTCCTAAAAATGCAGGGTTTGATTACAGCGACTTTGAAAAAGATCCCAATCGCGTACTCATTCCAGCCGCCAACCATGTACTTGGCCTAGAAGATGGAAAAAAACGCTTTCTAAATAACGTCTTGGCCCTGAGTAAAGCCTACTCACTCTGCAGCACACTAGATCAAGCGCGTGAATATCACAAAGAGATCGCATTTCTGTCCGCTGTTAAAGCAGCCATCAGTAAACACACCAGCGTCGACAAAAAGCTGACGCAGGAAGAGAAAAGCTCCGCGCTGAAACAGATACTAGACAATGCCATCCTGGCCGGTGGTGTGGACGATGTGTTTGCACTGTGCGGTTTGGATAAACCCAATATCGGTCTGTTGTCAGAAGAGTTCTTGGAAGATGTTCGCCGAATGCCCTACAAGAACTTTGCGGTGGAGTTGCTGGAAAAACTGATTCAGGACAGCATAAAAGCTAAAACCCAAAACAACGTGGTGCAGGAAAAGAAATACGCCGACCGTCTAGAAGCTACCCTGCGTAGATATAACAATCGCGGCATTGAAACCGCACAGGTGATCGAAGAACTGATCGCCATGGCAAAAGAGTTTCAAGCAGAACTCGCCCGCGATGAAGCCCTTGGACTGAGCCCAGATGAAGTGGCCTTTTACGACGCACTGGCCAATAACGAAAGTGCCGTGCGAGAACTGGGTGATGACATTCTGAAAACCATCGCCATCGAGTTGACCCAAAAGCTCAGAGCATCGACAACTGTTGACTGGCAAGTACGCGAGAGTGTCCGAGCCAGACTGCGAATTTTGGTAAGACGCACCCTGCAACGCTACAAATACCCACCGGATGATGCGCCTGTAGCTGTTGAGTTGATTCTGAAGCAGGCTGAGGTGTTGTCTAATGCGTGGACGGGGTGAGAGTGGTTGTTGTGTGGGGTGTTTACCCGATTGAACAACTGTTGTTAAATTCGGTTACCTTTTTGAGCTGATGCAAGTATATTTTGTTATTTAAAATTAGATGGTTGTGTTTAGGTGAGTAGGTTTAGTTATGAATAAGGTTCTTATTACTGGCGCAGGTGTTGATAAGACGCCTGGCATTGATTTTCCCTTAGCGAATAAACTTTTAACAGAGGTGTCGAGGTTTATCAATGGAGAAGGGGCTAGTTTCGAAAAAGCTATCAGAAATGCTCTTCCGGGGCTCCGCTTTGACTTTAATCGTTTTATCAATAATGAAATTGAAAATATTACTAAGAAGGACATAGAACAGCTAAAGAAGATAGTCGAATTAGTAAGTGAAGCTGAAAAAAAGATTCAAGATGAATCGGACTTGTCTAAAAAAAGAGGGTTAGTAATAATTCGCTTATTTGAAAAACTTGTAGAAATTAAGAATGCTAGTCATATTGACGATGAAACATTTCAATTGATTTCAGAAGCATTTGGTTTAGAGTTTACAGAGAGTGATTTCATAATTGACGTTCATAAAATGTCGTTATCGGAGACATTTAAACTAATTCTCAAAGTTACACTCAAGGAGAGTTTAACTTCAGATGGGAACCCAATAGCTGATGCTATAGCATCTCATATGTTAGACATTGAACAACTGTTGATTCAAAAGTTTTTAGGCTTTTACAGCTATAATCAAGCTGATGTTAAAAACTATATATATATTTCATGGTGTTTGTGGGGGTATTTGGTGTGGAAGCAAAACCAAGTATTATCGAGCTTCGAAAATGAGAAAATGCCATTTTACTCTAAATTGCCTCAAGGTATCGATGCAATAACTTTAAACTATACAACGTTTTTGGCAAATGCTGGTTTGGAAAATGTTATCTATTTCCACGGCGGCTTGTCAGAATATGTTCGCATGGATACAAGGCAGCTTTTACCGATCAATAACTTAGAATTGATTGACTTAAAAGAGTTTATTGAAGAGGAAATATCTTCAAATATTGATTTCACAAGTAGCACTGTAGAGGAGCAAAAGCATGTAATACCCTCAATGGTTCCACCTCTAAAGCTTAAGCCGATATTGTCGCATAAGTATATTGATACTTGGGCAAAAGCTGCTGAACTAGTTCACAACTCACAAAAAGTGGTAGTGATTGGCTATTCCTTTAACAGCGCTGACGAACATTTTAACGATATTATTAGAAATTGCGTGACTAGAAAATATGACATAGTTGCTCCTGATGTACTATCCGATGCATTCTTGAAGCGTGTTGAAAAAGTTTTTGGGGTGCCTATCAGTAACTTCTCTAACACCAAGATACAAGGAAAAAATGCCAAAACTACACAGTATATTCGTTTAATCTCTGCTTATGCAGATGAGCTTGATATCAGTAAATTGTTTGATGAGTAGTGTTCTGCCTAAACCTATTACTAACAATCGAATCTTACGGAAAAATTTATGCTCGCTCCAATTTTCTGCAAATGCGGGTGTTAAACATAAATTGATCTAAGCAATCTGGAAGTGAAAATGCCACATATTGAAGAGTGTAGTAAAATAGCGGAGATTATAGATGGCTACAGAGGTGGAGAGTTTGGCACTTACGATTCTTCGCATGTGGAAAGGTGGATTGCTCAATTTGATGAAGATGAACAGGAAACTGTCCTATTGGAAACGCTAAAAATCCTCAAAAGGAACTACATCACAGCCGATAATTTCACTCAATTTGTTAATGCTTTGATTGACTCTGACTCTGTCTATAATGGCGAAAAGGATAATTACTGGAGGTCAGTTTCTCTACTTGATATACAAAAAAATGGGAATAGCCAAGATGAGCTAAACGATGTTTTAGTTCAGGCGCTCAGCGAGCAATATAGTTTGAGTGAGGTTATAGGAAAAGAATCTGATGAATTTATATATTTAGACGATTTTATTTTTTCGGGTAATCGGCTGCACTCAGATATGCTAGGCTGGATTGTTGATTCAGCCCCAAATGAATGCCGCGTATGCGTAATTACAATAGGCTGGTATATATATGGGCAGTGGAGCACTGAGCAAAAACTAAAAAAGATTGCTGAGGAATCAGGAAAAAATATCAAGTTCGTGTTTGCGTCTTATACAGAGTTTCGTCTTGAGAATAGATTGTCTAGAAAAGACTATTCTGAGGTTTTCTGGCCCACTGATTCAATAACCAGTCTTGATGACTATGATAATTGGTTTAGAAATGAAAGTTTTGATCCCAAATATAGACAAGGAAATGGAGTAAAAAATAAAATCTTTTCTAGTCCTCGGAGAGATGAATATGAGCGGATTATGTTTAAATATGGGCTCAAAATTATGGGCTTTTCTTCTCAAAATAGTGATGTTGTAAAGCCATTAGGATACTCAACATTCCGAGGGTTCGGGTTTGGTTCTACTGTTTTTAGCTTTAGAAATTGCCCAAATAACAACCCATTAGCTTTCTGGTGGGGTGATCCCACTGCGAGCTCATCGCATCCGTTTAGTAAATGGTATCCATTGTTGCAAAGGAAAACTTATGGATCTTAATTTCTTGAAGGATAACTTTCGCACCTATACACGAGATAAGTCTGTCATATTCAAAAAGACCTCTGAAAAGTGGGGTGGGTTTTCAAATATGGCTCCCGGATACCCACTGTGTGTTAATGGCGTTTACATACGTAGTTCAGAAGCACTGTACCAAGCCTGCCGCTATCCGAATAATCCAGAAATTCAGAAGAAGATTATTCATCAAACTAGCCCTATGACAGCAAAAATGGTTGGAAAACCACATAGGGATGATACAAGGGAAGACTGGCAGAAAATCCGTATAGTCATTATGAAATGGAGTCTGAGAGTAAAACTAGCTCAAAATTATGAAAATTTTTCAGCCCTTTTGAAAGAATCGGGAGAGAATCCGATTGTAGAGAGTTCAAATAAAGATGACTTTTGGGGCGCTAAACCGGTTGACCAACAAACTCTTGTTGGCGTTAATGCTCTCGGTCGATTGCTCATGGAATTAAGGGCGCTAGTTGAAATTTCGTCAAAAGATCAGTTATCAATTGTACCTGTTCCAAATATCAGTAATTTTCTACTATTAGGTGATGAGATTAGGGAAGTTCACGCTAGAGATGTTCAGCCTTATAGTAACCGACAGGGCCAGTTCGATGTTTAACAAGCGGTTGCAGCGGATTCCCTGCACTCACCGCTGAACCGAGTGTTAAATACCGTTCATAGCTAGGTCCAGAGCCGCAACAATCTGGTCTCTGAAATGAGAGAGGGGACCGATGGGACTCTTGAGGTGTTTTTCGGGCACGGAGGAAATTTCCGGAGTTAATAGCAACAACTCCTGATTGGCAAAGCTGATTTCGGGAGTGAGTCCTTGCATGGCTTCACCACCAAAGGCAGAGCGTTTGCCCAAGGGAATAACGATTCGAGTTGCCAGATCGCCTAGGAGGCTGCTTTGAATATCAACAAGATAAGGGTAGTGCGCTTTGCTGGTTTTACTTGGGTTGGGGTACACATCGTACTGCGCCATCAGAACTCCCTGAATTCGTCGCCGAAGCATCCATGTTGTTCGACAAAGTCGTTGTAGCTTCTTATCGCACTGCGATTGTCTTCAACCCACTGGGCGGCTTCGCGTTTTGAGAGCTCTTCTGTCAGAGCTCGTTCCAGGGTAGCAGACAAGTTAATGTTCAGTTCCCTAGTTTTACGCAGAAGATCGCTATTGATTGAGAGATTTGCTGCTTTTTTGGGGGCGGCTGAGTTATACAGTTGAGCCATGAGGGCCTCCCAGAAGATATAAAATAGAGATTCTGATTTTATGCGCATAACTATGCGCATGCTAGCATTTAACCAATGGCGGTTGTCGGACGTGCCTACGCTTGCGCTCGTTTGTCATTACGAAAGTAACCGTTCATTTTAATACGTTCTGCCCCTCGCACTCATCGCGCGATAATCTAGCCTCCTATTTATTTAGGAGAGCATCATATGAAACGCTATACCCGTTATACCCCAGAGCAATGGCAG
>NZ_QKRX01000027.1 GCF_003284585.1 Nitrincola tibetensis
TCAATGTATTGGATCGGAGTTTTGCCGATGTCAGTTTGCTAGTCGGTCTGCTGGTCGATAAATTCCTGTACCACTTACCGTTGTATCGCCAACATCAACGCATGGGCCACTCCGGCATCACAATGAGCCGCACCACCTTGACCACGCTAACTCAGCGTCCTATCGAACTATTACGCCCCATCGTTGAGGCTCAGTTGGCAAATATACTGCGCAGCAAAGTGTTAGCCATGGACGAAACGCCGATCAAGGCAGGCAAGGCGACAAAAGGTAAACTCAAGCAAAGCTGGTTCTGGCCACTCTATGGTGATCAGGATGAGGTCGTGTTTACCTTCTCGTCCAGTCGAGGACGACAACATATCGAAAACATACTGAAACATCAGTTCAATGGCACGCTCATTAGTGATGGCTATTCTGCTTATGCTTCATATGCAACAAAGAATGAGGGAGTCATCCAGGCTCAGTGTTGGGTACACAGTCGGCGACAGTTTATTGAAGCCGAACAAGAAGAGCCTGCGGCTGTACGTCAGGCGCTGGATTATATTGCACTGCTGTACCAAGTCGAAGACGAGATCCGAGCACAGAAATTGAGTGGTGAGAAAAAACAGTTATACCGACTTGAGCACAGCAAGCCGCAGGTGGATGCATTCTATGAGTGGTGCGAGCAACAGTTGCTTCGCAACGATTTAACGCCGAAGAGTCCATTGTTGCGAGCAGTTCATTATGTGCTAAAACGAAAGACAGCATTACGGGTGTTTTTAGAAGATCCAGACGTACCCTTGGATACCAACCACCTGGAGCGAACTCTGCGTCCAATCCCGATGGGTCGAAAGGCGTGGCTATTCTGCTGGACTGAACTGGGTGCTGAACATGTGGGTATTATCCAGAGCCTGATCAGTACCTGTAAACTGCATGATATCGATCCTTATACCTATCTGACAGACGTGCTGTTGCGGGTTAATGAGCATCCGGCGAGCCGAGTGTTGGAGTTAACGCCAAGAGTTTGGAAAGAGCAGTTTGCAGATCAGCCGTTGCGGTCGGATCTTTATTGAGAGATGAAGCCCCAGTAAGGCTGATGGTTCCGCTGCATCCCTGCAGCACTCGTCCTATCCTGAAAGAAGACAGAGGCTCTCACCTTGAGAGTTACGGCCATCCATTACCCCTCTGTCTGATATAACTTTATCGCCTAGTGACTTGAGTGTATATAGGAAAAAGTCCTAAATATTGAGCTGGCTGGTGATGTTAGGCATTGCTCGTGACTATTATTGTTATGTCAATGACGTCTTAGAATGATCGCTTACCTTTTACCAACATTTGCGATGATGTCGGGCTAAGTCCATCTCAGGCTCTAAAGCTTTTTGCCCGTGCAGTTATCAATCATGGCGGTATACCTTTTGAGCTTAAAGCGCGTCAACCAAATGAGAAAACTGCTGCTGCAATTAATGAATTGGTCGAAGGCCAAGGCAAAAAATGCACATCTGTCGATGATATGCTCAACGAGCTGACCGAGGGCAAGGTTCGAAATGCTCATTCTTGAATATTCAACACAATTCAAAAAAGATTTTAAAAAAATCACTAAAATGCCTATTCCCAGTTACAACGCGGTGAAACTCTACCACCCAAAAATGTTGATCATCCCCTAACAGGTAACTGGCACGGCTTTCGCGATTGCCACATTAAGCCTGACCTTGTACTGATCTATAGAATCAACGACGACACACTACAACTTGCACGCATTGGCTCTCACAACGAGCTTTTCTAGCTGCTGCATGCATCACATAACGAGCCATGTAGAAAAACCTAATCTCGACAAGTTTTTCCGCCAGAGCCCAGTCTATATTATTCATTTGAATTGCTTACTTCAGTCAGCAATCACGTATTCAAAACACTGAACTTAAATTAACAGCTGTAATCACAAATGCTAATTTGAAGTGAAACCGCCACGCGTTGGCAGTCCCTCTTAAACCGTTTGTTATGATTCATATTGCTACCATCGTAGCGCCACGCTACAATCATTAAAACTTTAAATGAGGGTGCACATTATGTCTACCACTAGCATACGCCTTGATCGAGACCTCGTAGATAAAGCCGCTATCATGGCCAAAGCATTGAATCGCACTACACCAAAACAAATAGAACACTGGGCTAAAATTGGGGAAATGATGGAAGATAACCCAGATTTACCTTATGAATTTGTTCGACAAGCCATTATAGCTAAAGCTGAAAAAGAAGCTGGTAAACTTGAGACATACAACTTTGGCTAATATTATACAGGTTCTTCAAACACCATCATTCAAGAAAACCGTTAAAAAACTCCACCAAAATCAGAAAGTGGATCTCGACAATGCGGTCAAAGCACTTATCGAAGATCCGCTTTTAGGCGAGCAGAAAAAAGGTGATTTGTCCTTTCTCCGTGTTTATAAATTCAAAATGGTTAAGCAACTCACTCTTCTTGGCTACAGCTATCAAGATGGGACGGTAACTCTTGAACTTATCGCCCTAGGCGTGCATGAAAATTTTTACCGAGATATCAAGATGTTTTACTGAATCCGGGTGAATCATAACGGGCCTGTCAGATTAGACATTTTGAAATCAAAATATCCAGCATCAACAGCCCACCCTTTCTATAATCTTTATTTACCGCCCAAATTGATGATCTGAATCACCTATTCAAACAACCTACACTCAATAACTGAATGGCTCAAGGGTACTTTATCTACAACTCTTGTTGTTTCATCTCATTGTTGCCCCTGTGTCGCTATTTTCTCGATAGCGTGCACCATGCAGTACATTAACCACTGCGCATTCACCTTGGTTTTGCCCCTTAAGGTGAATCGATTCAGTCCTTTGTTACTTTCTAGATTGCCAAACACGGGTTCTACCGTGCCCAATCGCTGGCTGTAGATATGCCGACCCATCGGGCTGTCTATCTTGCTGATGGACAACATACTGACCGCTCACGCGGCCAGAAGAACTGTTTTGCTTATTGACTTCGCACGGGCTCATATGTGTTATACAGTCACTCAGTTTTATTTTTAAAAAAGGCAGTGACTTTTTTCAGAACATATATATATATAACAACCACCAAAACAATATAAGCACAAAGAACGACACCAATAACTAACTTATTGCTCAAGTAGCTTAAAAGAACAAAAATTCCATAGATAGCAAGCGCCCAATATAATAAACCCAAAATCTCATCAATCAACGTGAATTTTGATATGTAATATGCCCATTTTCTCTTCTGCATATCAGATGCCTCATGTCTCGTGGGATCAGTTTAATTCATATTTTTTGTTGATTGCATCCATGAATTCATCATAATTTCGTTCAGCAGTTAATATAGCCTGAACATATTTTTCCAAGGGCTTTTCCAGTAGAAAATATAGCAGCTGCAAATCCCCTTTTCTTTGTAGAATGAAGTAGAGTCGCGGACTCTTCATTCGAAGTCTCATGGCTGCATGTGAAGAGCGCTGCATTAGCCCTTGCATCATAAGCAGACCGATGGGAGTGCTTATACCTGTAGCTGATGCACCTGCCGATACCCCAATACGTTTTGCAATCTGTTTATATAAAGAGGACTCCTTCGATCACTAGAGCCATACCTGAAAAAGTCCTCGAGCAAAGATACCATTGCTCTATTTTCATAGCCAATGTTAGCTATTCGACCATCGTCACCAAGCCCAAGTCCCTCTCCTGTTCGTTGTATGCCAAAAGCAACATCTTGCCCTACAGAGTAAACTCCTTTACCTAGAGCTACGGCAACATCAATTGAACTATCCATAAATGACATGATTTTCTCCCTTTTGTATAACGAGCCTGTAGAAAAACCTAATTTCGACAAGTTTTCAGCCAGAGCCCAGTCTATATTATTCATTTTCAATTACTGACCTCAATCAGCAATCAAATAAGCGGTTATACGGCGGCGCAGCCGCAGCTATAACCGCCTGTTGAACGCCGCTCAGCACTTAATCTAGGGAATTTGCTTTTTATGATCGGTGGGGGTTCCATGGCGTTAATGCCTTTCATTCGAACCAGCACTGTCGCTTAACTCGATCTCAATCCCTTGAAGCTTATTTACTTTGTGGCTTTAATGAACCTTTATAGCCATATTTCTGTTGTTTGGCAACACAGAACCCTCAGGGCCGACCTGATATAATTTTGCATGACAATACCACTGTGCGAGAACTAGCTACTGTTCAGCAGCACCAGAAGCACTTCGTTGTGTAATATCATCAATTCACTCGAACACTCACCTAAACAGGTCACTAGCTCATGACCACATGATGGACAGTGAGCAGGGGTTGAACTGACGACTTGAGCCTCCTGATCACTCTCAACCTTCAGCCCCTGTCACAGCTGCCGTCGAATCAGTAACATACATCGGCGCTTAATCGCATTCGATAAGAATCCATAGTGTCGAATGCGCATTAAAGAACGCAAATGTGTTTGATAAACGAAAAAGCTGTCGCTGTGCTTAGCCTAGCTATGTTGCATGTTTCTCAATTTTTAAATGAATGAGTGCCACACGGTCTCCGTTGTAATCAACCCGTTGTTCAATGGCGTAAGGCTGAAAACCAAGCTTTGGGTACAAGAGCAGTCCTGCTACGTTTCGATTAAAGCAAGATACTGAAACCGCCTTCGCGCGATGCTTCTCGAATCCCAGCGTAATCATATGATTGATAAGATAGCTCGCCACCCCGGAGCCTCTGGCGTCGGACGCGACAACAACATTACCGATTGAACACAACCCTCCCTTCCACCGGTAAAAATTTGCGAACGCAACAACACGTCCCCCGACTTCCACTACCGTTGAGTCTGAGCGATTTTCGATGCTCTGACGCAAGTCAGCTTCCGACAGTGGGAAGTCCACTCTTGGAAAGCAGTAAAAGAGTTCTTCTCGTGTTTTCGGAAGCTTACAAATCTCAGGGATGTCGCTTTCCGTTACTTTTCGATGATGCACAGGTTCACTCCATGGTGATTAGGGTGCCTTCCTTCCTCTACTTCCCGTACTAACTGATCACGCTCCACAACACCACGCCCTGCAATTGTATAGGAGTCGTTCTCACCATTTTCCCCATCGTGATTTCCGCGAATATTCTTAGCCATAATGAACCTCGCTTCATTAACATGACACAATTATCACCATAGCTATACTTTGGTTATTGCCTATATTTCAGGCTCTGATTGGTGTTTTTTTTACCACTGTTTGATTCTATGTGCTAATCGGGATAGGGAGGCATTTCACAATGCCTCTCCTCCCCTCACCATCAAGCATTCGGGTCACGGCGACCGTAGGGAGTGAATTTAATGGCTTTGTTAAGCTTGCGCTGCAAAATCATATGGACGAACTTGCAGCATAGATTGATTTTGACGGGCAACCCAAAGGTCGTAAGCATTCTGAAGCCTAAGCCAATGATCAGCACTGGGTTTCTTAAAAGCTAGCTCAAGCCGCACTGCCATTTCAGGAGTAATAGAACCTCTACCGTTTAATACTTTAGATAAAGTTTTACGGCTTATATTAAGGTGCTCAGAGACATCAGTAATTGTTACACCTGATGGTTCAATTACTAATTCTTTAAGAATTTCACCCGGATGAGCCGGATTGTACATACTCATTAGTGATAATCCTCATAATTGACTATTTCAGCATCTTTGCCAGTGAAACGAAAAGTGCCCCGCCAATTTCCGCTATTTGTCCAGCCCGCTTGCGGGCGATGCAAGATGGCCTTGTTAGCTGATTACTCCCCCGCTTCAAAATGTGCGAACACCTCGGCACCAGTCATATTATGTGTTTCATTTTTAAAATCGTAATATTCCGGTTTTTCATCTATAAATATTTGATGAGTAAGCTTAAAACTGTCGTCTGTTTTAAGTAAGCCGATAGGAAGATGATATTGGTTAGCTGGCTTCAGATAGTAAAACAAATGCGTCCCGCAATTAGTACAAAACCCTCTCTCCGCCCACTCTGAAGATGAATACCGCGAGACACTCTTTTCATCTAATATCTTTACTGTATCAGCGCAATCGATTGCTAGCATTGGGCCACCAGCCCAATTCCGACACATACTACAATGACAAGCCGCTAACTCACTACTGGCATACTCTACTTCTAACTCCACGGAGCCACACAAGCACTTACCATGACCTTTCATAGAACCTCCAATTTTGTAACGTAGATGCGATATTTTAATAGCTAACGAGCCTGTAGAAAAACCTAATCTCGACAAGTTTTTCAGCCAGAGCCATATCTATATTATTCATTTTCAATTGCTGACTTCAGTCAGCAATCACGTGTTTCATCTGTCTTTTTAGCTTTTACTTTTATAGGCCTTAAGCAATTGCCCCTTCAGAGCCTCATTCAGAAGCCATCTCATCCTGATTTCCGCCTTATTAGCTCAATCTACCATACTTCGCCAACTTCTCTACATTATGCACCAAACAGTACAACTGCCATTGGCCCTTAACCTTGTTTTTACCTCGCAGACTAAAACGACTGAGTCCTTTGTTAGTACCAATATTGCCGAAGACAGGCTCCACAACAGACATTCGTTGGCTATAAATTTGCTTCCCTTTAGGACTATCCACTCGGTGCTTCATCCAGTCAGTATAGGTCGGCGCACGCTGGTCGTTAAGTGCAAAACTGACTTGTCTTCCGGCACCTTTGCGATGATTCGCTGACGCTGGATTCTTCATACATTGATCTTTTATAGCGCAATGACGACATTGCAGTAATCGACCTTCAAAATAGGCTGTGCGTTGACCACGTTCATTCTCTTTAACTCCCCGATGACTAATCTGCTCACCCGCCGGACAAATTCATATCATCCTAACTGGATCAAACTGGAACTCGCTAGCGGGAATCAGTGGTTTCGCTTTAAGCTTTCCTAGTGACTGATGGCGCTTGCCTTTACCCATCCTTGGCTGGTTCTGCTTTAAAAAAGCATTGATCTTATTGGCAGCCGCATCCAGTGTTTGAATGGTTTTAGTCTTACGATTATTACGTTCCAGTGATTCTTCACTTTCACAGGTATCTTTTTCTTGATGCTCACTGAGATGATACTGGATCAAGCGCTTGAGCTTTTGACGTTTCTGTTCCAGTTCTTTAAAGGTGCCAGACCATTCCTTGGATGCATTAGAGCGCATCTTACAACCATCAATGGCAAAGAGTTCATGACCCAACAGTCCTTGTTGATCACAGATGAGTAGCACTTGTTCAAATAAGGCTTCTATTGCCTGAGCTCGGCTACTGACAAAGTGAGCAATCGTAGTGAAGTGCGGCACGGTGTCGCAAGATAAGGCTTTGAAGATGATATTCGTTTCGCAGCACCACTGGATCTCACGGCTGGAGGTAATGCCCTTGGAATAAGCAAATAATATAATTTTGAGTAGTATCGCAGGGTCGTATGCAGGGCGACCTTCGTATCATTTTTATAGGGCTTGTGAAAAGCCGATAAGTCGAGTTTTTTCAGAGATCAGGTAATGCAGTGCAAATTCAAACGTGCCAGGTTGGATCTGTTCTAGGTAGTTAATCACCACCATCGACATCTGGTTGTAGTCATAATGTTTGAACTTTGCCATCCTGAAGCCTCCGTTTCCTGAAAGTCTTATCAAAGCATAGATGGAGAGGTTTTTCTACAGCCTGAACGCCCGTGTTCAACAGCGCAGTGAAACTACGTCTGTTGCAACCGTTTGTTATGCCTGCTCTGCTTCTTCATGTCAGGTTCGCTTTTTGAGAGACGAGTAAACCTTGCCCTTTTCCCGCTTGCCTACGGCAAGCACATACACGAACAGCTCATCGTCAACAACCTCATAGGCTAACCGGTATCCAGCAGAGCGAAGTTTAATTTTGTACACGGATTCATAGCCACTTAACTTATCAGCAGGCACTCTGGGATTTTCCAATCGCTCCGCCAGTTTTTTCTTGAATTGGCTCCTGATCGGGGCACCAAGCTTTTCCCATTCCTTAAGCGCAGCTGGAAGAAATCGCAGCTTATAAGTCATCCAACGACACCGTTATAGCTTGATCTTTATCGCCGCGACGCTCATCAACAAGCTGTGCCAATTCATAGTCTTCGAGCATATCCATCAGAGCCTCGTAGGTTTCCGCTGGAATCAGGTAGGCTGCAGGTTTGTTGTGATTTAGCACCGCTATAGGTGAACCACTTGCCTGAGAAAGCAAGGCTGAAGGGTTTTTCTTTAATTCTGAAATACTTACAGAAAAGTCCGCTAATACCTGATGCATAAAAAACCTCAATTTAGATCTAAATTATGGTCATATATTAGCTCATTTTTCTGCTAGGCGCTACGAGCTTGTAGGCAATCATGGTAGAACGACCCATTACTGAGCCGCCCCCACACAGATCCGGACGTGCGGAACTACCGCATCCGGCTCTTCAGTTATATATTCACGCGTGTAAATCACGCACTTAATACCAATCA
>NZ_QKRX01000028.1 GCF_003284585.1 Nitrincola tibetensis
TCTTTAGTACTGAAGCTTTACGCTCACTGGAATAACGAGGCATAACAGTTCTCATTCCACCCGCTCAAAGAATTATAAAAGGCTAAATCGCCAAGTGGACAACTAGGCTAACAGAGCGGGAAGGCATCGGACACATACTTTAGGAAGATCAGCCCAAGGACCACATGCTTGTAATTGGCAGCATCGAGGTTGGACCTTAGCTTGTCAGCAGCCTTCCAGAGTTTCGCATCCAGGTCGTTGAGGAATTGCTGTTCCGTGTTATTCATTTGTACCTCGTTATGTCCGTATCAGACTGGGAAAGACTGAAGTCGGTTTCAGACTTCATAAGGGCAAGTGCCAGTCGCATTTTTGCTAAATAATACACTGCATTTAGACAAATTGTGTCGCTTTGGGGTCACCCTAGGGAATACGGCTTGGATCAATAGGTTTGATTTATCTTAGGCATTACCAATGGCCACTCTTGTCGAACGACTAAGAATTCTTTAGTAGTTGTGAGTTCAGGTTTTTTATCTTCAACACGCGCCCGTGGCTCAGCCGGATAGCGTAGCAGCTTCCGAAATTAACCAGAAAAAACAAGGATTTTTTAGAAAACAAACACTTATGGCGCGCCCGGAGGGATTCGAACCCCCGACCAACAGGATCGGAAACCGGGTCTATCTGTATCATTGATAACCTGAAATCAGCCTACCCTTACCACCTCTGACACCGGAGCAATCGAAGTTTTTAAAGGGCCACAATATGCCAATCATTTCCACTTACCACTGTGACCAGATTGTGCCACTTTTCTACCCTGAACAGGAGTAAATTCATGCAACCATGTTGTAACAACAGCCCAAAACCAAACAAATCATAACCGATTGATATTAAATGACTTATCATCTACCCATGTTGTAAAAAGGTTGTAGTTTTGTTGTATGAAAAATTGCACTCTGAAAACGCACTAAAAAGCATAAATTCCCATAGCATATCTGCTAACCATTGCGAAAATGCTGACAACTCAAGTCGAACTGAATCAGAAGCACTCTAAAGCGCTCTATAATTCACCACAGTGCGCGATTTACGCTTAAAGCACCCATGTAGCGAAAAACCAAAAAACGCTCAGAATCGATTATAGAGCGTTACAGCAAGATATAGCTTTAAATCGCCGCACAAACCCCCAATAACACAAGCAACCTTGATCCGGATTTCAGCCACCGCTACCTTCGGTGTCCTTGACTATTTCACGCCGATGCAATTCGTCATTCTCTTAGGTTGAAAGCGCTAGGAATGACCCTGATCGCTCCAGTCTCTAATACACTCCAAACCATCATCCTTGTACTTTGAAAAGATTTGTTCCGGCATACCTGCAGCAACATACACGCACTTAATCTGGCTCCCCTGAACCGAAGAGTTCAGCACTGCTAAATCAACAATTCTACTCTAATAATCAATTATTTATACTGTAGAAAACGCTATAATGAAGCAACAATTTTTTACCCTTAGCGTACTGTTACCATGAATGACGAAAACAATATTTCTGAAAGATCAGCGAATAGCTACTGTGCTGATAACGACAAACCGATCACTTTTCCAATCAGCAAAGCAATCGAACTTTCTGAGCAAATTATTACCACTAAGAGCAAAGATGAAATACTTTTTCACCTTACTAATGCCAAAGCACATGCCAAACTGAAAAGCGATGATGATCATCGCATGTTTGAGACAAGCCAAACTCGTATAACTTTTTTGGCTTTAAACTTTGCCGCAAACAAACATGGCATCCTTGCACCTGCTTTTCGTGGGCGATTAATTGAAGGTGTTCGGCGAAAAGATCAGGGGCAGAAATCACTTCCGACCTACATCCAAGCCATGTATTCGTTAGATCGTCAACTGATTGATGTTCATTGGTTTTATTGTCGCGAAGTAGAAAAAGGATTTCAGGAATCAATGGAGATTAACGGAGAATACCTATGGGAAGACAGAACAATGAACTCTGCGGCAGTTGAGAAATTTGTTCAAAACAAGTGGCAAGCTAAGAAAAAAGTTGAGGCATTACAAATAACGCCATCTGAACAACTTGAGCTAAGCACCATCAGAACTGCGCAGATCTCTGACCGCCATTATGATGTATTGAGAAATAAAGACACCGACATGATTAAAATCAAAGAGTTCTGCACAAAAAGCACCCAACTGGAAGTGACACAAGCGGCAGATCTCTATGAAGACTTAAGGGCTTTACGACTTGCAGGAAAAGATGTAAATCTTGCAACCAGACTGCGTCAACTGGTTGAAACGGAAACATCCGACACACGGAGCTTTGAGACGCGAAAACGGCAAATGCAGCGCAGAAAAGAACTTTTTCAAAAAAAACTACTACTATTGAAATAAGGTCGATTTCATGCCCTCAACACAGCTTGCACACCACAATCAAGACTAGCTTACAGGACATCTAAAAAACATTTAACTGACTGTAATATATAGATATTTTCTAATTACTAATCCGTTTAATATTTAGTATTTAACCTTTAACATGTAATAATGCTAAAAACAAAAATGCCGTAGTGATTTTTCAACACAACACTGCGGGATGATGAAAGCCTTTACTGAAAAAGTAACCACTTTAACATTACTAAATGTATCAAGTACTCTACAGATCGCGGAGTTAAGATTTGCTGTTGGTACGGTAAAGAATCAAACATTCCGCGAATGATAATGATTATCATGTTCTTTTGGAGCTTACTTCAGATCTGGCGCGCATTGATACTTTTTTCCTCGCTTCGGCTGCTGTCAATTAAACACACTCCAAAACCGCTCAGAATCCACTGTATCAAGCGATCTCTAAAAAGGGTAATTCCTCTAACTGTGCGCGGACAATCAACCTCAGAAGAGTTCCTAAAAAGCCTGAAACAGAGATGCACTATTGCTAAGAGCTAGATAATTTTCATTAATGAATTTTTTAGATAAATATTTAACAATGATAGATTTATTTATAAGCTTTGAACTGTGTTGCGGGTCGTTTCACTGTCTGTGTCAGCGATAATTTTTTCTTTCCTTATACTTTAAAATCAGACCTCAGTAACCATGCGGGTTTCAGAGGTCTTGATTCAAAATCGAAGCCGTTTTTTTACAACATAGGTACAACCTTTCTACAACAAACACGGCGTCTACTGAAACCTAACCACATCATGACACCAACCTATCCACAAGGCTTTCAGCACGAAGATGAGTATAGCGATTTAGCATCTCTAAAGTTTTGTGTCCGGTGATGGTTGCCACTTCCATTGTGTTCAGCCCCATTTCAAAGAAACGACTGGTGGCTTCATGGCGTAGATCATGGAATCGAAGCCCTTCTATACCTTCACGTTTACAAGCGCGCTCAAAGGCTTGAGAAACACTGTCTGGCTGGATTTCGAAGAGTTTCCCTAGCTGATTACTGCTGGCGCAAACATCTCTCAAAACGGCTAATGCGCGCTCTGAGAGGGGCACGTCACGCGGCACACCTGTTTTGGTCACAGGGATATGCAGTGTCCGGTTTTTCCAGTTGATGTGTTTGCTTTCAATTTTGACCAGCTCCCCTCTTCGCATAGCGGTTTCAACAGCCAGGATGACTAACTGCTTAACCGTTGGTGTTTCAGATAAAGCTGACAACAACAAATTAAACTCGCCCTCATCCAGACGACGATCACGACCACGCGGACGCTTAGGTTTTCTGACGGATGGAATGCCTTTTGGAAACGGTACGCCCCATTCCTGTGCCGCTATCTTCAGCACTTTGCTGAGTAACGAGAGACGGTGAACAACCGTGGTTGGCCCGACCAACTGCAACTGCTCATCCCTGAAGTCAGCCAAGTGCTGATTGGTTAAATTAAACAATGAGATGTGTCCAAGCGAAGCCATCACAGGACGCGCTGTAGAGCGCTCTATGCGTTGTTTGTTCTGATCACTGATACCGGAAAGATAACGCTCTATCGCGTCTCTAACAGCCATACGCTCAGCCACAGCCGTATCCACAAAGACACCGCGCTGGATTTCCGCTTCAATCTGTCGAGCCCAGGATAAAGCATCGGATTTAAGGGTAAAGGACTTGGCTTGTGGCTTATGTCCTTTGACTCGAACCTGCGCCTGCCACTTGCTGCGTAACTTACGGACTGTTGCCATTGAATGCTCCGACAAATCATAATCAAGTTGTTAAGATAACGATGATTTTAGGAGACCGGTCACACTGTGTCGGGTGAAATTTTAGACCAGTGTGATCAGATTGTGACCAGAGTGGTTTTTTTAGGGTTGCTGGCGCAGGTAGAACTGATGGGAGCCTGCATGGTTAGCGGGTTCCCCTCAGATTTTGAGACTTGGTGAGCAACGGTGTCTGTCTGTTGCTCAAGAAAGGTGTGTTTTGCATCTAAAAATCCTCACTCATAAGAAAGTGGCTGGACGGCGATACCCTTTGAACAACCAAGAGTCGAATGCTCTGCTCTAATTTTTCTAGGAAACATGCAGCTTTTTTGATAAATTCCACCAAAACATAGAGTTATATATTGTTGGAATATGTAACTTAGCAAAAAAGGCTTACCTGCAACCGCTTAGCAACGCATAGCCTTTTTCTATGTCTTAACGTTATTCAAGGAGCTCACTAGTGGCAATCTTTATTCGTATATGTGTCATCATTGCCGCAATCACTGCTCTTACCTCTTGCGCGTCGGTTACTACTCGTAGCATGGGATCTTTTACAGATAGTAGCAATGGCTACCCGCTTTCGATTGAACGCGGAGGTATTTTTTACAACGACTCTCCCATCAACATATTTATTAATGGAGAAGAGGCGGCCATACTAGCAGGCAGGAGTGCAATTACGATCTACGTTCCTGCTGGCAGGCATATCGTGGCAGCCACACCCAACAACAAGAGTATGCGCACGGAGATCGTGGTAGATATTTCTGCGACAAGCAGCCCCATCCTAAGGACTAACATACAGATTGGTGGTCCGAGACTGGAAGTTATCAGTAGATGACTGGGAGTGGACGAGTTGCATGCATTGCTACCCAACTATGTGTTTAAGCAGCCTATGAGGATGCGTCTTGTATTTTAATCAGGTTGTTTATATGTTCAAGTTATTATCATTAGCCATTCCTACTAAAGCAATGATAATAAATCTCATTTTATTCAATAGCATCAAGGTACAATTTTAGGATGCCGGCCACACGGTGTCGGGTGAAATTTGAGACCAGTGTGATCAGATTGTGACCAGACCGGGTTTTAGAGGGTTGCTGGCGCTGATAGAACTGATGGGAGCCAGCATGGTTACTGGGTTCCCTTCATGATTTGAGTTCGGGTGAGCAACGGTCTCTTGTTCTGTTGCTCTATGGAAAACGCTTCGGCACCTCAAAACCTTCATGCATTTAAGCACCAAATGACCCCGCCATCTGTTCAAGCAAGAGTCGACCGCCCTACTCTAATTTTTATGGGAAACATGCAAACCTTATGATATGTTCAAGTAAATCAACGGAGTGAGTTTTTATTTAAGTCTATTATTTTATTTAAAAAGTATATCTTCTGACATGTATTGCAAGGTCAACTACCTCATAAACAGACTGCTATGCATAAACCATGAAAAATTGTGCTCACGAAAATGTAACTTGTTTAAATCAGTATGACTTGATTCGTAAGTATCACTGCAAAGATTGTGATGAAGTCATGATTTGCTCATGTGATCAAGAACATGGTGAGAGATTTCTTCCTCATCAGCTTACTATGGGCTCTTGGGAAGGCTCAAGAGAACGGGTTCCTGTGACAATAGGTTTTCAGGAAAACATATGCCCAGTCTGCAGAGGGCTAAATGCTATAGCTGCACCAAAAGCCTCCATTCACGGAGCTACGACGAAAATTGTAAGGTATTATTGGCGTGAAATTTTCTTTGAAACTACAAGAAGGTTTTATGATGCTCACCCAACTCTAGATCCGTTGGATCACAACTCATCTGAATTTAACTTCTCAGAAAAAAGGCGAGTTATTGAAAAGCAGGTTATTTCTGAAATTAAAAAGCAGCATGAACTCAATCCAAAATATGAATACAGTGAACAAACTCAACAAGAAGTAATCGAGATTACAAACACTGAAGTGATCCTTGTAAACGCTGAGCATATCAGTACAGGCGAAAAAAAAGTTGGCATTCGCAGTGGAGATAAACTTCTTACTGTTGAAGAATTTGCTGCAGACTATTTCAATAAGCAAGGGCTAAAGGTCATGGAGGTAGAAAGTGTACCTTTTCATGTTTTATTCGGTGTCTTTATGTATTTAGTCATAGAAGATCCGGACGACACAAAAGGAAGAGTTGTTCAGTTTAGCAGCAGAAACGACTTCGACACTAATACCCGGCAAGAAGGGATAATCACGACAATCTTGCCTGATGACTTTGGAAGTGCTCTTTACTACGAAAGGCAGAGAGAACTCATATATTGGCACTTATCTAAACTTCATGATTTGGACTGGCTGTTCGATTATTGGCTAGACTATAGTTCAAACCTAAGGCAATACCTGTGGGCGCATAGAGAGAAAGATATTTCTAAAGCTAAGAGAGTAATGAATGTGCTCGGTCTAGAAAATATCAAGAAAGTTCTTAATTACATGGCAATGAACTACTGGAAAAATTTCTGTGGCTGGCCAGACTTATTAGTTTTTGATGATGAAAGCTTCTTTTTTGTAGAAGTAAAATCTAGGAACGATAAACTAAGTGAAGATCAGAAAAATTGGTTGCTAGGTAATAAGAAACATATGGGATTTAAGGCTAAAATATTCAAAGTTGGAAAGTCAAATGCATAACAAAGCACTGCTGAAGGACAAGTTTTCCGCTTCTCTCCAAACCTTCCGCAGAGCCCGGCGTGAGGCTCATATGATCGCAATCATATATAGGTGTCGAAGATGAAAAGATTTGTCATTGGTGTAGCAATTTTTGGTTTAGTTATCTCGGCAGGATGTAGCAGCGATGCAAAGTCCAGAACTGTAGAGCTCAAACGACTCTGCGAACAAGCTATTAAACGTGACCTAGATAATCCTGATAATTTTTTAGTGATTGAGACGAGAGACTACCGTGTGCGTGATGGCGGGTACGGGATAATCATTAAGTATAGAGCTTCAGGCGCCTCTATCGTAACCGGGGGCACGCCAGTCACTACCTGCACAAGTCCACAAGGGGTAACGCCCACCTTGAGTAACATGAATGTGCTAAAAGACTTTGACCCCTATCGATATAGGTAAGATTGGGGGCAGCAATGCATATCTGTTCATTGAATCAAGCTTGCTGGCCTAAGAATCGCAGGCACTGCAAGGGTTTTCCTTTGTAGATGCGCCTTCACGAAAAAGCTGCGTATGCTGCGGTCATTAGCTAATATAATGGAGATCCTGCTTTGAGGAATGTTTGGAAAGATCCCGTCTGGAGCTCGGTAATTGCGGGATTAATCCTTGCTATAGGACAACTGTTTTTTGGACTCTGGGGATATGTCTCTGTAGGAGCGGGATGGCTTTGGTCTACTATTACCGCTAACGTTCCTATACCGCTTTGGCTCATCATAACAGGTATTCCTATCCTCATCTTGCTTATCCCGGTAATTACCAGACTTATTCCAGACAAGGAGCCAAATTTCACGAAATACACACGCGACCATATTTTAGGAATTGATTGGAGCTGGAAGTGGATTCCGCCGAACAAAGTCCGAACTGAGTACAAGTTTGATGAGCTCACGCCTCGCTGTCCAACCTGTAAGTCGGCATTGAATATTGATGATTATGATGGTCGTCTTGTGTACTGCATCAACGACTCTTGCAAAGTAAGTGCCAATAAATCAGCACTCTACCCCTAGCTGTACTGAGTCACTTTTTTTGAAACTTTTTCTAGTGGTGCATTCCACGGCAAGAGATGTTCAAGTTTCTCTAGCGTATCAGCTTC
>NZ_QKRX01000029.1 GCF_003284585.1 Nitrincola tibetensis
ATCGTAAATTCCCTCAAGGTAGCCACGTCATCTTTTATCAACAGATCGGCAGTCAACAAATTAAAATCATCCGTATTCTTCATAAGAGTATGGATGTTAATCCGATACTTGGCGCATAACGTTCCTAAACTGCGGCGCAATGGTCAAGTAGGCCAAATGAACCTCCCCTTCAGCCTCTCACAGAACCGTACGTGAACCTCTCAATTCATACGGCTCTTCACGTTCAACTATTTAACAATACCTTACGCCAGTGCGGAAAAGCCCATGGGTAATCCCGCCGAACTTTATTCACTCGTTTTGCTGCCTGCATCAACGTCTTGAGCTTCTTGTACTTCTTCAGTCCCCAGCGACTTAGCCGCTTGTCAAAATGAAACAATACATTGCGGATAATACTTTTTCCAAACAACCCATAATACTGATACCACCCTCTCAGGCGACTCAGTGCATAGGCACGTATATCCACCAGCTCTTTATGACACCAATACGACCATGGCCAACGATTGATTTCATGGCGCAACGCCTTAGCGGCTTTCTGACTGATGCCACCCAGAAAATACAGCCCCATATCGCCTCGTCGTGTTTTAATCCAACGAGGTCTGAACGTATAGCCAAGAAAATCAAATGCCACTACCGGAAAACTTTGTCGATTATATCCACCCTTGCAATACACAACTTTAGTTTTCTTTGGGTGTAGCTGCAAGCCACACATTTCAAAGCGCTGCTCCAACACTGAACGAAGTCGCTGCGCCTCATGATAGCTTGCACAGTGGCACACAATATCATCCGCATAACGTTCAAATTGTATACCACCCCAGTGCCGTTCTACCCAAACATCAAACACGTAATGCAAAAACAGATTGGCCAGCAACGGACTAATGACACCACCCTGCGGTGTTCCTCGTTGCGGGTATTCGAGCCTTCCATCCTTGTGCTGTACGGGTGCATTTAGCCATCGTTCGATATAAAGCAAGTGCCATCTTTCTTTGATATGTTTGCGAACTGCTCTTAAGAGCAATTCTCGGTCAATTGAATCAAAGAAGCCTTCTATGTCCATATCCAGAACCCAAGCCCGACGTATGCAGCGAGTTTTTACTCTCTCCAACGCTTGATGAGCTGACTTCCCAGGCCGATAGCCATAGGAGTCCTCATGAAAATGGGACTCTAACAAAGGCTCTATTTGTAGCTTTACCACCATTTGCGCGATGCGATCACTCACGGTCGGAATACCTAATGGACGTACACCGCCGCCAGCTTTCTCAATTTCAACACGCATCACTGGCGGTGGCATATAGCTACCCGATGACAAGCGATTCCAAACCTTATACAGATTCTTACCTAGATCGACTTCAAAAGCCTTTAGGCTCTCACCATCAATACCAGCGCCTCCTCGGTTTGCTTTGACTCGCTTATATGCCTCGTACACAAGTGATTTTGGTATCGTAAACGGTTTTGTTTGTGTCATTCAACTCATCCCATTTCTGGTTGGTTTTCAGAAACAAACTGAACGTGCTGCCGCCTTCGCTCCATTCTCATTACAAGAACTTCAACACTACTACGCAGCAGTCCGCCCCTGCGCTCTGCATCGGTACTCTGGCCTCGTGGGGTCTCCACTTGCGCGTCTCCCTTATCATCAGAGCAACAGGTTCTCATGTTCCATACTAAAGCCTGTTCAGAATTCATGCCGCCTCTATGCCGGTTGCCACACAGCCCGTTTCCAGCTCACGTCTGTACTCGTCCTAGGAAGACGCTCATTTCCCAGTTTCGACAACATTTTTACATATCGACACTTCATCGGCGGTTCACTTTCGTTCATCTCTTCTGAACTTACCTGACAGTTAATCGTACTGCCTTTTCCCTATCGCTCACGACATGCACTCTTAATACGTGCCGCATAGGGCGGTTTGATTCCTGCATCTGGTTGCCGGAACCGAGGGGCCTGCCCTCATCTTTAATACAGCAAGAAAGGAGGTTAGCCTTTCGTCATGACACACAAGCGCAGCGAAATTGCGTCCGATGCCCGCCGCGGAGCGGTTGTTAGCGGGCATGAACAGATTTGGCTTGTTAGGCATTCAACGCGCCCACAACTTCTTTATAACTAGAGCAGTAAACGATTTTTTCCTTATGCTGCGATATGAATTCGCTAATTCTAACCATATTATCGTCATCAAACTTTCTGTTCCATCGCCACAGCTCAGTGAAGTCTTTGAAAGTTTCTTTCTGATACTCTCCTAAGAAGAACTTACGTATCAAAAACCTCTTTAGGATCCGCCATTGCCGTTTAATCAGGGGAGGGTTTAATATTACGATTATGTCAGCATTTTTAAACGATACGTCTAACCACTTGTAATACACTCCTTCAATAATCCATTTCTCGTTGGACAAGATCAAATTGAGCTTTTCCGCTCTAGACTCTTCACTAGCTCGAATATACGTATATTGGCTTTGGTCCCAAAAAATCTCATCCAAATCGAAAGCAGTTAAATTAGTGATTCCCTGTAACCTTTGAGAAATATAGGTCTTGCCACTACCTGGCCCACCTATTATATGAATTCTTTGGTACTGCACGATATTTCCTTGATGCCTAACGCCTTGCTCACCGGAAAATTGCGAGCGAAGCGAGTAATTTTTCCGAGTGCAGCAAATTGTTATGCGCCTACAATGCGGGCCTATATTATAATGCCCGCAAAATCTTCTTTTAGAATTTGCTTAGCCCTGAACCCTTCCGATTCCTCAAATAATACATTCGAACCTTTTTCTTGCATATTCGAATATTCGAGAGCACTAGCATCTTTAATATCAAGTGGCGCCAAAAAGCTATCGTACAAGTCTTTGTATGAACCATAGCTTCTAAATGAAATTTGTTCTCTACTGGGGCCATAGGCAATATTTGCTGAGCCATGAATCATTTCACTGTAATTCTCAGAAAAGCCGCAATATATTTTAGCATGCGACGGTTGAAGCTTTATGGCTTTGTCTATATGTGTAACACTAAGGTCATAATCTTTCAAAAACTCATAATCTAAGATATGGTTACTGATAGCTTGCTTCACTTTTTTTAATGAGGCGCTTCTTGTGATTAATTTTGCCTTGTCTTTCGATATTTGTGAAAGAATACTGAACCACGTATCAATAAGCTTCTCATCAGACAAATATTGATTACCTACAAAAGGAGTTATTATCAAAATTTTATCGAACAACAATTCCCACCTAACTAACGCTTTTTTTAGCAGCTCCATACAGTCATCTTTTGACATGGTTCCATCAATAATTTTATCAAGAGGCGTGGAGCTAATGATACTACCAAGGTTAAAATCAGAAATATCGAAACCATTATGATCATATTTTTTGTAGAAGACAGCCGAATACTCTTTATTGCATGAGCAAATTAAATTCAGCTTGAAAATGGCTTTTTCAGGATTAAACCCATAACCCTTTATATCGACTGTTGTGTAATCATGATACGCTTGAATTATTTTAGAGAAAGTTTCTTCCAGCTTTGAAAATGCTTTTTTCTCAAGGCCCTCACCACATGAGCTGCATACATATAACGGTTTCGAATTTGGATCGAAAATCATCTTCGTGTCATTCAAGCTTCCTTCAAACCGAACGACATCTGAAATATCAGGGTATGCTGAGGCGGGCTCTATCTCATAGTCAATTGAAGAGTTCTTACGAGCACCATAAGCAATGTAAGATTCATCTGGATTACTTGTAACAATCCTGAACATCGCTTCGCAATTATTACAAGTTGAAACCATCTCCCCTTTATCATTATCAATGGTAAAGTGGATACTGTGAAACTCAATGATGCTACGACAACTCGGACATTTACCTTTGTAGTATTTTTTTGTATGTGGAATCATCATCAGTTTCTCTATGTAATAGGTGCATAACGAGCCTGTCGGATTAGACATTTTGAAATCAAAATCCCCAGCATCAACAGCCCCGCCCTTTATTATAATATTTATTTACCGCCCAAATCGATGATCTCAATCATCTATTCAAACAACCTACACTCAATAACTGATGGACTCAAGGTTACTTTATCCGCAATTCTTGTACTTCATCTCACTGTTGCCCCTGTGTCGCTATTTTCTCGATATTGTGCACCATGCAGTACATTAACCACTGCGCATTGACCTTGTTTTTACCCCTTAATGTAAATCGATTCAGTCCCTTATTGCTTTCTAGATTACCAAACACGGGTTCTACCGTGCCCAATCGCTGGCTGTAGATATGCCGACCCATCGGGCTGTCTATCTTTTGCTTCATTTTCTCAATAAACCCCGGTGCAGCTTTGCGATCACTCAGTGCAAAGCTCACTTGGCGTCCATCCGTTTGACTCACTCGGCGCAGACACTGGTGCTTTAATGGGCAATCTCGGCAATGCTGGCGGTAACCTTGGAAGCTAATCATGTCTTGGTCGGCGATCTTACCCTTAAAGCGTTTCCACATCGGTTTACCCGCCGGACAACGGCAGGTTTCCGTCACAGGATCATAATCAAAGTCGGCAAGTGTAAAGCGCTGCTCTACCTGACCACCACGCTCTTTGCGGCGTTGAGCCTTAGCTTCATTGAAAGTGATCGAGTCTGCAAACCTAGGATCACGCTTACGGAACTGATTATCTGCGATATAGCCATCAATACCGTGGCGATAGATCAGCTTCATATTAGCTTCGCTGTGGAAACCACTATCAGCCGTGATCCGTGCATGTTGCAGGATATGCTCATCTCCTGAGCACTGCTTGAACTGACGCTGGATACCGAACAGCATCGGCTCCAAGGTGTGTTGTTCCTGCCCAGCACCGTAGGCTTCGGCATGTACTATAATCTGGTGTTTGCTGTCCACAGCGGCCACGCCGTTATAGCCCTGAATCACGCCCTTAGATGTCTTCATCTTGGCACTTTCAGGATCAGTGATATTGCCTTTAACTGGTGTACCCCGTTGACCGTACCGCTCAGGTGCCGTTTCTAAGTGTTTTTTTATCTTGGCTGAAACCTTTTAAAGCTTCACGATCTGAGCACGCTCGCGGGCAGTGACTTCTAGGGGTTGATCCTGTTGATCACCCGCTTGATGCGCTTTAAGCATTCGCCCCACGGCGCGATCAATTTTTGCCTTCTTACGGTTCAATTCTGCATGTGTGCCACTCCACTCCTTGGCGGCATTCGAGGGCATCTTGCAGCCATCAATCGCGAACATCTCCCGTCCGATTAGATTTAAGCTATCACACACCATTAGAACGTGTGTGAACAAGGGTGCAATCACCTCATCCATTCGAGCGATGAAATCGGCTAGGGTGCTGTGATGGGGTTGGCTGTCAGCTGACAATGCCATGAACAGTACATTCTCACGGCAGGCCTGAGCGATCTTACGGCTGCTGCTGATGCCTCTGGAATAAGCGAATAACACGACCTTCAGCAGAATTGCCGGATCATAGGCAGGCGCGCCGTTATAATCATTTCGATAGCGAGATTCAAACACGCTGAGATCTAAATCATTATCCACGACATGATTCAGCGTATATTCGAACGTGCCAGGTTGGATCTGATCCGAAAACCGCAGAGGTATCATCTTGGTTTGGTTGTAATCGTAGTGTTTATACCGCGCCATCCCTTGCCACCTCTGAGGTAAAGTTCAGTTAACGGATTTTAGCCTTCATCTGCCGCATAAGCCAAGGGCTCTGGGACTAATCCGACAGTCTCAACGCCCTGCTCACGCGCCGGTTTGGAGCAGTAAAGCGGCGGAAAATCGGTCGCTGTGCAGCCGATTGTTAAAGCCTGCCTAGCCAGTACTGCGGACGTCGCCGGTCATGGGCAACAGCAAGGACTTGAAAACCATTAGACTTTTCTCGGTAAACAACGGATAGCGGAAATCTGTGAAGGGGTGCTCTACGGATATCTGGCGGCAACTCAATTTGCCAGGCTTTTGGTGACTCGCCGACTAAATTGGCCAGGGCCTCAAATTCCTCTATGAAGGTTCCACCCAATCCCGGAACTTTTGATTCGTAATAGCCAACCGATTCCAGGAACTCGGCTTCCGCTGCCGGGTGAAAAGAATAGTTCATTTGATGAGTGCTCTAGCCTTCCTAATGACATCCTCACCGGACACAGCCTGAACTGTGCCATTATCGAGCTCTTCGCCTCTACGCCGGGCCTCAAGCAACCAATCGGATCTGAGCTCTTCTTCTGACGGAGACTCTAGGCTCAATACCAGTCGCTGGATTAATTGGGCTCGCTCCTTTTTAGGAAGGTGGAGAGCCTCGTCTTCAATTTTCTGGAGATTCATGGAGGGATCCTCTCATTCGTGTATCGCTCAATTTTGACACGGATGGGGACTAGGAGCAACGACTCGGTTTTTCGCTTTAACAAATAAGCGGTTATACAGCGGCGCAGCCGCAGCTATAACCGCCTGTTGAACGCCGCTCAGCACTTAATCTAGGGAATTTGCTTTTTGTGATCGGTGGGGGTTCCGTGGCGTTAGCACCTTTCATTCGAACCAGCACTGTCGTGTAACTCGATTTCAATCCCTTAAAGCTTATTTACTTTGTGGCTTTAATGAACATTTATAGCCATATTTCTGTTGTTTGGCAAC
Organism: Nitrincola tibetensis; assembly: GCF_003284585.1. Classification (GTDB taxonomy): domain Bacteria; phylum Pseudomonadota; class Gammaproteobacteria; order Pseudomonadales; family Balneatricaceae; genus Nitrincola; species Nitrincola tibetensis. The sequence continues at coordinate 6,592 of NZ_QKRX01000029.1, forward strand.
ACACTACCCTCAGAGCCGACCTGATATAATTGTGCATGACAATACCACTGTGTGAGAACTAGCTACTGTTCGGCAGCACCAGAGGCACTTCGTTGTGTAATGTCATCAATTCACTCGAACACTCACCTAAACAGGTCACTGGCTCATGGCCAC
>NZ_QKRX01000003.1 GCF_003284585.1 Nitrincola tibetensis
CGGAGCTGGACTTGGCAAGGGTTGTTCGGATCCCTTACGTTTAATAATTGGACGATCATATTGCAACACCACATAGCTGGACGGACGCTGCGCCAAACGGAAGGTGCTTTTGGTACCAATCACCTCGAACTGATCTGCATCAGGTCCTTCAAGTTCTGGCGTTGACAGTGAAATCACTTTAATCGGTACCTGATCATTAAAGCGCAGACCACTATCATTGATGCAATCGTCTGGACGTTGTTTCGGGGCTTTACCTCGTTGATAGGTAATAGTGACCTGTTCCCCCTCGGGTTCTGTCATGGGTTGCACTTCGCCCAGCAGGCTAGGTTGATGCGGATTATCAACCGGACGCTTCTCCGATTTCTCACCGAATAGCTGCTTCTCGAACCAGGCCACTCGTCGTTTCAGTGCCTCGTTTTCATCACGTAGAACGCTATTCTCAGCGTTCAGGCGCGCCAGTTCTGCGACGGTTAAGTCGCTCTTGGAGCAGGCTGTTTCTGTTTGTTCTGGTGGTAGTTTCATGGGGGTGGATTATACCAGACCCCACCTTAAATCGAATGTTGATAGCGCTTATATTGACGGATTTTTTGCACTTCAATGCCATCTAAAATCAATTGCAGATCAGTCCAGCTCAGAGGGCGCTGTCCACTGGCTGAAGCGCTCACGCGGAACTGTCCCTGTTCAAGCCGTTTACTCCATAAGCAGTAGCCCGACGGTTCAAAATAAAGCACCTTCATCTGGGTTTTGCGTCGATTGACGAAGACGAAGTACTGGCCGCTCAGCGGGTTGTGGTTAAGCTGATTCTTCACCAATGCACTCAATCCTTGAAATGACTTGCGCATGTCAGTCGGTTGAGTGCAAAGCCAGATCCGAGCAAGGTTGCCGGGCGCAAACATCAGGGACGACTCAGGCGAAGCTCGACACCCTCGCCTAGACTGAGCACTATTGACCAGCCGCTACCTGCATGACTGTCTGACAAGGTGCCAAGGTCAATAAATGCAGCCCCTTCTGAGCGCTGGGATTGGGGGCTAACTGAACGTTCATTGATAAGTCGCTTGCGCCAGTCACAAAAGCTGGCATAGCCTAAGCCTTGCTCTTCGCAAAAACGTGCAGCGGAGAGACCGCTGTTACGCCACTGATCGATAAAGATCTGCCATTGCTCTGGGGTATGACGGGTATAGCGTTTCATATGATGCTCTCCTAAATAAATAGGAGGCTAGATTATCGCGCGATGAGTGCGAGGGGCAGAACGTATTAAAATGAACGGTTACCTATGGCGGGCGTTCAGGCTGTAGAAAAACCTCTCCATCTATGCTTTGATAAGACTTTCAGGAAACGGAGGCTCTGGGATGGCAAAGTTCAAACATTATGATTACAACCAGATGTCGATGGTGGTGATTAACTACCTAGAACAGATCCAACCTGGCACGTTTGAATTCGCACTGCATTACCTGATCTCTGAAAAACTCGACTTATCGGCTTTTCACAAGCCTTACAAAAATGATGCTGAAGGTCGCCCAGCATACGACCCAGCGATACTGCTCAAAATTATATTATTTGCTTACTCAAAGGGTATTACCTCCAGCCGTGAGATCCAGTGGTGCTGTGAAACCAATATCATTTTCAAAGCATTATCTTGCGATACAGTGCCGCACTTTACTACAATTGCTCACTTTGTCAGTAGCCGAGCTCAGGCAATAGAAGCCTTATTTGAACAAGTGCTACTCATCTGTGATCAACAAGGATTGTTGGGCCATGAACTCTTTGCCATAGATGGTTGTAAGATGCGCTCCAATGCATCCAAGGAATGGTCTGGCACCTTTAAAGAACTGGAACAGAAGCGTCAAAAGCTCAAGCGCTTGATCCAGTTTCATCTCAGTGAGCATCAAGAAAAAGATTCCTGTGAAAGTGAAGAATCATTGGAACGTAATAATCGTAAGACTAAAACCATTCAAACACTGGATGCGGCTGCCAATAAGATCGATGCTTTTTTAAAGCAGAACCAGCCGAGGATGGGTAAAGGCAACCGCAGCAAGGAAGTGAAGAGCAATATCACTGATCCAGAGTCAGCCAAGATGACGACCAGTAAAGGCACCATTCAAGGCTTCAACGGTGTTGCAGCCGTCGACAAAAAGCATCAAGTTATCATTGATGCACAAGTCTTCGGTGAAGGGCAGGAACATCATACACTCTAAAGCGAAACCACTGATTCCCGCTAGCGAGTTCCAGTTTGATCTAGTTAGGATGATATGTATTTGTCCGGCGGGTGAGCAGATTAGTCATCGGGGAGTTAAAACGAATGAACGTGGTCAATGCACAGCCTATTTTGAAGGTCGATTACTGCAATGTCGTCATTGCGCTATAAAAGATAAGTGCATGAAGAATCCAGCGTCAGCGAATCATCGCAAAGGTGCCAGAAGACAAGTCAGTTTTGCACTTAACGACCAGCGTGCGCCGACCTATACTGACTGGATGAAGCACCGAGTGGATAGTCCTAAAGGGAAGCAAATTTATAGCCATCGAATGTCTGTTGTGGAGNGCTTGGTCAGCGGTTGCAACCCCACTAATGTTGGGTGCCATGTCAGAAATAACGACATCAACGGGCTCTTGACCTATCGCATCCAGTATCTGTTCGAAAACACTATTGAATCAGGTGAGATAATAATTAATTCGGATGATTTTAGGAAAAACTCCTATATACACTCCAAGGCAATTCGCTGAAAATAGCTTCAAGACAGAGCGCAAAGGATTGCGGTAAGCCCACAGGAAGTGGGCCTCTGTCTCCTTCAAGGAAGGTGTATGGCTGCAGGGATGCAGCTGCATGGATGCAAAGTTGACGATCGATGAAACTCTCCTCGTATAACCCCTCCACGCAATCCCATCTCTAAATATTACTCAAGTATTAAGAATCTTTACAACACGAAATGTATTCAACCCGGTAACACTAGGGTTTATATCGATAAATTACATGCCGTACAATCTTGGTATGGAGCTTTTATAGTTAGCTCGTTGCTTCAGTTATAGTATCTATGATGAGTTCAGGGTTATCATCAGGTAGTCCCCATCCTCCAATTCATACCAAGAGAATCTGTTTTGACCCGAATAGCCATTTTTGTCGATGTTCAAAATATATATTACACCACGCGTCAAGTATTTGGACGGCAGTTTAATTATCGTGCTTTTTGGCAAAAAGTGAGTGAGTTGGGCGACATAGTGGTCGCTACTGCCTACGCTATAGATCGTGGAGATTCACAGCAGCAAAAGTTTCAGGATGCCCTGAGACATATTGGATTTGATGTAAAGCTCAAGCCTTATATTCAACGATGTGATGGCTCTGCCAAAGGTGATTGGGATGTTGGTATTACTATAGACGCATTGCTTTGCGCAGAGGCCGTTGACCGGGTGATTTTGTTGTCTGGAGACGGTGATTTTGATTTGTTATTGCACACTCTTAGGGAGCGCTATCAGGTTTACAGTTATTTGTTTAGCGTTCCCGGATTAACTGCTCACTCTTTGATCGCGAGTGCAGATGAGTGGGTTGCTATAGATGGATCTTTGCTGCAATAGGCTATATGGGTCTAACTACTATTGCGATCGGGTTTTCGATATTAATGGCACTTTAGGAAAAACTCCTATATACAACTAAAGTCTATACATTGATAATGGCACCAAGACAGAGCACAAGGGATTGTGGTTGCTTGAAGGATTCAGGCCTCTGTCCTATTTCACAGGATTGTGATATTGCCGCAAGGAAGCGGCACACTGATTTTCTCTCTAATGACCTCTCTTTACACTCCGCTAGCCACTCTATATCATCTATTCATCCGTTGGGGTGCCGTGAAAGGCTGAGAAGTTTTATAAACTAACCCATCGAACCTGATACGGGTAATACCGGCGAAGGGAACGGTGATCTTCTTGTGCTTTGCCATTCCCTCATGCTTATTCCCATACGTTTAATCGGCTAATTTTAATATTTGCATATCGCTCATATTGACCTATCTAGGGGGAATGATGAGAGTACAAGTAGTAGGTGCAGGGGTTGCAGGTCTATGCGTTGCAAATGAGCTATCTTCTCGTGGAGTTGAAGTCAGCTTACACGACAAGCATAGCCCGCCAGGTCCGCATGCATGTTCATGGTGGGCAGGTGGAATGTTAGCTCCCTTCTGCGAAGGTGAAAGTGCGGAAGAGCCCGTCATACGCTTGGGCCGAAGAGCGGCGTCTTGGTGGCAGAAGTTTACGGGCTCTGTTGATTATAAAGGCTCGTTAGTTTTATCGGCCAAGCGTGATAAAAATGAGTTATTGCGTTTTGCCAGTATGACTAGCCATCATCGCTGGGTGGATCACCTTTCTATTGCTGAGTTAGAACCCGATTTAGCGGGTCATATACGTCAGGGGCTTTATTTCGACTCTGAAGCTCACCTAGACCCCAGAGTTGCGTTAGCGCGTCTTGTCGATACTTTAGCGTCTCAGGGTGTTGTATGTACTCAAGAGGAGCCTTTAAGTGACATACTCACAATCGATTGTCGTGGGTTAGCAGCGAAGGATGCTTTAGCCGATCTACGCGGTGTTAAAGGTGAAATGTTAATCTTAAAGAATCCTGAACTTAATATTAGTCGTCCAGTTCGCTTTATTCATCCGCGTATGCCTCTATATATCGTACCACGAGGGAGTGGGGTGTATATGCTGGGTGCGACTATGATTGAATCTTCAGATCGATCTCGTATTACCGCTCGTTCGATGTTAGAACTTTTATCGGCTGCTTACGCTCTTCATCCTGCCTTTGCCGAATCTGAGGTTCTTGAAATTGGTGTGGATGTACGTCCTGCCTTCCCAGATAACCTTCCTAGAATACGACGCAGAGGCAATAGGCTATTTATTAATGGCCTTTATCGGCATGGGTATCTATTGGCTCCTGCTTTAGCCGAGATGACCGCAGACTACATATTGACTCATAAACAACCGGAGTTGATGGATGAATGTACTATTTAATGGTGAGAACGTTGAAGTAAGCGCCTCAAATTTGGCAGAGTGCTTGGTTTTGTTAGGTGTTTCAGATCAGCATATTGCAACCGCCGTGAATGGAGAGTTTGTACCTCGTTCTCAGCGTCATCAATTACAATTGACAGAGGGAGATCGGCTGGAAGTCGTTTCCCCTATGCAAGGTGGCTAACATGGCTAGATTTTACGATGTCGACATCACAAATCCTTTGATGCTTGGCACGGCACTTTACCCTTCTCCTGCAATATTGAAAGACGCTTTTAAAGTATCTGGTGCCGAAATTGCGACAGTGTCTTTACGTCGTGAGCAGGGCGCAGGACAGGATTTTTGGTCTTTAATTAAGTCTATGAACTTGCGTTTACTTCCTAATACAGCAGGGTGCTATTCAGTGAAAGAGGCCGTGACAACTGCGTACATGGCGCGAGAAGTCTTTGATACATCTTGGATTAAATTAGAAGTTATCGGTCATACGGATACATTACAGCCAGAACCCTTTGCATTGGTTGAAGCCGCTCGGATTCTGAGTGAGGATGGGTTTCAAGTTTTTCCTTACATGACGGATGATCTGGTTTTAGCGGATCGATTGGTTGAAGTGGGTTGCCGAGTATTAATGCCCTGGGGAGCACCTATTGGCTCGGGCTTAGGTCTGAACAACGAGTATGCACTAAAAACCTTACGAAACTACTTTCCTGACATTCCTTTAGTTGTAGATGCCGGAATCGGTCTTCCTTCTCATGCCGCTAGAGCAATGGAGCTAGGTTTCGATGCCATTCTACTGAATACCGCTGTTGCCAAAGCGCAAGACCCTGTCAAAATGGCACAGGCATTTTCGCTAGCTATACAGGCTGGTGCCCTAGGTTATCAGGCTGGACCGATGGAAGTGCGCGATATGGCGTCTCCATCCACACCCGTGATAGGTAAGGCCTGGTTATGATGTCTCTTCCCATTTTCTATCCGTTGCTCGATTCTGTTGAAGGAGTTGAGCTAGCTGCGCGATTAGGTGTTCGTTTTGCACAACTTCGGATTAAGTCAGGAGGGCATGAGACGATACGAGATAACATTCGTCAAAGCCTAGCCATTGCCCGTGAGGCCAATATGATGTTAGTGATTAATGATCATTGGCAGTTGGCCATAGAAGAGGGGGCTGATTGGGTGCACCTAGGGCAAGAAGACCTTATCCAAGCAGATCTAAATGCGTTACGTAGAGCAGGGATTTCGTTAGGTATCAGCACTCACTCACAAGAAGAACTTGAGCGTGCACTCTTGTTAAATCCAGACTACATAGCACTAGGCCCTATTTACCCTACGCAAACGAAGTCGTTGACTTGGTCTGCGCAAGGGCTAGAGCGTATTTCAGAATGGAAAGCTCAACTGGGCCAGATTCCGCTTTGTGTCATAGGTGGCATTACATTGGAGCGTTCTAACGCTGTATTGGCGTCAGGGGCGGATATCATTGCCGTCGTGAGTGATGTTTCGTTGCACCCTGACCCGTCTGAGCGCATTCGTGAGTGGTTAACCTGCTACGGTTAGGCAACCCCGTAGCTGTCTCTGTAGCGTTTGATGGCGTCTAATTGCTTGGTTAAGTCGCCGCGTTCTTGCAAGTAATCAATTAAAAGGTTGAGATTAATGATACTGGCAACAGGAATGTTGAAATCCAATTCTACTTCCTGGATAGCGGAGAGTTCGCCAGTTCCTTTTTCTTGACGATTCAGTGCGATCAAGACTCCGGCAGGCTTCGCATTGGCTTGCTCTATAATCTGCATGACTTCACGGATGGCTGTACCCGCCGTGATAACATCATCGATTATTAAGGCTCTGCCGATCAAAGGTGCGCCAACCAAGCTACCGCCTTCGCCATGATCCTTCGCTTCTTTGCGATTGAACACGTAAGGTGTGTCAATACTATGGTCAGTATATAAGGCGACAGCTGTGCTCGCGGCTAATGGAATACCTTTATAGGCGGGACCTAATAGAACGTCATATTCTATTCCGGAATTGATCAAGGCTGCCGCGTAAAATTTGCCCAAACGCGCCAGTGCTTCCCCTGTACAGAATAAACCTGCATTAAAAAAATAGGGACTGACACGTCCTGACTTGAGCGTGAACTCGCCAAATCTGAGGACATTTTTTTCAATAGCAAACTCAATAAACTCACGTTGATAGTCAAGCATTTTAGTATTTCACTGGTTTCGTCTGATGGTGTATGAACAATAATACCTGTCTGATCCCATATCCGTCATTAATTGATTGGATATAAATTTCATTTTTGGTCGCTTCCCGATACAATCTATAGTCAATAAGTATAACTGGCTACTTGCTCAATGGGGCTAACTTACTATGCGCGTGATTTCATTCAATACACAGGGTATTGAACAAGCAGCTGAAAAAGGCTTTTTTGACTGGATGGTTAAGCAAGATGCAGACGTTGTCTGTTTGCAAAGTTTGCGAGCCAAAGAGTATCAGCTGGATGACGAACGCTATCATCCTGAGGGTTATCATGCCTATTTCTTTGATGCGTTCGAGGATGGATTCAGTGGAGTCGCGATCTACACTCGACATGTACCCAAAGCAATCATGACCGGCCTTGGGTTTGAGCAGTGTGATTTTAATGGGCGCTTTATTCAGGCGGATTTTGATAAATTCAGCATATCATCGTTGACGATCCCATCAGGTCTGAAAAGTGATGAAGCGCAAGCGGCTAAAATGGAATATTTAGATTTGTTTATGGGCCACTTGAAAAAGACACTCCGTAAGCGTCGTGATTTCATTTTTACAGGTACGTTCAATATTGCACATAAGCCAATAGATTTGAGTAATTGGTATGTCAATCAACGAGTGTCTGGCTTTTTGGCTGAAGAGCGTGTCTGGATTGAAGAAGTTTTTGGTGAAATGGCTTTTGTAGATGCTTTTCGTCAGGTGAATAAAGCGGAGCGACAGTACACTTGGTGGCCGGAGTATAACCGTGCCTGGAAGCTCAATGAAGGTGCGCGGTTAGATTATCAAATCACCACGCCGAACTTGCGTAAATCAGTCAAGTCTGTGTCTATTTACAAAGAGCAGCGCTTCTCTGAACATGCGCCTCTAATTATTGATTATGACCTGACATTTTAAAATCTAGGGACGTGAGAGAGGACCGCATAGTGTCCTCTCAGTATCGCGTTCTTAAGTGTTCGATAATGCCGCTTTTTGTATCTCTAACAACTCTTTGATGCCTTTTTGGGCAAGCCCCAGCATTTCATTAAGCTGCTCCTGAGAGTAGGCTGCACCTTCTGCTGTGCCTTGAACCTCAATGAAGCCTCCTTGATCTGTCATAACGACATTCATATCGGTTTCGGCATCAGAATCCTCATTATAGTCCAAGTCTAGAATGGCTTGACCTTTGTGTATCCCTACCGATATAGCGGCAATGGCTTGTTTTAGCGGGTTGCCTTTTACGGCGCCATTTTTATCGCGGCGTAAAGCATTAATAGCATCGACCAGCGCCACATAGGCTCCCGTGATAGAAGCTGTACGAGTTCCGCCATCGGCTTGAATAACATCACAATCAATTAAAATCGTGTTTTCACCAAGTTTTTTAAGATCTACCGCAGCACGCAACGAGCGCCCAATCAGTCGTTGAATTTCAAGCGTCCGTCCACTTTGCTTACCTTTGGTGGCTTCACGATCATTACGCGTATTGGTTGCACGTGGCAACATACCGTACTCTGCTGTTACCCAACCGGAGCCTGAGCCACGAAGAAAACGAGGAACACCACGGTCGACAGAGGCGGTACAGATTACCTTGGTATTTCCAAACTCAACCAACACAGAGCCTTCGGCATGCTGGGTAAAATTACGAGTGATTTTTATCGGGCGCAACTGGTCTGGTGCACGCCCACCGGCACGCAATTTATCCAGACCCAGATTTTTTAGCTGCTCAGACAGCGGAGAACTCATGGTGTTTCCTTTCAGTTGTATGCATAGAGCTGGACGCTCAGGACTGTTAGAATTGATTGCTTATTCTAAACGAGAAGCGACGATTATGACACGCAGCATGACAGCTTTTGCACGCCAAAGCCAAATCCATCAATCCTGTGAGCTGACCTGGGAGCTGCGCTCTGTTAATAGTCGCTATTTAGAGCTTCATTTTAAATTACCTGAAGCATTTCGCTCGCTGGAGCCATTACTGCGTGATTTGCTAAAAAACCGTTTTGCGAGAGGGAAAATTGAGTGTGCGCTTCGTTATCAGGCAGAAGCGGGAGCCGATCAACTCGAACTCAACCAAGCATTACTCAGCCAGTTAATTATGCTGTCAAAGCAACTTAATGAGCAACTTGAAACGCCTCATCCTATATCGCCTCTTGAGCTTATGAAGTGGCCAGGTGCTTTGCAAACACAGACGTTAAATATCGAAGCTTTGTCCCAAGCCGCATTGGCTGCATTTCACCTTGCTGTAGAGGAGCTAGAAAGTGCAAGGGCGAGAGAGGGGGCACAGTTAGCGCTGCTGATTCAGAGTCGTATAGATGATATTCGCTTGATACTGGATAATGTTAAACAGATATTACCTGAGTTACTCGCCGCCCAAGTCATGCAGTTAGGTACGAGGCTGGAGAGTTTTAAGGAACAGTTAGATCCAAGCCGTTTGGAGCAAGAGATGGTGATCTTGGCACAAAAAGCGGATGTTGCCGAAGAGTTGGATCGATTAGAGACACACTTACAGGAAGTTGAGCGAGTCTTGGGGGTGGAGGAGGCCAGTGGGAGACGCTTAGATTTTTTAATGCAGGAGCTTAACCGTGAGGCGAATACTTTAGCCTCTAAATCGATTGCCACACTCACGACCCACTACGCGGTGGACTTGAAGGTGTTGATTGAGCAGATGCGAGAGCAGATCCAGAATATTGAATAGGTTCCTGGGTGGAAAGTTATCCGCCCAAGACTGTCTTAAAAGCCCTGTATTGACTGACGCCTCTGCATTTCTGTTCGCGTCTGTTCTCATTTTAGCGTAGCGGTATGCTTCGTAAGTGTGTCTCGATTGCTTCAACCATCGATTTGGTAAGCGGTAAGTGAGCTTTTTCTTTCGCCCATACCTCATGAAAGCCTGCCACTGTTTGCTTGGCGGTATCCAACACCAACTTTTCAGGTAACATGGCTTTAGCGGCCAAGTGTGATAATTCATCCATCGTGAAATCGGTGAATTTTTTGCTACGGCTAACCTTTAGCGACGCACTATCATCGGGGATATAGGGAATGGTCGAGACAAAGTCATAAGCGGGTGCAATAGATGCTGTGCGCTTGTCTTTGTAGATCACAGACCAATTCTTCAAATGCATATCAGCATTACCTATTAACGTGTTGAACACCAATCTGCGTGTAAATTCTGCGATGTCCTCGTCTTGACCTTCGATACCAATAACCTGAGCAATATTACGCATACTGGCTTTTTTGTATTTATCTTGAGGATATACACCAAACACTTGCGCAAAGTCCTCAATGTGTACGGCTTGACCATCTGCACGGTCAAAACGCTTGATCACAAATGCCTGAGCATTTTTAAAAGAGTCACCAAACTTTCCAATCCCTTGCGGGATGTTAGCAATCTGGTTAATGGGGAGTAGTTTAGTCTCTGGTACATCCATTCCCAGCATTCGAGCCAACTCCATCATCGAATATTCATTTTCTGGCACGTCTTCAAATCGAGACGACGGCAATTTCACTATCCATGAGCCACCTTTACCCGTAGCTGGGATGGTCAAACCGCCGTTAGCCTGCTGCACCGCTGAAAACTTCAATTGCACACCCGCCAATGAAAAGCGCATAGGGGCTTCAATTTTCGTTTCATCGTCTATATCTTGATGCACATTAGGCGGCAGCGCTTCACCATCGGCCGGTTCAACCGTGATCGCGCCTGCTAAATCCTGCCCTAATACCCACAGTAAAAAAAATTCCCGCGCAGGGTTCACACCGGCACGTTCTGCCAGGTAATTACGCATGGTTTCTTCTGGCAAAAGGTTGGAGAAAAATGGAGTTAACTTGGTTTGGGTAGGTTTGAAGTTGGTCAGCAAGCCACCCAGTGCATCTTTAAAGCCAAGCCCCAACATAGGCCGTGATTCGTCATTAATGTACGAATCCATAAAAGCAAATAGCGTTCTGTCATTGCCCACGTTAGTGATCGTTGCGATGGGTTCGCCGTAGAGCAAAACGTTTAACGTAGAGACATTATTAGTCATCGTCGTTTTCCTCTAACTGATATACGGGCGACATTGGCTCATTTTCATCGCTGATGCCGTTAATACCTTGGCTACTTCGAATGATCGACTTGATGGCAGGCACAGACTTTTTAGGAGCGACAAATAACTCTAGGTCGAGTACACGGGCAAGTGCAATCAAACTGGACATTCTTAAATCAACGCCGCCAGACTCAATTTTCGATATATGGCTTTGAGGCACGCCCGAACGAGCACTTAACTCTCTCTGGCTAAACCCCTTGCGTACCCGAGCTTCTCGAAGGCTTTCTAGTATCTGTTCTGTTACATAGCTCATTTCGATATGCCTTAATGTATCATTTGATGAATAATATATATAAAAACATATCATTCCAACCCAAGTAATACAAGGGTGATTAGTTATTATATATCATAAAATATATTTTGATATGTAATTATAGATAAACCATAACACGCACAGCTCACTTGCTGTGGGCGGTTGGGACAATGGGGCAACACTTGATATAGCAAGCTTTAGAAGGTGAATAAGAGGAAACCGAACGGGGCAATAGGGACTTAGCAAAGTTTATAATTGGGTTAAATGCTCCCTTAACGCTGCAAAATTAGCCAACCACATCAGTGGAAAATGCCCGCGCTGCTGGCTGGTCGCTGCGTCTTGTTCAGTTTTTTCTACCAAACTAAAGCGCCAAAGTGGGTAAACCTTGTCAATGGCTAAATCCGTCATGAAACTATCCCACTGCCAACTTAGCAGCCTGCTGCCACATAAAGTGTGGCATTGGCTCTTTTAACTGCCACGTAATACTCATTGGTTGCGAGCCTTTATGTGACACATATTCCACTTCACCGTAATTCACAAAACCCATGGTGCGACCATATTCATCTTTAGTTTGTTCGCGCACAAATAAAAACAGTCGCTTACCCATTCTTTTATGTTGGATGTATTCCAAACCGCGCCCCTTGTCTGGCCTTGCGCTATTTTGCGACTGCCAGTGAAAGAGATGCTCATTAATCGCGTAATCGTGATACATAGTAGTGGGCGAAAACTGCTTTTCATTTTTGTCCAAGGTGACAAACATCAGTTCAATATTTTGATCTTTCAGCACAAACACACCTTCGCGTGCTGGCGGCTGGCGCTCAAACGTGGTCGCACCAAATGCCACCAATATTTGCTCACGCGCATAACGTGCATGCAACCTGAGTGAAACCTCAGGCAAAGCCTGCATTATGGGTTGCTCATGCTTGGTTTGAGAGATTTGCCAGTTAACAACGTCCAAAAGTTCTGCTTTTAACTTGCAAGCATTCAGTTTCGCTAAGCTCTGATCAATGGAATCGAATCCACATTCAGGTCCCGTTTCCTGCCAGAAATCGTAATGACACATCAAGGCATGACGTTGACTACGATTTTCAACAACAAAGTTATTTTGGCAAAGCAGTTTTAAGAAACTCAAATAGGCATGGTCATCGCAGGTTAAAATTCGGTTATGAATGGCCTTCCTAAGCATTTTCAGCAGATCTTCATCCGCTGAATTTTCGTTGATTTCATCTTTAGCTTGCTGAACCAGCTGTGACCAACTCCTTCGCTTATAAAGCTCATTCAAGTCGATGTGCGGATTCAGGGTTAAGAAATTGGACAAGGTTAACGGCAGTGTGGAATGCTGAGGATACTGACGGATCATCGCGACTAGGCGTTTCAACGTTAATAAAGCTTGACGAATATTGCTGAGCACCATTTCTTGCGTGCGCTTACTCAACTCAATGCGACAACCAAGTGGCGCGTGGGGGAACCCTTGCTTTATTTCTTCGCTGATCGCTCGATGACTTTTACCCATTAAGGCTCTAAATTTATTGGCAAAATCATATTCAGGACGTGAGTTGCCAACAAAATCCAACACGGTACAGCACTCTTTTCCCTCAGCTAAACGCAAACCTCGGCCAAGCTGTTGCAAGAAAATCGTGAGGCTTTCTGTCGGGCGCAAAAACAATAAGGTATCGACTTCGGGAATATCGACACCTTCATTGAAGATATCGACCACACAAAGCAAGTTAATGCTGCCAGAACGAATAGCTTGCTGCTTTTGTTGCCGCTCATGGCTGTTATCACTGGTCAGCACATCCGCTTTAATGCCTTTTAATAAGAGTTGCTGTGTCATGTACTGGGCGTGCTCTTTACTCACACAAAAAGCGAGCGCTTTCATTTTGCTAATATCTGTCAGGATTTCCCGCATACTCAGTAAAATTTTATTAAAACGAACTTGGTTGTGAGTATAAAGGTTGGTTAATTGCGCAATATCATAGCGCCCCCGACTCCACGCTATGGTGCGAAGATCGGTATCGTCATCAATACCAAAATACTGAAATGGGCAAAGATGTCGGCGATTAATGGCTTCCGGCAAACGGATCTCAGCGGCAATTACACCACCGAAATCTGCTAGAATATCCCCACCATCATGGCGCTCTGGTGTGGCAGTAAGACCGAGCAATATAGCTGGAGAAAAATGCTCCAGCAATGCGCGATAGCTAGTCGCAGCAATATGGTGCACCTCATCAATTACAATGTAGTCATAATAGTCAGCGGTTAGGTTAAGCTGATCCAACTGATTGTTCAGGGTTTGGATAGAAACAAACAATTGCCGATAGTGTTCTGGCGTATGTCCGCCAACCCAAAGTTCACCAAAAGTGCCATTACGCAATACACCACGATAAGCTGCTCTTGCTTGTTTTAAAATTTCTTCTCGGTGCGCAACAAATAAGAAATTTGCTTGCGGCTTTTCTTTGACAAAACGCACAAAATCAAAGGCTGAAATTAGGGTTTTTCCGGTGCCAGTTGCCGCAACCACTAAATTACGAAAGCGCTGATGCACATTACGCTCAACAGTCAGCTGTTCCAAAATGTCACTTTGATGAGGGAAAGGCGAAATATCAAAGAAATGGGTTGGGCTAGCTTCATAACCACCACGCTGCTGACTCAAGGCTTTTTTGAGTTTTTCACTGCTTATCTCATCGTCACTAAAGCGTTCAAAATCATTAGAAGCCCAATAGGTTTCAAAGGTACTCAATGATTTATTGATAATGTGGGGGATTTCTTGTGAAGTAATTTTTAAATTCCACTCTAAGCCATTGGTTAACGCCGAATGGGAAAGGTTAGAGGATCCGATATAACCCGTGTGGTAGCCCGTGTTGCGCAAAAATAGGTAGCTCTTGGCATGCAGCCTTTCACGCTCTGTGTTGTAACTCAGCTTGACTTCGGTATTGGGTAAACTCGCCAAGTACTCAACCGCTTTCGCGTCAGTCGCCCCCATATAGGATGTGGTAATGATTTTTAGCTCGCGGCCGCTAGAGGTAAATTCTTCTAACTCTTTGCGAAAAATCCGTATTCCTGCCCATTTAATAAATGACACAAGCCAGTAAATCCTATCCGCAGATAAGATCTCCCGTTTTAATTCAGATTCAAGGGACAACCCAGCATTACTGCCACAAAACAGCTCGCTTTGACTTAGTCCGGTTAACGGAAAAATGTCGTTAATATAATTTTTTAAATCGGCTGAGACAGGATTTTCGAGCTCATAGAGCGCAGTCAGAATTTTACCTTGACTGGCAAGCAAATTGTCTTCGATAAAATCGTTATCTTGAATTTGTGTTTTTAGCCAGAGTAACAATTGATTGGATAAAGCAATTTGCTGTTGCAGACGATCATCACTTGAGGGGACTGACTCAATCGCATACTCAAGAATGTGTGATAAGAAACGTGATAGCCAGACGGATGCTTCACTGCTATTGAGCTCACGTTCGCCGACATAGAATCGCTCTCGGTCAATGCGACTGGCAATCAGCTTTGTTATTAACTGCTCATAAATTCCAACTTGCTGCATGATATTCCCTTTACTTTATACTGACCGCTCGCCCCTTTAGGATGGCCAGCTCAGTCACCTACTGCGGCTGTTGTTCGGCAATCACTTTTAACAATTGCAGGTTTTCTTTCGACAGCACATTAGCCAACGATTTCAGCGAGTCGAACCAGATATCAACGGGGTAATCGGGGGCGGGCATTTGCCCTTTAATCCCAATAACGCAGCGCGATTGTTTTGCGTTTTTCATTGCTTTACTCGCATAATGTGCTCGCACTCTCTACTTCCTCTACAGTCAGCGGGTGCGTAAAACAGCGTTTGAACAATAAAAAGACTGTACGCTTATACATAAGCCGAACACCTTATCAACAACTGATAATAGTGCAAGAATATTTTCCGTTTAGGGCCATAACAACCCCATACACTCTAAGGTGACGGGCTGATACTGGGTGCATCGTTTCTTACTCATTAAACGTTAAACGCCGATTCTTTCATGGCTTGTTCGGCTCGGCTGATCCCTAGGCGCTTAGCAACGGCTTGCCATTGCTTCACCGCAATTTATACTTCATCGTAAACTTGCGTGGCTTGGGTTTGAGAAAGCCGAAAAAAGTCTTTTACGTCAAAGGCTAATTGATAGTCTAAAGCGTTGTCTGCATCTGTAATGTTCAGATGCAGGCCGTGCTTACCAACTATTGGGTTTAAGTCGTAAAGTAGCTGGCACCTTGAGATTGTTCACTATCATAGTATTGGAGCTGTGTCATGGCCGATGAAAAATGCAGCCGTTGATCGCCGTCACGGTCAAACCGTTTTGTTAAAAAGGTATGATGCTGAGAGGAAAACTGCCTAATCTCACATGGAAACATGTCAACACCTGCCGCCAAAGCCAATTCATAACAGACCATCTCCCACGCCCCCACGTCAAAGGTATCATTTAGATTGGGAAACTTGGCAATCCACAAGTGGCCTTGTTCATCTGTCGCACAAGCCTTGGGTCTTGCGCCACCTAATGATGAGCCTGGAGAAATCAGCATCTTCAACCAGCGATAATACTCGTCACTGTCGATGTTATCGTCTTTTTCAATCTGCATTGCAGCGTGCTCTAACTCTCGCAGAGACGACATTGGCGGCGCAGCAAATTCAGCATTGTCATCTAAGAAAGCATCCGAGCCTGCTCGCTTAAATCGAATACCACCCATTCGGTAAGAGTCATGTACGCCCAGCAGGTAATCCAACTCGCTTAATCGACTTGTTGCTCGAATGTCCTTGCGAGCTTCAATGGCCGCACGTCGTTGCATTAAAATACGTCCCCATCTATCAGGCGACGAATCAAGAAATGCACGGAAGTTTTTATCGGCTTCATCGTTTTAGAGTTCACCGGAGTGAAGCGTCAGGATTGGGTCGATTTGCAAGCGATAGGCTGAGGTTAAAAACGCTTTATTGTAGGCAAAACTAAACACACCACCTCGGCTTGAGTCGCTGTAAGTAAGCTGCCCTATTAGCAAAGGCGCTTCAATTGGCTGCCAGTCGGCATAGACTTCAACGATTTCACGGCTCATCTTGAACCTTCTAGCAATTTTATGTTTTGCAGCTTGATACCAACTTCATCATGAGCGGCCATTTCCGCAAAGTTGCTTTCCATGCCAAGTACGGCCATTACCTTTAAGTAAGTACCTATGGCAACGCCCGGATCACCTGCGAAGACTTTGTTCACGGTTTTATGATCAAAGCCAGTTCGTTCGCACAGTAGCTTTTTGGTAAAACCACGTCGTTTCATCGCCAACAGCAAATCCTCACCAAAATGAGTCAGGATTTTACGTTGCTTTGGAAACAGTACATTGTGTAAATCACGCTTAGCCATATCACCAACCAGAGGGACTATATTCCCATTTTAATGACCATAATTGGATTAATATCCTACTTTTAGGTTTCCCTTGCGCGTTGGCCAAGGCGATGATTTGAGTCCCTAAACACCTACAGAGGCTATGTAGCTGAAAACTTTGTGCAGCAAGAACTCACCGCAGTTGGCATTGACCCAAGTTATTCATGGAATGACGCTCGCGCCGAAATCGAATTTATGAAGGGTATAACACCTGTCGATTAAGACTCTATCCCTTCAATTTCTGGCCAATCTATTTCAACGATATGCCCAGGGCCTGCATCCATTAAGATGTAAAAATCGCCATCGGGGCGAGGGAAGCGGATGCTGGACTGCCCATCCAACGCGCTCGATAGAATAATGTCTTCATCATACGTGATGACATCTAGCTGTATACCCTCAGCACCGGAGCCATCTGAAAAACCACCTTGGCAGACAATAAAACCCCCTTCAAGTTTACACTGACAGTGCGGAGAGTGCGCCCAGACAGGTAAGGCCACTAGGCTGCTGAACATCAGTAGTACTATGCAAAAAAAGCGTTTATTAGTTCTCATAATCCGTCCTCAATTTAGGGTGCCTTGGTTAGTGATTGCGACGTTGAATAAAGGTCGCGGCGCTAGGTGATGCATCAGCCAAGGGCATGGATATTTGGTGTACGGAACCGTCCCAGCCTTCCAGTGTTAGCCAAATATCGGCGTCGGCTGTTGCTGACTCCGTAATCGGCATGGAGATGAATTGGCGATAGGGCGTTCCAAATGAGATGGCACCTGCGGTGCGCAGATTCCGAGGCTTGCCGATACGCATATAGGCCGCTTTTACCTCCGGGATACAGGATTCACAGAGGGAGAGTGAAAAGGTTTTCATATAGCTGGCCACACCATCTCGCCACGGTGGATTAGTGTCCCACTCTGCCAACTGAATCTGCCAAGGACCGACTTGGTGTTGACCAAGATCCCGTTCGCCCAGACCTTTTTCACCCCGAGACATGGCCAGATCATCAAAATAAAACGGCATCGCGACCATTGGTAAAATCAGCAACAATCCGCTGAGATGAAAGCGCCAGCGAAACCAGAGGCTTTTGCGATGACGGGGTTGAGAGGCACGTGGCTGACTCATGCGCTTTCTCCTTCGTTTAATGCATAAGTTGGTATTTGGGAGTCCATCTGTTTGTTGGGTTGTTGTTTAATTTTTCGCTCGCGAAGGACCGCAGCCGTGTCTCTGAAGGTGCGTTTGCTCCAGATCATCATGCCGCTGAATACCATCAGGGTCAGCAGTATGCCGAAGAAGAAATACACCAGCTTCAAGCTCAGACCGACGAAATCACCAGTATGCAGCGGACGCATGGAGCCGGTAATAATTTCCAGCCAGGAAAGATCGGAAATCCGGCGTGTCTGCTCAATTTTGGCGTTGTAGGGGTTCACACTCACGTTCTCGAACAGCAATGGATAACTCACACTGCGTCCGCCGATACGATAGTGTGCGTAGGCATTGCCCGGCATAGAGACAAAAGACGCTTGGAAATCAGGAAAAGCGGTTTCGACAGCGGCTGTGGCTTCATCTAGGCTGATAAAAGGCGGTGTCTGGCTGTTGCTGCTCAGTTGCGGGACATCAGCTCTGTCGACATAGATAGGAGCCCCCGCTGTTGAAAATGAAACTTGATTATCCTGCAGTATTCCCTGTAGAAGAAACCAGATACTGGTGATAGAGATGATCGCAATAAAGGGAATAGACCAGATACCCGCTAAGCGATGAAAGTCTCCCCATAAAACCCGTGCATTGACGTTAAAGCGCAGTCTTGGGCTTAAAAAACCTCGCCAGAAGCGTTTATAGACAACAAGACCTGTGATCAATGAAATGAGCATTGGAACCGCGGTGATGCTAACAAGATACCATCCCCAACTGTAGCCATTGGTCCAGGGCATGAGTAGCCAGCCATGTAGGCCCCGTACAAATTGTCGAAAATCAAAACGAGAACTTTCGCCTTGAATCACGCCGGTATAAGGGTTGATGTAGAGTGTCCGCGTGGTGGTATCTGGATAACTGATACGCGCCGTTAGTGCAAATTGCGATTTTACCGGTCGGGAAATCGACTGAATAATCGCTTCGGGATGACCCTCATTCACCACGGCGACAATTTCATCAAAACTGAGCAGGTTTCCCGCCTGTGCCGGAGGATTGGCACGTGAGGCGGGATCAGCCAGCCACACGATCTCCTGACTCACGGTAGCAATCGTACCCGTTAGGCAAATGAAAAATACAAATGCCCAAATTGGCATGGCCATCCAGCTATGCACGAGAAACCAGATTTTGGCACGATTGGCTCGCGGTTTTCCGGTGATTGCCTTAGTTGAAGTGGATGTCGGCATTAGGTTGTTTTTCCGTTTCGTTTCAGAAGAAATATTTCATGGTCAGCATGGTTCTGCGAGGCTCGCCCCAAGTATAGGTACTGTAGGCGCTGAAAATCGTGTAGTACTTCTCGTCGAATAGGTTGCTGATATTCAATGACCCTGTTAACTGATCACTAAAACGGTAGCTGGCCATTGCATCAACAACCCAATAGTCATCCACCGTATGCTTAACCATGCCACCCACGGCTGGGTTGTAAACATCTCCCCAGGTTTTATCTTGCCAACGTGCGCCGCCACCGAGTGTCAATTTACTGTTCTGTCCCCAGGGTTTGTAAGTGGCAAAGAGATTGACTTGATTGGCTGGCGCTAGGGTAGAAACCTTATTGCCTTGTCGACGGGAAACGCTGTTGCTGTAGCCTGCATGAAGGTTCCAATAGTCATTCAATTGACCGGACACCTCCAGTTCATACCCTTTAGTTTTTACACCGTTAATGGCTCGATAAGCGACACCTCCGTCAGGTGTTAGCGCTCCTGTGGCTTCAGCAAAGTTGTCCTGTTCAAGTTGGAAAACGGCAGCGCTAGCGTTCAGGCGATTACCGAAGAAGGCACCCTTCAAGCCGAGCTCTATGTTGGTGCCTTCTAAGGGGTCGAGTGTATTGCCAGACTCATCACGTCGAGATTGAGGTTTAAAAATACTGGTGTAGCTGGTGTAAACAGAGTAGGTATCGTTCAGGTCATAGACGAGGCCGAGGTAGGGGGTCAACACTCCTGACTCTTGCATGATTTCACGCTTGTAGTTAGAGAGGCGAGCACCCGTAATGAGTTTTAGATCGTCGCGTAGATTCCAACGTGCCGTGGTGTACAGGCCTTTTTCACGTGTGGTTTCATCATTTTGACCATGCCATGCATTAGGGTCATTCCAATTGGGTTCTGGTACTTGTCCGTTCCATTCATAATAGTTGCTTGGGATGGTTGCGTAGCCGACATGTGGTCCATCTCCGTTGTTGGTCCAGCGTCGTTCGCTCAAGCCACCACCGACGACCAGTTCATGTTCACGCTTCAGAAACTCAAATGGGCCGCTCGCATAGAAATCCGCTGCATTGGCGCGGGTTTTACCAACGTATCGGCCGACCCACATGCGTGTGCCGGAGCCATCAGTAGGGTTTGGATTACCCCCGCCCACCGCGCCGAGAGGAGCATCATAGCCATTGATTTGGTGGTTGAGTTGTAGTTTTACGACCCAGTCGTTATCAAAGTAGTGCTCCAGCGTCGCGAAAGCTGTTCGAGTGTATTGTTCCCAACTGCTCCAGCTGGCGCCATTGTTGAAAGAGCGTGGGCGTTCGTTGAAGTTACCTTCAGTGTCATAAATTGGGATCCCGCCCCAGGTTGAGCGAGTCGGTTTATTGTCTTGATAGTCAGCACCGACTGTAAGCAGGGTGCTAGGCGTGATATCGGCTTCGATGCTACCAAAAAAAACAGGTGTTTTGCGGCGGTAGCCATCCATGTGGGATTCTTGATCTTGGTAAGAGGCTACAGCTCGGCCTCGCACGGTGCCTTCTGAGTTAAGCGGGCCCGAAAGATCAATTTCGGTACGATAGCTGTTCCGTGAACCTGCGCTTTGGCTGATATGGCCTTGAAAGTCTCTAGTAGGTTTTTTGCGGATTAAGTTGATGGTCGCCCCTGGGTCACCGCTACCCGTTAATAGTCCAGTAGCGCCTTTCAAGACTTCTACTCGGTCATAAGTCGCCATGTCACTTAGTGTATTGCCTGCCGAATATCCCGCATTTCGTTCCATCGGGATGCCGTCGTATTGAAAGTTGTTGATAGCGAATCCGCGTGCATAATATACCGTTCGTTCACTATCGTAAGTCAGAATGCTAATGCCCGGAGTATTCTCCATGACCTTATCAATGTTTGTGAGTTGGAAGTCATCCATTTCGTCACGTGTAATGACACTAATGGACTGAGGAGTTTCACGTGGCGTAAGTACTAGGCGGGTAGCGGTTGCAATGGCGCCTGGGGTGTAAGTGCCACTGCCTTCAGTTATTTCGCCAAGCTGGTTGGCTGTTACCGTTACGGAAGGTAAAGAGACAGCGCCATTTATAGTCTGCAGGGTAATAATGTAGCTACCACCACTTTGTGGTGCAGCGACCAGTCCACTGCCCTGCAGCAAAAGCCCTAGGGCCTGATCAACTGGATAGCTGCCTTGCAGACCCCGTGTTTGTTTGCCTTGGCTGAGATCACCGTTCACCGACACTAAGACACCGCTTTGTTGACCAAATAGTACGAGGGCAGAGTCGAGACGACCGCTTGGAATTGAAAAGGCTTGTTTAACCGTCGATACGGGAGCTGCCTGTATCAGTTGTGACTGTATGAGTCCACTGAGTCCTATACCCATCGCTAAAACGAGATGACTCAGAGAGGGGCGGTATCTGTATAATGTACGCACAGAGGGTGAGACAAACGGCATGCTCTAGATTCCTTGTTGGGTGGCTTATACACCTGAGCGTGTTGCCACAGGTGCTTCTTATTTGATAAGCCCCACGAACAGACAAAATCTGCCTTATTTTTTTATATTTTTTTAGGCAGGCATGAGTCGTACCCAATATTGACTCACTCTATGTTGACGAATGGGTAGAATTTGGCAGAGGTTATTGATAATTGCGTCGGTATTCGCGATTGGGAAACTGCCTGAGAAGGTCAGGTGGGCAACCTCATCGGCATAGCCTAAATACCCCGCCCGATAACGCGTTAATTGCCTAAGAAAGTCACCTAATGCCGTACGCTCAGCCGTTAATAAGCCTTGGCGCCAACTGAGATGAAAAGGGGTTAGCGCTGTTTGCAGCATCTGAATGCCTTGTAGCTGTATCTTCTGGCCAGCATTGACTTGATGTTCTTTCTTATTGCTGAAGATGCATTGGACTTGCCCCGTAATCACCTGCAAGACACAGTGGCTATCTTCCCGGTATAGGGTGAACTCGCTTCCCGAGGTAGGAGTGAAGAGATGGGCACCCGCCCGAACCTGAGCGCCACCACTGTTAGCAATAGATAGTTCGCCATAGTGCAGGATAAGTGCCGGCTGGGAGTTGAAATTAACATCTAGGGCAGATTGTGTATTCAGAATGAGCTGGCTGTTGTCATCAAGGACAAGTCTTTTTTGTTCGCCCGCAGTGGTTCGTATGTCTACCATCGTTTTGCCGTACAGATAGCGTCCAGTTTGAGCGACCCCCGAGATATCACGTGTTAGCCAAAGGGTCGTTCCAAAACCGCTGAGAGCGGCGAGTGTTTTAAGTGTGCGGCGTTTTTGGTGTAACCGCTGTTCAGCACGACTCAGGCTGTGCAAGGCCTTCTGACTATTTAGATGCGAGATGCTAGAGAAGTGTCGATTGGCTTGCTTCAGCTGTTCCCATACCAACGCATGTTCAGGGCTTTGTGATAACCAGTGTGTAAACGCAAGCTGTCCGACGGCATCAACGTCTCCAGCCTCGAACTTAACCTGCCAATGAATCGCTTCCGTCACGAGTTTGCGAGTGGGTATGTTTGGATTAGTCATATAAGACTCGATAACACTGTTGCATGCACCTGACCATCGCTTTTTGTACCCGGTTTACATTTATATTTAGCCTGTCCGCTATTTCTTGATATTTAAGTCCATCTAAGCGAGCCATTAGAAATATTTGTTTGTCGCGATCGGGTAGGCTCTCTAGTATTTGCGCCAGTTGTAAGAGTGTTTCGACCACTAAATGCTGCTCTTCCAACGACGGTGATTCGGGTTCTGGTTGCAAGGCTAGTATCTCTAAATAGGTTTGCTCTAAGGCTTGACGCCGCCAGTGGTTAAACATCAGACCTTTGGCAATGGTACTGAGATACGCCCGAGGACTTTCAGGTTGCGGAGCTGTTTCCTTTGAGAGAATTCGAATGAAGGTGTCTTGAGCTAGGTCTGCTGCCGTTTCAGAGCAGCCCAGACGTTGACGTAACCACTGTTGCAGCCAGCCGCGATGGTCGCGATACAGCGAGCCCACCTGATTGTGCTGCATTGGGTTAGCGTCAGACATTAATAATCCTTAATCAACATAAAAGTGATAATGGTTATCATTCTATATGCCGCTATGCAGGCTTACAAGCCCTCAAACCTTCAAACCCTCAAACCCTCAAACCCTCAAACCCTTGAGGGTCTTGACTGCCTTACAATCGGAAGCGGAATACCGGCTCGGACCGCCTCAATGGCTGTGTTTGCAATGTGACTGATATTCTATGCGACATTCTTTGCAGTGGCTGTTATTTGATGCATGGCAGTGGCCACCTGAGAGATTTCCCCCTGCTGTAAGTCGACTCTGCTACGGTTCTGAAGCACGGCTAAGCTGATACCCCAGTGGCAGCAATTTCAGCCTCCGTTACCAGTTGGTTCAGAAGATTGATAATGTTACGACCGACAACCTAGGCCATAAATACTAGAGCGGTACTCATGAGCAAGTTGGAACGAATGGCAGTGCTTTTAGCACGGTCTTCTACTGCAGCGGCCTCACTCTCAATAAGCTCTGTCAGACTCTCCATTTCCTAATCAGGCTGAATTAATGAATGATGATTGTCATTTTTCGTCTAATTCAAGTTCGGCAGATCAGCAAGCCACCGTGTAAAAATACATCCGGTTTGAGCCCGCGTCTTTAGCCTTATACATGGCCTTGTCTGCTGTTTCCAACAGTAAGACAGGCGAGGTTGCGTCCTCAGGGTAGAAGGAGATCCCAACACTGACGGAAATCTGGACAGACTGTTGTGCGATTTGAAAGGGCTGCGCAAGTGCATCAATAATCGACTGAGCCACAAGCTCAACATCCTTGCGCTGTTTTGCACCTGCAAGAATCACAGTGAATTCATCACCGCCCATACGGGCAACCGTATCCACTTCTCGCACACAATCATTAAGGCGCACAGCCACGTCAGCCAGCAAACGATCGCCCGCCTCATGACCAAGCGAATCGTTGACCGCTTTGAAACCATCAAGGTCCATAAACAGTACAGCAAGAGGCAGACTACTGCGCTTGGCATGCTTGACCCCCTGTTCTAGGCGATCCAGAAAAAGACGTCGATTTGGTAGCCCCGTTAGAAGGTCATGATGGGCGTTGTACCAGATTTTCTCTTCCGCGAGTGCCTGCGCGGTAATATCCCGAGAAATGCAGACGGTTGCTTCCGTCTGCTGCTGCTCGTCCAGCACGGGAGCTAGCAGATACTCGAATCGTTCGCCTTTACCCGAAGCAAAGGTGTGAACAAACTTGCCTCGGTGAGTCGATTGGCCTGAAATTACTTTTTCTAGGTTGTGTTTAAAGTCCGCCGCGAATGGAAACCCGAGATCAAAGGTGGTTTTTCCGATGATCGCTTTGGGTGCCAGAGCGAACAGATCGGCCGTAGCCTTGTTTGCATAAATAAATCGACCTTCAAGATCCAGCACATAGATTGGATCCGGAGATGCTACCAGAATAGCGCCGAATAGCCGGGTTTCCATCTCTTTTGCGGTGGCGTACTGTTCCAGCGATTCGGCGACTGCTTGGTCTATGGCTTCATGGAACCGAGTAAGATCTTCAAGCTGTTCGACAGAGACCGTTGGGTTTGCTTTTATCCAGTGAGACACCACACTCGCTCGCAGGGCTCTAAATTCGGACACTGTCTCCATGACGCTGAATCCGCTGGTATGCCGTTCGCCGCCGTGCACTTCCGCCCAGGACTCATCATCCTCCTTCTCTGGTCCATGACCTTTTGATTTAGCGACCTGTTGTGCTTTACTTTGGAGAGAGTCGAGATCGTCTGCAATCTCCAGAAGCATTTCCCTGGCATGATCGCGCAGCCCGGTCTTGCCCATGTATATGGCAGAAAAGATGGTTTTGGCAAAGGCTTCCCAATCCTGAAGAATCGGTTCTATTTCTGCTCTGATAAAATCAGCTAATCGCATGTTCATCTGCATTGTCAACCTGTTTATTATCGGCTGCGATATTGCGTAGCCAGCGATAGCCCAGCCAAGCAGCGGCCAGCATATAGGGCAATCCCCCCGGCACCCACATGAGCAAGCCCGCCAGTTGCTGGTCAACGAGTTGATGGCTGGGATAATACAAAAGGGTGTTGGCGAAGGTCAGAATAGCACCTAAAAAACCGGTGTGCATCAGTGTAAACAGCAAGGCGAGCAGCGCCCAGCTGCGTGTTCGTTTGGTACAGTGCAGTACGGCCCACCACAAGATGGCAGCGGTGAATGCAAAACAGATATGTTCTACCAAATGCCACCAGGGGTGTTCTAGCGCCAGCACGTAAAAGCGTGGGGTATGCCAAAACCAGACAACAGCCGCATGCAGGTATGCCAAGCTAAGAGGGTAGGCTGCCAGCTTAAGCAACGGTTGCCAGGCAACTCGGCCCCAGCGACCCGTAATAGCAGCGAATTGCGGCAAGGGTAGGCTTAGCGCCCATAAAGGGGCAGTCACAACCATTAATAACATATGCTGTACCATGTGCGCACTGGCGTTGGTTTCGGCCCAGTCATCCAAAGGCCCAATGATCGCAAACGCACAAATCAAACAGCCGCCATGAAACAGCAGCGCACGTCCTAATCGCGGCGGTCGCTTGATGCTGCCGAGCAGATACACCATCCAGAACAGCCCCAGCATCAGTGCCGCTAGCAGTGCCGCCCAAAAAGTATCACCGTTACTTTGCAAGGGGTTATGCGCCTGTACTGGCAGACTTATGCTGACCAGTAGACCTGGCAGCAGATACCGCCACTGCTTTAGTTGCACGGTGGTAATACCAGTACTGGCAAGGTCCCGGCTAGGGTAGCGACTGCGGCAATTAGATACAGTACGGTACTAACGTAGCCGACAAAGCGCTCAAACCCGACAGCCTCTTCACTGGCCTTGTGTCGTGATGCACAGTAACGACCGCTACGCCAAGCCAGAAACAATAATAGCGCAATCACCAGCAGAGCGAATGTCAATAAGCCGCCATTAAGCCAGGTAAGTGGGCCTTGTTCAACGTCAGGGGGAGCCAACTGACAGACCACGGATAGGCCGCCATACATGGCAATAAACCAGATACTCCAGATAACAAAACCCATTACAATCTGAGCCGGGTGGGCTGGCGCAAACCAAGTAGGCTGGATCATTTCCTTGTTGTTCCTTACGTTGTTCATTACGTTGCTCCCCAACCCAGTGGCAACATAAAGAACAGAGCGACACTGATCCAGTAGACCGCTAGGTAATAAAACCACAGCGGCTTTACCACTTGTGGCTCATAGGGCAAGCTGGCACTAACGTAGCCGCGCGCAACTCTGAGCGCCTGCAGAGCTGTTAACACGGTTGCCAGCCCAGCGTGACCCAGTAGATACAGTAAAATAACCATCAGCACGGCATCATGGGCGCTTTCGGTATAGTCCAGAGGGGCCATCATAAACAGCACCAGCAACATCAAAAAATGCAGCAGCCCTAAACTGGCGCTCAACCACAACTGACGTTGCAACTGCTGAGCATCACCTAATATCAAACGTTGGCACAGACGCTGAAACAGCCACAAGGCGATACTGGCGGGCACTCCACAGAGCAACAACAGCCAAAGCGGTAAGGGCCCATTGTCGGGCGCTGACCATTGCGGTGCGGCTGTCCACAAATAAAACCAACCAAACAGCAGCGACATATACAAAGCGCCATTGGCCAGTAAGGTGATGATCATGCCCCAACGGCCGGGGCCATCGACGGTTCTTGACTCCAACGGCAATTTATTTTCGGTGCTTTTGTTCAATGAATCTACGGAATTCAATGGATCCAACGGAGCTGCGGAAGGGTGGCCACCATTCTCCCAGCTCCAGCGCAGCAACAAGCCAATCGTCAGTACAACGGTCAGCAGGGCCAGTTCGTACCAGCGGCTTAGCAGACTGATGCACACCACTGCCAACGCCATCGCGCTGTAAAGTGGCAGCCATGAGTTTCCGGGCAGCTGTAAAATTCTCTCTCGTTGAGCCGTGATGGCAGAGGTGCCATAGGTTTCACGTAAGCCACTGTTCGCCTCAGCTAGACCTTCCTGCCCAGCGGCAATCCGTTCAGCGAGTTGCGGGTCTTCCCAGAGTGGGTGGCGGCTGTTGACGGTGGGTAAACTGGCAAAATTATACTGAGCCGGTGGCATATCCAGCGCCCACTCCAGCGTATCGGCCTGCCAAGGATTGGCGCTGGCGCGCTGACCAAACCAAAAATGCAGCAATAGATCCAGCAACACCAGTGCAACGCCAATGGCCATAATAAATCCGCCAATCGACGACAACAGATTTAACATATCCCAGCCTAAACCCGTTTCATAGGTGTACACCCGCCGCGGCATACCCAGCAAACCGGTCAGGTGCATCAATAAGAATGTCAGGTTGAATCCGCCAAAGGTCAGCCAGAAACCCCAGCGGCCGATAACCGGTGAGGGCATTCGGCCAGAGGCTAAAGGCAACCAGTAATACAGCCCGGCAATCAGTGGGAAAAACATGCCGCCCACCAGCACATAATGCATATGCGCGACTACAAAGTGAGTATCGTGTACTTGCCAGTTAAAGGGCACCAGTGCCAACATCACTCCGGTCAGGCCACCGCAGACAAACACAACCAGAAAGCCACTGACCCATAGCATTGGCAGCCGGAACACCACCTTGCCGCGCCACAAGGTCGCCAGCCAGGCAAATACCTGAATGGCGGTTGGTATCGCCACCAGCATGCTGGCCACGGAAAAGAAAGCCTGTGCCAGTTGAGGAATGCCCACGGTAAACATATGGTGGACCCACAGCCCGAAGCTAATAAACCCCGTTAGAATGACCGCGATCACGATCCAACGGTAACCGACAATAGGCCGACCGCTGAACACCGGAATCAGGGTTGAGACAATGCCGGCCGCTGGTAAAAAAATAATATAGACCTCTGGGTGGCCAAATAACCAGAACAGATGCTGCCACAACAGAGGATCGCCCCCCGCGGCCACGATGAAAAACGGCATACCGGCGGCGCGTTCCAGCTCCAGCAGAATACTGGCCAGGATTAACGGCGGAAAACCAAACACGATCATCAGCGCCATGACCAGGATGTACCAGCAAAACAGCGGCATCCGGCTGAGCGTCATGCCCTTGGCTCGGCTGCACAGAATCGACACCGTGAGTTCAATACCCGCTGCCATTGCTGAAATTTCAACAAAGGTAATGCCCAGCAGCCAGAAATCAGAGCCAGGCCCAGGCGAAAACTCACTGCTGCTCAGTGGGGTATACATAAACCAACCAGAATCTGGTGCGATACCGAGCAGCAGGCTGGACATAATGATCATGCCGCCAAATAAGTAGCAGTAATACCCGAGCGCACTGATTCTCGGAAAGACTAGGTCACGGGCGCCAATCATTTTTGGGATCAGGTAAATCGCTAGCCCTTCCAGCACCGGTATAGCAAACAGAAACATCATCACGCTGCCGTGCATGGTAAATAGCTGGCCATAGGTTTCGGCACTGACAATATCCTGCTCCGGCAGTGCCAACTGAGTGCGTATCAGCATCGCCAGCACGCCACCAATCAGGAAAAATACCATACCAGTCACCATGAACCGCAGACCAATGGTGCCATGGTTGACGGCAGCTAAGCTGCCCCAGCCCGGTAAATTGGCCCAAATTCTGGCCAGTTGTCGAGCTGAGGCAGTTGGCGATGATGCTGCCTTGGTGTCACTCATCTATCGCTTCTCCTTGTTGGACTGATTCAGGTTGGTCTGATTCATGTGAGCTTGTTTCATGTAAACCTAATCCATGTAAATCTGGCTCTTGTGGTTTCTGCTCCAGGGACGTGTGCTCGTTTAGCCAGTCGGCAAAGTCTAGTTGTTCATGTGCGGTGACCGTGAATTGCATGTGCGCATGGCCAAAGCCGCAATACTCAGCACATTGGCCAAGGTAAACGCCTGCTGCCGAAGCCTCAAGCCGCAGCAGATTGGTACGCCCGGGTAACATGTCCAGTTTGACGCCTAGTCTAGGCACCCAAAATGAATGGATAACATCGGCACTGGTTAAGTGCAGGTGTACGGGGGTATTGACTGGTATGTGCAGCTCGTCGGTCATCTGCAGGTCATGCTCAGGATAGGCAACTTGCCAGTACCACTGATTGCCCGTCACTTGAATATGCAGCGCATGTTCATCGGGTAGCGGCATCATCCGGTGCCCGATTGGCACGCCAACAATCAGTAAGACGGTAATGCTCACTGTCGGTAACGCGAGTCCACCCCAGATAATCCAGCCACTGGTCCGCGTGACAGGCGTCTGTTCCGCTCGGCGCTTGATCGCGTAATGCCAGAGCACCACAACCACCAGTAGAACCACTGTTGCAAACCCGAACATACCCCACCATAGTAGAGCGACCTCGGCCGCCGCTGGCCCTTGAGGGTCCAGAGCAGAATAAGGCCCAGTGCAACCTGTTTGGCTAAGTAGCAGGCTACAAAGCCAGATCACTGCTACACTTTGGCGAAGTAGTTTGGTTAAAGCTACCCTTAACCATTTTAGAGGTGTGTTATGTCGATGGAAGCGATTCACAGCCAAATCAAAGTCTTTGGTCACCCCATTCACCCAGGACTTATCCACTTCCCGGTGGCTGCATTGCTCGGTCTGATTGCAACTGATCTGGCATTTTTGTTCACGGCCGATCCCTTTTGGGCCAGAGCCAGTTTGTGGTTGGCAGGGGTAGGTGCCATCGGTGGTTGGATTGCCAGCGTCGCGGGGCTGTTGGATATGCTGCTGGTCAGCCAGATAAGACGCCTGATCACGGCTTGGTGTCACGCGATGCTGGCGGTGATGTTGCTGTCGCTTGCCACGTTTAACTGGATGCTGCGCCTGCCCGATGCTGCCGCTCAGATCATACCGCAAGGGCTGTATCTGTCGTTGCTCAGTGGTTTGTTGATTATCGTTACTGGTTATCTGGGGGGGCGGCTGGTCTATGAGCATGCGGTCGGTGTTAATGTTGAAGACAGGCTGCAGCCCGACCCTCAGCCTTGAGTGGGCGCTAAAGCGGTTTATAAAAACCATAATAAAGCCTTCTGCTCAGGCTTAAGCAATACCAATACGATTATACTTAACAGCAATAGGCATATGACGCTGAGTAACCCTGCGCATTTGCCTGCGATGCCTCTTGCCTTCGGCCTTTGGCCGTACAAAATCAGTAATCCTGCCGTAGCATGGCAAATCACTAGGCTTGTTACTAAGGTTAATTTAAGCAACAACCAGCCGTTAAAATTACCATCAATCGCAAAAATGGCCGTGCCAGAAGCAATCGTCATTAGCCCGGCTGGGCTGGCCAGCCGAGTAAACCACAGACGTTCTAAGCTATCACCTTTATTGGCAGTTTGTTGGCTGGCTGAGGTGGCATGCGGGATAAGCAATAATAAAATACATAAGGCTGCTGCCCAGGTCACTAGGCTAGCAATATGCAAAAACAACAACCAGACCATTGATCTATTCCATTAGTTGCAGGCAACGTAAGCAGCGCCATAGTCTTAACTCTAGCAGACAAAATCAGAAGCGTAAGTTCGCTGGCGCAAAACACAGCAATTAATACGCTTGACAAGCAAGTCTTCTGAGACAGCTGAGTCATATCGTCTAGGAGCCAATAAAGCCATTACTTTTAATCGATACTCATCAGCGGAAAGGTCACCGCAACCGATAAACCGCCTTGTGCTGACCGGTCCAGATGCAAGTGAGCATTATGTGATTGGGCCACTTGGCTCACGATGGATAAGCCTAATCCACTGCCTTTTTCATCTCGATTCACGCGATAAAAGCGTTCAGTGACGTGTGCAATCGCATCATCCGGTATACCCACTCCTTCATCTTCGACACTTAAGCATATGCTGTTGTCGATCTGCTCTAACCTAACACGGATCATTCCATGATAGAGCGCATACGGGCCTCCAGCGTGCATGCTTGCATTATCGATTAAGTTGGTTAGCAGCCACTGCACCATAATAGGATCGCAGCGGATAAAAAAAGGCTTGTCCTTAGCAATAAACTCTAACTCCTGTCCGCGTTTAATCAGGCGATTGAGCAGGCGAGCACAGGCCTCTTTGCAAATCGGTTGTAGATCTTGGGGTGTCAATGCGGAAGGGTCGACCAAATCACTTTTGGTCTTTGCATACTTAAGGAGCTGTTGGGTCGTACGGGCCGCATACTCCGTTGTTTTACAGATGGATTGCAAATACTGTGTTAACAAAGGGTCGTTGCATTGTTTTTTGGACATCTCGGCTAGCACACTGATTTCAGCAATCGGGGTGCGCAATTGATGTGAAACATCAGCGTTAAATTGCTGAATATGCTGCATATTTTGTTTTATCTTGATCATTAAATGATTAATGCTATCGACCAAGGCTTGTACTTCATTCGGAACCTTTTCTTGTAAAGGTGAGAGATCTTGCGCCGAGCGTTGATGCAATGCGCGTTCAATCCGTTTTAAGGGGATCAGGCCTTTGTGAATGGCAAATAAGGCAATACCAAGTAGGCTAATCCCGAGAGCGAGGTTGATGCCGAGCAGGTTCGATAAAAAGGCTTCTAATAAATTTTCTCGTCCTTCCCGCGATTCGGCGACAATCACTTCCACTGGACTGCCAGTTGTTGAGCCGCGAACGGGGATAAATAAACGCAGTGCGCGTAACTCAGTGCCGGCAAACACAGTATCGTAAAATACAGCCTCCTCCGTTAATGTCTGCGGCCCTTGCAGGCCCTCAAATCCCGTGAGCAGGCGGCCGTGAGCATCTTTCACTCGGTAAAAAAGTTTGCCTTGCCCCCCGGTACCGAGAGAGTTCACTGAAAAGTAATGCATATTGATTCGAACATCGCCTTCTGAGACAAACAGACGTTCTTCAAATCGTTCAGCGCCCATTTGCAGCAGACTATCGAAGCTGTTATCGATCCGTTGCGCGAAGACAACTCGGCTGACGTATAAAGATAGCGAAAGCAGGATAATCAACGGAAGAATGAACCAGAGAATGAGTCGAGCACGTATGGATTGCCGCATCGAATTAATCCAGACTTTCCATCATGTATCCCAAGCCTCTTACTGTGCGTATCGCAACCGACGTGCCAAGTTTTTTACGGATTCGGGAAACATAGGTTTCGATAGCGCCAGCACTGATGTCTTGTTCAAGTGAGGCAATACTGTCCACCACTTGGTCTTTACTGAGCAAGCGTCCGCGATTGAGCATAAAGTATTCGAGTACCGCCAGTTCACGTCGGTGCAGCGTTACGATTTCGCCATTTAACGTCAGTGTTCGTGATGCTAAGCAGAGCTCGACCTCTCCATTTTTGAGGCGATTGTCTGAAAATGATCGGCTGCGACGGATGACCGCTCGAACACGAGCAACCACTTCTTCCAGAGAAAAAGGCTTGCAGAGATAATCATCGGCCCCTTCTTCTAGCCCGGTGATCCGTTGATCGAGTCGGTCTCTTGCTGTAATGATGATAACGGGTATCGTGTTCTTCTGGCGTCGTAAATAACGGAGAATTTCAATGCCATCCATGCCGGGTAAACCAAGATCTAACATCAACAGATCGTATTGGCCGCTTTTAAGCCAAGCGATGCCCTGCATACCATCCAATAACAGATCCACACAGTAGCCCGCTTCTTCAATAGCTGTTTTCAGGCCCTGCGCAAGAATGGCATTGTCTTCTAGAATCAGAATTTTCATGTCTAAACCACGTATTAAGACGGTGGGGTAAAAGTGACAATCGCTGCCACTTTATGAGAAGTTGTCTTCCAAACACACTATCCATGCCATTATTTAACGCTATCTACAAGGATGTTGCTACTGATTAATATAGCGCCATGGCAGATGCAAGAGGGTAATGCCTTAGGCTTATACTTTAGTCTATACAATTGAATTTAAGTGAATCGTGCCAGTTTTATGACAGTTTAGCCTTTTATAGTGCTGTCATGCCTTTACAACCCATGTGATGTAGTTGGCATCCATCAAACAATAATTAAAAGGTTTAATCATCATGGCGATATCCTTACGCAAATCCATCAAACTGGCCGCGTGTGCTTTCGCAATTCCTCTGCTTGTTTCTTCAACCCTAGTGGCTGCCGATAATTACCCAAACAGGCCTCTTGAGGCCGTTGTCGGTTTTGGAACAGGGGGGAGTGCGGATCGGATGACCCGGATTATGTCCAATCATCTTTCTCAAGAGTTAGGTGTACCTGTTCGCGTCACTAACCGCCCGGGTGCCGGTACTCAGATCGCTGCAAACTATATTTTGAATGCACCGGATGAAGGTTATCATCTTTTTTCGTCGACCTTCGCACCCTATTTGACCAATACCATTTTGGCGGGTGACGCGACCTACAGTGTGGACGACTTTTCCTATGTGAACTTCCAATGGTTTGATCAAGACTTGATTGCCGTGAACAAAGACAGTGGCTATTCGAGCCTTGCGGAAGTGATCGAAACCATTAAAAACCAACCGGGCAAAGTGCGTGCGTCTGTAGTACAGGGGTCTGCAGGGCACTTGATGGCGCGGATTCTGTTGGATGCCTATGACATTCCCCAAAACCATTTAAATCTCGTGACCTATAACAGCGGCGGTGAAGCGCGAACAGCGGTGGCCGGTGGTCAAGTGGATTTAGTCTTGATCAGTGCTGAAGGCAGCGAGAGTATTCGCGAGTTTCTAATTCCATTGGCGATTGTGAGTGAAGAACGTATCGAGCAGTGGGATGTGCCAACAATCAATGAAGCCTTGGCGCCACTTAACATTGAAGTGCCTGTCTTACAGGGGTCTATGCGCGGCTTTGCGGTGAGTGCAGAGTTTGAGCGTCGTCACCCAGAGCGCTATAAAAAGTTGGCCGATGCTATGCAAAATGTGCTGGCTAAAAAAGACCTGCAAGAGGAACTGCGTCGTCATGATATCGGCGGTATTTGGGTCGGTCCTGAAAAATCAAAACAGATGATGAAAGAGAATTTCGAAACCTTCAGTCGTTACGCCCAACTCTTAAACTAACTTCTCTGCAACTTAATGCTGCCCATCTATTGGGCAGCATAGGACTCGAGCGATGAACAAGCCCCGATACGATGTCGGCCATCTCTGTATGTTGATAGGGTTGGTTGGATTTACGCTTTGGTATTTAAGTGATGCGATTCGTGTGTCATTTACAGTGCCCAATTTACTTCTCATTTTACCTGTTGCAGTTGCGATCCTGATTTTAGCCTTAGCGGAGCTGGTGATGAGCTGGCGTGGCGGGAAATTATTTGAAGTGGTTGATGATGAACCTGTGCGCGAGATACTGCCAATTATTCTTTTATTTGCGGCCTATGTCTTGTCCTTGCCTTGGCTCGGTTTTGATTTAGGCACGATTTTATTTGTTGCGATTTTTCTTCGCATGAAAAAAGAAACGAACTGGTATCTGGTGATTGGCTACAGTGTTGGATTTGGTTTAGCCATTGCGCTGTTTTTTGCATTGATGCTGCCGTACCCCATGCCAATGACCTTTCTTCCGATAGATTAACAAGGTGAATTCTCATGATTGATGTTGCTGCGAGTGCTTCAGCACTCTCTATGCTGGTGAGCAGTCTGACGCCTTGGCTGATTGTGATTCCGGGCATTATTATTGGTCTAATCTTTGGTGCCACACCGGGGCTACAAATCTCGATGGCGATGGCCATTTTTCTGCCGATGACCCTCTACATGGACTTTTTGCAAGCCATGTTATTTTTAACTGCTATCTTCACGGGTGGTTCGTTCGGCAGTGGTATTCCCGCCATTCTGATGAATATACCCGGGACCTCTTCTGCAATTGCCACAGCCTTTGATGGCTATCCTATGGCAAAGCAGGGAAAACACAATGAGGCGCTAGGCATTGCACTGGCCTCGTCTGTGTTTGGTGTATTGGTCGGGTATTTGATCCTCTTTATGATGATTCAGCCGATTTCTTTGATGGTGCTTAAACTTGGCCCATCTGAAATGTTTATGGTGATCTTGTGGGGGATGACCTTAATTGCCAGTTTGCGTGGAGAGTATGTTTTAAAGGGCCTGATAGCGGGTCTTGTCGGCTTGCTGATTGGAACCATTGGTTTCAATGAGATAGGGATGGCGCGCGGAACGCTGGGGAGCTTCTATTTGTTCGATGGTATTCCGGTGATTCCTGCAATGATGGGGATGTTTGCGGCGTCTGAGCTTTTCCGTATTGCCAACAAACAATTCATTGTTGAAAACAAGGCGTCACGGAAAGTAGAACTGCGTAAAATTGCACAAGGCTGCAAAATGGCCTTTCAATCACCTTTAGTGATGTTGCGGGGATGTCTGGTGGGGGTGTTTGTTGGTGCTGTCCCTGGCGTTGGCTCCTCCGTTTCAAACCTGCTTTCATATGTGGAAACAAAGCGTCGTGATCCCGATCCAGACTCCTTTGGCAAGGGCAATCCGAAAGGCATCGTTGCGTCCGAGTCGGCAAACAGTACATCCGAGGCGGGTTCCATGGCAACGCTACTCGCGCTGGGTATTCCGGGTGGAGGCGCAACGGCGGTGATGCTGGCGGCCTTTGCCATGCACAATATCACGGGCGGTCCTCAGTTTATTCGTGAGCAGACTGACATCGTGTATGCCATTATCTTTGCCAATTTCGCACAGGTGTTCTTCTTGATGATTCTGGGGCTGTTATTTATTCCGCTCTTGGCGAATATTATCAAGGTGCCGATGCGCTATTTGATTCCAACGGTGCTGGTGTTAGCTGTGATGGGGTCGTTTGGGTTGACGGGTAACTTTGTTGGGCCCTTCACCGTTTTGGCATTTGCAGTGATTGGTTGGTTAATGCGCCGTTATGGTTACTCCGTTCCGGCGGCGGTCATAGGTATTCTGCTCGGAGCCATGGCTGAAAAAACCTTATTGCACACCTATCAAATCAGCGGCGGTGATATCAGTTATTTGCTGGAGCGTCCTGCAACACTCGCCATTATAGGTTTATTGTTGTTATCCTTATTTGGACGTCATTTGTTAGCGCTCATGCGTTTTTCGATGCATAAGATGTCATCGGCTAAAAATTGACACTAGGGTTGTCGCTTTGAAAACACTCTATACCTGCGTACTTGGGGCACTGGGCGGATACCTCGCCTGGTGGCTTAATCTTCCACTGCCTTGGATGCTAGGCCCCCTTTTCTTGGTGACGTTACTTGCCATCAAGGGCATCTCTGTGCGGGTTGATCGTCGAGTCAATCGCTTCTTTCTCGGTGTCTTAGGCTTTTGGCTTGGCACAGGGTTTGAAGCGAGCTTACTCAGTGAAGCCCTTCATTGGTACTCAAGTATCTTGCTTATGGTGGTGTCAGTGGCATTCACTCTTGTGGTGAATACCTGGTTGTTTAATCGAATTGCGAAGTTAGATTTGATTACCTCGGTGTTTTCATCTTTGCCAGGCACGATGAATGCGGTTGTGATTCAAGGCGAGCAATTAGGTGGAGACGCACGTTGGATTGCAATTGCGCAAACCCTGCGTATCTCCCTAGTGGTGATCAGTACAACGCTTATCTTCTACTTTATGCCGGGACAAAACCTACAGGGCTCAAGCCCAGAAGCAGGGCAAGTGTTCGATTTGATCTGGTTGCTACTCGTGCCGTTGGGTTGGTGGGGTGCTAGATGGCTGCGCATCCCAATGGCTGAGTTTCTGGGGCCTTTGATGATCAGTGCGGTTCTTGCTGTGTCTGGGATCGACATCGATTTACCCGGTTGGGTCATGATGATGACCTTTGTGGTACTGGGCTCGTCGATAGGCAGTCGTTTTTTTGGGACTCAGGTTCGTGAGCTTCTTAAAGTCAGTGTGTATGCGGTCTTGGCAACGGCCATTGGCATGGTGATTGCCGCAATCATGGCGGCGGTCACTTGGACCTTAACCGATATCCCCTTGTCTCATGCATTTCTAGCCTTAGTGCCGGGTGGAGTGGGTGAGATGGCCTTGATTGCGACGGTCGCAGGGATCGATCCTATCTATGTTGTGTTTATTCACGTGTTTAGAATGTTCGTATTAATCTTATGCACCCCATTAATTAGTCATTTATTGGGGCGCTATACTAGAGAAACCGAACCATAAGCTGTGTCGAATGAAATATGAGCATAGATACGCTTTACAAAGAGGCTGCAGAACGCGCCGCTTGATCATAAAGACCGGACATAGCGCGTAAAGACGCCGCAATTTGATGCATATCTTCAGGCGCAATCCCTAAACTCGCCAGAGATTCAACCAAACAGGCCTCGCGTATTTCAGCATACTGCATGCAGGTGGTTTGACCCAGTTCTGTTGTTTTAAAGAAGGTTTCCTTACCTTGCTTCTGGTTAGACAGTAGCTCCAGTTTCGTCAGCTTTTTAAGGGCATAACTGACCGTATGGCTGTCTTCGATATTCAGAACCAAACAGATATCCGCTAAACGCTTAGCGCGTTCACGGTGATTCACACTGTGGAGCACTAAAATATCCAACGAGTTTAGCTCCGAAAAGCCAACGGCCGTCATGCAACGCACCATCCAGCGATTAAATGCATGGCCTGCAATGATTAAACCAAATTCGAATTCAGAGAGCTCTTTCGCTTT
The DNA here is from genome assembly GCF_003284585.1 of Nitrincola tibetensis. GTDB lineage: Bacteria > Pseudomonadota > Gammaproteobacteria > Pseudomonadales > Balneatricaceae > Nitrincola > Nitrincola tibetensis. The sequence continues at coordinate 37,845 of NZ_QKRX01000003.1, forward strand.
ACGCGAAAGATGCTCTGAAGACACGATGGGCCCTAGTCCGTCTTTTTTTAAGTGTGTAAGGGGCATTAGCGATTACTCATAGCCTCAGGTAAAAAAGTTACTATCTGAGGAAAGAGTGTAATCAAAATAACGCCCAATAACATTAAGAAAAAGAAAGGCAAGGCTGCGTAGGCAATTTGTAGTATATTTTTCCCAGTTAAGCCTTGTAGCACAAACAAGTTAAAACCAACGGGGGGAGTAATTTGTGACATCTCGACAACGATGACAAGATAGATACCAAACCAAATCAAGTCGATGCCTGCAGCTTCAACCATTGGTAGCATGATGGACGTGGTTAACACTACGACAGAAATGCCATCTAAAAAGCACCCCATAATAATGAAAAACAACGTCAATACTGCCAAAAGCATGAAGGGCGATAGGTCGTACGTGGCAATCCATGCAGCTAATTGACTTGGGATTTGCGTAAAGCCCATCGCTGCGGTTAGAAAGGATGCACCCGCTAAGATAAACGCAATCATGCAGGAGGTTTTAACCGCGCCAAGGGTAGCATCAGAAAAACTCTGCCAAGTTAAAGCGCCATTGGTATACGCCAATATCAATGACAGTACGACACCTACTGCTGCGGCTTCGGTTGGTGAAGCCAAGCCACCGTAAATCGAGCCAATCACCCCGATGATCAATGCCATCATAGGAATAAGACGTCGAGATCGATACAACTTCTCTTTAAAAGGAATCTCTGCATCAGCAGCAGGCACACGATCAGGGTAGCGCCATGACCAATACACCAAATAGGCTGCGAACAAGCTGATCAGCATTAATCCTGGAAAGACCCCCGCCATAAATAGGCGCGCAATCGATTGGTCGGTCGCCACGGCGAAGACAATCAAAATAATCGACGGTGGAATCAGTAAACCGAGCGTTGCCGAGCCAGCCAGCGTTCCAATAATCAAGCGCTCGTCGTAGCCACGGCGTGTCAGCTCAGGCAGTGTCATTTTACCCATGGTGGCACAGGTGGCGGCAGACGAACCTGATACTGCAGCGAAGAGACCGCAGCCAACGACATTGGTGTGCAGTAAGCGTCCGGGTATGCGTTGCATCCAAGGCGCGAGCCCTGTGAACATGTCCTCGGCTAGGCGTGAACGAAATAGAATCTCCCCCATCCAGATGAACATGGGTAGGGCGGTTAATTCCCAACTGTAACTGGCGCTCCAAATATCAGAGGCCATCATGTCCCCAACGGGAATTGATGTGAACTGGCTAATGCCTATCCAGCCCAGTGCTAAAAGGGAGAAGGCAACCCAAACGCCTGATCCTAAAAAGATAAATAGGGCTAGGGTCAAAACAATCATCATTAACAGCATAGTATAGCCCCTATCATTCGTGTCCGGAGTCGTCTATTTGAAATGCACTTGGATGTGTTAAGGCTTGAATTAGCCGATTTAACCAAGTTTCAAATAAGGCCAACGAAAAGAGTGCAACGCCCGTGAGCATGACGGTTTGAGGTATCCAAAGTGGGATGCGCAGTAATCCGTAGGACATCTCATTAAAGCTCCAACTGTCCTCCACCAAACGAAAGGTATAAACACTGAGGTACGCGCACAAGGCTAATGCTAAGGACAGACACCAAAGCTCTACAAATACACGCACTTTGGGCGATAAATGGCTGATGAGCAGGGTAACGCGAATATGTCCATTGTGGATAAACGTATAGGCCAAGCCTAAAAAGCTCGCGCCGACTAAAAGAAATCCTGATATTTCGGACAAACCGGGAATGACTAAGCCGACATTATCGAAGCCGAGCCAAGCACTGATTTTATCGAGAAGACGTCCGAGAACTTGTAAGGTAATTAAGCTACAAATGAGTACCAGACAAGCCGCGGCACCGAACGCCCCAAAGGTATATAAAGGTCGAAGTCGGTAATGCATGATGAGTTACCTGAAAAAAGACCGGTCGCCTATGCGATCCGGTCATGATGCTTATTGAGCGGCGTAGCGCTGGAGGATGGCTTGGCCTTGAGCACCGGCTCTTTCAAGCCACTCTTGTGTCATGATGTCGCCGCTTTCTTTAAGTGCGCTTGACAAGGCTTCAGACGGTTCACTTACCTGTATGCCATTGTCTTTAAGAACTTGTATGGCGGATTGAGTTTCTGCTTGGCTCATTTCCCAACCACGCTTCTCAGCGGCTTCAGCGGCATCCAATACGGCTTGTTGCACCTCTGGGCTTAAGCGCGAGAAGGCTTGTTCATTGACGATGACCATATTCTTTGGGATCCACAACTGAGTGTGGTTGAAGTGGCTAAGATAATCCCAAGCTTTGGTATCGGCACCTGTTGCAGGAGAGGTCATCATGGCGTCGACTCGGCCGGTACTAAAGGCCGTTGGGATATCGGGCACTTCTATTTGAGTAGGAACGGCGTGTACGAGTTGTGATAAGCGCTCACTGGCTAGGTTATAGGCACGGATTTTAAGATTTCTGAGATCGCTAACATCATTGAGTTCTTTTTGTGAGTATAAACCTTGTGGTGGCCATGGGACGGCAAATAGCAGGCGGATGCGCTGTTTTGCTAATTCTTCAGTAATGACCTCTTTTGAAGCTTGCCATAAAGCCCAAGCTTCATCGTAGTTTGATGCCAAGAAGGGAACAGAGTCGACATCAAAGATCGCGTTTTCATTGGCCAAGCGTGACATAATGAGCTCACCAGATGGCACGATTCCACGACGAACGGAATTTTTGATTTCAGCATGACCGATTAAAGAACCGTTAGAATGGACATTAATGGTCAAATCACCCCCTGTCCGCTCGGACACATCGTCAGCAAAGGCACGAATATTCACGGTGTGGAAGGTTCGATCACCATAGGGTGTAGGCATATCCCAGCTGGTCGCGGCTAAAGCAGACGTGACCGCGCTTGCACTCATTACAACGGCGAGTGCCGTTTTCAACAGAAGGTTTGTAGGCATATTTTTCGTCCTCAAAAGGTTTATTTATCTTTTTTTTCGCATAAGGGGCACTGAAAAATCATCAAAGAGCATTCAAGATGCTTCTTATCCTAAGGAGAGTAGTCAAGAACCCTTCGATTCGTCAACATTATTTTTACACTTTATCGATAATTTATTTGCAAATTGTGTTTGTTTTGTTAAATTCCATTTAAAAATAACCAAGAAAGAGCCGTGTCATGACTCAGTTACTCTTAAATGCAGATGTCGGAGAAAGCTTTGGTGCTTGGCGGATGGGACAGGATGAAGCCGTTATCCCACACGTTCACCTTGCGAATATTGCCTGCGGGTTCCATGCATCAGATCCTGATGTCATGCGCTCAACCATACGTTTGGCAAAACAACATCAGGTTAAAATTGGGGCGCATCCGGCGTATCCTGATTTACAAGGTTTTGGTCGACGCTCATTGCAGTGTTCGCCTGAGCAGATTGAAAACTTGGTGCTCTATCAATTGGGCGCGCTGCAGGGGCTCTGTCGAGCTGAGGGCACCGAAGTCACCTACGTGAAACCTCATGGCGCTTTGTACAACGATATGATGAAAAATGAAGAATTGCTGCGTGCGATATTGAGAGGTGTGAAGGCCTATTCAGAACATTTGCCTTTAATGATCATGTCAACGGCGGATAATTCGCGAGCTAAAGCCATGGCAGAAGAGGAGGGCATGAAGCTAATGTTTGAAGCCTTTGCAGATCGTGCCTACGATGATGCAGGCTTTTTAGTTTCTCGGCGCTTACCCAATGCGGTTCATCACAATCCAGAGACGATTATTGAGCAAGCGACACGAATTGCGCTCAAACAACCGCTGTTATCCAATACAGGAAAATCGCTGCATTTAGAAGCGGATACCCTCTGTGTCCATGGTGATAACGAAGAGTCTATCGCGGCCGTTAAGCGCATTCGCGCCGCATTGGATGAGTTAGGCTAATTTATGATAAAAAAAGCACGGCTCGTACCTCGTATTGAACATGCGGGTGTTGATGCATGGACGGTTCGTTTGTTCGATGATATTGCCGAAGAGAATATGCCTTGGATCTTAAGCTTAGTGAAGCGCTGTGAGGTTCTGTTCTCTGAGCGACTGGTTGATATCGTTCCATCTTACACAACGGTTTGGATTCAGTACGATTTAACCAAAATATCGTCTCAAGCGTCCCGGCAAGTGCTCGTTTCGTTGCTACAGGAATTAAATCCATTGGACATGAGTCGTGAAGGCTGTTTGAAAGAAATTCCGGTGTGGTACCACCCAAGTGTTGGGCCTGAGCTTGCGCGTTTGCAGGATGAAAAAGGCTTGTCTTTGGACGAGGTGATTGCTCTCCATACTGAAAAAGCCTTTCGTGTATTTGCATTGGGATTTGCACCAGGGTTTGCGTTTATGGGCAGCCTGCCTGATGCCTTGGTCTTGCCGCGTTTATCCACACCGCGCCAGCAAGTGGCGGTTGGGAGTGTTGCGATTGCTGAGCGACAAACGGCTGCATATCCACAAGCGACGCCCGGTGGTTGGAATGTGATTGGGCGGACACCTTTGCGGTTATTCGACCCGCAACGCGACGCCATGAGTTATCTACAGGTGGGGGATCTGGTTCAGTTTGTGAGTATTACTCAACAGGAATTTAAGCGACTTGGCGGAGATGACCGATGAGCCATCCAATCTTGCGAGTTATTCAAGCAGGTCCTTTAGCGCAGTTGCAGGATGCGGGTCGATTTGGTGTACGCCATTTGGGGCTGACTCAAGGTGGGCCGATGGATCTGGAGTCTTGGGCGCTTGCCAATCAGTTGGTGGATAATGCTTGGGGTTGTGCCGTTTTAGAAATTACCGTTGGTGGCTTAATTCTGGAGTGCCTAGAGGATGTTGATTGTGCAATTACTGGAGCCGATTTAGGTGCAACGGTGGATAAATCTCCGATTCCGCTTTGGCAAAGTTTCTCGCTCAAAAAAGCACAACGCCTCGCCTTTGGATCGCCTAAACAAGGACTGAGGGTGTATCTTGCCGTAAAGGGTGGTTTTGATGCACCGCGTTTTCTCAAGAGTTGTGCCTCAGTGCAGCGTGAGCAGTTGGGTGGACATAAAGGGGATGGCAGTCGTTTAAGTCGAGAGGATGTGTTGTTTGCTTCGACACTATTCAAGTCGGCCTCCGAGCATAAAAAGACTCAGCCGCGCGCCTTCGGTCAGATAACCGATTTAGATTTGATTCCCGGTGCTCAAGTGCACCTTTTTTCAGGTAGCAGTCTATTTCAAGCGTTTAATCAGGTTTGGACAGTGGATTTGCGTGCAGATCGGATGGGGATTCGTCTTACAGGGAACCCACTCCAAGTAAAATTACCCTCGTTAATCTCTGAAGGAATCGGGCTAGGGGCTGTACAAATTCCACCGGATGGCTGCCCGATTGTGTTGTTAAATGATCGTCAAACGATTGGTGGCTATCCGAAGCTAGGGAGTTTAACGCCCTTGGCCTGTGCGCGTTTGGCTCAGGTGCAGCCAGGTCAGTCCGTTCGGTTTAGAGCTTGTGGGCAAATTGCGGCATCTGAAGCCTATGCTCAATTTTTATCTAGATTTAAATGAGTCTTGTGTGCAGCATTGATACCCCCACTCTATCCATTTTATTCTGCGGGAGTGTAAGACTGATCAAAAAATAATCAGTTTTTCACAATCTAGCATTGATGCTGACTTGAATCGCTTTCCCCCCGAGTGTCCCAGTGTTATGCACAGTCTTATTCAGGTTTCATGTGCATAATACACTTATCAACACCTGAGTGAGTCAGCAAAAACCGTTAATTGTGAAAAATCTCTGAAAGGCCCAGATAATGGGCCCTAACAGGGGGTAAAGGGTGTGCAAAACTGTGTTGATATTGTGTATAAGTTGTGGGTGGATTTAAGTCAAGTGGGTTTAAAGACGGATTTAATGCTTTAAAACCCCTGCGTAAACAAGGAAATATGTGGGCGTAAATCCCTTGCTGAGATCATAAATACGCCATTTCCACCTTTTTCAAATTCTGCCCACATGAACGGAACTTCAGGATAGAGCTCTATCAAATGCGCTTCGCTATTACCAACTTCAACGACAAGTAAACCTTCTTCATCAAGATATTCACAGGCCTCTCTTAAAATGCGCCGTGTAATATCCAAGCCTTGATCCCCAGACCCGAGTGCTAACGCAGGCTCGTGATGAAATTCAGCTGGCATGTTGGATAAATCCTGAAGATCAACATAAGGAGGGTTACTGACAATCAGATCGTAGCGCTTGCCTTTAAGTGCATTAAAAAGATCGCTCTGAATAACATGCACACGACCGTTGAGTTCGTGGCGTTCGACATTGGTTTGAGCAACGTCTAATGCATCGCTCGATATATCGGCCAGATCAACCTCAGCCTCCGGAAAAGCATAAGCGCAGGCAATACCTATGCATCCACTGCCTGTGCATAGATCGAGAATTCTGTCGACTTGTCCGGGCCGTAGCCAAGGATCAAACTCCTGCTCAATTAGCTCTGCAATCGGTGAACGAGGAATCAGAACACGCTCATCAACATAAAAAGGCATGCCCAAAAACCACGCCTCTCCAACTAAGTAGGGTAAGGGGATGCGCTGCTCAGCCCGACGCTGGATAAAATCCAACACCTTGATGCGTTCGGTTTGTGTGAGTCGAGCATCTAAAATAGCTGGGTTGGCATCCCATGGCAGATGGACAGCATTCAGCACTAACTGTACAGCTTCGTCCCACGCATTGTCTGTGCCATGCCCATAAAAGACGCTGTTTTTCTGAAAATACGTCATTGCCAGGCGAATGTAGTCACGAAGTGTCTGCAGGTCTTGGAGGATTTGTTCAGTTTCAGTTGACATGGGGCGGGTCCAGAATGAGTTTAGCGGCACAAAGAGAGGTAATGGTAAAGAAATCTTGCTGAGAGTGCTATGATGTTTAAATCATTATTGAATCGCGTGCGATAATATCAGGAAGCATCCTGTCTAAGCCGAGCGTTACAGGTATTGGGAGAAAAGTAATCGATGGCCGGTATTAAATTAAATTCAAATGATCAGAATTTGCCTGTATTAATGGCGCGTCAGCCAATTTATACCAAGAGTCAGGATGTGGCCGCCTATGAGCTACTCTATCGAGATGAGCAGGGCAATTTTATTCAGGGATTGAAAGATGATGAAGCGACACTGGCCGTACTCATCAACTCCTATTCGTCAGTCAATGCCAACAACCAGAATGAAAACGTTCCGTTCTTTTTAAAAGTGACGGATGAAATCTTACTGAGCAATCAGTTGCCAGACCTCCCTCGTCATATGTTTGTTTTACAATTGCTTGCGCATACGGATGTGACGCCAGCATTGATTAGCCGATTACAGGAGCTGGCGAAGCAGGGGTATCGTTTAGCTTTGTCTGGGTTTGATCCAGCCGATACCAAGTTTTATCCGCTTCTTAAGGTTATCCATGTTCTAAAACTGGATATTCAACTGATTGGTTTACACCGCATCCCTAACTTGGTTAAAAAATTAAAGCCTTTTAACTTGGAGCTTTTAGCCGACAAGGTTGAAACTCAAGATGAGTTTAGACAATGCCTTGAAATGGGCTTTGAGCTTTACATGGGTTATTTTTTGAGTAAACCCTGTTTGGTGCGAGGAAAAACAATCTCTGGCAATAAAGTAATATTGCTTCAGGTCTTAAATGAGCTCAACAATCCTAAGTCCACGCCCCAGTCGGTTGAAGAAATAGCGTTAAAAGATCCGGAACTGACGTACAAAATACTTCGCGTCGTCAATTCTGCGGCCTTTAATGTACAAAAAGAAGTGAGATCCTTGTCCCATGCGATCACGTTGCTCGGGATGGAACAAATAAAGCGCTGGGTCATGTTGTTTTTGACGAAAAGCGAAGGCGGAAAGCCCCTAGAACTAACGCGTACTATGTTGGTTCGTGCCAGAATGTGTGAGCTGATGGCTGAGATATTAGAATACGATAACCCTATGGATTATTTTATTGTGGGCTTGCTGTCTCAGTTAGATGTGATGATGGACATGAACATGACGTCACTGCTGGAGCAGGTGCCTTTGCAGAGCAATGTGAAGAATGCCTTGTTGGAGCGTGAAGGATCGTTAGGTAAAGTGCTGAAAGAAGCTGAAGTGTATGAAACTGGTGAGTTTGATCGTTTAAGTGATCTGCTGGAAAGACCTTTTTACGAAGTTTCCTATCGTCATAGTATTAAGTGGGCGGATCAAGTCCTCAGTGCAATGCATACCTAAACTGTCAGTGGTTGTTAAAAGCGCGTCAGCCCCTGATTGAGGCTGACGCATTATTTTTTAATCCAGCAAAGAAATATCACGAACAGCGCCTTTATCCGCTGAGGTGACCAGTTTTGCATAGGCCTTAAGTGCGGCCGATACTTTGCGTGGTCGCTCATCCGCAGGCTTCCAACCTAAACGGTCGCGTTCGGCACGGCGTATCGCCAGCTCTTCATCACTTAAGAGCACATCAATGCGTCGATTTGGAATGTCGATGCGGATACGATCCCCATTTTGTACAAGACCGATGGCACCACCTGCTGCGGCTTCCGGTGACACGTGACCAATCGACAGCCCTGATGTACCGCCCGAAAAGCGTCCATCGGTTAATAAAGCACAGTCTTTACCCAAGCCTTTCGACTTAAGATAAGACGTGGGGTAGAGCATCTCCTGCATGCCCGGCCCACCTTTTGGACCTTCGTAACGAACAATCACAACATCGCCTGCTTTAACTTTATCTTCGAGAATATGGGCAACGGCCTGATCTTGTGATTCGGTAATGTGGGCTGGACCTTCAAACACCATAATGGAGTCATCAACACCTGCAGTTTTTACAACACAACCGTCCTCGGCAATGTTACCAAATAAAACAGCCAAGCCTCCTTCCTGCGAGAAGGCGTGCTCGCCAGAGCGGATACAGCCATTTTCACGGTCGCCATCTAGGGTAGGCCAACGAGTTGATTGACTGAAGGCAACCTGAGTTGGAATGCCCGCAGGACCCGCCTTGTAAAACTCAAGGACTTCGGGTGATGGGCTGCGCATGATATCCCAAGTTTCTAAGGCTTCTTTCATCGAAGTGCTATGCACCGTAGGGAGATCAGAGTGGAGTTTGCCTGCTCTGTCCAGCTCACCAAGAATCGCAAAGATACCGCCGGCGCGGTGTACATCTTCGATATGATATTTTGGCGTGTTAGGCGCGACTTTACATAGCTGTGGAACACTGCGTGAAAGTCGATCAATGTCTTTTAAATCAAACGCAATTTCACCCTCGATGGCAATAGCCAACAAGTGCAGAATCGTATTGGTTGATCCGCCCATGGCAATGTCTAGAGACATGGCGTTTTCAAAGGCTTTGAAGTTGGCAATGTTACGAGGCAATACCGAGGTGTCGTCCTGCTCGTAATAACGCTTTGCCAGTTCGACGATGCGGTGTCCTGCCTCTTCAAACAAACGGCGGCGATCGCTGTGAGTGGCTAGGGTCGTGCCATTTCCCGGCAGCGACAGACCTAAGGCTTCCGTTAAGCAGTTCATTGAGTTGGCAGTAAACATACCAGAACAAGAACCGCAAGTTGGACAGGCTGAGCGCTCGTATTCAGCGACCATTTCATCGCTTGCGCTGTCGTCAGCGGCAATGACCATCGCATCAACTAAATCAAGTTTGTGCTCTGAAAGCTTGGTTTTACCCGCTTCCATGGGGCCGCCCGAGACAAAGATCACTGGGATGTTCAAACGCATGGCCGCCATAAGCATTCCCGGTGTAATCTTATCGCAGTTTGAAATACAGATAAGGGCATCGGCACAGTGTGCGTTGACCATGTATTCAACCGAGTCGGCAATAATGTCCCGTGATGGCAATGAGTAGAGCATGCCGTCGTGACCCATGGCGATACCATCGTCAACGGCAATCGTGTTGAATTCTTTCGCCACGCCACCCGCTTTTTCTACCTCGCGTGCAACCAGTTGTCCCATGTCTTTTAAGTGAACATGGCCTGGAACGAATTGAGTAAATGAGTTGGCAATCGCGATAATTGGCTTTTGAAAATCATCATCTTTCATTCCGGTGGCACGCCAAAGTGCGCGAGCACCCGCCATATTACGGCCAGCTGTGGAGGTCTTGGAGCGATACGCAGGCATGTTGTTATCCTTTGCTTAGGGTTCACGAGCTATTTTTATCAGTATAACAGATTCAAACACAGTCCTGAGTATACCAAAGACAGCCTTGTTTCAAGAGAGGTTGACGACTATTCTGTCACTTTTTGAGCAGGTAAATTCACCTATGACCATTCGAGTTGATAAAAAAGAAATTCGTAAAGATCCTTTCCTGCGTTTCTGTATGAAAACAGGCATTCCCTTATCCATATTGGCTGTGTTGTTACTTTGGGGGGGCGGGTATTTGCCATTTCCCTATGTGAATGTCTTGTTTGTGTTGACCACCTCTCTGGCCATTCTTATAGGCTTAGCCTACAACGTCCGTTTTGTGATGCTATCGGTTCGATCTATTCGTGAACAAGAAGAGCAAGCAAAACTGAAAAAGTAGGGCAAGGCTTGAGCTGTTCAGAAGCGATTCATCTGGACTCATTTAGGATTAGTTTTAACGCTAAATCTTAAATGTTCGGGTATTGTTCTGAACGGAGGATCCATGAATGCCATCAACGTTGTTGAATGAAGGGCGACGTAAGCTCATATCGATATCACTCTTATGTTTAGCTGTCGTTCCCTTGATGTTTGTTTCTGTTGCCACGGTCGCCAATTCACCCGTTAGTCTGAAACAAGCAACCGAAATTGCTCAGAAGACCTTTGGTGGGCAAGTACTCAAAGCGGAAGAGGATGAGGCCAGTGGGGATAAGGTATATCACATACGCATCGTCAATGAAGGACGTGTTAGAGATGTGCAAATCAAGGCGAGTACGGGTGAAATCATTGCACCGTAGGGTAAGGGCATAGGCATGAAATTGTTGATTGTTGAAGATGATCCGGATTTACGTCGGCAGTTGGTCTCTATTTTAGCCGACAAAGGCTATACCGTTGAGGAGTGTGCTGAAGGTAAAGATGCCGTTTTTCAAGGACAAGAGTATGACTACGATGTGGCCATTGTCGATCTAGGGTTACCAGGCCTATCGGGAATGGAGGTCATTCGAGCTTGGCGTCAACAGCAGCGAGATTTTCCTGTGCTTATTTTAACAGCACGAGGTCACTGGCAGGATAAGGTTGAAGGATTGGAAGCGGGAGCCGATGACTATTTGGTTAAGCCCTTTCAGCCAGAGGAGCTAATTGCTCGATTAAATGCATTGGTGAGACGCGCGGCAGGTCATGCTAAGCCTCAGCTTACGTTTGGGCCAATCACCTTGGATACGGTGAGCCGTGTTGTATGCTTGAACGATGAAGAGGTTCGTTTGACTAGCTATGAGTATAGAACAGTCGAATACTTGATGCTGAATGCGGGTAAAACGATTTCTAAAACTGAATTAACAGAGCATCTTTACCATCAGGACTTTGATCGTGACAGCAATGTGCTTGAGGTCTTTGTACGTCGTTTACGGCAAAAGCTCGACCCAGATCAGTCATTACAGCCAATTATGACGGTGAGAGGCTTAGGTTACCGATTTAACCCGGATATTAAGACGCAGCCTTGAAATTAAAATTGATTCCGCGCTCGTTACAAGCCCGTTTGTTATGGGCTTCTTTCATTTTACTGCCCTTAGTCATTGCCGCCGCAGCGATTGCACTGCAGCGATCCTTCTATGATAGCTTAGTGACTTCCGAGCAATCTCAAGCACAATTGCAGGTGTATGTTATTCTTAGCTCGGTAGAGTTACTTGAGAATCAGCCAGTGTTGCCTGAATTACTCCCTGAACCTGACTTCATGAGGCCAGATTCGGGTGTGTATGGTTACATGAGTAACCCTTCAGGAGACGTTTTATGGCGCTCATTGTCGGCTCAGTTTTTGGCAAAAGATATAGAGGAAAAAAGTTTAAAAGGACGTTACCCAGATCCTGGGCAGATGCATTTCCGATATTTAAGGCAGCAAGGCTATTTTTTGATGCAATATCCTGTTGTTTGGGAGTCGCCAGAGGGTGATCTTGACTTTATGGTATCTGTATTACGGTCAGATCTGTCGGTTGATGAGCAAATGTTGGGGTTTAAAACTCGTTTATGGGGGTGGTTGTCGGGTGTTTTCTTACTGGCGCTTTTTGTTCAGTATGTGATCATGCGTTGGGGGTTAAAACCCTTACATCAATTAGCGGACGATCTTAATCGTATAGAAAAAGGTGATGCCGAAGGCTTGACGGGTATATACCCTCTTGAAGTGCAGGCCGTTACCGATAATCTTAATCAGCTTATTAAAAGTGAACGCCAGCAGCGAGAGCGCTATCGCAATACACTTGCCGACTTGGCTCACAGCCTTAAAACACCCTTGGCGGTGATTGCTGGTGCGAGTAACGAAAAGCTCGATGACCAAGCCTACAAGCAATTAATTGAGGAGCAAGCTCAACGCATGGGACAGATAGTTCAGTATCAATTATCCCGTTCGGTTAAGTCTCAAAGTCGCTTGTTGGTTAAACCCATTAAAATATCGCCTGTTGTACAGCGTATTGGCGGTGTTTTATTGAAAGTCTATGCCGAGAAACAAATTCAGTTTGAAAATAAGGTCTCAGAAGCAGCTGAATTCCAAGGTGATGAAAGTGACTTGATGGAGCTGCTTGGTAACTTAATGGAAAATGCCTGTAAATATGGTAAACGCCGTGTCCGAGTGACCTCTTATACTACGCGTAATGGGGTGTTATTGATGATAGAGGATGACGGTAATGGTATTTTGCCAGAAGAGTCGCGGGTGATTTTAGAAAGGGGCAAGCGTATGGACACCTCGACCAGTGGGCAAGGAATAGGCCTTGCTGTGACCGTTGATATCCTGAGCAGTTACGGTGGGGCGTTGGAGGCAGATAACTCGCCGGAATTAGGTGGTGCACGCTTTCGCATGATGATTCCTCTGGCGTAACTTCGAATTTCGCCAGAGGAACACAGGTTTAAAGCGCTTTAAAAAACACCTTGGAGTTACGTTGGAAGTTATACAAGGCTTTTTTCTCACCGGGTAAGTCATCTAGGGGAGCTGGTTTAAAACCTCGCTCTACAAACCAATGAGCGGTGCGCGTTGTTAACACAAACAAAGACTTGAGACCCAGCTCATGTGCTCGAGCTTCAATGGCTTCTAATAAACGATCACCTCGCTCCCCCCCGCGGTATTGGTTATCGATGGCAACACACGCCAGTTCACCGACCTTGTCTTCAAGGAAGGGATATAAAGCAGCACAGCCAATAATGACATTATCGCGCTCAACCAGTGTAAAGCGTTCTATTTCAGCTTCCAAACGTTCTCGGGAGCGTCTGACTAATACGCCCTGAGACTCCAGTGGCGCGATTAACTCAAGAATTCCGCCGACATCATCGATACTTGCTTGACGAATTTGCTCATACGACTCTTTAATCACCATGGTGCCGGAACCATCGCGTGTAAAGAGTTCGGCAAGGAGTGCTCCATCCTGTTGATAGCTGATTAAATGACAGCGTGGCACATTGTGTTCGCAGGCATCGGCGGCGGCTTGGAGTAGTCGAGCCGTTTCAGAATAGGCTAGGCTGACATCTTCAATGCGAGACAAGTACTGAGATACCATTCGCTTCGCGGTTGCGACCAATAGTTCACTGCGTAGGTCGCCTCGGCTGTCGCGTATCCCGTCTTCACTACCAAATAAAATGAGTTTATCCGCCTTGAGCGCAATTGCGGTGCGTGTCGCAACTTCCTCCACTGACAGATTAAAAATTTCCCCTGTCGGCGAAAAGCCAAGGTTTGAAATTAAGACAATGTTGTTGAGGTCTAATTGTTGATTGATGGCTTTATGGTCGACTCGACGAGGCTCACCCGTGTGGCCTAAGTCAACACCATCAACAACCCCTGCGGGTTTAGCCGTCACAAAGTTGCCACTGCACACTCGAATTCTAGAGCCATGCATGGGCGTATTCGATAAACCCATTGAAAATAGCGCTTCTAATTCTGCACGAAGCACACCTGCGGCCTCGATAACACAGCTGAGTGTATCGCTATCGGTGATGCGCTGGTGATGGTGAAGTCGAGTGGGAATGTTTCGTTGCTGTAAGCGCGTTTCAATCTGAGGGCGTGAACCATAAACAACGACTAGTCTGACATCAAGGCTATTGAGTAGCGCAATATCATGAATAATATTGGTTAGGTTAGGATCATCCAGTGCTTCTCCACTGAGCATCAAGACAAAGGTTTTTTCACGATGAGCATTGATGTAAGGAGACGAGTGCCTAAACCAGTTTACGTATTGCAGTGCGTCTTGTGTTGAAGAGGGTTTATTCACAATCAGGCCTAATCTAGGTTCAGTAAGTGCGTTGAATCTCTATTGATACCACATTTCAATAGAAATCCAACGCATTTTAGATCAGACCAGAAAACTTCTACAGAAAAATGGCACTCAATATAAAGAAAATAATAATGGATAATAAGGCACCTGCTGGCAGGGTGACAATCCAAGATATGAAAATCGTACCAATAATCCGCAGGTTCAACGCGGCCATCCCTCGAGCAAGACCCACACCTAGCACTGCACCCACGAGTGTATGAGTGGTTGAAATGGGCAAGCCTGTACCCGAAGCGACCACCACGGTACCTGCTGCTGCTAGTGTTGCCGCAAAACCACGACTTGGTGTTAGCTCTGTGATGTTTTGGCCAACAGTTGCAATGACTTTGTGGCCATACATGATGAGCCCGGCAACAATACCGCCTCCACCGAGTAACAGTATCCAAGAGGGCATGATTGACCGAGAGGCGACTTCTCCTCCCGATTGCACAACGCTAACAACGGCTGCCAGTGGGCCAACCGCATTGGCTACGTCGTTGGAGCCATGTGCAAATGCCATTGCGCAAGCGGTAAACAGCATTAAGATGGCAAAAATTTTCTCTACATTTGTGAAGTGGAAGTCTTTATCGTCATCTGGATTCGGATTGATTCGTTTAATCATAAGGATGCCGACTCCCATTGAAATAAGCCCAATCACTGCTGAGGCAAAGCTTGCTTGTGTATAGCTCAAGTCGAGTCCAATGTGCGTTAAGCCCTTGGTAAAGGTAACCATTGAAATAATGAAGCCCACTAGGAAAATGTAAAAAGGCACATAGCGTTTGGCATTTTCGTACGGGTTTTCCGTACTTAGAATAAGATATTGGACGCTTCGGAACAGCCAAAAGGCGATAAAGCCTGCTGTCAGAGGTGAAATAATCCAACTGGCGGCAATGGTGCCGATTTTATTCCAATGAACGGCTTCGACGGCAATGCCGACGGCCGCAAATCCGACAATGGCACCAACAATGGAATGGGTGGTCGAAACCGGCCAGCCGAAGTGAGTGGCCACTAACAGCCAAATCCCTGCCGCTAATAATGCTGACATCATCCCAAAGACAAGAAGGTCTGGAGAGTCAGCCAGCAACTCTGCATCGGTGATGCCACTGCGAATCGTCGCAGTGACAGCCCCTCCTGCTAAATAGGCGCCCGCAAACTCAAAAATGATGGCAATCATAATAGCTTGTTTTAAAGTAATGGCTTTTGAGCCAACGGAGGTTCCCATGGCATTCGCCACATCATTGGCACCGACACCCCAGGCCATAAAAAAACCGAAACAGCAGGCAATGACGATTAACATTGTGCCGTGTTGAGCAATAACATCCATACAACTATCTCAGAAAGTAAGAAAAATATTATTTGGCAAGCAATTGTTGCAAGCGACTGCCCACAACCTGTGCTCGGTTCGAAAGATCTCCGATCCAATCAATGGTCTTGTATAAAAACATGACATCAATCGGATTGAACTCCTTTTCAACGGTAAATAATGAAGCGCGCAGTGCACGCTCTTTTTCATCGGTTGCATGCTCTAAACGATCAAGCTCGCTGATTAAGCGCTGAACAATTTTGACTTCGTGACCACGAAATCCGGTTTCTAGCAGTTCGTCTAATTCATTCAAGGCAGTGACAGCTTGTTCGGTGGTTTGCACGGCAATTTCAACAAAGGCCATGAGTTCTTCGCTCAAGACTGCTGGGATTTCCATGCGCCGCCCAACCATCAGGCCCGCAATGTCCTTGGCACGGTTTGCAACCTTATCTTGGGTTCTTAACAACTCGAGAAGATCATTTCGAGGAACGGGTAGAAACAAATTGCCAGGTAAGTTTTGGCGAATTTCTCGCTTCATCTTATCGGCTTCGCCTTCCATAACCGCAATACGCTGTTGGCACGCATCAGCGGTCTCCCAATCTTTGATCAGAATGGCTTTAATAAATGGGATAAGCTCTGCTGCTGCCGCTTGAGACTTTGCTATATGTTCTTGCATTGGCTTAAAGGGGGAGCGGCCAAACATTTGTGTGATTGGGTTTTTGCTAACCATATGGGAGGGTTCCTAGAGTTAAGCTAAAGTGTAATGGTCAAATTATACTCGCTCACTCAGTCGATGTAATTAAAACTTAATAAAAGTGTCATGAAGATGTCATCTTTCATTCGCTGCATTGATCTATATGAAATGTAGGTTTAAAAACCACGCACGTCTGATATTCTCTTTACCTTAACTTCGGCATAGCACAGGGGAATTCATTTTGTCATTTCAGTCAGCCATCGCCGCCTTGCCTTCTGAGCTTCAAACCCTTGCGCACAAGCAGGTCGAAGCCCTTCAGCCCGTCTTTGAATCCATGCCATCACTCCCTGATCAGTTCCATCAGGACTGTCTGAAGGTTTTGATTGGCAGTGATTTTGTTGTGGAACAGTTATCTCGACGCCAATCGACCTTGCCAGATTTGATCGCAGAGGGTGGATTAGAGCGTCAGTATGAGCTGGGAGAATACGCAGCACGATTGCGCCAGCGTATCCTCGACCTAGACGACGAAGCGGCATTTCATCGTCAGTTGCGAGTCTTTCGTAATTATGAAATGGTGCGCTTAATATGGCGTGATTTGACTCGTAAAAGTGATACGCGTAACACCGTCATTGAGTTGTCTGCGCTTGCTGATGCCTGCATTGATGAGGCGTTAAACTGGCTGTATGCAAAAGCCTGTAAGCGTTGGGGTGTTCCGCAGTCTCGTCCTAACTCGGAAGGAATCACCTATCCACAGCAGTTGGTTGTGTTGGGTATGGGTAAATTAGGTGCAAAAGAGCTTAATTTATCATCGGATATAGATTTGATTTTTTGTTATCCCAAGAACGGTGAGACTGACCATGAGCGCTCATCTCTGGAGAATCAAGACTTCTTTATTCGTCTAGGTCAAAAGCTAATCCAAGCCTTAGACAACCTAACCTTAGATGGTTTTGTCTTTAGAGTGGACATGCGTTTACGACCCTTTGGTTCGGCGGGGCCCTTGGCAATTAGTTTTAACGCGATGGAGAACTACTACCAAGAGCAGGGACGCGATTGGGAGCGTTATGCCATGGTGAAGGTAAGGCCTGTCGCCGGAGATTTGGCTGAAGGTGAACGCTTACTTACAGAGCTGAGACCCTTTGTCTATCGTAAGTATATTGATTTTAGTGCATTTGAATCTCTACGCGATATGAAGCAGATGATCAATCGCGAAGTCCGTCGTAAAGGCTTGGAGCAAAATGTTAAGTTAGGGTCTGGCGGGATTCGAGAAATAGAATTTATTGCTCAGGCATTTCAGTTGATTCGCGGAGGGCGAGATCGAGATCTGCAACAGCGCGAACTCTTAAATATTTTACCCTTGTTGCCTGACAAAATTGGCATGCCGATCGAAGCCGTCAATGAGCTGGCGCAAGCCTATTTATTCTTGCGAGATACAGAGCACGCCATTCAGGCAATTGCAGATAAGCAAACGCAAGAGTTACCCGATGACCCGCTCGGTCAGGCTCGAATTGCCTTTAGTATGGGCTTTTTA
Source organism: Nitrincola tibetensis (assembly GCF_003284585.1). Lineage (GTDB taxonomy): Bacteria > Pseudomonadota > Gammaproteobacteria > Pseudomonadales > Balneatricaceae > Nitrincola > Nitrincola tibetensis. Next base: position 55,779 of record NZ_QKRX01000003.1, read on the forward strand.
GAGTGGCAAGCCTTTAGTGATCAGTTGTCGTTACATCGACAGGCCGTTTCAAGGCATTTTGCCGATGTGATTGCGCCCGTTGTTGAAGACGATGACGAAGAGGATAAGGCCGCAGAGCAGTGGATGTGGTTGTTTAAGGGTGAAATAGAGCAGGCCCAAGCGCTGGAGTTCTTAACGGAAAAGGGCTTCGAGGAGGCGCAAGCGGCACTCAAACTTTTAAGCGATTTGCGTAACTCAAGAACCATGCAGTTGACACAGCAAGTGGCGCGCGAACGTTTATACATGATACTTCCTGAGTTACTCGAACGTATCGTGACGTGTGACAACTCAACACAAACGCTTGAGCGTGTACTCCTGCTGATCGAAGCGGTGTTACGACGATCCGCCTATTTAGTGTTGTTGGCTGAGAATCCGGGCGCATTACAACAGCTGGTGCGTTTGTGTTCGGCAAGTGCATGGTTCTCGGTCCTCTTGGCAAAACAGCCTGTATTGCTTGACGAGTTGATAGATCCCAGAACCTTATTTACACCGCCGGATAAGGCACGTTTGCAGGCTGAGTTAAATCAGCAACTCTTGCGAATTTCTGAGCAGGATACTGAGCAGTTGATGGAAGCACTGCGCTATTTTAAACATGCGCATGTGTTAAAAGTGGCCGCTTCTGACATCACAGGGGCATTACCTCTGATGAAAGTGAGTGATTACTTAACCTGGCTAGCAGAGGTGTTACTGGCGGCTGTGTTAGATAACGCTTGGCGGGGATTGGTCGAAAAACATGGATACCCCATGACGGATGAGGGGCCGATGTTGCAGCCTCGCTTTATTGTATTGGGGTATGGCAAGTTAGGCGGTATTGAGTTGTCCTATGGTTCAGACTTGGACTTGGTGTTTATTCATGACTCTGATCCTAACCTGTCCACTGATGGTGAAAAAAGTCTGTCCAATGCTGTTTTTTTTAACCGACTGGGGCAGCGAGTGATCCATCTACTGAATACCTTCACTCCTTCAGGGCAACTCTACGAAATTGATATGCGCCTGAGACCATCGGGGAACTCGGGTTTATTGGTTTCGAGCCTAAAGGCTTTCAGCGATTATCAACATAAGGAAGCTTGGACCTGGGAGCACCAGGCATTAATTCGCGCGCGCGTGGTCACAGGGGATTCCAAATTGGCTGCTGCCTTTGAACAGGTTCGTGCGGATATTTTGTCTAAGCCCAGGGACAGGTCTCGGTTGATGGATGACGTGGTTCATATGCGAGAGAAGATGCGCCAACACTTATCCTCGAAAGATACTACAAATACGCTGAATGTATTTGATCTTAAACAGGATAGAGGCGGAATCGTCGACATTGAATTTATGGTTCAGTTCTTGGTTTTGGCACATGCGAAGACCTTTGCAGAGCTTTACACCTATACCGATAATATTCGTATTCTTGACGCACTTGAAGCTGTACAGATTTTGACGGCAGAGCTGGCTGAAAACCTACGTGAAGCCTATAAAGCTTTCCGATCTGTTGGGCATCGTCAGAGTTTACAAGAGCAATCGAATACCGTCATTGCCGATGAGGAGTTGGGTAAATGGCGCGAATGCGTAATGGCCATTTGGGATGAGGTTATGACGAGCTGACTTTGAATGAGGAGGGAGTCTCTTATTCACTTCGCGCAAGAACATCCCTGCGCGAAGTGAAATTCAACAGCTATGAGTTTAAGGATTAGATTCGCGTTAACCAACCATGCGTATCTGCACGCTTACCCCACTGGATATCATTCAGTGCCGTGCGCAGCTTGAGCGTGGTTTCACCGATACCGCCAGTGCCCACTGCATATTCTTTACCTTGGTAAATCAAGGTGCCAACCGGTGCAAGCACCGCTGCTGTGCCAGATAGTGCGGCTTCACAACCTGGTTTTGCGGCTCTTTCAAGAAGTTCGTCTACAGTCAGTTGACGCTCGGATACCTGCATGCCCATATCTTTCGCAAGCGTTAAGATTGAGTCACGGGTAACGCCGTGTAAGAAGCTTTCGTCCAACGCTTTGGTGATGATTTCATTGCCATCAATCAACAAAAAGTTAGCTGCCCCCGTTTCTTGTACATCACCGCCTGGGCAGAACAAGACTTGGTCTGCTTGAACCTCATTACGCGCTTTCATGATGGGTTGTAACGCGCTGGCATAGTTGCCGCCACTTTTAATCATGCCCATATGAGGCGCACAGCGCATACCTTGGTCTTCGAGTAATAAACGTAAAGACTTATCCCCGCCAGCAAAATAGTCGCCTACAGGCGAAACTAAAACAAAAAAGCAGGACATGGTTGAGGGAACCGCTGCTTTACCAATAGCGGGTTCAGTACCGAAGTGCGTAGGACGTATGTAAAGCGATCCCGGCGGTGCGGGAACTTCGTCCGCAAAGCGAGCGACCGTCTCAGTGATCATGCGTGCCACTTGCTCTGTGTCTAAATCAGGAAGGCCAAGTAATTGACTGCTTTGATTTAAGCGTGCGATGTTACGGTCCATGCGGAAAATATTGACGCTGCCATCTTCATGTTTAAAGGCTTTTAATCCTTCAAAACAAGTGCTGGAATAGTGCAACACATGCGCCCCTGGATGTAATGTCAGGCTATCACTTGGGACCATTTCCACCGGGCTCCAGCTTGATCCATCAAACCAGGAGATCGCCATTTCAGGCATAAAAACGGTACCAAATGCAGCTGCCATCTTGTGTATCCTCACTATAGGGGTATTCAAAAAATTAAGTTGTCAGAGTTTGCGACAAGGTCATGATTGTAATCATCCAGGCAAGGAAAAGGAATTACCTCTTGAATCTCAAATTGAAAATAGATAATTATCGACCCAATTAAGAAGAATAAACTTCCCTTCAAAGAAAGGTTCGCATCTGAGTGACGCGTCAGTGGGTGGGTTAACGTGCTAGTATGCGGTAATGAATGGTTTAATATGAAGGATTGAGTGTGGCAGTAATCAGTATTGTCAATGATGGTAAACCCGGCCACTTGAACCAGTCCATGGGGTTGGCGGCGGCAATGCAGCGAACTAGACCCGATCTTCAGTTAGCGGTGATATCGCCCTTGTCATTCAGGGAGAATCTGCAAGCTTGGTTGTTCAAACACTATTCGCGCTCCGAGGCGCTTCAAGATACGCCCAGCGTATTGATCGGCGCGGGCCATCGAACGCATCTCACGTTGTTGGCACTCAAATCCTACTTCCATATCCCTGCTATTGTATTAATGACGCCGTCGCTGCCCTTGTCTTGGTTTGATCTCTGTTTAATTCCTGAACACGATACCCCGCAATCCAAGCCCAACATCCTTGTTACTCAGGGCGCATTAAACCGCATGCAACCTAGCACGAAATTAACAGCAACAGGGATGCTGTTAATCGGTGGACCTTCAAAGCATCATGGTTGGGATGAGGCGCTCATTCTGGCTCAAATCCAAACACTAGTGTCCGATTCAACGATTGAATGGGTGCTGACGAGCTCTCGACGAACACCCGCTACAACAGAGTTGGCATTAAAAGCCTTATATGGCGATCGCTTCAAATCCTGTCATGACGTCTCTGCTGATTGGTTGCCATCCCTTCTGAGTGCAACGCAAGTGTGTTGGGTAACTGAGGACAGTGTATCGATGGTATATGAGGCCTTGACGGCGGGTTGTGCCGTTGGAACGCTAAGTGTCCCTAAAAAAACAGAAAACCGCTTAACGCTGGGGCTGCAAAAACTGGAGGAGAAGGGGATAATAACGCCTTTTGAACAATGGTCGGGGGGCGACTTGCCTTTACCGAGTGTACAGTTTAATGAAGCCGAGCGTTGTGCGAACATGATTTTATCAAGAGGATGGATATGAGCCTAATGACACTTGATCAGGTAAAGCTTGGAATAATCGGCCTCGGCTATGTGGGCTTGCCCTTGGCCGTTGAGTTTGGAAAATACCGTCAGGTGGTGGGCTTTGATATCAATCAGCACCGTATCAATGAACTGAACCAAGGCGAAGACAGCACGCTAGAAGTCAGTGCTGATGAGTTGAAAATGGCCACTCAGCTGACGTTTAGCGCTAATATTGCCGATTTGGAGGCGTGCAATACCTATATTGTCACCGTTCCAACTCCAATCAACGGTCAAAAACAGCCGGATTTGACCCCCTTAATTAGTGCCTCAAAAACACTGGGGCAGGTTGTAAAGCCGGGTGACATTGTGATTTATGAATCCACGGTGTATCCAGGCGCGACGGAAGAGGACTGCATACCAGTCATTGAGCAAGTATCAGGGCTGGTGTATAACCGCGACTTTTTTGCAGGTTACAGCCCAGAACGCATTAATCCCGGCGATAAAGTACACCGCGTGACCACCATCAAGAAAGTTACGTCAGGATCCACGCCAGAAGTGGCTGACTTAGTTGATGCTCTATACCGTGAGATTATTGTTGCTGGAACACACAAAGCCAGCAGTATTCGCATCGCTGAAGCGGCAAAAGTCATCGAGAATACCCAACGTGACTTGAATATCGCGCTCGTGAATGAGCTTGCCATCATTTTCAACAAACTTGGCATCGACACACTCGAAGTGTTGGAAGCGGCGGGTACCAAGTGGAATTTCATGCCATTTCGCCCCGGACTTGTTGGTGGACATTGTATCGGCATAGACCCTTATTATCTGACCTATAAAGCGCAAGCGGCAGGTTATATTCCTGATGTAATTCTGGCTGGACGTCGCATTAACAGCAATATGGGAGCCTATGTTGCGGATGAACTCGTCAAAGGGATGCTAAGGAAGCGCATTCATGTGTCAGGCAGTCGTATATTGATTATGGGGCTGACGTTTAAAGAAGACTGCCCGGATTTGCGTAACACGCGGATCACCGATATTGAAATAACCTTGCGTGGCTACGGTGCAAATATTGATATTTATGACCCTTGGGCGTCGATTGAAGAGTCCGAGGCAGAATACGGCATTACACCGATCCAAGAGCCCGAGATTGGTCAGTACGATGCGATTTTAATTGCTGTGGGTCATAAGGTGTTTCGAGAGCTGAGCGCGAGTAAAATTCGCTCTTGGGGTAAACCTCAGCATTTGCTGTACGACTTGAAATATATTTTGGCGGCCGATGAAGTCGATATGCGGTTATAGCAATGAAAGTAGTCCAGATATTGCCCGATCTCCATGGCGGAGGGGTTGAACGGGGGACGTTGGAAATTGCAGCGGGATTGGTTCATGCAGGGCATGAGTCAATTGTTATTTCGGCGGGTGGGCGTATGGTCCCACAATTAGAAGCCGAAGGCAGTCGTCACGTGATGTGGAAGCTTGGGCGTAAGTCCCTTCTGACTCTACGTCATGTGTTTAAATTGCGACAATGGCTGCTGGCTGAACGCCCCGATATTCTGCATTTACGTTCCAGACTGCCTGCTTGGGTGGCATGGTTGGCTTGGAAATCCTTGCCGATCTCATCAAGGCCTAAACTCGTGACCACTGTGCATGGCCTCTACTCGGTATCGGCTTACAGTGAAGTCATGTGTAAAGGCGAGCGTGTGATCGCGGTGTCGAACACGGTCCGAGACTATATTCGCCAGAATTACCCAAAAACGGACGTGTCCAAGGTGCGTCTGGTGTATCGAGGCATTGATCCTGCCGAGTTTCCAGCGGGCTACCAGCCATCTGCGCAGTGGCGAGAAGAATGGCAAAATGCCTATCCACAACTCATTGGGCAGAAAGTACTGACCCTTCCAGGACGCTTAACGCGTTTAAAAGGACATCATGACTTTATCCAACTTATTAAACATCTCTCAGATGCAGGCGTTCCGGTCTGTGGCTTAATTGTCGGAGGGGAAGACCCTAAGCGCCAGTCCTATGCCACCGAGCTTTACCAGCGGGTAAAAGAGGAAGGACTATCTGACAACGTTTTGTTTACGGGGAATCGTTCCGATATCCGAGATATTTATGCGGTTTCGGATGCGGTGCTTTCGTTGTCAACCAAGCCCGAGTCCTTTGGGCGAACCGTCATCGAAGCCCTGAGTGTCGGAACCCCTGTTGTGGGTTATGACCATGGCGGTGTGGGTGAAATGCTGTCTATTTATTTCCCCGAGGGCTTGTGTCCTATGTCCGATCCTAATGCGCTGAGAGAGAGGGTCGTTCAGGTTTTATCTTGCCAGCTGAGCTTAGATACCCCCTTGCCATTAAAAGCAGACATGGTGGCTCAGACGTTGGCGGTGTATGAAGAGCTATTGATGCTAAGCGATGCGAAGGTCAATTCGCATTAGATCAGGCATTTATGGAGTGGGTGACAGTGGATTGTAAAGACTTAACGATAGTTCATGCCCTTTGCTCAGATCGGAGAGGTGGGCTGGAGCAGGCATTTGTTAACTTGAGCCACTGCCTGTTGGCGCTGAACGCCAATGTCAGCTTATGGCTGCCCGATAAAGCCTCTTATGCGGATGATCTATCCACATTGACGCCACGCATCTCGTTTGAACCGCGTGGTTATTATGATGTTCTGTCTATTCTCAAGACCCGCTCATGGCTTAAAGAGCATCGCCCCGATCTTATTATTACCCATAACTCAAGAGCAACAGCGATAATGCGCTCTGCGCGACTTGGCTTAGGGATTCCACAGCTTGCCTTTTCGCACAGTTATAAACACAAACGCATGAAAGGTGCGACACAGACAGTTGTTCTGACCGAACATATGAAGGCTCATTTTGTTGCTAAAGGCTATGACCCTAAGCAACTCCTCGTGTTACCGAATATGCTGATGTCTGTCCCTGATCGACAGCTCCACCCCGCTCCAGTCCGCAAAGCCGATGTTTGCTTGGGGTTTGTTGGGCGTTTTGATCCTGAAAAAGGTATTTCGGATTTGCTTCAAGCCCTGTATCAGCTACGACAGCAAGGTCATGTGTCTTTATCCTTGAAATTAGCAGGGGCGGGCGCATTGGAGCCTGAGCTAAAAGCACAGGTTCGGCGCCTGCAACTGGACGAGCAGGTTGTGTTCAGTGGCTGGGTAAATGATTTGGACGAATGGATGCGCGATGTTGATTTACTCGTTGTTCCATCCTTAAATGAGACCTTTGGCATTGCCATCTTAGACGGTTTTTGCCATGGAAAGCCCGTGATCTCTACACAAGTACCGGGCCCTCAGTCGCTGATTGAGGCAGGTGTCAGCGGCTGGCTGGCTGAACCAGATAATCCCGAGGACCTCGCGCGAGTACTTGATCTGGCGATTCGTCAACAAGATCAGTGGCCACAAATAGCATCATGTGCGTATGACAAAGCGAAGGCCCACCATTATCAGCAGATGCTTCCTCGAATTGCGGAGATCGTTCGGGGAGTGATTGATCATTAATCTGTGTTATCGAATGCTAATATGCATCAGCGTGCTATTATTGAGTAACTGATTTCCAATTTTCATGGCTGCATTTAGTGATGGGGTTAAGAGATAGGGGAGTTCCAGCGGATTTTAAATTCTTGTGAAAATATGAATACATACAAAGCATAACTATGAATAAAAAACGCAAGAAAATACAGATCGAGACAATCGATGGTGGCAATAATCTCTTGCTAAAGCCAGCGGGTAGGGTGTTGGCAAACATCATTCGGGAAAAAGAAACCGCATTTCATGCGGCTTGGGCACATTTCCAAACGGCGGAAAATGACCCCGAGGCTTTACACGACCTGCGTGTTGATCTGCGTCGATTACGGGTGTGGATAAAGCTGACCCGCGATGAAGTCAAAACCAATAAGCCCACCTGCAAACGGCTTAAAGCCTTGGCTAAGGCAAGCAACCCTGTGCGTGATCACGAAGTGATGCTGGGTTGGCTGGCATTGGCACAAAAACAGATGGGTGATACGCCTGCCCTCTGCAACCTGCTTGAATATGGCCAACAGGCTTATCAACAGTCCAATGAATTGTATTTTTCTACAAAGCAGGGGCTTGAACTTCGGGCCAAACAAAAAGTGGGCATTGGTTTAGGTCAATGGCTTGATAAAACAGTTGAACAGCGTATTGAGTTGATTGATCAGCTTTTGCATGCAGGGATGGAAGAGGCACACCTTGCGCGCATTGAGATTAAATATCTGCGTTATTTGCTTGAGCCCTTCACGAATATCGTGAAAAACTCGGAAGCACTCGTTGAGTGGTGTAAAGAGGTGCAAGAACTGCTGGGTGATTTCCACGATATGCAGGTTTTCCGTAGCCACCTGCCGGAGTTTGCTCACTGGGTCATTGATCGTGAATTGGCAGAAATAGCTTTATTAACGGGCAAACAATCCCAAGCCATCACTAAGGTCTTCGCCAATGCTCGTGAACCCGTCATTGCCCTGTCAGGCTGGCAAGACCAAGAGCTGCATCGCCAATGGCATCATTGGTTGGCCGAGCGGGATCGCTATCTAAATAGGTTGCAAACGCTTCAAAACATCAAAGGCTAGTCGCCGAAGATTGTAGGGTTGTAACAGTCTCTAAAATAAGGATGCACTAAAGCAGAACTCCGTCTGAATTGAACAAAACTCTGCGTAAACCTTCGGTAGAGCAAAAGTAGTCAGCGCTTGAGTTTATAGGCAATGACATAATCCCCTATGCTCGTGCCGACGGAGCCATGACCCCCGGCTACCTGAACGACCATTTGCTCTCCTAGGCTATTTAGATACGTCATCGGCGTTGCTTGCCCGCCAGCTGGAAGGCGAGCCTGCCACAGCTGCTCACCTGTGGATACGTCATATGCCCGTAAATAGTCATCTACCGTTGCGGCCAAGAAGGCCACACCACCTTCAGTGATCACAGGTCCACCAATACCGGGAACGCCCATTTTAAGTGGTAGCGGCAGCGGAGACAGATCTTGGATCGTCCCATTCGTATGTTTGTAGACTATTTCTCCTGTTTTTAAGTCAACCCCGGCTACATAGCCCCAAGGCGGTTGCTGACAGGGTATGTCCAAGGGGGACAGAAAGGGTCGCATATCGACCGCATAAGGCGCCCCTTCATTTGAATTCAGACCTTGCTCACCTTGGTTGGTGGCGCCCATATCTGAACCATCCTTCTTGACCAACTGCTGAATAAAGGCCAGATACACTGGCATCCCGAACATCAACTGACGTTTTGGGTCCACGGCAATGCCGCCCCAGTTGAAGACGCCAAAGTTACCGGGATAAACCAGCGTGCCCTGTTCAGATGGCGGCGTATACTGCCCCTCATACCGCAATGATTTAAATTGAATTCGGCACCACATTTGATCCAGTGGCGTTGCGCCCCACATTTCTTTTTCTGTCATGGCTGGGGGGCGGAACGTCAGTGCCGAAATCGGTTGTGTTGGCGCCGCATGATCCAACTCAACAGTGCCCTGAGGAGCAGGCAGCTCTGTTATAGGGAAGATCGGCTCTCCAGTCTCACGATTCAGCACATACACATCACCCTGCTTCGTCGGTATGACCAGTGCAGGTTGTGGGCCGTTTTCGGTATCCAGATCAATCAGCGATGGCTGAGCAGGTGTATCCATATCCCACAGATCATGATGGACAAACTGTTGCACCCAGACCACTTGGCCAGTGTCCAAACTCAGTGCCACTACGGAGCTGGCGTAGGTTTCATCATGTTCACTGCGATACCAGCCAAGCTGGTCGGGCGTTCTGTTCCCCATTGGGAAGTAAATCAGCCCTAGTTCTTCGTCGGCACTGGCCACAGCCCAGCTGTTGGGAGAGCTGGCCATATAAACCTCATCAGGCGCGATTGGGGTTGTATCATAGGGGTTACCAGAGTCCCAATTCCATACTAGGGCAGCGGTTTTAGCATCATAGGCTCGAATCACTCCTGAAGGTGAGTTTTTGTCGTAATTGTCGTTCACGGAACCTGCGACAATAATCAAGCCATTCGCTACAACGGGTGGTGAAGTGGAGTAATAAAAACCGGCTTGCTTGTACGGCATGTTGTGGGTTAGATCAAGTTCACCGTTATTGCCGAATCGCGCACAGAGAGCACCTGTGGCTGGATCAAAGGCAAGCAAACGCGCATCGGATGTCGGCATAAAGAGCGCGGCATCGCACTCTACCGGGGGTTGAGTTTCAGCCGCTATATTCAGTTGTTCAGCGGAGGGTGTTTCACCAGAATCCGGTGGCAGATACGACACCCCTCGGCAGGTTTGGTGCTGACGCTGGCTTTGTGCTGGCACCTTGGCATCATATACCCAGCGTTTGGTGCCTTGATCAGCATCCAATGCCACCAGCCAGTTGTGAGGTGTACATAGGTATAGCGTATCGCCAATTTTAAGTGGCGTTGCCTGATAGGTGGTTTCAGTCACATCTTCAGGGCGCTTCATATCGCCAGTACGATACCGCCAAGCTTCTTCTAGTTTCCCCACATTTTGGGGTGTGATCTGGTCCAATGGAGAATAACGCTGCCCCATGTTGGTTCGCCCATAGGCATACCAGCTGGATTCTGGTGAATACCCTAAGTTCGGCGACTCACGGACCACCTGCATATCGAGTTTACCGGACAGGTCATGTGGATTGGCCAATAGGCTGCCCAGCGTCATGACCCCCAGCACAGCCCAGACAGGGAACAGCACTTTGCGTCCACCTTTGTCCGCCACTTTGGAAACTAACAGGGGGATGGCCAGTAGCATAAACAACCCTAATCGCGGTGCTAGCGCCCACCAGTCATAACCTGACTCCCACAATGACCAGATCATAGTGACCACTAGAAATAGCGCAAATAACGGGCGAGTCAGCGCATGGCGCTTAAAGCCCAGCCAAGCATTCAGCAATAAAACAAGGCCTGCCGCTAGATAATAGAGACTTCCGCCAAGACTGAGTAATTGAATGCCACCAGCCGTTAGAGCAAGACCGATAAGCGCGATCAAAACGGAAAATAAAAGCATAGGTCTCACTCATATATTGAACTGCGTTTAATCGATGCTAGATGTAAGTTACCAAGCGATAGATGGCCTACAAACTAACGGGCTTTTCACTATAGACGATGAGTGGATTTAGGTTTGTACGGCACCACACTTAGGGCACCCAATTTAGATGGCAATCTACACTCTAACGTTTAGATCTACGATTTGGCTTGCAAGACTTACTCTGCAACATTGGCAGGCTTAGCCGTTATGCCAATGTTGTCTCTAGCGGCTGAATTAGGCTAGGGCTTCGGTTTATATCAGCGCACCTATTGGCAATTCAAGCTGTTGATGCCATAAAACTAACGTATTTAATCAATGAGATTGTCGGTATTAATACGTTTGTTTAACTGGCGTTTGCATGTTAGGATTCCGCAAGAATTATTTACAGGGAGTGTTGAAAATGTCTAAAGTTAAATTAGATGGCTATTTGAACAAGCATATCAGTGAAATTTGTGGTGTTGGTTATAACAAGAATTCCGATAATCATTGTGCTCACTTTGTAAGTCATGTTTTAGGTTTAAACTTCGGCTATACGTGTGGAATGATGGTTCATTCCAGTCAGTCTGCTGGATCAATTCGAGTCCAAGAAATCTTTCCAAAGTGTAAGCAAGTTGGTTCTTGGGATACATTAAATGATTCCCTAGAGTGTGGCTTGGTCTTTATTACACGTGCAAGTAATGTCAATATTCAAGACAAAACCATGCTGAATGTGCCAAGAAAGCATGTTGGTATCTTTTATGGTAAAGATATAAAAAAAGTTTGGCACTATTCTAATTCCAGAAATAGGGTAGTGTCACAGTCTATTGAAGAGTTTTCTTATCATTACAGAGCACCCGATAATGCTTTATTTTGGGGCTCCTTTCCCGAAGGGATTAGGTTGTGAATATCAATCCTTGTATTTGGGGCGTCTTTTTTAGCATTTTACTTGTTCTAACAGGCTGCAATACGTTGCATCAGCCACAGTTGTCTAGCTTACCCGTCCGGTTTCCGCAAACGGAGAACCACGTAACGCTTAAAGACAAAGATGTTCTATATGCCCTTATGTTAAGTGCACGACTTTCAATGGATATAGATCCTCATTGCAAAGGAGCGGGAAGAGAGATATCCGATAGAACACTAGGTGAGTACCTCAGTGGTTTTTTGGCTGATTTGTCTGATTTTGAAGCAAAAAATAAAATTGAAGTGCATTCTTTCAACGATTTTGACGCTAACTATGGAGCGGTCTGGCGAGTTCGTCTGTTAATCACTCAAAATTACGAAGAGGTGTTTTGGAGTGCTGGCCTAGATTTTCTTATTAATAAGGAAAGCCGCGCTGTTATTCCAGAAAGCGTTAGATGCATTGGAGCAGGCTAGATGGTTACACCTTCCACTTCTCATACCGTTGAAAGATGTTGATCGCTTTCAAAAACTGACCCCTTAGAACATTAGAGAGGATCCAGCGCTTAATCCAAGTGAGGTTTTTTAACGAAATATGGGCTTGCTGTGTCCAGCAATCACGAAAGTGGGCAAGGTCGTCTAGATTTTGTCGGCGCAGCAATACGGATAATGCGGGGTAAAACTGATAGCGAGCCGTATAATTTTTCAGCCGTAGGGTTGCTGATTTACGGGCTTGGGTCTTTTCAAGTGTTGTGAACAATAAATTGGAGGCCTCAAAAATGGAGGCCACCTTAGCTTGCGTCAAACTCCCTGTTAATGAGGCGTCATGTTGGCGATAGAAATAGAGTTTGTCTCGAATATAAATAATTTTTTCAGCCTTTAGAGCCAGAAGGCTGGTGCAGTAATAATCTTCAGCAAAGCTTAATTCAGGAAACTGAAAATCATCGAAAACGCTACGCCGATAGAGTTTTCCACAGCTGACAATACTAATCTTTTTTGAAAGAATGCCTTTTGTCCCTTCAATTACCTTTGCCGGAGATGCTTTTACATCCGCATAAATCGATTGAATTGGGTGGTCCTTTGCAACGTAACTTAAACGATGACAAATCCAGTCAGCTTGATGGGCAACGGCTAATCCATAGAGTCTATTGAGCGTATCCGAGTGCAGAAAGTCGTCACTGTCCATAAAATACACATATTCGCCCTGAGCAATACCTAAGCCTGCTTGCCGAGCGATGGCAGGTCCCGCATTGGCTTGCGTCAGAATACGCAGCCTTGGCTCTTTTGTCTTTACTGCTTCTAACTGCGCAAGCGAGGCATCGGTTGATCCATCATCAACACAAATAATTTCAAAATCCTGCCAAGTTTGCTCCATTAAACTGAAAAGTGTCTCTTCAATATACTGAGCCGCATTGAACACAGGAATGATGACAGAGATAGCAGTCAAGGGATCTCCAAAGGTTTATAAGCCTTAGCGGATAGGTTGAAAACGCTTATTTAGGCAATGACGATTTTTTGGATGCGATTGAGTGGTGGTGTTGTTCATACAGTTTAATCTGGCGTAAGAAACGACTGTAGGCGAAGTTGACAGCATAGATATAGCCCATCAAACCGCCACGCCAATAACCTCGGAAGCAATAGCCCACAATAAACGATGCCCAAAAGTCGACAATAATACGAAACTTGGATGGCTTGCGGCTCTTTGTCATCATATCGGCAGCTTGAGCTTCACTGTATTCGTTCATCTTTTCAATACGGTGATGAAATGAGCGCAGTGAGTCATGGGCAATCCGACCCTTCAGTGTTGCTGTCGTTGTTTGTGCGTTCATAACCACACGATCATGAACAGGACTAGAACTGTAGCGGCCTTTTGATTGGCGATAGAGTCTGACGGGTTTGTAGGGCGTATACTGACTGAGTGTCTCCGTGCAATACAGACGGTCATGGATGGCAATGAAATAGCCATCGGCTAAATCCTGAGGAGATTCGAAGCACTTCAAAATTTCGTCTCGTAATTCAGGAAGGACGCGCTCATCGGCGTCTAAATTGAAAACCCAATCATTCTTAGATTGTTCTTCTGCAAAGCGTTTTTGTTGTCCATATCCAGGCCAATCATTGTGTATACAACGTGCACCATGCTGCGTTGCAACCTCTGGTGTTCCATCTTGGCTGCCCGAGTCGACCACAATTACCTCGTCAACCCAGTCGATCACGCTGTCTATGGTGGCGCCAATACGGTCAGCCTCATTGAGGGCGATGATGGTAACACTGATGGGTAAACGCGTATTGTTCATGTGATATCCGGATTTTACTGGGATCTTAAGGGTGCTTTGCTATAATCGCGTTTATTTTCAGGTTATTGCCTTTAGATAGCAAGTCTGACGAACATAGGATCGGTTATGTCACCTATATCAAGCCTACAAATTATTGGCAGTAAGCAATTCGGAGGGGCGGAAAACTTCTTTATCCGTATGCACAACGCCATCCAGGATCGTTCGGATTTGACGTCGATTGCAGTGACGTCTCCTGACAGTCAACTTATGTCTGCTTTGCGACCGAGCGTTAGCACGATTCCTATGCGCAGTGTCTTCGATCCTTTTTCATATTTTGGTTTAAAGCGTTTGATTCGCAATACTCAGCCTGACATCGTACAAACCTGGATGGGGCGAGCAACGCGATTGGTTAAGCTGCCTCCGTCTAAAGGGCCTGTCCATGTTGCAAGGCTAGGTGGTTTTTATAACCCTAAACAGTATCAACATGCTCATGCGTTGGTCGGCAATACGCTGAGTATATGTGACTATCTCGTGCGCGAAGGTGTGCCTTCAGAACGCGTGTCGTTCATCAGTAATTTTGTGTCGATCCCTGCGCCTACGCCAGAGGCTGAGTTGCAAGTGTTGCGGCAAAAGCTGGGATTAAATCAAGATGATTTAGTTGTGTTTGCCCTCGGTCGACTGCATGAGAATAAAGGGTTTGATACCCTGATTAAGGCTTTTTCAGCTTTGCCTGCAGAGGTTAACGGGCGCTCGCTACACTTGCTGATCGCAGGGGATGGGCCTTTAGTGGATGAGATTACACAGCAGGTGGCTGAGTCGTCGGCGGCTTCAAGAATACAGCTTCTTGGTTGGCAGCGTGATACCACTCCTTATTTTCATTTGGCCGATCTTTTTGTTTGTCCTTCACGTCACGAACCGTTAGGGAATGTGATATTAGAAGCCTGGGCGCATGGATTGCCTGTTGTTTCAACGCGAACACATGGAGCATTAGAGTTAGTTGAGCCGGATGTATCTGGGTTTTTGGTCGAAATCGATGATGCGAAAGCCATGGGGGGGGCTATGGAACAGGCACTGACAGCTTCCGAAGCAGACCTCCACGGGGTGTCTGCAGCTGGTGTTCGGGTGTTATCAGAGCGCTTCAGTGAGACTGTCATTCTGTCTGCATATCACAATTTATACGATCAGCTTTTACAGAAGGGGCGATAAGCATGTGCGGGATTGTCGGTATCTATACGCCTAATCATTCGGTCGACTCGACCCGAGTGGCGCAAATGCTAACGCGTTTGCAGCACCGAGGACCGGATGGGCAAGGTATCTTTGACGACCGCGATGTTTGCTTAGGCCATGCCCGTCTCTCCATCATCGACTTAGAGCAAGGGCAGCAGCCGCTAAAAAGCCCTGATCAACGCTATGTACTTGTTGCCAATGGCGAGATCTACAATCACGTAGAGTTGCGAGCGGCGTTGAAGCAGCAAGGAGCTGAGTTCCTGACGGGGTCTGATTGCGAAGTGATTTTGCCCTTGGCTGCACGAGCTCCTGAGGCGTTTATTGACCAGCTGAACGGAATGTTTGCGTTTGCAGTATTTGATCGAGTTGAGCGAAGTCTACTGTTGGTCAGGGATCGCTTTGGTATTAAGCCCTTGTACTATCTTCAATTGAAGGATGGGATTGCCTTTGCGTCTGAAATCAAGGCGTTACTTCCCTTATTAAACACTGTCAAAATGCAGGCTGCGGGGGTGGAGCGCTTTCTGCAAATTAACTTTAATGCAGGTGTTGATACGGCTTTCGCCTCGATTAAGCGGCTATTGCCAGGTCAAGCACTGCATGTGGATGCCGAAGGCCGTCAGACCCTGCGAAACTGGTGGTCTTTATCTGAAGCCTTGGCCACGCAAGTAGCCTTTCAAGGCTCTATGGGCGAAGCAGTTGAACAATTTGATCAGTGTTTGCAGCAATCATTAACCGAGCATTTACGCTCAGATGTGCCAGTGGGGTTGTTCTTATCGGGTGGTGTTGATTCGGGTATTTTGGCAACGCAACTTGGGCGCACACCCTTGTCATCGGGTCGGCCTAAAGCTTGGAGCTTGGGCTTTCCCTCTACCTCTGTCCATGATGAAGTGCATGCCGCTCAAGCGACAGCAGATGCCTCTGGGATTGAGCTGGCGTTAATTCGTATGGATCCTTCCGACCTATTTAAACACTGGGTGTATAGCATTTGGGCCATGGATGAGCTGATGGGTGATTTTGCCTCTCTCCCCACCTTAATGCTCGCGGATGCAGCGGCGCATTCGCACAAGGTCGTGTTGATGGGCGAAGGCGGTGACGAGGTGTTTGCAGGCTACGGCCGATATCGCATGCCCTGGCTTCAGAGCGCTTGGCATGCGTTAAAAACGCCAGGTACGGGTGGTTTTAGAACGCGGGGACGTTTTGATAAAGCGTCTTTGAGTGCGTTGTTGTCTCCTTCGGTCCGTGCGGGGATGAAACAAAACTGGCGTGAGCCCTTTATCGATGCTTGGCAAGCGGGTAAGGGCTTAGATCCCTTAACTCGACGCCAATATGTTGATATGCAAACTTGGTTGGCCGACGATTTGCTGCTGAAAGCGGATCGTATGCTAATGGTTAAAGGCGTTGAGGGTCGAGTGCCCTTCTTAGATCATCGACTCGTCCTAATGGGTCTATCTTTACCTGCACATTTAAAAATTCAGCAACGATTAGGCAAACAGGTGCCACGAGCCTGGTTACAGCAGCACCAAAAAGCCTTCAATGCATCGGGTAAAAAGAAGGGGTTTAGCGTACCCGTGACCGACTGGATTCAAGGCCTTTCTCGCCAGAAGCTGGCATCAGCCTTGTTAAGCAGCGCGATTATCCAAGACGTCTGCCAAGTTCAGGAACTGACATTACGGCTTCAGAGCAGTGCGCCTATTGATAAGTCTTTAGCCGAGGCGCTTGCAGTGCTTTTGCAGTTGGCCGTCTGGTCGAAGTTGTTCTTGGAAGGGGATGGACTGGCCCCCCCGTATTCCATCGATCCTCTCGATTGGTTGCTAGCAACTTAAGACTTTTTATACAGGTAGTTTTTGCCCTTTGGATGGCTCTTAAAGCGTCGATGTACCCACATATATTGAGTGGGGTCTTTGCGTATAGCCTTTTCAATTTCAGCATTGATCAGGGTTGCATCCTGGACATCATCGCCGGTTGGGAAAGGGCGAAGGATCGGAAAAATCTCTAACTCATAGCGGTTATCCGGCGTGCGGTGCTGCGCAAGCATCAAAATGGGTGAGCCGTTGAGCTTAACCATGCGCGAGGTGGCCGTTATGGTGGCAGCAGGAACACCAAAGAAGGGTGCAAAAACGGATTGATGCATCCCAAAGTCTTGATCTGGGGCATACCAGATAATGTGATTTTTACGGAGGTTACGAATAACTGTCCGTATGTCTGAACGCTCAATAGCCGATTTAAAGAAGCGTAAGCGTCCCCGAGTGATGACGTCTTCTAAAAGTGGGTTATTGTTTTTTCGATACATGGCATCGACGGGATAGTAGTAAGAAAAGAGCAGTCCGCCAATGTCGAGCGTCGAAAAATGAGCACCTAAAAGAATCACCCCTTTCTCTTCAGCCAGCGCCTCCTCGAGATGTTCTGTGCCTATTAGGGTCACTCGGTCTTTAAACCAGGCATCGGGTGCCCACCACGACATGGCAGCTTCGAAAATCCCGATGCCGTTATTCATAAAAATGTCTCGAACGTATTTCTTTTGCTGCTCAGAATTGAGTTCAGGAAAGCAAAGTCGAACATTGACCTCAGTGACATTACGTCGATCACGTGCTAAAAAGTACAATCCTAGGCCAACCCATTTTCCCAAGATCAGTTGAGCAGAGTAGGGTAAACGGACAAGAAGACGGAGTAGCCCGACCCATAAACGGGTGGGTAAAAGGGCTAAAGAAGAACGCAAAGAAGGTTTTTTTTCAGTCACGACGGCCACTTTTCCACTGATTTATCGCAATTTAATCTTATTCTACCCTGATATCCGCCGAAGGTGCAGTTATACTAGGCCGTTTGTGTGATTAACTAACAGAGAAGTCTATGCAAAAAGAGTTAATAAAAGATTCTTCCGATGGTTGGGTAGTCTATCGTCGCTTAATGCAGTACGTGAAGGGGGACTGGCCAATGTTCTCTCTCGCGTTGTTTGGTTTCGTTCTCTATGCCGCTACTCAAACCGCGGCAGCCAAATGGTTAGAGATTTTTATTAATGCAGTCGAAGCCAACAACTTTTCTGAAAGGGGTTGGTTGGCGCTGAGTATTATTTTAATTTTCATGGTCCGTGGTGCAGGGACTCTTCTCGGTAACTATGGTTTCTCCTATGTTGCACGCTCGTTGGTTAATCGTTTGCGGTGCCAGATGTTTGATCATTTATTGGTGCTGCCTTGTTCGTTTTATCAGCAACACTCGTCAGCAGAACTCTTGTCTCGGTTAACCTATAACGTTGAGCAAGTGACGGGTGCCGCAACCGATGCACTAAAAACAATCGTCAGAGAGGGCTTAACCGTAGTAGGTCTCTTTGGTTACATGCTGTATCTTAATTGGAAGTTAACCCTCCTTTTTGTATTGGTTGCTCCCTTGGTGGGTGCGGTTGTTGCGTTGGCATCTAAGCGTTTAAGGCGCTTGAGCCATGGAATACAAAGTTCCGTGGGTGATATTTCAACAGCCGCTTCCGAGGCGATTAAAGGCTACCAGGTGGTACGAATTTTTGGTGGCGCGGAAGCAGAGCGTGAGCGCTTCATCAAAGTATCTGAGCGCAATCGTCGTCAGTTTATGAAAATGGTGGTGACGCAATCTATTTCCACCCCCATTGTACAAATGCTGGTGGCTTCGGTTGTTGCTCTCTTAACCTATATCGCCATGTCACCCTCTCTGCTTGAGTCCATGCAAACAGGAGCCTTTATAGCCTTTATTTCTGCAGCCTCCTTTATGGCGAAGCCTATCCGTCAGCTCACTGAAGTGAACAGCACCATCCAAAAAGGCATCGCGGCGGCTGAAAGCTTTTTCTCGTTGTTTGATGAAAAGCCGGAAGTGGATCGCGGCACGGTTAAGCTTACACATGCAAAGGGGAAGGTTGAGTTTCGTGATGTCTCATTCATCTATCCGCGCAGTGAAGAGCCCGCATTGAAGCACATCAGTTTTGTCATCGAACCGGGTGAGACTGTTGCCCTAGTAGGGCGCTCGGGCAGTGGAAAGTCGACCATGGCCAGCTTACTGCCTAGATTTTTTGATGTCGAGCAGGGGCAAATTCTGCTCGATGATCGACCCTTATCGGATTATTGGTTGAGCAGTCTGCGCAGCCAAATAGGCTTAGTGAATCAGCACGTGGTACTGTTTGAAGGAACAATTGCTGAAAATATCGCCTATGGGGCGCTTGCCAATGCATCGGAGGCCGAAATTCGTGCGGCGGCCGATGCGGCCATGGTGTCTGAGTTTGCGGATCGTTTACCCGCGGGGCTCAATACGATTATCGGTGAAAATGGATTTCTGTTATCCGGTGGCCAGCGCCAGCGCATCGCGATTGCTCGAGCGATTCTTAAAGATGCGCCATTATTGATTTTAGATGAAGCAACGTCGGCACTGGACACAGAGTCGGAGCGCTTTATTCAAACTGCGTTAGAGCGTGTGATTCAAGATCGCACCACGTTGATTATTGCACATCGTTTATCCACGATTGAGCGTGCAGACCGCATTTTAGTGATGGAGCATGGACAGGTGGTCGAACAAGGCTCTCATGCGGAACTGCTTGCGAAAGGAGGCAGTTATGCCACGCTTTACAATATGCAGTTTTCAGATATGTGATGCGGAAAAATGAATCAACAGGATAAGTTGCAAGCGTCCACATCTCTGGGCTTTGCCGTTACCGGCCTTTGGTTTTTGCATGCGTGTTTATGGACGCTCTTGCCTTGGATGGCATCCTACAGTTTGCCCTTAGACGTGGTCGAGGGCTTATTTTGGGGCAAAGAGTGGCAGTGGGGATACTATAAACATCCTCCTTTACCCGCTTGGTTGGTTCATCTTTCTTGGCAGCTATTCGCGGATTTAGGGCCTTTTCTACTCAGTCAGCTGAATATACTGCTAACCGCTTTCTTTGCCTGGCGATTGGGGCAGCGCCTCTTAAGTACTCAGCAAGCTTTGCTGGGTACACTCCTGTTAATGGGAGTGTACTATTTCACTTGGCCTACGCTTGAATACAATCACAATGTTGCCCAAATGCCGATTTGGGCGGCGGCTATCTTCTTTTTTCATCGCGGCATTACGCATTGGCGCTACTTAGACTGGTTTGCCTTAGGTGTGTGCGTGGGTTTAGGCCTGCTCACTAAATATGTCATTGTGGTGTTAGTGGCGACCTTCTTTATCTACATGCTTGTGCAGACGCCGTTAAGAAAACGGATTTTCTCAGGGCAGGTGATGTTGGCGATCCTCGTGCTGTCGCTGGTTTTCTCGCCTCATCTGTATTGGTTGGTACAACACGATTTTCTGCCTTTGACTTATATGCAAGATAGGGCGAATACCACCAGTGCTCTACAAGCACATGTTGTCGGACCTTTGAAGTTTATTGCTGTTCAGCTCCTTGATCATGTATTTATCCTGCTATTACTGGCCGCCATGGGATTACTTGGGCGGCGCTATTGGTCGGTTAAGCCTGAACATGAAGCTCTGCGTTTTCTGCTTTGGGCTGGACTTGGCCCTGCGCTTTTAACCACTCTCGTTGCGATGATGACCGGCACGGGGCTGCGCGACATGTGGGGCACGCCTATGTGGAGTGTATCGGGCCTATTGGTGGCATTTTTCTTACCAAAAAGCTTCACGTCTGCACAGGCTTCAAGGATTCTAAAAACCTTTACGGTGTTTATTTTAGTATTGCCGTTGCTGAGGCTTTTGGATTTGGCGATTATTCCGTATTTGAAAGACAAGCCGTCTCGAATCCACTGGCCAGACAAGGCCATTGCCGTCGAGCTTGAACGTGCATGGGAGCAGGAAACATCTTGTCCTTTAACTCTGGTGGTCGGTGATTATTGGTTAGCAGGTTTGGTATCACTTAGGGTGCCAAGTCGTCCCTCTGTATTAATTGAGGGCCAGTTCCGGTATTCACCTTGGGTGACACTCGATGACGTGCAGCAGCAAGGTGCAGTGTTCGTTTGGCGTGGAGGTGCGGCACAGGCGCCTAACCATGAGTGGATGTCTGCTCTAGCGGGTTTAAAGCATCATACAGGGCAGGTAGCCTTGGAATGGCCGGGTATTCAGGCGGAGCCTTTGCAGCTAAGTTGGATCATGATGCTTCCTGAGAGTGGCTGCTATGCGTTTGATGACAAATAAACGTAAGCAAGGTTTTTGAGTTTGTCTAACGCGCCTTGCTGTTGCTCGACGTAAGCACGTGCTTGCTGCCCTGCATGCAGCTGCTGGCTTTTGTGATCTAGCCAATTTTCGAGCGCCTTGATCAGTGTGGAGTGATCGGACACTTGCACCAATCCACCCATGTTGGCTAACTCTTTCGTGATAAGTGCAAAGTTGTATGTGTGTGGGCCGATAATGACGGGTTTGCCGAGCATGGCGGGCTCAAGTGGGTTGTGCCCACCTCTTTCCACTAAAGAGCCCCCGATAAAAACGATGTCGGCCGCGCTACAAAAAGGCATCAGCTCACCTAAGCGATCAATCAGAAACACTTGGGTGTCAGCGTCAATCAGTGAGTGTTCACTACGCCTTCGCCATTTAAAAGCGCTACGTTCGCAAAGTTCTGCACAGGCATCAAAGCGCTCAGGATGACGCGGTGCGATTAATAACAGAAGATCGGGGTAGCGGTGGTGAAGAGGCTCAAATGCGCTGAGCAGCAGGGCTTCTTCATCATCATGAGTGCTGGCTGCCAATATAACTGGGCGCTCGGCCCCCCAGGCTTGTTTAAACTGCGTGGCTTTGTGTGACCATTCCGGGTCAATTTCGACATCAAACTTGATGCTTCCGATAACGCTCATGCGGTCTTGGCGTGCTCCAAGTTGGGCAAAACGCTCGGCATCCTCGTGGTTTTGCACGGCGATATGAGTGATGCGATCCAGCATAAACCGGGTTAATCCTTTGAATTTTGCGTAGCCTTTTGCCGAGCGCTCGGACAAACGGGCATTTGCCAAGATCACAGGGATCATTGATACTTGGCAAGCGTGAAGCAAGTTAGGCCAAAGCTCGGTCTCAACAATAAGACAAAGTTGTGGTTTAAGTGCTTGAACAAAATGCTGCATGGCCCATGGGAAGTCGTAAGGGCAGTAGCGATGGGTGACTTGGTCTCCGAATAACGCCTTGACGCGCTCGGCACCTGTTGGCGTCATGGTTGTAATGACAATCGGAGTGGATGGATGCTCGATCAGGCAGTGCCTTACAAAGGTTGAGATAGCTTGAACCTCACCCACGGACACCGCATGAATCCAAATCGGTGGCTGATCGTAAGCCGGAAAGTGAACCTTCCCTAAGCGTTCAGTCCAACGATGAGCATAGGCCGGCGCTTTTCGAGCTCTTAACCAGAGCTTGAATAGAATTGCAGGTAGCAGCAGATGTAAAACCAAATTATAAAAAAAGCGTGCCATATGACTTACTGAGTTGCCTGTGATGCGTTATAAAAGAATAGTTTACCATTAACCGCTTACGCTGAATGCAAATTGGGCCTTTTACATGTCAGAGATTACGTCAAACCACTCAATGCTTACGCCAAGAAGCGGCCAACCAACACCGTTGATTACCTGTATCCTGCCAGCTTATAACGAAGCCGACAACCTTAAAGAAATGGTTCCGCTTTTATGTGAAATCCTGCCAAAACTGTCGGATCGTTTTGAGGTACTGGTCGTTGATGATGGCAGCCGAGATGCAACCGAAGCTACTGTTTTAGCGCTCAGCGAGCGATATCCTGTTTCACTGCTGAGTTTATCCAGAAACTTTGGTAAAGAAGCCGCGATGAGTGCAGGGTTAGACTATGCCGAGGGGGATGTGGTCATCATCATGGACTCAGACATGCAACACCCCGTCGAAATGCTGGAAGTTTTTTATCAACGCTGGCTAGAAGGCTATGACATGATTTACGGCGTACGTGCCGATCGCTCGGATGAGGGAATGGTCAAGCGTAAGTTAACACGTGCGTTTTACCACATGCTGAGTAAAAGTGCCGATGTGGAAATCCAGCCCGATGCAGGGGATTTTCGCATGATGGATGCAAAAGTAGTGAGGGCTCTGCGTTCCTTATCTGAACGTAAACGCATGATGAAAGGATTGTTTGCGTGGGTTGGCTTTCGCAGCATCGGAGTCCCTTTTAAGGTGAATCCTCGCTTTAGCGGTGAAACCAGCTTTGGCATTCGCCGTTTATCCTCCTTGGCGCTCACGGGGATTACGGCATTTAGTAGCGCGCCTCTTCGTATTTGGATGTTTATTGGAGCCAGCGTTTCTCTATTGGCGATGAGTTATGCGGTGATCGTGGTACTCAGTACATTGATCTTGGGTACGGATGTGCCGGGCTGGCCGACATTGGTCGCTGGGATAGGTTTTTTGGGTGGAGTACAGCTTTTATCTGTCGGCGTGTTAGGGGAATACGTCGCACGTATTTTTTCGGAGGTAAAAGGACGACCTGTCTATCTTATTTCAGACTACCGACGTCCTGTGCAGGTAGAGCCCAAGGACGATGAGACTCAGGCGGACTCTACATCATTATGATAGTACAGATTTTTCGCTTTGCAGGTGTCGGTGTAAGTGCCTTGATCGTGCACTGGTGTGTTGTCCTTATCCTGGTTCCAATGGGATTGATGCCCTTGTGGGCGAATGTTGTGGGCTTTCTGGTTGCGTTTAACGTCAGTTATTTTGGGCACCGTTATTTCACGTTTAAAGCGGTTTCTGTGTCACATCGTCAAACCTTTGTGCGTTTTGCGGGTGTTGCCTTGGCGAGCTTTTTAGTCAATGAAGCCATGTATGCAGCGTTATTAACGTTCACATCTTTATCCTATGATATTGCTTTACTCATTGTGTTGGGGGTTGTAGCGGTCATGACGTTTATATTGAGTCGTTTGTGGGCGTTTGCATCATGAAATCAATTGTCCTGTGTGCAGATGACTTTGGTATGTCGGCTGAGGTTAGTGATGGCATTCTTGACCTAGTAGAAAATACACGTTTGTCTGCGGTCAGTTGCATGACATCTTTACCTCGTTGGCAATCTGATGCCAAGCGGTTAACGCCTTTTGCGTCTTCAACGGCGGTAGGATTGCATTTTAATTTAACGGAGTTTGAACATCGCATACCCTTGGTGAGGCTGATGAAACAGTCGATGTTAAGTCAACTGGATCTAACCTGGGTCAGAGAGCAGTTCGTTTATCAATGCGATCAGTTTGAGAAGGCTTGGGGCGCTCCTCCGGATTTTATCGATGGCCATCAACATGTGCATGTCTTTAGAGGTATTCGCGATGTGGTGTTAGATGAAATTCAGAAACGCTACCCTCAATCCACCCCTTGGGTTCGCCAAGTGAATCCATCCATTTACGGTCATGATGCACGCTTGAAAGCCATTATTTTAGGTGTGATGTCAAAAGGGTTTTCGGCGGCTGCATCTGAGAGAGCTATTCCGCTATCAAAGAATTTTGCGGGCCTTTATTCGCTATTGCCTGATGCGGATTTTCCGTCTTTAATCGAGCAGTGGTTTCAGAGTGTTGCGGATGGGTGTGTGGTGATGTGTCATCCAGGACGTGCGAAGGCGAATGCGCTAGGGTTGGCACTGACTCGGCAAAAGGAGCTTTCGTATCTTTCTGGATCTGAGTTTGACACGCTAATGTCAAATTTATCAATCCTGCTCGCGACAAAGCCCAGTCTCACACCTACGACAGGTCAAGAGTAAGGGTAATCAAAAGTTCTGGTCACGTTTTCGAATAGCTTTAGGTGGGTGCGAAGATGATGGGCTTCGAGAAATTGCCTCAAAACAGATCGCCCAAAACAATTGCCATACCCATTATCTTCGTTTGTAGCGCCGAGAGGATGTCAAGGGCAGAGCATCAGGTTATAATCACCCGTTTATAGAACCCAACCCTGAGGATTGCCAAACATGAAACGATTATGGCCGGTATTGTTTACAGGGTTCCTGCTGTTGAGTGCTTGCGGACAAAAGGGGCCTTTATATATGCCTGAAAGTACCCCTGAGACTCAACAGCCACAGTGAGATTTGTAATGGACAGTTTTGAATATTTAGATGGCCGCTTGCATTGCGAAGAGGTCGCGTTATCTGATGTGGCGCGTGACTACGGTACACCCTTGTATGTATATTCGCGTGATGCCATCGAACGTGCATATTTAAGTTATGCACAAGCACTTGAGCAAACAAATGCCTTGGTATGTTATGCCGTAAAAGCGAACTCCAATCTTGCTGTTTTGAATATCCTAGCTCGTTTGGGGGCTGGGTTTGATATTGTGTCATTGGGTGAACTGGAGCGCGTATTGCAGGCAGGCGGCAAGCCTGAGAAAATCGTTTTTTCAGGTGTGGGTAAGCAAGCGCATGAAATCCAACGGGCTTTAGACGTTGGAATTTTCTGCTTTAACATTGAGTCCGACGCTGAGTTGGATCGTGTGAACCAAGTTGCCAAAGATATGGGTAAAATTGCTCGCATTTCGTTCCGAGTGAATCCCGATGTTGATGCGGGCACACATCCTTATATCTCCACTGGTTTGAAAGAAAATAAGTTTGGTATTGATATCGATCACGCACGTCAGGTCTATCGCCGCGCGGCGGCATTAGATGCCGTTGAGGTCGTGGGGATGGATTGCCATATTGGCAGTCAATTAACAGAAATGGATCCCTTTTTAGATGCGATGGATCGTTTATTGTCGTTGATCGATGAACTGAATGAAGATGGCATTCGCATTCATCATTTGGATTTAGGCGGTGGTCTGGGGGTTTGCTATACCGACGAGACTCCACCAACACCTTCAGAGTACATCAGTAAGGTGTTAGAGCGTCTGGGAGATCGTCCGATACAATTAATTTTTGAACCCGGTCGCTCCATTGTTGCCAATGCCGGAGTGCTATTGACTCGTGTCGAGTTCCTCAAGCAAAACGGCGAAAAAAACTTCGCCATCATTGATGCCGCAATGAATGATCTGATTCGACCTGCTCTGTACAGCGCGTATCAAGAAATTATTCCGGTGACAATGGCAGAAGAGTCGCCAGATACTGCGAAGTTATGGGATCTGGTTGGGCCTGTGTGTGAAACCAGCGACTTTTTGGGCAAAGGCCGCTCGTTGAATCTTCAAGCTGGTGATTTATTGGCGGTGTGTTCGGCGGGCGCCTATGGCTTTGTAATGGCGTCTAACTACAACACGCGCGGGCGTCCTGCCGAAGTTATGGTGGATGACGACCAAGTGTTTTTGGTGCGTGAGCGTGAGCAAGTAGCTGATCTTTTTAAAGGGGAGTCTATTCTCCCTATTGATCGTTAAGTGGAGGCCGCTAATGCTCGTTCGTTTTAGCAAAATGCATGGCCTCGGTAATGATTTTATGGTGATTGATGCCGTCTCACAGCGTGTTCGTTTAAGTGAGCAGACGGTTCGACGCTTGGCCGATCGTCACACGGGCATTGGCTTTGATCAATTATTGCTGGTTGAACCGCCCACACGCCCTGATTTGGATTTTCGGTATCGGATATACAACGCAGATGGCTCTGAAGTGGAGCACTGTGGTAACGGTGCTCGTTGTTTTGCTCGCTTCGTCAGAGATAAGCGCTTGACGGTTAAAGATGAAATAGCCGTGGAGACAGCAAGAGGTAAGGCAATTCTAAAAATGTTGCCTGACCGTCTGGTTGAAGTTGACATGGGAGCCCCTTGCTTAAATCCGGTAGAAATTCCCTTTGCGGCTGAGCTTCAGGCCCCAGTCTATAGCCTAGATGTGAAGGGGACCTCCTACGAGTTGTCAGCTGTTTCGATGGGGAATCCGCATGCGGTACTCGTGGTGGATGATATAGAGACGGCCCCAGTTAAAACACTAGGTCCGCTGATTGAGCGTCATCCTCGTTTTCCTCAACGTGTCAATGTGGGGTTTATGCAGGTACTTTCACGTTCTCACATTGCTTTGCGGGTGTTTGAACGTGGAGCTGGTGAAACGCTGGCGTGCGGAACAGGTGCTTGTGCGGCGGTTGTTGCTGGCCGTTTGCGAGGTCTTCTTGATGCCCAGGTCAAAGTATCTTTACCGGGTGGTGAGCTGTATATTGGCTGGCGTGGCGATGGGGCATCTGTGATGATGACAGGGCCTGCAACAACTGTTTTTGAAGGGCAGGTGTATCTATGAGCAAAGAAGTGTTAGCGGGGTCTAAAAGTAAACCTGTCGCACAGAGTCAATCACTGAGTGCAACGCAGGTCGCTGAGTATCTATCCAACCATCCTGATTTCTTTTCAGAACATGCATGGTTGCTAGAGAAGCTTTATGTCCCTCATCAACGCGGTACTGCGGTTTCCTTAGTGGAGCGGCAGACATCCTTGTTAAGAGAACGCAATCAAAAGCTGCATGGGCATTTGTCTGAGTTGATTGATATCGCACGGCATAATGATATTCAGTTTGATAAGACTAAGCGTATGGTGCTGGCGCTGTTGGAAGCGCAGACGTTAGACGATGTTGCGATAGCGATTGAAGAAAGCCTATGCCAAGACTTTTATGGTGATGACGCACGTTTATTGTTATTTAGTGAAAAACCACTGAATGTAAACAGTTTGCGTATGTTGTCCAAGGCCGATTGCAGCATTGTTCAGCCATTAATTGAAACGAGTTTGCCTAGCTGCGGACGTCTCAGTGAGGCGATGAACCGTTTCTTGTTCCAAGAAAATGCTCCACGTGTCTTGTCCGCAGCGGTTGTTCCGTTAGTTAAGGGCGATACGTTGGGCTTGCTAGCGATAGGCAGTTTTGATGCGGAGTACTTCCAAAGCAGTCAAGGTACACTTTTCTTGAGTTATGTGGGTGAGGTGTTAAGTCGAGTGGTTGCCCATATTTTACAGCAACCTCAGGCATAATCACGTGTCAGACTCATCGACGGATGCGTTATGGCAATTAGCGTTCAAACGCTATCTCGAGACTGAGAAGCATTACTCTGTCCATACAGTGAAACATTACCTTAGAGATCTTTCCAAGGTATATGAGCAACTAGAGTTAGAACAGTTGTCGGGCTGGGCTTCTTTAACCGAGAAGCAACTGCGCAATATCATCAGCGTCTTGCATGGGCAAGGCGTATCAGGACGGAGTTTGCATCGGCTTCTATCCGCTTTGCGTAGTTTTTATCGTTTTTTAGTCAGAGAGAATTGGGTTTCTCACAATCCTGCTTTGGCTATCCAAGCACCGAAATCCTCTAAACGTCTACCCAAAACCTTCGACCCTGATCAGCTAAACGAATTGCTCAAACGCCCAGATGATGAGCCCCTTACGCTAAGAGACTTTGCGATGATGGAGCTTCTTTATTCTTCAGGCTTGCGTGTATCTGAGTTGGTTCAGCTGAATCAGCAGGATGTTGATTTGGCGGATGCCAGTGTCCGTGTGCTGGGTAAGGGACAAAAAACACGTGTATTGCCAATTGGACGTTTGGCGGTGCAAGCCTTAACGGATTGGTTGAAAATTAAGCCTCTGTGGGCTAAATCTCAAGAAGATGCAATCTTTGTGAGTCAGAGTGGCCGTCGTTTATCGACACGCTCAGTCGAGCTGCGTCTTGCCCATTGGGGGCGTATAAAAGGGACTCAAGGGCAGGTGTATCCGCATCGTTTACGGCATAGCTTTGCAAGCCATATCCTTGAATCCAGCCATGACCTTAGAGCGGTGCAGGAGCTGCTGGGCCATTCAGATATATCCACAACCCAAATATATACCCATCTTGATTTTCAGCATCTGATGAGTGTGTATGAACAAGCTCACCCACGAGCAAGGAGGAAGGCAGATGATTAAGGCAGTGACCTTTGATTTAGATGATACGCTCTGGGCGGTAGACCCTGTGATTGAGCATGCCAATCGGACACTTTGGCAGTGGTTAGATGCTAATGCCCCTGCTTTCACTTCGACCTACTCACTTCATGATTTAAGTGAACGCTCACCCTTGCGAGCCGATTTATTGTCCAGGTACCCCGGTATAGCCCACAGTGTCACTCAAATACGATTAAAGTTACTTGAGGAATGTTTAAAAAGTAGCGGTTATTCTGAGCAACAATCGATAGATTACGCTAGGAATGCATTTGAAGCCTTTATTCATGCTCGGCACGAAGTTGAATTGTTTGCACATGCTCGGACAATGTTAGAGGCGTTACGCGACCAAGGAATGATGATTGGTGCGTTGAGCAATGGCAACGCCGAAGTTAAGCGAACAGGCTTAGCGGATGTGTTTGACTTTCAATACAATGCGGATCACGTTGGACAAGCGAAGCCACATCCTCTTATGTTCGAAAAAGCCCTGCATCACATGCAGCTTAGCGCAGATCAGGTTATACATGTGGGAGATCACCCCATTAATGACGTTCAAGCCGCACAAAATATTGGCATGCGGACAATCTGGGTAAACATAAACCAAGTGCCTTGGCCAGGTGGAACACGAGCTGATTTCGAGGTTGTGAGCTTAGATCAGATCGTCACGGCGGTGGTGTCTCTAGCGCAGAAAGCGGGTAAGCGGCATATTTTATAACCAACGGATTTTGTGGAGCGACCTACTAGAGATTATAAAAACATCTCTAATAGGTCGTTTAAAAAGAGTCGGCCCTGTTGAGTTGGCTTTAGCCTAGTTTCATAAGGGTGAAGTAAGCCTTTTGCCTGTGCCATCTTTAACCGTGGTTCAAGCGTGTCAAGACTGAGCCCTGTTCGCTCTAGCAAGAGTTGAGTCGGAACGCCTTCATGCAGCCTTAGCGTATTGAGCATGAACTCAAAGGCGAGATCACTGGTTTCGACCTGCGTGCGCTCTGCAATGCGCGTCATTGGGTTGAGATAGGCTTTAGGTTGTCGTGCCTTGTTATGACGTGAAATGCTCAAACCTTGTGTTGAAGCTTGTGTTACTTTTCCATGAGCGCCCGCCCCAATCCCTAAATAGTCCCCAAACTGCCAGTAATTAACATTATGTTGGCTCAGCTTATTTGCACGTGCATAGGCTGAGATTTCATACTGTTGATAACCTGATTTGGCCAATAAGGCCTGTCCGCATTCTTGAATTTCCCAGAGGGCTTCATCCAAGGGCAATGTGGGTGGGCGCGCATGAAACTCGGTGTTTGGTTCTAAGGTTAGCTGGTACCAGGAAAGATGATCCGGTTCCAAGGCGATGGCTTGTTCTAAGTCGGCCAGAGCTTGATCTGTTGTCTGCTCCGGTAAGCCATGCATTAAGTCAAGATTGATGTTATCAAAAATAGTACGAGCGTGCGTGGCTGCATTAATAGCATTGTCGGAGGAATGTATTCGGCCTAGACGTTGTAGGTGCAGATCATTAAAGCTTTGAATTCCAATCGATAGACGGTTAACGCCCGCTTTTTTAAATCCTTTAAAACGTTCCTGCTCAAATGTTCCTGGATTGGCCTCTAACGTGACTTCTGTCGTTGAAGCAATGCCCATTTGACGATCAACATCTTCTAAAATCGCGGCAATAGACTCTGCACTGAAGAGGCTCGGAGTACCGCCGCCAATAAAAATAGAATGCAAACTCGATGGCTCGTCGAGTAAGCGCAGTTCATTCGCGAGGTCTTCTCGCAAGGCGTTTACATACTCCTGTTCAGGGAGTGGTTGTTTTGCGGCATGTGAGTTGAAGTCGCAATAAGGACACTTGCGCACGCACCAAGGAATATGAATATATAAAGATAGAGGGGGACGTTTCACGCAGGAACACCTAGCCAGCGATTCAGTTGACTGACAAGCGCATTCATCGCTAACCCTCGGTGGCTTACGCTGTGTTTAGCTTCAGCGCTCATTTCAGCAGCGGTTAAACGCATTTCTGGGCAGTAAAAAATAGGATCGTAACCAAATCCACCTTGTCCTTTTGGTTCGAAGAGGAGTTTACCCTCCCAGCTGCCTTGGCAGATTAAAGGGGTAGGGTCTAAGGCGTGGCGCATAAACACCAGCACGCATTGATAACGGCCCGTTCGAAGAGGTTCAGGTATCGCTTGCAGGTCCAGTAGGAGTTTGTCGACATTGCGCAGATCTGAGCTATTCGGGCCGCTGTAGCGTGCTGAGTAGATTCCTGGTGCTCCGTTTAGGGCATCTACTTCTAAGCCCGAGTCATCTGCGAGAGAGGGCAGTCCCGTTTGCTGGCAGGCATGGCGAGCTTTGATAATGGCATTTTCGACGAAGCTAAGCCCCGTTTCTTCGGCATCTGAGACATTAAATTGTGACTGTGGCACAACTTCGATTTGGAAGTTGGCGAGCATGTCGGAGAACTCTTTCAGCTTGCCAGCATTGCTGCTAGCAAGCACGATTTTTGATGGTTTCACGATTAGTCCTGATAAAAGGTTTGTTGAAACTGAATCTGGTAGGCGGGTTGATTAGGGTCTGGCTGTACACTGAGTGTGAAGTTCAAAAGCTCTTCGTTTGTGAAGCGAAACTCACCCAAGTAATAAATGGCATCGCTTTCTGTTACTTGGCGGTAAGTGATATCCTGAACTTGCTGAAGTAGATTGCTGGATTGAGCTGTTACAACGGCTGTGGTTGGCTGTGTTGTGCCATCTTCTAGTTTTTCGAGTATGGCAACATTCATCAGGGCACGATTGCCACTTCGTGTTAGACCGTGACGCGCGGCAACATCGGCTGTTACAAATGTTGAATTAAAAGCGTTGTAATGAATTTCATAACGGTCATCGCTAAACATTTGCTCAGCATGAAGGCTCATGGAGAGGGCCGTGCCAAGCAATAACGTAACCAGTTTTTTAGAGAAAGCGTTGTTGTCGAACATGAATTTTGTCCCCGGGATTTTAACGAGTAATACGATAAATAGCAATTTCACCGAGCATATTGGGCCATAAATGAATCCACCAACGGTGGCGATGTTCATGGTCCACTACGGTTCGATCCAATATATGGATGTTGCGTTCGACGCAGAGTTCCTCAAAGTCCTTGAATGTGAAAAAGTGGATGTTGGGCGTGTTATACCAAGTATAGGACAAAAACTTTGATACGGGCATTTTACCGCGAACGGAGAGGTAGCTTCTGACTCGCCAATGCGCAAAGTTCGGGAAGGTAACGATGCATTCTTTACCGATGCGTAGCATTTCTTCAACGATTAAATCGGGGCGGTGCATCGTTTGCAGGGCATGACTCATGACGACCGTGTCGAAACTGCCATTGCGGATGCTGACTAGGCCTTTATCGATGTCTTTTTCAATCACGTTCACCCCTTTTTCAATGCAAGAGGTGATATTGTCTGGGTTGATCTCGATGCCATAGCCTTTTACTTGCTTTTCTTTGATCAAGTATTCAAGTAACTCGCCTTCGCCGCAGCCAAGGTCTAGCAAGCGTGAATTAGGCTGAATCCACTCTCTAATGATTTCTAAGTCGGCTCTCATGATGTATGTCCTCCACCTGTGCGCACTCGTTTCATATAGGCGCTGAAGACTTCCATGTAACGAGGAATTGGGATTAGAAACGCATCGTGTCCGTGAGCCGCTTCAATTTCTGTGTAGCAGACATCCTTTCCTGCATCGATTAAGGCATCGACGATTTCTCTGGAGCGCTCTGGAGAAAAGCGCCAGTCAGTGGTAAACGACGCAATAAAGAACTGACACTGAGCTTGAGACAAGGCAAGCGTAAGGTTGTTATCGAAGTCGGCCGCTGGATCAAAGTAATCCAGTGCTTTGGTCATCAACAAGTAGGTATTGGCATCGAAGGCCGTTGAAAACTGCTCACCTTGGTATTGCAGATAGGATTCAATCTGAAATTGCGGGTGAAAATCAAAGTTGATTTTACCTGAGCGTAACTCTCGCCCAAATTTTTCTCTCATACCATCTTCCGAGAGGTAGGTGATATGGCCGACCATTCGTGCAAGCATGAGCCCTGTTTTGGGTACTTGGTTGTGCTCATAATAATGGCCGTTATGGAACTGAGGATCCTTGCTGATCGCTTGTCGTGCCACTTCATTAAACGCAATATTTTGTGTGCTGAGTTTGGGCGCTGCCGCAATCACGATGCAATGGCGTATACGATCTGGATAGGTCATTGACCATTGCAAGGCTTGCATGCCACCGAGACTGCCTCCGACCACAGCAGCCCATTGATAAATACCCAGTTTATCGGCCAATCGAGCTTGGCTGTGTACCCAGTCAATGACGGTAACGATCGGGAAGTCAGGACCATAGGGCTTGCCAGTTGCGGGGTTCTGGCTGTTTGGACCAGTAGAACCATGGCAGCCACCAAGATTGTTAAGTGCAACGACAAAAAAATGATTGGTATCTATCGCTTTTCCCGGGCCAACGGCTGAATCCCACCACCCAGGTTTACGATCATCCATTGAGTGGTACCCAGCGACATGGTGGTGACCTGACAATGCATGGCAAATTAAAACAGCATTGGATGCATCGGCATTGAGTGTGCCGTAGGTTTCAATGACCAGTTCATAATGGTCAAGGGTGCGCCCGCACGCCAGTGTCAGTGGGGTGTCAAAGCGAAGAGTCTGGGGGCTAACCAGACCCACGGAGTCATGTGGAATTTCAGTGGGCATAATCAATCTCTGTATTGTGATGATGAAGTAAACACAAAAAAGTTTGTGAGCTTCACATCACACGAGGCAGTTGCGACTGAATAATTTGAATGACTAAGAAAATAACGATAGGTGATAAATCCAGTCCTCCGATTGAGGGGAGTACGCGCCTGACTAACGCAAACAAAGGCTCAGTAATCTGAAGTAAAATCTGTGGAGCCGGGTGTGGAGAACCAGGTGCTACCCAGCTAATAATCACCGAGCCAATGGTGGCCCAGAAAATCATGCTTAAGAGAGAGTCGATGACGCCTACCAGCGCAAATAATGCGAGTGTAAGTATATCAAGGCCAACGTTGCTGGACAGCGCGACAAGAACCACTAAGGTGATTAGTTTAATTAAAAATGCCAAGACCAAAGGTGAAAAATCAAAACGTCCGGCCTTGGGTAAAATCTTTTGAATTGGGGCAACGGGCACTTGAGTGAATTTCACTACAGCCTGCGAAATAGGGTTGTAAAAATCGGCCTGAGCGGCTTGAAGCAAAAAGCGCAAAATCGCAATAAATGCAAAAATTTCACCGATGGTGCGTATGATCAGAAATATCGGATCCATGCTTTACCCTTGTCTTAGACGGCGATCGCTAACAAATAGCGGTTAAAATTAACCCACTTAGTATCAGTGGGTTTCCCAATAATAGATCGAAGTATAGAGTCTTTCTAAGACTGAATGAACCGTTCTTAGTTATTTCCAAGCTCAACGGCGAGTTCTTTTGCTCGACGATGACAGGCGTGCATCGCTTGCCCAACGATCTGCTCAAATTGATGGTCTTGAAAGCTTAAAACTGCTTGCTCTGTTGTCCCCTTTGGCGACGTCACACGGCGACGTAGCTCAGCAGGAGAAACGTCGCTGGATGTGGCCATTTCAGCTGCACCTAACGCGGTATGCAAGGTTAATGCCTTCGCATTTTCTTCAGATAAGCCGAGAGCTTTACCGGCTTTGATCATGGCTTCCATCATCAAAAAATAGTAGGCAGGCCCCGATCCAGACACGGCGGTCACGGCATCAAGTTCATCTTCGCTATTGACCCATAGTGCTAGCCCAGTCGCGGCCATCACTTGCTCGACCATCTGTTTTTGTGCTGGCTGCACTTGCGAGTTAGCAAATAAGCCACTGGCACCTTTTCCGATTAGAGAGGGTGTATTTGGCATGCAACGAACCATCGCTAAGTCTGGGCCTAACCAGCGTTCAAATGCCTCAAGCCGTAAGCCAGCAGCGACGGACATGATGATGGGGTGGCGAGCTTGAACAGCCGCATGAAGGGGGGTACACACGGATTTCATGACCTGAGGCTTAACCGCCAAGATCAGAAGATCAGCTTTAGCTGCACTTTCGACATTATTGGTTGAAACGTCTAAGCCAAGTTCAGCAAGGTCTTGTAGTTTTTCTAAAGATGGCTCGCATGCCGTGATACTGTTAGCAGGAATACCTTGCTTTAACAATCCCGAGATGATGGCGCGGGCCATGTTGCCTGCACCAATAAAAACGATGCGAGAGGGTGGTGATAAGGTCATATGCACTCCAGTTGTGTTCGAAAATTAGAGGGAGGATACCTTGGCAAATTAGGTTCGTTGCCCAAATAGAGCAGTGCCCACGCGTACGATTGTGCTTCCTTCGTAGATGGCGGCAGCTAAGTCTCCTGACATTCCCATAGAAAGTGTATCTAAATCAAGTCCTTCAGCTTGTAATTGAGTCATTAGCGCTCGAACTTTGGCAAAGGTGGTGCGCTGCTGCTCTGGATCAGGCTCTACTTCAGGAATGGCCATTAAACCACGTAAGCAAATACCGGGTAGCTTAGCGATAGCCTGTGCCAATGCGGGCACCTCGTCAGGATTGCAACCCGATTTTGTGTCTTCACCACTAATATTCACTTGAATACATACATTGAGTGGCGGTAAATGGCTAGGGCGTTGTGAAGAAAAACGCTCTGCAATTTTAAGGCGATCAACGCTATGAACCCAGTCAAAATGCTCAGAAATCGCCCGTGTTTTGTTGGATTGTATGGGGCCAATAAAGTGCCATTCTATCTTAAGGTCGGATAGAAGTTTTTGTTTTTCAAGAGCTTCTTGGAGGTAATTCTCACCAAAGGCATGCAGTCCAGACTCGTAGGCTGTGCGTATCTCGGCTTCGGTCCGAGTTTTGCTTACGGCAAGCAGTAATACAGATTTGGGATCCCGATGACATGCTAGACAAACATTATCAATATCACTACGTACCTTCTGGATTTTCTCTGCTATTATAGTCATGATTAAAATCTGCTTGTTGTACCCGGATTAATCGGGTTATTCTGGATTCATCCAAATATATTAATGGAAGTCGCTGCGAGCTCGATACTTATGGATATTACAGAACTTTTATCATTTGCTGTACAGCAAGGTGCATCGGATTTGCACTTAAGCGCTGGTATGCCTCCCGTCATACGTGTTGATGGCGATGTGCGCCGTATTAAGTTACCCGCACTGGACCACAAACAACTTCACACACTTGTCTATGACATCATGAATGATAGGCAAAGGAAAGAGTATGAGGAAAACCTAGAGGTCGATTTCTCCTTCGAGGTTCCTAAACTCTCTCGTTTTCGTGTGAATGCTTACAATCAGCATCGAGGGGCTGCAGCGGTTTTCCGAACGATACCCAGTCGCGTATTGACCATGGACGACTTAGGCTTGGGCAAAGTGTTCCAAGACCTGTCGAGTAAACCCCGTGGTCTTGTATTAGTAACGGGCCCGACGGGGTCGGGTAAGAGTACAACGCTGGCGGCGATGATTGATTTCATCAACAACACCCGCTCAGATCATATTCTGACTATCGAAGACCCCATCGAGTTTGTTCACGAAAGTAAAAAGTGTTTGATCAACCAACGAGAAGTGCATAGAGACACACATAGTTTCTCTAATGCGCTAAGATCCGCTTTGCGTGAGGATCCAGACGTTATTCTAGTTGGTGAAATGCGTGACTTGGAAACCATACGTTTGGCGCTCACGGCTGCCGAAACAGGGCATCTTGTGTTCGGAACGCTGCACACCACATCCGCCGCGAAAACGATGGATCGTATTGTTGACGTTTTCCCTGCCGCTGAAAAATCCATGGTTCGTTCAATGTTATCCGAGTCGCTACAGGGTGTAATATCACAAACCTTGTTGAAAAGACTCTCAGGTGGTCGAGTGGCAGCCCATGAAATCATGGTAGGGACGCCTGCGGTTCGTAACCTGATTCGTGAAGAAAAAGTGGCGCAGATGTATTCTGCAATTCAGACGGGGGCGGCCTTTGGAATGAAAACATTGGATCAGTCTTTATCTGAGTTGGTGAGTAAAGGAATTATTTCGCGTGATGCCGCGCGTGAAAAAGCAAATAGCCCGGCATCCTTCTGAGTTCAGAGAGTAAAGGTATCTGATAATGGATTTTACACAGTTACTCAAAGTCATGTCGGATCGTGGAGCTTCGGATCTGTTTGTGACGGCTGGCGCAGCGCCAGCGATCAAAGTCGATGGCACCATTAAGCCATTGACCAAAGAGGCGCTAAAGCCTGACCAAGCCCGCAAGCTGGTCTACAGTACCATGAATGACCGACAGTTGGCTGAGTTTGAAGGGACGCATGAGTGTAATTTTGCCATTAGCGCTCCGGGCATAGGTCGTTTTCGTGTGAGTGCTTTTGTACAGCGCAATACCCCTGGAATGGTGATGCGACGTATTAATACCTATATTCCGACACTCGAAGAGCTGGGTTTGCCACCTGTTCTTAAAGATTTGTCGATGATTAAGCGTGGACTCATTTTGTTTGTAGGGGGGACGTCAACGGGTAAATCAACTTCATTGGCCTCAATGATTGATTACCGGAACACGCATCATGCTGGACACATCATTACCATCGAAGACCCTATCGAGTATATCCATAACCACAAAAAGAGCATTGTGACTCAGCGTGAGGTAGGGCTAGATACTGAATCCTATGAAGTCGCGTTGAAAAACACCTTGCGTCAAGCGCCAGATGTTATTTTGATGGGGGAGATACGTGATTCGGACACGATGAAGTATGGTCTAAATTTTTCCGAAACAGGGCATCTTTGCATGGCAACCCTGCATGCGAATAATGCAAACCAGGCGTTAGATCGCATCATTTCGTTCTTCCCGTCAGCACAGCATGATCAGGTTTGGATGGATTTATCGCTCAACCTGAAAGCGGTGGTTGCGCAGCAATTGCTCCCCACGGTTGATGGTAAGGGGAGAAGAGCTGCCATAGAAGTGATGATTAACACGCCTTTGATTCAGGACTTGGTTCGTAAAGGGTCTGTACACGAAATTAAAGATGTGATTAAAAAGTCAACGAACCTTGGTATGCAAACCTTTGATCAGTCCTTGTACCATCTCTACAAGGAAGGGGTGATCTCTTACGATGTCGCCTTGACGCATGCAGACTCTGCGAATGATCTCAGACTGAGCATTAAGCTTGGGTCAGACACTATTACTCAGGCAAAAGGAGGAGTGGAAGACGAACTCATTCCAACACTCTTTACACTGCAAGAAGAAGATGATGACATGAATTTAACAGGGCAGGCTACCGTTCGTAAGATGTAAGGCGGCTTGTTTGATGAAAAGGCGGCTCCATTTAGGGCCGCCTTTTTAATGTGTCGTTATTCCATTTGGATCTGCTTCAGTCGTGAGCGCTTTAACGCTTAAAGACGATGCGTCCACCTAAGAGTGTGCAATCAACACGACCCTTTAAGGTGTGTCCGTAGTAAGGCGTGTTTTTACCCATGGACAATAAACTCTGATCATTTACAGTCCAGCTTACCTCTGGATCAAAAATACACACGTCGGCTTGGACGCCTGACTGCAAGGTTCCACTATCCAGTCCTAAGATTTTAGCAGGCCCAAACGTCAGCTTCTCAATCAGTTGCGGTAGCTCAATGAGCTTTTGCTCCACAAGCTTTAAACTCAAAGGTAAAAGCGTTTCGAGACCACTGATGCCAGGCTCAGTCTCCGAGAAAGGGGCTTGTTTCGCAATGACATCAAGAGGTTGGTGATCTGAACAAATCGCCGACAAGGTGTCAGTTACCAAGCCCTGTCTCAATCCGGCACGGTCCAGCGGGCTGCGTAATGGCGGTTGAACATGCAAGGATGAATCAAAGCCGTTGACATCTTCGTCGCATAAAAGAAGATGATGAATGGCGACATCCGCCGTGACCTGTAACCCACGCTTGCGCGCTGCATCAATTAGTTGAATCGAGCGTTCACAAGACAGTTGTCCAAAGTGAGCTCTTACTCCAGTCTGCTCAATTAACAGTAAGCACCGCGAGACCTCAATGGTTTCTGCGGCTTCTGGTATGCCTTCAAGTCCCATGCGCGCAGAAGAAGCACCATCATGCATGCAACCTTTACGGCTTAAACCTGCATCTTGCGCTTGGAAGATCACGAGCAAATCAAAGGTTGCGGCGTATTCTAGGCAGCGTAATAACGCTAAGCTGTCCACCATCGGTAAACGTGCATTGGTAAAGGCGACGCACCCAGAGCGCGTTAGAGCGTGAAGCGGCGCCAGTTGTTCTCCCTGGAGACCACGTGTTAGCGCTCCTATGGGCAGGACGCGTACAAAGCCTGCATCTGCCGCTCGGTCTTGTATCAGTTCCGCTACAGCTGGTGTATCGACAATCGGTGAGGTGGCGGGCGATGTTAAGAGTGTTGTAATGCCGCCTGCGGCAGCGGCAGCCGTTTCGCTGGCAATGCTACCTTTTTGTGTAGCACCAGGTTCGCGTAAGTGCGTGAACAGGTCAATCAGGCCAGGGCAGACGATTTTATTGTGTGCATCGAGTGTCTCATCTGCGAAATAGCCTTCGGGTGGTTCATGCCCAATGGCCAAAATTGCACCTTGATGAATGTAGAGATTTGCTATCGTATCGATCTTTTGAGCAGGATCTATGATACGTCCACCTTCAATAACAATATTCATAGGGATTCAGTCCTTGCTGAAGACTCAGTGAACGAAGAGGATTGGGTGTTGAGTTGGCCACTCATCGCCATCGACATCACGGCCATACGCACAGCAATGCCATTAGTGACTTGATTGAGAATCACAGAGCGGGGGCCATCGGCCACGCGCGATTCAATTTCAACCCCGCGGTTGATCGGCCCTGGATGCATGACGATGGCGTCAGGCTTGGCATAGGCCAGTTTGTTTTCTGTGAGACCATACAGGCTGTAAAACTCGGATTCACTGGGTAAAAGAGCTGTTTGCATACGCTCTCGTTGTAATCTGAGCATGATGACAACATCCACATCTCTTAAGCCGCGTGACATTTCGGTAAAGACTTTGACGCCTAGGCTTTCAATGTGTTTAGGCAAGAGTGTTGCAGGGGCGATAACGCGAATTTCGTTTGCTCCAAGGATCCGTAGGGCGTGAATTTCGGAGCGCGCTACTCGTGAGTGCAAAATGTCGCCCACAATCGCGACTTTTAAGTTTTTAAAGTCACCTTTATGTTGGCGTATCGTCAGCATGTCAAGCATGGCTTGTGTCGGGTGGGCATGACGGCCATCCCCTGCATTAATGACGGCAACGTCTGGCGTAACATGCTGAGCAATGAAGTGAGCTGCACCACTGGCGGAATGACGAACAACAAACATATCACAATGCATGGCTTGTAGCGTCATGAGCGTGTCTTTTAAGGTTTCACCCTTCGAGGTCGAAGAGGTGCTGATGTTCAGGTTCAAAACATCGGCAGATAGGCGCTTAGCGGCAAGCTCAAAGGTCGATAGTGTGCGTGTACTTGCCTCAAAAAACAGGTTTGCTACGGTTTTGCCACGTAACAACGGAACTTTTTTGACCTGTTGGGCGTTCATATCAACAAATGAATCCGCCGTGTCTAAAATTTCAGTCAAGAGTTGCGGGGGCAAACCCTCAATGGTCAAAAAGTGTTTAAGTTGACCCTCAGGCGTTAACTGAATAGCGTCGTAATATTCTCTAGGTAACATAGTCGGGACTCAATAAAATTAAGTTAGCTGCGGTTACGTATTTCAAGCGCTAAGGGAAAAGGCCCAGAAAGCTTTATTTGTTGATCTTCACCTAGGGTCAAGCGTTCACCAACGACATCGGGTTGGATCGGGAGGTGCCTGTGCTGGAGATCAATTAGCGTCACTAGGAGGATTGAGGCGGGTCGACCGTAATCAAACAGTTCGTTCATTGCGGCTCGAATCGTTCTTCCTGACATGATGACGTCATCAACTAAAATCAAATCTCGCCCTTCAGTTGGGCAGGGTAGTTGTGTGGGTTGAACCTTGGGGTTCAATCCTGATTGAGAAAAATCGTCTCGGTAAAACGAAATATCCAGTACCCCCAAAGGGCTGCTGAGATTAAGCGCTGCATGGAGTCGTTCCGCCAACCAGACGCCTCCTGTCCTAATGCCGATCATGATGGGATCATTCAGATCTCGATGCGTCATTTGCACTCGAAGTTCTTGCGTAACAGACTCAAGTAAGTTTTCAGCGTTCAGGTGTCCCGATACCATAAACAGTCTCCAATGGGGTGTGGCTTGGGATGAGGTGGTTCGAAGCAAACCAATCTTCTAATAATAAACGAGCAGCGATGCTATCGACTGGATCTTTTTTGTAGTGCGTACTGCCGCCTTGTGCGCGATGAATTTGCTTGGCTTCATGGGTAGTCAGGCGCTCATCGATAAGATAGCACGGGAGTTTATAGCGTTCATGGAGGCGATTGGCAAACTTTCGTGCTCTGCGAGCCATTTCGCTAATGCTACCATCCATGTTGAGAGGAAGACCCACAACAAGGCATTGGGGTTGCCAAGTGGTCATAAGCTCTAAGAGAGCACTCCAATCTGGAATCCCGTCTCTGGCCGAGATGGGGGGTAAGGGGTGCGCTGTTCCTGTTAGGCGTTGTCCGATGGCAACACCAATACGGCCTGTGCCAAAATCAAAGCCCAACGCGGTTTGATTGTTTTGATTCATCTACTTTCGATCAGGCGTGCCCAGCATGCGATGTCATCAAATGTAGATTAACACCCAGTGTATTGGCTGCTGCCTGAAGTCGCTCCTCAGCTGGTAACCGAAACAGTATATCTGAATTTGCTTGGCAGCTTAACCATACGTTGTCACGTATTTCTTGTTCCAGTTGTCCTGGTCCCCAGCCTGCATAGCCAAGCGCCACTAAGAACTCTTCAGGACCTTCTCCTAGGGCAAGCGCTTCAAGAATGTCCATAGACGTTGTTAGGCTGATATCCGATGTGATCGAGTGGCAGGATATCCAGTTTCGTAAGGTGGAGCGATGCAATACAAAACCCCTGTCTTCGTGGACGGGGCCGCCGTTATAGACAGGGGTTGGAGCAATGGCGACTTGGCTGTAGTCGATATCAATATGTGTAAACAGATCGTGAACCAATATGCCCGCCGGGCGGTTAATGATAATGCCCATTGCGCCATATTCGCTGTGATCACAGATATAAGTAAGTGTCTGAGAGAAATGGGGATCACTCAGATGAGGCATGGAAATTAAAAAATGGTCTCTCAGTGACAGTAGTTCTGACATTTTTATCACCCTGGCAAATGAACGCAATTAAAGCGCAGGTATGTATAAGGCTTAGTACACCTGCGCCCGATTCTCAAATTTCCAGGTACGAATTATTTCCAATAAGTCGGTATTTTTCCTCATTTCAGTGGTAAAAGGCTGAAATGGGGCTGCAAGTTGAACGATACGAGTGGCGGCATCATCTAGGATTTGATGGCCTGAGGATTGTAAAATCTCTATGTAGGCGACACTGCCGTCAGGTTTCACGGCAACCAGTAAGCGTAGGCTTCCATAGGTGTTGCTACGGCGTGCTTCGTCCGGGTAATTGAGGTTGCCAATCGCTTCTATTCGCCGTCTCCAGTTGTCTAAATAAACGGCATCGGTGTGTGCCATGGTTGAAGGGGCGGATGTTAAGCGGCGAATTCGGGGGCGCTTGGCCAGTTTTTGCTGTTCGTATTCCAGTTGTGCCTGCAAGCTGGCGATTTCCATGCTTCTAGATAGAAGCGATGCAGAGTGGCCGGATAAGGGCTGAGGTTGGCTGGAAGCAGTTCGTTCTTGTTGAACGGTGGCTCTTTCTGTTTGTGTTTGAGTCGTCGCGATGACTGGGGTGCTGCCTGTTTCCTGAGTTGGGTTTGGCTCAGGAGAGGGCGGTTCAGGTGTTGGTGGTGTGGGTTCAACGGCCTCCATGTCGGCAGAAGGTGTTGGCTGAGGCTGCATGGACTGAGTATTGATCTCTTCGCTCTCAAGCGGTGCTTCTTCTGTCACCGAAGGAAGAAGTCGTTCCTCACTGTCTCCGCTACCTTGCTGATTGCTTTGTGCAAAAAAATCGACATCGTCTGGCGCTTGTTCGCTGACGTAGCGTGCTAGAGTGATGTCGAGGGTGCGTTCAGGTTTGCGCGTTTCAGGCAGCTTAAAGCTAATCGCTAGAATAAGAATTCCATGCAAGGTCAGCGCTATAAAAAGATATACCCTGAAGCGATCGGCTTCAGGGGCGTTCCATAAGGTTAGATGTCCTGCTTTGTATCTCATTATGCACTAAGTTTTTTTTCGATTAGATTCATTAAGTCCATTCCGATATCTAATTGAAACTGCTTGTCCAATTCGCGAATACAGGTTGGACTGGTCACATTGATCTCGGTGAGATAATCGCCAATCACGTCAAGGCCGACAAAGTGCAAACCTTTTGCTTTAAGTGTTGGGGCTACTTGTTCACAAATCCAGCGGTCACGGTCTGTTAAAGGGCGACCTTCGCCACGTCCGCCAGCGGCCAAGTTACCGCGCGTTTCACCTGCTGATGGAATGCGTGCAAGCGCATAAGGGACAGGCTCGCCGTCAATCATCAGAATACGCTTGTCACCGTCTTTAATAGCAGGCAGGTAGGCTTGCGCCATGCACATTTGCTGACCGTGCTGCGTGAGTGTTTCAATGACGACACCTAGGTTCATGCCGTCTTCTTGGATTCGAAAAATTGATGAGCCTCCCATGCCGTCTAAGGGCTTGAAAATGACATCTTTGTGTGTGGCATGAAAGGCCTTTAATAGATCGCTACGACGGCTAACTAATAAAGGTGGTGTGCATTGAGGAAAGTGTGTTGCAAACAGTTTCTCATTGCAGTCCCGCAGGCTCTGAGGGTCATTTACAATCAGTGTGCCTGCCGCTTGCGCCATGCTCAGTAAGTGTGTTGAGTAAATAAACTCATTGTCAAACGGCGGGTCTTTCCGCATGAGGATTACATCCAGTTCATGCAAAGGCATGTTCTCAAATGACCCTCTTTCAAACCAGCAATCGGCATCCATAGCAACTTTAAGAGGCGCCATGCGTGCTTTTGCACATCCAGCCTCTAGGAAAAGATCACTTTGCTCCATGTACCAAATATCCCAGCCTTTTCTCTGAGCGGCCCAGAGCATTGCCAGCGAGCTGTCTTTTTTGAAGCTGATGGACTCAATAGGGTCCATGATTATGCCTATTTTAATTGTCATTTTGCTGAGTCCTGTTGGGTCGTTGGTCCGAGGTCGCCCCATAAATAGTGAAGTACAGAGGCGGCGACGACGGGGGCGGTTTCGGTGCGCATGACACGAGGGCCAAGCGCAACGGGATAAAAGCCCTGTGCGATGGCGAGCTCAACTTCAGTTTCTGTTAGTCCGCCTTCTGGGCCAATCAATAGAGCGACAGACGATGGGGGTGGAAAGTCAGCCAACGGCTGTGCACTGTGATGGTGCAACACCAGTTTAAGGTCAGCGCGCACATCTTGTAACCATTCAGTTAAGGGACGAGGCGAATGAACGTCGGGTACAATGCAACGCAGAGATTGCTCACAAGCACTTATTGCCACTTGTTGCCAATGACGTTGACGCTTATCTTGCCGTTCATGGCTGAGTTTAACTTCACAACGTTCGGTAAATAGAGGTGAAATACTGTTACAGCCCATCTCTGTTGATTTCTGAATGGCATAGTCCATGCGCTCGCCTCGGGATAAGGCCTGACCTATCTCAATTTTTAATGGGCTCTCACGCTCACAAAACTTTGCATTGATGATTTTTACCTGCATCTGGTTTTTGCCAGTGGCGACAACCTCTGCTCGATATTCATGACCATCGTTGTTGAATAGAGATAATGCATCACCTTCACGCAGGCGCAGTGCTTTTAAGGCGTGCTGTGTTGCGGTTTCACCTAAGTTGATAAGCATTCCCTCAGCCAAGGGCTG
Organism: Nitrincola tibetensis; assembly: GCF_003284585.1. Classification (GTDB taxonomy): domain Bacteria; phylum Pseudomonadota; class Gammaproteobacteria; order Pseudomonadales; family Balneatricaceae; genus Nitrincola; species Nitrincola tibetensis. The sequence goes on from NZ_QKRX01000003.1 coordinate 100,742, forward strand.
AGGGTCATAAAAGCGAGGGATTCTCATAAAAGGCCCTGATTACAGTCCTGCTGCGACTTTAAGCGCGTCGGCCCGGTCTGTTTTTTCCCAAGGGAAGGCCGTGAAGGTTTCGCTTTGTTCTTTGCCATCAACATCAATCCATGAATAAGAGGTTTCAAAAGGCTCACGACCAAAATGGCCGTAGGCGGCTGTTAATTGATACATCGGGTGTAACAGATCAAGCATGCGTGTGATCGCATAGGGACGTAAATCGAAGGTCTGTTTGACCAGTTCAATAATACGCGCATCACTCACTTTACCTGTTCCGAAGGTGTTGATCGACACAGAAGTAGGTTCGGCGACACCAATCGCATAAGACACTTGAATTTCACAACGCTCTGCCAAGCCAGATGCAACGATGTTTTTGGCAACGTAGCGGCCAGCGTAAGCGGCTGAACGATCCACTTTAGAAGGGTCTTTGCCCGAAAATGCACCACCGCCATGACGCGCCATACCACCATAAGTATCGACGATTATTTTACGTCCAGTCAAGCCGCAATCACCAACAGGGCCACCGATTACAAATTTGCCAGTCGGGTTGATGTGGTAGCGCGTGGACTCAGAAAGCCATTCGGCAGGAATAACGGATTCGATTATTTCTCGGCGCACCATGCGACGTAGATCTTCTTGATTGATATCGGGCGCATGTTGTGTTGAGAGGACCACAGCATCAACGGCACAGGGCTTGCCTTGATCGTCATAACGGAAGGTGATTTGGCTTTTAGCATCGGGGCGTAACCAAGGCAGCATCCCATTTTTACGCAGTTCGGCTTGGCGCTCGACCAAACGGTGTGCGTAATGAATAGGGGCAGGCATATAGGATTCGGTTTCGTTGGTTGCATAACCAAACATTAAGCCTTGATCCCCGGCGCCTTGATCCTCGGGCTTGCTCCGGTCAACGCCTTGAGCGATATCGAGTGACTGTTTGCCAATCAGGTTAATGACGCCGCAGGTAGCACCGTCGTATCCTACATCAGACGAGGTGTAGCCTATGTCGCTGATCACTTTGCGCACGAGCTCTTCTAGGTCAACCCAAGCGCTGGTGCTGATTTCTCCTGCAACAATCGCAACACCTGTCTTGACCAGTGTTTCGCACGCAACACGTGCGTGCTTATCGCGTGCGATAATGGCATCCAAAACAGCGTCGGAAATCTGATCGGCTATTTTGTCTGGGTGTCCTTCAGACACCGATTCTGATGTAAACAGTGTGTATTCGCTCATATCCGGACTATATCCTCAAAAGGGTAAGGGTTTTTATTTAGGCCTTTGCCGACATTTTAACGGCTCTGGGTAGGTTTTTCATAATTGAATTGCCCGTTTAGGGTGAAATATTCTATGTTTTCGTATGAAATTCTCTCTTTTAGGTGAATTGCATTTGAAGCCAAGGCTCATCTGGGCGAAAATTAGCAACTAAATTATCCGAACCAAAATTTAATTGGGTTTAGACCCAGGAGTTGAGTCAATGTCCTCTCGCCGTGAACTTGCCAATGCTATTCGTGCATTGAGCATGGACGCTGTCCAGAAAGCAAAATCCGGTCACCCCGGAGCCCCCATGGGAATGGCTGATATAGCTGAAGTCCTGTGGAATGACTTCCTGAAACATAATCCGGCTAATCCTTTGTGGTTTGATCGTGACCGTTTTGTACTCTCAAACGGGCATGGCTCAATGCTGATCTACTCTTTGCTGCATTTGTCGGGTTACGATGTGTCCATCGATGACCTGAAAAACTTCCGTCAGCTACACAGCAAAACAGCGGGACATCCCGAGTATGGCTACTGTCCTGGTGTCGAAACCACTACGGGACCTTTAGGCCAAGGGATCACCAATGCTGTTGGTTTTGCGCTCGCTGAAAAAGTGCTCGCCGCCCAGTTCAATAGAGAAGATCACGACATTATTAACCATTATACCTACACTTTCTTAGGTGATGGCTGCTTGATGGAAGGTATTTCTCATGAAGCATGTTCTTTAGCGGGAACGCTTGGCTTAGGTAAGCTCATTGCCTTTTGGGATAATAACGGTATTTCAATTGATGGCGAGGTTGAAGGTTGGTTCACCGATAATACCCCTGCACGCTTTGAAGCCTACTGTTGGCATGTGATTGCCGATGTTGATGGCCACGATGCGGATCAGATCCGTGCGGCAATTGAAGAAGCTCAAGCCAATACTGAACAGCCAACATTGATTTGTTGCAAGACTATTATTGGTTTTGGCTCACCCAATAAACAGGGTAAAGAAGATTGTCACGGTGCCCCTTTAGGTGAAGATGAAATTTTATTGGCACGTGAACAATTGCAATGGCCATATCTGGCATTTGATGTTCCAGGTGAAATTTATGATGACTGGGACGCGCGTGAAGCAGGCCAACATGCTGAAAATGAATGGAATGAGCGCTTAGCCGCCTATAATGCAGCCTACCCAGAGTTGGCAACGGAGCTTCTACGTCGTTTAAGTGGTGATTTGCCCGCTGATTTCGAAACACAGGTTGATGCTTGGATCGCAGATATTGCTGCAAAAGGCGAGACCATCGCGACGCGTAAAGCATCGCAAAATGCGCTCAATACCTTAGGGCCTATTTTACCTGAGTTTTTGGGTGGGTCGGCTGACTTGGCTGGCTCTAACCTTACGCTGTGGTCTGGTGCTAAAGGCGTAAGCAAAGACGATGCGGCTGGTAATTACGTTTATTATGGTGTTCGTGAGTTTGGCATGAGCGCAATCATGAATGGTATTGCACTTCATGGCGGTTTCATTCCCTATGGCGCCACCTTCCTTGTCTTCATGGAGTATGCGCGCAATGCGGTGCGCATGGCGGCATTAATGAAGCAGCGTGTTATTTTTGTCTACACGCATGATTCAATCGGTTTAGGGGAAGATGGACCAACACATCAGCCTATTGAGCAAATCTCTAACCTGCGCCATACACCGAACATGGAAACCTGGCGTCCTTGTGATGCGGTGGAATCCGCTGTTGCTTGGAAATCAGCCGTCATGCGCGTAGACGGACCCAGTGCTTTGATTTTCTCTCGTCAGAACTTAGCGCATCAACCGCGCTCAACTGAGCAGGTTGCTGACATCGCACGCGGTGGTTATATCTTGCTAGACAGTGCTGGTGTACCAGATCTCATCTTGATTGCGACAGGCTCTGAGGTTGAACTTGCGGTTAAAGCCGCGCAAGCGCTCATCGCTGAAGGCAAAGCTGTGCGTGTTGTCTCTATGCCCTGTACTGAGCGTTTTGACAAACAAGATGCCGCGTACCGTGAACAAGTCCTACCAGCTGCAGTCACTGCACGAGTGGCGGTTGAAGCGGCTCAGGCTGATTTTTGGTACAAATACGTCGGTTTACAAGGTGCGATCGTGGGGATGACCACCTTTGGTGAGTCAGCACCTGCAAATGAGCTGTTTGCTCACTTTGGATTTACCCTTGATAACTTAGTGAAGACTGCAAATTCCGTTATCAGAGTTTAATAATACCACCACCTAAGTAGGCGTGTTGATGAGAGCAGTAGAATGACGTTTCGGGTTGCGATCAATGGTTACGGTCGTATTGGCCAAAGTCTGCTTAGGGCGGTGTATCAAAGGGGGCTGCAATCAGATCTTAAGATTGTGGCCCTCAATGAATTAGCTGACATTGAAACCTTGGCGTATTTGACACGCTATGATACGACGCATGGACGCTTTCCTTTATCGGTCTCTCATCAGAAAGATCAGTTGTTGATCGGTCAAGATTCGATACAGGTGTTGGGGATTTCGTGTGCGAAAGAATTGCCTTGGCAGTCACTGGATATCGATTTGGTGATGGAGTGCTCTGGCAGTTTTTCAAGTCGTGAGGCAGCAGAACAGCATCTGCGCAGTGGCGCTAAGCGTTTGTTGTTTTCGCATCCGGCTGAGCCTGATATTGATGCAACGGTGGTGTATGGCTTTAACCATCACTTGATCAAACCTGAGCATCGTTTGCTATCGGCCGCGTCTTGTACCACTAACTGCTTAATACCGGTGTTGGATGTGCTGGATAAAGCCTATGGTATTTTAAATGGTGTAACGACGACGATACATTCTGCCATGAATGATCAACCCGTGATTGATAGTTATCACCATACCGATTTACGTCTTACTCGAAGTGCGTTGCACTCGATCATTCCGGTGGATACAGGGTTAAGCAAAGGCATTGACCGATTGTTGCCCCATCTTGCAGGACGTTTCGAATGTTTGCATGTTCGGGTGCCGACCATTAACGTGTCTTTAATGGATCTTTCAGTCAATGTCGAGCGGTCGACAACGCCTGCAGAGGTGAACCGCTTGCTGAAAGACTATGCGGAGTCAACCGCACACTTCGGTCTTGTTGGCTACACAGAAGAGCCGCATGCCTCCGTTGATTTTAACGGCGATCACCGTTCGACCATTGTGGACGGAACTCAGACGCGAGTGTCAGGTGGACGCTTACTTAAGCTTATGTGTTGGTTTGATAATGAATGGGCCTATGCAAATCGTATGTTGGATGTGGCGCAGTATTGGTTAAATCAACGTTAACTTTTTAATTGAAACTACTCAGACAAAACAGGACTACTCAGTATGAGCGTGCTTAAGATGACAGATTTGGATCTATCCGGGAAACGGGTGTTGATCCGCGAAGATCTTAATGTTCCAGTTAAGGATGGCAAGGTTACCTCTGATGCCCGAATCCGTGCCTCCTTGCCCACCATTGAGTTGGCATTGAAAGCCGGTGCTAAAGTAATGGTTATGTCTCACCTCGGACGTCCAACTGAAGGTGAGTTTGAAGAAAAATATTCTTTAGCGCCCGTTGCTGAATACTTGTCTGGGGTGTTAAAGCGTCCTGTTCCCCTTATTCGCAATTGGATTAACACGCCGTTTGAAGTAGCGGAAGGGGACTTGGTATTACTGGAAAACGTTCGCTTTAATGCGGGTGAAAAAAAGGATAATGACGCGCTCGCTAAAGCCATGGCGGACTTGTGTGACGTCTTTGTCATGGATGCCTTTGGCACCGCTCACCGTGCGCAGGCCTCAACGCATGGTGTTGCAAAGTTTGCGCCGGTTGCCTGTGCAGGTCCACTGTTAGCAAATGAGCTGGATGCGCTTGAAAAGGCGTTGGCAAATCCTGCGCGTCCGATGATGGCGATTGTCGGTGGATCTAAAGTGTCCACAAAACTTGAAGTTTTGAACTCCTTGTCTGACCAATGCGACCAGTTAATCGTAGGCGGTGGGATTGCGAACACCTTTTTAGCGGCGGCGGGTAAACCCGTTGGAAAATCTCTGTGTGAACATGATTTGATTCCAGCGGCTCAGGCCTTGATGGCAAAAGTGAACATTCCTTTGCCTGTTGATGTAGTTGTGGCAAAAGAGTTCTCAGAGACGGCAGAAGCCGTAATTAAGTTAGTGGACGAAGTGGCCGAAGACGAGATGATTTTGGACATTGGTCCTCAATCGGCTCAGAATCTTGCCGAGCTACTGAAAGCGGCTGGGACGATTATCTGGAATGGACCGGTCGGAGTGTTTGAGTTTGATCAGTTTGGTGAGGGCACAAAAACGGTCTCTTTAGCCATAGCTGAAAGTGATGCCTTCTCTATCGCGGGAGGCGGTGATACCTTGGCCGCCGTAGATAAATATGAAATTGCAGCACAAGTGTCTTATATTTCAACAGGCGGTGGAGCATTTTTAGAATTTGTAGAGGGTAAGGTATTGCCCGCTGTCGCCATGCTTGAGCAGCGTGCAGCAGAATAAAATTATATTAAATTTAGTCAGTTGAGGATTTCTGATGGCTCTTATTTCTATGCGACAGCTGCTGGATCATGCAGCAGAATATGGTTATGGCATACCTGCGTTTAACGTGAACAACCTAGAACAAATGCGTGCAATTATGGAAGCGGCCGCAAAAACCAACTCGCCTGTTATCGTGCAAGCGTCGGCTGGGGCGCGTAAGTATGCAGGTTCAAACTTCTTGCGTCATATGATTCTGGCTGCCATTGAAGAGTTCCCGCAAATTCCAGTGTGTATGCACCAAGATCATGGCACTAGCCCTGCGGTGTGTCAGCGCTCAATCGCGATGGGCTTCTCATCCGTGATGATGGATGGCTCTTTAGGTTCTGACGGTAAAACACCGACAACCTATGAGTACAACGTTGACGTGACCCGTCGCACCGTTGAAATGGCGCATGCATGCGGTGTTTCGGTTGAAGGCGAATTGGGTTGCCTAGGATCGCTTGAAACAGGACAAGCAGGTGAGGAAGATGGCATTGGTGCCGAGGGAATTCTGTCTCATGATCAGATGCTGACGGACCCAGAAGAGGCCGCAGACTTCGTCAAGAAAACCGGTGTTGATGCACTGGCCATTGCGATTGGAACAAGTCACGGTGCATATAAGTTCAGTCGTCCACCAACAGGTGATACGCTGGCCATAGAGCGAATCAAGGCGATTCATGCGCGTATTCCAGATACCCACCTAGTGATGCACGGTTCTTCATCCGTTCCACAAGATTGGTTGGCGATCATTAATGAATTTGGTGGTGAAATTCCTGAAACCTATGGCGTGCCTGTGGAGGAGATCGTACAAGGAATTAAGCACGGTGTTCGCAAGGTGAATATTGATACTGACCTGCGCTTGGCTTCAACGGGTGCTGTACGTCGCTTCTTGGCACAGCATCCATCGGAATTTGATCCACGCAAGTATCTTAAAGAAACAATGACAGCGATGAGGGATGTTTGTATCGCACGTTATGAAGCCTTTGGTACAGCGGGTCATGCCAGTAAAATCACGCCAATTTCTCTTGAAGATATGGCTGATCGTTATGAAGCGGGCTTGTTAGACGTTACTGTTCGCTAATCCGCTTAATCAGACGAGGGCTGCAGAGGCCCTCTCTTTTCTTGTTTTAAATTTAAAGACAATTAACTTGTTCTCAATTATAAATCCCTTATTTAACAATCACTAATAGGGGCTTTTCTTGTGGCTATCACTCGTTTCATATTTACAGATTGTTTTGAATTCAATCCTTAGATGATGAATCAGATTTCTAGACCGCTATAAAAAAATAATGCACCAAAAGTGAGCTTTTTACTAAAATTCTTCTGTTCATCTTCCAAATTTTGCGCTATTTTCTATCAAGGCTTAAGCCTTTAAATAAATAGAAGCGGCATGAACGCTCGAAGATTCCTCCTTCTGAAGTAGCATTACCTCTTTGGCATGTGGATTGCATTATCTCTCGGGCGTTTATGCGTGACATCTTTATGTTGCGTAAAACAATAAATAATGTTCATGGGAGATTTTACATGAAGAAGATTGCAACACTTGTAGGCGCTACAGTCGCGATTATGGCAACTGCTGGAGCTCATGCGAACACATTGGAAACAGTTAAAAACAGAGGCGCGGTGCAGTGTGGTGTCAGTGATGGTCTTCCAGGCTTCTCGGCAACGGATAGCACGGGTCGTTGGCAAGGTATTGATGCCGATGTATGTCGTGCGGTTGCGGCGGCTGTTTTTGGCGATGCAGAAAAGGTTAACTTCGTTTCACTCACCGCTACCGAGCGCTTTACCGCCCTGCAATCAGGTGAGATTGACATTTTATCCCGTAACACAACTTGGACGCTGACACGTGATGCGTCACTGGGTTTGAACTTTACTGGCGTCAATTACTATGATGGTCAAGGCTTCCTCGTTAGCAAAGATTTAGGTGTAGACAGCGCTAAGGAATTGGATGGTGCATCCGTTTGTATTCAATCAGGTACGACAACAGAGCTTAACCTAGCGGATTACTTCCGTCTAAATGGCATGAGCTATGAGCCTGTTCTTTACGATACATCTGACCAAACCGTCGGTGGTTTTGAAGCAGGTCGTTGTGACGTATTAACCTCTGACCAATCTCAGCTTTACGCGTTAAGAATCCAGCTTTCTGATCCAGATTCAGCTGTTGTACTGCCTGAAGTTATTTCAAAAGAACCCTTAGGCCCTGTTGTTCGTCAAGGCGATGATGCTTGGTTCAACGTGGTCAAATGGTCTCTTTATGCCATGATCAATGCTGAAGAAATGGGCATCACTACAGCTAACGCTGAAGAAATGAAGTCGTCTAATGATCCTAGTATCCAGCGTTTCTTAGGTGTTAGTGGCAACATGGGTGAATTGTTGGGCGTGAGCAACGATTGGGCGTTCAATATTTCTAAACAAGTGGGTAACTATGGTGAAGTGTTTGAGCGTACCGTTGGTACTGGCTCACCACTGAACATTGCTCGTGGTTTGAATGCGCTGTGGACCGATGGTGGTCTGCAATACGCACCTCCTGTCCGTTAATCGGTTATTAGCCTAATGATCAGCAGAGCAAGGAGATCCCTTGCTTCTGCTGGTCGCTTCGATTTTGCTGGGTCTATCCGGCTGTTTATGGGGCTGATTGAATCATGAATCCAAATAACCGTAACGGTCTTTCGCGCCTGTTTTATAACCCGACGGCGAGAAGTCTTTTTTTTCAAGCCTTAATTCTGGGCTTATTGCTCTATTTTGTGATGACGATTGTGGGTAATGTCATGACAAATTTACATCAGCGTGGCATCTCCACAGGGTTTGGCTTTTTAAGTCAGCCAGCTGGGTTTGGTATTTCGCAAACGCTGATCGAATATAATGAAACCTTTAGTTTTGGTCGTACCTTCTTTGTCGGCTTATTAAATACATTGCTTGTGTCTTTCTTGGGTGTTATTGCAGCCACTTTCTTAGGTGTGATTATCGGTATTAGCCGTATCTCGCCGAACTGGATGCTCCGTAAAATTTCCATGGTGTATGTGGAAATTCTGCGAAACATACCCTTGTTGCTACAGATCTTCTTTTGGTATTACGTGGTATTGCAAACCCTACCAAGGCCACGAGATAGCTTATCTTTTGGTGAAAGCATCTTTATCAACATTCGCGGTGTGTTTTTACCTAAGCCAGTGCCTGACGCAGGCTTTTCCTTTTACGTAGCATTGTTGGTAGCCTCTGTAGTTGCGGTGGTTGCTTTAACTATTTGGGCAAAACGTAGAATGCGTGATACGGGACAGCAGTTTCCGGTGTTCTGGACATCCATTGCCATCTTGTTGGGCACCGCTGTGATTGGTTTCTTTATCACGGGGCGGCCAATGGTATTGGATTATCCTGAGCTAAGAGGTCTTAACTTCCGGGGGGGGATCACCATACTTCCTGAGTTGATTGCTCTGTGGTTTGCATTAACGATTTATACCAGTACGTACATCGGCGAGATTGTTCGTTCAGGTATTGAGTCGGTATCACATGGTCAAACGGAAGCCTGTCGTGCTTTAGGAATTAACGAAGGGCAACGGATGAAGTTGGTTATTCTGCCGCAAGCAATGCGCGTGATGATCCCACCGATGACCAGTCAGTACCTAAACCTCACGAAGAACTCATCTCTGGCAACAGCGATAGGGTATCCCGACTTGGTGTCTGTGTTTGCAGGTACGACACTCAATCAGACAGGGCAAGCCATCGAAATCATCAGCATGACGATGATGGTGTATTTAACTATCAGCATACTCGTTTCTATGTTTATGAACTGGTTTAACCGTCGAGTGGCGTTGGTGGAGCGATAGATATGTCAGAATTTATACCCAAGCCCGCTCGTCCAGCACCCGCAACTGAAATTGGTGTGATTGGCTGGGCAAGAAAAAATCTATTTTCAAGTATTCCAAATGCAGCGATTACATTGCTGACCGTTTACGTGCTCTGGTCTGTTTTGGTGCCGTTTTTGAGTTGGGCTTTTGTGAATGCCGACTGGGTCGGCTCGACTAGAGCTGATTGTACAAGTGGTGGTGCCTGCTGGGTATTCATCAGTGTGCGCTTTAATTTGTTCATGTATGGCTTCTATCCTGAAGACAGTTACTGGCGACCGAATTTGACCTTTATTCTCTTGATTGGATTCCTGATCTGGTTATCGATTCCACGGATTCCATTCAAAAAGATAGGGGCAATTTTGGCACTGACCGTTTATCCGGTGCTTGCTTATGTACTCCTCTATGGCGGTTTCGGACTTGAGGTCATCCCGACGCATCGCTGGGGTGGCTTGATGTTAACACTGGTGCTGGCCTTGATTGGTATTGTGGTTGCAATCCCAATTGGCGTGATACTGGCGTTAGGACGTCGAAGTGAAATGCCCGTGGTACGCATGGTCTGTGTCATTTTTATTGAGTTCTGGCGCGGTGTTCCGCTGATTACGATCCTCTTCATGGCCTCCGTCATGCTGCCTTTGTTTTTTGTCGGCGGAACTGATGCCGATAAACTGATGAGAGCATTGATTGGTATTGTCATGTTCCAATCGGCGTACATGGCCGAAGTGGTAAGAGGCGGGTTACAAGCGCTTAGCAAAGGACAGTTTGAAGGTGCCGATGCATTGGGCCTAAGTTACTGGCAAAAGATGTTTTTGGTCGTGCTGCCTCAGGCAATGAAGATCATGATTCCAGGCATAGTGAACACTTTGATTTCCTTGTTCAAGGATACCAGCTTGATCGTCATCATTGGTCTTCTGGATATCCTGGGGATGGTTGGTCAAGCCTTGGCAGATCCGGCTTGGCTAGGTTATCCCGCTGAGGGGTATTTATTTGTAGCCTTTACGTTCTGGATCTTCTGTTTCAGCATGTCTCGCTACAGTATTTATTTAGAAAACAAACTTAACACCGGCCATAAGCGCTAACAGGGGTTTTGGTTTATGACACAAGAAACTGGCAACATCATTACTCTGAAAAACGTCAACAAGTGGTACGGTGAGTTCCATGTGCTTAAAGACATCAATTTAGACGTAAAAATGGGTGAAAAAATCGTTATCTGTGGTCCTTCTGGATCAGGAAAGTCGACGATGATTCGCTGCATCAATCATCTTGAAGAGCACCAAGAGGGAGACATTATTGTTGATGGCGTCATTTTGAATAATGACCTGAAAAACATAGGAAAAATACGCAAAGAAGTGGGAATGGTGTTTCAGCACTTTAATTTATTCCCCCATCTGACCGTGTTGCAAAACTGCACGTTGGCTCCAATCTGGGTGAAAAAAATGCCACAGAAAGAAGCCGAAAAAATTGCAATGAAATTTCTTGAGCGTGTGAAGATCCCTGATCAAGCCAATAAGTTTCCTGGGCAATTGTCTGGCGGGCAACAGCAACGTGTAGCTATTGCGCGTAGTTTGTGTATGAACCCACGTGTGATGCTCTTTGATGAGCCAACCTCGGCGTTGGATCCCGAAATGATCAAAGAAGTATTGGACGTTATGGTGGAATTGGCGGGTGAAGGGATGACGATGCTTTGCGTAACTCACGAAATGGGATTTGCGAAGAAAGTAGCCGATCGCGTCATCTTTATGGATGCCGGTCAAATTATTGAAGAAAATGAACCAGAATCCTTCTTCAATAACCCACAATCTGAGCGTACCAAGCTCTTCTTAAGTCAGGTATTAGGGCACTAATTTACCGAGACTGACAACAAGGCCGCACTCATGTTAGCAGGGTGCGGCCTTTTTTGTTTTTTGTGAATGGATTTTGAATAAAGCGTAATGCAGACGCACTTCTATGGTATTTTGATGTCAGTAGTTAGAGTTGAAGAGATGACCCAGTGATTCGAAGGCGAGAGCCTTGACCTAGTCATAGACTCGAACTCTATGATCCCTTTCGTGTCTATTTCCGTAGATATTTTGTGTTTTTATATTATGAATAGGTATTGCATGCATTCTCAGTGGCGCTATCGATGGACCATTTTAGCACTGCTTGTTATGTTGACTCTGATGGGGTGTGAGGCGCAAACCGCAGCAACCCCCGCCTCTGTGCCAACACAGAGACCTCATCTAGTAGAGTTATTTGAAGTAAATTCAGTGATGATGGGCGCGGATCGTGTGCGCACGGGAAACCTAAGAGCGCAGCAGACATTCGATTTATTTGCGCGTGAAGAAGGGCAGTTGTTGCATTTACCCTATCACCCGGGCGATCGCGTGGAGAAAGGTGCAGTACTGGCTGAACTCGACGATACGCAACTCAGTGCACAACGTCGCAGAGTGATGGCTGAACTGGGTCGAGCAGACAGCGATTTGCAACGCGCTCGCTCCTTGGCGGGACGAAATTTAATCTCGGCAGAAGAGTTGCAAAGACGAGAAACAGATTTAGCGGTTTTGCGTGCCGAGCGTGATTTACTGGATGTTCGCATCGCTTTTGCAAAAATGACGGCACCTTTCACTGGAGTAGTGACGCAGCGTTTGGTTGAACCTGGCGCATTTTTGGCTAAAAACACACACCTTCTAAGCCTTTCCGACCCTTCTGTTTTACGTGTAGATCTTCGAGTATCGGAGCAGGAGCTGGTGTTGTTATCTGTAGGAGACGAGGTTGAGTTACAAATTGATACGGCGGGTTCAGAGCGCTTTCAAGCCTATATTAGCCGAATTTATCCCGATATAGATCCGATCACACGTCGTGGACAATTAGAAATTACCGCATCCAGTCTTCCATCATCGGCGAGATCGGGCCAGTTGGTTCGAGTACGCCTAACCAGCGCCATTGCCGAGCGTTTGATGGTTCCATTTTCAGCCATTCGAGTTGAGGGGGAGAGCTATGTCTATGTGGTGAGTCAGAACCATGAGGTCGAAAAACGTTCCATTCAATTAGGGCAGCGTATCGCGGATCAAGTTGAAGTGGTTTCAGGCCTTTCCAATGGCGAATCTATAGTCATTCGTGGCTTCATGGGCCTCACTGAAGGTCGTCGTGTCACGCCAGTGACACCTTTAGCCTTGCGTAACGGAGCTGGATGATGTCAAAACCTAACTTGCGTCATGGCGCGGGGCTTGCTGGGTGGTCAATTGAGCATCCGGTCGGTGTTACCATGCTGGCATTGGCGGTGGTGATACTCGGTCTTTTTTCCTTAGGCCGACTGTCCATCGACCTACTCCCTCGTCTGATTTACCCAGAAATTCGGGTGTCAGTGACAGATCCCGGCGTGCCAGCTTTGGTGATGGAAGACCAAGTGACGCGCTTCTTGGAGGAGCAACTTGCCGTTACAGAGGATATGGTAAGTATTCAATCTTCAACGGAGCTGGGTCGCTCAAGTGTTGATTTGATTTTTCCTTATGGCAAGGATATTGATATTGCTCTACGCGATGCCAGTAGCCGTTTAGATCGAGCCCGCCGCTTTTTGCCTGACAGTATTGAGCAGCCGACCATTTTTAAGCGAGACCCTTCTCAGATCCCCGTGATGCAGTTTGCCATCAGCTCTGCGCTAAAAGACTCGATTGAGTTGCGAAGTTGGACGGACGATGTTTTTTCAAAGTGGTTTATTAACTTGCCAGGAGTGGCATCGGCAGAGGTCGGTGGTGGGCTAGAGCGAGAAATTCGAATATTACCAGACCCCAAACGTCTTGCCAGTTTGGGCTTAGATGTCGAGGATGTTATTGATGCTCTGAATCGTAATCATCGCCAAGATGCGTCGGGACGATTACGAGGAGCCAGTCAAGACATTGCGGGTCGCATTAGTGGACGCTTTGAGTCAGTGACTGAGTTGGCGCAACTGACAATCCGCCTAGCTGACGGCAGTGTGGTGTATCTAGATGAGATTGCCCAAATCTTGGATACTCATAAAGATGAAAGTATACGTGTTCGAGCCGACGGTATTCCCAGTGTCCAGTTATCAATCCAAAGTCAACCAGATGCAAATACCATAACTGTCGCTGATAATGTCAATGCACGACTGAAGTGGTTACAAGAGCAGGATTTAATACCAGCCGATATCCTTATTCAACCGCTGACTGATCAATCGTATTTTGTGAAGCAAGCGCTGAATAACTCCGTGATTGCCGTCGTTAGTGGTGCTCTTCTGGCCATGTCCGTGGTGTATTTCTTTTTAGGAAATATTCGCCGAACCCTGATTATTGGCAGTGCCATTCCTATTGCGGTGATGGTGACCTTTGTACTGATGGGCGCTAGTGGCTTGACCCTGAATATCATGACACTGGGTGGTCTGGCGTTAGGTGTAGGAATGTTGGTGGATAACACCATTGTGATGCTGGAGAATATTTATCGACATCAGCGTGAAGGTGAGGGCAGCCATGAAGATGCCGCCAATGCAGCTGCAGAGGTTAATTCGGCAATTTTGGCCTCTACTTCGACAAACTTAGCTGCTATTTTACCTTTCTTGTTTGTTGGTGGTTTGGTAGGGCTTTTGTTTCGCGAGCTGATTATCACAATTTCAGCGGCTGTTGTTGCTTCGATGGTAATTGCTTTGACGCTGGTTCCAGCTTTATCTGCGCGTGTGATTACCCATAAAACTTCGAGATTTAGAAAGGTGGTTGATACTGCCATTTACCGTCTGCAGTTGGCGTATTCAGTCTTTATTGCCAAGGTGCTCAAGGTGCGTTGGATTGTGCCCATCATTTTTGTGGCAGGTTTCGCATATGCGGTTCCTGTCTTTTTGAAGGGAGCTGAAATTTTTCTTCCTGCAATGGATGATGGTCAAATTCAAGCTCGATTGATTGCCGACCCAGACATTACCTTGGAGGAAATGGATCAGCGCGTTTTGCTGATTGAGCGTCTTATCCAGCAGGACCCGCTGGTAGAGCGCTTATTTGTTGTGTCGGGTGGCGGTGTATGGGGGCGTTCAACGCGTGAGGCCGCTAATCAAGCCTCAATGACGATTCAGTTAGTGCCCTTGTCCGATCGGGATCTCAGTTCGCAAGAGTGGATTAATCAAACCAACCGCGCAATTGCTGAGTTACAGTTGGCCGGTATTCAAGCCAGACTCAGACCCCAAGGTGTGCGAGGGATTCGTACCAGTAGTGGAGATGATGACATCAGCATCCGCATTCAGGGCGATGACTTACAGCAACTCAATCGTTTAGCACGCGAAACGCTGCAACGCCTAACTGGGCTCCCTGGCCTACAAAATTTAGCGTTTTCTGCTGAAGAGGAAACCCAAGAGCTTGATTTTAGAGTGGATAGAGAACGAGCCGCCGCACTTGGAATCGATGTGGTGGATATTAATAGTGCTTTGTTGATGGCGCTAGAAGGGCGAGTGGTGAATGACTATGTTGAGCAAGGGCGTAGTTACGATATTCGTATTCGTTTCTCAGCGGATCTGACTCGAGACATTCAAGACCTTGAGTCGGTTATGCTGTTCGTAAACGGTCGCAATGCCGATCCTGTGTATCTCTCGGATTTAGTGAGTGTCTCGGTTGTCCAAGCGCCCGGTAATATCCGTCGCGACAGTCAGATGCGAGTGGTAGATGTCAGTGCATCCTTGATGAATGGATACTCCTTAGCCAAGGTGATGCAGGAGATAGATCAGCGTTTAGCGGATATGCAGATGCCTGAAGGGTACTCTCGATTTGATGGTGGAGCGGGTCAGGCCTTACAAGAGGGACAGGCCTTAACTGGAATTCTATTAGGCTTGGCGTTGTTCTTAGTGTTTGTGGTGATGGCTGTGCAGTACGAGTCGTTGCGCAACCCCGTGATTATTATTCTTAGTGTGCCTTTTTCTGCCATTGGCGTTGCTGGGGGCTTAGTATTGCTTGACATGCCACTGTCGATGCCTGTCTGGTTAGGCATGATTATGCTTGCCGGAATTGTGGTCAATAACGCAATTGTCCTTGTTGAATATATTGAACTGCAGCGTGACCGAGGAATGTTGCGAGATGAGGCGATTATTGCGGCAGCGAAACTTCGGCTAAGGCCTATTTTGATGACTACCCTAACCACGGTTGCGGGTATGTTACCTTTAGCCATTGGTATAGGTGAAGGCTCAGAAATGTTAAGGCCACTGGCCGTGGCCATCGTATTTGGTCTGAGCTTTTCAACCTTAGTGGGGCTATTGCTAGTGCCCGTGATCTACTCTTTGCTGCATCCGATGCAACGCAAAGAGCAGAGCGTCTTAAACGTAGAAGATGTACGCCACGCTCGCTAGCGCTAAAATTATGGCAATCACAAATCGGATCCAAGGAAAGGATGTTGGTTCCGGTTCTAGTTTTTCTATATCCCGAGCGCCCTCTGATGGCTTGGTGCCAGTAAACATGGCTTTCACCAAGCCTTCTCCCATTAGTTTATGTATCAAGATGGCCAGTAAATGAACACCTACTAGGATCAGTATGTAATCAAAAAACCGATGATGCCAACTGGCCATCCAGCTTGTGGTGTCTCGGCTAGCACTGCTATAGAGAGGGCCTGAGTAAAGAATATCATCACTGGTGTACAATCCTGTGAGTAGCTGAAAGCCAACAGCACCCAGTAATACGATGACCATCAATCCACCAAGAGGGTTATGCCCAACATAGTGTAAGGGTTTACGGGTCAGGACAGACTGAGTGTATTCAATTAGGGTCTTTGGGCCGACCAAAAAACGGCTGAAACGGGCCGCGGGAGTCCCGATAAACCCCCAAATAACACGATAAATTAGCAAGCCCATTAGAATTTGAGCAATAAGCATATGATGTTCGAGCGCATCAAAGTTTTGGCTTTGAGTGGCCGAAAACCAAAGTAAAAATAGCAGAAGGGGTAAGCACCAGTGAAAAATGCGTATGCTCCAGTCCCAGACTTTAACGGGCTTATTCATAATCGACTCCTTGTGGGTAAGCAATAACAGCCTAAATCTTGTAAAATCATAACATACTCATATATTAAGTTGTGTTAAGGAACGTGAATTGCGCGCTCAAGTGTCCCAGCCAGTCTCTCACTCCAATAAAATGCTGAAAAACTTTTTTTCAGTCTTTAAGTACAGCCGTCGAGCGCTAGAGTTAGTCTGGAGCACATCAAAGCCGTTGACGGTGGGGCTGACACTCTTAACCCTAATTGCGGGTATTTTACCAGCGGTCGCCGCCTACCTAGGTCAATTGATTGTTGATGAAGTGGTAAGTTCCGTTGCGCTCAATGCGCAAGGGTTAGCCGTTGACTATCGGCCTGTGATTCAGTGGGTGTTGTTAGAAGCCTTGGTGTTGATGGTATTGGCAGCGGCTCAGCGCGGACTCTCCGCTCAACAATCTATTTTGCGTGCTCTTATGGGGCAGCGCGTTAACGTCATGATTCTAGAGAAGGCGCAAACGCTATCGTTAGCTCAGTTTGAAGACTCCGAATTCTATGACAAATTGACACGAGCACGTCGCGAAGCGTCAACACGACCTTTAGCGTTGGTAAACAAAACCTTCAGCCTGATTCAAAACTCACTCGCGCTTTTGAGTTTTTCGATTCTACTCATTCAGTTTTCACCTTGGGTCTTGTTAATCTTATTTATAGCGGCGTTACCTGTGTTTATTTCAGAAGCTAAATTTTCTGGCGATGCGTTTCAGCTATCACGGTGGCGCTCTCCTGAGCTGCGCAAACAGCTTTATCTAGAAACGTTACTGGCAAGAGAAGACAGTATTAAAGAGGTGAAACTCTTTGGTTTAGGCCCTCGTCTTTTGGATAAATACCGTGACATTTTCCACACACTGTTTGGTGCAGAGAAGCGTCTAATTATTCGGCGCGATCTATGGGGGTTTGTGTTAGGGCTGCTAGGGACCTTAGCGTTTTATGGGGCGTATGTTTGGATAGTGGTCGATACCATACAGGGTATGATCACGCTTGGGCAGATGACCATGTTTTTGTTGGTGTTTAAACAAGGACAAAGCGCGATCAGTACCAACCTTACCGCGATTAGTGGCATGTATGAGGACAACTTATACCTTTCTAATCTATACGAATACTTAGAGCAGCCGGTGGTGAAAGAGGAAGGGACTTTAACCCAGGGGCAAGACCCGACCCAGGGTATTATCTTTGATCAAGTCTGTTTTACTTACCCCGGGGCGATAAAGCCTGCGTTAGATAATGTGAGTTTTCATCTACCACCTGGGCAATCCTTGGCCCTAGTTGGCGAAAATGGCTCGGGAAAAACGACCCTAATTAAATTGCTGACCCGCTTATATTCGCCGTCCAGTGGTCGTATTTTGCTTGATGGTAACGACTTAAATGACTGGGCACCGCAAGCGTTACGTGAGCGTGTGGGTGTCATCTTTCAAGACTTCGTGCGTTATCAGCTCTTAGTGGGTGAGAATCTAGGGGCGGGCGATGTATCCGCTTTTGATGACGAAGATCGTTGGAAAGAAGCGGCACGTTTAGGATTGGCCAGTGAATTTATTGACGATTTAAGTCAACAGTACCACACTCAACTAGGTCGATGGTTTCAAGGAGGGCAGGAGCTTTCTGGTGGACAGTGGCAAAAAATTGCATTGGGGCGTGCTTTTATGCGCTCAAAAGCCGATATTCTTGTCTTAGATGAGCCAACTGCTGCGATGGATGCCGAAGCCGAAGCGCAGATTTTTGAGCATTTTCGGCGCCATACAGAGAGGCGAATGGTGATATTAATTTCACATCGTTTTTCCAGTGTCCGCAGTGCTGATCACATTATACTTATGCGGCAAGGCTGTATTATTGAACGAGGTAATCATGACTCCTTGTTAGCACTAAATGGACGCTATGCCGAATTGTTTCGGATACAAGCGAAAGGCTATCAATTAGATGAATGATTTTAAGGCGAGAGGTTTGAAATGAAGCGCTTGATCACTTGGTTATCAGGCTGGATGCCTGATATGACATTGACACGCGTATTCTTGATCGTCTTTTGGGGCTTTGTCTTAGTGGTGTTAAGTTATTTTTATCTGGAAACCACGCGTGGCTATCTGAATCGAGCCCTTATGCAAAGTGAGTCAAGTGTCCGTGCCTTGGCATTAACTCAGAAGGAACTGGTCGAAGCCAAACTGTCTGAGGTTGACCGCTCGCTTTTATTTCTAAGAGAGCTATGGTCTGAGTCACCCGAAGATTTGACGACCCTTCAGAGAATTATGCTTGCCAAAAAAGAGGTTAATACCGAACTGCTTGATTATTTATTAATCAATGCCAATGGGGACGTTGATACTTGGTCTCGTGATGAGGTCAGGCCACAGTTATCTGATCGCGCCTATTTTCAATTTTTTCGAGACACGTTAGATGATATTGCGTATATTTCTTCGCCAAAGCACTCGCGAGTCAAAGATCCTAGAGCATTCATTGCCGTTGCACGTTCGTTACGTCATCAAGATGCCTTTGCTGGGGTGTTGATGGCCGCCCTGGATATCGAACAGTTAGCCAAGGACTTAGGAGGAATTACTTCAGGTTCGGGGTTGACCACTGCTTTATTGAAGTTCGATGGAGAGGTTATCTATCGAGTTCCCTATGGTGCCATTGAACCTGGTTCAGTGATTGATACCCTGAATAAATGGCAGGGAGCACCACCTGATGATTATAGTTACCGTGGCGTGGCACCAGTTGACGGACGTTTACGCCAAATACATTATCAGCATTTAAATAACTGGCCTTTATTGGTTGTTGTCTCTAGTGATCTAGAGCCTTTGATGCAAGATTATCAGGCATTTGTGAAGAACGAACGATTTAAGTTTATTTTCATTCTAGGTATTGCGGCACTCATTCTAATACTTTGTGGTTGGTTAATTGAGCGTCGGCGACGTTTGGAGTTAAACTTAAAGCAACAAGAGTTGCATTACTTAACGCACTATTCTGATGCTTTGAAGCGCTCTAATGATGAGCTAGAGCAGTTTGCCTACATTGCCTCCCATGATTTGCGTCAACCCTTACGTATGATCGTGAGTTTTAGTCGAATTTTGAGTACAAATCCCTTTATTGCCGAGAATCAAGAGGCAAGAGAGCAACTGAGTTATGTGCTTGAAGCGGGTCAGCGAATGGATGAAATGCTGATTGCACTTCTCGAATACTCTCGGATTGGGCACGATGGTGAGCCAATTTCAGAGCAGGATAGCCAAGCGCTAGTCCAGGAAGCCTTAGTGTATTTGCATCCAGATATTATCAAAGCACAAGCGACTGTTTCCCTGCAAGGTGAGTGGCCAAGAGTCTATCTTCCTCATAATGAAGGGGTGCGTCTGTTTCAAAATCTAATTAGTAATGCGATTAAATTCAGGCAGGCATCTCAGCTGCCGACGATCGTGCTCTATGCGCAGGATGAGGAAAACAGCTATAAATTCGTAGTAGAAGATCAAGGAATCGGACTGGAACAGAGTCAACTTGATCGGATCTTCTTAGTGTTTCAACGCTTAAATCCGCGTAGTGAGTATGAAGGCAGTGGTATAGGCTTGTCTATTTGCAAAAAAATTGTTGAACGTTGCGGTGGTTCAATCCATGCAGAATCAGAGGGTATCAATCAGGGTTGCCGTTTGATTTTCACACTGCCAAAGAGCGATACGAGAGCTTTATGAACAATACATCCACCTTACTGTCAGATGAACCTTGTCGAGTTTTACTCGTAGAGGATGAGCCTGGTGATATTGAACTGATTCGTTTTGCATTCCGGATAACCGATGGGCAAACCTTTCATCTTCAAATAGTGACGTCGTTAAAAGATGCAATTCGGCAGTTATCAGAACACGAAGATGAGTTCGATGTTGTATTGCTGGATTTGATGCTTCCAGACAGTCACGGTATTGAAACCTTAAAAACACTGCGCCGCCACTGCGCGGATATTCCCGTGGTTATTTTGACGAGCGTCTTACACAACAAGTTGATCCAAGATGCCTTACAGGCGGGTGCTCAAGATTATCTCGTGAAAGGGGAGGAGCCCCGCGCACTTCGAAAAGCGATTCATTATGCTGTTTTACGCCATGCGTTTAATCAAACGGCTCGTTTATCGGAGGCAGTGTTTAATATTACCCATACAGCCATTGCTGTGTTTGACTCACACCTTCGCCCTAAACAACGCAATCAAGCATTTACGATGTTAATGCAGTCCAGCTACGTGTCATTAGTCACACAAAAATTGGATGATGTATTGGACGTTTTGCTAAGCCAGGGTTGCTGGCTTGACATACAGGCCCGATTGGAGAAAGACGGTTGTTTTGAACAAGAAGTGACAGTTCATGCCTCAGATGAAGAGCTGACTCTACTCATGAGAATGCACCGATTAGATCGCCCAGATGGCCATATTTTAAACTACATAATGATGCTTGATGACATCACTGAAAAGAAAAAAGCCGAACAGAAACTTGAATACCAAGCTTCTCACGATGCCTTGACGGGGCTTCCGAATCGCAGTTTATTCTATGATCGGCTCCAACAAAGCATTGTTGAAAGTCGTCGATACGGACAAAGTTTTGCGCTATTGTTTATCGATTTAGACGGTTTTAAAGCCGTCAATGATACTTGGGGGCATGCAGTTGGCGATCAGGTTTTGCAAGTGTGTGCCGAGCGGATGCTGAGTGATGTGCGTGAATCTGATACCGTTGCACGCTTATCAGGAGATGAGTTTGCTGTCTTGATTAAGAACAGCGCTGTACCAGCCCATATCAACCTGGTTGCTAAAAAGCTGTTAGATAGCCTCGCTGCCCCGATTTTAATTGATAAGATTAGCATCACTATATCCGCCAGTATTGGTGTTTCATCCTTTCCGCTCGATGCGACCTCACCGGATGATATGCTCAGCCAAGCCGACTCCGCTATGTATGAAGCCAAGCGTGAAGGTCGCAATTGTGTACGTTGGAATCAACACTCCTCTACACCAGCTTAAATACCCTTCACAACGCACACTCATTTTCAAAGAGCTTCAAAGTAGCTGCGGCTTAGCTGCTCTTATTTGAAGCATTATTAGACGGAAAAAATCCCTGTTTTGGTGCGTCTTGGTGATTTATTTCAGTCCAAGATGAATGATCTTATGGCGAAATATCAAACGGCCAATGATTCTCTAGATTCCTAATTCGTTATTTTGAACGGATTACATTTGGAAAGGTGTCTGGTTGTTAACGTGTCTCTCACGTCTGTTACTCCCTTGGCACAGCCTTTGCTTAGATTAAATCTGACTAACTGGTCAGATTCTAGAGCAGCCTTTGTCTAGGCCTTTCTCTATCTTTTGCCTGACCCTTTTAAACGTCTGATTAATTCTTCCCTCAACAGGGGGCCGCCATTGTTTAGGGCCTAACGTGACATAAGGATGAACCATGAATATTACAAAACGCCGATCACTCAAAAAGCTCGCTGCACTTTGTGGTGCCGCAGCTGTACTGACCTTTCCAACCTTAGGTCTGGCTCAAAGCAGTCCTGCTACCAAAATTAATTTCACCTTGGATTGGCGTTTTGAAGGGCCTTCAGCGCCTTTCTTAATGGCATTGGAAAAAGGCTATTTTTTAGAAGAGGGTCTTAATGTCACCATCGACTCAGGTAATGGTTCCGCAGGAGCGGTGACGCGTGTGGCAACCGGTGCATATGACATGGGCTTTGCTGACTTTAGTGCTTTGGTTGAGTACGCCTCTGCCAATGCAGACTCGGGTATTCAAGCTGTGTATATGCTCTACAACCAAACCCCTGCAGCGGTTTTCACGCTCAAAGAGTTTGGTATTGATACACCTGCCGATCTTGCGGGCAAAACACTGGCTGCCCCGGTGTTTGATGCCGGCCGTAAAGCTTGGCCATCCTTTGCTGCGCACAATGGCTTAGCCGTCGACTCTGTCACTTGGCAAAGTGTGGACCCTGCGATTCGTGAAACCTTGCTTGCCCGTCGTCAAGTGGATGCCATCACTGGATTTTACTTTACCAGCTTGTTAAATCTTGAAGCGCGCGGTGTCTCCTTAGATGAGATTACCGTGATGCCCTATGCCGATTATGGTGTGGCTTTGTACGGCAATGCCATCATTGCCAGCGAGAAAATGTTGGCAGAGCAACCTGAAGCCGTGGCCGGTTTTAACCGCGCCTTTAATAAGGCGTTACTGGAAACCATCGCCGATCCTGAAAGTGCAGTTAAGTATGTGTCGAAGCGTGATCCTTTGGTGAATGAAGGCTTAGAGCTGCGTCGTTTAACCTTAGCGCTTGACGCTCAGGTCGTGACGGATGAAACCCGAGAGGAAGGCCTAGGAGCCGTTACGCTTGATCGTCTCAAACAATCCATTGACGAAGCCGTTGAATCGTTTGGACTCAGCAGTACGCCGGATGCCGAAGCCCTATTCAATTTTGCGATGTTACCTGAGAAAAGCACTCGCATCCTTCCACATTAATATGAGATGTCCGGTGATGCCGGACATCTTTCTGTATTTGAGAAGTCTTTATGGCGTTTGTAAAGTTTGAAGAAGTCAGCTTAGCCTACGAGGAAGGTGGGGCGCTGGCGATCAAAGATATTTCCTTGTCTGTTCAGCAAAATGAGTTTATCGCGGTGGTCGGGCCTTCAGGCTGCGGTAAATCAACGCTGATGAAATTGGTCTCAGGATTATCAGAGCCAACCTCGGGCTATGTGTATATCGATGGTCGACAGATCGGTGGCCCTCAAAAATGCATCGGCATGGCCTTCCAAGCGTCGAACCTCTTGCCTTGGCGAACCACGCTTGAAAATGTCATGTTGCCCTTAGAAATCGTGCAACCCTATCGCTCACAACTCAGGCGCAAACGCAAAGAGTTCGAGGCCATGGCGATGGAGCTTATTGAGCGTGTAGGCCTCAAAGGCTGGGAGCATAAATATCCTTGGGAACTGTCGGGCGGAATGCAGCAACGGGCATCGATCTGCCGTGCGTTAATTCACAAGCCACAGTTGCTGATGCTCGATGAACCCTTCGGTGCTTTGGATGCGTTTACGCGTGAAGAGCTCTGGTGCATGTTGCAAGACCTTTGGCAGGAGCAGCCTTTTACCGTTATTTTGGTGACGCATGATCTCCGTGAAGCTGTATTTTTGGCCGACACAGTGTATGTGATGAGTAAAGGCCCCGGTCAGATATTGGTCAAACGAGACATTGCCATCGAGCGTCCTCGAACACTGGCGGTGACCTATTCCGAGCCTTTTGCAGCCCAAGTCCATGTCTTACGAGAGCATATTGGCTCCATTCGTAAGTCCTGAGAAGGAAAGAATAAAATGGCATTTAATCGAAGAAAGTTCATGATTAAAAACGCCAGTTGGATGCTCATCCTGCTGTTGTTACTGATATGGGAAATTATTTGCGTAGGGTTTAAAGTACCCGAGTACCTCTTTCCGGCACCTTCCGCGGTTTGGTCAGCGGGAATTGCGCGTTGGGAACCGATCATGATGCACGCGTGGCAAACCTTTTTTACCACTCTGGTAGGGTTTGCCATTGCTGTGGTGGTGGGCCTGGTGTTGGGGGTGGCAGTAGGCACCTATCCGATTGTCTACAAAGCACTGTATCCATTACTGGTCGGGTTTAACAGCATCCCTAAAGTGGCGTTTGTGCCAGTGTTGGTGGTGTGGTTTGGTATAGGAACAGTGCCTGCCATACTAACGGCCTTTCTAATTTCCTTCTTTCCTGTATTGGTGAATGTCGCCACAGGGTTGGCAACGCTGGAGCCAGAGCTTGAGGATGTGTTGCGCTCGCTTGGTGCATCCAAGTTGGATATTTTGCGTAAAGTGGGCTTGCCACGTGCGTTACCTTACTTTTTTGCGTCGCTGAAAGTGGCCATTACACTGGCCTTTGTCGGATCGGTGATATCCGAAACGGTGGCATCGAATATGGGCATAGGCTATTTAATGATGGCCGCCAGTTCATCTATGGACATGGCATTGGTCTTTGCAGGCCTCATCGTGATTGGGGTGATGGGTGTGGTGATGTACGAGCTGTTTGCTTGGATGGAGAAGCGCTTCACACGTTGGGCCAATCGTGGCGTGAATGCCACGGCTGTGTGAGGATGAATAATGCTAGATGTTAGATTCTAGAGTGAGCTCGCTCAGGTACAAGAGTGCTTGAGCGAGCCAATTCAGGATAACGACAAGGCCCCCAAGAACTGCTCCAAAACAAGATTTGATCGTCGCCCTTTGCGCGTGATGACCGCTAGAGGGGTGCTAAAGGCCAAGGTGTCTTCGTTCAGTCGTTTCATTTCGCCTTTGTTAACCCAGTTGGCAGCATAGTGATCGGGTAAAAAGCCTATGTAGGCACCCGTCAAAATCAAAAAAGCAATGCCCTCCCTATCCGATGCCGAGGCAGTACAAGACAGTGACTGATGCATTTCAATGGCCTCTAGCGTCATCGGAAAGCTTGGAATCACCGTGGTGGCTTGGCTCAACTCACTGGGGGTGAGTGGTCTACTGGAATCAAAGTAGGGGTGCTGTTTACTGCAGTATAAGTAAGAGGTTTCTTCGTAGAGTTGTTGATACTCCAGTCCAGACAGGGTGTTTGTCCAAGGAATGACGCCGACATGGAGGCGACCATCGAAAAGGCCTTTGGCAATCTCAGACGGTGTACTCATGCTGATATTGATTTTGACGTCTCCCTTAAACTGACTTAAGTGTTCTAACGCCTGAGTCACTTTCATTTGCGGCTGAGTGACGAGGTTATTCACGATACCAATATTCAACTCACCTTTCAGTTGGTGACTGATCTTATTGAGCTGGCTGCGAAAGTCTTCGATGGATGAAAACAGAGACTCGGCCGCTTTAAGCACCTCGGTCCCCTCATCGGTCAAAGAAAAACCACTGCGTCCTCGTTGGCACAGCCGCAGGCCTAGACGATTTTCGAGATCGCTCATGTGCAGACTAATGGCCGACTTCGTCATGCCGAGCGCCCCTTCCGCCGCTGAAAAACTGCCGCACTCAACGATGGTCTTGAACAGTCGCAAGAGTTTCAAATCAAAATCAGAGACTTGTCTTAGTGTGTTTTTTTTCTTCATGAATGATTCTGTCCGGATAGGATGAGGGCCTGCTTCGCGGAATTTACGCTCTGTCGTTCTTAACTCAGTTGTGCATGCCGTGGCTCAATTAGAATAGTTTCTTTTTTTCTAAACTAAAAGTTTAAAAGTTAAGATTTATATAACTAATTAGGTTGCTTAGTATGTCCCTAATAAACCTTCTTGCACTGAACAGTGAGCGTTGTGGGCACAGCCCAAATGAGGACGACTATGAACCAAGCACACGCCGCCGGATTGACCGATAAACAACTCGATTCGTATTGGATGCCTTACACCTCAAACAGAGAATTTAAGGCCAACCCACGCATTATAACCCATGCCAAAGGCAATTATTTATATGATGCTGAGGGGCGGAAAATTCTCGATGGACTTTCGGGCCTTTGGACCTGTGGTGCGGGTCATAGCCGTCCTGAAATTGCAGAGGCCGTGGCCAAGCAATTAACCACGATTGAATATGCGCCAGCCTTCCAATACGGTCATCCATTGGCGTTCCAACTGGCAGAGCGCATTGCGGATATGTCGCCTGCCGGTATGAATAAGGTGTTTTTTACCAATTCGGGGTCGGAATCGGCCGATACCTCAACCAAAATTGCCCGCGCCTATTGGCGTCAACGCGGTGAAGCCACCAAAACACGGATCATTGGCCGTGCAAAGGGGTATCACGGTGCCAGTTGGGGCGGTATTAGTTTTGGTGGAATCGGTGGCAATCGCAAAATGTGGGGACAGGCCATGGAGTCTGACCACCTGAACCATACTTGGCGCCCAAGCATGGCCTTCACGAAAGGCATGCCAACGGAAGGGGCTGAGCTTGCCAATGAGCTGGAAGATTTAGTCACATTACACGATGCATCGAACATTGCAGCGGTGATTGTTGAACCCTTTGCTGGCTCTGCAGGTGTGATTGTTCCGCCTGTTGGTTATTTAAAGCGTTTGCGCGAGATTTGCGATAAACATCGTATCCTTTTGATATTCGATGAGGTGATCACGGGCTTAGGCCGTGCGGGAGCCACCTTTGGTGCCGATGCATTTGATGTCGTGCCGGATATGATCAACGTGGCCAAGCAAATCACCAATGGGGCAATCCCCATGGGCGCGGTCATTATCAAGGATGAAATTTACGAGACCTTTATGAGTGCAGGTGGTGCTCATTACAATGTCGAGTTGCCGCACGGCTATACCTATTCAGGCCACCCAGTTGCTTGTGCTGCTGCGATGGCAACATTGGATATTCTTGAAAAGGAACAACTGATTCAACGCGTTGCGCAGCTTGCACCCGTCTTCGAAGAAAAAGTGCACAGTTTAAAAGGCATTAAGCATATTACCGATATTCGCAACTATGGCTTTGCCGCGGGTATCACGCTAGAAGCCTATCCCGGTGAACCAACACGCCGTCCTTGGGAGGTGGCCATGGAATGCTGGAAGAAGGGGCTTTATGTTCGTTACGGTGGCGATACCTTACAGCTAGGCGTGCCATTCACTATGGAAGTTAGCGAAATGGATCAAATTATCAATACCCTCGGTGATGCCTTTACAACACTTTACGGCGCCTAAACGAGTTCTGGGTTCAAATTTTGGAGAAAACGTACAATGAGTAAGCGAGTTGGGCATTTAATTGGCGGAGAAATTCTGATCGAAGACGGTCGTAGCCAAGCCATCTACAACCCATCAACAGGCGAGGTGAGCGGCGAGGTGTGCTTGGCGAGCGTTGAAATGGTCGAGCAGGCAATTGCGAATGCCGAGGCGGCATATCCGACGTGGCGTGATACACCGCCAAGTAAGCGTGCTCAAGTGATGTACCGTTTTAAATCACTTTTGGAAGAAAAAGCCGATGAGCTTTGTCAGCTGATCAGCGAAGAGCATGGCAAAGTGCTTCATGACGCCAAAGGCGAGCTGCAGCGTGGTATAGAGAACGTTGAGTTTGCCTGTGGCATCCCTCAACTCTTAAAAGGTGAGCACAGTAAGAACGCAGGCCCTGCTATCGACAGTTGGAGTGAGTTTCAACCCATGGGCGTGGTGGCAGGGATTACCCCCTTTAACTTTCCAGCCATGGTCCCACTCTGGATGTGGCCAGCTGCGATCATGTGTGGCAATACCTTCGTGCTGAAGCCGTCCGAGCGTGATCCGTCCAGCACACTGCGCATTGCCCAACTTGCCTTAGAGGCAGGCTTACCCAAAGGCGTGCTGAATGTTGTGAATGGCGATAAAACAGCGGTGGATACGCTGCTGCACTCGCCGAAAATACAAGCCGTGAGCTTCGTGGGCTCCACGCCAATCGCGGAGTACATTTACAATGAAGCGGCTCGTACCGGTAAGCGTTGCCAAGCGCTCGGCGGTGCAAAAAACCATGCGATAGTGATGCCGGATGCCGATCTAGATAATGCCGTGAATGCATTAATGGGAGCCGCCTATGGTTCGTGTGGCGAGCGCTGCATGGCCATTTCTGTGGCGGTGGCCGTGGGCGATGAGGTGGCCGATCAGTTAGTCGCCAGTCTTAAGACTCAAATCTCAGCACTGAAAGTGGGCTCTGGCTTGGACAATAGCAATGAGATGGGGCCGTTGATTACCGCCGAGGCACGAGATCGTGTGAAAGGCTATATTGATGCGGGTGTTGCGCAAGGTGCGACCTTAGTGGTCGATGGCCGCGATATCCAAGTGTTAGGCTATGAAAACGGCTTCTATGTCGGTGCGACCCTGTTTGACCATGTGACGGAGTCCATGTCGATTTACAGTGACGAGATATTTGGGCCTGTGCTGGTGGTGGTGCGCGTCAAGAACTTGCAAGAAGGTATCGATTTGATTAATCGCCATGAGTATGGCAACGGTACCTGCATCTTTACGCGTGATGGTGAAGCTGCACGTTACTTCACTGATAAAATTCTCGTTGGCATGGTCGGTGTTAACGTCCCTCTGCCAGTGCCAGTGTCGTACCATAGCTTTGGCGGTTGGAAACGCTCGCTCTTTGGCGATTTAAGCGCATACGGTCCTGACGCAATACGTTTCTACACTCGCCGTAAAACCATCACTCAGCGTTGGCCATCCAGCGGCGTGCGTGAAGGCGTGTCCTTTTCATTTCCAAGTTAAGATCTGAAGAGACCAAACCGCCTTTTGATCGTTTAAAAGGCGGTTTTCTGATCCTATAAAAAGAACTTCCCTGCAGTAATTCGATGCCAGTTTTTTACGAAGACAGTGTTTTTTTCAAACAATCTAATACTTTTAATACTCGACGTGATAAGGGCCAGTCCGCCCGATAAATTGCCCAAAGGGTATTCACAACAGGGTTCTCGCAATGTTTGAATGCAATTTCATCTTGTTTGGCGAAGGCTTGTCGTGCATAACGGGGCATTACGGTAAAACCAAGTCCTAAAGAAACAGGTTCTAGCAATAAGCTGACTTGGTTACTGAAACCCGAACTTGGCAGCGTTTTTACACCTGGATTTCCCGGAAAATGACGGCTGAGTAAACGATCGGCCATTGCACGGCCATCAGGATAGTCGATAATTCCAATGCGTATTAAGTCGTCCCATGTTTCAACCTGTTCATCGCGTGGATACACCAACTCTAAAGGCTCTTTTGCGATGGGTTCGGCTAGGATTTTGGCATCTTGCGGATCGAAAGTGATAAGGCCAACATCATATTTGTTCGTGAGAATGGCTTGCAGCACTTCCGTGTCAGGTGCAAATCGATGACGAATCACTAATCCCT
The DNA here is from genome assembly GCF_003284585.1 of Nitrincola tibetensis. GTDB lineage: Bacteria > Pseudomonadota > Gammaproteobacteria > Pseudomonadales > Balneatricaceae > Nitrincola > Nitrincola tibetensis. Next base: position 130,124 of record NZ_QKRX01000003.1, read on the forward strand.
TATGTTGATGCTGCAGAGCCAATAACTTCGGATATAACAATAATCCACTGCTACCGGGTGTGATTAAACCAACCTCTCCAACTAGACTATCGGTACTGCTTAAGCGTAATCGTAATCGCTCATCTGCATCATTAATTTCTTGAGCATAGGTAAGGACTTCTCGACCAATGGGGGTAAGCTCAAGCGGTCGTGTCTTTCGCAGAATCAGTAAACCAAACTCATCTTCTAAATAGCGCAAATGCTGACTAACCGCCGCTTGGGTAAGGTTTAAGTGTTCGGCGGCTCTAGTAAAGTTACCCAGCTCAACGATGGCTTGAAAGCTGGTGAGCCATTGTGGATTGATCATAATGAATGCTTATGGTTTTAATAAGGATAATAGTGTTCTTATTATAGTTTGGCTCTTCTAGAATGCACATATCAATAACGAGCTACAGTCTATTTAATTTTAAGTCAGTTTTTTAAAACCCTTTTATTTACACAATTTTAGGTACTAATTTATATGAGTCAACTATTTACCCCCTTTACACTAAAGAGCATTACTTTACGCAATCGCATCGCTATTCCCCCAATGTGTCAATACAGCGCAGAAGAGGGCCTCACCAATGAGTGGCATTTATCTCACTACACGTCTTTAGCTCGGGGTGGGGCGGGTCTTGTTATTGTTGAAGCAACGGCGGTATCACCCGAAGGCCGAATTTCGCCTGCTTGCACTGGGTTGTGGAGCGACGAACATAAAACGGGTATGGCGGCTATTGCGCAGGGAATTAAAGCTGCAGGCGCTGTTCCGGGCATTCAAATTGCGCATGCAGGGCGCAAAGCAAGTGCAAATTGTCCTTGGGAGGGCGATGATCATATTGCCGAGGACGACCCCCGAGGTTGGCAAACAATTGCGCCATCGGCCATTGCCTTTGGCGCTAATCTGCCGAAACAGCCTCAGGAAATGTCCATTGAAGACATTCAGCGAGTCAAAGCCGACTTTGTTGCAGCGGCACGTCGTGCATTAGAGGCAGGCTTCGAGTGGTTAGAGCTGCACTTTGCTCATGGGTATTTAGCTCAGAGCTTTTTATCGGCTCACAGTAATCACAGAACCGATGCCTATGGTGGTGATTTAATAGGCAGAAGCCGTTTCTTATTAGAAACCCTGCAAGCCGTTCGTGAGGTTTGGCCAGAGCATTTGCCGCTAACGGCTAGGCTTGGTGTGATCGAATTTGATGGCCGTGATGAAGAGACTCTGAAGGATGCCATTACCTTAGCCAAACAAATGAAAGAAATAGGCTTAGACCTACTGAGCGTAAGTATCGGTTTTACGATTCCTGATACGAATATTCCTTGGGGGCCTGCCTTTTTAGCGCCGATTGCTGAGCGTATTCAGCGTGAGTCGGAGCTTCCTGTTGCCTCTTCTTGGGGAATAGATACGCCTGAGTTGGCTGAAAGTGCGATCACCAATCAGCAAATGGAGTTAGTTATGATTGGTCGAGCACACCTGGCAAATCCCCACTGGAGCTTTAAAGCGGCGAAAGCCTTAAACCTTAAAGATCCAGCCTGGGTATTGCCAACACCTTACGCGCATTGGTTAGCACGTTATCAATCAAACGATTGATGCTAGCAAGAGCGGTACTCTTGTACCGCTCACTCCATGCGTCGCTTATGTTTTTGTAACCCCTGAAACCCTTCAACAACCAGCACCAGAACTGCTAACCATATCGCGATGTAGGTTGGCCACTCGGCGGCTGTAATTGTCTCGCCGAGCAGCACGGCAACCAGCATTAACATCACAGGCTCAACATAAATCAACAGCCCAAATAAACTTAGGTTTAAATGGGGTGCTGACAATGCCTGGAAAGCTAATGCAAGGGCGCTAATTAAGCCTAAGCCAAGCACCAGCCAAAGCAACGTAGAGTCGGAGCTAAGGTTGGCGAGTACCTCTCCACCTTTAAGAATAAAGAACAGGCTTAGAGGTAAGCTGAGTGTCATATCAAACCAAAGTCCGCCGATATTATTTGTGTCCGTTTTTCGTCTTAACCAAAAATAACCAGGGTAACCTAAACAGACCGCCAGCGTAGGCCAAGCCAAGGTTTGTGACAACGCCAGTTGATTTAAAATGCCAATCAGCGCAAAAAAACAGGCAATTTGTTGAAAGCGTGACATACGATCTTTAAACGCAATACGGCCGACAATTACCATGGTGATAGGAAGCATAAAATAACCCAATGAAACCGCTAGCCCATAACCATTCACGGGTGCCCACATAAACAGCCAGAGTTGTATACCCACCAAAAAAGACGACACGAGCCGAGTTGCCCAAAAATAGCGCTCACGATACAAACGCTGAAAAATACTGGTGACTTGAGGCCAATAGCCACTGAAAATAATAAACAGCGTGAGGCAGGGAAGGGTCAGTAAAATACGCCAACCATAAATTTCCTCACCCTCTAGTGCTGTGAGCAATGAGGTGTAAGCAAACATGAGTGCGAAGAAAACCGAGCCTATGACGTTCAAGGTGACGCCAAGCGTGGTATTGGGGCTAGTGTGCATAATCCATTCTTAGTGTAATTTAGACAATGCGGTATTCTATTACGCAAGGATTAATAAAAGGTCTCTATTTGCGGCATCTATATGGGAAAATTTCTCGCATGAAAAACACGCTATCTCTGGATAAGTTTGACTACGCTTTGCTTGAGCGTTTACAAAAAGATTGCCACACCCCGTTGCGGGAGCTGGCCGAAGTTGTTCACTTATCCACAGCGTCGGTTCAACGCCGTATTCAGAAGCTAAAAGAAGCCGGTTACATTCAAGCGAGTGTGGCCGTGCTGGACCCCGAAAAACTCGGCCAAGTGATCACCATCATGGTAGAGGTGCATGCCGAGAAAACACAAGCGGCTGATTTGGAGTTGCTGAAAAAGATGTTTTCAGGGCCTGAAATACAGCAGTGCTATTACGTTACTGGTGATGCGGATTTCTTATTGGTCTTAATGGTACCGAGCATGTCGGCATTTCAAGCCATCTGCGATCGGTTGTTCCATAGCAATCCCAATGTAAAATGGTTTAGAACCATTGTGGTGCTGGATCGGGTAAAAGTAGGGATGGAGGTATTATTAAGTTAGTGGAAAAAGAGTGTCCTTCACAAAATGAGCCAAGGCTTCTTTATCCATGGGTCGTGCAAAATAGTACCCTTGAAACCTATCGCAACCAAAACGGGTTAGCATTTCTAGCTGTTCTTTAGTTTCAATCCCTTCAGCCACCACATCCATTTCAAGATTTTTACCTATAGTGACGATGCTTTGAGCCATTTGTTGGGCATCTTTATTTGTTAACGCCGCATCAATAAAGCTCTTATCAATTTTAAGCTCATCAATGGGAAGCATGCGCAACATACTCAGAGAAGAATAGCCGGTTCCAAAATCATCCATAGACAGCTGTACACCGTTGTTTTTGAGAGCGTTCAAAAGTGGCAAAATGCTTGGTGTATCTTCAATTAGCAAACTCTCGGTAATTTCCAGTGTCAGCCAGATTCCTTTGATGTCTTTTTGGTGCATTTTTTCAATAAAACATGTCGCAAAGTCAGGCTCTAGCAGTTGTCGCGCAGAAATATTAATAGACGTGGAAAATGTGATGCCAAGTGAGTGCTGTACCTGTTTAATGTCTGCGAAGGTGGTTTCGATAATGTATCGACCTAAGGAGGGCATTTGCCCTGACGCTTCCGCGATAGGAATAAAGGCATCGGGAGGAACGTTGCCAAGACTTGGACTGTTCCAGCGAATCAATGCTTCCACGCCATAGAAGGTGCCATCGGCGGTAATTTGAGGCTGGTATACCATGTAAAGCTCATGGTTTTCTATCGCACTACGAAGCGCTTGTTCAATGTTGACGTTGCGAAGGTATCTCTCTTGCATGGTATCTTTAAACAGGTGAACACTGTTTTTAAGACGCTTCGATTCGTACATGGCGATGTCTGCCGCACGTAACAAATCATCAATAGATTCGCCATGCTCGGGGTATTTGGCAATGCCAACACTCGCACCAACATTTAAACGCATCGAGTTAATTAAGTAAGGTTTTGAAGCTGTTTCGATGAGTTTTTTTGCTAAGTCTACGAGCTCACTGTCTTCGTGAATGGAGCAGAGCAGGATGAACTCATCGCCTCCATGTCGCAATAGTGCAGCTTCTTTAGGGGATGCTGTACGTAATCTCTGAGCCAGTTTTTGTAACAAAGTGTCTCCGAGGTGATGGCCAAAGCTGTCGTTAATGTTTTTGAAATTATCTAGATCCAGATAGAGCAATCCAAAGGGCGACGCTTGCGGGTGAATCCAATGATCAACATTATTTTTGAGATAGCTTCGGTTCAAAAGCCCCGTGAGCTGATCGTGAGTTGCTTGGTGAAGCAGGTCCGAGTTGCGCTTGGCTTCGGCTGTCGCGATGATACGAAAGAGAGCGTAAAGCACGCCAATAATCGATAAAAAAATCAAAAAGTAGGTGGCTAATATTTTTGTAAAATCTTTTTTAAGCACCTCCATCGAAGTCATGAGCATGAATCTGAGTTTATAGACCGTGTTGTTTTGGAATGAGATTAAGTGGGATGTGTTTTCTGCGGTATAAACGAAAGTGGTGGGTTGATCTAGGCCCGAAAAATCATTCACAGTTTTGTCATGTGCCTTCTCTACAGCTTTGTTCATCGCCTCTTGTTTGCTACTTGGCAGTAGTTTTTGATAGGGGGCGTAGTCTCGCTCTTTGCCATTGCTGGCATATTGCACGTGCATGTCTTCTCTAACTATTAACGAAAGATATCGATTCTCTTGGTCAATATTCTTAACGATATGTCCAAATGAGTCCTCCAAGCGCAAGGCTGCTGTAATGACACGGTAGACGCTACCATCTGGGTTGCGTATGGCTTTGCGGATGGGAACAATCCAGTCTTGAAAGGGTTCGAAAAAGTAGGTGCGACCAAAAACCATCGTTTCTGAATTCATTACTTCAATAAATGACTCACGGGATTGAGGTTGCTCCAATAAATTTGGAAAATTAGACACATCTAAGTTGTTGGTGGCAAACAACATATTGCCTTGTGGGTCGACAAGAGCGATAGAGATGATAGCGGGGCTGCCTTCAAGGGCTGCATCAAGAATCGCCATAGCGCTCTGATTGTCTTGGTAGGATGCATCTTCTAGAAACCGATGTCCGAGTATATCCAACATGATTTCATTGGTTCGATATAAGGCTTGAGTGGAGTTGGCAATGAGTCTAAGGGTGTTTTCTTGAGAGTTTTGAGCATTACTGAACAGTCGTTGCCACTGAGCATAAGATACATAGGCAAAGTAAAGGGTCAAGCACGCGGTTAAGATATAAAAAATCGACCATAAGTTCTTTTTCAGGAGTGCCATGCAACTGACCTTTTATGAAGCTTTTATGAGCCCAACTTGCCAAAGCCGTTGTTGGCTATTCGTCACTGCTTATCCTACTCTAATAAGCTTATACATTGTTGTTATAAACTGGGTATTTGTCTAGGTCAAACCTCATTGTTTCGCGGATAATAAGTGGTCCTGCACTAAGTGCTTTGTCAACGTTAGTGGCTTGAAAAGCGCCGAGTGGTTGGATCATCGTTTTTTTGCCACATGAGTACTTAGTAACTTTGTGTTTATAGCATCATCAGTTCTCATTCATTTCTAGGACCTCGCCGACTGAACAGGAGTAATCGGATGCTGGCAGGCTGCACAAATGTCTAATGATTTATCTATGTTTAAATGGAAGCTGTGTCGCTCCGGCTAGGTAAGTTTTGCACGGAATTTAATAGTCGAAATTTTGACGAGCATACAGTAGGCTTGGGTGAGTCACATGGAGCTTAAGGAAATAAGTGTGAATACTTCAGAACAACTAAGATATTGGCTGATTGAATTGCTTGCATGGTGGGAAGGACATGTTAATGCTTCTGATCTAGCTCGTGAATTTAAAATCACACGCCAGTCGGCTAGTAAAAGTATTAATCAATATCTCTCACACCGCACTAAAAAGTAGGAGCGAAGAGTTCCAACTAACCAAGGGTGACTAGATAGAATACTCGAAAGAAAACAATCAAGCAGATAGATTATACGATCCTATCAAACCAAATAATGCCTAAACCAAGCAATTGTTCGATCCCAAGCCAGCTTAGCAGCGGCTTCATCGTATCGAGGTGTTGAATCATTGTGGAAGCCATGATTAGTACCCGGATAGCTATGTGTCTCGTAGGTTTTTCCTGCTGCCTTCAAGGCTTCTTCATAGGCTGGCCAAGTGGCGTTGATGTTTGGATCTGTCTCGGCAAAGTGAAAGAGTAAAGGGGCTTGAATCCGAGTAACATCATCTGGATTAGCTTGTCGGCCATAGTAGGGCACAGCGGCGGCAAGGTCAGGATATGCAACCGCGGCTGCGTTCGCAACTCCACCACCGTAACAGAATCCAGTGATGCCAACTTTCTCCGTGGTGTGCTCACTGGCTTGTAAAAATTCGATCGCCGCAAAAAAGTCATTCATGAGTTTTTGAGGATCAACTTGTTGCTGCAGAACTCGACCTTGGTCATCATTTCCAGGATATCCACCGACTGAGCTTAAGCCATCGGGGGCCAGTGCCACGAAACCTGCCTTTGCAACACGCCGGGCAACATCTTCAATATAGGGATTGAGTCCACGATTTTCATGTACAACGACTACTCCGGCTGCCTTCTCCTGTAGATTGGCTGGGCGTACTAAATACCCACGCACCTCACCATGCCCATTGGGAGAAGGATAGTGAATGTATTGTGCATGTATGTCGGGGTCGGTAAAGGCAATTTGTTGAGCCATAGCATAATTAGGACTGAGTGAGCTTAGAATGGCCGAAGCGGTAAGGCCGCCGACAGCGAACAGTGCGGCTCGATCCAAAAAGTCGCGCCGACTGAGACGTCCATGAACATATCCATCGTAGAGTTCCAGTAGGTCAGGATGAAAATCTTTGGCAGTGAGGCGAGACATATATTTCTCCTTGAGATATTCATTTTAAACCGAGTGGTGTATGTATGCGTTTTGTGACTCAGTTTAGTCGATAATTAAGGAGGTAAAGTTCCTGCCCGAGCAAAATCGACAGCGGTTTATCACGAGCTGCCATGGCCGTTATAATGTAATTCATTTCCTTATATGAAGAGCAAACTATGCAACCCGAAATAAAAATCGAAGAGCTGATCGAAGGCAATGGTAAAACCGCTGAGCGTGGTGCGCTGATTACGGCGCATTATCGCGGTTGGTTGGAAGATGGTACCGAGTTTGATTCGTCCTACAAACGCGGCGAACCCTTCCAAGTGGTGTTGAGCAATAAGCGTGTGATCCAAGGCTGGATACTGGGCCTTAAGGACATGAAAGTCGGTGGAAAACGAAAGCTCTGGGTTCCCGCCACATTAGCATATGGTGAACGTCAAATCGGCACAATGATTCCTGCAAACAGCAATCTGATTTTTGAAATCGAGTTGCTCGACGTATTAACGCGAGACGATTAAGCAGCACGACTCCTTTGCTCGTATTTGTACGTTGCCAAGATAGGTAATACTATCGAGTAAGCGTTAAGGGTACGGTGGCCTTTAGCATTGGTCTCCATTCTTTTGCTTTTAACCCCCTAATTTGAGGTGATGTGAATGTATTTTGGTAGTGATAATCAAGCGGGGGTTTCTGCAGCGATCATGCAAGCATTGGTTGAGGCGAATCAGGGCATCGCTGCTGCGTACAGTGATGATGAGTGGACGCATCGAGCTCGGGCAGCAATTGCCGATTGGTTTGAATGTGACGCTGATGTTCATTTTGTCAGCACTGGTACCGCTGCTAACTGTCTAGCTTTAGCCTGTAGTCTAGAGCCTTGGCAAATTGCGTTGTGCCATGGGCAAGCTCATATTATAAATGATGAGTTAACGGCTCCCGAGTTTTTTACAGGGGGCGCACGTTTACTTGGGCTTGATGCGCAAGCACCTAAGCTGAGTGCTATAACCCTAGGGCATACACTAAGCCAAGGCTCTGCGCATCCTCCACACAATGCCGAACCCGCCGTACTCAGCCTGACTCAGCTCACAGAGTCAGGCCAAGTCTATAGCCTAGAAGAACTGCGTGAACTCACGGACATTGCTCATCAGTATGGCTTAATTGTCCACATGGATGGTGCTCGTTTTACAAATGCGTTGGTGAGTTTGGATTGCAGTCCGGCTGAAATGACATGGCGTGTTGGCATTGATGTGTTGAGCCTAGGGGCAACTAAAAATGGTGCCATGACTGCCGAAGCCGTGATCTTTTTTAAACCCTCCTTAGCCAAAAAATTTGTTCATCTGCGTAAACGTTCAGGGCATCTGTTATCCAAAAGTCGTTGGATCAGTGCCCAGTTTCTGGCTTGGCTAAAAGACGACCACTGGCGGGAGCTGGCACTTCATGCCAACCAGCAGGCACGGCAACTCTCTGCAGGCATTGCTGAACACCCTAAGTGCCGCATCGTATGGCCAACACAAGGCAATGAGGTATTTGCAGTGATGCCCAAAGCATTGATTCAATCGCTTCGGGATCAAGGTGGCATATTTTATGAGTGGACGCCCAGTTTTGTTCCTGCAGAGCAGCGGGTACGAGAGCATGAGGCGATGGTACGCTTAGTCTGTTCCTTCCAAACTAAGCCCTGCGAGGTCGTGCAGTTTATTGATGCATTGCACCGGGTCAAATAGTGGGGTGTAAAATAGCTCTTCAGATAACTTGCATAAGGCTTTCTTCGAGTGAGTATCCGCTTCAAATATAGAGGCTATAAATATTCGTTAAACGTCGAATGTTTGTGCATGGGTTTGGTTCATGCATTCGGCGAATGACTGAATCAGATCGGCATTGTGTAGGTCTTGATCATGGCAAAAATAATACGAAATAGGTGTTTGAGGTAAAAAGGGTTTGATGCAGAGATCTGTTTTTCGCCAATAGGCTGTTGCAGGATGAACCAGTCCCACTCCAAATCCAGATTCAACTAGGTTCATGACCAACGAGGCGGTGGTTGCGTCTATCGTGAGTTTAGGGCTGCAATTAAACTGATCAAAAATCTTGCTTTGTACTGCACTGCATAGATCATTTGGATTGTAGTCGACGAACTCAAACTGATGAAGATCTTGTGCGTGAATGACGTCTTTACTTGTCAGTGGATGGTCTTGCGGCATCACACAGACTAAGGAGGAACCCAACACCGTCTCAGAGACGAATGCAGGGTGATTAATGGGGGTTGAAATAATGCCTACATCCAGTTTTCGGCTAATGAGTAAATCTTTGATCATGGCGGTATTCCCCGTCATCAGGGAAAGATGGATCGTCGGGTGTCGTTCACGAAACGCTTTACACACCTCTGCCGAATAGCGACTCGCCAGTACAGGCAGGAGTCCAATTGAAAAGACTCGAGGACCTTCTTTTTTTAAAAGCTTTATTTCTCGGCCCAGTTGAGACAGTTCGGTAAACACGCGATCGCTGTGTTCGTAGAGTTTTAGAGCGGCCGGCGTGGGTTGTAGGCGTCCAGAGCGCCGTTCAAATAAGGTTAATTCAACATCCTCTTCCAATGCTGAGATGAGTTTGCTAACGGCTGATTGGGTGATAAACAAACTGTTGGCTGCACGGCTGACGGAACCATGCTTAATAACGGCTCTGAAGGCTTCCATTTGACGAATATTGAAACTATCACACATACGTTGCCAGCCTATTGAACGCAAGTTGAGAAGGGGGTATTCCGTTTAGGAATGTTGGCTTAATATTAAATCAATTGATAATCATTAGTAATTACAAGGATAATAGCCTTCTGATTAAATCACACAGTGTTTGAACTGAAGGAGATCTACATGGCAGTTATATTTTCACATCCTATTTCACGTGCCTTGCTAATGGGCAGTCTGATGACTGGGCTTTCGAGCGTTGCCATCAGTCAAACGCAGGAATTGCCTGAAGCACTTGATAACTGTGGTTATCTACTCAATGTGAGTGCTCCTCCTGAGCGAGTCATTACAGTTGGACAAGCCTCTACCGAGTTGCTTTATCGCTTGGGGTTACATGAAAAGGTTGTGGGAACGTCTAACTGGTTTACTGATGTTGCTCAAGAGTTTGAAGAGGTAAATGCCAATATTGAACGTTTAGCGGATAACTTTCCGAGTTTTGAAAGTGTCGTTTCAAAACGGCCTGATCTTGTCACCGCTGATTTTTTGTTCAGTGTAGGACCTCAAGGCGTGGTCGGTACACGTGAGCAGTTTCATACATTAGGAACTCAAACCTATGTAATGGCTTCACAGTGCTTGGATCAGGATTCCAGCCGAGGCGTGGATGGTGTTCGCACCGCAATGTTCACATTGGATAACCTGTATAAAAGCATTCGTGATTTAGCAACACTCTTTGATGTGCAGCCAAAAGGTGAAGAGCTCATTCGTGAGATTCAGCAACGGGAAGTGAAGGCTATCGCTAAAGCGGCTGAACAGAATCTTGGTGATGTGTCCGCCGTATTTTGGTTTTCCAGTGCTGCTTTAGAAATGGATCCTTGGGTTGCAGGTAGTCAAGCGGTTCCTGGCTGGATGATGTCTACTTTAGGTATACGCAATATAGTCGAGTCGAATGAGGTTTGGCCATCTGTTGGTTGGGAGTCAATCGCCAAAGCTAATCCAGATTTTATTGTTATTGCGCAGATGCAGCGCCGTCGTTTTGAGGCCGATGATTATCAGAAAAAACTAGAATTTTTGCGTACAGACCCCGTGACTCGCCACATGGATGCTGTCGTTAATGACCGCATTATCATCATGGACGCTCATGCCATGGAAGTCACCCTCCGTTCAATTGAAGGATTGGAAAAGCTGGGTGAAGCACTAGAGGCATTTAAGAGTGAGAGTTAAGTAATATGGAGTAGAGCCAAGAAATTTTTCTAAAAAAATAAAGGCCAATTAAGCTCAGAGCCTGTGACCAAGAATTTGGTTGAGGCTTTGAGCCCGATGGATTTGGCAGGGAAATAGTCGCGCATGTCCACAATTGTTTTGCAAAAAACCGCAAGCCTTATTATTCAGTCATTCAGAGGCCTATTGGTGGCTGCCAGTATACTTTTGGCCGCCATTTTACTGGCCGTTACAATAGGTGAGAGTTCGATTAGCCCACAAACGGTGTATCAAACACTGGCCAACAAACTGCTTGGTGCTCAGTATGCTGTTGATCTGATTGATGCCGGTATTCTATGGGAATACCGTTTGAGCCGCGCAGTGATTGCGTCTTGCTGCGGTGCGGCTCTGGCGGTGAGTGGCGTTATTTTGCAGTCGTTGTTAAGAAACGTCTTGGTTGATCCCTATATTTTAGGGATCTCTGCGGGGGCATCTGCGGGGGCCGTCGCTGTCACGATTGTGGGCATAGGCGCAGGTATCCTATCTATGTCCGCAGGGGCGTTCTTAGGTGCACTGCTGTCGTTTGGTCTTGTGCTGGCTCTTTCCCGAGTCACTGGGCAGATCATCTTGGCAGGTATAGCAGGGGCTCAATTGTTTCATGCACTTTCGGCGTTAATGATTACCAAATCAGCCAATGCCGAGGCCGCTCGAGGCATCATGTTTTGGCTGTTGGGTAATCTCAGTGGTGTGCGTTGGGGTGATGCTTGGCTTGCGGTTCCAATCGCTCTCATCGGTCTAGCCATCGCTCTGTACTATGCCCGCGCACTGGATGCCTTTACCTTTGGGTCAGAGTCAGCGGCGTCTTTGGGGATTCCAGTGAAGCGAGTGCGTTTTATTTTGATATTGGTAACGGCTTCAATGACGGCCGTTATGGTGTCGATGGTTGGATCAATTGGTTTTGTGGGTTTGGTGATCCCTCATGCCGCACGCTATCTCGTTGGGGTTCGCCATGCTGTTCTCCTGCCAGTTTCGGCCTTGATGGGCGCTGTGTTTCTAGTCATGTCCGATATCCTTTCTCGTATCGTCGTGCCTGGGCAAGTCTTACCCATCGGCGTCGTTACGGCCCTGATTGGCGCACCTGCCTTTGCCTTGATTCTGATTCGGGGGGCTAAGCACAAATGATTTCGGTCCAGAATGTCAGTTATCAACTGCGTGGTAAAACCTTGATCAGCCCGCTGTCTTTTGAGGTGCAACCCGGCGAAGTTCTAGGGTTGATTGGCCCTAATGGATCGGGAAAATCAACACTTCTTCGATTACTGGCCGGCATTACTCAGCCGAGCCATGGGCAGGTATTCTTAAAGGGGAAAGCAATACATCAGCTCCAACGAGGTGAAGTCGCACGTCAGCTCGCTTTCGTGACACAGCAAGCCGAAACACACGAGCATATCCAGGTTCGTGATGCTGTTGAACTAGGACGGACTCCTTGGCTTTCTCTGTTGAACCCTTGGTCAGAGCGGGATCGTTATATTGTTGATGACGCCATGCACGCGCTCAGTATTCAGCACCTTGGGAATCGTATTTGGCAAACCCTTTCGGGTGGCGAACGCCAGCGCGTTCATCTGGCTAGAGCCTTAGCGCAGCAACCCGAAATACTGCTGCTGGATGAGCCAACGAACCATTTAGACATTCAAAATCAGCTGGCTATTTTGCAGCTGGTCGAAACGTTAAAGACGACCATTGTCGTTGCTTTGCATGACTTGAATCAGGCCGCTCGCTGTGATCGTTTGATCATTATGCACGCCAGTCGTCTGGTTGCGATCGGTAAGCCTGAAGAGGTGCTCACACCTGATCGTATCTGGGAGGTGTTTGGGGTAAAGACTCGAACAATTCATGACCCTGAACTGCAACGACCCTTACTTCATTTTTTCTAATTACACAGGATACTCTGATGAGAACATTGCTATTGCTGGCGTGTGTGCTGTTTATGCCGTATCTCGCGGCTGACACCCTTCACGAAGTGAAAATGCTCAATATGAATGCAACAGGTCCGATGCCATTTGAGCCCGATTTTTTGGCGATTAATCCAGGAGACAGCATTCGATTCGTACCGGAGCATCGGGGGCATAACGTCGGAACGATAAAACACTTTATTCCTGAAGGTGCCGCAACCTTTATGAGTAAGATCGACGAAGACTTTACAACGCAGTTTACCCTTGAAGGATGGTATGGGCTGAGATGTCCGCCCCATTACACCATGGGGATGGTTATGCTGGTCAAGGTTGGCAATCCATCGATTGATCAGCTGGTTCTCCCAGATGACCTGCCCGCTGCAGCATTAGAGCGTTTTAATATGATTATTGATCAACATGTGGCGGTGACAAGGTAATTCTCAGACATGAACGCTTGGAAGGGTATTTCGCTACGGCTCATTGCGACGGGTTTATTTGCCGGGATGGCGCTCTGTGTGAAGATCGCGTCAGCCGACGCGCCAGTGGGGCAGATTGTCTTTTGGCGTAGCAGTATCGCGTTGATTCCGATTGTGCTCTATTTAATGTGGATGAATGCGTTTCCAACTGCCTTGCGGACGCGGCATTGGAAAGGACACCTCTCGCGCAGTGCATATGGTTGTCTAGCGATGTTCCTATCCTTTATTTCCTTGGCGTATTTGCCTTTGTCCTTAGCTGCAGCTCTGGGCTTTTTGGCCCCGATTTTTGCGATTCCCTTGGCGGTTATGCTGTTGGGGGAAAGGCCCTCTTTTTATCTGGTCATCATGGTATTGACAGGGTTTTTAGGTGTTTTGATTATCTTATATCCTTCTTTGGAATCGCCTGATATGACCAAAAGCACGTTGCTGGGGTGTATGGCAGGGTTGGCGATGGCGATTACCACCGCAATTGCAAAAGTTAAAATCAAACAGCTAACGCACACAGAGCATGCGGGTAGTATTGCCTTTTATTTTGCACTGATTTGCAGCCTGTTCGGCTTGTTGACCGCTTTCTTAGGGTGGGCACCATTGGATACGCACACCCTCTTTTGGCTGATCAGTGCAGGTTTATTTGGCGGCGTAGCCCATGTTGTTATGACAGAAGCCATGGCGAGAACATCGGTTTCTACGCTCGCAGTATTTGAATACACGGCGATCTTTTGGGCGCTCGGGCTCGACTATAGCGTCTTTGGCGGCTTGCCTGACCCCATCGCGCTGGTCGGTGCCGTGATCATTGTCTTGGCTGGAGTCGGTGTGCTGAAAATAGAGTCACGTCCTGTAAGGGGGTAGTTGTTAAGCGAGACTTAGTTTGCCGTTGTCATCCCCTTTTCTTCAGCCATTTTGGTTGTTGTAGGTTTGACCGAGCCTCCTTTAATAAACATGACCCCGTTACCCACCAGAATCATGACAAGACCGAGCACGGCTGGAAGTGTCCAGACATAGCCTTCGTAGAGCGTGGAGATACCCAAAGCGACCAGTGGAAAGAGCAGGGTGGCATAGGCGGCTTGGCCTGCCCCAATGCGTCCAATCAGCGCGAAGTAGGCGCCAAATCCTATCACCGAGCCAAATATTGCGAGATAGAACAAAGCGCTTAAATAACTAAAAGACGTATCCAATGTGAAAGGCGTACCCGTGAGCAGGACAATCGCGAGCAGAGTGAGGGCGCCATACGACATGGCATAGGCATTGGTTGAGAGCAAATCCAGCCCCTTGCGTTGATGGCGCAGACTAATCATATTGCCCAGAGAGAACCCGTAGGTGCCAAGTAGCGCACAGCCCAGTCCGAAGAGAACGTCCAGATTGAAAGATTCGCCCGTGAGATCTGGCCAGAATAGTAGCAGCATGCCGATCAGACCTAATCCATTTGCCAGATAAATGCGCGAAGTAATAGGGAGCCGAAAGAAAATCACGCCATTGATGGCATTGAACATCACGGCCATGGAAAAAACGACCGAATTAAGCCCCGATGTGATGTATTGAGTCGCCGTATAAAAGAGTAGAAAGTTGAAGCAAAAAACACACATGCCCTGCATCAGACAGAAAAGATGATCACGGGGATTAATACGGCGCAGTTTTCCAAGTACGGCAAGACACGTCAGCAAAAACAATGCGGCCAGCGCAAAGCGATAGAATACCGAGACAGTGACCGCGACTTCACCAAGTTGAAATGCAATAGCGATCCAAGTGGTGCCCCAAATCAACACTGTCGTGATATATAGAAAAGCGTTCATGTTGATCCTCGAAACCCTGTACTGATCAGATGTTCAGCGATGGTCATTTGTTGATGATGTGTCACTATAGCGATGACAGATGTGTTTCATCTTGCAGATTGCTTCACTTAACTTTCACATTCTTGCGTTTTTTTAACCACTAGGGGCGATGTCTGCTTGGCAGCACTTGGCGAGATGTTTAGTATCCTGAGATCGGATTGGCTGACAAGCAGCAGGGGGCGTCATGCATTCACACTACCAAGTCTTTAAGCAGATGAGTCGACACAAGCCCGTGCTGAAAGCAGGCTCTAGCCTTGAGAACGGTATGGGGTTGGCGCGTTGGTTTAATGACGACGATCATATTGCACTGGACAAGTCAGAGCATCACACATTGAGCCTGTACGTTGCTGATGGCTTTGAATGCTACCGCAAAACGCCACATGGATGGCGCAACGGCGGTGCGCCCGGTCGCTTCTGCCTGATGCCAAAGGATCATGAGTCCGCTTGGGATATTCGCGGCCCACTGGAGTTTGTGCATCTCTATTTCACGGACCAGCACCTCAAAACCTTGAGCGAGCAGGTGTGGAACAAATCGCCATCCAGCCTGTTGCTTGATGAAAAGCATTTTGCTGAGGATGCCAGTATTACCCTTCTCTATCATCAGTTTTTATTAAACCTAAATTGGCAAGAACGCAGCGATCAACTGGCCCTTAGCAGTGCGACAACCTTATTGCTGATTCATTTACTCAAAACCTACGCTCAGTGCAATTGGCAGCTCCCTCAGACACGTGGTGGATTGGCACCCTATCAACTCAAGCGTGTGCTTGAGTACATCGAAAGCCATTTGAATCAACCCTTGCTGTTGAGAGACTTGGCGGCTCAGGCATGCCTCAGCGAGTACCATTTCTCGCGCATGTTTCGTCAGAGTCAGGGTCTGGCACCTCATCAGTACGTGTTGCACAGACGTCTACAGCGAGCCGAAATGTTGTTGAAAGAGACGTCCCTGCCCTTAGTAGATATTGCCTTGGAATGCGGGTTCAGTTCATCGAGTCATTTGTCCAACCGGTTTCGGCAGGTGAAAGGTGTGCAGCCTTCATATCTAAGAAAATCACTGACGGTCTAAACAAAGACTGTCGTTATAAAGACATCTCAAATGTATAGACTCAACCAGTCTTGTTCGAGTAGAGATGACGGTTGGAACAATATTCAAATGTGTACTAGTGTTTCAAGTGGCTAGACTTAATCCTGCTAGTGGTTAATAGCAATTCTTTACCCATTTTTTGACGAAACGGGTTGTTGTGTAAGTACGTTCTTGACTGGAAGAGTGACGATATTTAATAAGTTTGATCTACGCAGGAGGCATCGCAGTGGTGCAATTTAATGTTCGTAACCTGGTTTCCTTTAAACTCCTTGTGCTCTTTGTGTGCACGCTTGCTTTGGCCGCGTGTGATGCAGCTCCACCGCCATCGTCCAGCGTTTCTGAAGAGGTTGTTCGTCCAGCCCGTATTGAAAGGGTGCAAGCTGTATTAGCAACAGATCTTGTTTTCAACGGAACGTTAAGGTCGGCACAGCGTGCTGAAATGGCATTTAAAGTGGCGGGCCGTATCGAAGAGATTCGGGTCAATGAGGGGCAATTGGTTCAACAGGGCGATGAGCTGGCTCGCTTGGATGATCGAGAAATCAGAGCGGCATTTAACTCAGCACAAGCTGAGTTTACGTCGGCCGATAATGATTATCGTCGAGGCAAAGCTATTTTTGACAGTACCCAAGCGATTTCTCGTAGAGACCTTGAAAGGCTTGAAACACAAAGAAGTCTCGCGGCCAATCGTTTGAGTACGGCTAGAATCTCTCTTGAAGAAACGATCCTTAAAGCACCATTTGACGGCATAGTCAGTCGCAAATTAGTCGAAAATTTTTCACGTGTATCGGCGAATCAACCAGTTTTACTGATTCAAGATCCGAAGGATCTCGAAGTCGTCATTCAAGTGCCGGATCAAGTGGTGCTTCAGTCTGCTCGTCGAACTGGGGCTTATGCTGAAGTTCCGGGCTTAGATCAAACCTTTCCGGTGACCTTGAAATCCTTTTCGACCGAGGCAGATCCCGTGACTCAAACCTATCAAGTCATTTTGGCGTTGAATGACAAAGGCGATGCCAATATTTTGCCAGGTATGTCAGCGCGTGTATTTGCATCTCAGCAGGGGGATGGAGAGCATATCAGCATTCCGTTGAGTGCAGTGTTACCGAATAATCAAGGACAGCAGTTCGTGTGGACGGTTGACCAGCAAAGTCGCGCGACATTACAGCCAGTAGATATTGGTGAATTGGTTGGTGATCGAGTCTTTATACGATCCGGTTTGAACGCAGGTGAACAGATTATTACGGCAGGTGTAAACAGTGTCAGAGAGGGAATGAAAGTTCGACCCATGGAGCCTATTGGAGTCATTGAGTAATGGATATTGCAGCTTATTCCGTTGCTAAGCGCACGAGTTTATGGGTCATTATTCTTCTTATCTTGCTAGGAGGCTATCTTAGCTATACTCAGTTACCGCGTTTTGAAGATCCAGAGTTTATTATTCGCAAGGCCGTCATTGTCACGCCCTATCCCGGTGCGAGCGCTCAAGAAGTCGCTAACGAGGTAACGGATCGCGTTGAAGCCGCTGTGCAGATGTTACAGGAAGTGAAGCGAGTTGAGTCCGTTTCTAAGCAGGGTTACTCCGAAGTGACAGTGGAAATTAAAATTGAGTTTGCACGAACGCACGGAGAGCTTCAGCAGGTCTGGGATATTCTCAGACGCAAAATGTCTGATGCCGAGCGCAGTTTGCCGCCTGGTGCGGGACCTATCTTAGTCAATGATGACTTTGCGGATGTGTATGCTCAATTCTATGCGGTAACCGCTGAAGGCTTTACTGATCGTGAACTGTATCGTTATGTTGACCGCCTCTCTAAAGAGTTGGCACTCGTGCCTGGTGTTGCTAGAACCGCTTTGTTGGCCGCTCCTCAAGAGCAGATTTTTATTGAGCTCTCTAAAGAGCGGTTGGCTCATTTCGGATTAGGTGTGCAGCAAGTCTATCAAGTGTTGCAACAGCAAAATATTATCAGTGTGGCAGGAGATATATTGGCGGATGGCATTCGTGTTCCCGTTATTCCCCAGCGCAGTGTGACGGCATTTGCGGATTTGAAAAGTCTACAAATCGGTTTAGGTGCGGATAACTCCGTGCTGCGTCTTTCCGATATAGCACAGATTGTCCGAGGCTATTCAGACCCCCCGAATATGATGATGACGTTTAAGGGGCAGCGTGCCATTGGCTTAGGTATTTCCAATGTTCGTGACGGTAATGTGGTTAAAATGGGGCAGGCTGTTAACCAACGATTGCTGGAGCTAGAAAACCTTCGTCCTGTGGGAATGGAATTACACCCTATCTCGTTGCAGTCTGAATCTGTCGATCAAGCCGTATCTGCATTTGCGGCGAATTTATTAGCGGCAGTCGCAATTGTTTTTGTGGTGTTGCTCCTGTTTATGGGGCTTCGCGTTGGCATGATTATTGGTTTTGTTCTGCTGCTCACGGTTGCTGGAACGTTGATCGTAATGTTGATCGATAACATTGCAATGCAGCGTATCTCTCTTGGTGCATTGATTATTGCTCTAGGGATGTTAGTGGATAACGCTATTGTAGTCAGTGATGGCGTAGTGGTTCGGCTACAAAAGGGAGAGGATCGGAAGGATGCTGTATCTGCAGTGGTGCGCAGCACGATTTGGCCCTTATTAGGTGGCACGTTGGTGGGTATCCTGGCCTTCAGTGCGATAGGCTTTTCGCCTGGGGATATGGGTGAGTACGCAGGCTCTTTATTCTGGGTAATCCTCTATTCTATGTTACTGAGCTGGCTGTTCGCGGTCACAGTGACACCTATGCTGTGTTACCTTTTTCTTAAAGCGCCCACTCAAATAGAGCCAATAAAACAGCATCTGATTACGCAGTGGTACTCGGGTTTATTACACTGGGTGCTTACACATCGGCTTATTTCTGTCGCAATCGTATTGTTAATCCTGTTCGGTGCCGCCTGGGGAACACGGTTTGTACTGCCGGGCTTTATGCCTGAGTCTGAACGCCCTCAGTTTGTTGTTGATCTCTATCTGCCTCAAGGAACAGATATTCAGCGTACGGCTGATATTTTGGCCCGTGCGGATGCGAACGTCTCGTCGCAAGAGGGTGTATTGAATACGTCTGGCTTTATTGGAGGGGGTGGTTTGCGTTTCATGTTGACCTACTCACCAGAACCCAGAAACCCAGCATTCGCTCAACTTCTCGTTACGGTCGATGATCAGGCCCGCATTAGCGGTTTAGTGGAGCATCTACAAAATGAACTCTCAAGCATGTTACCGGATACGTCCGTGAAAGTGTGGAAGTTTATGTTGGGTCGCGGTGGTGGCAAAAAGATTGAAGCGGCGTTTACAGGTCCTGATCCAGCTGAGTTAAGGCGTTTGGCGGAAGAGGCGAAGAGTCTAATGGGGTCAAATCCAAGTCTCATTGCCATTCAAGATGATTGGCGACAGCAAGTACCTGTTGCTGAACCGACTTGGAGGCAAGAACAACTTCAGCGATTGGCATTAACCGCTTTGGATGTGAATGCGGCGTTGGCTCAGACTTTAACCGGTCGAAAAATTGGTATTTACCGTGAAGGCGAGGATTTAATTCCCTTGATTGTTCGAGCCCCCCTCGCCGAAAGACAGCAAGTGAATGCGATCCAAAATACTGAAGTGTTTAGCTCAGTTGCCGGCAGAACCCTACCACTGAGTCAGTTACTAGAGTCTGTAGATATTGTGTGGCAAGACGCTATTATTCGACGCATTAATAGGGAAGCGACGATTAAGGTGCAAGCGGATCCTGCTCCCGGTTTAGCAACAAGTGAAGTGTTTAATCACATTCGACCTCAGATAGAGGCCATCGAATTACCGCCCGGTTATAAATTGAAGTGGTATGGCGAATACGATGCGTCACGAGAAGCAAATGAAGGGCTTGCGGTATCGGCGCCATTTGGTTTTGCAGCAATGGTTCTGGCCGTGGTGTTAATGTTTAATGCCTTTAGAGAGCCGCTGGTGATCTGGATGACGGCACCTCTGGCAATGATTGGTGTTGTTGTGGGTCTGATAGTCTTTCGTACCCCATTTGAGTTTATGGCTATTTTGGGGTTTTTAAGTTTGATCGGTATGATGGTCAAAAATGCCATCGTTTTAGTGGATGAAGCAGGTAATCGTATCAAAGAAGGACAGTTGCAATATCAAGCTGTGGTGGATGCCTGTTTGAGTCGAGCACGACCTGTGGTTCTCGGTGCATTAACCACCATTTTAGGTGTTGCCCCGCTCTTAGTGGATCCTTTCTTTAAGAGTATGGCAGTGACTGTGATGTTTGGTCTTACTTTTGCGACAGCCCTGACGTTAGTTGTTCTACCGCTCTTTTATGTTATGGTGTTTCGGATACGTGCAGATTAAATCAGCGTAGCCGTATTGCCTTGAGTGATGACTGTGTTTCTAAAAGTTGGCGACCCCTTATAAATGAGGTCGCCAACTCTAGACTCCACTTACAATTAATTCCCCGCTTCTAACCAATTGGCCATTAATTCGTCATAAGGCAGTGTGCGGCCTTGCTCTTTTTCATTCTCTAAGCGCGGCTTGGGTGCGCCTGGTTGAGCAAACCAATACTCAGGGTCTCTTGGTTCATTCAATACTGGGGCATATTGTGAAAAGACATTGGCACGTGCTAGACGCATCATGGTGTTGTCCATCGCTGCCGCTAGGTTATCCAGTGCTTCCTGAGCCGAAATTTCGCCACTGACAGCTGGCGCAAGGTTTTGCCACCAGAGTGGTGCCAAGCGTGGGTAGTCAGGGACGTTCGTGCCAGTCGGTGTCCACATGTTTTCATTTGGGCTGCGGTAAAACTCAATTAAACCACCAAATTTAGGGGCCAATTCTGTCATGGCATCGGATTCGATGTCAGAACGGCGAATCGGCGTTAAACCACGAATGGTTTTTTCCAGTGACGTTGTTTTAGCAACGGTGAATTGTGCCCATAACCAAGCCGCTGTGCGACGGTCCTCGGGAGTTGAGTTAAAGAAGGTCCAAGCCCCCACGTCTTGATAACCGACTTTCATCCCCTCTTGCCAGTACGGGCCAACAGGAGAAGGCGCCATACGCCATTTTGGGTTCCCCTCATCATCGGTAACCGGTAATGCTGGATCTGTCATATCCGCCGTAAACGCGGTGTACCAAAAGATTTGTTGTGCAATGTTGCCTTGTGCAGGAACGGGGCCAGCCTCGCCAAAGGTCATGCCTTGTGCTTCAGGTGGTGCGTAATCGCGTAGCCATTCCACCATTTTACGCACGGCGTATTCAGCCGCGGGTGAGTTGGTGGCACCACCACGAGATACGCTAGAGCCCACAGGATTTCCGGTTTCATTGACACGAATACCCCAGTCATCCACTGGATTACCAAAGGGAACGCCAGGGTCACCCATGCCCGCCATGGATAGCCAGGAGTCATGGAAGCGCCACCCCAACGACGGATCACGACGGCCATAATCCATGTGGCCGTAGACGCGCACACCATCGATTTCTTTTACATGGTTAGTGAAGAAATCCGCAATGTCTTCATAGGCCGACCAGTTTAAAGGCACGCCTAAATCGTAACCGTATTTTTCTTTAAATTGCTGTTGCAGGTCTTCACGTTCAAACCAGTCAGCACGGAACCAGTAGAGGTTGGCAAACTGTTGAGTCGGCAGTTGGTAGATTTTGCCATCGGGCCCTGTTGTGTATTGAATACCGATGAAATCTTCGAGATCCAGGGTGGGCAGGGTGTAGTTTTTCCATTCGTTCTCCATCGCATCCGAAATCGCGATGGTCTTACCGTAACGAAGATGGGTACCGATGGCATCGGAGTCGTTCACAAACGCATCGTAAATGTTTCGATCCGATTGCATCTGGGTTTGCATGGTATCAACAACATCCCCTTCACTGATGATATTGTGCGTCACCTTGATGCCCGTGATTTCACTAAAGGCTCTGGCCAGCACATTCGCTTCATACTCGTGAGTGGTTAAACCCTCGGCGACGGTTCTGATTTCCATACCACGGAAGGGCTCAGCGGCTTTAATAAACCATTCGAGTTCAGCCAACTGCTCTTCTCGGCTTAATGTAGAGCGTTGGAAGTTGCTATCGATCCATCGCTCTGCGGCAGCTCGATACTGATCCGCTTGGGCATGCAATTGCGCACTGGCAAATAATAAGCTGGCCGCAAGAACAGAAAGGCGCATGGTTTTATTGTTTTTCATATCCACCTCATTTTTATTAAAACGACGTCCTTTTCAATTTTGGTCCGTCCTGGTTTTCATTAACCCCAGCGCATCAGGATCGCCATCCATATGGCGGAAATGGCTGTGGCTACTAAAATTGATAAGTCGGTAAATCCAACAATGCCTAAATGAATAAAGGCACTGGTTAAGAGTCCAATAAATAGGCGGTCTCCACGTGTGGTTTTAATCGGAAGAAACCCTTTGCGCTCAATTGAGGGCGAAACGTATTGCCAAATCGACATGCTTGCCAATATCAGCCCGATACCGATAAAAAAGCCTGCTGTGGGCGTGGTCCAAACCATCCAGCTCATGATATGTCTCCTTAGGTTCGACCGAGGGCAAAGCCCTTAGCGATATGGTTACGAACAAAGTAAATCACAAAAATACCGGGGATAATGGTCAGTACGCCGGCGGCGGCTAAGACTCCCCAGTCAATACCAGATGCGCCAACGGTACGGGTCATAATGACCTGAATAGGCTGGGCCTCTGTCGCCGTTAAGGTTCTGGCGAGGAGCAATTCAATCCACGAAAACATGAATAAAAAGAAGGCCGTCACACCGATACCTGAGCCGATCAGAGGGATAAAAATCTTGGCAAAGAATCGTGGAAAGCTGTACCCATCAATGTAAGCCGTTTCGTCAATTTCTTTCGGCACACTGCTCATGAAGCCTTCCAAAATCCATACGGCAAGCGGGATGTTGAATAAACAGTGGGCAAGCGCCACCGCGATGTGGGTGTCGAACAACCCGACGGATGAATAGAGCTGGAAGAAAGGCAGAACAAATACGGCTGGTGGTGCCATTTTGTTGCTTAACAGCCAGAAGAAAAGGTGTTTGTCGCCCACAAATTTGTAGCGAGAGAACGCATAGGCTGCGGGCAAGGCAACGGTTAAGCTAATGACCATATTGAGGGACACATAGATCATTGAGTTTATGTAGCCTTTGTACCAGCTCGGGTCTGTTAGAATTTTTTGATAATTCTCAAAGGTGAAGTTTTGCGGCCAAAAGGTGATGGCACCTAGGATCTCTTGGTTGGTTTTGAACGACATGTTCAATAACCAATAGATGGGCAGCAAAATAAAGAGAATGTACACAATTAGCGCGATACGGGATTTCATAAGGCGATCCTTTATTATTTTTCTTTTTGCATGTTCATAATGGTGGTGTAGAACACCCAGCTCACGGCTAAGATGATCAAGAAGTAAATAATCGAGAAGGCCGCTGCAGGTCCAACATCAAACTGGCCGATAGCCATGGTCGTCAGTGCCTGACTTAAGAAGGTGGTTGAGCTGCCCGGGCCGCCACCGGTTAAGACAAAGGGCTCGGCGTAGATCATGAACGAGTCCATAAAGCGCAGTAAAATACCGATGATTAAAACATTGGTTAGCTTGGGCAATTGGATGTAGCGGAAAATAGCCCAGCGAGAGGCACGGTCAATGCGCGCAGCTTGGTAGTAAGCTTCGGGGATAGAGCGCAATCCACTGTAACAAAGCAAGGCAATCAGAGGTGTCCAGTGCCAAACATCCATCAGAATAATGGTGGCCCAGGCATCTACTGGGTTGCGTGAGATGTTATAGGCGACGCCCATTTCGCGCAGGCTCCAGCCCATCAGACCAATGTCACTGCGTGTGAAAATCTGCCAAATGGTACCCACCACATTCAAGGGTATGAGTAGGGGAAGTGCAATTAACACGAGACACAGAGACGCTGCCATCCCTCGCTTTGGCATGAGCAACGCGATACCGATTCCCAAGGGGATTTCGATGCTGAGCGTGGTAAACGAAAACATAAACTGCTTCATTAAAGCACTTTGTAGTGCTGCATCATTCAAAATTGCTTTGAACCACTCGGTACCGACAAAATAACGAGTATTGGTGTCGAATACATCTTGCACCGAGTAGTTCACAACGGTCATCAAGGGGATGATCGCGGAAAAAGCGACCAGTATGAAGACCGGCAGCACTAGGAACCAGGCTTTATTATTTTCGATTTTATTCATCATCAGCCTCCACGAGGTATTCGTTCACGTATACCTTCAGCCACTGGTCAGGAAAACTAATCCAAGCCTTGTGCTTAGGAATGCGTTGATCTTCATGTAAACGTGCTTTGAGCAGTTGGTTTCTGAGTTTGAAGGTCATGATGTGGTAAGTGCCAAGGTCTTCACTGTCAATCACATCGACTTCATAGGCTTCATCATTCTTTTTGTCCCACACATGAACAAACTCTGGGCGTATGCCGAGCTTGATCGATTCGTAGGGCAAGTGTTGAATCTTGTCTAGAATCTTTTCGGGCACCTTCAATTTCATGTCTTCAAAAATGAAGTGCTGCTCTTCAAGTTGAACGTTAATAAAGTTCATCCCCGGGCTGCCAATAAAATAGCCAACGAAGGTGTGCTTTGGATTTTCGAAGAGTTCGTGGGGTGAGCCAAATTGCACGATTTGACCTTCATACATCACTGCAATCTTATCGGCAAAGGTGGCGGCCTCAAGTTGATCGTGGGTGACGTAAATCATGGTGATATTGAATTGATCGTGAATTTGCTTGAGCTTGCGCCGCAGTTTCCATTTTAACTGTGGATCAATCACCGTCAGGGGTTCATCAAATAAAATGGCGGACACATTGTCCCGAACCAGACCGCGCCCCATGGAGACCTTCTGCTTTTCATCAGCGGTTAGGTTTTTTGCTTTTTTATGGAGTAGAGGGCTGAGCTCCAGTATGTCGGCAATTTCATGGACTTTAGATTGGATTAAGTGTGTCGGTGTTTTCATATTCCGCAGCGGGAAGGCGAGGTTATCAAACACGGTCATGGTGTCGTAAATCACCGGAAACTGAAACACCTGAGCAATATTGCGCTCCTCAGGAGGTAAGCTATTGACCTTGACACCATCAAATAGAATTTCGCCGTCAGAGGGTTCAAGCAAGCCTGAGATAATGTTCAGTAGGGTCGATTTACCACAGCCTGATGGTCCGAGTAGGGCGTAAGCGCCCCCTTGCTCCCAGACTTGATTCATTTGCCGTATGGCATAGTCTTGAGGAGCATTTGGCTTTTTGGAATAGGTATGCGCGAGGGCATTTAAGACGATTTCAGCCATGGTTAGACTCCTGAAATACGGGCGGGTGCATGGATCAACTGACCCTGCAAGTCAAAGGCGTAGAGTTTGTGCGTCGGAAAATAGATGGTGATTTTTTCATCGACAGCATACTCATGAACCCCCGGCAAATGTAAAACTAAGGAAAGATGGTCATTGCGCACATGCAAAAAGGTCTCTGATCCGCTAATTTCAGCTAGGTCAACGCTGACGGGTAACTCAAGGTCGTCGTCCGCATGCGGGACTAAGCCGATATGCGATGCGCGGACACCGAGGTTGTACATACCTGGTGTGAGATGGTTTAAATCTTTGTTCAGTTGGAAATGCACCGTCTCATCAAAGGTCACTTCACTCTCGGTGACTTTACTTTTGACGATATTCATCGGTGGCTCTGAAAACATCACCGCTGTTTCGATAGACGTTGGACGATGATAGACCTCGGCTGTTTTGCCATGCTGCAAGAGCCGTCCTTCATGAAGCACTGCGGTATTTCCACTTAATGCGAGGGCTTCATTCGGCTCTGTGGTCGCGTAGACGGCAATGCAGTTGCGTTGTCTAAATAGGCTGCGTAACTCTTCACGAAGTTCTTCACGCAATTTATAGTCGAGGTTGACTAGGGGCTCATCAAATAAGATCAACTCGGCATCTTTCACCAAGGCCCTTGCCATTGCCGTGCGCTGCTGCTGCCCTCCTGAAAGCTCAAGGGGAAGCCGTTTTAAAAAGGGCTCGATGCGCAGCATTTTTGCCGTTTCAAAGACGCGCTCTTTAATCTCTTTCTCAGACATTCTGGCGAGACGCAAAGGGGAGGCGATGTTTTCAAATACGCTTAAGTTGGGGTAGTTGATAAACTGCTGGTAAACCATCGATAGGTTACGCTCCCTAACAGGCTTGCCCGTCACATCCGCACCATTCATGATGATACGGCCTTCAGAGGGCTTGTCGAGACCTGCCATTAAACGCATTAAAGTGGTTTTGCCTGCAAGCGTTCGGCCAAGCAGAACGTTAAAGGAGCCAGGTTCTAATGTCATGTTGATATTAGAAACCCAAGTCTGTCCCTCAACGATTTTCGTTACATTTTCTAACACTAAGGACATGTTTACACCCATAGTTATTGTTATGTTTATGACGACTGGGTAAGAATCTCAATAGAAAAAGCAAAGACCGTGCCACAAAAATAAAATTGTGTTTTTTATTTTTAATCGTTTGATTTGTATTGTTTTTGTCGGAGTGTATTTAGATAGGGTAAGAATTAAGGGACGTTCGAAACTGTTAACTATCCGTTCACAAATGATCAATTGTGTTCATTTATGTTGACTGTGAACACAATTGATCAAAGTGGCTTTACATTTTGTTCGTTTGCTTTCAAACTAGGGAAATCCTCTAGGGGTCACGTGATCCTAATTCATAATAAAAAGAACAGCGCTTATGCACCCAGTATCTGAAACAGATGAGTCCTCCTTGTCTCATAAAGAGGTGATAGAAGCTTCTTGGTATCGTTGTGAGTCCTATGGCTTGTCACATGGGAGTAATCCAGATTTTGGTGACACCCAAGTCGGAGATGTATCAGCGCTGCTTGATCAGCATCACAATTTGGTTAAAACAACCGAAAGTGAGGTCTTGCCCTATTACGAAAATATTCTGACGAACTCCTCCTGCATCATCGTTTTGGCCGATAGCCGAGGGCAGGTACTCAATACCTGGGGAGCTTCTCGTTTTTTACCTCGGATGCAGCATGGCCTCTTACCCGGTCACTTGTGGAAAGAAGAAGGGGTGGGAACCAATGCCATCGGAACGGCGCTCGCTACGGGGCAAGCGGTGCAAGTCAATCGCGATGAGCATTTTCTGCGTGCCAACCGATTTATGGCGGGGTCGGCATCGCCTATATTCGATACGCAAAAATCGTTGGTGGGGGTGCTCGATATCTCCACAGATGCCTATTTACCTCAAGACCATACGCTGGGGTTGGTCAAACTCATGTCGTTGTGTGTTGAAAATCAACTGATACTGAGTGCTTTTCAAGACAGCTATCATATCTTAACCATTAGTACTCACACGCGCAGCTTGGACAGCCATTGGGCAGCCTTGGTCGTGATCGATTCGGAAGGGGTGATTATTTCGTCCAATCGACGTGCGTCTATTATGTTAACGGATCACTTGGCGTTGATGAACGTTGAAGCGCTGTTCGGCTGCCGGGTTCGAGATCTTATCAATCAGCCTGCCACGGTGCCTTTATCCTTGATGGTTCAAGGGCGTTTTCGAGTGTGGGTTCGCGTCCAGCCTCCAGCCAAGCCTTCATTAGCCTTGGTGTTACCGGATTATCGAACGCATGCCAACTATGAACAACCGAAAGCGCAACTTCAACCGAAAGCACAGCCCACACCCGCCCTAACCAACTCGCTGCCAGACGATGTCATCCCCTTTGACGAGCTAGAGCAGGGCGATGACACCTTACGCAAAGTCCTGCATCAGGCCAAGAAGATCATTGAAAAAGACATTCCGATTTTAATCTCCGGCGAAACTGGGGCAGGTAAAGAGGTGTTGGTTCGCTCTCTGCATTACCATAGTTCCCGAGCCAATGCCTATTTTGTGGCGGTGAATTGCGCCTCAATTCCAACGGAGTTGGTCGAATCTGAACTCTTTGGATATGAAAAAGGGGCCTTCACAGGTGCCAGCAGTCGTGGCTACCAAGGGTTGATCCGCCGTGCGCACAAAGGAACCTTATTTTTAGACGAAATTGGTGAAATGCCCATCCATGTTCAAGCACGATTATTGCGAGTGCTACAGGATCGAATTGTCACCCCACTCGGTTCGACTGAGTCGTATCCGGTCGATATTCGTTTGGTGTCTGCGACGAACCGAGATTTAAAGCACGAAATCGCGGCGGGCCGTTTCCGTCAGGATCTCTATTACCGTATCGCCGGACTCAATCTCGAAATCCTACCCTTGCGCCAACGGCAAGATAAAGCAGCCCTGATTCAATATATCTTTAAGCGTATTTGCCGAGAATACGAGTCGGCGGGCATGAGCCTAGAGGTTCAGAGGCTGTTAGAGTCTCATCCTTGGCCGGGTAATGTCCGGCAGTTGGTCAATGTCTTGAAGGTCGCCTTGGCCATGGCTGATGGCGAGTTGCTCGAACTCGAACATTTACCGCTCGATATTCTAGAGGATATTAGCCTTTCACCCAACTCAGAAACTGACGAGGACAGCACTGATGGTGATTCGGAGGAGATGGATGCATCTCGTAATTTAGCCGAGCTGATTCCTGAGTTGTATCAACGATTTGGTGGAAATGTCTCCAAAACCGCACGTGCAGCGGGTGTGAGTCGCAATACGGTGTATAAGTATTTGAATCTGTGATGATAAGACGTGCCACGTTATTGAAGGGTGGACTCTTTGGCATCTGGAGGGGTAGTCTTATTGCGTGACTCATTCTAATAATAAAGGAGATAGGAATGTCTGACGCTTTTTACCAGCAACTTGACGCTGAGTTGGAACAGATTCGCAAGGATGGCCTGTACAAGGCTGAACGCATCATCACCTCCGCTCAACAGGGCGAAGTCTCGATTGCCGATGGCAGTCATGTCATCAACCTCTGCGCCAATAACTATCTGGGGCTGGCCAATCATCCGGAACTGATCAGTGCTGCGAAAGAGGGGCTCGACAGTCATGGCTTCGGAATGGCATCTGTTCGATTTATTTGCGGCACTCAGGATAGGCATAAAGCGCTTGAAAATCGGCTGGCAGAGTTTCTTGGCATGGAGGCGTGCATCCTTTACCCCTCTTGCTTTGATGCCAATGGTGGATTGTTTGAAGTGTTGCTCGGGCCGGAAGATGCGATCATCTCGGATGCGTTGAATCATGCCTCCATCATCGACGGTGTTCGCCTGTGTAAGGCAAAACGTTACCGTTATGGGAACAATGATATGGCTGAGTTGGCGCAACAACTTAAGCAAGCACGTGAGGACGGAGCTCGTCATATCTTGATCGCAACCGATGGTGTGTTTTCGATGGACGGCGTGATTGCCAATCTGAAGGGCATCTGCGATCTGGCAGAGCAATATGGTGCGATGGTGATGGTGGACGACTGCCATGCCACTGGTTTTCTGGGCGAAAGCGGACGTGGCAGTCATGAATACTGCGAAGTGATGGGACGAGTCGACATCATCACTGGCACACTGGGTAAAGCCCTCGGTGGGGCGTCCGGCGGCTATACTACGGGAAGAAAGTCTGTCATTGAACTCTTGCGCCAGCGTTCACGGCCCTATCTGTTTTCCAATTCTGTGGCCCCAGCCATCGTGTCGGCCTCGCTCAAAGTGATGGACATGATTGAGCAGGGCGACAATCTGAGATCGCAACTCTGGGATAATGCTCGCCACTTCCGGCAACAGATGTCTGAAGCGGGTTTTACGCTGGCGGGTGCTGATCATGCGATTATTCCAGTCATGATCGGTGATGCGCGCCTAGCGGGAGAGTTGGCCGAGCAGTTGTTGGCAGAAGGGATTTATGTGGTGGCTTTCTCCTATCCGGTTGTGCCTAAGGGGCAGGCGCGTATCCGAGTCCAGATGTCAGCTGCACATAGCCGTGAACAACTGGACAAAGCAATTGCCGCCTTTATTCAAGCGGGTCGTGCACTGGACATTATCTGATACGGACAATCTGAGGAGTCATCATGAAAGCATTGGCTAAACTGAAGCCTGAACAAGGCATCTGGATGACAGATGTCCCAACACCTGTTGTGGGGCACAACGATCTGTTGATCCGTATCCGCAAAACCGCCATCTGTGGCACAGATGTCCATATTTATAACTGGGATGAATGGTCACAAAAAACTATCCCCGTGCCAATGGTGGCTGGGCATGAATATGTTGGAGAAGTGGTTGAGATAGGGCAGGAGGTGCGCGGCTTCAGTATTGGAGATCGTGTCTCCGGTGAGGGGCATATTACCTGTGGCCATTGCCGTAACTGTCGTGCGGGTCGGACACACTTGTGCCGCAATACCATCGGTGTTGGGGTGAATCGTGATGGTGCGTTTGCAGAGTATTTGGTCATTCCTGCGTTCAATGCCTTCAAGATCCCAGACAATATATCCGATGATCTGGCGGCTATATTTGATCCCTTTGGCAATGCCGTGCATACCGCGCTGTCGTTTGATCTGGTTGGCGAAGATGTGTTGATTACGGGAGCGGGTCCCATCGGAATTATGGCGGCAGCCGTGTGTAGACATGTTGGTGCTAGACAGATCGTCGTGACGGACGTCAACGATTACCGCTTAGGCTTGGCCAAGCAAATGGGTGCTACGCGCACCCTGAATGTCATGCGGGAGGATTTGCATGAGGTGATGCATGAATTGGGCATGACTGAAGGGTTTGATGTCGGTCTAGAAATGTCGGGTGTACCCTCAGCGTTCAAGAGCATGCTGGATGGCATGAATCATGGTGGTAAGATCGCAATGCTTGGAATTCCACCCTCCGATATGGAGATCGATTGGACACAGGTGATTTTTAAGGGATTGCAGATCAAGGGGGTCTATGGTCGCGAAATGTTCGAGACCTGGTACAAAATGGCGGCCTTGATTCAGTCAGGACTGGATCTCACGCCAATGATCACCCACCATTTTCCGGTAGACGAGTTCCAAAAGGGCTTCGATGTGATGCGCTCAGGGCAGTCGGGTAAGGTGATTCTGGAGTGGTGATTTATTGATTTGTTAGGCTATGTTGATTCACCTAAGCGGTGAGTCAACATAGAATAAATGTAGGTGCTGCTTAAGCACTAACCGTTAATTGAGCGCCAGATTCTTCACTCTGCCCAACCCCCAAATAGGTTTGAATCATTTCAGATATCTCTTTCTGAACATCTGCAGTCATGCCGATTCCCGTTTTAGTCCGTCTCCAGATGACATCCTCAAGGCTCATGGCCCATTCGTGTTCAATCAAGTAGCGAACTTCTTTTTCAAATAGAGGGCCAAAACGGCGTCCTAAATCCGATAACTGGTGTGCATTCGCTAACCAGCGTTTTGCGAGGCTGCCATAGGTAGATGCCAATCGCCGTGCAGTCGCTGTGTCCAAAAAGGGGTAGGCGCGTTTCAGTTCGATAGCATAGGCTTCAGGTGAGGCCACACCTTCAGCACCCGGCAGACGGGCCTGATTCGTCCAGCTCGGTTTTGCCTCTGGAAAATACGTCTGTAAGGCATTCACGGCGGCTTCGGCCAGTTTGCGATAGGTGGTGAGTTTGCCACCAAATACCGAAAGCAGGGGAGCCTGTCCTTGGCGATCTTCAACTTCAAAGTGATAGTCACGGGTGACCTTGGCGGCAGCTTTTCCTTCCTCGCGCTCGCCCTGCATTAAAGGGCGCACGCCGGAGTAGGTCCAGACGATGTCATTTCGGGTCAGTGGATAGGTGAAGTAGTCACGTGTGATTCGAATAAGGTAGTCGATTTCATCGTCATCTATCTCGGAATGACGAGGATCGCCAACATAATCAACGTCCGTTGTGCCAATGAGCGAGTAATCGTCTAAATAGGGGATAACGAAGACAATGCGGCCGTCTTGGTTTTGTAGAATATAGGCCTCTTCTTCAGCATGAATTTTGGGCACGATAATATGGCTGCCTTTGACCAGACGTATCCCTTTTCCAGGTTGTGTATTTTCAACCTTGCTAAGTACTTGGCTGACCCAAGGGCCCGCGGCATTGACCAGTGCTTTTGCACGGAGGGTGTTACGTACTCCTTGCTGGTTTTCAAACTCGACTAGCCATACATCCCCTTCTCTAACAGCACTGGTTACTCTTTGACGAGTGACAATTTGAGCGCCTTTTTGTTCAGCAAGCTTCGCGTTCATAATGACTAAGCGAGCATCATCCACTCGGCAGTCGCTATACTCAAATCCACGCGTGTATGTGGGGTGCAAAGGCCCCTTATCGGGGTTAAAACGAATACCTTTAGAGGCTTGCAAAGACACGCGCTTACTTAAGTGGTCATAGAGGAACAAGCCTGTTCGAATCATCCAGCCTGGACGCAGTCCTGAGTGATGGGGGAGCTTGAAGCGTAAAGGCGTGACCAAGTGAGGTGCCATTTTCAACAGCACTTCACGTTCGGCAAGGGCTTCTTTAACTAAACGAAACTCATAATGTTCGAGATAGCGTAAGCCGCCATGTATGAGTTTTGAACTCCAAGAAGATGTGGCACTGGCAAGGTCTGATGCTTCGATTAACGTGACCGATAAACCGCGGCCTGCTGCATCTGCTGCAATACCGACACCGTTTATTCCACCGCCAATGACGACAAGGTCTTGAATCGTGTTGCCCATGTTTGCCTCTACACTTAAGGTTCAAAAAACGAAAACACCTATCGATGCTTTCGATATTGAGTAAATATAGAATCAGACGCCGGTTTTTACAAGTTTTATTGTTCTTAAATGTTCGTTATTTTTCTTTCTTGGCGATGTAAAGTTGAACCTGAGCTTTGTCCATAAGGTTTTGGACTTTCTCTGGCGGCTTTTGATCTGTAAATAAAGCCGTGCATTGGGTGAGATTGCCTAAACGAACCATCGCATTTCGTCCAAACTTTGAGTGGTCAGCAGCGAGATAAACAAAACGAGAGTTATCAATGATCGCTTGTGCTATGCGCACCTCCTGATAATCAAAGTCGAGTAAGCTGCCTTCATCGTCGATACCACTGATACCAATAATACCGTAGTCCAATTTAAACTGATGAATAAAGTCGCGAGTGGCTTCTCCAACAATGCCGCCATCACGACTGCGGACTTCACCCCCAGTTATGATCACCGTGAAGTCAGGTTTAACGCTGAGAATAGACGCAACATTGAGATTGTTGGTGACGACTTTTAACCCTGTCTTGCTCAATAAGGCTTGGGCGATGGCCTCGTTGGTGGTACCAATGTTGATAAACAATGACGCATGGTCGGGGATATGATCGGCGAGAAGCTGCGAAATTCTTTGCTTCTCTTCAGAGAGTTGTGATTTGCGCGTATGGTATTCTGTATTTTCTGTACTCGAAATAGGCCCCGCTCCGCCATGATGACGCTCAATATCGCCACGCTTGGCCATCTGATTCAAATCACGTCGGATGGTTTGAGGGGTGACGTCTAATGCAGCAACGAGTTCATCAATGGTTTGATAGCCTTTTTGTTTGATGCGTTCAAGAATGCTCGCTTGTCGTAAGGTTTGGTTCATAACATCATCACAGGTCAATTAGGCGATTAAATATCCGAATAATACCATATTCGTCTTAAAAGGATGAGGCTGGATGCGGTGTTGCTAGGGGGCGTATCCGACGTGTTTTTGATTAAATCTGTTCACTTGAAAAAAGTAATTAAACAGGCTATAAGTTCAAATTAGATTAAAATTCTCATATTCGAACAATCAAGAAAAAATAAGAAAATAAATATGACTGATTACATCCTCGCCATCGATCAAGGTACGACGTCTAGCCGTGCAATCCTCTACACAAAAGCCATGGAGGTTGTCGCGACGGCGCAAGAAGAGTTTCAGCAACATTTTCCACGCAATGGCTGGGTCGAGCACGATCCTGAAGATTTATGGCAAACGGTGTTAAGTACCTGCCGTGCCGTTTTGGCAAAATCCAACGTGCCTGCGAGCGCTATTTTGACCATTGGGATTACCAATCAACGTGAAACCAGTGTGATTTGGGATAAAAAGACCGGAGAGCCTGTATATAACGCGATTGTTTGGCAAGATCGTCGCTCCTCCCAACTCTGTCAAACCTTAAAAGCAGAAGGTTTAGAGCCAAGATTTCAAGCGAAAACGGGGCTGTTGCTCGATCCTTACTTCTCCGGCACCAAAATAAATTGGGTGCTCAATAATGTCAAAAATGCCAGAAAGCGGGCTGAAGCGGGTGACTTGTGTTTTGGTACGGTCGACAGCTTTTTACTCTGGCGTTTCTCCAAAGGGCGCACGCATGCCACCGATGCAACCAATGCATCGCGCACCTTAGTGTTCAATATCCATACGCAAACTTGGGATAAAGAACTTCTCGACCTGCTTCAAATCCCCGTTGCCATGATGCCGCGCGTCCTCAACAGCGCCGACAACTTTGGTGTAGCCGATGCACAATGGTTAGGTGCCGAGATTCCAATCTCCAGCATGATTGGCGATCAGCAAAGTGCCTTGGTAGGGCAGGCGTGTTTGGAACCCGGTATGTTGAAAAGCACCTATGGCACAGGATGCTTTGCGATTGTGAATACGGGCAATAAGGCCATTACCAGTCAGCACCGTTTATTGACCACGGTAGCCTATCGTGTTGAGAACCAAACAACCTACGCGATTGAAGGCAGTATTTTTATGGCGGGAGCCATTATTCAGTGGTTACGGGATGGCGTGGGCATTCTCAAGTCATCCGCTGACTCTGAGGTGATGTCACGCAGTATTCGTCACGACCAATCTGAAATTATGGTGCCTGCATTTACGGGCCTAGGCGCGCCCTACTGGGATCCCGATGCCCGAGCCGCGATTTTTGGCATGACACGGGATACAGGCGCGGCGCAATTGGTGGCCGCCGCAATTCGCAGTGTGGCGTTCCAAACAGAAGATCTGCTTCAGGCAATGGTGCAGGATGGAATTAGTATTACGTCACTGCGCGTGGACGGTGGCATGGTCGAGAATCGCTGGTTCTTGCAGGTGCTGGCCGATCTAACGGGGATTCCTGTGGTCAAAAGTCATACCGCGGAGACAACTGCAAAAGGTGCGGCGTTACTGGCCGCTTATCAAATGGGGTTGTTTAGCAGCCTTGAAGAAATGTCGCAGACTTGGCAGGTGGCTGAAAACTATCAACCTTCACTCGTTGAAGATGTTCGTGCTGGCTACTATGATCGTTGGTTAGATGCGGTCTCTAGGGTTAAGGCAACGCCAGAGGTTTTATAGTTAAGGTTCGAGCAAACAGGTGTGATATGAAGATAGCCGTGCTGGATGATTACCAAAATGTTGTGAAATCATTGGACTGTTTTAAATTGCTTGAAGGGCATGAGGTGCAGGTCTTCAATGAGACCTATACCAATGTCGATACCTTGGCTGAACAGCTAATGGATTTCGAAGCCTTGGTGTTGATTAGAGAGCGAACAGTCATTCGCCGAGAATTGCTGGCGAAGCTGCCCAATTTAAAGCTGATCAGCCAGACAGGGAAGGTCAGTAATCACTTAGATCCCAAGCTCTGCCATGAGTATGGCGTATCGGTTGCAGAGGGAGTCGGTTCGCCCATCGCTCCGGCTGAATTGACCTGGGCGCTGATGATGGCTGCTTCTCGGCATTTGCCTGCCTATGCTTCAAACCTTTCTCAGGGTTTTTGGCAACAGTCAGGCTCTCTGGGGCTGGGGCGTGTGTTGCATGGCCTAACTCTCGGGATTTGGGGATATGGGAAAATTGGCCAGCGCATTGCGAGGTATGCTGAAGCGTTTGGCATGCGCGTATTGGTCTGGGGACGTGAGCCATCGCTAAAGTTGGCACAAGAACAGGGTTTCGAGGCGGCTGCATCTAAAGATGATTTCTTTAAAACCGCCGATATTGTAAGCCTGCATTTACGTTTGAATCCGGCGACAACGGCTTGCGTGACAGAGCAGGATTTAGCACTGATGAAAGCCGATTCGTTATTGGTGAATACCAGCCGTGCCGAATTGATCGAAGACGGTGCGCTTTATCGTCAGCTTAAAGCTCATCCAACAAAGCGTGCCGCGGTGGATGTGTTCAGTCATGAACCTGCCACTCTGGATAATGAACCTTTATTGGCGTTACCCAATGCTCTTTGCTCACCCCATTTGGGCTACGTTGAGCACAATAGCTACGAACTTTACTTTCGCATTGCATTTGAGAATGTTCTGGCGTTTGCGCAAGGGCAACCGCAGAATTTGGTGCATGTGGATTCATAAGATCTGAACTTATACGCTCTTAACCCATACGCTCTGAACCCTGCCCAGTGAGTGCCTTTAATTCACTCACAGGGCATGTCTAGCTCAAATATCCTTCACTAAACGCAACGCATCGTAAATCGCGGCATGGGTGTTGCGTGTCGCGACGGCATCACCAATTCTAAAGAGTTGAAATTGTCCCTCAGAATTGCGCACCACGGCTTGAGGCTGTCCGGCCAACAGCTGCTCATGAGCGGTTTCTCCATGATTGGAAGACAAGGGTTTTAACTCAAAATACAGCTCATCCAACGGAATAATGCCATGATTGATCACCACTTGATCGAACTCACGGATTTGCTCGACGCCACCATAGTCACTGCCGATGTAGGCTTTTAAGCCCGATGATATTTTCTCAAGTGCCTGTAAACGGAACGTCACCGTAAAGCGTGTGTTTAAGGCTTGTAAGCTGCGCATATAGGGAACGAGGTTCATGGCCATGACTTCAGGCGCAAAGGCGCGATCGGGCGTCATGATTTCCACGGCAGCACCACTTTTGGCCAAAATCTCAGCGGCTTGGAGGCCTGCGTGATCGCCTGCATCATCAAATACCAACACATTTTTACCAGGCTTAACGTCGCCCGAAATAATGTCCCAAGACGAGACAACCCACTCGTTGCCCTTCGCTAACACATCGGTATGCGGTAAGCCCCCTGTGGCAATAATGACCACGTCTGGGTGTTCAGCTTGCACCTGTTCAGACTCGGCCCAGGTGTTGAACTCAAAACGCACTCCTAAGCGCTCACATTGGGCCATCCGCCAATCGATGATTGAAATCATTTCTTTTCGGCGCTCGCTTTGTGCCGTTAGGCGAATTTGCCCACCCGGTTGGCTGGCCGCTTCAAATACAACCACTTCATGCCCGCGCTCACCCGCTACCCGAGCCGCCTCTAAACCGCCGGGTCCCGCGCCGACGATCACCACTTTTTTACGAGTGGTGGCTTTCTCAATTTCGTGGGGCATGCTTTCTTCACGGCCTGTGGCTGCGTTGTGAATGCAATAGGCTGATCCGCCTTGGTAAATCCGGTCTAAACAATAGTTTGCGCCGACACATGGACGAATTTCATCCTCACGTTTTTCGATGATTTTTTTGATGATGTGTGGGTCGGTCATGTGGGCTCGGGTCATGCCGATTAAGTCAACTTTTCCTGAGGCGATGGCGTGGCGAGCGGTAGCAACGTCAGGAATTTTGGCTGCATGGAAAACAGGAAAATTCGTTGCTGCACGTATGTCACCGGCAAAATCCAAGTGTGGATTGTTAGTCATGCCTTGTATCGGAATCACATCGGTTAGCCCAGCATCCGTGTCGATATGCCCTCTCACCACATTTAAAAAATCAACCATACCGCTGTCTTTAAGACGATGAGAGATGGCCATGCCATCGGCTGCGTTCAAGCCATGATCGAGCATTTCATCCCCGGTGTAGCGAACACCAACGATAAACTCAGTCCCGACGCGTTTACGGATTTCGGTTAAGACATCAAACGTAAACTTCAATCGATTATCTAACGAGCCGCCGTAAGGACCTTCAAGCTCATTGGTTAAGGGCGACCAAAACTGATCCATCAAGTGACCATAGGCTTGTAACTCAATTCCATCCATTCCACCGGCTTTCATACGCTCGGCAGCATCGGCGTAATCTCTAATGATGCGCTCAATGTCCCAGTCTTCCATTTTTTTCGGAAACGCTCTATGCGCGGCTTCGCGATGGTGAGAGGGGGAAACAACCGGAAGCCAATGGCCTTTATCCCAGCGCGTGCGACGTCCTAAATGGGTGAGCTGAATCATAATGGCCGCGCCTTGCTCGTGTACGGCATCAGTCAGATCCCTCATCCAAGGCACCACTTCATCCTTATACACCAGCAGGTTATTAAAAACAGGTGGGCTGTCTTTCGACACCGCCGCCGACCCTGCAGTCATGGTCATCGCCACGCCGCCTTTGGCTCGCTCAACGTGGTAGGCACGATAGCGTCCTTTGGGCATGCCGTCTTCAGGATAGGCGGGTTCGTGGGAGGTCATGATAATGCGGTTGCGTAAAGTGAGGTGTTTTAGTTGATACGGCTGTAATAAAGGATCATTTGACATGGTTGTGCTCCCGCATTGTGTGTTTGGGTGGCGTCTTTTTGATCAAATTTAGGTTTTATGTACATATGTGTCAATTATAAGTTCATGTGCGTATTACCGATACGTCGTTTTTGAAATTGTGCGTCGTTATTCTGTACGTGGTTGTTTAAAAAATTTGGTTAGCCCAAAAGATCCGGCTTCGGAGGGATGGATTTAATCAATTGTTATACGGTGAAGAAGCCTTTGGATCAGATGAGGTAGGTGGGTGAGTCTTAACCTTGAGATTGGTGCTCGAAAACTATGAGATTTCCCTCAACAGAATGCATGGCAACCCCCCGTTTTGCTGTATACTTGACAAATAATGGCTCTAAGTAGAATGAGTTCTTTGAACAAAGCGTTCAAGGATGTGGTCGTAAGTCTTAAATTTTGATTTACGGCCAGTTGAATATATAATACAGGCCTTTTATTTCTTCTGGTGCGTTATGTATTTGAATAATTCTGTCGCACTACATTAAAACCCTAGCTTATTGAGATGACTATGTCAGCAGATTTATCCTTATACAGAAACATTGGTATCTTCGCCCACGTTGATGCTGGCAAGACTACGACGACTGAACGTATCCTAAAACTGACCGGTAAAATTCATAAGTTAGGTGAAGTTCACGAAGGTGAATCGACTACCGACTTTATGGAACAGGAAGCCGAGCGCGGAATTACTATCCAGTCAGCAGCCGTAAGCTGTTTCTGGAAAGGCCATCGTTTCAACGTAATCGATACCCCGGGGCACGTTGACTTCACCGTAGAAGTGTACCGTTCATTGAAAGTATTGGATGGTGGTATTGGTGTATTCTGTGGCTCAGGTGGTGTTGAGCCTCAGTCAGAAACCAACTGGCGTTATGCGAACGACGCGGGTGTATCACGTCTGATCTTCGTAAACAAACTTGACCGTATCGGTGCTGATTTCATCCGCGTAACCGAGCAGGTGAAGAAAGTTCTGGGTGCAAACCCACTTATCATGGTGTTGCCAATCGGCCGTGAAGATACTTTCTCAGGCGTGGTAGATCTGTTAACTCAGAAAGCTTATGTTTGGGATAACACAGGTATACCAGAGAACTTCACTGTTACTGACGTACCAGCGGATATGCTGGATGATGTCGAGATGTACCGTACACAGTTGATCGAAACCGCTCTAGAGCAAGATGACGATCTGTTAATGGCCTACATGGAAGGTGAAGAGCCTTCTATTGAAGACCTGAAGCGCTGTATTCGTAAGGGTTGCCGTGATTTGGCATTCTTCCCAACCTTCTGTGGTTCTGCATTCAAGAACAAAGGTATGCAGTTGGTATTAGATGGTGTTGTTGAGTACTTGCCATCACCAACAGAAGTTAATCCACAGCCATTGACGGACGAAGAAGGTAACGAAACAGGCGAGTTCGCTATCGTTTCGGCTGATGAGCCTTTCCGTGCGTTAGCTTTCAAAATCATGGATGACCGTTTTGGTGCTCTGACGTTTATCCGTATTTACTCAGGCGTATTGAACAAGGGTGACACCATCCTTAACTCTTACACGGGTAAATCTGAACGTATCGGCCGTATGGTTGAGATGTATGCAAATGACCGTATCGATCTGACCTCAGCACAAGCGGGCGATATCATCGCTCTAGTCGG
This sequence comes from Nitrincola tibetensis, assembly GCF_003284585.1. Classification (GTDB taxonomy): domain Bacteria; phylum Pseudomonadota; class Gammaproteobacteria; order Pseudomonadales; family Balneatricaceae; genus Nitrincola; species Nitrincola tibetensis. Next base: position 170,259 of record NZ_QKRX01000003.1, read on the forward strand.
GTTGAAGAACAATACTCAAACAGGCCACACTTTGTGTGATCCTAAGAAGCCATGCACACTTGAGCCAATGGTGTTCCCAGAGCCTGTAATCTCTATCTCTGTTGCACCTAAAGATAAAGGTTCTATGGAGAAGATGGGCGTTGCGATCGGTAAAATGGTTGCAGAAGATCCAACCTTCCGTGTTGAGACTGATCCAGATTCTGGTGAAACCATTCTGAAAGGTATGGGTGAGTTGCACTTAGATATCAAAGTTGACATCCTGAAGCGTACTTACGGTGTAGAACTAGTTGTTGGTCAACCACAGGTTGCCTACCGTGAAACCATTACTCGTGCGGTTGAAGACAGCTACACCCACAAGAAGCAATCAGGTGGTTCTGGTCAGTACGGTAAAATTGATTACCGCATTCGCCCGGGCGAGCAAAACTCTGGCTTCAAGTTCTCATCAACCGTTGTTGGCGGTAACGTACCTAAAGAATACATCCCAGCCCTTGAAAAGAGTTTCGCTGGTATGATGTCTACAGGTCCTTTGGCAGGCTTCCCTGTATTGGACGTTGAGATTGAAGTATTCGACGGTGCGTACCACGCAGTTGACTCCTCTGCGATTGCGTTTGAGATTGCAGCGAAAGGTGCTTTCCGTCAGACCATGCCAAAAGCTGGTCCACAGCTTCTTGAGCCAATCATGAAAGTTGACGTGTTCACTCCTGAAGACCACGTGGGTGATGTTATCGGCGACTTAAACCGTCGTCGTGGCATGATCCAGGGTCAGGAAGCCGGTGTGACAGGTGTTCGTATTAAAGCGGACGTACCTCTTTCTGAAATGTTTGGTTACATCAGTACTTTGCGTACAATGACGTCAGGTCGTGGTCAGTTCTCTATGGAGTTCGCACACTACGCGCCTTGTCCAGCTAACGTTGCTGAGGCGGTTGTTGCGAAAGAGAAAGAAAAGAAAGCCGCTGCTGCTAAAAACTAAGTAGTTAACGCGCTTTAAAAAAGCCCCGTCAGTTTGCTCTGGCGGGGCTTTTTTGTTTGAATTTTTTATTAAGTCGTCCATTCAAAACTCAACCATTTTCTCGCTGAAACAATTCTGTCATATCACTTGAGTATAAAGAGGCCTGTTCATTAAGAGAGATTGAGTATGTTGTCCAGCCTCAGTATAGCTAAAAAACTATCCATCCTAGTTGTCTTCCCCATCATGATTCTGTTGGGTGTTTTGAGTATTAACTATTGGGTGTCCGTCCAAAAAGATCAATTATTTCATCGACTTTACAACGATCACTTAGCCGTATTATCCGATGTGCTTCGAGTGCAAAGTATTTTAATGAATGAAGGGTTGAGTCATTTAAATCAGTATCGAACAGGATGGATGGGAGCTGAACAGGCGAAAACGACAGTGACTGAGTTAATGGAAAATGCGCAGTCGCATTGGAGTCGATTCCAGCAGATTCGACCTGGTGAGGGTGATAGCGAACCCGATTCGCTGGTCGCTGAATTGGATTATTTGTTTGAAAAATCCGTTCGTCAGTATCAAGAGTGGATTGAATACGCAGGCACTGATGCACTGACGATACGAATTCTGAATGAATCGACCGTCAATGCTGAAAAAGCGCGCAATATAGGGTTGTTTAACGAACGCATTGATCTATATGTTCAAGAGCAAATACAAGCGGCTGGCGATGTTCGAGTTCAAGCCGAAACGCTAACAGACCAATTGGTGTGGGGATATCTTTTAGGGGCTCTTTTGGTCAGTTTGATCTTGGGTGGAATTGGAGTGATGATCCAGCACTCGATTGCAGCCCCAATTCGACGGTTACGAGATGTGTTGGTCAATGTCGAAACACAGTCGGATTTGTCTTTACAAGCGGATGAAAAGGGTCGGGATGAGGTCGCTGCGGCGGCGAGTGCCTTGAATAAGATGCTCAGACATTTTCGTGAACTGATACAAGAAATTGTTCAGGATACGCAGGCCCTAGAAAAACAAGCCAATGCGGCTCAGCAGGTGAGCAATCAAGTGGCAGAGGGGGTTGACAGTCAAAGTCAGCAAGCCAGTGCCTTAGCATCGGCCATTGAACAAATGGCCAGTGCGATAGAACAGGTGAATACCAATACCCGTCGTGCAGTGGATGTAGCCGTCAATGCGCAAGAGATCAGCGGACAAGGCAATCGTATTTCTAAGTCCAGCATGAGTAAAGTGATTGAGTTAGAACAACATCTACAACAGACACAATTGGTCATCAAACTGCTTAATGAAGGTTCCAAAGAAATCGCAGACGTTTTGACGGTTATAAAGAACATTTCGGAGCAAACCAACTTATTGGCGTTAAATGCTGCAATAGAAGCCGCCCGTGCGGGTGAAGCTGGAAGAGGGTTTTCGGTCGTTGCCGATGAGGTACGAACCCTATCATTAAACACGCAGCGAGCGACGGAGTCGATCAATCAAATCATTGAAAAGTTACAAACGCAGTCACTAAAAGCGACCGAAGTCATGAATATCGCTTGCCAGCAAGCCATTCACAGTGTGGATGACGCTCGCAAAGCGGATGAGTTGTTTAGTGATATCAGTTCAGCGGTGACAGAAATTGTCTCTTTAAACCACAATATTGCACTGGCCACACAAGAGCAAACCGGCGTCACGGATCACTTAGGTCAGTCCATGCATTTACTCAATCAGGATATTGAGCAAATTAGTCGCACCGCGAATCTTTCGGAAAGCGCCAGTGAAAGCTTGAACCGTCTAGCGGCAAAGTTATCCCAAGGCTGTGCAAGGTTTCAGTAGTGATGCGTTCGAACCCTATTCAAGGTTCGTCCGGACGGTTCTGTGAGAAGGGTGAGGCGGAAACGCCGCACCCTTCTATAAACTTAAACGGATTTTTGTTTAGCGGATTGTTTCACTGAGTCTATCCATGCTGAATCAAAGCGTGTCTGTTGTGGTTCCAGCTCCAGTGCCTCAATTTTTAGCAATAGTTTTTGGATAGGTTTTTGCAACTCGCTGACACCGCCGTCATTGCCTTCTAATTGATGCATTTGCATTAGGCCCAAATGATAGAAGCGCAGCAGCTTGATGGCGGTGATGTCGTTTTGTTCAACACCGGTTTCGACGTGGTGCATACTATTGGTGATGCTCATCAGGCAACGTTTGAGCTTCCAACCATAGAGAGATGAACTCATCCAAGGTTGACGCAATAGAATCTGTTTAAAAATAATGGTTGTCAGAATGAAGCCAGCCAATACGCCCGCTGCATTCCACTTAAAGTTATTGCCATCGGGATGACCGAAGAACGACACACTCAAGGTGGCTAGACTCATTGCCAGAACAATAAAAATCGCCATTAGGATCAGGGTGTTTTTTCGGGTTTCTTTGCGATAGATCTCTGGATCACGCGCTTCCAGCTCAAAAATGTCTGACACACTTGTCTCCTGATATTGTTTTCTATGGATTGGCATGACTTCTCATGCGCTGTATTAAGATGAGGACAAGGTTAACATTTTTAACTGCGTACATCTTTATTTCAGGTCGCAGGCTTCTGATTTTTGGGTCGATTATCGCTACATAAGTCTTTATACTTCTGCGTCATCAAACCAAGTTGATGTATGAAGGAGCGTTTTACTTTGCTATTCAAAATCGTATCATACCAGCAAGAAAAGCCTGCTGGACGAATCCGTAAGCAAAATGAAACACTCATTCTTCGTGCGGCTGAAATCGAGTTTGCCGAAAAAGGCTTTGCGGGTGCGAGCATGAATGCGATTGCACAGCGCGCAGGCCTTCCTAAAGCGAATCTGCACTATTACTTCAAAAATAAAATAGGCCTGTACATCGCTGTCTTGAGTGACATTATCGAGCTGTGGGATGAAACGCTGAGTGCAATTACGGCTGAAGATGATCCCGCCGAGGTCTTAACCCATTATATCCGACGGAAAATTGATTTCTCACGCGAATACAGCCTCGCTTCGCGTATCTTCGCATCTGAAATTATTAGTGGTGCTCCGAACATGAGTACCTATTTCAGTGACAACTACCACGAGTGGTTTGCAGGGCGCGTTGCTGTTTTTCAAGCTTGGATTGATCAAGGAAAACTGGACCCAATCACGCCTGAACACTTGCTGTTTATGATTTGGTCCACCACGCAACATTATGCTGATTTTGCCATACAAATTGCGGCTGCCTTGAATAAGCTCGAGCCGGATGCCGAAGACTTTGCAAAAGCCACGCAAACGATCACGCATATTATTTTGAAAGGCTGTGGGGTGAAAGGGGTTGATCCTGCTCCCTAGTAAAACTGCGCGAAAACCATTCCCCAACTCGGCGGCAGCACTCAATAAATAGCCATCCTTGGCCTGTTATCTGACCCACTTGTTTAGCATTAAGACCGCTTACGCTGAATCCATTCGCCTAATAAGGCACGCTCTTCCAGTGTCATCTGCGTTTTGTTTAAAAACGGCATATCGTGCGTCTGAATGCTTCGCGCTTCTATCCGATCCAGCATGCGCAAAATATCGGGCCCTGTTTCGAGCATGATACCACCGGGCGAAATGGCAAATATGTCGTCGGTGGGCGCACGGCTGTGACAGGTTGCACAGCGTTCAATCACGATGGCAAAGGCTTGTGAGTCGTTTAACTGCGCATCACCTATGTCCGCCTGTTGAATGGCTTGAGGCCGTGCCACAATAGCGAGCAGTACAAACGCAGCAAACGCCGAGATCAATATCCAAGGCTTCACAATGCCACGATGACGTAGATTGAAAAAATGCCGAGCCCAAGCGCCAATGAGTGTCAAGGCACCTAAAATGGCCCAACCGTATTCATGGCCATAGGTCATGGGCGAGTGGTTACTGAGCATAATGAACAATACAGGTAGCGTGGCGTAATTGTTATGGGTTGAACGGCGCTTTGCGTTCATTCCATAAATAGGATCGGGTGCTTCACCTTTTTCAACGGCACTGACCAAGGCGCGTTGCGAGGGCATAATGGTTGTAAACACGTTGGCGGCCATACAGGTTCCGATTAACGCGCCAATATGAATATACGCCGCTCTATCGCCAATCACCTGGCTCAGCGCCCAGGCTAAAAAGGTGATAATGGCCAATAATACGAGACCCAGTATTAGCTCTTTATCCACTAAAGGCGTGCGACACAAAAGCTCATACATCAGGTATCCCACCCCAATGGTGCCTAACCCTATTGCAATCGCCTGCCAAGGTGCGAGATCCGCTTTGGCGGGGTCAATCATGTAGCTGCTTGCACCCACATAGTACATGAGCGTCAGCAGAAGCATCCCCGTGATCCAGGTGGAGTAGGCTTCCCACTTAAACCAATGTAAATGTTTGGGCATTTTTTCTGGGCCGAGCTGGTACTTAGCCACCTCATAAAAGCCGCCACCATGGATCGACCATAGATCTCCCTTGATTCCCTTGTCTTTTTTCCATTGAGGAGGCTCTTCCAAGGAGTTGTCTAACCAGACAAAATAGAAGGAAGCTCCGATCCAAGCAATGGCGGTCACGACATGCAATAATCTGAGCAATAAATGCAGCCAATCAGATAAGTAAGGATCCATCGCTTAGTTCTCCCGCTGATAGGCTTTGCTGCCCAAGATATAGGTGGCTTCAATCAGTCGATCATCGCCGAGCATGCTTAATACAAATAAGACCTCGTTGAGTGTTTGACAGGTTCCGGTTCTAAACGCCATGAGGGGGGTTGATTTCAGATTGATGACGACAAAGTCAGCCTCTTTCCCCGGTAAAAAGTTGCCTAGATGTGTCTCCAGTGATAAGGCTCTCGCACCGCCTAGCGTCGCTAGGTAAAAGCTCTGATCGGGGGCCAGTGAAACACTTTGCAGCTGTTGGATTTTGTAGGCATCACCCAGCGTTTGGAACATAGAAAAACTGGTACCGGCACCCACATCGGTTCCTATGGCAAAGCGAACACCTTGGGCGTGCATGCGCTCCATATCAAACAGGCCTGAGCCTAAAAATAAATTGGATGTCGGACAGTGGGCGAGCACTGTAGCGGAGTCTGCTAAGCGTTGGCAGGCATGTTCAGATAAGTGAATACCGTGTGCGTAAATACTTTTGGGGCCAAGCATTCCGAATTGCTCATAGGCATCCAGATAATCGCGTGCATTTGGAAACAGCGCTGCGACCCAAGCCAGCTCGTCACGATTTTCAGCAAGGTGGCTTTGCAAGTAGACACCTGGGTAGTCTTGCAATAATTGCCCTGCTTTTTGCAGTTGTTCTGGAGTGCTGGTGGGGGCAAAGCGTGGGGTAACGGCGTAATGAAGACGGCCCTTTTCGTGCCAACGCTCAATCAGTTCGGCGGAGTCCTCGTAGGCTGATTGGGCGGTATCCGTTAAAAAATCGGGTGCATTGCGATCCATCATCACCTTACCTGCTAAAAGGCGCATGTCCTGTGCTTGCGCGACTTCAAACAGGGCATCAACCGACTGTTTATGCACCGTACCAAAGACCATTGCGGTGGTGGTGCCGTTGCGTAACAGCTCATCAACAAAAAATGTGGCGATGGCCTTGGCATAGTCTTTATCAGCGAATTTACGTTCGGTTGGGAAGGTGTAGGTGTTTAACCACTCCAAGAGTTGGCGCCCATACGCCGCAATCATTTCCGTTTGAGGGTAATGGGTGTGTAAATCGATAAAGCCCGGCATGATTAAATGACCGCTGTAGTCTTCAACCGTAATTTGGCTATCCAGGGTTTTGATGAGGTCGGAATAGGGACCTAAGGCAGCAATGCGTCCATTTTCGATCAGCAATAAGCCATCTTCAAAATACTCGCGAGCCGACTCACCCTGAAGGCGAGGATCATCGTGGTAATGTAAAATTGAGGCGCGAAAGGCGTGTGATGTCATAGGTTAGGAGCCTCGGTAGGTTGAATAGCCAAAGGGACTCAACAGCAGGGGAATGTGGTAATGCTCACCTTCACCCGATAGGTTACATTCAATATCAACCTGTGGATAAAAAACCGATTGCTGATGCTCTATAAAATACCCATCTAAACTAAATCGCAAACGATAGCGGCCCTCGCTAAGACGCTGAGAGGCGGGTAAAAGATCCGATACACGTCCATCTGCATTGGTGATGCCAGAGGCGATTTCAACCCACTCGGCCGCTTGCCAATGGCTAAGGACAATGGGAATGCCTGACGCAGGAAGTCCGCGACTGGTATCTAAAACATGGGTAGTGATTTGACTCATGGTAAAATCCTGCAGCTTAAGTCGATAACATTTTTTGTAAACGGATTAGGGTGATTTTATTCTGCTCTGCCGCCGCGATTGCCAACTCATCATCGGGTGAATTGCTCAAACGCGCGTTGAGTAGGCTCAGCATCTCTTCAGCGCTTTTACCCGTTGCACAAACGATAAAAATGTAGCCAAAGCGAGCCTCATAGGCGGTATTGCCCTCGGCCAGTGCCCGCAGTGTTTGTTCATCAGCATCAGAAACAGCGGCCTGTTCGCCCGCCGCCAAGACTTTGGTGTTGGCATATTTAGCCCGCAAAGAGCCCACATCACCAATTTTCGGATGACCTTCAAACGCTTGCAGGTAATCGGCTCGGTCAAGTCCTTGCCAGCAGGCCTCGGCCGTTGCGTAGAGTTCGTGTTCATATTCAAATGGGCGTGCGCCTAACATGCGCACCACCCACGCCTCACTCACACAGCATTGGCGCAGTGCGTTGGCGGCGGCCAGTGTATCGAGTTGGTTAAATTCATTGAGTGTCATGAAGGGTCTCATTTATTGTATCAGTCAATTGATGAAGGTCGCCTGTATCAATGAAAGAGGTTGCTTGTGTGCTGTAGACCTCGATCAGGCGGCCAGCAATCGATACCGCAACCTCCATTGGGCGTTTTCCTCCCGTCCCTTTTATGCCAATCGGACATTCGATGCCTTGTATCTGCTCAGATGAAAAACCCGCGCGCTGCAATCGATGACGAAAGCGAGCGGCTTTGGTTTTAGAGCCAATCAAGCCGATAAATCCTTCATGCTGCTGTGCGAGTGCTGCTGCGCAGATATCGTAATCTTGGGCATGGCAGTGCGTCATGATGAGGATCAAGGCCTGTTTGGGAATGCGTTGGAAGACATCCGTTGTATCTTGTACGGCATAGGGTGTGCAATTGGGCGCGTCTTGTTTTGGTAAAAATTCTTCTCGAGTATCAACCCAGTGAAGATGGACGGGCAGCTCAGATAAAATCAAACTCAGTGCTTTGCCGACGTGACCTGCTCCAAACAGCCAAACCTGAGTGCTGGTGTTCACAAAGCATTCAAAGAGTAGAGTGGCATGGCCGCCGCAGCATTGTCCCATGGCGGCAGCCAGTGGGATTTTCTCGATGCGTTGACAGGCCTTTCCTTGTGCTAAGAGTTGACGAGAGAATTCAATGGCGTGGAGTTCAAGATTTCCGCCGCCGATGGTGTCAATCGCTTGGTCACAGGCAACGAGCATTTTGCTGCCAGCATTGCGGGGAACCGAGCCTTCTGTAGCAATGACACTGACCAGCACATGAGCCCGTCCATCACGTTGATAGTCGGCTAAGGCATCGCTCCAACGAATCATTCAGCCTCCTTAGCCGCAAAGCGAAGTGCATTAATTGCCGTAAGAACACGCTCAGGTGTCGCCGGGGTATCGAGATCGGGACTTATGCGGTAATCACTCAGGCTACTGATGGCATCGCGCAGGGCTGACCAGACCGAAATGGCGAGCATAAAGGGAGGTTCACCCACGGCTTTAGAATGGTAAATGGTCGCCTCTGGATTAGGTTGTTCGTAGAGTGCGACATTGAAAATGGGCGGTGCATCACTGATGGCTGGAATTTTATAGGTTGCGGGCGAGTTACTCAGCAGAATGCCGTCTGGATTCCAAACCAACTCTTCGGTGGTTAACCAGCCCATGCCCTGAATAAAGCCACCCTCAATTTGTCCAATATCGATTGCGGGGTTCAAGCTTTGTCCTACATCATGAAGGATGTCGGTTTGCAGCAAACGGTACTCACCCGTTAAGGTGTCGACCAACACCTCAGACACCGCCGCTCCCATAGCAAAGTAAAAGAAAGGGCGGCCTTTTGCTTGAGTGCGGTCATACCAAATCTTCGGTGTTTTGTAGTATCCGGTGGCCGATAAAGGCACTCGCGCCAAATAGGCATCCTGTACCACTTCCGCAAAGCATTTTGAGTCTGTCTCCGTCCACCAGATGCGCCCATCCGCAAAGCGCAGTTGCTCCACGTTTATTGCCAGTGTTTGTGCTAGATAGTCGGACAAGCGTTGTTTCAAAATGAGTGCCGCTTGTTCGGCGGCTTTGCCGTTTAGGTCGGTGCCACTGGATGCCGCCGTGGGAGAGGTGTTGGGAACTTTGTCGGTGCGGGTGGCGGTTATCAAGATGTTTTCGCAGCTGATCCCTAAACACTGTGCAACAATTTGTGCCACCTTGGTGTGGAGTCCTTGTCCCATCTCGGTGCCACCGTGATTCACCTGAACACTGCCATCCGTGTACAGATGAATCAGTGCGCCAGCCTGATTCAAGTGCTGCACTGTAAATGAAATACCAAATTTAACAGGCGTGAGTGCTAAGCCTTTTTTCAGAATAGGGCTGTTGGCATTCCAGTCACGGATGGCGGCTCGGCGAAGCCAATACTGGCTACTCTCTTCTAAGGTCTCGATAATCTGATGTAGGGGCGCATAGTCCACGTCTTGATGATAAGGCGTGACATCGCGCTCGGCTTGGTAAAGGTTGCGTTTACGTATTTCCAAGGTGTCACAGCCTAAGCGACGGGCGATATCATCCATGGCGCGTTCAATAATCATCATGCCTTGCGGCCCACCAAAGCCACGAAAGGCCGTATGTGAAACCGTATTGGTTCGCGCGCGGTGGCCTTGAATGCGGGCATTGCTTAAAAAGTAGGCGTTGTCCGCATGAAACATGGCTCGATCGACGATGGCATCGGTTAAGTCAGGCGAGTGCCCGCCATTGCCAATGACCGTGATGTCGGCCGCTAAAAAGCGGCCTTGTTCATCCGTGCCTATACGGTAGTGATTGACAAAAGGATGGCGTTTGCCGGTCATCACCATATCGTCGACACGGGGTAATCTGAGTTTAACGGGCTTCTGAATCTTTTTCGCCACCAAGGCGGCTAAGCAGGCCCAGGGTGCGGCTTGTGTTTCTTTGCCGCCGAAGCCACCGCCCATGCGTCTCATATCAACGGTCACACGGTTAAACGGGATGTGCAGGACCTCTGCGACCAGTTTTTGCACTTCGCTCGGGTGCTGGCTGGATGTATAAATGAGCATACCGCCCTCTTCGCAAGGCACGGCCATAGACACTTGGCCCTCGAGGTATAAATGCTCTTGTCCACCAACATTCATCTTGCCCTCAAGACGAATCGGAGCGTTGCTTAGGGCAAGATCTATGTCTTCCCCTATTTGCATCTGATGGCTGGGCCTGACCAGTTCGCCAGCGGCAACTGCGGCTTCAGCGTCAAGTTGTGGAGGCTCCTTTGCGTACTCGATCACGGCTAAACGGGCGGCTTGGCGCGCTTGGCGTTCGGTCCTGGCCGCGACCACTGCAATCGGTTGGCCTGCGTAGGCAATCATGTCGCTGGTTAAAATTGGGTCACCTGGAAATACCGGACCGATATCCGTAATGCCAGGAATATCGTCCAATGTAAGCAGGGTGACGACGCCGGGCGCGTGTAAAACGGGGGTTAAATCCAGACGAGTAATCTTGCCTTTGGCGATAGCGCTGCGTATCACGGCAGCATACATGAGTCCCTGCGGCTCGCGAATATCATCCACATATAAGGCACTGCCAGCGACATGGCGCTCGGCACTTTCATGTGGAATTTTTTGCCCTATGCCTGAGGGGATAGAGGCAGTTGCCGTATCTAACGCAGTTAAATTACGCATAATGGCTGACCTCCAGTGATGTGCCAGTTAAATATTCGTGCACTGCGCGTGTGAGTAAATTGGCGGCCACCTCAAGTCGGTACTGGGCACTGGCACGGACATCGGTTAAGGGCGAAAAGTCTTGTGTTAGCGCATGCTGTGCCGCTTGGATGCCTTCTAGGGTAAAGGCTTGACCTAACAGGGCCTGCTCAGCATGCAAGGCGCGGGCTGGGGTCGCGGCCATCCCCCCTAAGCCTAAACGCGCATCCGAGATACAACCCTTGGCATCTAATCGAATTCGCAAGGCAAAGCACACGGCCGAAATATCATCATCAAGGCGTTTTGAAATTTTATAGACTCTAAAAAAATCAGCGGGGTCTAGCAAGGGGATGCGAATGCTTTCAAGGATGCCAGCTTTGGGCAGGCAGGTTTGTCGGTAGCCCGTAAAAAAATCCTTAATCGGCAGCGTTTGCTGTCCCTCGGGAGACACGAGCCTTAGCTCAGCATCAAGGGCTAAGAGTACAGGGGGTGTATCGCCTATAGGAGACGCATTGGCAATGTTACCGCCAAGGGTGCCTTGATTGCGAATTTGTTGTGAACCTAAACGCACAAATAGGGCGGCTAGAGGGGGGAAGTGGGTTTTCATCTGAGCATGGCATTCTTGATAGGTCACTGCTGCGCCTAAGATCAGGGAGTCATCCGTCACCTCAATGCGCTTAAGCTCAGCCACCTTGCCCGTATAGATAAGCTTAGGAATATCCTTAAGTTGTTGCGTGGTGTCGAGCGCAAGGTCAGTGCCACCAGCCACTAAGCGTGCATCGGGATGCGCCTCAAGCCACTCGATTAACTCGCTCAACTGCGTGGGTGAGTGAAAAAACGCAGAAGACGGTGTTAAGGAGGGCTGGGGCACATTCGTTTGAGCGGACGCTTGCAGGGTGAGCAAGGCCTCTCGAATCGATTGAGTCTGTTCTGTGAAGGCGTCAGGTTGGGTGCTGAGGGATAAAGCCGCATCAATAATGGGTCGATAGCCCGTGCATCGACAGAGGTTGCCGCCTAAATGCTCGTTGATCTCTTCTCGTGTCAGACGTTCTTGCTGTGTTAGCTGTTCACGTTGCTTGTAAAGACTGAATAACGACATGACAAAGCCAGGCGTACAAAAACCACACTGAGACGCATGATGATCGACCATCGCTTGTTGCACAGGATGGAGCTCGCCCGTTGAGGAACTCAAGCCTTCAACCGTAATGACTTGTCGACCCTCTAGGCTACCAAGGTACGTGATACAACTATTGACCGTTCGATAGGTTAGGCCATTGGGACTCGGGTCAGCGACGACTAGGGTACACGCACCGCAATCACCTGATGCACAGCCTTCTTTACTACCACGGTGCATCAACTGAGTGCGTAAATACTCTAAAAGCGTCGTATCTGGTGCAAAATTTTCAACCGTCAACTCTTCTTGATTTAGTATGAATTGCATCCCGAGTCATCCTTACATTGAATGGTGTTTTTAACCTATTGATAGTTAAGTTTATTTTATTGTCTGCATGGCGCTTTTTGTCTAATGACTAGACTGGGCCGATACTTCATTACAACTATAGATCAAAATAAACTTGTCTGACTGGTCAAGTATTGCATTTATCTTGCCAATTTTCGAATGCTTGGGGAAGACGTTCGAAATTAATTGAGATGAGCGGGACACACTTTTTGTCCCGCGTGTCTAATAAAGATAGAACTCTGTGCACTTAAGCACCAATCCCTCTTGCGGTTTGTAGCGATAAAAGAAAGAATCGTTGGCTTTTGAGATGTTTTTTACAACGAAATGATGTGGAATTGGCTTAAATCCAGACAAAAAGGAAGGGTAAATGCTGCAGGTGACCCACTTAGCTAAATCTCATCAGACGCCACAGGGCCCGCTGCCGTTGTTCAGTGACTTGCATTTTAACCTTCACGCAGGGGAGAGTATCGCCTTAATGGGCGAATCCGGGTGTGGTAAATCCACACTGCTGCATATGGTTGCAGGCCTTGAGCAGGCCGATAAGGGGCGCATTCTGATCGCAGATCAAGATCTTTGCCAGATGAATGATCGCCAGAGGTCTCAGCTTCGGCGCTATCAGCTAGGTATTATTTTTCAGCAGTTGAATTTGATACCGAGCCTGACAATCTATGACAACCTCGTCTTTCAGGCACGACTTGCGAATAGGGTTGATGATCGCTGGCTAATGCATCTTGTCGCGACCTTAGGGTTAGAGGCACTCCTTAAACGCTACCCGGCTCAGTTATCTGGCGGACAGCAGCAACGTGTGGCGATTGGGCGTGCGTTAGCGGCGCGTGCGCCTATACTGTTGGCGGACGAACCCACTGGCAGTCTCGATGAAACCAATGCAGAGCAGGTGATGACGCTCATGCTGGCGCTGGTCAAAGAAACAGGGACAAGCTTATTAATGGTGACACACAGCGCTTTGCTGGCTGCACGTTTAGATCGTTCATTGACCTTAAGCCAAGGACAACTCAAGTAATGCGAGTTCGGATGCCTTCCTTATGGATATTACACGCGTTACTCAGTCACTGGTGGCGACACCCGGTTCAATTAAGCACGCTCGTTTTAGGGTTACTGGCCGCGACCGCGTTGTGGAGTGGCGTACAAGCGCTGAATCAGCAGGCGCGACTGAGTTACGATCAGGCGGCGGCTCGATTCGATAGCATCAATCAAGCGCAGATCGTCAGTGTAGGTGATCAACCTATTCAAGAGTCAGAGTACATTCGTTTACGACGCCTGGGTTGGATAGTGACTCCCTTGGTCGAGGGGGCATTGTCGTTAGAGGCTTTATTTAAGCTAGAGGATTTGCCAGAGAAGGATGTCAAGATTCAGATTGTCGGCATTGACTCAATGACCCTACAATCCTCGAATCGATCTGATCAAGGTTCAACGGGCTTACCGGACAACCTGTCTTTAAACGACTTTTTAACGCCTCCTTGGCAGGTGTGGATGTCGCCCTCTACGGCGGAGCGTTTAAGGCCGCTGCTAGCACATGCCACGGCGGATGCCTTTCCCTTTAATCCGCAGGGTGAAAAGGTCAAGATTCACACCAGTACGGCCTTGGCGCATAACGAGGTTATGACCGATATCTATTTGGCTCAGCATTGGCTGGGAATGGAAGGACACGTCTCACGCCTGTTGCTGTTAGACGCACAGACCCCCTCCGCTTTGCCTGACGATTTAGCGGCGGCTCTGCGCCTGATACTGCCACAAAGTGATCATGACATTTCGCGCTTAACGGCTAGCTTTCATCTTAATTTAACCGCATTAAGCCTGCTGGCCTTTTTGGTGGGATTGCTCATGGTTTACTCAGCCATTCATCTAGCGCTCACTCAGCGTTTAACCTTGCGTCGTATTTTATTCAGTTGCGGTGTCAGTCAGCGTGAGTTGATGGCGTGGTTACTGCTAGAGCTCTTACTCCTGAGTGGCTTGATTGCACTTCCGGGGTTAGTGGCTGGCTATTGGATCGCCACTCTTTTATTGCCCGATCTGTCGGCCAGTCTTGCTGGCTTGTACGGTGCTCAAGTATCAAGTGAGCTACAACTGTCTTGGCAATGGTGGCAGCAGGGGGTGTTTATGGCGTGGGGTGGCACTTTAATTGCCGCAATCGTGCCTTTGATCAAACTCATTAAACAGGATGGTGTTCATTTAGGTCAGTCAATGCCATCGCTAAATGATCAACGACGGCTTAAAGGACTAAGTATATTGGGGCTTGTATCTCTCCTGATGGCAGTCCTCACTGCAGGGCTAGGTCAGTCCTTATTCAGTGGCTTTTTACTCTTAGCCTTGGTGTTTTTGAGTGCAGCCCTGTTGATGCCCGTGATCTTGGATAGGCTCCTCAGCCTCTGTCAACGTTCGGCTAAATCAATGATCACTCAGTGGCTCTGGGCGGATGCACGCTTGCAAGTTCCGAACCTAAGCGTTGCATTGGTGGCACTATTACTCGCGTTGTCGACGAGCATTGGCGTGGGAGGCATGGTCGAAGGGTTTCGTAACACCTTCACCGGATGGCTCGATCAGCGTCTTGCTGCCGAAGTCTACGTGCGCACAGACAGTGAAGAGCAGGCTCAGCAAGTGACACAATGGTTGGCAGGCACTCCAAGTGTGACGGCTGTTCTTCCATCGGCGAGGGCAGCGACCCAACTTGAAGGAGTCCCCATTGAGTTACGAGGCTTTCAGGTGCATAGCACCTATGTCGACCACTGGCCCCTTCTGAGCGAAGCACCACAGGTATGGCAAGCAATAGAAAGCGAGTCTGCGGTCATGATCAATGAACAGTTGGCACGACAGCTCGCGCTTAATTTAGGCGATTCGATTGCATTGCAGGGGATGCAGCAGCGTGAATTTACCATCCTTGCCATTTTCAGTGATTATGGCAACCCTAAGGGGCAGGTGATGATGTCGCTGGATACGCTGTATCTCAACTGGCCTGATGCTGAACGTGGAAGTTTTGCGCTGCGTATTGAGCCGTCTCAGATAGACGCATTAATATCGGCCCTTAAAGATGAGTTCGGTTTTACGGGGACACAAGTCTTAGATCAGCAAGCGGTCAAAGGGTATTCGTTGCAACTGTTTGAACGCACCTTTGCCGCGACTCAGGCCCTTAATCTTCTGGTGCTGGCGATTGCGGCCATCGCTCTTTTCGGTAGCCTGCTGACCTTATCGAATATGCGCTTAACGCAGGTTGCGCCGATTTGGGCCTGTGGTGTCTCGCGTCGACAATTGCTGCTGATTGAACTGCTAAGACTACTAGCGCTTGCCTTGATCACCGCCTTGTTAGCAATTCCCTTGGGTTTAATCATTAGCTATTGCTTGGTGAATGTGATCAATGTTCGTGCCTTCGGTTGGGCACTTCCTTGGCAGATGTTTCCACACCAATGGTTTTACTTAACACTCTCCGCGCTGGTGAGTGCATTTTTAGCGGCGCTCATCCCAGTTTTAAAATTACAATTTTGCTCACCCGGTGAGCTGTTAAAAGGCTTTCGTGATGATCAATAAAGTCGGCGTCCTGCTGATGGTCTTGTGGGCACTGGTGGGCTGTGACCCCGTGCCTTCGACACAAGGCTTTGCAGGGCTAGGATCGGATGCAACGGGCTTTGCTCAGGTAGAGCCTGATGCTGAAATTGACTATCCTGAAGCACTCAATCAGCACTCAGATTATCGTATTGAGTGGTGGTATGTGACGGCCAATCTAGAAAGTGAATCGGGTGAAACACTCGGCATTCAATGGACGTTGTTTCGTCAGGCCAGTTCACCGTCACCACAGCGCGAAGGTTGGGCGAATCAGCAACTCTGGCTTGGGCATGTCGGGCTCACACGTGCTAATCAACATTTCTCGGCGGATCGATATGCACGTGGCGGTGTGGGGCAAGCGGGTGTTGAAATGGACCCCTTCACGGCGTGGATCGACCATTGGTCAATGAGAGCAAATGATGAAGCGGCCACGCAGTTTACGCTTACGGCACAAACTCCTGAGTTTAGTTATGATTTGGCGCTAGCCAACGTTGGACCTTCTGTGCTGCAGGGGAATCAGGGGTATAGTGTGAAATCGCCACAGGGCCAAGCGTCGTATTATCTGAGCTTACCTTTTTTACAGGCCTCAGGTTCAATCCAAATAGGCGATGAGCAGTTTAGTGTCACAGGCGATGCTTGGCTTGACCGAGAATGGAGCAGCCAGCCCTTAGCCGAGGATCAAGAAGGTTGGGACTGGTTTTCACTCCATCTGGATCAGGGGGATAAGTTGATGTTGTTTCGTCTTCGCCACCGTCAAAGCCAAGACTATTTTTCTGGCACCTATATTTCAGCCGATGGCACGGCGTATCCTTTGCAACCCAATCAAATTCGAATGCAGCCGTTACGTCAACACTCTGTTGCTGGCAGACGGCTTCCGGTTGAATGGCAGCTGACGGTCGAAGATGTCGGCATTGATCTGCGCACTCAAGCACTGAATCCGAATGCTTGGATGGCAACAGGTATCGCCTATTGGGAAGGCCCTATTCGTTTTGAAGGGAGTCATTCTGGCAAGGGCTATTTGGAAATGACAGGGTATTGAAGGGGTCTTTAAATAAAAAACGGCCAATCTATGTTGGCCGTTTTTATGAGTAGATAAGAGTGTTTAGGGGAAGAAAATAAACTTAACAATGAAAAACGCCGCTAAGGCATAGACACTGACACTGACACTTTTTCCCTGACCTGAAAACAGCTTGATGACGGCATAGCTGACAAATGCCAAAGCAATGCCGTGAGCAATCGAAAAGGTTAACGGCATGGTCAATGCGGCAATCAGTACGGGTGCCGCTTCTGATACATCGTCCCAATCGACCTTGGATAGGCTGCCAGTCATTAAGACCGCAACATAGAGCAAAGCCCCTGCAGTGGCATAGGCCGGGATTGAACCTGCTAAGGGTGCGAAGAACAAACTAATTAAAAATAACGCAGCCACCACAACCGCCGTTAAACCGGTGCGCCCGCCCGCCGCAACACCCGATGCACTTTCAATATAACTGGTGGTCGACGACGTACCTAAGCCCGCACCGATCACCGTCGCGGTTGAGTCAGCGAGCAGGGCTTTTTTGATACGCGGTAGTTTACCGTCTTTATCCAAGAGTTTGCCGCGCTCACCCACACCGATTAGGGTGCCTGATGTATCAAAAAGATCCACAAACAAAAAGGCAAAGATGACGCTAATCATCCCGACTTCGAAGGCACCTGCAATATCCATTGCCATAAAGGTGGGTGCAATGGAGGGGGGCATGGACATTAACCCACCAAACTCATTGTGTCCCAGAATAATAGCCAAGATGGTGACGCTCAAAATGCCGATCATCACGGCCCCAGTGATTTTTAAATACGCCAAGGCAGCAATCACGAAGAAGCCTAAGAGGCCATAAATGGCAGGAGGGCTGGATAAATCACCCAATGTAACGAGGGTAGCGGGGTGTTGAACAACGATACCTGCGTTTTTCAGCGCAATAATCGCCAAGAATAGACCGATACCGGCTGCAATGCCGAGCTTAAGTGAGGACGGAATGGAGTTGATCACCCACTCACGTATCGGGAAGACGCTGATGAGGATAAATAAAACACCCGATAAGAAAATGGCGCCGAGAGCCACTTCCCATGTATAGCCCATGCCGAGCACAACACCGTAGGTGAAAAAGGCATTTAAGCCCATTCCTGGTGCAAGCGCGATCGGATAATTTGCATAAAGCCCCATAATTAAACAGCCAATCGCAGCTGCAAGACAGGTGGCAACAAACACAGCACCCTGATCCATGCCGGTTTGGGCCAACATCGAAGGGTTAACAAAAATGATGTACGCCATCGTCAAAAAGGTGGTGATGCCGCCTAATACCTCGTTTTTCACCGATGTATTGTGGGCTTGGAGCTGAAAGAGTCGTTCAAGCATAGGGATTCCCTTTTAGAGTTTTCTGCCACAGCTGGGCATGATCAGCATAATTATCTCGTCGTAAAGACCGAGTGTCTGAGAACTTAATGGCAAATCTCATGCCAAAAAATTGATCGACTGGTCAACTTAATAAGTTAGACGATGATGCGTATAATACAACGTATCCTGCGTATAATTTTATGATTTTACGCATTTGAGAGACTCATCACCCGACTTAACCGACTGATTAGGAAACTATATATGACAGAGCATCACTATCGAATGGATTTTCCCGTGGGTTGGGAAGAGCTGCATCGCAATGCGAGAGCCTTGGCTTGGCGTTTGTTGGATAAAGGCGAGTGGAAGGGCATTATCGCGATTACTCGGGGTGGCTTAGTGCCAGCGGCGATTCTCGCGCGTGAAATGGACATACGTTTAATCGACACCATTTGTGTTGTGAGTTATCAAAAGAGTGATGCCTCGGGCACGGCGGCGAAACAAGGCGCACTGGATGTCCTAAAAGGGGTTGAAGGGGATGGTGAGGGCATGATTTTGATTGACGATCTGGTTGATACGGGGAAAACCGCGCGCCATGTTCGTGAAATGCTCCCTAAAGCGCACTTCGCAACGATTTATGCCAAGCCAGCAGGCAAGCCTTTGGTAGACACCTTTATTACCGAAGTCAGCCAAGATACTTGGATACGTTTTCCATGGGATATGGAGCATACCTTTTCGACGCCGCTGGCGGATCGGACGAAAGGACAGTCGGGTAGTTGAGGTCATGGGCTGAGCGCATGAAGAACACAGGTGGTCAGCCCCGCCTATCTAAGCTATCCTGATCGCCAATATAGATCGACTCATGGGCTGTCGCGGCCTGTTATGGAGCACATGTGACCCAATCGTCCCAGCCACACCCGTTTGAGCGTTTGACGCCGGATTTTATTCTTGATGCTATCGAAGCACAGGGTTTTCTATCTGACGGTCGCGTATTGGCATTGAACTCATACGAAAATCGGGTTTATCAGATAGGTATCGACGAAAAAGTGCCGATCATTGCCAAGTTTTATCGGCCAGGGCGTTGGACGGATGCTCAAATTCAAGAAGAGCACGATTTTTGTGATGAGTTAGTGGCACAAGACCTGTCAGTCGTTCCCCCTATGCGTGTACAAGGTCAAAGTCTTTTGCATTATCAAGGCTTTCCGATTGCGTTGTACGAGCGTAGAGGCGGACGGGCACCGGACTTAGACAACCCTGATCATTTGTATCAGCTAGGTCGAACCCTTGGACGCATGCATTTGGTGGGTGCGGTGAAGCCCTTCACACATCGTCCAACCCTCGATATGCAAAGTTTTGGCTATCAAAGCATCGAACGCTTGCTGTCAGGGTTTATTCCGGCGTCATTAGAACCGGCCTATCGAAGTTTGACTCAAGATCTCATGCAGCGGATCGAAGCGGCGTTTGCACTTTATCCTGATATTCGCTACCTGCGTGTGCACGGGGATTGCCATGGTGGCAATTTACTCTGGCGTGACGATTTGGCGCATTTTGTCGACTTTGATGACGCGCGCATGGCACCTGCGATTCAGGATTTATGGATGCTATTGAGTGAAAATGAACGCTCTCAGCGCGAATTGCAGCTTGCCGAGGTGCTGGCAGGGTACGAGGAGTTTGCAGAATTTGATCCACGCGAGCTTCATTTGATTGAACCTTTGCGGACCCTTAGAATGCTGCATTACAGTGCGTGGTTGGCAAGGCGTTGGGAAGACCCTGCTTTTCCATTGAATTTTCCTTGGTTTAATACCGAGCGCTATTGGGGAGAGCATATTTTGCAACTGCGTGAGCAACTATCGGCTTTAAACGAACCGGTCTTACGGATTTTGTAATCGAATGAGCGCAACGAAAACTCTCGCTAGCGCAGTGGAAACCGAGTTCGAAATCAAGAAGTCGCGTTTTATCGGTCGTATCGAGCCGATTGCAAGTCATGAAGAAGGACTAAAACGGGTGGCTGAGTTATGGGCGCAGCACCCTGAAGCGCGTCATATTTGCTATACCATGCTGGTAAAAGGACAGGTGCGTCAATCCGATGATGGTGAGCCTTCCGGCACCGCCGCTAAGCCCATGCTCAATGTCTTGCAGCATAAAGGTTTGGACAATGTATTGGCGACGGTGGTGCGCTATTTTGGTGGCATTAAGCTCGGAGCCGGTGGCTTGGTACGCGCCTATTCGCAAGCGATTAGCGATCCTTTAAACCATGCAGAGTTGGACGAGGTACGTCCTCAAGCCTCCATCAAACTGAGCGTTGCCTATGAGTATGAATCGCAAGTCCGTCATCAGGTGCAGCAGTTGAATTTAACCCTAGAGGTGAGCTATCAACACCAAGCCTGCTTTCAGATATCCGGCGAGGTCGAAGCTCTGAACGCTTGTGTGGATACCCTCACCAATCAACTGCGTGGGCAGTTGATTATCAGTGATCGTGACTAATACAAGTCTAAATGGATTTGAGCATCAAATACGGACTCATCGAACCAGTCATGCAATAAGGCTAATACCCCCTCTCCAAACCCCTTTTGGCTACCACATACATAAATCTGAGCCTGTTGCTCACTCACCCAGCTTTGAATCTCGCCTTGATACTGCGTTAAGCGCTCTTGAATATACACACCATCATCACGTGACCAAGCGCAGGTCAGGTGAGTCAGAATGCCTTCCTGTTCAAAGCGACTGAGTTCGTCGGATAGATAGGCATCTGTGGCTTGGTATTGCTCGCCAAAAAACAACCAGTTCGGAGCCATGCAGCCGTTGGCTTGACGCTGTTGCAAAAAGCCAATAAAGGGAGCCAGCCCGGTGCCAGCGCCGATCATGATCAGGGGAGCCTCATGCGCTAAATGGAAACTTGGGTGAGGGCGAATGCTTGCTTCAATACGAGTGCCGATGGATGCTTCTGTTAGGTAGCCGGACGCATTGCCGATGCTGCCATCTTGACGTTGATGCTGGCGAACCAATAAACGCAAGGTATCGGCTTCATATGAGGCAATGGAGTAGAGACGTTCAGTTAGAGGTTTGAGTTGATCCACCAACTGCTGAGGGGACGGTGCAGACTCATCAGTCCAATCCAGCGTTAAGAGTAAATCGAATAAGGCATAGGGCTGACCTTGGTAGGAGACCGCGTGATCCGCAGACCAGCCGAGTGTTGCGATGCGCTGCGCCAAATGCATCGGCACAATGTTGGGTTTTACCGCCAGTAAATCACCCGCTTGGTAACGTAAACCGGGTTTCGATAAGCTCAGCCAATGGACAGGGCGATGAGGTTGTGTGGGATTTAAGCATCGATTGTCTGTGAGTGTTAAATGATCGTAATCGATAGAGATAGCCTCACTTGCCAGCTCATTGCTATTGGAAATGGCTGTCCACCATGTGTTGATTGCATTCATGTCCATTTTGTCGACTTCGGTAATCGGCATCAGCTTTTTTAACCCCTTGACTTGCAAGCGCTCAGCTAAGTGGTGGCCAAAGGCACAAAATTTTGGGTAATGGCGATCACCTAATGCCAAAAGACTAAACGGGGAGCCTGACACCTCAGGGGTCTTCTCCAGTGCTTTAATAAAGGGGATTGCGGTATCTGGTGCTTGACCGTCCCCCTGAGTGCTCACAATAAAATGCACTTGTTGATACTGGTTGAGGCATTGCGGAGTCAGTTGCGATAGACAGCGAAGATCCCACCCAGACGGGGTGGAGGCTTGTAACTTTTTAGCTAACTGCAGCGCACTGCCCGTTTGACTGGCATAGGCCAGTAAGCCCAGCCCTTTTGTATGTAAGCTCACTTTGAGTTGGCCTTTTAACGCCAAAGCTGCGGCTAAAAGACCCAGCATCAACAACATATCCAGCACAGGGTTTTCCATGCCGTTGGATAAAAAGAAGGGCAGGTCGCAACATAAAAGTAACGTAACGCTGGCGGCAATGAATGCGAGGTGTTTCTTAAAACGTTGAGGTTGATTCAGCAATAACACGCCAGCGCTCAGCAACAGCAAGCCTATTCCCAGCCAGACACTTGTGATTAGGGTATGTAAGGTGAGAACTTCGGGCTGGCTGAAAAGGTGGGTGATCTGCTGCCCTTGCCAAACAGTGGCTAAAGGATCGTCCAGATGAAACGCATACTGGCCAAAGGGCGATGCGGTTGCAAAGCTATGCGTGTTTGAAAGCGCTAAATGAATGCGCTCTTCATGAAAAAGGACGCCAACAAAAAGGTGAAGGAATAGACAAACACCGCTTAGCGCGGCAACAAGTATAGCGACTCGATTGGCCAATAGGGTTGCAAACTTTTCCACAAAACACCCAATGTATAAACTGATAATGATTCGTATTATATTGTTAATTTAGTTTGAGTGCGATTATCATACGGCAACTTTACCTTTCTTTTCGATGTGAAATTAATGAATACGAAGATGCTAGTGGTGAATCGTTGGGTGCGTTGGCTGCACATATACAGTGCCGTGCCTGTGCTTTTATCGATGATTTTTTTTGCGGTGACAGGGTTTTTCTTAAACCATACCGATTGGAACCTAGGGCAAACGAAGCAGTATGAGCAATCGTTTGAACTGCCAGAGAATTTAACTCAGATGGACTGGCAAGACAGCCCCTCGCTTTATGCATTGACTGTGCTGAATTGGTTGGATCGAGAGCATAATGTGCGTGGCATCAAAATGGAGTTTGAATGGGATGAGGATGAACCCCTACTTGCCATAGTGCTCGACAGCCCTCATGGCAATCAGTCGATTGAAGTCTTTCCTGATGAAGGCGTTGTCGAAGTCTTTACACTCTCGTTGCCCTTACTTGTCATGCTCAATAACGTGCATCGGGGGAAAAGCGTCAGTGATTTTTGGCGTTTATTGTCGGACCTATCCGCGATATTTATGCTGGTGTTTTGTGTAACAGGTCTATGGTTAGTGCTCATCAATAAAGTGCAACGTCTTACCAGCAGTGCTTGGGTTACCTTAGGCTCTGTGGTGTTTTTTCTGTCCCTCTATTTGATGCATTAAGTATCGAACAGGCCTTCACTTGACTCTAGTGGAGGCCTGTTTATTCCATCTGCACAGTTTTGGTCATCCGTGCACCGTCTCGGTTCTCTAGTGCGTCTCATGAACGTCATGCCATGGTCTTGATGAATGGGGGAGTCTTGAAGGCGATTGCCTGCTTGTTAGCTAATTAATTGTTTTTATACGCTTTAATAAAAAGTGGCTTAGACTTTAGTCATGTTGGCACTTTTGTTGCAAATATATCCTTGAGTGAATCAAAAGTTACAACTTAAAGGGTGAGTGAAATGCAACAAGTATTAAAGCAAGTAAAACGAGGACTGCTCGCAACCGTGGCCGCTGTTGGCGTGACACTATCTGTTGGGGCTCAAGCCAATCTCTTGGCCGAAATTGAAGAGCGGGGCGTGTTAAGAGTTGCCGTGCCGCAAGATTTTCCACCGTTTGGATCAGTAGGGACAGATCTGAAGCCGCGTGGTTACGACATCGATATGGCAAATTATATTGCGGAACAAATGGGTGTTTCGGTTGAATTGATTACGGTCACCAGCGCCAACCGCATCCCGTATTTACAAACAGGCCGTGCGGATCTTGTCATATCCAGCCTAGGTAAAAATGAAGAACGTGAGCGCGCGATTGACTTCAGCGAGGCCTATGCTCCCTTCTTCCTAGGGGTGTTTGGGAATGCTGATATTGAAGTTGGCTCCCCTGAAGACCTAGCGGGTAAAACCGTTGGTGTGACACGCGGTGCTGTTGAAGACATGGAGTTAGAAAAAGTAATTCCAGCCAGTGCAACGCTGCAACGCTTTGAAGACAACAACACAACCCTGTCTGCTTACTTGTCAGGCCAAGTGCAGTTGATTGCGACTGGCAACCTTGTTGCGACTGAAATTGCAGAACGTCGTCCAGACCAAGCGCCCGTTCCTAAGTTTATGTTACGTAATTCACCTTGTTACATCGGTTTGAAAAAGGGTGAAGCTGAGCTGCAAGCCAAGGTCAATGAAATCATTGCTCAGGCATTTGAAGATGGCACGTTAAATCAAATCTCAGAAACCTGGCTGAAAGCACCTTTACCTGAAGGTTTTGGTAGCTGAGGAGTGTTTCATGCTCAATTTTAGTGACCTGTTACCTTACACGGATCTACTCCTGAAAGGCTTATGGGTCACCGTTGAGCTGACGGTCTATGCCACACTGGGCGGTGTGGCAATAGGCACCGCCTGTGCGGCGGGTCGGCACTACGGTGGCAGGTTATTACGAGGGGCGATAGGTGCCTATGTTGAACTCATTCGCAACACGCCTTTTATCGTGCAATTGTTCTTTATTTTCTTTGGATTACCCGCTTTAGGGATCAAGTTGTCCGCTTGGGAAGCCGGTTTAATCGCCATGCTGATTAACCTTGGGGCTTACTCGACGGAAATTATACGCGCGGGCTTAGCCGCAACGCCTAAGGGGCAGGTTGAGGCCGCAAAAGTGTTAGGGCTCAGTGCGAATCAAGCCTTTTTTAGAGTGATACTGATTCCCGCGTTTGAGAAAATTTATCCGGCGCTGACCAGTCAGTGCATTATCGTCATGCTGGGCTCGGCTGTGGTGTCACAAATTTCGGTGATGGATTTAACCTATGCTGCCAATTTAATTCAGTCACGTAACTTTCGCAGTTTCGAAGCCTATTCAGTGGTGGCCGCCATGTACTTGCTGTTTGCCATCCTAATGCGCCAGGCTTTCGATGCATTGGGGCGTTATTTGTTTCGTCACAGGAGATCCTCATGATTGAGTTTACGAATTGGGATTTGCTGCGCAATCTTTTATTGGCCGCACGCTGGACGGTGGTGCTGTCATTAACGGCCTTTATTGGCGGTGCTTTGGTGGGATTGTTACTCACAACCCTGCGCTTAACCCGTCGTCGTCCTTTGCAGTGGTTGGTGCGGATTTACGTTGAAGTGTTTCAAGGCACACCCTTGTTAATGCAACTCTTCTTGGTGTTCTTTGGTTTGTCGTTACTGGGGTTTGATATTTCGGCTTGGGCGGCGGCTGCGATTGCTTTAACCCTATTTACCAGTGCCTTTTTGACGGAGATCTGGCGAGGGTGCATTGACACACTGCCTAAAGGCCAATGGGAAGCCTCGCGTTGCTTAGGGTTAAGCTTCATGCAGACCATCAAAAATGTCATTCTTCCACAAGCCGTGCGTGTGGCATTAGCCCCAACCGTCGGATTTTCTGTGCAAGTGATCAAAGGCACGGCGCTGGCCTCGATTATCGGTTTTGTGGAATTAACGAAGGCAGGCACGATGCTCAATAATGCCACTTTCGAACCCTTTAAAATATTTGCCATGGTCGCACTGATTTATTTCTTAATGTGCTACCCCTTGTCTTTGGCCAGTCAACGTTTGGAGAAAAAATTCAATGGCGCTCGTTAATGTCGATAAAGTCCATAAATACTACGGCGACCTGCATGTCCTCAAGGGCGTTGACTTAAAAATTCAAGCAGGCGAGGTGGTGTCAATCATTGGTCGCAGTGGCTCGGGTAAAAGCACGCTGTTGCGTTGTATGAATGGACTCGAAGCCTATCAAGAAGGCGCGATCATTCTTGATGAAAAAGAAGTGAATAATGATGAACGGCAAGTCCGAGCCTTAGCTCGCAGTGTCGGCATGGTGTTTCAGAGCTTTAATCTATTTCCCCATTTAACCGTGGGCGAGAATGTGATGCTGGCACCTAAACTCGTATTGAAAATGTCATCGGCTGACGCGCGTGAATTGGCATTGGATAAGTTAACGAAAGTGGGATTGGCAGAAAAGATAGATCAATACCCTGAAAAACTTTCCGGGGGGCAGCAGCAGCGCGTTGCGATTGCCAGAGCCTTAGCCATGTCACCCAAGGTTCTGCTGTGCGATGAGATTACCTCCGCACTGGATCCTGAGTTAGTGGGGGAGGTGTTGAAGGTTTTGGAGCAGTTAGCGGCCGAAGGGATGACCTTGGTGCTGGTTACACATGAAATGAACTTCGCGCGGGATGTGGGTGATCGAGTGGTGTTTATGCATCAAGGTAAGGTTTGGGAGTCTGGGCCATCAGCCGAGGTCTTTGCCAACCCGAGCACACCGGAGCTTAGAAGCTTTATCAATGCGGTGTTGTAAGGGAGTCTCAACGCAGTTTTGTGAAGCGTTTCGACGTGGTTTTGTAAAGAGTCTTGACGCTGTTTTATAAAGAGTTTCAACGCGGTTTTTGTCGTTAGTCTCAACGTGCTGTTCTAACGCGCATCGACTAAAGTTATTGCACAGCAACGGGCTTTTCATTGACAAGTATCCGTTTAATCTTGTAACTTTTGTTTCATTGTTTTTATTGCTTGTAACAAAAATTTTAAAGTAAATTAAGCCAAATTGAAGGTGTAGCCAGTGCGTCAAATTACCGAAGTGATTCGACATCAATTTGAAGACTTATCGCCAAGTGAGCGTCGAGTGGCCAGTTTTATACTGGATCATTTAGATGACCTAGCGACCTACAACTCAGTCGAACTCAGTGAGGCCTGCGAAACGTCCAAAGCCACGGTGAGTCGCTTGTTTCGGCGCTTAGGCTACGACAGCTTTAAAGCGATGCGAGATGAAGTTCGGGTGTTACGGCAATCGGGCGTGCCCTTGCCCAACACCTCCTCTAACACAGGCGCCAATTTGATTGATCGTCATTTTAGGTCTGAAGCTAAAAATCTCTCACGTTTAACACAGGCGGCGCAGCACTGGCCGCTGGATGATATTTTACAGTCTTTAGCACAAGCAAAACGTGTGGTGTTGATTGGTTTTCGCAACAGTTATCCGGTAGCGATGCACTGGCGACAGCAGCTGATTCAAGTGCGTCCCGACATACAACTCCTCCCGCAAGCAGGCCAAACGCTAGCGGAGGATTTAGTGGGGTTAGGGGAGCAAGACCTTGTGATTCTTTTAGGCTTTCATCGTCGACCCGCCCAATTCCCGTCGGTGTTGAAAGCCCTAAAAACGCTTGGGGTGCCCGTCTTGCTCATCACGGAAACCAACAGTGGTCTCGATACTGCGCAAGTGACCTGGTGTTTAGAACTGCCGTTAGACAGTGTTTCAGCCTTTGATAGCTATGCATTGCCGATGAGTTTGGTCAGTTTGTTGACCAATGCCTTACTGCATCAACAATTGCGCCAGGGGCGACAGCGTATCGAGGGCATTAATACCCTTTATGACCAACTTCACGAACTTGATTTATCCATGAACTAATTTCTGAGACTTGATTATGCAAACCAGCCATCCGTATAAACGCACCATCAATCTGGCAGACGCACGCTTGGGAACCCAAGCTATTTTTGTCACTGATGATTGGTTCGCCGATGTGAATCGCATGTTACAACCCGAGCCACCTGTATGGAAAGAAGGGGTGTTTGACGACAATGGTAAATGGATGGACGGTTGGGAAAGTCGTCGTAAACGCTTTGAAGGCTATGACCATGCGATTATTCGCTTAGGGGTACCGGGCTTTATTCGCGGGGTGGATATCGATACTTCGTATTTTACCGGTAACTATCCGCCTTCGGCCTCACTTGAAGCCTGCTTTTGTGCCGAAGGTGACCCCACTGCGCAAACGCATTGGACACCGATTCTGCCTGCCGTAGATCTGCAAGGGAACAGTCATCATTTTCATGACACCTCCCATCAGGATCAACCTTGGACGCACCTGCGTTTTAACATTTACCCAGATGGTGGTGTTGCGCGCTTGCGTGTGTATGGCATGCCTTACCGAGACTGGTCCGACGTTGCCGATGATGAGCAAATAGACCTAGCGGCCGCCTTAAATGGTGGACGTGCGCTGGCCTGTTCCGATGAGCATTACGGTACGATCAGTAACCTGATTAATCCAGGACGGGGCATTAACATGGGCGATGGTTGGGAAACCGCTCGCCGTCGCACGCCCGGTTACGATTGGGCGATTCTCTCGTTGGGTCATCCGGGCGTGGTTGAAAAAATCATCGTGGATACGCTGCATTTTAAAGGCAACTACCCAGACAGTTGCTCGATCCAAGCGGCGTATGTAAAAGGCGGAACCGAAAGCCAAATTGAAACGCAAAGTCTTTACTGGAAAGAGCTTTTGCCCTCACAAAAACTGCAAATGCATCAAGAGCATGAATTTAGTGTTGAGCTGAAAGACTTAGGCCCCATTACTCATTTGCGTCTCAATATTTTTCCCGATGGCGGCGTGAGTCGTTTGCGCGTCCTTGGGCATGTGTATCGAGGTTGAGCATGAAACACCTAGAGCTGACACCGCTGACCGCTGAAAACTTCGCTCCTTTTGGTGATGTCATCGGCACCGAGAAAAAGGACTTCTTTTTGATTAACAGCGGTTCTACCGAGCGTTACCATTCGTTAGCGAAAGTGGACACAGGCGCTGACGATGGACGCGCCATTATCAGTATTTTTCGCAAACCCGTGGCGGATCGCTTTCCTTTGCAAGTAAAGCTACTTGAGCGACATCCGCAGGGATCTCAGGCCTTTATTCCACTGAATCGTAAACCCTTTTTGATTTTGGTGGCACCACCTGCGGATGCCCCAGATCCTAGCGCCATGCGCTTGTTTCTGAGTGATGGCAATCTGGGCGTTAATTATCATGCTGGGGTTTGGCATCATCCCTTAATCACATTAGAGGACGATGATCAGTTGCTGATTGTCGATCGACAAGGGCAGTTGCCCAATTGCGATGAAGTGTTTTTTGGTGACGCCGATGCTTGGTGGATTGTGCATCCTTTTCAGGTAAAAGAGGAAGGAACGCTATGACGAATACAGGTTACCCACGTGATTTGATTGGTTATGGTGCCACACCGCCAGATCCCAAGTGGCCCAATGGCGCACGCTTAGCCCTGAACTTTGTACTCAACTACGAAGAGGGCGGGGAAATGTCGGTGTTGCATGGCGATGCCCATGCGGAGACCTTTCTGTCGGAAATCGCAGGTGCAAGCCCTTATCCAGAGCGCCACATGAGCATGGAGTCCATCTATGAATATGGATCGCGTGCTGGGGTTTGGCGCATTTTGCGGGAGTTCGAACAACGCCAACTGCCGATGACCATTTTCGGGGTGGCTATGGCTTTGCAGCGTCATCCCGATCTGTGTGCTGAATTTCAGCGTTTAGGTCATGATATTTGTTGCCATGGTTTACGTTGGATTCATTATCAACATATGCCCGAAGATCAAGAACGCGAACACCTGCAAGAAGCCATCGCTATTCTAAAATCCCTAACGGGCGAAGCGCCTTTGGGCTGGTACACTGGGCGTGACTCACCGAACACGCGTCGTCTTCTTGTCGAAGAGGGTGGGTTTCTTTACGACTCGGATTACTATGGCGATGACTTGCCGTTTTGGACGGAGGTGCAAACGAGTTCAGGTGAGTCGAAAAAGCATCTAATCATTCCTTACACACTTGATTGCAACGACATGCGCTTTTCGTCGCCACAAGGTTTTGCCGATGGTGAGGAGTTCTTCAATTACCTGCGCGATAGCTTCGATGTGCTGTATGCCGAAGGGGCGTATGCTCCGAAGATGATGTCTGTCGGTTTGCATTGTCGTTTGGTCGGACGTCCAGGACGCTTTAAAGCCCTGCAACGGTTTTTAGACCACGTTCAAGCGCATGAAGGCGTGTGGGTGACACGTCGGGTCGATATTGCTAAGCATTGGGTTGGGGAGCATGGGTAGGGTGCCTGGGTGCCTTCCGGGGTGGTGGTACCGCTGCCGTTCGACACGCTTTGCGTCATCCCTGACCGCTCGACTGCCGCCGTCCTGGCGGCAGACGGTCTCCCGGCAGCTGTACCACCACCCCTCTATAACAACGGTGCCCCCAAACTGTAAAATTAAGATTTAGTGTTGCGGCTCCATCACCTGCTTTTCAAGGTAGCGGCGGCGCATTTCAAAACGCTCTCGTGGGACTCTAACACGGCTTGAAGACGTAACTGTACCGGATGGATTAGTGTGTTTGACTCTATTTTGCCAGTAGTCCCAATCACTCATAACCTCATAAAGCCCTTCTAGGTCGTTGTTTGCAACTGCTGTTTGAATGGCTATTCTGGTGCTAGGTGTGTAGTCTCCTCTAAACTTTAGATCTACCAGAATGACCCGTATCGCAGGATGGAGTTCGTCCCATTTGCATGCTGCTCTATACTCAGCCGTAACATCATCTTTTATACACAAACGCCTCGCCTCATTCTTTTCGTATGTGTATGTGATTTTGAATAAATCTAATTGTTGCTGCGGAGTTAATTCAAAATCAGTCAGATGGTGTTGTGCAATAAAGTGCCGTGCAGCATTCCCATAGAGCCTTATGCCTCGTGATAAAACTTGAGCTTGCTCTCGTTCTATACCAATGCTGGTAAGATCTCTAAGAGCTTGTAATTGATCCTTACCTTTTAGGTCATAGCCTCGTCCAATTGTTATGCCTGAGCTCTCAGAGGGCACATGAAGTCTTCTGCTATGGTAGGCACCGCCTTCGTTTCCTTCGGCCTCAAAGGTCAAAAGTCCGTCTTTGATTGATCCTGGTTTAGGTATTGGCATAGATTATTCATCCCTTAATAATGATTTTAAATATTCAGCGCGTATTTTCAGATGCTCAGTGAAACATATTGATACATGCTCACCGAAATAGTTTGAGGTGAAAACTTCGTTAGATGAAAACTCACATTCAGATAAGGCGGCCGCACGCCACGTTGAGTCCATTCCGAAAATGACAAATGCGGCTTTTCGTTTTTGGCTGTAGGTGGATGCCAGTTGGTTCGTGAGATTTTTCACGTCTTCCTCCAACAACTGTCTAACCTCGCTATAGCAGATTTCACGCATCCATCTGCCGTTTATTTCACTGCATGAGTAGAGTTCCAGCTGGCCAGACGTCAAGTTTGCAAGAAACTCTTTGGGCAGTAGTGTGCGTCGAAAATCGAAGGGTGGAATCAAGTCTTTATCAGCCGTCGGGGCGGAAAGTTTTTTAGCTAGCTCAGCTCTACAACATAGCTCTAAAGACATGAGAAGGTGCGTTAAAAAATTATATGTGTAGTGTTCAAGGCACTGTAGCTGTTTAACTGGGTAGTCTTCTGAAAAATGATAATCCAGGCTTTCAAACTGGCATTGAAAATGAACCGCCGTTTTCCAAGTTTGAGTTAACGTATCAAGGGCATAGATATGATCATAATCCTCAGTATGATTTTCTCCTTCAGGTGAAGGATTGTCGCGATACATGGTGAGCTTGATGGTACTTGATAGTATTAAAATTTCATCGAGACGTGTGTTAAGTCGGCTTAAATTTTCTTGCAGGCATAATGTGGATGTCTCTGCAGTCAAGCCTGTAATACAGTCGGGGGGATTCGCCACTAGAGGATCATAGTCGCCAATATAGGATTTCCATTGATCAAAAACATCATTCAGCATGATAGCCGGAGCACTGATCATCACTGGAGACAGGTCGCTGGAGGATTGAGATAAAGCGGGTGCACTAAACGCGATACTAGACATACAGGTTAGGAGTTTAAGGTAACACCTAAGTTTTTTCATGAGCATAATTCCATTTATAAGATGAAAGCAAAAGAGCAATCTATTGTTTAGCAGGGACTGGTGCTCATGGAGGAAGATGACTGATGGCGGTTAGGCTAAGTGCAGTGTGTCATTCATCCATGAAGCAGCGACTACTTCCTTGTTGTAAAGCAGGCATTTAAACAATTTTCGGGTGGATAGGTCAACCTTGACTGCGTATCGAGTGTTGCTCTTATGGCTGAGTCTGATTTTTTCAGGCGAGCGATATAGGTGGAGCGCACACAGAGAATTAGTTAAGACACAGGGGGGGATGCGGTAGTTCCGCACGTCCGGACCTGGTGTGAGGGCGGCTCAGTATAGGTCGTTCTACCACGATGCTTACCAATCGAAAATATCGCCCATAATTTCATATTATTTCAGGTGATTTTGCGGTATTTGAGATTGCCCCAAGACAGCAACGATTAGGATGAAGTCATCTTCCTTTGTAAAGTAAGCAGTGTGTTTTCCAATCGGAAAGTAAAACCCATTACTGTATATTTCATGGCAGCTTCGTCCTAAATCAGGGTAATCCGCGAGCATTTGAAAACCAGAAAGTAGCGTTTCTTTATAGTGTTGCCACTGTAATTCGGAAAAATTATTGATGGTATAGTTTTTTACCTTACGTAAATGAGCTTGAGCTAAACTACTCAATTTATATTGTTTTTGATGCATATTGTTTGTTACAGCTCACTTAAAAAGTCTTTACCATCAACGATATTACCTTTTGCTAAGTCATCTTTAGCTGCGCTGAAGCAGTGTTTGAGGTATTCGGCTTTTATCATTTCAAGTTCTTCGTAGTCATGTATAGACATAACGACAACAGCATCTTTACTGTTCTTGCTGATCTTAATTGGTTGACGTTGAGCATTGAGAAGCAACTCACCAAAATTTCGTTTAGCGTCATTTGCTGTTAATGTATGCATGGCTAGTCTCCACGATTTTAAATCTAATTGGAGTATAGTTTATCACACGAAATGGCCAATATGATTAAATCGTGCGAAATGTGTGAAAAGGTAAGCATCCAAGGAATGGTCTGGCACCTTTAAAGAACTGGAATAGAAGCGTCAAAAGCTCAAACGCTTGATCCAGTACCATCTCAGTGAGCATCAAGAAAAAGATACCTGTGAAAGTGAAGAATCACTGGAACGTAATAATCGTAAGACTAAAACCATCCAGACACTAGATGCGGCTGCCAATAAGATTGATGTCTTTTTAAAGCAGAATCAGCCGAGGATGGGTAAAGGTAAGCGTCATCAGTCACCAAGCAAGCCTAAAGCTAAACCACTGATTCCCGCTAGCGAGTTCCAGTTTGATCCAGTTACTATGATATGTATTTGTCCGGTGGGAGAGCGGATTAGTCATCGGGGAGTTAAAACGAATGAACGTGGTCAATGCACAGTCTATTTTGAAGGTCGATTGCTGCAATGCCGTCATTGCGCTATAAAAGACCAGTGTATGAAGAACCCAGCATCAGCGAATCATCGCAAAGGTGCCGGAAGACAAGTCAGTTTTGCACTTAACGACCAGCGTGCGCCGACCTATACTGACTGGATGAAGCACCGAGTGGATAGTCCTAAAGGGAAGCAAATTTATAGCCATCGAATGTCTGTTGTGGAGCCTGTGTTCGGCAATATTGGCACCAACAAAGGGCTCAGCCGTTTTAGCCTGCGAGGTAAAAACAAGGTACAGGGTCAGTGGCAGTTGTACTGTTTGGTGCATAATGTAGAGAAGTTGGCGAAGTAGGTGGATTGAGCGGATAAGGTGGAAATCAGGATGAGATTGCTTCTGAATAATGAAGCTCTGAAGGAGTAATTGTTTAAGGCCTATAAAAGTAAAAGCTAAAAAGACAGATTAAATACGTGATTGCTGACTGAAGTCAGCAATTGAAAATGAATAATATAGACTGGGCTCTGGCGGAAAAACTTGTCGAGATTAGGTTTTTCTACAAGCTTGTTATGTGCATATACTGGAGCCTTGAGCTGTGTTGGATATTTCAAAACGTTTGAGTGTTATTAATGCACTGCTAGAAGAAGATACCGTGCAGAGTCTGACGTATGCAGCTTTAGAGTGTAGGCTTACTCTCGAGTATCTATGCTACGAGAGATTTAAGTTATCCTATGCTTACTTGTCTATTGATGATCTTAAAAACTGGCAACCACGGCATGTGGTAAAGCAGGTCTCAGACGATATTGACGAAAATATAACCAAGGGCTTTAAACTATCAGTCTCGAATCAAAGAGTGGACGGAAAGTCGCCTGAGACTAAAGAAGAGTTCGAATCGCTAGAATATCATCTGGTGGGGCAGCAACCAGGTCTAAATATAAACAAGCTGCACAGCCTATGGCATGGGCTAGCTAATGTTGCTCTTCATATTCCAGTTCCGACGATATCTTCAGGGGAGATATCAATTTACGGAGGACAGGACAAAATAAAAAACAAAGTCCGCCAAGTAGTGCTTTTTTTACAGGGAATAGACGGAAATCTACTGATGGGTGGGTCACTGGGGCCTGTATTCAATTTCAATTGCTTGACTTGCGATTCATTGATAAAAAAAACTGTTAAGGCTCTTAATTCGCCGGCGGTGGTTAATTGTATTAACCCAGAATGTAGTGAAAGCTACTATATTGAGCCGGAAGACTACAAGGAAGGCTTTAGAGTAACTAGGCGAATATTCCAGTTTGCCTGTAAACGCTGCAACGGAAACCTTGATGTGCCGTCTAAATTGTTTAGGGAACTCAAGCTTGATCAGCAGCTAAATATTGTCTGTGGCTCATGTCACACTTCCTTAACCGTCATTATGCGTCCTCTTATGAAGGATAATGTCGATTGAAAATTCACATAACCAAGCCAGTCACAGCGACGTCTACTGCATTGCGGCTTCGCCTCCATTTCGTAGCCGCGCGTGCTGAGCGGCGTTGAACTAAGCCGCTTCGCGGAGCTTGGCTGCATCTTTTAGTTTTTGTCCACACTTAAATCTCCTTTAATCATTAGAAGGTTTAAGCCATGTCACCACTTCGTCAACACGTCATCGACAAGATGGCTCTCCAAGGTTTCACCAAAAGTACTTGGCGAGCTTATTTATACCAGCTCACGGAGTTGGCTAGATACCCAAGGTAAAGGCAATAAAGTTCAATACGTTCTATTTCCTGAGGGTGTTAAGCGGCAGTTACGATGTTATTGGCAACGCTATCGGCCAGTAGATGTGTTGTTTTATGATCTAGATAAGCATCGCTCCTTCGACCCCCAGTATTTAAGGCTTGAGGTTAAGGATGCAGCCAAACGAGCAGGTATAAGCAAAATAGTTCGTTTCCATATGCATGTCACTCGCAATGGCTGTGGTATCACAGTTGTTGGGATCGGCATTGTCCTCAGTGCCAGACAAATGCCAGCCGAGCTTGGTGTGAAAAACAAAAGGAACAGTTACTGCCAGTACCTTACTTTCATCTGGTATTCACGTTACCGCATGAACTTAATGATTGGGTAAACGATCACGCAGATGTCATTTACCGATTGCTATTCCAGTCATGTTGGAAGACGCTTCATGTGATGGGGCAGCGCAAACTGCATGGGCAACTTGGAATGACGGCCGTTCTTCATACATGGGGACAGAAATTAACGCGCCATGTGCTTTAATACATGCAGGTGTCATTACGTCCTCACAGTCATGGATAGGTCGAAACAAAGGATACTTGTTGCCAGTAAAAGCGCTCTCTAAACGGTTTAGAGGGTTGCTGGTGAGCGCACTTCGAGAGACGAAAGTGAATGGCGGTTTCTCATCGATTTGCACTGACGATTTTGATCGAGTGTTGAGGCAACTGATGAACAAGTCTTGGTGTGTTTATAGCAAGGCTGCGATTCAGTATCGAGAAACATTGGTGAATTATCTTGCACGTTATAGCCATCGCATAGGCTTGAGTAATCATCGATTACTGGAGAGCACACCGAATCAGGTGACGCTTGCGTATCATTATTATCGTGCTGATAGAAACGGCAAGTTACACCTAGCGCCAGAGGAGTTGGTTCGGCGCTTTTTACTGCATGTTTTACCGAAAGGGTTCAGTTTAGTGCATAATGTAGAGTAGTTGGCGAAGTAGGTGGATTGAGCGGATAAGGTGGAAATCAGGATGAGATTGCTTCTGAATAATGAAGCTCTGAAGTGGTAATTGTTTAAGGCCTATAAAAGTAAAAGCTAAAAAGACAGAGTAAAGAACTGATTGCTGATTGAGGTCAGCAATTGAAAATTAATAATATAGATCGGGCGCTGGCGGAACAACTTGTCGAAATTAGGTTTTTCTACAGGCTCGTTAGCCTAAATATAACCAGAGCAGCCAATGACAATATTCGGCATAATTTTTACAGCAACTTATATATTAGCAATAATATTCTTAAGGTGGGCCAACCTTTCTGACCTACAGACTATGCCACTGAATGAGCTCGGTGATTTTCTTGCTGGTGTATTTGGTCCGCTCATGCTTCTTTGGCTAATCCTCGGATATATACAACAGCAGAAGGAACTGAGGCAAAATACAAAGGCTTTAGAGCTTCAAGCAGATGAGCTAAGGAAATCTGTTGAGCAACACAAAGAGCTTGTAGCAGCTACAAGGGAGCAAGTTCAGGCTGATCTAAAATCATTAGAAATTGAAGAAATTAGATCGTTACGTGAAGCGCACCCTGTTTTTTCAGTAACTAGTGCCGGATGGGGCTCACGAACTGGCGTTAATTTCAAATTTAACATCATGATTTTAAATTCTGGACAACCGGCCTCAAGCGTTAAGTTTTCATCATCACCATCTATCAGACAAATAGAGTCATCCGGAATTGTGCATTACTTTGCGTCAGGGCAAACCCAAACAATTAGCTGGGACTCAGAAGTCAGCGGGGACGCACCTGCCGAGCTTAGACTGGTCATAAATTGCAGAGATGCAAACACACGCCCTTATACAAAAATATTCGAAATGGTATTAGACAGTGACAACAAATACCATCTCACCGGCACTTCAGAGGCTGGCTAACAACTGGTTCAAACCGTTCGCTTCGCTCACTGGGACGAGCTAAAGCCCGCCCCTTAACCAAACGTGTGCACCAGGCATGGCACTTAACTAGCGAGGTGAAAGTCCTCGTACCAGGTATTCGCAGCCAAAGGGCAAGGTTATGATCGTGAGGTCATGGCTGAAGGAAGCCCAAGGCGAAATCGCAAGGCGATGAACAAGAACCGGATATGAGGTGTGATCTAGACGGGGCCAGCGGGCATGTGACTGTTAAGCCCTCCATCTGCAACGGGTCTAGGTTTTATAAATCCGGTGTTTACGCGAGGAAAGTTAAGTGTCTTATCCTGGGAGGTCTGTACGGTGTTGATGGAACAACTGATAACTAAACAATTTGTTGTGATCGCGGTGCAGAAGTCAGCAGAGGGCATAGTAAATGAGACCCTTGCTCATTGATGGAGCAAGTACTTGATAGGAACAATCGTCCGGTGGTGCGGGAGGAGAGTCATTGTCAAATACCTCCCTATCCCGATTGTTATGAGCTCTATTAATCCTCCCATTTATTCGTAGCTATAAGCTAACCCGTATTCTCTATAAATATTTTTCTTATTACCTGTATAGCAAGTTCCATTTCGCGCTCTGTATAGGCTGCAAATCCAAGTAAGAATCCTGCTTGTTTTGGTGTGCCGATGTACAGGCTAGACAAACTGATTAGGGTAATACCTTGTTGTTTAGCTTGCTCGATAATCACGTCTTCACTGACTCTATCTATCAATACGCAAGGCATTTGCATACCACCCAAGGGCGGCATAGGCTCGATAAAATTTTTCAGGTGTGTCCGCACGAGTTGCTCAAGTGTGATTAAACGTTTGGCATAAATTTGCCGCATTTGCCGAATGTAAGCCCCAAAATGACCATTCTCAATAAAGCGTGCAAGGGTAAGTTGGGAAATTGTTGCGGTATGTCCGTCTTGCAACGTTCGTGCTGTGGTCATTGGGGCGACGAGCTGCATGGGTAAAATCATATAGCCAATGCGCACGCTAGGAAATAAAGACTTGGTGAAAGTACCAATGTAAATAGTGCGCTGATAAGCGTCTAAACCTTGTACACAGGCAGTTGGTTTTCCTGCGTAATGAAACTCACTGTCGTAATCATCTTCAATAATCCATGCTTGATTTTGTTCAGCCCATTCGATGAGCTCTAAGCGGCGCTCAAGCGATAATGTTGCGCCTGTGGGGTACTGATGTGATGGCGTTAAAGAAATAACTTTTGCGGATGAGGGATGCTGCTTTAATAAATCAACGCGCATACCTTGTTGATCAACAGGAATAGGAATTGAAGTTAGACCCGCTGTATTAAAGGCTTTACGCGCGCCTTGATACAGTGGATTCTCAGTGAAAATATTATCGCCTTCATCTAATAAAACCTGTGCACATAAGGCAATGGCTTGTTGTGAGCTGGTTAAAATTAAAATACGTTCAGGTGTCGCATGCGCGCCTCTCTCTATATTTACATAGTGTGCAATGGCACGCCGCAGTTCTTTAGTGCCTTGTGGATCACTGTGTTGTAAGGCCTTGAATTGATAATCTCGAATAACTTGCCGCTCTAAGCGCGCCCACAGCGACAGTGGGAATAGACGTGTTTCGGGTATTCCAGGCGCAAAAGGCCGCGGTGTTAAAGTTTCTCTTACACCCTCATTGTTAAAGATTTTTTGCCCGCGTTTGCTTAACTGAATGCTTGCTTGATCGACAGGCCGACCGGTTGTTTTACGCTTGGGTTTATGGAGTAACGGCACCTCTGCTACAAAACTACCGCTGCCAACTTGGCGCTCAATATAGCCTTCGGCATGCAATAAACTGTAGGCATTTTCAACGGTATCGCGTGAAACGTTCAGTGATACTGCTAACGCACGCGAAGCAGGTAAGGGATGGTTCGCTGGTAATTCGCCATCGAGTATTAACTGACGCAATGCTCGCTGAATGCGTAAATACAGAGGGTATTTCGCGTAATCTGGATGCATCAGTGCTGCTTTGACGGATTCAAACTGTGAGTGCTTAAACAAATGGTATGCCTGTTGTATATAAAATGGATGGTCATATCATGCCAAAGTGGGTGTATAAAACAACCTTTCTTCGCGAAATTGACGCGATTTAATTGGAGTGGTCATGTGTCGTTTAGCAGAGTCCTGCTGAATATTTAAAAGACCGACTGCCGTTTAACAAGGTGAGTTATGAGTACATCAGTCGTGCAAAAAAATAAACTAACGGAGTATTGGAATCCTGTGATTGCTGGATTGGTTTCCGTATTAGTCAATTATGGTGGAACCTTTATTTTGGTTTTTCAAGCAGCCAGTGTTGCGAGCTTAAGCCCAGAGCTAATTGCGTCTTGGGTGTGGGCGGTTTCAATTGGTGTGGGCATCACTGGGATTATATTAAGTTGGCGCTACCGCGAACCGATTATCACGGCTTGGTCAACACCAGCCGCTGCGTTTTTGGTTGTTGCTTTAGCTTCAACACCTTATGAGCAAGCGATTGGTGCTTATCTTATTTCTGCTTTGGCTTTTCTTGTACTAGGGCTTTCGGGCTATTTTGAAAAAATTATTCGCTTAATTCCCACGAGCATTGCATCGGGTTTATTAGCAGGAATTTTATTACAGTTTGGTATCACCGCTTTCTCTAACATGACGCTTGATCCCATATTGGCGACGAGCTTAATTGTAGCTTATTTACTTTTGAAACGTGTGACTGCACGTTATGCCGTGGTGGGTATTTTAGTTCTGGGTTTAATACTTTTGCTTCTTCAAGGGAGGGTTGATTTTTCAGGGGTTGAGATGCGGTTTGCAGCTCCTGTATTCACTATGCCTGAATTTTCATGGCACGCCTTATTGAGTGTCGCGTTGCCGTTGTTTTTGATTACGTTAACTGGCCAGTACATGCCTGGAATGTTAGTGCTGCGTAATGATGGTTTTACCACCAGCGCGAATCCCATTGTCTCGTTGACAGGGCTGGGTTCATTTTTTATGGCACCTTTTGGTTCACACGCTTTTAATATTGCGGCTATTACGGCGGCTATCTGTACGGGTAAAGAAGCCCATGAGGATCCATCCAAACGATGGGTTGCCGGAGTTGCAGCAGGCGTGTTCTACATTTTAGTCGGTTTGTTTGGGGTTGCTTTAGCGTCGGTATTCATGGCGTTGCCAAGCGCTTTTATTACGACTCTGGCGGGCTTGGCACTGCTTGGAACGATTGGCGGAAGTCTGACAAATGCCTTATCTGACGACAAAACGCGTGAAGCAGCATTAATTACTTTTCTGGCATCGGCTTCTAATATCCAATTATTGGGTATCGGTGGTGCTTTTTGGGGGTTGTTAATTGGATTGATCGCTTATGCAGTAATTAATGGGCGCGTATTGAATAAATTATATAAAAGTACTATTTAAAATATATAGGAGCATGTAATGAAAAAACCTTTAATTGTTTCAGTCGAAGAGGTCAGTGTTGATGATTACCAGCAATGGTTACCGTTTTGGTTGGAGTACCAAGCGTTCTATAAGGTTTCTTTAACCGAAGAAACAACCTTAGCAACATGGAACCGATTTTTTGATGATAATGAAAAAATGTATTGTTCCGTCGCAAGATCTGCTAACAGTATTGTAGGCTTTGTGCATTATTTGTATCACTCATCGACTTGGGCTGTAAATGATTTTTGCTATCTAGAAGATCTTTATGTCACGCCTAGTGCAAGAGGATTACAGGTAGGGAAGCAATTGATTGAGTTTGTACAAAAACAAGCACAAAAAAAGGAATGTGCGCGGCTTTACTGGCATACGCAGGAAAAAAATCTAACAGGGCAGAAACTGTATAATTGGATAGCAGAAAAACCGGGCGTTATTGAGTACAGAATGCCGTTGTAGTTATTTTTAACATCAATGAGTAGAAAGGGTGGTAACGTCTCCCTCGCTCAGGGTATTGATGCATGCCAGCAGGATGGATAATCAAAGCGACAGGCTTCGTGATGGGTGTAGAAATCGGGTTTTAGGTCTTGTTAATCAGTCAGCAGACACCCTACTAGCCTGTTCAGTTAGAAATGCATACTGAACAGGCTTTCGTCGGTAGGGCAAATGTTTATTCATCCGGCTCTTTTGCCTCATCTTCTCGAAGCATTTCAATAATCGCGCGTCTCATCCAGTTGTGCCCTGCATCGCTCTCCCGTCGTGAGTGCCAGACCATGCTGAATTCAAAAGGATCAATGGGGTAGGGAGGCGTAAAAAGCTGCAGTGGTGACTCCTCTAAAAATAGATCAAAGCTGCGCCGAGCAGCCGTCAAGATTAAGTCCGTGTTTTCTACCACACGGCTGGCCACTCCCCAGTGGGGTAGGGTCATGGCGACTCGACGGCTCACTCCTTCTCGATGCAAGGTGTTCTCTATCTCATTGCTTTCGCTACTTTGCATGGCAACCAGAACATGTGGCCGCCTGAGCCATTCTGTTTTCTCAAGACCGCCCTCTTTAGCGAGCGTATTTCTATCCGCAGCGCAAACGAAGTGCTCGATGAATAGCGTATGGC
Organism: Nitrincola tibetensis; assembly: GCF_003284585.1. Lineage (GTDB taxonomy): Bacteria > Pseudomonadota > Gammaproteobacteria > Pseudomonadales > Balneatricaceae > Nitrincola > Nitrincola tibetensis. Next base: position 211,683 of record NZ_QKRX01000003.1, read on the forward strand.
TACGTAGCTCATCGGACAAAGGCGAATGAAAAACGCCAAAAGCCATGTCGATATCCCCATCTTGGACACCTGTCAGCATCGAGGTGCGGCTAGCCTGAACGACTTGTAGGTCAATCCCTGGAGCGTTTGATCTGAGTATCCGAACTAGGCCAGGTAGTATCACAAGAGATCCATAGTCCGACATGGCAAGCCGAAAGACCCGTTTCGCTTGGGCGGGGTCAAAGGCTGGCTGTTTAATCAGCATGCCGAGCTGATGCAGCGCTTCTGTTAAGGGTGGTAGCAATTCATTGGCGCGTCGGGGCGACCAGCTTTATTGTGTGTGTCATTGCAGGGCAATTGATTACTTCACTGTTACTGGACTATCACGGCTGGATGAATCTGCCCGAGAGGGAGATTAGCATTCGGCGTATGGTAGGCGTCATCTTGGTGCTGGTGGGTATGGTGACGGTACAGTGGTTTTCACTGACAGTTCTGCCACCTCACCCGAGTGCTACACAGGTCGCAACTGAAACCTATGAATCCGCTGAATCCAAGGGATGATATGTCCGAAGACTCGTGGACATGAGTGTTCAAAAGCTTGGAAGAAAATAAGTTTATTTGAAACAAGATGGCAATGAGCAGTTCTAGTCAATCAGCCTAAGCTATTGGGAGGGCTTAATGAGCATCAAAGCCATCCAACAGTCGTACCAAATGCTCGCTTTGTATGTTTATACAGATTGTCTCTTTTAAGATACATTGCTATAGTCTCTTTACAAGGATGAACTAGAGTCAGCTATGCCAGAAATTGATGCTCTTTTAGGCCTTTCATTTTGCTTGTATTTCTTTGATAACAAGCAGCATAAATTGCCTCATCTTCACGTTAAGTACGGCAGTTATGAGTTAATTATTGCTATTGAAACGGGCGAGTGTTTAGAGGGGTATTTACCCAATAAGCAACGAAAACGTGCTGAAAGCCACATACAAATGCATAGCGAACAACTAATGGCTATGTGAAACAAAGCGGTGAAAGGTGAAAACCCAGGTAAGTTAGGTGATGTATGTTAAAAGTCATAGATGTTGATTTTGTATCAGGTCATACATTAGAGCTGACGTACAATGACGGTTTCCAAGGTCACGCCGACTTGTCGGAGTACTTTACAAAAGCGCCATTTTCAGAGGTTAAGGACTTTAAACATTTTTCTTTGACGGGCAATGGATCTCTAAACTGGAGTGGTCATGAGCTCTCTGCGGCGACACTTCGTGACATTACAACAGGCTCACAAACGTCTGTTGAGTCAAGTTTTAATGTTCAAGAAATGGAAGCTGTTATCAAACAAGCATCATGGGAGTCTATGATGGAAGGCCGCCCAGACATTCTACAAGCGGTCATTCGTTCTTATGTTGAACAGTTTGGTCATGGTCAAGTCATTGCAAAAGCCGGCATAAAAAGCCGCACTAGTGCATACCGTTCATTGAAGCCCGAAACGACGCCAAACTTTGGGACATTAGTTCAATTGGGACATGCCGTTATTGAGTTAGCCAAAGATCGATCAGTGGCAAACAAGGAGCCAAGCATATAACACCTCAGTGTCATTATTATTCTACGGGTATGGCATCAACTGGAGGGTGAACGGTCATCATCTTCAACCTTATAGACTAAGCAGCCCCACCCCAGCCTGCTTATTTCATTTCATATACTCATCAAACAGACTGTAGCGCCACTGCCTCAATGCAATCACCATGGTGGTGCCGTGTTTGTCAGTCATGGGCAAGTGCCTGTCTTTTTTTAGCCGCTCGTTAAATTCCATGCTAAGGCGATCAATTTTTTCCTGCATTTCTGCGTTGCTGGTGTGGCTAAGTAAACCATTGAGTACCATGAGCTTTTCAGATTTTTCGTCAAAGCGGGAGTCAAAAAAGTCCTTTTGCACATACTGTAAAAAGAAACGTTGTATCGGGCCATCGGGTTTCCAACGGAAGTTGGGGGCAATGCGCAGTTTGATGCGGTTGCCAGGATGAAGGTCGATCAGCTTGAGTCGATCAAGCTGGGCGAGCTTTTGGATGCATTCTGCTGAGGTTAGGCGGAAGTGGCTGAGCAGGTCGTCGTAGCTGAAGCCATTAATGACACTGACGGTCACCATCAACAGCAAGACATCTGAGGCGATTTCGGCTTCTTGTTCTTCACTCAGTTGTTCAACTTGGCGCTGCTGGAGTAGCATGCTTTGCACCAGTTCAGCAAGGTCGGTATTGGCGAGGGTGCATACTTGTTCAAGACGTGCGAGGGTGAAGCCCTGCTGAGCAAATAGGCGCTTGATAGAGGCTTCACTCAGACCCAATGCGTGGGCGACATCAGCATAGGTTACGCCGTTGGCACGCAGGCGTTGCTTGAGGGCTGAGAGGAGGGCAGTGGTTTGCGGCATAGGTAATCCTAATGGAATCGGTAAAAAGTATTATCATACGATACCTTAAGACGAAAATAATAACACAATGAATATGAAGGTTTCTATTTTGATCCCTGTGGATACAATTGCCGTCACATCTGATAACTCGTAAAGGACCAGAGTCATGATCAAACTCAGACATTTCGCAGGAGCCATTCCCTTTCTCGTGGCCGTTTTTCTCAACGCCTTTGTGGATTTGGGCCACAAGATTATTATTCAGAATACGGTGTTTAAACTTTACGATGGCCCGCTGCAGGTCATCTTGATTGCAATTGTTAACGGCTTGATCCTTTTACCGTTTATTTTATTGCTCAGTCCAGCCGGATTTTTGTCCGACAAGTATCGCAAGACGTCCATTATGCAGGCATCCGCTTGGGCTGCGGTGGCAATCACCTTGGGTATTACCGCTTGCTATTATATGGGGTGGTTCTGGGCGGCCTTCGCGATGACTTTTCTGCTTGCGGCCCAGTCGGCTGTCTATTCACCGGCTAAGTATGGCTATATTCGTGAGCTGTTTGGTAAGGAGCATTTAGGCGAAGCCAATGGTCTTGTGTCTGCATTGTCCATCTGCGCCATTCTGGTAGGTATTTTTGCGTTCTCCATTCTGTTCGAACTTTGGTACCCCGCTGGCAGCCTATCCGAAGCCGATATCCTGCGCGCAATCGCGCCCATTGGTTGGCTGCTGGTGCTGAACAGTGTGATTGAGTTGGTCATGATGTATCGGCTGCCAACGCAGCCAGCAACGGGTGTGACCACGACCTTCGAGACAACAAAATACCTGAGCGGTCGATTGTTTGGCAAAGACTTGCAGCCGTTGGTTAGAAGCAAGGTGATTCGCTTGTCGGTGATTGGCTTGGCGACGTTTTGGGGGGTGGGACAGGTGATGCTGGCGGCTTTTCCTGCCTTCGCTAAAGAGGAAATGTTTTTGACCAATACCATCTTCGTGCAGGGCATTCTAGCCTGCTCTGGCGTGGGGATTGCATTGGGGTCTGTGTTTGCGGGTCGCTTTTCGCGTGATTATATCGAGACAGGGTTATTACCGCTGGGTGCGCTTGGCATTGCAATGGGCTTGTTGTACCTGCCGTTTACCGAAACACTGATGGCAGCCGCATTCACCTTTCTGTTTATCGGATTGATGGGTGGTATTTTTATCGTGCCTTTAAATGCCTTGATCCAGTTTCATGCCGATGAGTCTGAAATGGGCCGGACACTCGCGGCGAACAATTGGGTTCAGACGGTGGTGATGCTGGGCTTTTTGCTGCTGACGGTGGCCTTCTCTTTGTTGGGTTTGAGTAGCTAGGCGCTGTTACAACTGATTGCGCTAGTGGCACTGGTGGGCTGTTTCTATACCATTTACCAGTTGCCGCAAAGCTTGACCCGCTTTGTGCTCAGTTGGGTGATGTCGCGCCGTTACAAAGTGTCGGTGCAAGGGTTGGAGCATATGCCCGCTCAGGGTGGCGTTTTGTTGTTGGGCAATCATATCAGTTGGGTGGATTGGGCGATCATACAACTGGCCAGTCCTCGCCCCGTGCGTTTTGTGATGTTGCGCAGTATTTACGAACGTTGGTATCTCACTTGGTTGTTCGATTTGTTTGGTTGTATTCCGATTGAGCAGGGTGTGAGCAGCCGTAATGCGTTGAAAACCGTCAGCGATGCGTTAAATAAAGGCGAAGTGGTCTGTCTCTTCCCCGAAGGCACGATTAGTCGCACAGGGCATTTGGGGGACTTTCGTCGTGGTTACGAACGTGCGTGCATGGATGTGACGTCAGATGTAGTGATTTTGCCTTTTTACCTGCGCGGTTTGTGGGGTAGCCAATTCTCGCGTTCCTCCAGCCATCTCAAAAACAACTCCCTGCGCTTGACTCGTCGCGATTTAATTGTGGCCTTTGGCGCACCCCTGCCAGCGACGACGACGGCCGATGTGCTTAAGCGGCGAGTGTTCGATTTATCGATTTCATCTTGGGAAGCCTATGTCGAAACCTTGCCGACCTTGTCCAAAGCCTGGATATATTCAGCCAAGCGGACGGGGCGTCGTTTAGCCATTGCCGACGTTGTGAGTGGGCGGGATCTGTCGGGTTACCAAGCTTTGACAGGTTCTATTGTTTTGGCACGCCGAATCAAGCGACATAGCCCTGAGCAAAACCTAGGCCTGTTGCTGCCGAGCAGTGCTGGTGGAATGTTGGCCAATATGGCGGCCTTGTTGCGAGGCAAAACGCTGGTTAATCTGAACTATACCGCGAGCTTTGCCGCGCTGGAGGCAGCGGTTGCTCAAGCAGACATCAGCACCCTGTATACGTCACGTCGTTTTATTAAGAAGCTGGAAGGTCGTGGTATACAGTTGGAGGCTTTGCTAAATCGCCTCAAGGTTGTGTATCTCGAAGATGCATTTGAGAAGGTCAGCCTTGTTGAAAAACTATTGACCTTGGTGAGTGTTACTTTACTACCCGCGTGGCTGCTGTGTTGGCTGCATTCCCGTGCGCGTAACAGCGATGCCACGGCCGCAATATTGTTCTCTAGCGGCAGTGAAGGTGCGCCCAAAGGGGTGTGCCTGAGTCACAAAAACATCATGGCCAATGTGAAGCAAACGGCGGAGGTGCTGAATACCGAGGAGCAGGACATTATCATGGCTAACCTGCCTTTGTTTCATGCATTTGGCTTAACCATTACGCAGTTTATGCCCTTGATCGAAAGTGTGCCCGTGGTGTGCCATCCTGATCCGACGGATGTGATGGCGAGTGCCCAGGCAATTGCGCGTTATCAAGCAACGATTCTGTTTGGTACCTCTACCTTCTTACGGCTTTATAACCGCAATAGCAAAATTCATCCCTTAATGTTAAACAGTTTGCGTCTGGTGGTGGCCGGGGCAGAGAAACTGAATGAAGACGTGCGCAACAGCTTCGCGCTTAAGTTCAGTAAGCCACTTTACGAAGGCTATGGCGCGACGGAAACCACGCCGGTCGCCAGTGTTAATCTGCCAGACAAAATTGAAAGTGAGCGCTGGCAAGTGCAGCGTGGCCAGAAGCCCGGCTCGGTGGGAATGCCCTTGCCTGGCACCAGTTGTAGAGTGGTGGATCCTGAAACCTTTGAAGAGTTGCCAACGGGAGAGGCGGGGATGATTCTGATTGGGGGTGTCCAAGTGATGCAGGGGTACCTGAATAATCCGGAAAAGACCGACTCGGTGATCAAAAACATCAAGGGGACGCGTTGGTACGTGACGGGTGATAAAGGTTACATCGACAGTGATGGTTTTCTGTTTATTGTCGACCGTTATTCCCGTTTTGCCAAAGTGGCGGGTGAGATGATTAGTCTATGCCAAACCGAACAGGCCATTAGCCACTCACTTGAAGATCCTGATGTGGAGGTGGTCGTTGTCGCCGTTTCCGATGCTAAGAAGGGTGAAAGGCTTGTAGCGCTGCACGACGTGGAGTTGGACACAGATTCGCTCAAGCAGGCATTAATAAAAAGTGGCCTGAACAATCTGGCGATACCTGATCAGTGGTATCGGGTGGCTGCACTGCCGAAACTGGGTTCAGGCAAAACGGATTTCGGCGCCGCAAAGGCGTTAGCCTTGGAATGTGGCGTGTAATGACAGAGTAGCCGCGCTACTCTGGCGTTTGAGTGGCGTCTGTCAGTGCGACGATGGCCGCTTCCAGATCCACCCGCTGTTGTTTGAGTTCGGCAATGCGGGTGGGGTCCCAGATGATCTGCGATGCTTCAAAGTCAATTCGATAATCAACCCGCCGCAGAAAATCCATGCCCAATAGACCGTCATGTGCTCCAGACCCTTGGAAGTCTATGATGCTGGCGCGAGGTCCATCAATTCGATAGGGGCCTATTTCAATCCGATCAAAGCGTGCTGAAAAGGTTTCGATCAGATCACCACTGGCCACCTGCGCGTACCCAGAGGGACGAGCATCAATGGGTAATCGGGATAATTTATCGCGATGAAATGCGGTTGAAGATGCGCCCGTATCCAGAATCATTAAGGTATTGGCCGTGCGGCCCTGTAAGGTGACTTTAACCGGGAGCATTACCGAGTTTCCACGCATGGTCAGTGGCGTGTGCAATGCGGAAATGGCCTGATCGAGCTGTCGTAGGTGCTGTTGCAGTTGCTGAACATTTTGCTGTTCTTGGCGCTTTAAATCCAGCTCATTTCGGCGCTCTGGTGTCAGTTGAGTGCCGCGAACTTCGAGTTGGTTGCGATACTGCTGGGGAACCTTGCTGATGTTATCCACATAGATACGACGCCCTTTATCATCCGTGTAATGCAGGATCTGAGCGTGCAAGGTTGTGGCAGATAAGCATACCTGTAAAACGAAACCCAACGAATAAACGTGATGCGTCATGCGCTTCCTTTGCATAGAATGAACCCGTAAAAAACCTGATCTGAGCTTTATAACCCAGATGCAGGTTAGTTTCCAGTAACACTCATCGCAGTATCATTACGACGTCAGGTGTCGTTAACCTACTGATACATCAATTGAGCAGGTATTATGGCGCTAGCCATATCGCTTCGTCCAAGCGATTTATATGGCACTCAAGACTTTACGAAATACGGCAATTTCTTCGTCTGAGAATTGACCAAATACCGCTTGTTGTCGATCATTCGCGATACGCCAGAGCGTTTCGGCTTGTTCGGCTCCATTCGGATTAATGCTGAGCTGATTTCCTTCGCGTACTAACCAGCCTTTACGGCACAGCGTATCAACGGCAACGTTTAAATCGCTGTCGGGCATGCCAATACGATCTTCTAGCTCTTGTGTAGAGAGGGTTCCGAAATCATTCAGCGTTAAAAGCATACGCGCTTCTATAGTGCGAAGCCCTGTTGCCAATTGTAAAGGTTGATAGTCCGCTTGATAGCGTTTTACGGCTTGGAGCATTTGGTAGTAGAGGTTATCCGCCAAGCGTTGCTCATTTTTGCTTTGCGCCGCATCCGATGCCGATGTTTTTTCTGGCTTAGATCCAGCATGGGGTATGACGGCAGAATAGGCCCCACCATGATAAACCAAAGGGGCACGACCCGTATCGACGAAGGATACAACTTTTCCTACGAGAATCCAGTGATCTCCTCCATCCAGGGTTTGATACTGCTCACACTGAAAGCAAGCAGAGGTGTCTGGCAGAATGGCAGCATCACCTAAACCCAATGAAAACTGAATGTCTTTAAACTTATCGTCACTTGGGCGAGCAAAGTGATTGGAAAGGTTAATTTGATCGGCCGCAAGGATGTTAACAGCAAAGTGACTGGCCTTTTCGAAGACTGAATAGCTGCCAGAATTTTTACTGATGCTCCACAGAATAAGGGGTGGATCGAGTGAAACAGAATTAAAGCTGTTTGCTGTGACGCCTGCACGGCTTCCATCAGAAGCGGTGGCCGTGATCACTGTAACGCCCGTCGCAAAATTGCCTAATGCACGGCGAAAAGCTTTGGGGTCGAATTCGGTTGAGAGTGTGCTCATAAGATAACCTTTGACGTAACACGAAGAGTGCTGAGTTCACTGGGCGTATTGAATCAAGGCCCAGTGAATTGAAAACTATTATAGTAAGGATGGATCTGGCTCAAGTCCCAGTAACTCACGACCGAGTATTTGTGCGCAGACATCATAATCGGTGTAGGCGTGTGCAGCGGTCATATTAGACTCATGCCAGAGGCGCTGAGACTCACGATCCTCATACCAGTTGGATGCGCCCATCACCGCCCAGAGGCGATTGACCGCTTCAACGCACATCTTGATTGCATAGGCTTGGTTGGTGCGCCAATGTGCTAACACATAACGTGTAGGATACTCGTGGCGCTCGCCATACTCTTTATGTTCTTGCCAAGTTTTTTCCAGATAAGCACGTGCAGCCGCAACTTGTTGATAAGATTCGGCAATACGCAGAATGGGGGGAATGGACTCACGTACAGCGGCACCTGTGTAAGCTCTGACACGATTCTGTGTTAGTTCTTTGTAAACGTCGATCATCCGTTCAGCAACACCAAGACTCATAGCGGCAAAGCCACACGCAAAGTATGGGCGGTAGGGAGTGTGATAAATTTTACTATCAGGATAGAGATCGCGCCCAACATGACGACCTTCCATCATATCGATTGCCGCTTGGATGCGATGTTCGGGCACAAATACGCGATCAATATGCGCTGTTTTTGTACCACTGCCTTGCATACCGACAGAATACCAGTCGTCGATAATGGAAAAGTCGCTGCGAGGGATGACGGCGAAACTATACACTTTTCCACCATCGGATTTAGTGCGAAGGAAGCCGACGATAATCCAGTCTGCATGGTCTACGCCTGAACTCCATTTCATATCGCCCGTAAAAATAATACCGCCTTCTGTTTCTTCATGCTTGCCGAAAGGCGCGATGCTGCTGGATGCGACAGCATCAGGATTTGTTCCCCAGAACTCATCTTGTGCCTGTTTGCTAAACATCGACATTTGGTGGTTATGGGTGCATAAGAGACTGTAGGCCCAAGCGGTAGAGCAGCATGCACCCGCAAGGGCAGCTATACAGTCGGTGAACTCAGGAAGCGACATTTCGAGACCACCATAGGCCTTAGGAAGAAATGCGCGGTTGAGCCCAATCCCATGAAGCATGTCGACATTTTCTTTAGGTACTTGGCGAAGTTTAACCGCGAGAGGGGCATTCTCTCGGATGGCGGGTAAAATTTCTTTTAACTTTTTAAGCATAGGATTTTGTTGCGTCATGAGTCAGAAGCCTCTGTACTTTATCACTTATTTTAATGAGGTCGCTATTAAGCTAAATGCTTTAACTTGGTTAGATTATGGGCAAAAGAGTTGCCTAGCAGAAAGGTAATAAATTATTTATTTATTGTACTTTTCTGTTTTGTAGAGGGTGTTGGTCGGATTTTATTGGTTTGAAGTGATTTAAAATCAAATGATTAGGTTCATTTTTTGGCTTTTTAATTAGAATTTAATTATTTTTGATATGACTCAACAGTGAGTTGTTATTCGATTGACAGCATCTTTGATATGTACTAGGATTTTTAATACTTAATATGTTAAATAATTTCCTTTATACTAAATAAAAACTAAAAAGGTGCTTGCCATGGGCGAAATCGTATTAGCAGCCAAGGTAACTCATGTTCCAACCATGCTCCTCTCTGAACAACCCGGAAAACTCCAGGGGTGTCGACAGCAAGCCATTGATGGACACAAAGAAATCATGCGTAGAGCACGTGAAAAAGGTGCGGATACGGTGATTGTGTTAGATACACATTGGTTAGTGAATGCAGGCTACCATATTAACAGTAATCCCGCTTTCAAGGGATGTTATACCAGTCACGAGTTCCCGCATTTTATCCAAAACTTGGATTATGAGTATCGCGGTGATCCAGAGCTAGGAAACGCCATTGCTGCACGTGCAACCGAAAAGGGGGTGCACACACTTTCCCATCAGGTTGAAACATTGGACTTAGAGTACGGGACACTGGTTCCAATGCACTTTATGCAGCCTGGTGACATGCCCATTATTTCAATTGCGGCTTGGTGTACTGTGCATAGTCTGAAAGATTCTAAGACGCTGGGTGAAGCCATTCGCGAGGCAGTTGAAGCCAGTGATCGGAAAGTGCTGTTGCTTGCTTCGGGGTCGCTATCCCACAAAATCTGGGAAAACGAACTCTATGCCGAAAATAACGGTACCTTCACGATTTCTCGTGAGTTCAATCGGCAAGTTGATTTGCGTGTCCTAGAGCTTTGGCAGAAAGGGGACATCTCGACGTTCCTAAAAATGCTACCCGAATATGCGCAGTTCTGCTCTGGAGAAGGGGGAATGCATGATACAGCGATGCTCTTCGGTGCTCTAGGTTGGGATAGCTATTGTGGAAAAGGTGAGCTGATTGGCGAGTATTTCCCTAGCTCCGGTACGGGTCAGGCAAATGTAGTCTTTCCTGTAATCTGAAAATAATTCTTTTTAGCAGTTAGATGATGCTTAGCTGCAAAGCCAAATAATGGAGATCACATCGCCATGTTGCGAGAACATTACCCGTTTTATCTTGCGAATGAACCCCAAATGCCCAACCAGGATTTGGTTGTTTACGATAAGTTCACAGGTGAGGTGGCTACGCGTGTGGCGATAGCCGATGCAGTGGTTATCGATCAAGCGATTGCAGCGGCTGAACAAGCAACAGAGCCGATGCGCAAGTTACCTTCATGGAAGCGTCAATCAATTTTGAATCATTGTGTTAAACGTTTTCAAGAGCGGGCGGAGGAGTTGGCTCAGGCTTTGTGTGTTGAGGCTGGAAAGCCGATCAAAGATGCACGAGGAGAAGTCACTCGCTTAATCGATACGTTTAAGATCGCAGCAGAAGAGGCGGTTCGGATCGGTGGTGAGGTGATTCCTATGGACATTACCCCCCGAGCTGAGGGCTATACGGGAATGTGGAAGCGTGTGCCTATCGGTCCTTGTTCATTTATATCTCCATTTAACTTCCCGCTTAATCTTGCGGCACACAAAGTCGCGCCTGCAATCGCGGCAGGCTGCCCGTTTGTGCTTAAGCCTGCGAGCTTAACACCGATTGGTGCGATTATTATTGGGGAGGTTTTAGCGGAAACGGACTTGCCGAAAGGTGCCTTTTCGATTCTGCCTTGCCATCGTGATGGTGCTGATCTTTTCACGACAGATGATCGCCTTAAGTTACTCAGCTTTACAGGATCACCCGAGGTGGGTTGGCAGCTTAAGGCTAAAGCAGGAAAAAAACCTGTAGTCTTGGAGTTAGGTGGCAATGCTGCGTGTATTGTAGATCAAGGAGCGAATCTAGACGATGCGGTTACCCGAATCGTGTTTGGTGCCTATTATCAATCCGGTCAAAGTTGTATCAGTGTGCAACGTATTTTAGTGCATGACGATCACTATGAAGAGGTGCGTGATAAGTTAACGGCGGCGGTTAAGGCGCTTCCTTCCGGCGATCCAAAAGACGAGCAAACATTTATAGGGCCCATGATTTCTGAGAAAGAGGCCATACGTTTGCATAATTGGGTGCTGGATGCCACATCAAAAGGAGCGACTCTCTTGGCGGGTGGTGAGCGTCAGGGTGCAATGCTGCAAGCGACGTTACTTGAGAATGTCGACCCCTCTCTAGATGTGAACACCCAAGAAGCCTTTGGGCCTGTTGCTATTTTGTCTCGCTTTAAGGATTTTGATGCGGCATTACAGGAGGTCAACAACTCCGCTTTTGGATTGCAAGCTGGGATTTTTACCCGTGATATTTACAAAATTCAAAAAGCTTGGGATGAGTTAGAGGTGGGTGGCGTTGTCATTGGTGATGTTCCTTCTTGGCGAGTCGATCACATGCCGTATGGTGGTGTAAAAGACAGTGGTTTGGGCCGTGAAGGGGTGCGTTATGCCATAGAAGACATGACTGAATTACGCCTTCTTGTCATCCGAAATCCGTCATAGCCTTAGTATGCTGACACCGCCAGCATCTGCATTGTTGATTCTAATGGCAACGGCGAGTCCTCTTGCCTTGAATGCCTTTGTACCCGCCATGCCGGATGCTGCACGGATGTTGGGTGTTGATGCGGGTGTCATGCAGTTGACGTTTACGCTCTACCTGCTGACGCTTGCATTTGGGCAGTTGATGAGCGGTCAGTTAGGCGATTACTTCGGTCGACGTCCAGTGATTCTGGTTGGTTTTGGATTGCATGTACTGGGCAGTGGCATAGCGGCATTTGCTGGGACGGTAGAGGTTCTAATTTCAGGTCGTATACTGCAAGCGCTTGGAGGGAGTGCGGCCATGGCGTTGGCTCGCACTATCTTATTGGATGTGTATGGACGTCAAGGTGCTTCAGGTCGAATGGGGTATCTTGTGATGGCCATTGCTTTAGCCCAAACCTTGGCGCCTGCTTTGGGTGGCGTGCTCAATCTATGGAGTGGTTGGCATTCTGTCTTTTATCTATCCATTGCCGTGGGGGGCGCTGTTTGGTTGATTGCCTTATGGTATTTACCTGAAACCTGCGCAGAGCGAAGTTCTAGTCTTAGTTTCTTTTCAGTACTGCGCTCTTACAAAGGACTTCTCAAATCAGTTGCTTATCGAGGATATGTGCTCACTACAACAGCTTTAGCGTGCGGATTTTATCTATTTATTGGTAGCGCACCTTATCTTGTTGTCGAAAGCCTTGGCGGCACGTCTGCTGATTATGGATTTTGGTTTTTAACTGTTTCGCTCGCGTTTCTGCTGGGCAGTTTTATGTCTACGCGGCTGGCGCATCAAATTGATCTTGATGGACTAATTGTTATTGGAAATGGACTGGCACTTTTGGGTGCCTTGCTATTGTTGTTTTTTTACTGCGAGCAGGGATTGAGTCTTCCGACCCTGTTTTTGCCTATGGCAATCATGATTTTGGGCAGAGGGCTGAGTCAACCCGTTGCACAAACGGCGGCTATCAGCAGTGGTGCAGGCTCGACTGGAGCCGCATCAGGCATGATGGGGTTTATTCAGTTATTGATTGGCTCAATGGTGGCGCAAAGCGCTTCTTGGTTAATTCGTTTTGATCCTTTTTGGATTTTGGCTGCAATCCTATTGACCGCTTTACTGGCAATGGCAGCACACTTTTACAGTTGGTCACAGAGTGGATCAGCGAAATAATATAATGATGAGTAATGAGGTGTAAGTTATGGGTAAGCTGGCATTGGCGGCTAAAATCACACATGTACCGTCCATGTATCTTTCAGAGTTAGATGGGCCTCAAAAGGGGTTTCGGCAAGCCGCAATCGATGGCCATAAAGAAATTGGTCGTCGTTGCCGAGAGCTGGGTGTTGATACGCTGGTGGTATTTGATACTCACTGGCTAGTTAACGCCGCTTATCATATTAATTGTGGCGCACATTTCAAAGGCACCTACACCAGCAATGAGTTGCCCCATTTCATTTCCAATATGGAGTTTGAGTTCAGCGGCAATCCACATCTAGGTCAATTGATTGCGGATGAGTGCAATGCTCAAGGGGTTGAAACGCTTGCGCACGCCAACACGTCGCTCGATCCAGAGTACGGCACGTTGGTCCCCATGCGGTATATGAATGAAGATCAGCATTTTAAGGTTGTCTCCATTTCGGCGATGTGTATGGCGCATTACTTGAATGACAGTGCTCGTTTGGGCTGGGCACTTAGACAAGCGATAGAGAAGCACTACGACGGTACCGTGGCGATTTTGGCAAGTGGTTCTTTATCTCACCGTTTTGCTCAGAATGGCCAAGCACCGAGTTTTTCAACGAAGGTGTGGAGCCCATTTTTAGAGCGATTGGATCATGATGTTGTTCGCATGTGGGAAGCTGGGGAATGGGCTGATTTTTGTGCCATGCTCCCTGAGTATGCCGTTAAAGGCCATGGTGAAGGGTTTATGCACGATACCGCCATGTTGTTAGGGGCGTTGGGGTGGTCTCGATATGATCAAAAAGTAGAGGTGATTTCACCCTATTTCGGTAGTTCTGGAACAGGACAGATCAATGCAATCTTTCCCGTGTCACCGGTCGCGGGAGATGAAGTGCCGGGGCCTCAGGCCTCTGTTTCGGATGCTGCAGGTGCGACAGCGGGTCGTCTTTAATAGGAAGGTAGATTCTAGATGGTCACTGTATCACGTCCTCATCGATTGATTGTGCTGCTGGCGGCGCTTGTTGCGTTTGGGCCTCTGTCAATTGATATGTATCTGCCAAGTTTACCGCTGATCGCTGAAGACCTTGGTGCGGTACAAAGCGATATTCAGTTGACCATCAGCAGCTTTTTAATTGGGCTGTTTATCGGCATGCTTTTCTATGGTCCTTTATCGGATAAGTTGGGGCGCCGACCACTGTTACTGGCTGGCATTAGCCTTTATCTCGTTGCCAGTGTGGCGTGTGTCCTGGCGAGTTCGGCGCAGTGGTTGATTGCGCTTCGCTTTCTGCAGGCCCTAGGAGCTGCAGCGGCTTCTGTGTTGGCAAGGGCCATTGTTCGCGATCTGTTTCCAATTAGTGAAGCGGCTCGAGTCTTATCTCTGATGCATTTGGTCACAATGATTGCAACGCTCATCGCGCCATTGGTGGGTGGGTATCTGATCTTACTGGCAGGCTGGCGCGCTCTTTTTGTGGTGTTGTTTATCTTTGCGCTAGTTGTCTTAGCCTTTTGTGTCTGGAAAATACCCGAAACGCATCATGGTAGCTCCCGAGGTACCAGTTTTGCCGCAGTTTATAAAGCCTATGGAAACATTTTGCTACAGCCCGTCGCGGTTGGTTATATCTTGTGTATGTCGTTAACTTTTGCTGGCATGTTTGCTTTCATAACGGCCTCTCCATTTGTGTACATCGAATACTTTGGTGTGTCACCTCAGACCTACGCTTGGCTGTTTAGCATGAACATTGGTGGAATCATCGTACTTGTGAGTTTGAATGCACGTTATGTCGGGCAATGGGGAACACAGCGTTTACTGTGGCTAGGTGCAAGCTTGGCCGCCGCTTCAGGTTTAGTGCTGTTTTGTGCCACGTTATTTGACATAGGTGGGCTGACGTTAATCGTGTTGGCGTTATTCAGCTTTGTCAGTGTCACGGGTGTACTGGGCGCAAACTGCATGGCGAGTCTGTTGTCACGTTTCCCTGAGCAAGCCGGTGCAGCGGCAGGGATAGCGGTAGCGACACAATTTGGGTTAGGTGCCTTGGCCAGCGGGTTAGTGAGCTGGTTACACGATGGAACTCCGTGGGTGATGAGCTGGATAATAGGTCTTCTGGGCTGTGGCTCATTAATGGCATTGTTATTGACTCGTGCAAAAAAAGTTCAATGAATATTAAAACTAGATTTTAGTAGCGTTGACATAACTTAATATATTAATTAAATTTGATATAGTTTACGATTGGATAATTGTTGAACCAATTTTTAAGCATGATGACAGAGTGCGAGGTATTTCAGTGCCACATTTTATCGTTGAATATTCAGGTAACTTGCATCATCGGTTGGACTTTCAACCCTTGTTTAAAGAGCTGCATGAGTATGTTGTCTCTACGGGAGCATTTCCCTTGGGTGGTGTACGCAGCCGTGCCATACGCTGTGATGACTTTCGTGTGGCGGACGGCCGGCAAGACTTCTCCTTTATAAACCTTACACTCAAGATAGGCCATGGGCGTGACATGACGTTGAAGCAGCAAGTAGCAGATGAGGTCTTTAAACGATTTTGCCGCTGGATGGAACCGATCACCAAGGAAAGTTATTGTCAGATATCCTTCGAAATGACGGAACTAGATCCTGTTTTAAAATATAACAAAAACAATATTCATGCACTTTTCAAAAGTGACTGATTATTGAATTTTTTGTTATAGGTAGTTGGAGCCAACGTTTTTCCTGCCGTGCCTCTGCTTTATACGGCTGGCTAAATACGGAGCTCATGGAAATAAACTGTACAGCTAATTTAACGTTAACAATGTCTGAAGTGTTATTTCTAACCAAAAGACATGCAATACAATAAAAACAATTGGAGAAAGACTATGAAAGTAATCCCTAATAAAATGAAAAGTCTAACAGCCGCCTCTCTATTAATAGCCGGCATGCTTGGTGCATCAATCGCAACCGCTTCTACAACCCTAGTGGTAGGGACTTGGATGCCCCCCAGCAATCCAATGAATGCTGTTGTATTGCCAACCTGGGGCGCTTGGGTTGAAGAAGCCACTGAAGGTCGCGTGACGGTTCGTATCGAACATGATCTAGGGAATCCAGCCGCCTATTATGACTTGGTGGAAGATGGTGTTATCAATGCCGGATGGAGCTTCCATGGCTATTTGCCTGGACGTTTTTCCTTGCCAATGGCTGTTGAGCAACCTGGAATGGGTGTAAATGCCGAGGCGGCTTCAGCAGCGTTATGGCAGGTTCATGAGACGCATTTTGCACAAGCAAATGAGTATGAAGGCCTTGAGTTACTTGCGTTGATTACGCATGGGCCAGGCCAGTTGCATACCCGTGAACCGATTAACAGCTTAAGCGATTTACGGAATAAACGTATACGTATTGGTGGTGGAGTTCAATCTGCGCTGGGTGAGCGCATGGAAGTGACGGCCGTAGCAGCGCCTGGGCCTCGTGTCTATGAGATGTTACAACAGGGTGTCATTGACGGTGTCTTTATGCCTGCTCAAGAACAACGTTCGCTGCGTTTGGATGAGGTGGCGCCTAATTTAACGATCTTCCCAGGTGGATTGTATCTCGGCAGCTTTGCTATGTTTATCGACCCTGAGTTTATGGAACAGCTAGAACCGCGTGATGCTGATGCCATTCGCAGTGTTTCGGGTCTTAAGTTGTCAGCAATGGCAGGCAAAGAATGGGATCAAGCAGATATTGATGGCATTGCCTACGCTCGTGAGAAAGGGGTCAATGTGGTCGAGCTTGATGAAAATCATCCGATGGTGCAGGAATTTAACCAGTTGATTCAAGGCATGGATGACGAATGGGTTGCCGGTATTCAACGTGCCGGTGTCGATGCTGCCGCTGCTTTGGCCGATTTGAGACGCCTAGCGCTGGAATATGCTGAACAAAACTAGGAGAGACACATGTCATTTGTAGCCTGGTTAAAGGCACATTATGACGAGAAGGGGCCAATCCGTTGGTTGGCCTTTCTACTCGAATTAATCGCCGCTGTGATGTTAATGGTTCTGATGTTGATTACCTGTGTCGATGTGGTGGGCCGTTATGTGTTTAATAAACCCTTGCCGGGTTCAATTGAGTTGACTGAAATAGGCATGGCCATCTTAATCTTTGCAGCGATGCCTGTGGTGACCTGGAGAGGTGGTCATATTGTTGTCGATTTGTTGGACCGTTATCTGAGTACTTTTGTGGTTAAGTGTTTGTCGCTCTTGTCTGCAATCGTGATTTCAGGTTCATTTTATTATCTTGGGAACCGCATTTATCAATTGGGCGAACGCTCGATTCGTCGAGGCGAAGTGACAGAGTTCTTGGGCATATCGAGCGGTTATATCGTGCAGTATATCGCCATCATGAGTTGGGCTACGGCGTTGGGTATGATCACCTACGGTGTTTATCGAATCTTCTTTCAAGATAAATCCAACTAGTCTCTATCACAGGTAGTTTTTTATGTCCGTTATACTTATCGGCTTTGTTGTTCTGCTGTTATTAATTATTGTGGTGAGAATGCCGATTGCCTTTGCGATGGGGTTGGTCGGTTTCTTCGGCTTTGCTGTGATGATGGGATTGTCGTGGGATAATTGGGATACGTTTCGTTGGACGGGTCCTATGTCTATGGCCGCGAATCGAGTTGTCTCAACTGTGCAAAATTATAGCCTGTCGGTGATTCCTCTGTTTATCCTGATGGGTAATCTGGTGATGCGTTCGGGTCTTTCGCAGGAGCTTTATCAGGCTTCAAATGCCTTTTTAGGGCATAAAAAAGGTGGGCTGGCCATGGCAACTGTTGTGGCCTGTGGTGGCTTCTCGGCGATCAGTGGTTCAAGTCTGGCGACATCGGCAACGATGAGTAAGGTGGCCATGCCGTCGATGCGAAAGTATGGTTATAGTGACTCGTTGGCCACCGCGACCATCGCAGCAGGTGGGTCATTGGGCATTCTGATTCCACCCAGCGTAATACTGGTTGTCTATGGTTTGCTGACTGAAACCAGTATTCGAGAGCTTTTTGCGGCGGGTTTTATACCTGGTTTTATTGCCATATTATTTTACCTAGGCGCTGTTCAATATGTGGTTTGGCGTAATCCAAGTGCGGGCCCCGCAGGTGAGCGAACGTCTTGGCCTGAACGCTTGATCGCCTTGCGCGGTGTGTTGGGTGTGTTAGCGCTATTTGTCATCGTAATGGGAGGGATTTATCTAGGTATCTTTACACCCACTGAAGCGGCGGGTATCGGTGCTGGAGGTGCCTTTGTTATTGCGTTAATGCGCAAGTCGCTGACCTGGAGCAGCCTTTTTGATACCTTAACAGATACGGCTCGGACATCTGTCATGCTGTTGGTTGTGGTTATCGGTGCACTCATCTTTTCAGACTTTATAAACCGTGCGGGTCTTCCTGATCTACTCCTTAGCTTTGTGAATTCACTAGATGTCCAGCCGATCATCGTTATTCTAGTGATTGTGGGCATTTACTTGATCTTAGGCATGGTGTTTGAAAGCTTGTCGATGATGCTGTTAACAATACCGATTTTCTATCCACTCGTTGCGGCATTGGGCTACGATCTGGTTTGGTTTGGTATTGTGGTGGTGATCGCGATTGAGATTAGTCTCATTACGCCTCCCGTCGGTATGAATGTGTTTGTGTTAAGTGCCGTGTTAAGAGACGTTAAAACCAGCACGATATTTAAAGGCGTGGGACCCTTCTGGGTTGCTGATATTTTGCGATTATTGCTCATCATTTTTGTAGTGCAAATCTCATTGTTCCTACCAACATTGTTATATCGATAACAGGGGGTTTCATGCTGTCTAATTTTCGCAAAATACTATATGTGTCAGATCTAGAAGCGGGCTCAAGACCTGCATTTCGTGCAGCAGTTAGCCTTTGTAATCACTATGATGCACAGCTGACTTACTTGCATGTGATTGAGGCGGTATCCGCCACGGCAAAAAGTGTGCTCAGTAACATGATGGAAAAGGAGGATATCGACGGATTTTTAAAACAGGGCGTTGAAAAGTTACGTGAAAAGGTTGCTGTGAGACTGGAGAGGTTTTGTCAACAGGAGCTAGAGGCGCAGGATAGTTTGAATATTGCGCAGGTTGACGTCAGAGTCGAGGAGGGCACGCCTTGGAAGGTGATCCTAAAGGTCGCTGACGAGATGGATGCCGATGTCATCGTTATGGGGACACGTAAACATTCAGCTCTGAATCAGATTTTACTGGGTTCGACAGCCGTTAAAACACTGACTCATTCTAAACGCCCAGTGTTCGTTGTGCCCTTGGAGGATGACTAGTCCGAGTTGTTTTGACTTAGCTGCTGGGAATGCCCAGCAGCTAAGCTGCTTAGCAGTGAATCTATTTTTAGGCTGCTTAGGGCTATTGTTCATTATGGTTTCGAGCCATCACTTGCCGGTTTTATTTGCGTAAGTTTGTTCAGAAGTTCGTAGAGTTGATCTAGGTTTTCCTGAGTAAATTGTTCTGTAATCTCTTGGTACCGCTCTTCCAGTAACGGCGTCACGCACTTAAACATGGCCTCTGCTTTTTCGGTCAGGCTAATTAATATTCGTCGTTGGTCTTCATTGGATCGACGTCGCTGTATGTAGCCTTGCTGTTCTAATCGACTAATAATACCAGTAAGACTTGGGCTTAGGATGCAACATAGATCAGCCAATTGTTTAGACTCAAGTTCTTTATGCTCAGCGAGCGCTCGAATAATTCGCCATTGCTGTTCAGTCAATGAAATGTCCAAGAGTACAGGACGGAAAAAGTTCATGGTAGCTTCACGAGCTTTAAGTAATTTGAGTGGTAAGGATTCTTCGTATTTGAGCATTAAAATTTACACTTATAAAAATACTGGTTATGTATGAGGTATACATTTTATATTATTTAGCGAGTGGTTTTATAGAGAATAGCACTTTTAATAAAAATTTACTTTTATGATTTTAATCGAAATTGAAAAAGTCTATGGATTTGTTTCTTTACAGCGTTTTCACTCAGTGTGTTTTTCTGTTGGCTTGGAATATATGTGTGCAATTTTTGATTTTTTGCACTTTTTTGGTTCATGCGCATCGTATTCGTTGCATGTAAGCGCTCTGCTGTACTTGCCGTTGGTAGTTGGCTGGTGTGGCTGAAACACACTTTTTGAATTCGCGTAGAAAATGTGGCTGATCACTGAAGCCAAGGTCAGATGCAAGATCAGAAAACGCTATGCTGTTTTGGCAATTGATCTCATGGACCGCAAACTGACAGCGCACAATACGACTGAAGGCTTTTGGCGACATGCCCATATCGCTTTGAAACTGTCGTTGCAGGGTGCGGCAGGTAT
This sequence comes from Nitrincola tibetensis, assembly GCF_003284585.1. Classification (GTDB taxonomy): domain Bacteria; phylum Pseudomonadota; class Gammaproteobacteria; order Pseudomonadales; family Balneatricaceae; genus Nitrincola; species Nitrincola tibetensis. The sequence continues at coordinate 232,021 of NZ_QKRX01000003.1, forward strand.
AGCCAGTAAGCGCTTCCAGCTGTCCGATACGCAGAGTACCCTTTTTCTCGCAGATAATTTTAATTGTTTCTAAGGTTAGAGGTGAGGGGGTTCTGGGTGTTTTACCCTCATAGCAGCGCCTGAATATCTCCACTTGATTGCCAAAATCACCCTCACTCACGATTTGTGCGAAGGCAGATTCAAGCCTTGGCATGATATCCAAAAGATCCACCTCGCTGTTGACAAGCTCATCTGCTGAAACGCCGAGGAAACCGGGTATAACTCCAAGCTTATAACGCACTCCAAAGTATCTATGTCGATGTTTTAATTCAGCATTACGTGCTTCTAGCGTAGAGCCGCAAACCTTTGCCTCTGGGTTAGTTTGGTCACAATCGAAGAGGATATCAATGCAGCCATCAGGGATAGCGAAGGTCGGACCCTCAGAATGATCCGCTTCAAATGTATAACATTGGGAAATGATTTTATCCTTGCTAATAGCAAGGTCATAGTGTTTCGACGAGGTTAATACAAACCATGGCTGCTCAACATATGCTCCTGCTGTTTTGTTACTAAATGTAACGTGTAATTTGTTACTAATAGGAACACTTAACATATTAAGTACCAGCTTGGGTTTAGTTGAAAAATAACTAGCAATAATCATTCCATAACAATCCAGTCCTTTTTATCAAATGTCGTAAATATTCAATACGAGTGCTTTTGCTAAGGCTACTATCGAGAAAAGTGACGGAATGATTACCAAATCATGACGTGGCAGAACAGCGCTAAATACGATAGTCGCGATATAAAGTTACGGGTGATCCAATGTCTATAAATACAAAAATTGATTTTATTTATCTTTCTGAGCCGGAGATGATCAAAGCCGGTGTTACGGATATGTCCGCTTGCGTCGATACGATGGAGGAAATGTTTATTTTGCTTCATAAGGGGGATTATCGGATGGCGGGGCCAAACAGTGACTCCCATGGCGCGATGATTACTTTTCCAGAGAATTCACCCTTTCCGACGATGCCCAAGCCGACTGCTGACCGGCGCTTAATGGCGATGCCCGCGTATTTGGGCGGTGACTTCCAGACCTGTGGCGTTAAATGGTACGGCTCTAATATTGCTAACCGAGAAAAAGGCCTGCCGCGCTCGATTTTGATGTTTATTTTAAGCGATATCGATACAGGTGCTCCGCTGGCGTATATGTCAGCCAACTTGTTGTCAGCTTACCGTACTGGCGCAATTCCGGGTGTGGGGGCGCGGCACTTGGCACGCAAAGACGCTAAGGTAATTGGCCTGCTTGGCCCGGGTGTTATGGGTAAAACATCGGTTGCGTCGTTTATGGCCGTTCGCCCCAGTATTGACACGATTAAGATTAAGGGGCGCGGTCAGCAGAGCCTAGAAAACTTTATCGCCTGGGTCGAACAGGAATACCCTCAAATCACCAATGTTCAGGTTGTTGATAGCAACGAAGAGGTTGTTCGTGGTTCCGATATTGTCACTTATTGCAACTCGGGTGAAGTAGGTGACCCCTCCAAGTATCCGATCGTCAAGCGTGAATGGGTCAAGCCTGGTGCCTATCTAGCAATGCCCGCCAGCTGCAGTCTAGATGATGGCATGAGTGGTCCTGGTGTTCGTAAGGTGATGGACAGTATCGGACTCTATAAAGCTTGGTATGAAGAGGTGCCTAAGCCCGCTCATCATTATATCCCCTTAGTCGGCATGCGCTTTATGGACATGATTGAAGACGGCTTAATGTCCAGTGATGAGCTTGAGGACCTAGGTGCCATTCTCGCGGGAGATGCGCCAGCACGTCAGAACGACGATGAAATCATCATCATGTCTGTGGGTGGTATGCCAGTAGAAGATGTGGCTTGGGCAACCAAAATTTATCGTACTGCACGCGAGAAAAAAATCGGAGTCACCTTGAATCTTTGGGAGACCCCGGTCCTTCGCTGATGCTCAATAATGAAGCAATTTTGTCGGATCTAATTGATTAATTAAATATTTTTTAGGATTAAACCCATGACCAAGATCATCAAAGTTAAAACAGGCTCCAAGTTTGAAGAGATTGCGAGCTATTCTCGCGTCGTCGCTGTGGATAATTTAATCCACGTCTCCAACACGGCTGGCCGTAACCCAGATACCCAAGAAATTCCGGAGGACGTGATTGAGCAGACGGAGCAGGTATTTAGAAATATAGAAAGAGCACTGGCGGCCGTTGATGCCTCGCTGGCGGACGTTGTGATGTCACGCGTTTTCATCCAGTACCCAGAAGACACCCCAAAGGTTATGGAATTCATTGGCAGCAAGTTCCGTGGCATTAACCCGGCAACAACCGTTACGTGCCCGCCACTGGGTTCTAACGTTTATAAGGTTGAGCTTGAAGTCACCGCGTTTCGCGGTGCGTCTAAAGCCCAAGTCGAAGAAATCACCATCGCTTAATAATATCCTTCGAGGTCGCAGCCTAAGGGTGACCTCGTTGTACAGGCATCAGGGCAACTGCAATGACGAAAGCACTGGAACGCGTTAATACATCAGATGAACAGCCAGCCTCAACACAGGTGGTCATTATTGGTGGTGGTATTGTGGGTGTATCTGCCGCTTTGGCGTTGGCCGAGCGCAATATCTCTGTGGTTCTGCTCGAAAAAGGCCAGATTGCCGGCGAGCAATCATCCCGTAACCTAGGATGGATTCGCAAGACCAGTCGTCATGCTGGCGATGTTCCGATGGCGCAGGCCGCTGACCGTCTATGGGCGCAGATGCCTGAACGTATTGGGCGTTCTGTGGGGTATCGTCAGGCCGGCATCATGTTCCTGGCGCGCACGCAAGAACAGATGGCGATATATGAGGCTTGGCATCAATCCGTCCATCCTCTTGAGCTGGACTCCAAACTTCTCTCACCTGCGGGGATCGATCAGCTGGTTCCAGGAGGCAAGGGAGCTTGGGTCGGGGGGATCTATACCCCATCTGATGGTTACGCTGAACCTGCGATCACCACCAGTGCTATTGCCAATGCCGCGATGAAAAAGGGGGCAATTCTGATACAGAACTGCGCCGTTCGCACCTTAACGATGTCGGCTGGAAAAGTATCGGGTGTCGTAACCGAAAAAGGTGAAATTCGTTGCGAACAGGTGCTGTTAGCTGGAGGTGCTTGGTCACGTCGTTTTCTGGGTAATCTGGGAGTTTCATTGCCTACATTGCCACTGATCTGCTCCGTACTGAGAACCCAACCGATGGAAGGTCCTACTGATATTGCCGTGGGTGGCCCCAATTTTTCTTTCCGCAAGCATCAGGACGGGGGCTACATCATTACGCAGCGTGGCAAGCTTGATGCGCCTGTTACGCTGGATCATTTGCTGATCGGTCACCGTTACCTAGAGCAGCTGCGAACTCAACGGAGCTTTTTAAAAATCGGTTTGGGTCGGGAATTTGTGAAGGATTTGAAAATGAAGAGGCGCTGGACATCGGATTCTCAGACGCCTTTCGAGCAGGTTCGTACCAACGATCCGCATCCTAATACTGGATTGAATCAAGATGCACTGAATAACCTGAAAGCGGCCTGGCCCGCATTTGATGAAGCCAGAGTTGAGGAGGCCTGGGCGGGTTTGATTGATGTCACTCCAGACTCTAATCCGGTGATTGACCATATTGAAGCCATTCCTGGTCTTTTTGTTGCCACGGGGTTTTCAGGGCATGGTTTTGGGACAGGTCCTGCCGCAGGTCAGTTGGCTGCCGATTTAGTCAGCGGTGTTCACCCGATTATTGATCCAGCGCCTTATCGATTTAGTCGGCTTAGAACAGGCTACGATGCAAAAAGAGGGTGAAACAGCATGCTACCGAAAGTAAGAACCATCGTTTATGCATCTGACATCGCGGAAGGCAGCCGCCCTGCATTTCGAATGGCTGTAGAGCAAGCCGTGCGACATGAAGCGCATATCATTTTTTTGCATGCCATTGAACCACCGGTTACAGATGCCGATGCGATGATTCGGGATTATCTGATATCTCAGGCTCAGTTGAAGCATACCCGTCAGCTCATGGATCAATATCGAGCCAAAATCGAACAACGCATTTCAGATTTTCTGGAAAGTGAAATACCGAGTGATATCAAACTGAAGAAGGCACCTCAAATTGAGGTAAGGATCGGAAAACCTGACACAGTCATTGTCGATGTTGCTCGAAGTCAAAATGCCGACCTAATTGTGATGGGGGATCGTGGAGGTTCTACCGCATCGCGCATATTTCTGGGATCTACAACACAAAAAGTCATTCAACAAACATCCACACCTGTGCTGATCGTTCCTCTGAAGGGGAAGTAGACAGTTCGGGTTAATCTTATCAATTACGAGGTAACACAATGAAGAAAATAACTAAAACCCTGTTCATTGCTACACTGGCAATCTCACCGCTTTTGGCTTCTGTATCGGCAGTGGCCGATTATCCAAAACGCCCTGTAAACTTTGTTGTACCTTGGCCACCGGGTGACTTGGAAGACATAGTGACTCGCATGATTGCAGAAGAAATGCATAAACAAACAGGTGTTCCTGCTTCTGTCGTTAATAAGCCCGGTGGTGGTGGCATTGTGGGTGCGTTGGATGTGTCGAGAGCTCGAGCAGATGGTCAGATGATCGGCTCGTTCGTTGCCGACATATTAACAACTCACATTCATTCCGGTAATGCGCCTTACGACCAGAATACCTTTGAACCTGTAGGAATTTTCCTCGATTATCCCTTTGTCATTGCAGCGAATGCCGATGCACCTTATAACAATCTGGCAGAATTGGCCGAATACTCCAAAGAAAATAACGTCTCTCTTGGGCATTTCGGCTATCAAGCGTTACCTACCGCCATTACCTTCCAAGCTGCAGAACAGCAAGGGATTCGTATCGCCAGCGATGCTGCCTTTGATGAAAATAACTGCGCGACGCTTGCAACAGGTGATGCGACCATCATCAACACCACGACTCAGCTGATTCTGTCCTGTTTAAAGTCAGGAGAAGTGAAAATTCTGACGTCTATGACCTATGAGCGCTTAAGCATTGCACCTGAGATTGCCACCCTTGCCGAACAGACGGGTATCACTCAAACAACATGGAATGGCCTGTTTGTGAAGGCAGGTACACCGGATAGCGTGAAAGAGAAAATTGCCGATATTGCTCAGGCCGCTCTGAATTCTGATCGCGTCCGTGATCTGAGTAACTCCACGGGTGCCGGTATCTACTGGATTGGCGGAAGTGAAGCAGAAGAGCTGGTGGCCAAGGATTTCGAAAATACCAAAGAATTGCTCGAGTACATGAACAAGTAGTTTCGAGTAAGGGGGCGGCTTCTTATCTAGGTCGTCTCTATCCCCTGACTTTTTGATTAATCGATTATCTGAAAGAGCTATCACCGTGCCTAATAAACCTCTTGTCAAAGTCGATATTTATTGGATCTTGCTTATCATCTCTGTCGTGCTGCTCATGCTGATACCGGAGCAAGCCGCTTGGGTAGACACCAGACGAGGGTGGTATACACAGCCGATGATGGGGTCATTGCTGGGGCTGAGCATCATGGCCATTTTCTCGGCTTATAGAGTGATTCAGCTCTCACGTGGTGATGGCAATGCGTGGCGCAGTACTGTGTTCCGGCAGAATCCTCTTGATAGTCTGGTAGCAATGCTTGATAGCTATCGAACGGCGCTCATCTCTTCCGTGCTTTTTTACCTCTATATTAAATCGCTATCCATTATTGGTTTTGTACCTGCCACGTTTATTTTTGTAACGGTGCTGCTCTGGCTATCTCGGTTGTTTAATCGGACTTGGGTGCTCGCCACGATTGGTACTCTGATTGCGTTGGTTCTCATCTTCCGTGTGGCCGTTTCTGTATGGTTGCCTGATGTGTGGCTGTACTCACTCTTACCCGATCATTTGGCAGACTTTGCCAATCGTTATCTCTGAGAGGTTTGATCACTATGGATGCAATACTGTTAGGCTTGAACGAAATAGCGACGTTTGATGTCATTGTGGCAATCATTATTGGGGCATTAATTGGCGTCACTATTGGTTCTATTCCAGGACTTGAACCCGCAGGTGTCATGGCCATCCTACTTCCTATCAGTTTCTCGATGGAGCCCTTGGCGGGTGTGTCGCTGCTGTTGGGTGTTTATGGCGGCGCTTGGTACGGAGGTGCGATCCCCGCTATTTTATTGAATACTCCTGGTACACCCGTCGCTGTTTTAACCACGTATGACGGCTATCCTATGGCCAAACGCGGGGAAGCGCGCAGAGCCCTGTCTATTGCCTATACATCGTCCTTTGTTGGTGGCCTGATCAGTGTCTTTTCTCTGGTTATGTTGGCACCGACTTTATCACAGATTGCACGCAAGTTTGGTTCAGCTGAGTTTGCCATGTTGGCTGCTTTGGGGATGGTCTTTGTTGTACTGGCACACCGCAAACATGTGATCGAAGCTGCAATGATGCTGGGCTTGGGCATTTTTCTGGGCACCATTGGATTGAACCTATCCTATAGCACTCAAGTATACACGTTCGGACAAAGCTGGTTGCTGTCCGGTATACCTTTGGTGCCTGCTGTTATTGGCCTGTTTGCGATGTCTCAAGCGTTCATACTGCTGTCACAAAGAGGCAATGATGCACAGGTCACAAAGTTGACAGGAAGCGGTATTTTTTCAGGTGTATTTGATCTGTTAAAACACAAAGTAACGGTAATTCGCTCGGCTGCGCTGGGTGTCGTTATGGGATTGTTACCCGGTGTTGGTGAATTTGGTTCACAGTTTTTTTCGTACACCTTGGCACAGAAGTTTTCTAAAACACCAGAGCAATTTGGCAATGGAGCACCTGAGGGGCTTATTGCGACGGAAACGTCCAATAATGCCGTCACCGGATCGGTTATGGTGCCCTTGTTGGCTTTCGGGATTCCAGCGGATGCATTGATGGCGATGATGCTGGCTGTATTTATGGTACACAACTATATTCCTGGACCAACCCTGTTTGTCGAACGGCCTGAGTTTATTTCAGGACTGTACATTTCACTTCTGCTAATGAATCTAGTGGCGTTTACCTACCTAACCTTTGCGACTAAATGGATTGTTAATTTGACCCGAATTCGGGGTCGGTTTATTGGTGCCTTTATTTTGGTACTGGGTTTTATCGGTAGTTATAGCCAAAACTTCCAATTCAGTGACTGTTTAATTGCACTGGGGTTTGCAGTTTTCGGTTATGTACTTAAACGCAACAATATACCTGCAGTACCCATTGTTTTAGGTCTTGTTCTTGGTCCGCTGTTCTTGGCTAGAACCCAACAGGCTCTAGGCGTAGCGGGTGGCGATATTACCATCTTCTTGCAACGACCCATTAGCCTGACATTGTTCATTATGATTCTACTTTCGATCGGTGTGTACGCTTGGAGCCAGCATCGGGAATCTAAAAAGGAGAAGCATCAACAGTAATCGCCTAATTATCCTTTTGAAAATAAAAAATACTTGTCTCTAGTCATGCTGAGGAATAAACCGATGACAAAAAATATGAAACCTTCTTTAACGGCAGTTTTGCTTGGCTCGGCGATTGCCTTGGCGTCAGGTTCTGCCACTGCACATACTCTCTACAGTGAAAATGGCACAGAATTAAACTTAGATATCGAGGCTGTTTTTGGTGTGTTCTCTAGCAAAAAAAACTACCAGCCAAATAGCAAAGGAGGTGGCTCAGATTGGCAGGAAGGGTATATCAAATACGGTTTTTCGGGACAGCACGCCTATAGTGGAAGCAATGCCTCCGTATATGGTGGCTTGAATCTAGTCAGTACCGCTACTTGGGGGGATGGTGATGCAGCAGGCTTTACTTCCGGTAATGAGTCTAAGACCGATCTGGAAGATGCTTACCTAGGATGGCGTTCTGGAGATCTGTTCCCCGCACTCGGTCAAGATGGGCTCGACATTTCCTTCGGGCGTCAGAATTTTTCCATCGGCGATGGTTTTCTTATTAATGGAGATGCGCTGAATTTTGGCGACGGACTTGATCCGGAACTGGATCGTGGCGGTGCGTATTGGTTGGCAGGTCGTAAGGCGTTTGATCGGACTGCCATTGTTCGTATTGGTGGCGAAGAGGGGATTCGGGCTGACCTATTTTGGCTGGAGTCCGATAACCTTGCTCAGTCCAAGATGGAGCTTGCCGGTATCAATACTGAATACGTGATTCCTGAAGGTACCTTTGGTGTCAGCTATATCAAAGGGCTTGATGCCTTTGGTGCGAGTGCGCGAGATGGTCAGGAAACCATTAGTTTGCGTTATCAGGGCAATGCAGGTGTTGAGAATCTCTTCCTATCAGGCGAGTTTGTGACCCAAGATCAAGGAGATAGCTCTGCAAGCGCCGATGCGTGGTATGCCGAAGCAGGCTGGACCTTTGCTGATCTGCCTTGGTCACCGAGCGTAAACTACCGTTATTCCTCTTTTGACACAGGTTTTGACCCTCTGTTCTTCGGATTTAATCGTGGGTATGGAACCTGGTTCCAAGGTGAGGTTGCAGCCAACTATGCCGGTCCATTCAATTCAGGTGCCGATGTGCATCACATAGGCGTTAAAGCCTCGCCGACTGAAATGTTAAGCGTGGGTGCCCTATATTTTGACTTTAAGGATAGGGCGGGTAGCGGTGCCAATGATGCTCAGGAGATCAACCTATATGCAGAATGGGTCATAACTCCCAATCTGATTGTGAGCCCGTTGATAGGTGTCTACTCCCCTGACAACAGTAATACGAGTCAGATAGGTGGCAAAAAGAACAACGTGTATGGCCAATTTGTTGTCGTTGTTCCGTTCTGATATCACTCTCACATCAACTGGTGGCAAGGGGCGGTAGTCTCTTGTCTTAATCCATAGGATATACGTATGATAAATATAAAAACGATGCTAATCGATGGTATGCCCGTCGTCGGTGCTGGCGAGCCCTTCTCCGTTATCAATCCAGCGACCGAAGACATTATTTGCCAGTGCAATATGGCCAGTACCGAACAGCTTGACCAAGCCGTTGCGGCGGCAAAAAGGGCTTACCCAGCTTGGAGTCAGACATCGGATGCTGAGCGTAAACGTCTCCTGCACGAGATCGCGGATCGTCTGGAGCAAAATGCCGATGAACTGGCGAGAATTATCGTGCAGGAACAGGGTAAGCCTCTGTCACTTGCTCAGGTAGAAGTCGGAGCTGCAGCGGGTTGGACACGCTATAATGCGGAGCTGGAAATCCCAGAGCAGGTTTTCGAGAATAGTGATACCCGATATATTACCGCTCACCGAAAGCCGCTTGGGATTGTTGCCTCGATCACACCCTGGAACTGGCCCCTAATGATTGCTATCTGGCACATTATGCCAGCACTGCGCACCGGCAATACGGTTATTTCCAAACCCTCTGGCTTGACGCCCTTGAATACACTGCGCCTTGTGGAAATTATCAACGAAGTGCTGCCCAAGGGGGTTGTAAACGTTGTAATGGGTGAGGCCGACATTGGCAATGCCATCAGCAGCCACATCGACATCAATAAAGTGATCTTTACAGGGTCTACCCCAACGGGCCAGCGTATCTTGTCTAACTCCGCCAATACGCTCAAGCGTTTGACACTTGAACTCGGTGGTAATGATGCTGCAATTGTCCTTCCAGATACTGATATCAATCAAGTTGCAGAGAGCATTTTTAACACCGCATTTCTGAACATGGGACAAACCTGTGCGGCCATTAAGCGACTTTATGTCCACGAAAGTCAGTATGAAGAGATGTGTAAGGTATTGGCTAACCTTGCCTCCAACCAAGTCGTCGGAGACGGACTCAATCCTGCAACAACCTTTGGCCCTGTACAAAATGCCAGACAGTATCAGCTGGTTTCAGAGTTAGTTGAAGACGCTCGTCGCAATGGAGGGCACATTGTTTGTGGTGGTGAAGCCAGCTCAGAGCCGGGATATTTTTATCCGCCAACCATCGTGTCCAATGTTTCGAACGGAGTACGCCTAGTTGATGAAGAGCAGTTTGGCCCAGTGTTACCCCTTATCTCCTATTCGCAGATAGAAGACGCCGTGCGCATGGCGAATAGCTGTGATTTTGGTTTAGGAGGGTCGGTATGGGGTTCAGATCTTGAGTTGGCTGAGACGGTTGCGTGTCAGTTGGAGTGCGGCACCGTGTGGATAAACAAACATGCAGAAGTACTACCCCATATCCCTTTTGGCGGCTGTAAACTGTCTGGCGTGGGTGTTGAGTTTGGTGTAGAAGGGCTTCTTGAGTACACCCAGCTTCAGGTCATCAATCGACATAAGTAATTGTTTATTTCCCCCTGGTCACTGCTTAACGGATAGGTGACTTTTGGCTCCCGTAAGGGAGCCTTTTTAGCGTGAAATCTTATCAGGAGACAGAGCTTAAGGGTGTCTGCACGTTAGTGCTTCTGTTCTATAGGGGGCGAGTTTTAATACATGCAGCGTGAGTTAACGCTGTTGTTGACGAAATTGCTGACTTGTCAAACTCGTATGGCGTTTAAAGAAACGCGCGAAATACGCAGGATCGCTGAATCCTAATTGATAGCCGATATCACTGCAGGAAAGGTCACTAAATGTAAGTAATCGCTTGGCTTCTTGAATTAAATGATCGTGAATAATTTTCTTCGGGGAGCGATTGGCTATCCGGCGACAAATGAGATGTAGACGACTCTCTGAAAGACCCAGTGTGCGGGTATACTCGGTGAGTTGCCAGTGTTCACGATAATGATCTTGTATTAAGTTTGAAAACATCCGAAAGCTCTGTAGGTCATCAATATTAACGTTGACCGAGGTGCTTTGAGCGCGTGCCTGAGTGAGCCTGCTGACCGTAATCAGTAGCAGGATGACCAGCGTTTGCAAAGCCAAATCGCGAGAAGGATAACTTTGCTGCCATTCATCTCGAATATTCTCTAGGGTTTCTACCAGAGTGTGCCAATGGTTTTTCTCTTGCTCATTTAAATCGTTTAAAGAAATACAGATTTCATGCTCGTATTCATGTTTTACGCCCGATTTAAGCAATTGCCAGAGTAAGGATTGATGCAAGGTGAGTACATGTCCACAGGCGTCTTCACGCGTTAAAAATGAATGGGGAACCGAGGGTGGGGTCAATACTAATGCAGGACCTTGTGCTTGGTATATTTTATCATCGATGTGGAAACAGAGATCGCCACGGTCAATATAATGCAGTTGTAGATATTGAGCATGACGATGAACGGGCATATCTCGACCGAAAAAAACGGCCAAGTTTTCCAAGGCGTCATAATGTATAGGGTCGTCTATATAACGACGGTCATAATCCTGTCCTAGAATTATATTGGGTATCCATTCACGGTGCTCTGATGTACTCATGAATCTATTGTAGCATCAAAGTCGCAATCCAGTCGGTACACTAAGGTGCCAACTGGATTGCAGCTAGAGACGATGATTAATGTTTGCCCAGAGTAGGGACACGGTGAGTGCCGTGGGCAATGCAGACATTTTTTGTCTCCATATAAAAATCAAAGCTCCAGTCGCCGCCATCACGGCCAATACCGGACATTTTCACGCCGCCAAAGGGCGAAGGAAGATTACGATTGTTTTCTGAGTTTACCCACAACATTCCAGCTTCAACCTGTTTGGCCATGCGCATCGCACGCCCCGTGTTTTCAGTCCAAATATAGCCGGATAAGCCATATTGGGTGTCATTGGCAATCTGAACGGCTTCTTCTTCCGTGTCGAAGCTGATGGCCGTCAGCACAGGCCCGAAGATTTCTTCTTGGGCGATGCGCATTTGATTATTAGCTCCCGTGAAGAGCGTTGGCTCTAGGTAGTTTCCGGCTGGATTAATATTGCCTTTTGCTTCGCTGATGCGACGACCACCAACAGCAGTGGTAGCGCCATCTTGTTTAGCGATGTCGAAATAGCTCAGTACTTTGTTGTAATGTTCGGTGGCAACCAGTGGCCCGACTTCAGTTTCCGGGTCGAGTGAGTGGCCGACACGAAGATTACGCACGCGTTGCTCAAGTGCAGCAATAAAGCGATCGCGAATACCGCTCTGGATCAGTAGGCGGCTAGAAGAGGTGCAGCGCTGACCATTTAAGCTGTAAATCATGAACACAACGGCATCCAGTGCGCGTTCAAAATCGGCATCATCGAAGACGATGACTGGGTTTTTTCCACCGAGTTCAAAGTGCATGCGCTTTAGCGTATCAGCACCTTGGCGCATGATATGGGAGCCTGTTGCCGTTTCGCCGACTAAGGCTACGGCTTTGATAGCCGGGTGTTCAGTCATGCGTTTACCAACGCCTTCACCAAAGCCATTCACCATATTCCACACGCCTTTTGGCAGCACTTCATCGGCGATTTCGGCAAGAATATAGGCACTTAACGGAGTTAATTCCGCAGGCTTGTGAACCACTGTACAACCTGCAGCAAGTGCGGGGGCAATTTTCCAAGTCGATAGCATGAAAGGCGTGTTCCAAGGGGTGATAATCCCTACAGGCCCTATTGCTTTTCGAATTGTATAGTTGGTGTGTTCTTCTTGGTGCAGTGCTAGGCCGTTCTGTGCTTCAGGTGCTTTGTCAGCAAAGAAACGGAAGTTGGCAGCACCACGAAGCGCGGCCTGTTTCATAAAGCGAATGGCTTGTCCGCAGTCCATCGACTCTACTAATGCGATTTCATCAGCACGCTCGACCAATCGATCCGCGAACTTATTAAGCAAGCGTTTCCGTTCAGATCCAGGTGTGTTAGACCAGCTCTCAAATGCGGCTTCAGCGGCTTCACAAGCTGCATTCATGTCCTCGACAGATCCAGCCATCACTTTGCCAAGCGAGCTATTGTCGGTAGGCGTGTGGTTATCGTATTCCTTACCACCCTTGCCAAGGGTGAATTCGCCGTTAATATAATGGCCTGTGGTATTTTGTTTGAAGCGTTCGAGATAGTGTTCAGCACGCTCTAAATTGGTTTTCAGTGTATCACTCATGGATATTCTCCCGAACTTAGTATTTGTCGCCGTAATAGGTTTGCTCAGAGACAATGCGAGTCTCTAGGGAGCAGATGTTTTCAACACTGCATACGACAATGTCGCCAGGTTGCATATCCACGACACCATGAGGTGTGCCTGTGGCAATCATGTCGCCTGGGTTGAGTGTCATGATTTTGCTGAGATACTCGACCAAAAATGGCACGTCAAAAATCATATCTTTGGTGGAGCCATCCTGAGTGATTTTGCCGTTAACAGCGGTTGTCAGGCGAAGGTTCATCACGTCAGGCACATCGGCAGTATCGATGATCCAAGGCCCCATAGGTAATAGTGAGTCTCTGCTTTTTACCCGTAAGTTAGGACGGTAGTAATTCTCAAGGTAGTCGCGGATAGCAAAGTCATTACACACGGTATAGCCCGCGATATAGTCTAGCGCGTCTTCACGCTTGATATTTTTGCCACGTTTGCCGATCACAGCGACTAACTCGCACTCATAGTGCTGGAACTCTATGCTATCTGGGCGATAGCTAATCTGCTTATGGCCTGTCAGCGTGTTGGCATGCTTGATGAAGACCAATGGCTCTTTGGGCGGCTCGAACGCGAGCTCGGTGGCATGATCGGCATAGTTCAGACCTAAAGCAAAAATAGTGCCTGGCTCTTTAACCGGTGGTAGCCATGTGATTTGGTCGGAATCCAGCGTGACATTGAGCAATTCACCTGAAGTGGTTGTGATTCGATCTGCTGAGTCGATATCGACATCCAGTTCGCGACCATCAAAAATGATACGGGCGTGTCTCATGGTTAGGCACCTCCTAATGTATTGGTTAGGGTGCCAACACCCTCAATGCTTGCTTCTACTGTGTCACCTTTACCGACCGGAACGCGATCACCCGCAAAGCCGACAGCAATCACTTCACCTGGTTGTAGAGTCATAATGTGAGAGATGATGCTGATTAATTCAGCGACGCTACGCTCCATGTCGGCAAGTGCAAATAGGCTCTTACGCTCGCCATTCACCTTAATGACCACTTGCAGGTCGTCGAGGTTTTCTAACGTGCTTCTGGAAATAATATTAGGTCCTACGGGTGCGGAGCCATCTAAACATTTCCCTTTAATATCTGGACGATAGTAGTTTTTCTCAGGTAGCGAGTAGTCTGCCACCAGAGTATACCCACCGACAAAGTCCAGGGCGTTTTCAACGGATACACGGCAGGTTTCCTGACCGATTACGATGCCTAGGCTGGCACCAACGACCATGCTGGCGACATCCTGACCGTCAAAGTCTTTGGCCCATTCGATTTCTGCACCATCAACATTCCAAGTGTTGCGTGGCTTGTAATAGAGAACCGGTTGGGTAGGCGGTTTTTTATAGGGGTCTTTTTTAAATGTATCCTGTAAAGCCGTCAGTTGGTGTTTGTCGTTAAGCGCGACACAGACCAGCTTACTCTTCACTAGTGTGTTTGCAATCATGGTTAACCTTCTCGTATTGAGGGTGACAATCAATAGCCAGCCTGAGGTTTTTCATCTTTAATCGGTGTTTGTTGCTTAAAGCGTTGTGCCAGTTTTCGGGTTTCATTGGCCAGAATCATGGTATCGACACCGACACCGACAAAATTGGCGCCTTGTTTGATATAGTCTTGTGCTAATGAAGGGTCGAGACAGAGCAGACCTGCGTACTTGCCAGCGTCCCGGATCTTATTCAGCCCTTGGTTAATGACTGTGACGACAGCTGGGTTGCCGGCGTCTCCGACATAGCCCATAGAGGCTGATAGGTCAGAGGGGCCTATGAAAACAGCATCGACACCTTCAACTGCTAAAATGGCGTCAAGATTGTCCATCGCTGTGACGGTTTCAACCTGCACGATTAAACAGATTTCACGGTTAGCGTTTTGTAGATATCCAGGTATCTGGTTCCAGCGTGCCGCTCTGGCTAGAGAGGTACCCAGTCCTCGTATCCCTTCAGGTGGGTAACGAACAGCGCGTACCAGTTGCTCGGCTTGTTCGGCGCTATCCACCATTGGCACTAATAGTGTTTGCACACCAATATCAAGAAGCTGTTTTATGAGTGCGGTATTACCCTCTACACAGCGCACGATCGGTGCTACATCGTAGGGAGCCAGCGCCTGAAGGTGAGACATGATCGTGCGTAGATCAAAAGGGGCATGCTCACCATCAATGAGCAACCAGTCGAAACCAGCGACAGCGGCTATCTCCGCCGCACTGTTGTCAGGCAAACCCAACCACAAGCCATACTGTGGTTGGCCTGAGTCCAAACCTTGTTTAAAGCGGTTTTTAGGCAGTTCCATGATCGACTCCTGCTGTATTTCAGCGACGTGTTTTTAGTCGAAGTTCAGTGAGACGCTGCCCAGTGAGCCAAAGTCAGCATGAACAGTGTCGCCAGCTTTAACGGGCACAGGGCGAGTAAAGGATCCAGATAAAATAATTTGGCCGGGCTCTAAACCTATGCCATGCGGTGCGAAGCGTTTGCAAACCCAGGTGATCCCTTTAAGAGGATTACCTAATACGCCACCAGCTAGGCCTGTTTCTTCAATCTGTCCGTTGAGATAGAGCATGCAGCCCGCCCAGCGAAGATCCACGTCCATCGGGCGAATGGGGCGTCCGCCTAAAATAATTCCAGCGTTCGCCGCATTGTCTGAAATGGTGTCATATACTTTGCGTGTATAGCCAGTTAGGGGGTCTGTTCTAAGGCAACGCGCGGCGATGAGCTCTAGAGAAGGAATGACGTAGTCAGTGGCCTCCAATACATCAAAAATAGAGACGTTTTCGCCAAATAATGGCTTTTTCAAAATGAACGCTAATTCAACCTCGATACGGGGATCGAGGAAATCTGCAGCCCTTATGGTCGCCCCGTCTTCAAACAGCATGTCATCCAATAGCACGCCATAATCGGGTTCGTCTATATTTGATGCCATCTGCATGGCTCTTGAGGTCAGGCCAATTTTATAGCCGATCACCTTACGGCCTTGTTCAATCTTATGGTCTACCCATTTTTTTTGAATAGCATATGCATCAGCCATATCCATGTCTGGATATTCAAGTGTTAAAGCCGGTATTTGTTTACGTTCGACTTCTGCCTGATGAAGGCGGTTGGCCGCTATTTCTATTTGCGCAGTCGTTAACATGCCTAGAGCACCTTATGTGAGTGGAAGGCGATAATTTTTTTTCAAATAATGAATAATCGCTATTTGAAAGATTTGATAGCCTAATATGTGATTTCATTTTACTTAACATATTAAGTAAGTCAACTGTGTAGTGTGGAATTATGTTCAGATATGTGACATATAGTCTTATATGATTAAGGAGAGCAGGCCGTGGACTTGTTCAAAAAGCGCCGAAGAAAATACGTTAAGACGTGCTTAGGGAGTTAGAGCTTGGGTGTGGTCGACTTTAGTATGAAGTGTCGTGACGCTATTTTGATTGTCTGTCAGCTTAATGAAACCCGCTATTACAGATTTCAGAGCGATTGTCTGTTTTTGAGTAGGGTGATGTGTAAGAGCTTAAAGCCCTGCACCATACGTCGATTGACTTTCAACCACTTGAATCAACCTATCCAAAAGCGGCGAGCGAAAGCGTTCGGATGGATACACGAGGCTGGAAATAAATGAGTAGGGTGTATCGACCACGGGTTGTTCGAGCAACTGCCCCGTCGAGAGATCCGCTTCGACAACGCAGCGCGGAAGAAGTCCTATGCCCATGTCAGCAAAAAGACAACGACGTATGACCTCAACATTGGCAAAGGATTGTCGAGGTTTGAGTTGCAATCCCTGACTGCGAAAATGCGCTTCGGCACGGACGCGGTAGGTACATCCGGGTTCCGTCGTGATCACAGGGAGTTCAGTTAATTGAGCTAACGTGAGCGCTGAGTTCTGTAAACGTTGAGGATGACAGACAAAAATAACCTCCTCTGTATGCAAGGGATGCTGCGCTAAATCACCGCTGGATGTTAAAGACTCAGTCACCAAAATGGCGGCATCGAGTTCGCCCTGCTCAAATGCACGGCGGTAGTCAAAAGGCTCATGCGTCAGTAAGAGCTCTATACCTGGAGCATCTTGTTGAAGCGCTTCAATTAATGCAGGTAACCGATAAATGCACATAGAGCTGGGTGCAAATACACGTAATTGGCCTTGCGCTTCGTTCCCGAGATGCTGCGCACGGTAACGAATTTCGTCGGCCTGATGAACAAAGCTACGAAAAGCTTCTTCGAGTTGGTGTGTTGCAGCCGTAGGCACTAAGCCACGGCCATAGGATGCAAAGAGTTGTAAACCTAACTCATTCGAAAGCTCTTTTAGCTGAGCTGAGACACTAGACGGCGCCAAGTGCAGTGCTTTAGCCGCCGCTTGGACACTCCCTAAATCGAGTACTTTTAAGACACTGCGGATTTGTCTAGGTGTCATTGTTCGTAAATTCCATTCAATGTGTTTTAAATTATTCGCTTTTATTGTCCAGTATAGCGGATTAGTCTAAAAACTCATTCATTAAATACGTGATCAAGGAGTGTCATATGCACCTCTATATAGCCTATAAAAATTATTCATCTTGGTCCTTGAGACCTTGGCTGGCGATGAAAGTGGCGGGTATTCCATTTGAAGAAACACTTCTTCCTTTTGCACATGGTGACAGCTTAAAACAGTTCAGTGCACAGCACGTGTTACCCGCGCAGGTGCCTGTACTCATCACTGACGACTTGGTTATTTGGGACAGTTTGGCAATTTTGGAATACTTGGCTGAGGGCTATCCAGAGTGTCAATTATGGCCAGAGTCGCGCGCGTTACGTGCTTTGGCACGCTCTGCTGCAGCCGAAATGCACAGTGGTTTTAGTGCATTGCGCAGTCAGTTTCCGATGAATTGCCGTACTGAAAAAGCGGTGGAGCCGAGTGTGGCGGTTGCTCAAGACTTGCAACGATTGGCGCAAATTTGGGCACGCTTTGAGCAAGCCGATAAACCAGCAGGCCCGTTTTTAGCGGGAAGCTTTAGTAACGTTGATGCCATGTTTGCCCCCGTGATGTGGCGGGTGCGAAATTATGGATTGAAGGTATCATCTGCGTTTGATCGTTGGGCACAGGCGATGTATGACCTTCCTGCAATGCAGGAGTGGTTGATAGCCGCTCGTGCTGAAACTTGGCAAATGCCTGCCTATGAGCGTTAAGCGATACGAGCGCAGGTCTGCTTCATGATTGAGGTGACCTGCGTTGAGGAGATTACATACAGTTCGATAGAGTAAAATACTAATGTAAACCCTAAAACTAAATCTCACTCTCCACATAGGGTGGAAGAGAGGCTGTGTCGGGCACTTTAGTTGGCTTGCCATCGTCATCCAAGGCAACAAACTTGAAGACGGCTTCTGTGACTTTTTCGCGCTTACCGATACGACCACGCCTTACCCAGCACTCGACATGAATATCCAGCGAGCTACGGCCAACGCGTGAGACTTCGGTGTAAACGCCGAGAATGTCGCCGACTTTTACAGGCCGGATAAAGCTCATTCCATCAAGTGCAACCGTGACCACTCTGCATTGAGCGCGCTGACCTGCACAAATACCGGCCGCTAAGTCCATCTGAGACAGGACCCAGCCACCAAAGATGTCACCTGACGGGTTGGTGTCGGCTGGCATTGCCAGCGTTCGAATGGTTAAGCGACCTCTAACAGGGTGTTCTTGATTGTGATGATCCAATGTAACCTCCAGAGGCATTTTAATCGTTAAAATCTGTTATCGAATCATACGATAAAAACAGATTGTTTTATCTAAAGATGGATCCCTGATTTAACAGAGGGATTAGGCTTACTGCAACAGCACCTCGACCCATTTACGTGTATCCACACTCATCGAACTCAAGGGCGTGACTAATCCTTGTTGTAAGGCCGTGTGTGCCAAAGAGTCTGGTCGTTGATTCTGCAAACGTGCCAGTACGCCCATCAGGATCTTTTGGGCATTTTCGCTGTTTTTCATTAAGTTTTTAATTGCATAGTCCGCGGTAACCGCTTGCTCTCTTGGATGCCAAGCATCATAGTCAGTGACCATGCCTAAGCTAACATAGGCCATTTGAGCTTCACGGGCGAGGCGTGCTTCCGGCATATTGGTCATGCCGATGATGTTTGCACCGAGGCCTCGGAACCAATGGGACTCAGCACGAGTCGAAAACTGTGGGCCTTCAATGCACAAATAGGTGCCACCGACGTGCAGTCTGAGCCCTTGTTGATCTAAGCAACTCTCTGCTGCTGCGCCGAGTAACTGGGTCAGCTCTGCACAAATCGGATCCGCTAAAGAAACATGAGCGACGGTACCTTGTCCAAAAAAGGTATTGATGCGTTGGCGCGTCATATCGATGTACTGATCAGGAATTACCATGTCTAAGGGGGCAATATCCTCGCTCAATGAGCCGACAGCCGAAAAGCTGAGGAGGTGTTTAACACCGAGTTGTTTAAATGCATAGATATTTGCCCGATAAGGGACTTCAGAGGGGAGTAAATGATGCGTTTGGCCATGCCGAGCCAAGAACACAACAGGTACACCCGCTAATTTCCCAGAAACTAAGCGATCGGATGGTTGGCCAAATGGCGTAACGAGATCGTGTTCTTGGCGTTCTGACAGGCCTTCAATTTGGTATAAGCCACTGCCGCCAATAATACCGATAGGAGTGTTTTGCATAGGTATGCTTCCAAAGATAGCCAAGAAAAGAGATACCCATCATGATCAATTTTAAGAAAATGTCAAAAAACTATTTTTTGTAATAAAAAATCAGTTGAGGCGACTAAGATACAAAGTCAATGACCGCTCTAGGAGTTTTTAATGAATGCGATGCTACCTCGCTTAATTGCAACGGATTTCCCACCTCTTCAACGGACAGAGTTACAGGTGTTGCAGGCAAATATTACCTTAACCTGCAATCAATCCTGCTTTCATTGCCATGTTGCTTCTAGCCCGAAGCGGAAAGAAGCAATGAGTCATGAAACACTAGAGCTGTTATTAGTGATGCTTGATCAGCACCCATCCATCCAGACGTTGGATGTAACGGGAGGGGCCCCTGAACTGCATCCCGAGTTTCGTTGGCTCGTAAAAGAGGCACGCCAGCGTGGGGTGGAAGTGATTGATCGCTGTAATTTAACGATTCTGAGTGAACCGGGGCAAGAGACAACAGCGGCCTTCTTAGCCGAGCAGGGTGTTACGGTGGTGGCATCCTTACCCTGTTATTCGGCGGACAACGTGAATGCTCAGCGTGGCGACGGTGTTTTTGATGCCAGTATAGCAGGCTTGCAGGCATTGAATGCGCTCGGATACGGTCAGCCGGATTCAGGACTGGTGTTGGATTTAGTATATAACCCATTGGGGCCTTCGCTGCCTCCGCCTCAACAATCGCTAGAGGCCGCCTACAAACGTGAGTTGAAAACGCATTTTGGCATCAGTTTCAATCGGCTGTTCACCCTTGCGAATATGCCAATTCAACGCTTTGGCAGTACCTTGGTTAGCAAAGGTCAGTTTGATGAGTATATGCATCTTCTGAAGTCCAATTTTAATGTGGCAACGATGTCGAGTTTGATGTGTCTGAACACCTTGTCTGTCGATTATTTGGGGCAGGTGCACGATTGTGATTTCAATCAGCAGCTTAAATTGCCTTTGGGCGATGCTCGCACCCCCGTTCATTTGCGTGATCTTCTGGATGTGAATTTAGCAGATCGTCCGATTCGTGTGGCTGATCACTGTTATGGATGCACGGCGGGGCAGGGGAGCAGTTGCGGCGGGGCGCTCGCCTAAGCCTATATTGACAGGGGGGAAACGGATGGGCGATGAAGCTGTTTGGCGTTTAAGCATTTTTTTAGGTGTGCTCGTGCTGGTTGCAGGCTGGGAGTGGGCGCGTCCCAAGAGAGCATGGCGTGAGTCGAGAGGTCTACGTTGGGGAATCAATTTGGGGTTGATTGGCCTAAATGTGTTGATTCAGCGTTTGACTTTAGGCGCGGCGGCTGTCGTGATGGCGGTTCATGTGCAGAACGAAGGTTGGGGATTACTGAACCTAGTTGAGCTGCCCTATTGGTTTAAATTTGTGTTAGGACTGCTGTTGTTGGATTTGGCAATTTACTTGCAGCATGTCTTGTCCCATGCGTTGCCTGCTTTTTGGCGGTTGCATCAAGTCCATCATGCGGATTTAGATCTGGATGTCACCACCGGACTTCGTTTCCATCCTTTAGAAATACTGATCTCTTTAGTATACAAAGTGGCGATTATCTCCGCCCTAGGCATAGATCCTTTGACGGTATTGGTGTTTGAAGCCTTACTTAACGCAGCATCTATGTTCAGCCATGCTAACCTTCGTATGTCAGCCAAGGTCGATCAGATTGTGCGTTGGTTCGTTATTACACCGGATATGCATCGTGTTCATCACTCTATACATCGTGATGAAACAGACAGTAACTTTGGCTTTTTTCTATCCTGTTGGGATCGTCTGTTCGGAACCTACACAGCGCAGCCGCGTGATGGACATGAAAACATGGTTCTAGGTCTCGAATATTATCAGCAACAGAGAGAGTTGAGTTTGAAGAGTTTACTTCTTTTGCCCTTTAGGGCCTTGCCGCTACCGCCTACTGATGCATTGAAATCAAAGGCTTCAGAAACATGCCAAGGTAAAGCGACAGAGTGAAGCGACGTGTAAGAAATCCATTCGTTACGCGACAAACACTCAAACGTCCATATAGGAAATCTAGTTATGCTTAATAAAGTGCTTGTCTGCGTTTTGCTCGTAGGTCTTGCCTTGCTCGTCTGGAAGCTTGGCTGGATAGAGGTACTTAGTTTTGAAAACCTCAAGGCGCAACAGCTGGTTTTGCAAGAGTGGCGAAGTGAGCAGCCTATCAAGGCTGGACTCATCGCGTTTAGCCTTTATGTGCTCGTGACAGCCCTTTCCCTTCCTGGTGCTGTAATTATGACGTTGGCCTTAGGGGCCGTGTTTGGGTTGGCCTGGGGGTTTGTGCTTGTTTCATTCGCCTCTACTTTAGGCGCGACTCTGGCCATGCTTGTCTCGCGTTTTCTCTTAGCGGATTGGGTTCAACAGCGTTTTAGTCAGCAGATGAAACGTTTGAATGCAGGTGTTGAGAAAGAAGGTGCCTTTTATTTATTTGCCTTGCGCTTAGTGCCAGCATTTCCATTTTTTGTCATCAATTTATTGATGGGCCTAACGAAAATGAAGGTTTGGACTTTCTGGTGGGTGAGTCAGTTGGGGATGGTCGCCGGTACGTTGGTTTATGTGAATGCAGGAACACAGCTGGCCCAAATCAGTGAACCCCGTGATGTACTGTCGCCTACTTTGCTTGGCGCTTTTGTGCTCTTGGGGATATTCCCTTTATTCGCACGCAAGGTTTTAGATCAGGTTAAGCGCCGTGAACAGATTTCAAAATGGTCTAAGCCAACGCGTTTTGATGCGAATCTTTTGGTGATCGGTGCAGGCAGTGGAGGCTTGGTGTCGGCCTATATTGCCGCGGCTGTTAAGGCAAAGGTCATACTGGTTGAAAAGCATCAAATGGGTGGCGACTGCCTTAATACGGGCTGCGTCCCGTCTAAAGCCTTAATTCGCTCGGCCCGGCTGGCGCAAGAAATGCGTGATGCCGATACTTATGGTTTGACAGCTCACGCCCCTGAGGTTGATTTCAAACGAGTTATGCAGCGTGTGCATGAGGTTATTAAAGCGATTGAGCCTCATGATTCGGTGGAGCGCTACACCCAGCTAGGAGTCGATGTGCGCCAAGGGACTGCACGATTGATTTCACCTTGGGAGGTGGAGATTACTTTAAACACTGGCGAACATCAGCGGGTGACGGCTCGCTCTATTATTTTAGCCACGGGTGCAGAACCCTTCGTACCTGATCTGCCTGGTTTAGAGCGGATTCCCTATTTGACCTCCGACAATCTATGGCAACTTGAGGAATTGCCCAAGCGTTTGCTGGTGCTCGGTGGTGGCCCGATTGGTTGTGAGTTGGCGCAGGCGTTTCAGCGCCTCGGATCTAAAGTGACGCAGGTGGAGCGAGGTCTAGGTTTATTATCACGCGAGGATGAGGATGCGAGCGCTTTAGTGATGGAAAAATTCCGACATGAAGGCATAGATTTAAAGCTGGCACATCAAGCGCTTCGAGTTGAGCTTGAAGGACCGCAAGGGTATTTAATTGCATTGGATGCGTCAGGGCAAGAAGTCCGCCTTGAATTTGATCGGCTCTTAATTGCGGTCGGTCGAAAACCGAGGTTAGACGGCTACGGACTGGAGACGTTGGGTTTATTGCCTGAATCTGGACGCACCTTAGATGCCAATGCCTATTTGCAAACACTGCATCCGAATATTTTTGCTTGCGGTGATTTAGTCGGGCCTTATCAGTTTACTCATGCGGCTTCGCATCAGGCCTGGCATGCGACAGTCAATGCACTCTTTGGCTCTGTTAAACGATTTGCTGTGGATTATCGTTATTTACCCTGGGCAACCTTTACCGATCCGGAAGTGGCGCGCGTGGGGCTGAACGAGCGTGACGCGAAGGAGCAAGGCATCGCCTATGAAGTCACTCGTTATGGAATCGATGATCTTGATAGAGCGATTGCAGATTCTCAGGCCTATGGCTTTGTCAAAGTACTCACGGTACCGGGGCGAGATACAATATTGGGGGTGACCCTTGTTGGACCTCATGCTGGGGATTTGATCGCTGAGTTTGTACTGGCGATGAAACATGGCTTAGGTCTGAATAAACTCCTAGGGACGATCCATATCTATCCCACTTTAACCGAGGCGAATAAGTTTGCCGCAGGCAATTGGAAAAAAGCCCATGCCCCGCAGAAGCTGCTGGATTGGCTCGAGAAATACCATCGCTGGTGCTTGGGTAAACATTAGGAACGAGTTGCAGTCTGATAAATAATAGGCCTCGCCCGATTAGGGCGGGTGTCGTCACAAGGTCGGTTTACATGTCTTTTAGAGCGAGTGTGATTATCCCTGTGCTCAACGAAGCTTCCCATCTTCAGCAGCGCTTGCTGGCTTTACAGGCATTACGTGAGCAAGGTGTGGAGCTCGTTGTGGTGGATGGAGGGAGTCAGGATGGCAGTCCTGAGTTGACGGAGGGATTGGTTGATCAATGCCTTGTCAGTGAGCGAGGTCGTGCCCGTCAAATGAATCAAGGGGCGGCTGTTGCAAAAGGCACTTGGTTGGCTTTTTT
The DNA here is from genome assembly GCF_003284585.1 of Nitrincola tibetensis. Taxonomy (GTDB): domain Bacteria; phylum Pseudomonadota; class Gammaproteobacteria; order Pseudomonadales; family Balneatricaceae; genus Nitrincola; species Nitrincola tibetensis. Next base: position 256,162 of record NZ_QKRX01000003.1, read on the forward strand.
ACATGCCGATACGGCGTTAACACCAGCGGCTACGCAACGTTTAATGACGGTGATCGCGGCAGATAGTCCAAGTTGGGGACGATTTAATGTCAGAATCATTGGGCAACATCCAATGCTGCGTGTGATCGCATGGATGATGAATCGGCGCTCCTGTTTAACCAGCATCGCAACAGGAGATCAATGCATTCTAGTGCACCGTGAATTATTTAATACCGTCAATGGATACCCAGAGCAGCCGCTTATGGAAGATATTGAGCTGTCGCGGCGCCTTAAATCCAAGATGTCGGCTCAATGTTGGCCAGAGAAAGTCGAAACCTCAGGACGGCGTTGGCAGCAACAGGGGGTGTGGCGAACGATTCTATTCATGTGGTCGCTGCGCTGGCGTTATTGGCGCGGGGTGAGTGCTGAGCAGTTGGTGAAGGAGTATTACGAGTGCAAATAGCCATCTTTGCGCGAGCGCCTGTTGCGGGTGCCTGCAAAACACGTTTGATTCCAGCGCTGGGTGCCGAGGGTGCCGCACAACTTCATGCACAACTCGTGGAAAGAAGTCTGGCAACGGCTATGTCGCTTCCGGATGCTGAGGTAACCCTTTGGACGGCAGGTAATCCAACAGATCCATTTTTTCTAAAGCAGCAAATGCGCTGGTCAAGGCTGTGTTTAAAGCCGCAGTCTGACGGGGATTTAGGACAGCGTATGCATGAAGCATTTATGGCGACAAATGCGCCGATGTTGTTAATGGGAAGTGATTGTCCTGCACTGACAACGGAGCATCTTTTGGCGTGTCACCGTGCATTGTCTGAGCGGGATGCAGTTTTCCTTCCAGCAGAAGATGGAGGGTATGTCTTGGTTGGCCTAAATCCGCCCTGTGTTGATGTCTTTCGTGGAATTGATTGGAGCACTGACCAGGTCATGGCGCAAACTCGGGGTCGTTTACGAGAGAAAGGTTTATCTTGGAGCGAACCTGTGTGTCTGTGGGATGTCGACCGACCTGAGGATTTAGTGCGGTTAGCGGAATTGGATATCAGATGAGAAAACCACCTTGTCGCCGACAGCGCGACAAGGTGGCCCTTAGATTGATATGGAGTTAAGGGTTAGGGTAGCGTGACCATACCTCTGTTGATGGGTCCTCAGCCTGAAATGTGAGAACCTCATAGGAGTCGATACGCCCTGTCTCCATTCCTGGTGAGCCATGTGGCATACCCGGTACCGTTAAGCCTTTGATTGCTGGCTTTTCGCTTAACATGCGCAGAATGTCCTTCGCTGGAACATGTCCCTCTATTACGTAACCGTCAATGACTGCTGTGTGGCATGAGGCTAGCGCCATCGGAACGCCTAAAGCCTCCTTCTGTCGGTTCATATCGCGCAGATTCGTGCTTTGCACCCTGATGCCTGCCGCCTCAATATGCTCAACCCAATCATTACAGCAACCACAGGTTTCTGACTTATAGACCTGCATCAGTGGCTGAGCCGAACTGATTCCAGCAAACAACAAGAGCGCAATTGACACCAGCCAAGGATTGACGAATTTGATTGTCATTTTCATGAAGTCTCGCTTGTTTGATTGATTTTAATACTGGTCATCATCAGGATGAGCGCAACGCATAAGAAATAGTTTTGTTTTAGGATACGACTGAATATTTAGTTATGTCTGTATTGTAATGACAATTGTTCCGACCAGGTTAAGCATATTAAGTTCCCTGTCATGTTAAAGTTGCTTTATGCGCTTTAACGTATCATTGGAGAGTTTTTGCATGTCTGATTTACCTTTACCCTTGCAAGCGCTAAATCGTCAACTTGTCTGGGACGGCTTTAAACAACTTTTGCCCATCTCATTGTTTGTCACTGTCTTTGGTGTGGCCTTTGGCTTGGCCGCCACTCAGGCAGGTTTAGAGAATAGCTCAATTTTGATGATGAGTGCATGGGTATTTGCAGGATCTTCTCAATTTGCAGCCTTGGAGTTATGGGGAACCCATGTCGCGGTTATCCCGCTGATGATCACTGTGTTTGCCATCAATGCACGTCATTTGCTGATGGGGGCTACCCTGTATCCTTGGATTAAGCATTTACCACCAGCAAAGCGTTACGGGGTAATGTGTTTGGTATCCGATGCGAATTGGGCGATGTCAATGCAGGCATTTAACCGAGGCGAGCCAGGTTTAGGCTTGGTGTTAGGTGGAGGATTTGCACTTTGGTTGTTTTGGATGATAGGCACTTGGCTGGGTATGGCATTCGGCAGCGCTATTCAAGACCCTAGAAGCTTGGGGCTGGATATGGTGATGGGCTGTTTTATGTTGTCCATGGTAATTGGTGGTGAAAAAAATGGGCGCATTGTGGTTATTTGGATACTGGCGGCATGTTCATCGTTACTGGCTTATCGTTATTTGCCTGAAAACACTCATGTCATTGTTGGTGCCTTAGCAGGCGGGATTTTAGGTGCTGTCTGGATGGAGAAGAATCATGAGCATTGAAACTGCGGGTATCGGTGCCATTGTGGTGATTCTGATTATGTCATTTGTGACGCTCGCTACCCGTTTAGGGGGCGTTTTTGTGATGTCCTTTGTGCCGATTAGTTATCGAGTTAAACAGTTCATTGGCGCTATGTCGGGTTCGGTGCTTGTTGCTCTTGTTGCCCCTATGGCTTTAGAAGGAGACCAGGGTGCTCGGTTAGCACTGCTGACGACTCTGGTTGTTATGTTAGTGGTTAAAAAGCCTTTAGTTGCGATCAGCGCTGGTATTTTGGCAGCGGCGCTCGTTCGATACTTGATGGGCTAAAATAGGGTGTTATTACGAGTGAATGTTATTTTCATACTAAACGCATAGTATGCAAGATCCGATGGAGTTGAGTTGAATGTTTGAAGGTATCCGACACTTGCACAAACGAAAGATAGGCATTTGGTTAATCTCAGGCCTATTGCCTGTTTTTACATCTATCGCGCTCTTATTGTTCACTGACTTTCATCATCATATCAAGCTGTTGCTTCTTTTATTGTGTGTGTTGTTGGTGGCCGTCAAGCAGGGATTAGGCCCTGCTTTATGTACCGCAATTGTCAGTTTGCTGTGTTTTAATTATTTATTTACTGAGCCCAAGTTCACCTTGGTGATGAATGAAACTGAGGACATGCTCGCATTAGGTGTTTTTTTATTCGTAGCCCTTATGATTGGACAACAAACTCAGCAGCTACGTAAGCGCATAGAACAAGAAGCTGCGACACAGCAGGCGCTTCAACGTGTTGAAATTGAAAAAGATCGAGAGGTCCTTCGCTCTGCGTTAATGAGTTCCTTGTCTCATGATTTAAAAACCCCATTAGTAACGATGATTGGGGCGACATCTTCTCTGCTTGAATTGAAAAATAGCCTATCTGAAGAGGATAAGCATGAACTCTTGTCCTCGGTTATGTCCGAAGCTCAACGTTTGGAGCGCTACATCCAAAATCTGCTTGATATGACGCGCCTTGGCTATGGCGGTTTATCAATCGATCGGCAATCGATTGCCTTGGTTGATATTTTACAGGTGCTAAGGGCACGCGTACTCAAGCGTTTTCCTGAGGCCAATATTGTGCTTTCAGGTCTGGCATCGCTGCCGGAAGTGAACGTTCATCCTGCTTTGATTGAACAGGCTTTGTATAATTTGACCGAAAATGCGGTCAAATTTTCTCCTGAAAAAGAAGAGATTCAAGTGAGGTGCCACTCAAATGATGATTGGGTTGTGATCGATATCCTAGATAAAGGCCCGGGAATTCCTGAAGAGTTGCGTGAGAGCGCGTTTGATTTTTTTAACACGCTCGGCAGAGGGGATCAACATCATGCAGGTGAGGGGTTAGGTTTAGCAATCGCTAAAGGAATGATTGGCGCGCATGGCGGACAATTGATGATTCTTGACCCCCTTAACTCGGAACACGGGACATGCATGCGCGTTATGTTGCCTATTGCTGGATAAATAAAGATGTCTAAAATTTTGATTGTCGATGATGAGTCACAGATCATTAAATTCTTGAGCATTAGTCTCAAATCACAAGGCTATGATATTGCCATTGCACAAACTGGTCAGGAAGCGATTGCCCAAGTCGGCTTGGGTAATCCTGATGTTGTCTTGCTGGACTTGGGGCTGCCGGATCTTGATGGACAGCATGTCTTGCAGTCGATTCGGGAGTTCAGCCAGATACCGGTGATCGTGTTGTCGGTTCGTAATCAAGAATCGGACAAGGTGAAGGCTTTGGATGCGGGAGCCAACGATTATGTTGTTAAACCGTTTAGCGTGCCGGAGCTTTTGGCTAGAATACGAATTCAATTACGCTCTACACCTATCTCAGCCTCGAGCTTTGAATGTAAAGGGCTTTCTATTCATTATGCACAACGGCGTGTCACGTATTTAGGCCGCGATATACGCTTGTCTAAAAAAGAGTATGCTTTGCTTTGCTGTCTAAGTGAGAATCCTGGAAGTGTGATGACGCAGTCACAGCTCATGCAACGCATTTGGGGTAAGTCGCATTCAGACGACACACATTATCTGCGCATTTTAGTTGCTCGTCTTCGCGCCCGTTTGGGAGAAGATGCTAATCAGCCGAGTTTAATCGAAACGCTTCCGGGCATAGGGTATCGGCTGATTAGTGATTATTTTTTTTAGCAAAACTCCGCGTAAACCCTCGCCCACTCGGGCGGGGAGCAGTCACCCTAAAGCAATGCGACCGCCTGCATAACGAATGGGTCTTTCAGGGCGGCTTGCGAGTGCTGTAAAGAGTAAGACAGGTGAAACCTTTCCAATCAGCATCACACAAATGATTAAAAGCTTGGAGGCTATTTGTAGATCACCAGTAAGACCCAGTGAAAGACCCACTGTGCCGAGAGCTGATACGACCTCAAAAATGACCACTAATGGGGCCTGCTCGGGTTCTAATGCGAGCAATAGAATACAAATGCCTGTTAAGAGTGCCAGTGTCAGAATTAGAATGCCAGAGGCCCTTAATAAATGTTCAACGTCGAGGGTTCGACCCAACAGGCGTGTAGAGTCTCTACCTTGTAGTACCGCGAATAGGCCCGTCAAAAGTAAAATAAAGGTGGTGAGTCGTATCCCACCTGCAGTTGAACCCGGCCCAGCCCCTATGACCATATTGATCATCATAAACACATGGCTTGCATGGCTCATTTCATTTAAATCGATTGAATTGAAGCCCGCTGTTCGTGTTGTCGCTGCTTGAAAAAAGGCTGAGGTAATGCGATTAAGTCCTGAGCCTAAACTTGAAGCGTTACGCTCGAACAAAAGCAAAGCTAGAGTCCCCAGTATCAGAAGAAAAAGGGTACCGTATATCATTAGGCGGCTGTGGATACTGAGGCGCTTTTGAGGTGTCATGAGTTCGTAAATGACAATAAATCCCATACCGCCAGTAATTAAGGCGAGGGCATGAATCCAGACGACCCAATTTCCACCACTGACGTCTATGAGCGAGTCAGAAAAAATCGCGAAGCCTGCATTGTTGAAGGCTGAGACTGCATGAAATGCCGCGTAGCCAATGCCTTGACGCCAGCCAAACTCTGGAATCCAAAAACAAGCAAGCAATAGGCTCACGATAAGGGTTGTGATTAGACTAAAAATAACAACAAAGCGCACCAGTCTAAAAACAGAAATACTTTCGTTAATTTGATTGGAGGCCCCTAGGGTCGACTGTTGGCGCAATGAAATAAATCGATGCCTTCCTAGCAGTACCAAGGTTCCTGTGAGCATGTATCCTAGTCCGCCCGCTTGAATCAGTAGGGCAATGACGATTTGACCAAACGCTGTAAAATCCGATCCCGTATCTAAGGTAACAAGGCCCGTTACGGTGATGGCAGATACCGCCGTAAAATAAAGGTCTAAAAAACCAGCGTCTTGGGTTCGGCTGATTGGAAGTGTCAGTAGTGCTCCCCCTAGGAGTGACCCTGCCGTAAAAAAAATGAACAGGGCACCACCTGCAGACCCCCAAAAACCAGAGCGGCTTACGACAGAAGAGTTGGCCATGTAAAACCCTCCCTTGTTCTACTCATAACTAAAACTTTATCCCCTGGGTAAAAGCGACTTGGGATCTCGCGAGCCATTTCAAACTCCGTTTGCTTTTTGAGCTTAATCGCAAGAAGAATCAAATCTTGTGATTTGATTGTGGACATAAATGAACGCTGCTCAACTATATTGACAATTTTTATTTCGGCAACGTATTGATTTTCTGTTAGTTGCATCTGTTGTAGCATGTCAGGGTGTCTAAGATGTCTGCCGGCTCTCCGCCCCATTTCCTCTTCAGGGCTAATGACCTTTTGAACCCCCATTCTTGATACTAATGCGGCATGATAACGATCTTGTACTTTACACCAGAGGTTTTTCACACCCGCCTCTTGCAGAAGTATGACGGCCATCATGCTGTTTTTGATATCACTCCCGATAGCGACGATCACGGTTGAAAACTGCTGCCAATCAATGGCTGAAATCGCTTTAGGGTTGGTGCAGTCGGCAATAATCGCTTCACTGACTTGGTCGGCAATGTCATTGACTAGCGACTCATTGCGATCGATAGCAAGCACTTCGATGCTGTTTTTCTGAGCTTCAGTTGCTAATGCTTGGCCAAATCGGCCTAGGCCTATGACAGCGATACGGTTGCGTTTCATTGTGTGCATACTCCTAATGATCAGAGAGTTAACTCTACTCCGAATGCCCGTCACATCTCTGTTGTTAAAAAAGGCGATTCGCGTAACAAAAGCGTAAAATTTTTCCACTTGGCCTGTTATCTGAGGCTTATTGTTGGATCTTCTGGGCTAAGCTGCATATGGCTTAAGGAGGTGCATCGCAACAAAAGGATGATGGTTCTGGGCATTTTAGCGGCGGCGTTATTTAGGCAGTGGGTGGGGTGATATTACGTGTTACTATAGATGCGATTCGTTTAAACCGATTAAATGAGTGTTTTAGTCCTGTCTTTCACAAGGAGCGTTATCTATGAGTGTTGCGATTATTTGGATTATCGTCGGTGTGGTGCTGATTTTAACTGAATTATTGGCCACGAGTATCTTGGCGGTCTTTATCGGACTTGCCGCCATTTTTGTCGGTGTCTTAATGCAACTGGGATGGATCGAATCCACTGCCGCACAATACACGGTGTTTGGGGTGGTCAGTCTTATCTTATTGTTTGCTGCTCGAGGTCGTTGTAAGCGTTGGTTTGTGGGCTACACCTCAGATAGCAATGAGCAGCCGAGTCAGTTGAAACAAGACATAGGCAATCGTGTGACTGTGATTGCTGACTTTAATCAAGGTGCAGGACGTGTGATTTTAAATGGTGTGCAGTGGGATGCGCTGTCTAAAGATGATTTAAAAGCGGGCGATGTCGCTTGGGTTTTATCGAATGATGGCATTCACCTCAATGTGACTAAGCAGTCTCCTCAGTAACCTTTTCTAACCCGATTTAACCTTAACAAGGAATTGTAACAATGACTGATATTAATATTTTAGCGATAGGCTTCGCAATTGCGGTGGTGATCACCATCTTTAAAACGGCCCGAATAGTGCCTCAGAAAAGCAACTTTGTGGTTGAGCGTCTTGGTAAATATTCACGCACGTTAGATTCTGGATTCCATCTGTTGATTCCTTTTATCGACAAAGTGGCTTACATCCATACCTTAAAAGAAGAAGTAATTGATGTTACGCGTCAAACCTGTGTGACTAGGGACAACATTCAGGTAGGCATCGACGGAATTTTATACTTGCAAGTCGTTGATCCACATAAGGCAAGCTATGGTATCAATGACTATCGCTATGCCGCTTCTCAGTTGGCTCAAACCACCATGCGTTCGGTCATAGGCCAAACCGATCTGGATAAAACCTTTGAAGAGCGGGCGAAGATCAACGAGGAAGTGGTAAAAGCACTTGATGAAGCCGCTTACCCTTGGGGTGTGAAAGTGCTTCGTTATGAAATTTCAGATATTGAATTGCCAGCCAGCATTAAAGATGCGCTTGAACAGCAAATGCGTGCGGAGCGTGAACGTCGTGCGGCGATTGCTAAGTCTGAAGGTGAGCGTCAGTCGATGATTAATGTCTCTGAAGGTCAAAAACAAGAGGTGATCAACCTCTCAGAAGCCGACAAAATGCGTCAAATTAATGAGGCAGAGGGTCGGGCACGTGAGATTGAGTTGATTGCGATTGCAACGGCAGAAGGTATACGTCAAATCGCGGATGCGATTCAGCAGCCGGGCGGACAAAATGCGGTGAATCTGCGCGTGGCTGAGCAGTATGTGAAAGAGTTTGGTAATCTGGCGAAAACCAATAACACCATGATTGTGCCAGCTGAGTTGGCGAATATCGGCGGAGCTGTTGCCGGATTGACGGAAATCCTAAAAAACGCAAAAGGCTAGTCAACTAGGTTGTAGACTAAGCGCATACGCTATTTAAGCCCCCAGTGGTTTCACTCACCCTGGGGGCTTTTGAGTTGAGTCTGAGTGATTCAGGAGTCAAACCCACGTATGTTATGGATTCCCTTCACGATTTTCGCTGCTTTTATGCAGTCTCTGCGTAACGCTTTCCAAAAACGTTTAAGCCTAGAGGTCAGTTCAACTGGCGTGACCTTGGCGCGTTTTATTTATGCGAGCCCTTTAGCGGCTTTATATCTGATTGCGCTCTATCAGTTTGGTGAAGCCGATGCCCCCGTCTTTTCTCAAGGCTATGTGGGGTTGGTTTTATTAGCTTCTTTGGCGCAAATTGCAGCCACTGTGCTGATGGTGATGCTCTTTAAACGCCGCAATTATGCAATCGGGGTTGGTCTTGCCAAAAGCGAAGCTGTGATTGCTGCCGTGCTAGGTGCACTCTTTTTTAGCGCACTCTTGAGCCCCTTGGCTTGGTTGGGCGTGCTGATTGGTGGCGTTGCAATTTGGTTAATGGCAAATCCATCCTCGTTTAAAATGATTTCAGTATCGACGTTGGTTACAGGCTTGGGCAGTGGTTTATGTTTTGCGCTGACGACACTTTGGGTCCGTGAAGCCAGTTTGCTCTTAGGACTTCCTTTTTTACACAGTGCGGCTTGGGTATTGCTGAGCGTAATCGTGACTCAAACGCTGATGCTATTGGTTTGGGTCGTGTGGCGTGAGCCCGAAACCTTAGTTGCACTTTGGCAGCGCCCAAAACTCACAGGCATTATCAGTATCTGCAGCTTTTTTGGCTCTTTGGGCTGGTTTACAGCGATGAGTCTGGAAACCGTTGCCATGGTTAAAACGCTTGGGCAAGTTGAAATCATTTTCACGCTGATTATCTCGGCGTTCTGGTTTAAAGAATCCCTTAGCCGACGTGATTTGATAGGGTTAGTGCTGATAGTGATGGGTGCGCTCTGCGTGATTTTGGCCTAATAAATAAACGTATAAAAAATACGTTTTTAATTTTCTTAAAATGAACGATTATTTGATATTATGTTCTGGCTCGGCTAATTAAAACAAACAAAGTATTCGCGGCTTTGATGACTAAAAAAGCATGGTTTTCCACCAATGAGGCTGTATGGAAAGAAAACGAGCGTTAGTTGATGTAGTGACCTTCTCGTCTGAGAAATCCATTGATTTTGAGGTGTTGCAACTTGTTGCGACGGGAAGAGGTTCGATGAATGCCATTATAGGCGATGCTGATCAGCGCTTTGCCTTGTTCCATACGTCGATTGATTGGACACGAGTGGTGGTCGCGAAGCAAAACAATATTCCTGTTGGCTTTCTTGCCTTTAAGTACGGCAAGAAAGGGCCTTATGCCCCGACCTTTCGTCGATTTAACGAGGTCTTTGGTCGATGGACGGGTTGGTATCGTTATTTAATTTTTTATCTGGTCGAACATTTCTCAACAGGAAATGCATTTTATGTGTATGGCATTAAAGTGCAACCGAATCGAAGGCGTCAAGGCGTTGCGTCATCTATGCTCGACTATGTGGAGGTACTGGCCCGCACCACTTCATTGCCTTATATAGAATTGGATGTCTCTGAAACAAACACGGCCGGACTCGAGTTGTATAAACAACGAGGTTACCAGATTGTTAAAAGCTTGAATTTGTCTTTTTTACCTAAGATTTTTAATTTTACAAAAGTCCATGTCATGCGAAAAAATCTATTGTCAAATAACTAGCTTGATAAGATCAAGCTCTATTCAGTAGGTTTCCAGCCCAGCCACTATAGGTTTTTAGTAAGGGGGCTGCGTAGGCGTGGCGTTTTCCGGTTGTGAGTCCACAACGTATCAGCATTTCGGCCATTCCCACAGCCGCACTTACGCCATCAATCACAGGAATGCCTAAGGCATTTTGCAATCTTCGGGTTAAGTCAGCCATTCCGGCACAACCTAATACAATAGCGTCAGCTTGCTCATCTTTTATTGCGGCCTGACAGGCCATTAAAATGCGTTGGTAGGCATCTGATTCTGGATTATGAAGCTCCAATACGGCAATTTCCACTGCACTGACTCCACCACAATGAGCCGTCATGCCGTATTTGTGCACCAGATGCTCGCTCATGGGCAGAGTGCGTGACAGGGTGGTGACAATGCTAAATTTGTGACCTAACAAGCTAGCCGTGTGCATTGCTGCTTCAGCGATCCCAATGACTGGGACGTTAGCCACTTCGCGTGCAGCATCTAAACCGGGATCGCCAAAGCAAGCCAAAATATGAGCCTGGCAACCCACTTTTTCCCCTTCTATTACTTGTTCGATCACGCCAGTCGCCGCTACGAGTTCATCCAAGTATCCCTCAATCGACGCAACCCCTTCACTGGGGTGGCAAGCGCGAAGCTGTGTTTGCGGACTTGAAGTTGATTTAGCCGCTTGGTGAATACAGTCTGTCATGGAGACTGAGGTGTTAGGATTGATGAGATTTATGAACATGGCTTTGTAATCCTGTATACAATATTTGTTTTAAGATATACAAAGAAGATCAAAATTCCTAGATGTTCCCAAATAAATATTTTCATAGATTTTAGGTTTTACATCGTTTTAATAAGATTTATCGCACGTTAAAGGTGCATTTTAGTGATTTTTGTATTGGTTTGGTGCAGTTTGGTTGTGAAAAGTGATCAGAAAGGGTTTGAATGCTTCTGTAATAAGTGGGGGTGAATAGAGCAAACGCCCGATTTTATTGAATACAATTAAAAATACAAAAATAAATACATAAACTGGCACGGCCTGTGCAAAAGGCTCCTGTACGTTATCAAAGGAGCTTAACTATGAAATCGGTACCTTCTGTTGCAAAGACTTGTTTGCGTTTTCCGCTAAAAGCCTTAACGGTTGCGAGCCTCGTCGCACTCTTGCCTTTAACTGCTCAGGCCCAAGGTGTGGTGCGAATTGGCATGACAGCATCGGATATCCCTTTAACATCAGGGGCACCCAACTCAGGATTTGAGGGTGTTCGTTTTACAGGGATGACACTTTACGACGCATTGGTGAGCTGGGATTTATCCGTTGAAGATAAAGTCGCACCTTTAGTGCCACAGTTAGCGACGCAGTGGAGCGTAGATGAGAGCGATCCACGAAAATGGACGTTTACACTGCGCCAAGGAGTGAAGTTCCATGATGGGTCTGAGTTCAATGCTGATGCAGTATTGTTTAACTTCGATAAGATTTTTAACGATAAGTCTCCCCAGTATGATGCTCAGCAAGCCGCGCAGGTGGTCGCGCGTTTACCTGCATTTGAAAGCATCCAAAAAATTGATGAATACACTGTCGAAATTACGACCAAAACACCGAACGCAATGTTCATTAACCAGTTACCATTTATGTTTATGTCCAGCCCTGCTCATTGGGAAGCGCTCGGTGGTGATTGGAAAGCCTTTGAACAAAATCCATCAGGAACAGGACCTTTCAAGTTAGATCGATTGGTGCCGCGTGAGCGTGCCGAGTTGATTCCGAACCATGACTATTGGAATGAAGCGCGTAAAGCACAAGCTGAACGGATCGTGTTGATACCGATTCCTGAAGCCAACACTCGAGCCAATGCCTTGCTGTCTCGTCAAGTCGACTGGATAGAGAATCCGCCTGCCGATACCTTGCCCATGCTACAAAGCCGAGGGTATCAAATCACTAGCAATGGTTATCCCCATATTTGGCCTTGGCAATTTAGCTTTTTAGATGGCTCACCTTGGTTGGATAAGCGTGTTAGACAGGCGGCTAATTTGGCCGTGGATCGTGAATCGATTCAGCAGCTACTCGGTGGTTATATGGTGCCTGCGCAAGGGCTGCTTCTACCGGATGATCCTGCTTTTGGTGATCCAGATTTCAAAATCAGTTATGACCCTGAAGCCGCAAAAGCCTTATTAGCAGAAGCAGGCTATGGAGCGAGCAATCCGGTGCAAGCCAAAGTGCTGATATCAGCATCGGGCTCTGGGCAAATGCAGCCTTTGCAGATGAATGAGTTGATTCAGCAGCAGTTGAAAGAGGTAGGCATAGAAATCAGCTTTGAGGTGTTGGTGTGGGAGACCTTGTTTAATAACTGGCGACAAGGGGCTGCAGATCCTGCCTCAATGGGAGCGCATGCCACCAATATTACCTTTGCAACTCATGATCCTTTTGCCGCATTAATCCGCTTTATGGACTCCAAAAACGTAGCGCCTGTTTCCTTGAACTGGGGGCATTACAAAAATGTAGAGGTGGATGGTTTGATCGCTGATTTGCAAACAGCGTTTGATCCCGCCGAAAACCTGCGGGTCTATACCCAGCTGCATGAAACCATCGTTGAGGATTCACCTTATTTATTTGTTGCTCATGATACGGGCCCAAGAGCGATGAGTGAGAAGGTCACAGGCTTTGTGCAAGCCAAGAGCTGGTTCCAAGATCTGACCCCTGTACACATGAAAGACTAGTTGTAGTCTCGGTCACCTAGGCACTTGTTGAACAAGTGCCTAGGAATACCCAGGAGAAGCATATGTTTGCATTTATTATCCGGCGTTTTTTGTTCGCTATTCCGATTGCGCTGGCTGTTGCAGCCGTGTGCTTTTCATTAGTGCACTTGGCGCCAGGTGATCCACTGACAGCTGTCATTCCGGCTGATGCCCCTGCTGAAGTCGTGATTGCCATTAAAGAAGCCTATGGCATGGATCGGCCCTTAATTGTTCAGTTTGGTTCATGGATACAGCGAGCGGTGCAGGGGGATTTAGGCGTTTCTGTTGCTACGGGTCGTCCTGTGATGGGCGACATAGGTTTAGCTTTGAGCAATACACTGACACTTGCGTTTGCCTCTGCCTTTATCGGTTTTAGCGGTGGCATTTTATTAGGAGCATTAGCGGCTTTTTATAATGGTACGTGGGTAGATAAAGTAGCCACCGCAGTGGCCATTACCGGTGTTTCTATCCCTCATTACTGGTTAGGTTTACTGCTCGTCATTATTTTTTCGGTGCAGTTGGATTGGCTGCCCTCAATGGGTGCAGGGCCCGGTGGCTCTTCGAACTGGCGTTGGGACTGGGCGCATTTGCAACATCTTGTTTTACCCGCCGTCACCATGTGTTTTATTCCGATGGGGATTGTGACACGTACGGTTCGAGCCACTGTATCCGAGATTTTGAACTCGGAGTTTGTCGTAGCATTGCAAGCCCGTGGTTTACGTGCCAGCCGCATCACACTGCACGTGGCTAAAAATGCAGCGCCGACTGTTCTGTCCGTCATGGGCTTGCAATTTGGTTATCTGTTAGGCGGTTCTATTTTAGTCGAGACCGTTTTTTCCTGGCCGGGTACTGGGTATTTATTAAATACGGCCATTTTCCAGCGGGATATCCCGTTGTTACAAGGCATTATTTTGGTATTGGCCATGTTTTTTGTGGCACTGAATTTATTGGTGGATGTTTTACAGACACTGATGGACCCACGTATTAAGCGAGGCTAAGCCCATGAATTCGACAACACAGAATCTAAGTGCTCAGGCGTTTGCGACCGCCGCTGAAACGGCGGCGATATCCAGAGGCTATTGGGCGACGGTTTGGATGCGTTTGAAGCGCGATAAAGTATCGGTTGCCTGTGCCTTGGTGCTGTTAAGTTTGGTCTTGATGGCCGTCTTCGCACCTTTACTGGCCCCGTATGATCCGGCGCAAGGCACTATGTTAAAACGACTCTCGGCGATTGGAACCACTGGACACTGGTTAGGTACGGACGAGTTAGGTCGAGATATGCTGTCGCGGTTGATGTACGGCGGACAAATGAGTTTGTTAATGGGGCTCTTGCCTGTATTCATTGCCTTCCTAATTGGAACCAGCCTTGGTTTGGTTGCAGGCTTCTTCGGTGGTTGGTGGAATACATTGATCATGCGCACAACCGATGTCTTTTTTGCTTTTCCGGCTGTGCTGTTGGCCATTGCGATCTCGGGCGCCTTGGGGGCAGGGTTTGTTAATGCGATTTTGTCCTTAACGCTGGTCTTTATTCCGCCTATTGCCCGAGTGGCCGAAAGTGTCACCACCTCGGTACGTAACCTCGACTTTGTCGATGCGGCGCGCGCTTCGGGTGCCAACTCCTTTACGATCATTCGTGTACACGTGCTAGGGAACGTGCTGGGGCCTGTGTTTATTTATGCCACCAGTCTTGTTTCTGTGTGCATGATTTTAGCAGCGGGCTTGAGCTTTTTGGGTTTAGGCGTGAAGCCTCCGGTAGCGGAGTGGGGCTTGATGCTGAATACCCTGCGTCAATCCATTTATGTGCAGCCTTGGATCTCCGTTTTACCCGGATTGATGATTTTTATCACGTCACTGTGTTTTAACCTGCTCTCGGATGGATTACGTGGCGCAATGGATATTAAGAGGTAATCAACCATGAGTGCTTTATTACGTGTACAGGATTTAAAAAAGCATTTTCCGATCGGCAAGGACCTGTTTGGACGTCCCACTCAGGTAGTGCATGCGGTCGAAAGCGTGAGTTTTGATGTTGAAAAGGGACGTACCCTCGGCATTGTCGGTGAGTCAGGTTGCGGAAAATCAACAACTGCGCGGCTGTTAATGCATTTGATCGAACCCGATGAAGGGCGTATCAGTATTCGTGGAAAAGAGTTTGGTAACATTGGCGGGCGGCATCCCGTTGCCCAGTTGCGCCGCCAAATGCAGATGGTGTTTCAGGACTCCTATGCCTCCCTTAATCCGCGCTTAACCATTGAAGACTCCATTGCCTTCGGTCCACAAATTCATGGAGTGAGCGAAACCTTGGCGCGACAGCAAGCGCGTGACTTGCTCGATAGGGTTGGCTTAAACCCCAGTGTGTTTATTCGTCGTTACCCACACGAACTGTCTGGGGGTCAACGCCAGCGAGTGAACATAGCTAGAGCCTTGGCGATCAAGCCCGAAATTGTCATTTTAGATGAGGCTGTCTCGGCCTTGGATAAATCGGTGCAAGCGCAGGTTTTGAATCTATTGTCCGACCTGAAGAAAGAGTTTGAACTCACTTACTTGTTTATTTCACATGATTTGAATGTTGTGCAATACATCAGCGACGACGTGATGGTGATGTATCTTGGGCAGGTGGTTGAGTCTGGCCCGGTGGCACAGCTCTATGAAAACCCTGCTCATCCTTACACACGTGCTTTGTTGAATTCGGTACCTGCGCAAACACCGGGTCAATCGAAAAACTATATCGTGTTAGAGGGCGATCCGCCAAATCCCATCGCTCCACCTAAGGGGTGTCGTTTCCACCCACGTTGTCAGTTCGCGAAAGCCATTTGTGCAGAGAAAGAGCCTGAAACAGTGAAGGTCTCAGGCAGTCATAAAGCCGCCTGTTTTAAATTGCCTGGCAGTGTAGACCATCAAACCTATATCCGTTTACAGGAGGTGAGCCATGAACCCCGTGGTTGAGGTCAAGAATCTAAATGTCACGTTTAAAGGGGAAGAGGGGTCGATTTTTGCTGTTAATAATGTCAGTTTTGATTTAGCGGCAGGTGAGACATTGGCCTTACTCGGTGAGTCGGGTTGTGGTAAAAGTGTGACGTTAAAATCGCTCATGCGGCTCCATCCCATGCATAAAACTCAGATTGAGGGACAGGTGCTGGTTGAGGGGCAAGATGTACTGAAGATGAAGCCCAAGGCATTATCTGCGATGCGCGGTAAAACTGTGTCGATGGTCTTTCAAGAGCCCATGTTGGCGTTTGATCCCGTCTTTACCGTTGGTGACCAAATTGCTGAGTCGGTGATGCGTCATGAGCGGATTGGCTATAAAGAAGCAAGGCAACGAGCCCTGGAAATGCTGGATCGTGTCAGAATTCCTTCTGCCGCGAAGCGCTTAGATGCTTATCCACATGAAATGTCAGGAGGAATGCGCCAACGGGCGATGATCGCATTGGCCCTCGCGTGTAAGCCGCGAGTGTTGCTTGCAGATGAACCCACGACAGCCTTGGACGCAACGGTTCAAATTCAGGTGCTTTTGTTGCTTAAAGAGCTGCAGCGTGAGTTGGGCATGAGTATGATTTTTGTGACCCATGATGTCGGTGTGGCGATTGAAGTGGCGGATCGAACAGCGGTGATGTACGCCGGTCGCATCATTGAGCAAGGGCCCGTACAAGAGGTATTATCCAGGCCATGGCACCCTTATACTCAGGGGTTGCTCGGCGCTACCGTGCATCCAGGCATGGACCGCAACCAGGCTTTACCTGCGATACCAGGCGCGCCGCCGCAGTTGATCAGACGGATCGACGAATGTGCATTTGCGCCACGTTGTGCACAGGCGTCATCCCGTTGTTTGTCACCTCTGCCAGGAGTCAATACTCTAGCCCCGCGTTGGACGCGTTGTATCCATGCGGATGTATCTCAAGCTTAGGATTGCGTAGAATAGTGAGCTTGTAAGACGTGCTCTTTCTGCCAAGGTCTTAGGGGAAAATTGTGGTTAAAGTGAAAATGCCTGCGGTCAGCGACAATCAAAGTATTTATGATTTGATGTTCAGTGCCATTGCCAATCGAAAACTGCCTCCTGGTCTTAAGCTCTCGGAAGAGCGCCTGTGCCGAGTGTTTGGAGTCAGTCGCACACGCTTACGTGAGGTTTTTTTTCGCTTGGCGCAAGATCGTATTATCACACTTAAGCATAACCGAGGGGCGTATGTGGCCCGACCGAGCGCTAAAGAGGCCAGTGAAGTGTTTGCTGCGCGTCGTGCTATTGAGGTCTCCGTGGTTGAGGTGCTCGCACAAGCACCGGAGCAACGTGTGATTACACGGCTTCAGCAACACCTTAAGGATGAAAGCCGTGCGCGCGCGGCAAAAGACCACGGTCGTTTAACTCAGTTGACAGGTGATTTTCATTTGCTACTGGCTGAGTTGACGGGCAATAGTTTGTTTTGCGATATCGTTCGACGCTTAACGGCGCTATCGAGTTTGATCATTAGCCTCTATGACTCGCCCAATGCCTCCGCTTGCAAGGATGATGAACATAGTGACATCGTTTCAGCCATCGCCGCAGGCGATGCCAATGCCGCACGGCGTTTGATGCTTGAACATTTGGATCATGTTGAGAAGTCATTGAAGATCGATGAAGAAGATCAAGAGGATTTTGATATAGAATCGGTGTTTCAAGAAATGTTGAGCTAAGTTGTTTAGGCTTATCGCTCTTAACACGTGATGTCCATGCGAGGATATCCCCCCTAGTCGGTGAACAGCTTTGTATTTCGCGATTCTGAATAGGGCGCTATTCGGGCAGTAAAGCTGGCTTAGCAAAAAGATAGCCCTGAAATTGATAGCACCCGAGTTCAAGCAGGCGTTCACGTTGGTTGTCCGTCTCGACACCTTCTGCAATCACAGATAAGCCAAGATTACGCCCTAGGTCAATTATGGTTTTGACCACCGCCGCATCGCGAGAGTGTTTGTCTAGATTACGGACAAAGCGTTGATCAATTTTGAGTTGATCTAAGGGGAGATTGGTCAGCCGATCCAGCGATGAGTAGCCTGTACCAAAGTCATCCAGTGAAAAGCGTATCCCCCTTGTTTTTAATAGCAAGAGGATATCGATGATTTTATCAAGGTCGCTGATCAGCATGCTCTCAGTGATCTCAAGCTCCAGACGATCAGCGGGTGCTTGAGTTTGATCCAAGAGGCTTATCACCTGTTGAGCGAATTTAGGGTCTTGAAATTGGACGGCACTGATATTAACGGCAATACTAAGATGCTGTTTGTCTGGGAGTTCTTTCCATTTAGCCAGTTGCTCACAGGCGGTTTTTAGAATCCATTGACCTAGAGGAATGATCAGTCCTGACTGCTCGGCTTGTGGAATAAAGTCAGAAGGAGGGATAACGACTCCTTCACGTACCCAGCGAACCAAGGCTTCGTAACCGAGTACTGAGCCATCTGCCTCATGTTGAGATTGATAATATAGGCAGAACTCTTGGCTATCGAGCCCTTTGCGAATCCCCGCTTCAAGTTCGGTGCGTTTATCCGCTTGCTCTTGCATTTCGAAATCAAAAAATCGAATCTGATCACGTCCTGCTTTTTTGGCATCGTACATTGCCAGTTCTGCTTGTTTTAAGCCATCAACAGCCCCCTTCTTAGCATCTGAAAAAAGTGAAATACCCATGCTGATACTGGACAGGTAAGCTTTGGAATCAATATTAAAAGGTTCAGAACAGGCGTGTTTCACACGTACGAGGGTGCGTTGAATATGATCTAAAATATTGACAGCTTGCAAAGGTGTTAACTCGGCGATGAGGACAAACTCATCTCCCCCAAAACGGCCTAGAGTTTGGTTGGAACGTAGCTGTTTTTTGATGTTTTTGGCAATGTGATTGAGGTATTTATCTCCCGCATCATGCCCAAATGTATCATTCAAGTCTCTAAAATTATCTAGGTCGATCATGACAATAAAACCATGCATTGAGGGTTGATCCTCGGCTTTCAAGATTTTTGACAAATGCTCCACTATAAACTTTCGGTTGGGGAGGCCTGTGAGTAAGTCAAAGAAAATAAGCTGATGCACTTCTTCTTGGTACTGAGTTTGCAAAGTGATATCGGTTGAAATACCGCACACACCGGTGATTTCCCCTTTTTCATTTCTTAAAGGGGTTTTTATCGACAAAAAAGTGACGGGATTGTGCTCATTCTGGATACGATTCCGCTCTTCTTCGATGATTCGTTCACCCTGTATTAGCACACGTTGATCAAAATCATGGATATTGGCTGCGGTTTCCGCATCAAAAAAATCATACGCGGTTTTTCCGATAATCTCCGACTCCTTGGCTTGAAAGCGTTGGCAAACGGATTTGCTAACGTAGGTGTAACGGAATTGGGTGTCTTTGATATAAACATAGGTGTCTAAGTTTTCAAGGATCACAGATAAGTGTTGATGGGTGGTTAGAAGTGCTGATTTGAAGTGACGGGCTTGCTTGCGCAGAATTTTAATGAGCCAACTGCTAAACAGTAAAGTTACAATCAGTAAGGCCAAGGTAGCCCACAGACTGGTTGGAATAAAGGGCTGAATTTTAGCGGGTTTCCAACCACTGATCACCTGATGATAAAAGGATTGCGGTGCTGTTTTCCACTCGTGTAACCAATGATCAATACGAGAAAGAGTCTGTGTATGTTGTGGCCATTGTGGATTGGCGGCGAAATACAGGCCTGTCGCACCAAACATAATGCTTGTTTCCGTCATATCATAAGCATCGGCATGCAAACTGCCAAACAAATGGTTGGTCACTAACCCATCCACCCGTTGCTCTTCTACCGCCTCTAAACCCTCAACGAGGGTGTCAACTTCGAGCAGATGGATGACGATACCAAATTCACTCATCAGTTGTTCTAGGTGTCGTTGTTGAACAGAACCTGATAATACAGCTAGCTGCTTTTGGTTAAGATCGAGTATTGAGTCGATCTGTTGTGATTGGTGTTGAAAAACCTGTGACCAGCTATGTAAAACGGGCTCATCGTGAAACACAAACAGGGCACGTCTTTCAGCGTTGGGTGCGACATCTGGGAGCAGGTTGATTTGATTTTGCTGCAGAAGTGCTAAGCAGTCTTCCCACTGGCAGGCGACAGGTTCAATTGTCCATTGTTCTTGTCGAGCGATTTCGAGCAAAAGCTCACCAAAAATCCCTTTAACGTCCCCTTGCTCAGATAAGAATAGTTTAGGTTGGTTATGGTAAACACCGAGTTTGATCGTGGAGGCCCAAGTGTTGGCAGTACCAAACAGGATTAGACAATAAACGAGGTATTTGAGCATCTTCCAACCTGATAAATGTATTTAACTCTAACCCAGTATAGTCTTAAATTATAAATCCTCTAATTATCAGGCGATTGTGGGCTGCTCAAGTTGCCCAAATACGTGGAATGCATGCGGGTTTTCCGATGATATCAGGCCGTACTTCAGACCAGACTTGGGTGAGCAACGCCATAAGAGCTTCAGTTTGGTGGCCTAACACGCGAATCACCAATAATGAATCTAATAAGGTAACAGCGCTGATAATCTGCGTTTCGTTCAGCATTAATGCTTGGACGCGCGGTAGAAGGGCATCCGTTGCTGGGTAGATGAGCAGAGTAGCCTGCATGGGATAGCCATGCATCCCAGCAAGAGATGCCTGTTGTGAATCGCCATCGCTTAATAGATGCTCGATCAGTAATGGCGCCCCATCCACGAAAAACTGGGTTGAGGCGGTGAGTTGGCCTTGAGTAAAGCGTTCGTGTATCACTGGGCGACCTAAACACATAATTTCCCAGCCGATGAATCGAGAGTCAGAGTGCAGATCTATCTGAGTGTTCATCCTGACCTGACTGTCGGGGAAAAAAATGTTTTCCTGTGGAAACCATTCTAGGCAGGCACCCGCTGCGAGTTGCAAATGCTGATGGTACGTCGCAAGGCGCCCACCCGAACGATAGAACTTAGTCGCCCCTGGGGTTGTGATTAAGGCATGGGCCTTTTCTTCAACCTGTACTTGGACATTTAACTGATCGCTGCCAACCACTCCTCCTGGCGGGTGTAGAAGGTAGGTGTGGCAGACATCATTTTCGGGATAAAAAGCGCGTTGAACGGATAAAGGGCCCTGACGTTGACATCGAACTAAGCGTGTTTTGGCATGCCGATAGGCATAGGTAAGCTCGATCCGTGCTTTCCAGCCGGAGGAAGCTGCTGGCTTTGCCTCAGGAGCAGAAACAATGCTTAAGTCAGTCATGCTTAGGACCTTTTAGGTGATATCAACATTTGAATAAAAATCAGCGCTTTATTTGGCGTCTAACATGCCTTGTTTGATAACGAAATCAATAATAACGTCTAAACCTGTACCGATTTTGAGGTTGGTAAAGACGTAAGGACGGTTCGGTCGCATACGCTTTGTATCGGCTTCCATCACCTCTAAGCTGGCACCCACATAAGGCGCAAGGTCGATTTTATTAATGACCAGTAAATCGGACTTAGTGATGCCTGGACCGCCTTTACGTGGGATTTTTTCACCTTCTGCAACGTCAATGACGTAAATGGTCAGATCCGCCAGTTCTGGGCTGAACGTGGCACTCAGGTTATCACCGCCACTTTCGACAAATACAACATCCAGATCTTTGTGCAGTCTTGCCAACTCCTCTACAGCGGCCAAGTTCATCGAGGCATCTTCACGAATCGCCGTATGCGGACAGCCACCCGTTTCAACGCCAACAATGCGATCTGCCGGTAAGGCTTCGGCACGGGTGAGTATTTTGGCATCTTCTTGGGTGTAAATATCATTGGTGACCACGGCGATGCTGTATTTATCGCGAATGGCTTTGCAAAGCACTTCGAGAAGGGCTGTCTTGCCAGAGCCCACCGGGCCACCAACACCTATACGTAACGGCGATTTGTAGTCACTCATAATCAATTCCTGATCGGTAAATTAAGAACGAAATAAACGGGTATATTGCGTTTCATGACGCGCACTCGCGATGGCCAGTGCGGGAGTCGAACCTGCAACCTGTTCATCTGTAATGCTTAAGGACAGTTCAACTAAGTTAGGTAACTGCTCGGATAGGTCTAGGAGTACACGCTGTCCACTGGTTTGGCCCAAAGGAACCAGTTTTACACCTGCCATCACCGAGTTTTCAAGCCAACTCCAAAGATACCCTGTGCACAAATCCTCGATTGGGATTTGCCAATGGTGCGATGCCAAGGCCATTCCTGCTAACTGAGTCATATCAATAGCGGGTTGGAGGTCAGGTGTAATCTCGACCCCCAATGAAGGCAGCAACACCCCCAGAGCTTTACCTCTTTGGCGCTCTTCGGCTCTGAGTTCTGAGGTTTCTCGGCTCGCATACAAATAGCGAGACCAGTGGAGTGTCGATTTCACATCCTGAATGTCCATGGCCTGGCGTAAGCGAATCAGCACTGGCAGCTCAAGGCGGGCAACACTTAATTGCAGCACGCCTTCTAGCCACTGTTGTAAGCTCGCCTGATCCTTGACCCAACCGGCCTCCACCGCCCACTCCAGTCCTTGCGAATAGGTGAATGCACCGATGGGTAAGGAGGGACTAATGAGCTGATAGAGTCGCAGATGGGCGAGCATCAACTTATCCCAGTACGGCAATCAGAGCGGCGGCGACAGCGCTGCCCGCACCGAGCCACTTGGGTTGAACGGTTTTACCCAAGACATATCCAGTGGTCATTATGAAACTTGCCATGATCAGCATGCCAGGCATGAAACTAAATACACCTGCTGCTGGCATTTCGAGCCCATGTGCCCAACCGTGAAACATGACCAACACTAACGAGGCGATCATAGGTAACCAACCCTTTGCAGAGAAAAAGAGGGCGCTGGCGATCAGAAACATAGACGCCAAAATCACCAGCTCAATGCCTGCACTGATTTGAGTGATTAGACCTAAGACGGCCCCTGCAAACAGAATACCCAGCGTCCCTATATACAGCTGAGTGCGCCCTTTGCGCGATTGCCAAGCGCCGAGCATCCCGATGCCAAGGAGCATGACGAGGTGGTCTAACCCCGTTAGTGGATGCAACAAGCCAGACGTGAACGCATGGCTTGCATGCTCATGGCCGGGATGGGCAAGCACCAAGGGCGACGTTAACACGAGCCCTAATAGGGCGGGGACAGTGTAGATCGTTTTCATAGGAGAGTCCTTTGATGAGCAATTAATGAGAATGAGGCGTGTCGTCATGCGAATGCGCGTGGTGATGCCCACTGCTTTCACTGCTATAGGCACCTGCTTCGGGTTCAAAGGGCTGTTGTTCACAAACAACGTCTGCCCCTAATCCTCGTACCATATCGTCTAAGACATGATCATGTTGATAGCACACGAAACCTAATTCGATTTGCAAAGGAACATGACGATTGCCTAGATGATAGCTGACGCGAGCAAGTAACAAGGGGTCATCGGTGCTCACCCTTGACACCCACTCAGGAGATGCCTTGACTTCAATGATCACTCCGCACTCAGTGCGTAAGCGATCACCCCCACGCAGAATCAATCCACGGGGTAAAAAAAGTCCGGCATCACGTCCATCATCCAAGGTGACTTTAAGACGACTGCGAATGCGTTGATCGATGCTCAGGCTCAAGCTAGCTGAGGCCTGAGGTTGATCGTGCAGTTTTTCGGTGATACGTAACATAGTGTTTCCATCTCTTTATGCACTTTACTTTTTCTATGAAAAGCTTCAGTGAATTCTTTTAAAACAAGTAGTAACGTTGAGCCATTGGTAGCACTGTCGCAGGCTCGCAGGTCAATAGCTGACCATCGGCACGCACCTCATAGGTTTGCGGGTCTACATCGATTTTAGGCTGGTAAGCGTTATGGATCATCTTGTCTTTGGTTGCCGTTCGGCAGTTTTTAACCACTCCGATCAAGCTTTGCAGGCCGAGTTGTTCTGGAATCCCTTCAGTAACCGCCGCTTGCGACAGAAATAGCATTGAGGTTTGCTGGCTCGCTTTACCCATTGCCCCAAACATCGGCCTAAAATGCACGGGCTGGGGTGTGGGAATCGAGGCGTTTGGATCGCCCATAGGCGCCATCGAAATCAATCCACCTTTAATAATAAGGCTAGGTTTTGTGGCAAAAAAAGCGGGTTTCCATAACACAAGATCTGCAAGCTTACCGACCTCAATTGACCCAACCTCATGGCTGATACCATGGGCAATTGCTGGGTTAATCGTGTACTTGGCGATATAGCGTTTGATTCTGAAGTTGTCATTTTGCTCGGAGTCTTCAGGAAGAGGACCACGTTGCACACGCATTTTGTGTGCGGTCTGCCAAGTCCGAGTAATCACTTCACCCACGCGCCCCATGGCTTGTGAATCGGATGAAATCATCGAAAAAGCACCCAGATCATGCAGAATATCTTCAGACTCAATGGTTTCACGGCGAATACGTGACTCGGCGAAGGCAACATCTTCGGCGATGGCGGGATCAAGATGGTGGCAGACCATCAGCATATCTAAATGCTCATCGACCGTATTAATCGTATAGGGACGAGTGGGGTTGGTCGAAGAGGGCAGAACATTCGATTCACCACAGGCCTTAATGATGTCGGGTGCATGACCACCACCAGCACCTTCGGTGTGATAGGTGTGAATCACACGGCCATTAATCGCGGCCAGAGTGGATTCGACAAAGCCAGACTCGTTGAGTGTGTCGGTGTGGATGGCCACCTGTATGTCCATTTCGTCGGCTACACTTAAACAGCAGTCGATAGCGGCAGGCGTTGTTCCCCAGTCCTCATGCAGTTTTAACCCCATGGCACCTGCTTTGATTTGTTCCCGCAGTGCTTCAGGTAAGCTCGCATTGCCTTTGCCCATGAAGCCAAGGTTGATGGGTAGGCTATCGCCCGCCTCCAACATACGATGTATGTTCCAGGGCCCGGGTGTACAGGTGGTAGCGTTGGTTCCCGTCGCTGGACCTGTACCGCCACCGAGCATGGTGGTCACCCCTGAGCAAATGGCTTCGTCGATTTGTTGCGGACAAATAAAATGGATGTGCGCATCAATGCCACCTGCCGTTAGTATTTGGCCTTCACCTGCGATTACCTCGGTACCAGGGCCGACAATAATATCGACGCCGGGTTGAGTATCGGGGTTGCCCGCTTTACCGATGGCTTGAATGCGTCCATTTTTAACGCCCACATCGGCTTTGACGATGCCCCAATGATCGATGATCAAGGCATTCGTAATCACAAGATCGGCTGTGAGTTCTGAAACTGACTGTGCTTGTCCCATACCATCGCGAATGACTTTTCCACCGCCAAATTTGACTTCATCACCGTAAATGGTGAAGTCTTTTTCAACTTCAAGCCAAAGCTCGCTATCCGCTAGACGTAACTTATCCCCAGTCGTGGGACCAAACATTTCGGCATAGGCTTGCCGTGAAATACTTGCCATTGAAGCCTCCAGTTGTCTTATAGACTGCCCATGATTTTGCCTTGAAATCCATACACCTTGCGCTCGCCTGCATAGGCAACCAATTCGACGGTGCGACTTTGCCCTGGCTCAAAACGTACGGCTGTTCCAGCGGCGATATTCAAGCGAAAGCCTCGTGTCTTTTCTCGATCAAATTGCAAGGCATCATTGGCTTCATAAAAATGATAATGAGACCCCAGTTGTATGGGACGATCGCCTGTATTTGCAACGCTCACGCTAAGGGTTTCGCGGCCAACATTCAGTTCAATGTCACCAGGCAGGACTTTCATTTCACCCGGAATCATGTGCTACTCCTCAGACAATAGGATCATGGATAGTGACGAGCTTTGTCCCATCCGGAAAGGTCGCTTCAATTTGAACTTCTGGAATCATCTCGGCAATCCCGTCCATCACATCTTCGCGACTCAGCAGCGTGCGACCGTAATCCATCAGTTCAGCAACAGTGCGTCCATCTCTAGCCCCCTCCATAATCGCGGCACTGATGTAAGCGATAGACTCAGGATAATTGAGCTTTACTCCGCGTGCTTTGCGACGTTCGGCCACTAAAGCTGCGGTGAAGAGTAAAAGTTTGTCTTTCTCGCGGGGTGTTAATTCCATAACCTAGTCTCGGTTGAGGTCCGGTATCGGACGATTAATCAACGAGTCAAAAAGACTTGCTTAAGTATGTCTTTGATTTAGCAAAGAGCGTGCCATGACCTATGACGGCGCATCGGGCTATTTCTGCTCTTTTTCGGTGCGAAAATTGCACCAAAATAACGCTATTGAAGATGTGGTTGGTAGATTTTGGTGCGGTCTGCGAGGCGGTGTGTGCTTGCAAGCAGGGTGATGTGGATTGCTTAACAACCTCGCAATCCACATAAGGTTTTCGCAGATTAAAGCTTTAACAACTCGGCAACATAATCGGCATCTTTGTCGCCACGCCCTGAAATATTGATCAAAATGGTTTTGTCTTTACTTAAGGTCGGCGCGGTACGAATCGCCCAGGCAACCGCATGAGAGCTTTCAAGCGCTGGGATAATGCCTTCTACACGCGACAGTGTCATATAGGCATCTAAACACTCTTGGTCTGTCGCTGTTGCATATTGCACGCGCCCTAGGTCTTTCAAATAGGAGTGTTGTGGTCCGACGCCTGGGTAATCTAACCCAGACGCGATGGAGTGAACGGGCATGGGTTCACCGTCTTCAGTTTCTAAGACGTAGCACTTCATACCGTGAATTTGTCCAGGCTTACCAAGTGTTAGGGTCGCGGAATGTTGATCTGTATCCAGCCCTTTTCCTGCAGGCTCAACCCCGACCATTTGGACATCTTCATCGTTCAAAAAGGCAGTGAAGAGGCCAATCGAGTTACACCCGCCGCCAACACATGCGGTCAGATAGTCAGGCAACTTGCCAAAACGGCTGAGGAACTGCTCTCTTGCTTCTTCGCCAATAACTGACTGGAAGTCACGCACCATTTTTGGGAAGGGGTGAGGACCGACAACAGAGCCAATGGCGTAGATGTAGTTTTGCGGATCTTTTAAGTACTCTTCAAAGGCGCTGTCGACTGCATCTTTTAAGGTCGCGGTTCCGCGTGTCACAGGGATCAGCGTACAGCCTAATATTTTCATTTTGACAACATTGGGGTGTTCTTTTTCGATATCGACCTGTCCCATGTGAATTTCACAGGGAATACCCACCAATGCACAGGCTGTTGCCAAGGCAACGCCATGTTGTCCTGCACCAGTTTCGGCAATGACTTTGGTTTTACCCATGTATTTCGCCAGTAAGGCTTCGCCTAAGCAGTGGTTAACCTTGTGTGCGCCGGTATGATTTAAGTCTTCGCGCTTCAAAAAGATTTGCGCCCCACCGAGTTTATCGCTCAAACGACGTGCATGAAAGAGCGCACTTGGACGGCCAATGTAGTCTGCAAACAGTGTTTTTAACTCGTCTTGAAACTCGGGCATCTGTCGAATTTCTTCGTAGGCCTTGTCTATATCATTCATCACCGCTTGCAACTCGGGTGGAATAATCTGCCCACCGTATTCACCAAAATAGCCTTGAGCATCAGGCATGGGGCCAAATTCTAACTTACTCATGTACCTATCCTTTAAAAATTATAATGGCAGAGCGAGGGGCTCATGCGGTGAGTTAATCATCTTTAAATGAAGCGGGAAGAGCAAGCGTCTTGGTGAAATTATCCTTATGAATGTTGTGGCTAGTGGTGGGGGTAGGAGAAAGGTTTTTTGCTTGCAGATAACTTGCAGATAAGTTGTCAGCGATATAAAACTTGAAATTAGTGCTCTAGTCTTCCATACTTTCGTTCAAGCTCTTCGGGGCTAGTTGAACCTTTACCTAGTGTTTTGGTTCGTGGCTGCGCCTCAGTCGCCGTTAAGACTGGGGTTTATCTCCGTCCTCGTTTTGTTTCAACCAAGAAGCTCGTTTTTTTAATTCTATCAAGATAGGCATGATCAGCTGGAAAAGCGGTCACAAACCTATGCGGGTCGCCAGCTTTTCTTGGGTCATCAAATACAACTACATACTTTTCTTCAACGACTACCAACGTTCTGCGTTTTGCTGTTTTGCCACGATCAGTTTTACGAGATTGGCTGTAGCGCTGAACTGTTCCGGCTGATAGAGGGACTGCGCCTGATCGTGTATACGCTGGGGATATCACCTACCTTTGGACACAGGAAGGCTGGTTGTACCTTGCAGTGGTCATCGACCTCTATTCACGAAAGGTAGTGGGCTGGAGCATAGGTTCGCGTATGAAGGCACAACTGGTCTGTGATGCCCTCAGAATGGCGATCTGGCAACGTCGACCGGCAGAGGGGCTGATCGTTCACTCGGACCGCGGCTCCCAGTACGCTAGCAACGATTACCGCCGGCTGCTGAAAGCTCACGGATTCGAAGGGAGCATGAGCCGTAAAGGTGACTGCTGGGACAATGCGGTGGTGGAAAGCTTCTTTGGTAGCTTGAAACAAGAGCGGGTTCAGTGGAGGCATTATCAGACACGTCGCGAAGCGCATCAGGATGTGCTGAACTACATCACAATGTTTTACAACAGTCATCGCTTACATTCATACTTGGACTATATGAGCCCAAATCAATATGAAGCCGAGATGGCCAAACTGAGAAAAGTTGCTTAACTGGGGTGTACATAAAAGCTTGACCACGTCAGAGTAGACAAAGCGAACACACAGTTTCTCTGCGTAGTCGATGGCTTGTTGAAGACCTTTGGTAGGGTGCTCAGAGTCTTTCTTAGCTTCAACAACGGCAAGGTAGCGGTTGTCTTTACGAAGCAGGTAATCAACAAAACAACGCCTTCCACGGGCACCACCTGCCATTTTTCTTCCATCAGTAAAGTAGTGCTCTCTGATAATATTGCTGGGTTGCCAATGTGCGGCTTTAAGCGCTGGATCTATGAAGTTTGCCCGAGTGTCTGCTTCAGATGACATGCGATTCTTCCATGTAAGATAGAGTTAGCTTTGCAATTTGTTATCAGACAGTTCGCTTTGCTGAGGGATATCTAACTCAGCTTTGACTATAAGGTTTTCAGTCGCCATTTGAAGTATTTGCCTAACCTCGGCCTCCATGCTTCTTCCGTTATAGGCTGCCCTGATTCGCAGAGCTTTGTGAACCTCATCAGGCAGGTTTCTAACAGTTAGCATAGCCATAAATAAGCACTCTCGGTTTGAATACAATGCATGCAGTGTAGGTTGGGCTGAGTCTTGAGGCAAGATCTTGCTCACAATTTTGCAAGCACTGGCCGGGTCATACCTTATTAGACGGTGTTGAATAACTTCCCTCGTTTTCCTAGTCGCTTGCCATTATTTTGCGGTACAGAGAGATTGCTCTTTATGTTTTTGATATTATCTTATTGATATATATGGGTTCTGTTGGTTAAATGCTACTATAGCAAGTTAACTCTAGATATCTGGAATTACTATAAAACTATTAATTTCAACAGTAAGGGATGTAAATGAAGTTATTACCTATTTTCTTAATGGTAACCATGTTAACGCTGACTGCTTGTACAAGTTTGCCTAATACCGATGTAGGCAAGCGAGCATATCTGGAACAAGTTATTGATTCAGATCAAAAAATTATAATTCATTCGATGTCTACTCTCTATCGCAATACCTTTGAGATATCAATCAGAGGCATTAATCGTGCAGAGACCGCTGAATTTGTTGAGTTGGTGCTTACTGAGGCTGAGTTACAGTTTTACGAATGGCGAGACGATGCGCGTGAATATAACTTGAAGTATCGCTTTAGATTAGAGGATATAAGCAAACTCAAGGAAGGGACTTACTTCGGATTGCCTTACATTGCTGCAAAAATTGGAAATGATTACATCTCGTTTATTGTCCCTAACTATGAGCCTAGACGTCATAATAGTATTTTAAGCTTTCTGTCTGCTAAGACAGGTGTTCAAGTGAGTTCAGAGTAAATTCACGCTGACTCTTCTTTGATACTTGCACACAAAAGCTAGCGAGTTATTAAAATGCTTCTAATGTGGTACTCTTTTTCTTTAAGCTCATTTACCAGTCTGCGTGCGTAAGTGTAAAAGGAGTTACGGCCCCGTCCTTTTCGAGGGCGCGGCCAGTCTTACCATCCTACTTTTTAACTCCTGTTCTGCGTCGTCATCTAAAGTTGTAAATAATTCAGCCTTGCTTGACAAGCAAAGTTGCAGTCCATAATGTAACAAGCAACATGACCCTGGCCTCTTGGTTGCTTGCAACTTACGCTGGGGTTCTTATTTTCCGTTTACCACCAGTCTTGCTAGTCTTTTGTCATCCCCATTCCACTCAGGTTGATAACTTGGAACGGGCTTTTTGAGACGCTCATCAACTCTATAAGGAGATATCTGTGAAAGGAAGTTGCCTGTGTGGAACGATAGAATATGAGATCACTTCACTTGATATGCCAATCATTTTTTGCCACTGCAAAACCTGTCGAAAAGCACATGCTGCACCTTTCGCGCCGACCGCTGGTGTGCTGAGAGAGAACTTTCGATGGTTGCGCGGAGAGAATAAGCTTTCGAGCTTTGAGTCCAGCCCCGGAAAAATACGGCATTTTTGTTCGGTGTGTGGCACTCATTTAGTCGCAGAAAGGCCTGGCCAACCGCACGTTATTCTGCGGGTTGCAACCTTGGATGAGGATCCAGGCTTAAAACCAGAAGCGCATATTTGGACCGATCATGATGTGGAGTGGCTGGAGTATGAAGGTATCCCCAGTTATAAAGAGTGGCAAATAGGTCGTTGATTGATGCATTTAATAAAGCGAAAGCACCAAGTAATGCAGGCCTAGATGCAGTTAAATTTATCGAAAAGAGAGGTATTAAGTGATTGTAAGGAAAATGGAAGAGACGGATCTTGAAGCCGTTAGTGCGATTTGCATTGCATCTTTTACTCGCTCTGTCGCAGATAGCTTGTCTGAGCAAGGGATTGCAACCTTCACAAGCATTGCAGTCAGTGACGCATTCTTAGCAAGAATGAATGGCGATAACATGATGCTAGTCGCAGAAAGGAGTGGGGAAGTTCAGGGTGTAATTGAGCTCAAAGAAGGACGGCATGTTGCAATGCTCTTCATTTGTCCTGATCACCAGAAGAAAGGGATCGGTAAGGCTTTGCTGGTAGCAGCTTTAAAGCATGCAAGAGCTGAAACCGTAACGGTAAGAGCTTCTTTGTCTTCGGTTCCTGCATACATAAAGTATGGTTTCAAATGCAATGGCGACATAGGCGAGTTTGCGGGTTTGGTTTATCAGCCTATGGAACTAGCGCTTAAGTAAATGCAGTTGACCGCTAATGTGTCCAGCTGAATTCGGGACGCAGTGCGTCTCGAATTGAAAAGGTTTGATAAAAACGGCGCATATAATTTACGCTTCCAACATCAAAACCTTTGCCAATACTGCAACGATTAGAATCCTGTCAGCTTGTTTGGTATCATCATCTGGGTGTCCGCACGCAGGTAAAAACTCTGGTTACCTGCTATTTTCGATACATAATTGACCCATATAAACTTAACAAAAATTCGACACGGGTTTTGCTCCTTTGTCACACTCACCCCGACAATCGCAAGTCACAAGACTTATTTGCTTGCGGTCACTGTGGACACACTGACAACGCGGATCACAATGCGTCAATGGTGATTAAGAAACGGGCCATTAACTTAATTTTAGACACTGGAACGGTGTTATCTGATGATGGGGTGTTAAGACCTCAGTCAGATACTGGATGTGGAGGCATGCGTAAGACTGGCCGAGCCAAAAGCTCGACTAGCCGTGGCCTGCGAAGCGTCAAAAAAGAAAAACTAGCGGCTTAGGTCGCTGGTTTGGAAGCTCTGCCGCTTTAGCGGCGAGTAGTTCACGTATCACCATACAGAAAACGATACTCTAGATCTGCGATAGTGCTAACCAGGCCGAGTTTGCGAAGCTGAGTAGCCAGTTCCTTCTGATCTACTAGTGCCCCCTTCGTTTCCATGGGTTCGTCCTCGGTTTATGCGCTCGGAAGTGAGAGGTGCTGTTCAGAATATAGATGCCTAGCTGATACGTTGGGCCATGGGCAAATACAAGCGCTTACGTGGCCGTAAGCGCCGTGCTTTTGTCTGGCTTGAAAGGATCAGAAAAGAGTGGGCTAGTCTATTTGTTCACTGGTCAGCAGGCTTCTCTCGATGGGCTGGATGATGGGAGCCGGATGAATCGAGAGGTTCACGTCCGGTTCTGAGAGCGGCCAAGGAGGAGGTTTCCTTGGCCGACTCACCTGTGGGGGGCTCAGTAATGGGTCGTTCTACCACGATTACCTGGCCGAAAAAAGAGGCATTGATTGGTACATTAATCAGTCATCTAATCGTTTCATTGCGCTACGGTAAACATCACTTCGCTCTCGTTTTCCAACTGCTAAGACCGTTACCACGATAACGTCATCTTTTACTTGGTAAACAAGACGGTAGCCAGACTGACCTAGCTTTATTTTATACATGTTATCAGCGCCAGAGAGTTTTGATGCTGGTACATGTGGGTTTTCTAAGCGTTCAATTAGTTTCTTTTTAAATTGCTGTTGTAGTGTAGAGCCAAGTTTTTTCCATTCTTTTAACGCGCTCTTTTTGAAATCAAGTTTATAGGTCATCGATGATTACCGAAATGCTTTCTTCAGACTCTCGTTCTCTTGCAATAGCTAATAGTTCGAGATCATCGAGTCGATCCATCATCATTTCGTATGCTTTTGCTGGAACACAGTAAAAAGCAGGTTCGTTTCGGTTAAGTACAGCGACAGGTTCACCATATGCACTTGTTGCAACTTTCATTGGATTAGCTTTTAATTCAGTAATACTTGCAGCCACATCGGCTAAGATTCTAGCGGTCATTTATTGAGTCCTTTAAGTGGTCTTTATAAAGGTCATTCTAGCGCTATAAGAAGGGTATAACAAGGCGTTCAAGGGGGACAGCCAACGCGTGGCATTTTTATTATGCGTTGGTTTTTGTGATTATGGTGTTATGCGGAAGCTTGGTTTATCAGCCTATGGAAATAGCGTTTAAGTAAACACCTTTATAAAAACTCAAACCATAAAACACATACGAGCCGCATTGAGTACAGGACAAGGAAATCGCCCAGTACTCAATCGACTCTAAATCAACAGTCGGCAAAGTGCGTATCCGCTAACCTCTTACACTGTCAAATACTGCTTAATCAATGCCTCATCAAGTGTTGGCATATCGCCTTCAGCCACCTTACGCCCACGGTCGAGAATGCAAAAGCGATCTCCAACTTTACGGGCAAAGGGCAGTTTTTGCTCGACCAGCAACACTGTGAGTCCCATTTCACGATTGAGCTTGCGAATGATATCGCCGATTTCCTGCACTACGTTCGGCTGTATCCCTTCCGTCGGCTCATCGAGAATCAGAAGTTTAGGGTTCACCACTAACGCACGACCGATGGCGAGCTGTTGCTGTTGCCCGCCGGATAAATCGCCGCCACGACGGTTCATCATCTGTGCCAGAACGGGAAAGAGGTCAAAGATATAATCGGGAATCTTGCGCTGCCCACGTGGCAATACAGGCAACCCGATTTGTAGATTTTCTTCCACGGTCATGAGTGGAAAAATCTGCCGTCCCTGAGGCACATAGCCGACCCCTAAACGAGGGCGCTGTTCGACTGAGACTTTCACCAAGTCATGTTCACCTGCGAGCACAATGCTACCGGTTTTGACTTTTTGATGGCCCATAATGCATTGCAGCAGAGTGGTTTTACCCACGCCATTACGACCCATTAATACGGTGCATTGCCCCTCGGGAATCTGCATGTCGACATCCCAGAGGGTATGACTTTGACCGTAAAATTGATTAAGTCCCTGAATTTTAATCATGTTTATTCTCCCAGATAGACTTCAATCACTTTGCGGTTATTCTGAACTTGATCCATGCTGCCCTCAGCCAACACGCTGCCTTGATGCAACACCGTCACGGTACGATCTTTGCCCGCTAAGTGACGAACAAAGTCCATATCATGCTCGACTACGACCACTGAGTGCTTACCCGAGAGCGAAATCAGCAGCTCCGCTGTGCGGTCCATTTCTTGATGCGTCATCCCCGCAACGGGTTCGTCGACCAACAAGAGGCGAGGGCGTTGCATCAGTAGCATGCCAATTTCCAGCCACTGTTTTTGACCATGAGAAAGGCTGCCCGCTTGCAAGAGGGTTTGCTCTTTTAAGCCAATAATCTCCAACACTTCATCAATGCGATCACTCTGTTCACCCGTTAAGCGCGCGGTCAGAATACTAAACACCTTACGCTCTTCAGGCATAGACAGAAGCAGGTTGTCACGCACACTCAAAAACTCAAATACGGTGGGTTTTTGGAATTTACGACCAATGCCTGCTTGGGCAATGGCCGGCTCATCCATCTCCAATAGGTTAATGGTTTGCCCAAACCAGGCAGACCCCGTATCGGGTTTGGTTTTACCTGTAATGATGTCCATCATCGTGGTTTTGCCCGCGCCATTGGGGCCGATAATGCAGCGCAGCTCACCATCATTGATATAGAGGTTCAGGTTATTAATGGCTTTAAAACCATCAAAACTGACTGACAAGCCTTCCAAGTAGAGCAGGACGTTTTTGCTGACGTTCAGCGTGGGCGCTTGTTGAGTGTGCATAAATGAGAAGACATGATTTTTGTCTTTTATTTCATCGAGTAAGCGTGCTTGGCTCATGCGCTGGCCTCCTTACGACGAAACAGACCAGCAATCCCCTTGGGTAAAAACAAGGTGACTAGCACGAAAATAGCGCCCAATGCGAACAACCAGACATCCGGTAATTCGGTGGTGAACCAGGTTTTGGCGTAGTTAATAAACAAGGCACCCGCGACAGCACCATAGAGTGTTGCACGGCCACCCACAGCCACCCACACCACAATTTCAATTGAGTTTAGGGGGGAAAATTCATTCGGGTTGATAATGCCGACTTGCGGAACATACAACGCGCCCGCAACCCCAGCAATCATGGCCGAGAGGGTGAATACCCACAGCTTGACGTTCTCAACACGGTAGCCCAAAAAGCGTGCGCGAGATTCGGCATCACGCACGGCGACACAGACCTTGCCCAGTCGGCTTTGGATGACCGCACGACTGATTAAATAGCCCAGTGCTAAGGCAACCGCTGAGGCGACAAACAGCCCAACTTTTGTTTCGCGAGCTTGTAAGCTAAAGCCTAAAATATCTTTAAAGTCCGTTAGGCCATTATTGCCACCGAAGCCCATTTCGTTGCGAAAAAAGGCCAACATCAGTGCGAAGGTTAAGGCTTGCGTAATAATCGATAAATAGACGCCAGATACACGTGAACGGAAGGCCAAGGCACCAAAGATAAACGCCAATAGGCCAGGCACCAGTATAATCAGAATGGCCGCGAACCAGAATTGGTCTAATCCCGTCCAGTACCAAGGCAAGCTGTCCCAGTTCAAGAACACCATGAAGTCTGGGAGTTCAGGGTGTCCATAGACACCACGCTCGCCGATCTGACGCATCAGATACATTCCCATGACGTAGCCGCCAAGTGCAAAGAAGGCACCATGACCTAGGGTGAGTATGCCTAAATAGCCCCACACCAAGTCAACGGACAGTGCCAACAGTGCTAAGGTCAAGTATTTGCCGAGCAGGGCCACCGTGTAGGTGGGAATATGCAAGGCATGATCAGGGGGTAAGGCATTGAGCATAGGGACTGCAATAATGGCAATCGCCAGTAGCAGTAGCAATATCTGCCCACCCCGATCTTCTTTAATAAGATTCCATAACATCATGGCTTAACCCTCTGCCGCACGACCGCGTTGCGGAAAGAGTCCGCGCGGTTTTTTCTGGATAAAGAGAATAATGAAGACGAGGACTAAAATCTTAGCCAATACCGCACCCGCCCAAGGCTCCATGATTTTGTTGGCAACGCCCAGCGTCATCCCTGCGACCAGAGTTCCCCAAATATTGCCGACACCGCCAAAGACCACCACCATGAAGGAGTCGATAATGTAGGCTTGTCCTAAGTTTGGTCCGACGTTTGTGATTTGAGACAGCGCCACTCCTGCAATGCCCGCCACCCCTGAGCCTAAGCCAAATGTCATCATATCCACACGCTCAGAACGCACGCCCATGGCACGGGCCATTGCACGGTTTTGAGACACGGCTCTGACTTGCAAACCCAACGCGGTACGTTTCAAAATCATTAAGAGTGCGAAGAAAACCAGTAAGCAAAAAATAATGATGTATAAGCGGTTGAGGGTGATGGCGAACACTGGGTTAAATTCCAACATGCCACTCATCCACGAAGGTGTTTCGACGGTTTTATTCAAGGGTGAGAAAATGGTACGCACAGCCTGTTGCAGGACAAGGCTGATACCAAAGGTTGCCAGCAGTGTCTCTAATGGACGGCCATATAAAAAGCGAATGACGCCACGTTCAATGGCAATGCCCACAAGACCTGATACTACAAAGGCTGCCGGTATGGCAACCAAAACAGACAGGCCAATGTGGTTGGGCATCAACTGTTGGATAACAAAGGTGGTGTAAGCACCAATCATGATTAACTCACCATGGGCCATGTTAATGACGCCCATTACACCAAAGGTAATGGCCAAACCTATGGCGGCTAATACCAAGACAGAGCCTAGGCTGAGTCCGAAGTAAACGGTTTCGAGGCCTTTATAAAATTTAATCTTTTGTTCAATGCCAATCAGTCCCTTTTCAGCCAACTCTTTTAAGGATGCATTATCGGTTTGGCTGACAAATTGATTTAAGGCGTTGCGCGCGCGGGGTTCTAACGAGGTAGATAAGGTGTCAATGGCATCTCGCTGTGCGGCTTCATCCGTCTGTGTCACTGTGTCAATGGCAATCGCAACCGCCATGAGTTCACGAACCTTCCCATTCGTTTCAGAGGTGTAGGCAGCACGAATCAGGCTTAGGGCTTCTGGATCGGGGTCACCCATCATTTGCCGAACGGCTTTCATTCGAATTTTGTTGGAGTCTGCTGTTAAGCCTGTTTGAGCCATGACTCTGCGAATCTGAGTACGTTGTGCATTGTTAAGTGCAACGCGACGAAAATCCCGAGGGCGCTCAATCGTAACATCGCGTTCATCTAAGAAATGTAAGGCGCTTTGTCCAGCCTCGGCACGATCAACTAAATAGAGTTGATTGTCGGTGCGATTAAAAAAGAACTTGCCCTCTAACAGTAAACCGTAAATGTCAAAGGCCAACTCATGTTGTGACTGTGTCAAAAGCTCAATAGCTTTTGTTCGGTCTTGGTTATTCGATGAGACCAACAGCGTCTGTAATTCAAGCAGCACGGGGTCGTCAGATTTGGCGAATGCAGGTTGTACAGCACAGAGCAGGAGAACCAGCAGGCCTAAAGCGCACATTAGGTGCTTAATCCGGCTTTTCATAATTGAATATCCCAGAAAAGTGGAGCGAGAAGTCGCTGCATGCATTGAGCGCATGCAGCGAAGTACACTTGCGATTATTCGAAGTTCTGACCTGAGCAGGTTTTGGTGACTACGTTGTAGTTACCGCATGAGAGTGGCTTGCGCCAATCTGAAATAATATCTTTTGAACCTTCTAAGAAATCAGACCACGCATCGCCAACAACGGTGCTAGGTGTTTGCCAAACCACTTCAAACTGACCATCGGATTGAATCTCACCGATAAAGACAGGCTTGGTGATGTGATGGTTTGGCATCATGGCGGCATAGCCACCTGTTAAATTAGGAACGGTGACGCCGATAATGGCTTCTTGCACGGCTGATGGATCCGTGGTGCCTGCTTTAGTAACGGCTTCAACCCACATGTTAAAGCCGATGTAATGGGCTTCCATTGGGTCATTGGTGACACGATTGGTGTCGCCCGTAAAGGCATGCCAAGTGTCGATAAACTCGTCATTCGCTTCAGTGTCGATGCTCATGAAGTAGTTCCAAGCCGCTAAGTGTCCGACTAGGGGAGCGGTATCTATACCCGATAGTTCTTCTTCACCCACCGAGAAGGCGATGACTGGGATATCTTCTGCAGACACCCCTTGTGCGCCTAACTCACGGTAGAAGGGTACATTCGCATCACCGTTAATGGTGGATACAACGGCTGTTTTCTTGCCTTCACCACCGAAGCGACGAACGTCAGAAACGATGGTCTGCCAATCAGAATGACCGAAAGGCGTGTAGTTAATCATGATGTCGGCTTCTGCAACCCCTTTGGATTTCAAGTAGGCTTCAAGAATGCGGTTGGTGGTACGTGGGTAGACATAATCAGTCCCAGCCAGTACCCAGCGCTCAATACCCAGCTCATTCATTAAGTAGTCAACGGCAGGGATGGCTTGTTGGTTAGGTGCGGCACCTGTGTAGAAAACATTTTTGGATGACTCTTCACCTTCATACTGAACGGGGTAGAACAAAAGTCCATTGAGTTCTTCAACAACGGGTAAGACGGATTTACGTGAAACAGATGTCCATGCACCAAAAATAGCCGCTACCTTATCGCGTTCAAGCAGCTCACGGGCACGCTCTGCAAACAATGGCCAATCCGATGCAGGGTCAACAACAACGGCTTCTAACTGCTTGCCTAAAACGCCGCCTTGCTTGTTTTGCTCTTCAATCAGCATCAACATGGTGTCTTTCAGTGTGGTTTCACTGATGGCCATGGTGCCGGATAAAGAGTGCAACACGCCTACTTTGATCGTGTCGGAGGCTTGAGCGGTGATTGCCGCAATTGACAGAGCTAGAGCACAGGTTGCAGTGGCCAGTTTCTTGTTCATCTGTTTCATCGGTCAAATCCTATCTGGTTTAAGGTTTGATGTGATACAGCATTAACTGTGCCAATTCTTTGAACTCCCTGTAATTGAAGGCTGTGGACCTCATTAGCGTTGATTGGATTATGATGCTTTTAAAAGGCTTGCCCTGTGTTGGTGCGAAAGAGATTTTAATGACGCTCAATTATAGAGCGGAGGCTGATCTCACTACTCATAGATGGTAGTGTATAAGGTTTAGGCTAAGTCTTTGAATAACATTATCTATTTAAAACGAAAGTGTTTAGCTTAGGCTTTTGGGTGTACTTTTTGGTTTAATCGGAGTATTACATATAGAGTTAGCGTATCTAAAATCGGTAGTGCTCAGAGGTGTTGGATGAAAATAGTTGGCTTCCGATTGGAGAATATCGCGGGCTTGAGTCAGTTAAACGTGACGATGCCTGCTTATTTAGAGGACTCGGGTCGTGTGACTTTGCTCAGTGGCGGTTGTGGTACAGGTAAGTCGGCCGCCCTTAGAGCGTTGGCTTATGGGCTGACCTGGTTTTCTGCACGACTAAAGAATGACAAACTGAACGGTAAAATGTTTCCGATTAGTGACCTAAAAGAGGGCGCGGATCATTGTTCAATTGAAATTCGAGCGGAAGATTCCAGTGTTGAAGGCACGTTGAGCTGGGCGCTGACGCGCAAGAAAAAGGGCGCTGGGTTTGCTGATCGAGCCGAAATCAGCGAGATGATTGCGGTGACACAGCACTATGCTCAGCAGCTTCAGCGCGATGCAGAGAGCGGTATACCTTTAGTGGCGTACTACCCGTCTGATCGTTCATTTAGTACGCCCAACTTTTTGCCCAAGGGGTCTTTGAATCACCCGTTAAATGTTTTGGATAATAATGTTCCGGATAGCGTCGATTTCGTCACTTTTTTCCATTGGCTGCGTGAGCAAGAAGACCTGGAGAATGAGTTGCGTGGTCGAGCGATGAGCTTAAGTTTAGCCAATGCTCGCCGTCAACACGCGCATCCTGAAATATCCACCCTGTATAAGGCTTTGGAAGTCGAGCGTTGTCAGTCAGCACATCCACCGATGACTGCATTGCGTCAGGTGTGGAAATACGTATTGCCTGAGTTGACGGATATTCGTATAGAGCGCCATCCTGCGCCACGCTTGCTGTTTGATAAACGAGGAGTCACCTTAGAGTTGCATCAACTTTCGAGGTCTGAACGTCAGTTATTGGCATTGAGCGGAGATATCGTTAAGCGTTTATGCCAAACCCATCCATTGAGTCTGACGCCTTTATTGGCCAACGGGATCATCCTGATTGATGATATTGATAACTCGCTTGATGTGAAGATACAGCCGACGATTCTAAAAGCCTTGGCGCATTTATTCCCGAATTGTCAATTTATCGTCAGCGGACAAGCCCTCGCACTTAAGCACACGGATTTACCTCTGGTTCACTATTGTCTGGACAAGAAGGCACAAGGAGAAGCGCAAGAGGGCGGTACCACGCGCTTGTTGGCCGCCCCCTTGGGTAAAATGAGTCAATCCCTGTCGGGAGAGGAGTCTTGATCTAAGATAAGGCGCCCGCGAGGCTGGTCTTGAACGCGTATTTGTTGGCGATCAAACCAGCCTTGATTCACCTCTAAGGCGTAGCGAACGGGTTTGTCTGAACAATGAGTTTCGTCAGACAAAGGCTGCATATCACTCATTTGCAAAAGCGTGAATTGCGCATCGAAAAAACCAATCGATAAGGGAATCAATGTATTACGCATCCAAAAGCAGAGTTGCTCTGGCCTTTCAAAAATGAACAGCATCCCCGCATCTTTTTCTAGGTGTTCGCGCCACATCAGGCCTCTTGAACGTTGCGCTGGTGTTTGAGCCAGTTCAATATTGAGTAGTTTCCCACTGATCTCAAATCTAGCCGTATCAAATGCGTATTGGTCTGCTTTTACCGACGCCGCAAGGCAAAAAAAACCGATCAGGCCTAAAAAGCGAATACGATTCCCTAACAACATTGGTCTTAGTCCTTTTGCTGGGCGACTTTACGTGCCTTTTTTTCGGCTCTGCGTCGTTCAGCGGTTTGAAGCGCATCGGCACCAATATGTGCCTCACCGCGTTTTTTGGCTAAATCCAATTGCTTTTGTCTTGATGCGTAGCGCTCACGCTGCTCCGGGGTTTGTTGATCAAAGCAATGAGGGCAGCTAATGCCTTCTTCGTAATGCGGGCTGAGCTTATCCTCTTCAGACAAGGGGGCTCGGCATCCGGCACAGAGCGAATAGTGACCCGGTTGCAGGTCATGATCAACAGTGACACGATTATCAAATACAAAGCATTCGCCTTCCCATAAAGACTCCTCTTTTGGCACCTCTTCAAGGTACTTCAGAATTCCGCCATGTAAATGATAGACCTCTTCAAAGCCTTGCTCTTTTAAATAGGCCGTGCTTTTTTCGCAACGTATGCCACCTGTACAAAACATAGCGACTTTCTTGTGTTGCTCAGGATCTAAATGTGTTTTGACATAGTCCGGAAACTCACGGAAGGTCTCTGTTTTCGGATTAACCGCTCCTTTAAATGTGCCTATGCCAACCTCATAGTCGTTACGTGTATCCACCAGGATGACGTTTGGATCGCTGATTAAGGCGTTCCAATCTTTCGGCTGCACATAGGTTCCGACGACTCTCTTAGGATCGATGCCTTCAACGCCAAGCGTGACAATTTCTTTTTTCAATTTCACTTTCGTGCGATAAAAAGGCTGTTCGTCGCTTAATGACTCTTTGTAGTCAATTCCAGAAAACACTTCGTATTGCGCAAACCAGTCTTTCAACGCATCAATGGCTTGGCGAGAGCCCGCAACCGTGCCATTAATGCCCTCGGCCGCCAGGAGTAATGTGCCACGTATGCCCTGCTGTTCAAGGGTGGCCTGTAAGGGGGCTCTTAGCGCTAGGTGATCTTCCAATGTGACAAATTTATATAGCGCACAGACAACGATTTTAGACATAGTTTCCTCCAGCTCAACAGTTCTAGCCTAACTGGGCTGATTAGCATAGGAAGACGTGACGTGCGGGCTAGGGCAAGTCTTCCAGAATGAATCGATAAATGAATTGGTCAATATTTTACCAGCTTTGTTTCGTTTGTGCTCGACTCCATAACGCATCTAACTGCGTTAACCATAGGCTCATCCGCGACCAGGCATTTTCGGCTGGATAGGTCGGCAAGTGGTGCATCAGAAATTGGCGTTCCGTTTGTGTTAGTTGCAGCATTCGTTGCAGTGCAATGGCATCTATCCACGGGTTTCCACGTGTCGCATATTCCCAATCGATTAAAATGACTTGTTTATTGCTTAGCAATAAATTTCCTGGATGAATATCTTGATGAATAAAGCACATCATCTCGTCACGCCAAAGATAAGACTCCGCCAAGAGTGATGACGCGAGCGCATCTGTGTCCGCACCATGTCCAGCTAAGTCCGCATAGTTTTTAATCAAGGCTGTGTAGTTCATCTGGTGACCCTGAAAGGGGATTTGCCATAGCTCTGTGATGCTGTGCAACAGATGTTGGCGTTGCGAAGGGGTTAGGGTCTGAGGATCAAATGTATGAGTAGCCTGATCGTAAAATAAAATACCTTCTTCCAGATACAAACACACTTTGGGCGCCCAGCTTCGCCCGTCGAGGCACTGCAAGGCAAGACGCTCGGCGATTTGTGAGCTGCCAGGTTGGTGATGAATACGCTCACGCCAGATATAGCGTTGGCTACCACAGGTTAAACGCCAATGCTGGTTAGCCGTACCTGCACCTATATAGTCGATGTCAGGCAGAGTCTTTAACCAAGTGATTAACTCAGTAGGGAGATGAAGGATGGGTTGGTTTGTCATTGAATGCGTTGGTATACTAAGTCGAGTCTCATCGGGGTGCCAAAACAGTGCAGGTTAAATCTGTAGATCAGTTGGCTGAGAGTATACACCCGTTGAACCTGATCCGGTTAGCACCGGCGTAGGGATTGAGCCATGCTTTGCTTTTAATGCTTGTCTTTGTCTATAGCCGGTAATCCCAACCTCCTTATTTTTGTGGATGCCGTTCGTTATGAAATCATCGTTACGATTATTGTCAGCACTGGGTTTATCACTCTGTTTCACGACCTTGTCAGCCAAAGAACTCACCGTGTATACCTATAGCTCATTTACCAGTAGCTGGGGGCCAGGGCCTCAACTTAAGACGTTATTTGAAGCTCAATGCGACTGTACACTCAACTATGTGAGCAGTGACGACGGGGTTAGTTTATTAAATCGGCTGAGGCTTGAAGGTGCTTCAACGCGGGCGGATGTAGTCTTGGGGCTGGATGATGCGTTAATGGAGCAAACCCGCTCACTGGGCTTAGTTCAGCCCCACCAGTTGGATTTGTCGAATTGGCCGCTTAATCCTGACTTAGCCTGGACAGATACCGACTTCATTCCGTTTGATTATGGCTATTTTGCCTTTATTTACGATACACATAAAATCGAAACTCCAGTGGACTCATTGGAGGCCTTGTTAAACAGCGATGCCAGTATTATATATCAAGATCCAAGAACCAGTACGCCAGGGCAGGGACTGATGCTCTGGATGCAAAAGGTGTATGGCGAAGATGTGCACCAAGCTTGGCAACGTTTAGCACGCAATACCGTGACGGTGACGAAGGGATGGTCGGAAGCTTATGGAATGTTTCTTCAAGGTGAGGCCGATTATGTGCTGAGTTATACCACCTCTCCGGCGTATCATGTGGTTGCAGAAGAGAGCGATCAATATCAAGCTGCTCTTTTTACAGAGGGGCACGTCGCTCAAATTGAATTGGCCGCTGTGACAGCCCCGAGTAACCAAGTGGAGTTGGCGCAGGCATTTTTACAATTTTTGTTAAGCGAGGAGGCACAAACGGTTATTCCAACAACGAATTGGATGCTTCCTGTGCGTACAGACATTGAGTTGCCTGAGGTGTTTTTGCAAACCAAACCTCAGCGGATAGGTTTCTCTCCCGAAGAAACGGAAGCTGGGCGTGAAACTTGGTTAAGGACTTGGCGCAATGCGGTCAGTCGCTAGCTTGATGGAGATCAATAGGTAGGCTCATTCAATGAGCCTTGTACATTATTTAAAAGGATATGTTATGTCTCAGAAGACTCGTCTTGCTTTACGTGGAATGCGTTGCGCTGCCTGCGTCGGTAGCGTTGAAGATGCACTTAAAAAAGTCTCTGGCGTGCAATCCGTTAGTGTCAATTTGGGCGATCGAAGCGCAAGTGTAGAAGGCGATGTTCCCGTTGATGCCTTAGTAATGGCCGTTGATGAGGCAGGTTTTAAGGCAACACCGATGAGTGCAGAGTATGGTGAAGCGGAGCGTCAGGCGGAAGAAGCACAACATCTTCAGGCCATTAAGCGTCGAACTTGGGTAGCATTACTGGTGGGTGTTCCACAGATGCTGTTCATGATGACAGGGCACCTTCCGATGTTAGACGAGGCGCGTCTACTCTGGGCGTTGATTGGGCTTGTGACCCTTGCAATGATGATCTACTCCGGTGGTCATTTTTTTGTAGGGGCTTGGACAGCTCTGAAGCATCGACACGCCACCATGGATACGCTGATTGCCCTAGGAACAGGGAGTGCTTGGCTCTATTCAACCTTAATGGTGATTTGGCCTGAAATCGTGCCAGCTGAAGGCCGACATGTCTATTACGAGGCTGCGGCATTTATCATCGGCTTGGTGAATTTAGGTCAGGTATTGGAGACTCGTGCACGAGGACAAGCATCGCAAGCCATTCGGGCGCTGATGCAGCTACAACCGGATACGGCGACATTGATTCTGAGTAATGGCGACGAAAAGCCCATGCGTTTGGCCTCCTTGCAAGCGAGTGATTTGCTGAGAGTGAAACCAGGTGAGCGTATCCC
Source organism: Nitrincola tibetensis (assembly GCF_003284585.1). Lineage (GTDB taxonomy): Bacteria > Pseudomonadota > Gammaproteobacteria > Pseudomonadales > Balneatricaceae > Nitrincola > Nitrincola tibetensis. The sequence continues at coordinate 300,590 of NZ_QKRX01000003.1, forward strand.
CGTAGATGGCGTTTTAGCCGAAGGCGAAACTCAGGTCGATGAGTCTATGTTAACGGGAGAGCCGCTTCCTCTACTTAAAGCCAAAGGGGATGTCTTGTCTGCAGGCACCGTCAATCTCTCTGGCAGTATTAAGATGCGTGTTCGAAAGGTAGGGGAGGAAACAACCCTTGCAAGAATTATAGAGCAAGTACGCCAAGCCCAAGCACAAAAACCGGCAATCGGTCGTCTGGCCGATGATATCAGCCGAGTCTTTGTTCCAGTGGTCATCGTGATTGCTCTGTTAACGGCTTTTATTTGGTGGTTAGTGGGTCCTGATCCATCAAGTGCTTATGCATTTACAACCGCAATGGCTGTCCTTGTTATTGCCTGCCCGTGTGCGTTGGGGCTAGCAACACCTATGTCGATTATGGTCGGTGTTGGACGTGCGGCTGGACGGGGAATCTTGATTCGAAAAGGGGACGCATTACAAGAGTCCTCGCGTTTAGATGTGATGGTGCTGGATAAAACGGGCACTGTAACTGAAGGCAAACCACGTTTAGTGCACTTGGAGTGCCTAGCTGAGGATGCATGGCCTGTCTCGCTTGATTATGACGTCGACAAAAACGATTGGCTGTTGGCACATGTAGCAGCGTTAGAGCGAGCATCCGAGCACCCGCTGGCCAATGCACTTGTTCAAGCATCTGAAGAGAAGGGCTTAACGCTTGCCCAAACAGGCATCCCAGAAGTGTTTGCAGGCCGAGGTTTGGTCTATGACGACCAGAATTTGACCTGGGTTGTGGGAAATTTGCGCTTGATGGATGAGCAAGGCATTCATGTAACATCAGCGACTAAAGAGAGAATTGATCTTCTTTCTGATCAGGGTAGTACAGTGGTGATGGTCGGCTTGCAAGGTCAGTTGGTGGCCTTGTTAGGCATTGCAGATCCTATTAAAAACGATAGTTCAGAGGCCATTGCTCGTTTGAAAAAGGCCGGCGTAAGAGTGATTATGATGACGGGCGATAGTGAACGAACTGCTTTGGCGGTGGCGGCTCAAACGGGGATTGACGAGGTGATTGCCAGTGTCATGCCTGCACAAAAATCGGACAAAGTACGAGAGCTACAAGCGCAAGGTCTGCGAGTGGGCATGGTGGGTGATGGTATAAACGATGCCCCTGCCTTAGCGCAAGCCAACGTTGGCTTTGCCATTGGCACAGGAACGGATGTCGCTATAGAAAGTGCTGACATTACTCTGATGCGGGGATCTTTGCAGGGGGTTGCCGATGCCATGATCATTTCACGGGCAACTTTGCGCAATATTCATCAAAATTTGTTTGGTGCGTTTATCTACAACTCATTAGGTATTCCACTTGCAGCAGGCATACTTTTTCCGTTGTCAGGATGGTTGATGAATCCAGCCTATGCCGCCGCTGCTATGGCACTATCATCTGTGACAGTGGTCAGCAATGCAAACCGTTTGCGTCTGATGAAACTCGATTAATCTTTAGGCTTTACCCTTTGCTCCGCCGAAGGGTATAAGGGGACCCTTTTGCCGCGTCTTGATCAACTGCTTGGCCCTCTTCTGCTGAGCTTTCTGCTAGCCGTTAGCGTCGTTGCCTTTTTGGCGTTAATGGGCTGGGGGCGCTCTGCCGCCGATATGAGCTTACTGAGTGAACCTTGGTTTTGGCAAGTGTTGCAGTTTTCTCTCGTGCAGGCTTTGTTAAGCAGTGTCTTGTCGGTGCTCTTGGCGATACCAGTTGCTCGTGCCTTGGCGCTGGATACGGGCTTAGTGGCGAAGGCTTGGTTTTTACGCTGGTGCCTGTTGTGCTTTGTGATGCCCTCCTTAGTTTTGATTACAGGGCTAGTGGCGTTGTTTGGTCGTTCGGGGTATTTAACCCCTTGGCTAGGAGAGCATTGGCGATTTTATGGGCTGAATGGCATTCTGCTGGCACATGTTTTTTTAAATCTACCCTTTGCAATACGGGTATTCTGCCATCGCTGGCAAATGATCCCTGAAACAGCTTGGAAATTATCGTCTCAATTGGGGTTTCGAGGCTGGCAGGCCTTTTGGTTGGTTGAGTGGCCTGTGCTTAGAGGTGTTATTCCGGCTGTGGCGGGCTTCATTTTCTTACTCTGCTTTAATAGTTTTGCAGTGGTCTTAGCCTTGGGGGGAGGACCATCGGCAAGCACCCTTGAAGTGGCCATTTACCAAGCCTTAAAGTATCAGTTCAATCCGGCAGAGGCGCTGTTTTTAGCTTGGACTCAGTTGTTGATTGTTGGCGTGTTGTACTTGCTATTTCGGCGCTTAGGAAAGCTGGAGTGGTTGTCACCTGCTCAGCATACAGGGTGGCGATCTTCTCAAAGTGCAGCGGTGATACTGACTGGGCGTTGCGCCTATGGAATGGCGATCTTGTTCTTGGTGCTGCCCATCCTAACGCTGGTGCCTGCAGCGATGCGTGTTAATTTGGAGACCTTTCCTTGGGGTGAACTGATGCAAGTCACCTTGCGCTCCCTAGGGTTTGCATCACTTGCCAGTCTTTGTTTACTTATCTGTGTAGTGGGCGTGTTTTCGGTGTGGAGACAGTCGACTTCAGAGCGGGTGCGTGGCGTCATTGAAGCCATTGCGCTTCATCATCTGATGATTCCGGGGATGGTGCTTTCCGTGGGTATTTATTTATTCTTTTTACCCTACTTGAGCTGGCATGAATGGGGGTGGGTCGCCATTATCCTTTTAAATACGCTTGTTGCATTACCCTTTGCGTTTACTCAGCTCAAGCCTGCCGTTTTTGAATATGATCAACAGTATCGACGGCTCGTTTCGGATCTTAAACTTGGTGCCTGGAGGCATTTTTATTGTGTATATTTGTCCTATTTACGGCCAACGCTTCAGCGTGTCCTCGGAATGAGCTTTGTGCTGGCGTTAGGGGATATGGCCATTTTTTCAATTTTTGGAAGAGATGAGTGGCGAACCTTGCCTTGGTTAATTTACAGCTTGGCGGGTTCTTATCGAATGGCCGATGCCGCTTTAGCCGCATTATTACTGATGGGGATTTCCATGTTGGTGTTACGAGTATTGGAGCCTAGTCATGAGTCCAAATAAGGTTGGGTTAGATGTGCGTGGCTTGCATATTCGACGCGAATCACTTTCTTGGTGCTATGATTTTCAAATTGCTTCAGGGCAAATTTTGGCGGTTATGGGGGAAAGTGGGTGTGGCAAAAGCACCCTGTTGGATACTCTTGGTGGCTTTTACCCAGCAGACCAAGGGCAGATTATTCTGGGAAAACAGTGTATTCAAACGCTAGATATTCGTTTGCGCCCAGTATCGACTTTATTTCAGCAGTATAATTTGTTTGAACATTTAAGTGTCGAGCAAAACCTTAAATTGGGATTTTCTAAAGCATCACCAACAGCGATTCAATGGCAACAAGTTGAGCAGGCCTTGGCACTATTGGGTGTCCAAGAACAACTTAAACGAAAGCCTTCTTTGTTGTCGGGAGGTCAGCGTCAGCGCATTGCTTTAATTCGAGTGATGCTGCGTGAACAGCCAATCGTTTTATTGGATGAGCCCTTTAGTGCGCTGGATGCTCAAACACGAAAGCTTTGTGGAAACTGGGTGAAACAGATATGCCAAGAGCAGCAAAAAATAGTGCTAATGGTCACACATGAAGCGATGGATGCTGAGGCATGGGCCGATCAGACATTGTGGGTTCAGCCTTTACAGAGAACTGATGCCTGATCGGTTCGGTCAAGAATAACGAACAAGGGACTATTTCCCAACACGCTCAATCGCTTGACCACCTCGTTGAACATCTTTACCAACGCCTTGAATGGTGTTGCAGCCTGCAAGGATGGAAGCGGTTAAAAGTACTAGACAAATTAAAGCCGCTTTTTTTGTATCTTTAAAAGACATAGAACTTTCTCCCAACTGAATCATTTATTTAAGCGATTATAAAGCGAGATAGGGGTAAGCTAAAGTCTTGACTATATTATTTGAGCCTAGACGCTTAGCTCAGGTATGTCTTGCAGGCAAAAGCATCGTGATCATAAACACCTTCGGCAAAAAGTGTGGCAATGCACCCACTTGTTGCCGAAGGATGTCGTTCCGATTACTTCAGTTCAACCGCAAAACCGATTTCAAGACCATAATCATCCGCTTTTATCCAAAGCTCTGTATTCTTATAGAGCGAAGAATAGCGAGATAATTCATTTCCGCTGAGCTCATCACCAAACGGACTCATTTGTTCAGCAAATGGAATCAGGGCTGAGTAAAAATGGTCGGTCAGGTGTCCGTAAAGCATCAGTGGTTCGCTGTTGGATGGAGCCTTCAATGCATCCGAAATGACGGCAGGTGTATCAATACCAAAGCCAACGGTCAGCGCATCTGAGCTCATCGCTGCACTAACACTTGGCATACCTGGTGGTAGCATTTCAGGACTTAGATTTTTGACTTCACCATTATTGCTTAAACCAAGGGCTGCAATTTGAGGAACAAACGAGCTTGCCATGGATAAAAGACCTTGAGCATTCGGTGATGCAAGAGTCAGTAGGCCCGTTCCAGAAGGCTCATAATTCTGGATAAACAGGCTGTCAATACGCAGTTTTAAGCCAGTGATAGCGGGTGCTGACATCAGCAGCATAGGGTTGTTTAACGAGTCGCTGATGTCTGCCCACATGCTGTTAATCCCTTGAAGGTCATCACAGTTAAAGGGAGCTTGTTGTACTTCTAACGCGTAGCGTTGGAAGGTTTGGATGAGGACGGGTAAGTTCAGTCCCAATCCAATACTGGCTAAGCTATCCGCTTGACCGAGCCCAGGAACATTGGCTGCAAAGGTTTTTAAGTCTGCCGCTAATGCCGAATCGGTTTCTAGGATGGTATTCATCTGGAAGCGATCAGGGCCATATTCTTTCATGCCAATCGTTAAACCAGGAAAGCGTTTGATCAGACGATCAATGTCTTGTTGGCACTCACCTGCATCTAAAGCTGGCATTTCGACTGCATTAAATAACGCTTGGGATGCAATGTGTTCAGGTTGCGACAACTCAGAGAATAAGCGAGCAGACGACACTTGTCCCGCACCGTAAGGTGTAAAGGAGTGACGCTGTTCCAATTGAGCGAGCACTTGATTGTTGGCTAGGTTATCCGTTGGTTTGATCTGACCTAAAAGCGTCGCCAGAACATCATTGTCAGCTGTGCTGGGCAGCAACGTAAAGATCGCCTGCTGCTCGTGAATTGCTAAGACCAGCTCAACAGGCCATTCGTCACTGCCACCTAAAGACCAGTACTGGATATCTTCAAAGCGTTTTTTGATAGGAGTGAGGTTGGCATCTGTTAGAACGCGCTGAATCATGGTTTCAAAAGCGCTTTCATCATGTAGCTCTATTCTGAGCACTGGTACTAGGCCTAAACCATAAATAGCGGAGTGAGCGTTAGGTTTTAGTCCCGCATTGTGGAAGTCTTCAAGCGTCTTCAGAGCGGTGAGTTCTTTACCAATGGAGAGAGCAATATCCAGAATCATCGCTTCTTCAGACGAGTTTACTTGATCACGATAGTCACGCAGGGTTGCTAAATCTTCATCTAAGTAGCGGAAATAGCCACTGCGTTCTATGAGTTCCAACGCATCCTTTTCGCTTAGAACTTCTCGGCTTGCGAAGAAGTAAGGGGAGCTGGATGGAATGTAGCTCAGCAACCCTTCTGTGGTTGCGACCGAACTCTGCGGTGTTGATGGAGTCGGAGCTGACGTTTGAGTGTCAGACTCATTACTGCACCCCACCAAAAAGGTTGCGCAAAAAACGGCAGTAGCGAGGGAGCGAGCGTGAAACGTTTTCATAAATGTCATTCCTGTGACCGAGTAAATGTTAAACAATCATTTTAAGATAGGTGCTATTTTAGCTTGCGCTCTGAATAAATCCATGTATTCCTGTTAAAACTATTTGAGAAGCCATCGCAGCTAGAATTAGCCCTGTGATTTTACTCAAAACGTTTAATCCCGTTCGTCCTAGAATTTTCTCCAGCCATGATGCCATGTGTAAACACACGAGGAGAAAGATTAAGGCTAAGAGTAGACCCGCTACTCCATATAAAATTTCAATGCCTTGCAGCTCTGCCCCGTAGACAAGAATGGCACCAATGGATGCAGGTCCGATAATGGTTGGAATGGCAAGTGGAACAACGGAAATATCGTCACGCTGCTCCTGTGGGACTTCGGCATTGGCTCGAACACCATCTCGAACGAGGCTTACAGCTGATAAAAACAGGAGAATGCCGGCGCCGATTCGAAAAGAGTCGAGTGTAATACCTAACACGGTAAATAGTTGAGAACCAAAAAATAGTAAGATTAAACTAATGCAAAGCGCTGCAAAAACGGAGCGATTTGCAATTGAACGTCTGGCTTTGATCGTGTCCATTCGTGTCAGAGATAAAAACATCGAGACGACAAAGAAAGGCGCAAATAGGAATATAAATTTAATCCAGATAGACAGGAGAATGGTCATAGGGGCTTTTAATAGTAAGGTCTGTTGTTAAGATGAGAGATCATCAGCATCTTGTCGATATGTTTGGATATTGACCATTTCAAAACGTGATTTTCCGCTTTTTTTGGCCTTATACATCGCAGTATCGGCTTTTTTGAGTAGATTGTGAAGAGGGATATCGGTTTGTTCAGTATAGACAACGCCTATACTGGCTGTGATGCTAACGGTTTGCTGGTTTGAAAGCGTATAGGGGTGTGCGATGGCATCTAAAATTTTACCTGTGACGCGGGCAGCCTTTTCATCAGAGAGTAAGTCATATAAAACGACAACAAACTCATCACCACCGAGCCTGACACAAATATCGCCTTTTCTAACTGCATTAATGAGTTGAGCGCCAACATGTATTAAAAGCTCATCTCCGGCATCATGTCCGTACTCATCATTGATGGGTTTAAAGCCATCGAGATCGATAAGTATTAAAGCGGTTCCGGCATTCTGAGATTCGGTGAGCAGTCGCTCAAATTTAAGCTCTAATCCTCTGCGGTTTAATAAGCCTGTGAGTTTGTCTACTTGAGCGGCTTCTAACGCCCGTTCTTCAGATAGTTTGGTATTGGTAATGTCGTTAATGACGCCCTGGATATAGCCTTCTTCAACGAGGCTAAGGACTAAGTGTAGCCAGCAAACCTTTTGGTTGGCGGTGAGTGTTCGTAGCTCAGTATGCACGGGCATTTCTGTTGATAATAGGGTTTCTATATTGTGTTGAAAGCGTTTGCTCTCCAGCTTTAATAAGGAATTTAGATGAATTTGATGATGGTCGATACCCTTAATACCAAAAATATTCGCAAACCAAGGGTTCCAGTCGATCAGCTCGCCAGTTTGCTTAAAGGTAAAAATACCGGTTTCTGCATTCTCAAAAATTAAGTGCCATTTACGCTCAGCCAAGGCATGGGTGTCTCTAAGTTCACGTTCAGTGTTTAATAGCTGGCGCATTTGGGTAATGATCAGATTAATATCCGATGAAAGCTTACCGATCTCATCTTTTTTATGCCCTGCAGGGGGAGTGATTTGCAGTTGGCTATCTATATTTAGCTCATGTAAAGCGATTGATAATTGACGGATGGGACGCGTCACAATAAAGGTGACTGCTAAAGCAACGGCGATCAGAAGGCTAGCAACCACAGAAATCAGAATGGCACCGATAAATCGAGAGAAGGTACGTGCATCTTCACGTAAGCGGTCAGCTGCTGGGAGAATTGATAACTCACCTATAAGTTCATTGGCATCAAAGGGGGAGTAAAGTGGCAATGAAATACGTTCCATCCCTCTTGAGGATCTAAGATGAGTTTCCTCAAGAAAAATTAACTGTATTGTCGAATCACGAAGTTCAACTTCCGCTACACTCCTGTTTTGGATGAGTCCTTCTGCGACTTCTTTAGCTAACTGAAAGTCTTGGGCAAAGGCCGCAACTTTTGCGGTTCCCTCTACGGCCAGCATCAGCTCAAAAAGACCTTGTTGCAGGCGTTGGTTTTCTCGATGTTCTATCATATTGTGGCTAATGAAAGCGACTACTAGACCAAAGACTGTTCCAATTAAAAATATGATGAGAGTGGTGCGAACCACGATGCTCGCCTTAAACGACAGAGGTCTATTTTGAGATGTAGAGGTGTCATTATTCAATCAAGGTTACCACTCTGAGTTCGTCAGCTACGAGATCGGCTGGGCTGTAAGAAATGGCATTGTTATATAGTTCTAGTTGATTTTTCAGCTCTTGGAAAGAAAAGACCTGTCTTGGTGGTCGAGTTTTTCCGGAAAAGCGCAATCTTGCCCAGTAGGCGTTGATTTCGGATATGTCTCTATCGACTAAGTCGCGATAAAATTCAGAACGATAGGGTTGAAAGTCGATAACCTCAATGATTCCAGTATGCGGAAGACTTTTAACACGACCAAAAAATAGGTGTACGGCTTGTTGTTTTGTGATTTCAGTAATTTGGCTATTCTTATGAACAACTAGCACGAGATTGTTCGACTCAGCCAATAGTGTCTTCATCGGAGCAGAAGCGATTAGTAGGATCAAAAATGTGTGCACCGCGAAGATCTTGGACTTCATTAGAAAATATAATCCAGTGAAAGAGAGTATAAATTCAGGTTTTTGTTACGCAGTAGTGGCGTGTCGAAATCTTTTAGCAGTGCAGATTTATCGGCCTCTATCCGATCGAATTGAAACTTTAGTGCGGCCGAGGGTGTGACATCATAACGTAAACCAAGGGTTAAGGTTTTTTTATCTGTGGCTAAATAACGCGTTGCCAAAGTATAGGTTGTTTCAGCTTGCGAAAGATCGGGTAGGCCGGGACCGCTAGGAAATGATAAGGGTTTATCTTTCGGAGTAATATTGATGTAAGAAAAGCCAACATATGGCTTAAACTGACCCACGCGATAACTGCTTTCCAACATTGCCGCCCAGCCATCATTGGATGGAAAGGTAGAATAATTAAACTTCGTGGCGATGAAAGTGTGTGAGTAAGGGCCTTTGTCCCATTTTCCACCGATTCCCAAAAAGCTAATCTTACTGTTGCGTTCAAGCTCGTCAGCATAGCCAGTCGCTGCCGACAACCCAGGAAATGGCAAGCGTCCAAGGGCTCTTAAGTCGTTGGCCGTATTTTCGTAATCGTTGGCGTTTCTTCGGTGTATTTGTCCAATAGCGAAGCGCATGGATACGTCGGCACTTGACCAATCGAAGGTTGCACCGTAAACGTATCCCTTACCCGCCGAAAAGGATCGATCTTGAAGAAAGTAATTGCCTCTAACTCGTCCCGCATATACTTTCGTTTTGAAAATAAAATCATTAATTGAAAGCGGGATAACATAATCAAACCCATCAAAATGGTCGTACATAATTTGACCATAGATATCGGGTGAGGGTCGAATGCTTGTATACGCGTAGCCTAAATGACGAGAGTCACCGTCTGTGTATATGTCAAGACTCAAGCGTCCTAATCGTAGTTCATGGCTGTTATCGAATTGATATTTAGTAAAGGCGAAAGGAATCATGGGTGCCCAGCGTCCTTTATCGTCCAGCCTCAAGACCGATTGAGCCATAAAATACAGCTTGGGGTGGGCTTCATATCCAATTTGCAGGCCTAAATTGCTATCGGTATTGGTGTTTAAATGACCACTGCGCGCATAACGAGCTTGCTCAAGATTGCGCCGATAACCCACCCCATCCTGAGTGTGATGTGTGATGCCAAGAGAGCCAAAGCCATTAATGTGCCAAGGACGTTCGTTGGCAGAACTTGCAAAGGAGGCCGTCATACAGAGGGTTGCAATAATAAAGAAAAAAGTCTTCATACGAACGGCCTTTGGTTGCTACAAAAACAGGAAGTTACTGATCAACTCTTTTCCGCCCTCCGTAGCAAATGACTCTGGGTGAAATTGTATACCATAAATCGGATAAGTCTTATGTTTTACCGCCATTATTTCAAAGCTTTCTGCAGAGATAGAGCGAGACGTATCTCGGAGTTCATCAAGTGAAATATCTCCTGTAATGGCCGTGATCTCCAGCTCATTCGGAAAACTGGCGTATTCAGCCATCAATGAATGATAGCGCATGATTTCGAGTTGATCAGGGATGTTACGAAAGAGATCTTGATGATGGTGAGAAATGGCGCTAATTTTGCCATGCATTGGGAGTGGTGCTTTGATGATTTTGCCACCAAAAACATGCACGATGCCTTGCATACCTAAGCATACACCTAATAACGGAATCTTAGGGCCTAGCTCTTTAATGACTTGCGCACAGACGCCAAAGTAGTGCTCATCATCCGGTGAGCCTGGGCCCGGTGAAATAATGATCCTATCCGGTTGCAGTGCTTGGATCTCTTCAAGTGTTATCTCATTGTTGCGTTTGACCCAAACGTCAAACTCACTGATCACTCCAGCATTGCAGGCACTGCTTAAAATCTCACCGATGTATTGGTATAGGTTGTAGGTAAACGAATCATAGTTATCAACAATCAATACTTTCATTTTGCGGATTCCTGGCTGCTCGTGAACATCTCTAATGCCTTACGTGTACCTGCAAACTTACGTCGAATTTCCTCATACTCATCTGCAGGATTCGAGTCATAGACATTGCCGCCACAGGTTTGAACATAGGCTTGGTTGCCTTTGGCAAAGACGGTACGAATTGGAATAGCAAAGGTACAATCACCATTGAATGAGAAGTTCCCCACGGCACCACCGTATGGACCACGACCATCGGTTTCGAGGTCGTCAATGATTTTCATGGCTTCAATTTTAGGGGCACCGGTTAGTGTACCTGCCGGGAAATTACTGGCCAGTGCTGAAAACATGTCTTCTTTTTCGTCGATGATCCCAACAATTTCACTGGAAATGTGTTGTACATGGCTAAAGCGTTTGATGTCCATCAGACTGCGGACTTTGACTGTACCAAAGCGTGCGACACGGCCAATATCGTTGCGGTGTAAATCAACGATCATATTGTGTTCAGCAATTTCTTTAGGATCGTTTAATAGCACTCGGGCTAGAGCTGTGTCCTCTTGAGCATCTTTACCACGTCGAGTAGTGCCAGCGAGAGGGAAGGTTTCCATCTCACCTTGGCGCAGTCTAAACAAGAGTTCAGGGCTGGCACCGATGAGTTTCTGGTCATCAAATTTTAGGTAGTACATCTGCGGTGAAGGATTGACCTCGCGCAGTTGCTCATACATATTGAGTGTGTCACCTTCAAAGCGTAGGTACTTTTTGAAGCCGACTTCGCACTGAAAAATCTTACCTTCAATAATATCCTGCTTAACCTTCATCACGGCCTGAGCATGCTCTTGTTCGGTCATGGTTTCATGTGTGAATTCAATGCGTAAGGGCCCCATACCTTCAAAAGGCGTTGCCATTATTTCGTGAATAAGTTGGATACGATTTTCGCTGTAGTAAAAATAAATGATCTCGCCCGTCATTTTGTCGAGAATCAGTCCATCTTTATAAAGCCCAAAGCGGAAGGATTCAAACCAATCGTTGGTTTTCAGCGATAATGAGGGTTCGAAGTAGCTCATCGCATCGTAGCTAATGTAGCCCGTTAAACCACCGGCATACTTTCGTGAAATGATGTCTTGCGGCATAATTTCGCGCAGCAAGTAGTATGGATTCTCACTCTCGTAGTGCTCTTTGTTGCCTAGGCGATCTTCGATTGTAAGCTGCTTACCCTTGGCGTAGAGCAATTGTTCTGGATCAAAGCCAATAATAGAGTGACGTGAAAAATGACTGTCCTCACCCAAAGACTCCAACATAAAACAATGAGTGAAGCGTTTTTCGATTTTGCAGAACAAATCAAAAAAATCGCAGTCAGTCGTTAGTGTGATGTAGTGTGGCTTACGAGGAAGCTCGATTTTTTTCGGTCGGTTAGACATGATGAACTCTTGTTAGTCACGTTTGAGCGCACGAGCGCCACGGGAAACGGTTGCGATACCCACACCGAGCTGCTCAGCAATTTTGCGCTGAGGAATACCCGCTTGCAGCATTTTTAGAATCTGGAGGCGTTTAGGAATTTCATTAAGTTCAGCGGGCGTGAGCAAACTTTCCAGTAGGCTCATCAGACTATCATGACTATCGGCCGCTAAAATCGCATTCAAAAACGCCTCGGTATAAGGGTCTTTTGTATTCATGTACTAGTACGCTATCACATTATTGTGCAGATTGGTAGCGTTGATGTAAGGTCGCGACGCGATCAACGTAGGCCCGTGTTTCAGGAAAGGGAGGAATGCCGCCATAGCGCTGAACAGCACCAGGGCCTGCATTATAAGCGGCAGTCGCCAGGCGAATATCGCCGTTATATTGACGCAGTAAGGCTGAAAGGTATTTAACGCCACCACCGATATTCTCGCGGGCATCCATGGCATTGCGAACGCCCATATCGGATGCTGTGCCCGGCATCAGCTGCATTAAACCTTGTGCGCCTTTTGGAGAAATTGCACCCGGATTAAATGCTGATTCGGCATGGATCACGGCTCGAATGAGTGCGGCATCGACCTGATGCGTTTGTGCGGCTTGATTGATTTCATCTTGGTAACGGTCTGTGAATAAGCGTGTGCTTCTCCAATTGATACCTGAGTCAACGCGACAGGCGTAACAGTCAAAGCGGAGGACGGTGTAATCAACGCCGTCTAAAGGTCGTTGATCGGTAAATGCAAGGCTACCATCGCGTGTCCTGTAGGAGAACACCGAGCGTGTTTGTGAGCTGCTCGCTTGACCCGAACGTCCGGTATTGGAAAATTCGACTCGGCCGTCAGGGTGGACGATGCGTTCGATGCTGCCGTTAGCGCTTGCCAGTGACGTGGTTAGACCAAGGCTTATGGCTAGGGTTAGTTGTGTAAAAAAACGAGTATCCATACGATAACCTTCAGCGAATGACCTGCCAATCAAAGATAGGAATCATACCTTCTGAGACTTTTGAAGACCATAGGTTTTCAGTCGCGAATACCCCCAACACCTCACTTCAGCTAGCCAATGTGAGCCTTTTTTATGTAGCGGGTTTCCGTCTGCATACGAGCATTCAGCGTCACTTGCCCTATGTAGATCAAGGTGGGCGATTGCAATGCCATTAAGGTCACGCATTCTGTCATTTCGGCCAGTGTGCTTTTGATCATGCGCTCATTTTTATGCGTTCCGTTTTCAACAAATAAAACAGGCCAGTGGGCGGGCAGTCCATGTTTTTGTAACTCTTGGCTGATGGTTGAGACCTTGGATAAGCCCATGTAAAAAACCAAGGTTTCATCGGTTTTCGCTAAGTCGGCCCAATTGATATCACGATCATCACAAAAATGGGCCGTGATCAGTCGAAGTCTGGGTGCGATTCCGCGCTCGGTCAGTGAAAAGCCTAATCCCGCCGCACACCCTGCCGCGGCCGTAATGCCAGGAATGATGCTGTAAGGAATATGAGCGGCTTGCAATGCTTGAATCTCTTCGGTGACGCGGCCAAAAATCAAAGGGTCGCCCCCTTTTAGGCGTACCACCTTAAGACCTTGCTGACCTAGCTCGACCAACAGCTGATTAATGTCGTGCTGTGACATCGAGTGATGGCCTTTGCGTTTGCCTACGTATATCCGTTTGATGTACGCAGGGATCTCGTCGAGCAATTCTTTGCTCACCAGCGCATCGTAAACGAGGATGTCTGCCTCAAGAATCCGTTGCCAGCCTTTGCGTGTGATCAGTTCTGGATCACCGGGGCCTGCTCCAACTAAGGCCACTTGACCTTTGCGCCCGTGTCCACGGAAAAATGATAAGAGCCCACTAAGACCCTTTTCCATCTTTATAGAGGAAAAACGGCTTTGAAAAGCCAAAGGGCTGAACGGATGTAGTGCTGGCATGGCTGACTCCTAAGCATAAAAAAACCCGCAGGTCGTTAGGACGTCAATCCTGTCAACCTGCGGGCTACGTTACCCAATTTCATTGAATGCTAGACTGAACAAGCATCTATGTTTACTTCATGCTTATTGCATATGCAATTTGTAGGCCATTTAATAAATGGCCAGATTTGAAGGTGTGTCGAGCATTTGGCTGCTTTTTTTGCGCTTTGCTGGGGCATTGATGGTTCACTTTGCTATAAATAGAGGCTTAATGCTAAAAGGATGGATCTGCCAAAAACGAGCAATTACGGTAGTATTGGTTTTTTATCTGTCGTTGAATTTAAATAATGTCCAGCACGCCCACTTCCTCCCCTCGAATATTGCTTCTTTCGGCTTACGATGCGGCCAGTCATAAGCGCTGGCGAACTCAGCTTATCACCGCTTTACCTGAAATGAGTTGGCATTCGTTACTCTTATCACCCCGTTACTTCAGTTGGCGTATTCGAGGAAATGCCTTGAGTTGGTTCCAACATCCGCAATTGCGAGAATCATGGGACCTATTAATCTGCACGTCTATGGTCGATCTTGCTGGGCTGCGCGGCTTACATCCTCATTTGGCCAAAACACCGGCCTTGCTTTATATGCATGAAAATCAGTTTGCCTTTCCAGACTCTGGTCGCCAGCATAAAAGTTATGAACCGCAAATGATCAACCTCTACAGCGCCTTGTCTGCCGAACAGATTTTGTTTAACAGTGAGTGGAACCGCCAAAGTTTTATTGAGGGAGCCAGTGCACTACTCAAAAAACTGCCAGATGAAATCCCTGTCGGTTTGATGGATCATATTTTCGAGAAATCATCGATTCTTCCTGTGCCGATTGAGGATGAACTCTTTGCGGCGCGAGAGTTGCCCATTAATCAGACTCAGCCACATCTCTTGTGGAATCATCGTTGGGAGTACGATAAGGGGCCTGATCGTTTAGCGTATTTTTTGGATGCGTTACTGGAGCGCAAGCAAGATTTTTCACTCAGTCTAGTGGGGGAGCAGTTTCGAAAGCAGCCGGAGGCTTTTCAGTGCATACGTGAGCGTCATGTGGAGCGAATCGTGAACTGGGGCTTTATGGCTGACGTATCAGAATATCGTAGGCTTTTAACGCAAGCGGACGTTGTGTTATCAACGGCGCTGCATGATTTTCAAGGATTGTCGATGCTAGAGGCCATGGCCGCAGGTTGTATTCCTTATGCACCAAAGCGCTTGGCGTATCCTGAGTATATCAAGGCACCTTTTTTATATGCGAGTGAGTTGAATGAACCAATAAAGGAGGCGGAGCAGGCGGCCGATCAATTTGTGCAATTATTGCAACAACCACTTGATGCTCAGATGCCAGATCCGTGGCGTTTATCGCAATTGCTGCCTTTATATCGTACCGCCATCAAGGCTTTACTTTAAGAGGAAGGTGGATGACGAGAGATTTATTTGACGATGAGTGTTCACCCGCCCCATGGGTACAAGAGATTGGCGAAGATGCCGTCATTTTAAGACATTTCGCTATTGCACAAGTTGACGCGCTGCTGGAGGATATTCATAACCTTCAAGATTTGTCTCCTTTTCGTCGACAGCAAACTCCCGGTGGGTTTTGGATGTCGGTGGGCATGAGCAATTGTGGTTCCTTTGGGTGGATCAGTGATCGCAAGGGGTATCGTTATGTTGCTATCGATCCTGTGACGGGGAGCCCTTGGCCAGCCATGCCCGATTTATTTTATCAAGTCGCGGTAGAGGCGGCAGAGCAAGCGGGCTTTAAAGACTTTGTGCCGGATGCCTGTTTGATTAATCGTTATGAAATCGGAACAAAGATGTCTTTGCATCAGGATAAGGATGAGCAAGACATGTCACAGCCGATTGTATCTGTGTCGCTAGGGCTGCCCGCTGTTTTTATGTTCGGTGGGCAGAGTCGTCAAGACCCCGTGCAGCGCTTTCCTTTATTTCAAGGGGATGTGGTGGTTTGGGGTGGTCGTTCACGACTCAATTTTCATGGAGTTAGGCCCTTAAAAGCAGATCTGAATGCTCCAAATGGACAGGGAGATGTTCGCTATAATTTGACGTTTCGTAAGGCTTTTTAACACATAGCACTTTCCTCACTAAATTAAGGCTCTCTCTGCTTGCGCCGTCCTTTATGTCCCTTCATGGCCATTTTACCTTGCATCTGCTCATTTTATTAGTAAAATCTAATTTAGATTGTTTTAACTTGCTTCGATTAACTCAATGTAAAAAGGAAGTTCAATGAAACGTTCAATTTTACCCGCTCTTGTTCTCGCATCTTCAGTGGTTTTGTCTCCACTCACTTTTGCTGAAAGTCAGACCGCTGAAAGTGCATTAATTCTACTTAACAGTGCAGATTTACAAACGCAAGGAATGGCGATGGTGCTGGGCAATGCTATGCAAGGTCAAGGAGCGCAAGTGGATGTTCTTCTTTGTGGGCCTGCAGGTGATCTTGCTTTAAAAGCGACGGAAAACGAAACACTTAAGCCTCGCGATGTGACGCCTGAGCAGTTGCTGATGAATTTACAAAAGGGTGGTGCAAAGGTTGAGGTTTGTGCACTCTACTTACCGAACAGCGGCAATACTGAAGATGCATTGCGTGAAGGGATAACCCCTGCGGCTCCACCAGAAGTGGCTACAAAAATGCTGAGCAGCACTAAAGTCTTCTCTTTCTAAGGCTTGCCTAATGCGATGGTCGGATGCGTTCGGTCATCGCCTTTTAATGCGCAAAACTCTTGCATAGATCCATCTGCGTATTGAATGCGCACGTTAAAGCCTCACTCTGGCAGTTCTTGAAAACATCTGATTCACAATAGCGAAAAAACAGTGAATGCTTTATCGTAAGGTGACTACCTTGCCTGATTGTTGAGAAAATTGCGATGAGTGAATTAAACGAAAAAACACTGCATGCCTTAAAAGTAGCCTTTACGTTTATGCCAAAGGCGATTGAAGTCACCCGCTATGAATATGGCGAAGACTACCAACGTATTATTGATGAAATAGAGTTGGTGCGCGAAGCATTGCTCCTCAATGACATCGACCCAGAAGAGGTCGATGGCGATATTCATCCAGATCAAACACCAAATTCGTGTTATTGATAATCCCCCTCTAATCACTTAGTCTAAGGCGTGGTTAAAAAGTGATCAATTTCTTGGCGGGAAATTGGATTTAAACTAGAATGCATCAATAGTTAAGATAAATGAAAAGGAATATTGAAATGTCTTTGTTGAAAAGTTTATTAAATCTAGCCAAAAAACAAGGCGATGTCATTAAAGGGACAAAGCAAAATGACGAGTTTGTTGTTGATGGCAATGTATCCAAAGCGAAATTAGGCGCTGGAGACGACACACTCACCGTAACAGGTGACGCATGGAAGATAAAAGCAGGTCATGGAGATGACACAGTCATTGTTGATGGAAATCTCTGGAAAGCCAACTTGGGTAAAGGCGACGATGTTCTTGAAGTCGGTGGTAGCGCTCATAAGATAAAAGCGGGTGCGGGTGACGATACGGTTGTCGTTGGCGGAGATGTTCATAAAGTCAGCTTGGGTAAAGGCGATGATAATCTCTGTGTAGAGGGCGATGCCAATAAAGTTCGCGCAGGATCTGGGGACGATGTCGTTTATATCGGTGGTGATCTAGGAAAAGCGTCTTTGGGTAAAGGTGATGATTGCCTAGATGTTGATGGAAATGCACAGAAGATAAAAGCAGGCTCTGGTAATGACGTCGTTACTGTGGGTGGTGATGTAGGTAAAGTCAGCCTAGGTAAAGGAAATGATCAGTTATACGTTGGCGGAGATGCCTCTAAGGTTACCGCTTTAGGTCGTGGTGAAAACCAAATCATGATTGAGGGTGATCTGAATAAAGCCTACCTAAGCAAAGGTGACAATGATTTATTTGTTGGCGGCGACGTGACCTCTAAAATTAAAGGCGGAAAAGACGACGATCTGATCTGGGTCAATGGCGATTTAGCTAAGGTATCTACGGGTAAAGGTGAAGACCAGCTGTATGTCGGTCAGAAAGCTGGAAAAGTTGATATGGGCGATGGTAATAATCTTGCCGTTATCAATACATTAGAGTCTTCTTTCAAATCAGGGTCCGGAAACGATCGTCTTGATATAGCTGTGAATAATGGCAAAATCGACACAGGTTCTGGCAATGATACGGTTTATATTGGCTTCCATGCTAAAGACGTTGATCTTGGTAAGGGTGATGATCATTTAATTCTGAACAGCTTTGCCGACGGTAGTTTTGCAGATGGTGGCAAAGGTTACGATGTTTTGACAATCGTTGGTGATGAGTCAAATTATTCGATTACGTCCCACAAAGGTTACAATTATATTACTGATTTAGTCAGTAATTCGACGCTTAAAGCGCGGAACTTCCAAGAAATTAATTTTGTAGAACAGTCTGAATCAGACTACCTTACTGAGTTTGATTTGGGATTTGTTAAGGATCTGAGCTCGCTTAATTGTGGCTGTGGCAAGGATGAGATAACGCTATAAACAAGGTCTATATAACAGCTCTCTAGGCTTAGAGGGCTGTTTTCTTTTTAAAAAAACTTAATTCTGCTGCTGTGCGATGTGTTCCAGTAGCCCGCGGCTTGCTGCTTCAATAATATCCACGACTTCGTGAAAGCCCATGTCTCCATCCGTGTAGTAGGGATCTGGAACCTCAATGCCTTGGAAAGGTGTTGTTGCGAAGTCTGTGAAGAGTGAAAGATGTCCCTTAAAGTCTTTCGGTGCCAAAGCCTTCAAATCATTTAAATTATTTGCATCCATAGCGAGCAGGTAGTCGAACTGTTTGAAGTCTTCTGAACTCACTTGCCTTGCTCTTAACCCACTTAGGTCGTAGCCACGCTTGAGCGCGACAGCCTGAGAGCGTGAATCAGGTGCCTTGCCAATGTGCCATGCGGCAGTGCCGGCAGAATCAATTGTCAATTGATGCGAGCTTTTGTTAGACATCACGCGAAAAACGCCCTCCGCTGTGGGTGAGCGACAAATATTGCCTAAGCAAATAAACAGAATCGATGTGTTTTTCTTCATTTCAAATTGTCTCTGTGAACCTGTTGGTGATACGTTTTGATGATGAATTAAATTGTCAAATTGCATGCCTATGTAGTTTACAAATATTTGGGATAATGTTCTTCTAAACTTCAAGCAAAGCCTCTTAAGAGATAAAAACGTGTTTGACCGACTGAGTTATTTTTTTATTTTGCAAGAGCGTTCTGAGACGTTGGTTGCGGGTCAATATAATGGCTGGCTAGTTGTGCTGTCTTTATTGATCGCGACGGGTGCTTCCATGATGGCATTTCGTGTAGCAGGTTTTGCTAAGCGCGAAAGTGATCCTTGGGCACGCCAGCGTTTTCTAATGATTGGAGCTTTTGCATTAGGCGGTGGAATTTGGTCGATGCATTTTGTTGGGATGCTCGCATTTGAGCTGCCTGCCGAGGTTCACTATCATGGTTTTACGACGCTGCTATCGGCACTTCCTGGTTTTTTTGCCTCTTGGGTAGCGCTGGATTTATTGGCACGTGATCAAGTCAGTAAGCGCCTATTGCTATACGGCGGACTGCTTGTAGGCAGTGGCATTGGGCTTATGCACTACACTGGCATGGAAGCGATGCGGACTGAATTGCAATTAGGTTATGACCCATATTGGTTCGCAGCCTCCATTGTGATTGCCGTACTTTTGGCTGTCCTTGCACTTTGGGTCCGCTTTGGTTTAGCGCGTATCACCAAAATGCCCTTTATGGCTCGTTTATCCATTAGTGGTTTAACTATGGGCTGTGCCATTGCTGGTATGCATTATACGGCCATGATGGCGGCACGCTTTGTAGGCGAGTCCCATACCCCAGCCTCACATGGCTTAACGGATCATATCGAGCTGGCGCTGTTAATCACCTTGGTCACGATTCTGATCAGTGGTGCTGTCTTCGGAACAGTATTGCTGATGCGCTATAAGACGCTGTATTGGCAAGGAAAGGAAACAGCAGCACGTTTATCCGCTATTTTTGATACGGCAGTTGACGGCATCATTACCATTGACCCTGTCGGTAAAATTAGTGCATTTAATCCTTCTGCCGAACGAATCTTAGGCTGGAAAGCCGTTGATGTTTTAGGTAAAAACATTAAATCCCTAATGCCTGAGGTACATGCGCGCCATCATGACCGGTATTTAAAAGATTACTTGAAAACAGGGCATGCGAGTATCATCGGCGTTGGCCGCGAAGTTGAGGCCTTACACAAAGATGGACATCTCGTCCCTATCCGATTAGCGATAGGTGAGACACAAGTACAAGACCAAAAGCTCTTCGTTGGCTTTATTACAGATTTGACGCAGCGTCGTGCCATTGAGCAAGCATTGTTGCAACGAGAGCATCAGTACCGAACCTTGATTAATAATATGCCGGGCGTGACGTTTCGTTGTCGTTATGATGAACATTGGACTGTCTTATTTGTTAGTGAGCAAATCAAAGAGTTAGTCGGTTGGTCCTCGCAGGAGTTTATGGATGCAAAAATTACGTTGGCTGCCTTGGTTCACTGCGATGATGTTGAGCATACTTGGAACGCCGTCTCTAACTCGATTCTAGATGATAAACCTTGGGCAGTTGAGTATCGGTTTGTACACCGTGATGGCAGTATCCGTTGGGTTTCAGAAAGTGCATCGGGCGTTCGTGATGAGCAAGGAGAGCTTGTATGGATAGATGGTGTCATCATTGATGTCACAGAGTCTAAACGCCAAAATGCAATCTTAGATGGGGTCTTATCGGCCGTGAATAAGGCCGTTGCAGTGTGTGAATATAACGAAAAAGGGCGTATCCAGCGGGTAAATGATAACTTTTTAGCCTTAACAGGCTATACAAAAGAGGAATTGTTGTCTCAGCCATATACTCTGCTTAATGATCATAATGAAAGTCAATTTAACTGGGATGAGTTGATAGAGCAAGGCCTCTTAGAAGGCGAGTATCATCGAGTTAGAAAAGACAAAAAGCCATTATGGGTGCGCTCATCCTTTCGTGTGATCCAAGATATCGATCATGGGCACGCTCGTGTCATAGAGCTCGCAACGGATTTGACTGAACGCAAAGATATGGAAATACGTTTACGCCAATCAAAAGAAAAGGCGGAGTTCGCCGCGCAAGTAAAAACGAATTTCTTAGCCAATATGAGTCACGAGATACGAACACCCATGAATGCCATTATTGGGTTTACCGATTTGCTGCTCGATACACCTTTACAGCCGACTCAGCAACGCCACTTAACGACCGTCAGAAGATCTGCCCAGTCCTTGTTATCACTTCTGAATGATATTCTTGACACGGCAAAATTAGAACAGGGTGCGGTTATCTTGGAGTCCATTGATTTTTCGTTACGGGATGTGTGTGATCAAGTGCTGGCAACGCTTGGGCTCTCAGCCTATAAAAAGGATCTTGAACTCATATGCGATTACCCTGAAGATCAGCCCACTTGGTTTAAAGGGGATCCGTTACGGATTCAACAGGTATTAATTAATTTGGTCGGGAATGCCATTAAGTTTACCCATCAAGGACGTGTTCTCGTATCGGTCAGGTATCAAAACGATCTCCTATCGATTAATGTACTTGATACAGGCGTGGGTATTGCCGCTGATCGTCTAGACGCTATTTTTGATCCCTTTTCGCAAGAGGATGCATCCACTACCCGTAAATATGGAGGGACAGGCCTTGGAACCAGTATTTCAAAACAATTGGTTGAGGCGATGAAAGGACATATAGGAGTCGAAAGTGAACTTGGTAAGGGCTCTTGTTTCGCGATAGGTTTGCCACTCCCCTTGGGGAAAAAGCTTACCTCCTCACGGATACGAGCAAGCCAAGCACAACTGCCTAAGTTACGGATTTTGATCGCCGATGATGTACCGCAAAATCTTGAACTCTTGGCTCTGAACTTTGAGAAGGAGCAGCATCAGCTTCAGTTAGTCACGAATGGCTATGAAGCGGTTTTGGCCTTTAAAGAGCATCTGTTTGATTTAGTACTGATGGATGTGCAAATGCCTGAAATGGATGGATATGATGCGACGCGAAAAATCCGCGAATGGGAAAGTGCTCATCAGCAATTGCCGACACCCATTATTGCGCTAACGGCCAATGTATTAGAGCAAGATCGATTAAATGCGGAAAGTGCGGGTATGTCAGGTTTTGCAATCAAACCGTTGAATATGCTGGCTTTACGTGAGGAAATTGTGCGTGTGTTGCAGTTGGAGATGTCTCAGGCTGAACCATCATCCGATGGACGTTTGGCACTCGATGCTGATGAATTAAGAAATGCAGATGTAATTGATTATGGACAGGGAGTGGCGCTCTGGGGATCTAAACATACGCTGCATGATGTGATTAGGCGCTTTTTGGCGCAGAATAAAGGGATGATTAACTCTTTGACGAGTCTAAATCCCGCTGATTTGTTGGATCAGGCACATCGCTTGAAGGGGGCAGCGGGTAATTTAGCGTTAAAATCACTAGCCCAAGCGGCAGATATTTTAGAAAAAGCCTTAAAACAGAGGGCATCAAACCATCATTTTGATGAAGAAATACATGCCCTAACTTTGGCTTTTAAGGAAGTTTATGATCTTTTTGATAGGTTGCCCAATGGCAAGATTTTTGAAAGTAAGATCGAGCTCAATACAAACTCCTTAAAACACGCAAATGCTCTGATTGAGCAGATGCTTGGAAGACTGGCTAAGGGTGAGTTACCCGATGACTGCCTAGATGCTTTGGCAGAATGCTTAGGCAGTCAGGCAGTGCTCGCTTTGACGGACTGTTTAGAGGATTTTGATTTTGAGTGTGCGCAATCTGCTTTGATTGCTTTGCAAAGCAGTCTGGATTCAAATCAGGAGGGGATAAGGATTCATGAGTAGTACCGATGTTCGCCCTAAACTTTTGCTCGTCGACGATGAGCCGACGAATCTACAAGTGCTTCGTCATATTCTACAGGACGAATACCGCTTGGTATTTGCGCGTGATGGCCAAAAAGCCATTAGCTTAGCAAGGGAGCAGAAGCCAGACCTGATCCTACTTGATATTATGATGCCAGATTTGGATGGGCTAGACGTTTGTCGTTGCTTGAAGTCTGAACATTCAACACGCTCAATACCAGTCATTTTTGTAACCGCTTTATCGGATGTCGATGATGAAGCGGTAGGGTTTGAAGTTGGGGGCGTTGACTATATTACTAAGCCTGTGAACGCTGCGGTGGTGAAAGCTCGAGTAAAAACGCATCTGAATCTAGTGCATCTGGATGAAATCCGCGAAACACGTCTGGCTATCGTGCAAAGACTCGGTCGAGCGTCGGAATACAAGGACAATGAAACAGGCATGCATGTGATTCGGATGAGTCATTACTCGCGAATCATTGCACGTGCTGCCGGGTTTAGTGAGCATGAGGCCGATGATTTATTGAATGCGGCCCCTATGCATGATGTTGGAAAAATAGGCATACCTGATTCGATTATTCGTAAGCCTGGTAAACTGGATGCAGACGAATGGCGCGAAATGCAGCGACATGCTGAAATAGGCGCCGAAATCATTGGGCATGATGCTTCTTCTTTGCTGCAAATGGCACGTCGTATTGCACTGTATCATCATGAAAAGTGGGACGGTAGCGGCTATCCAGAAGGGCTTAAAGGTGAGGCAATTCCAATTGAAGCTCGTATTGTTGCCATTGCGGATGTCTTTGATGCCTTAACCAGTGTCAGGCCGTATAAAAAGGCCTGGACCGTTGATGATGCCGTCAACTTGATCGTTTCCGAAAGTGGAAAGCACTTTGATCCAACCCTAGTGAGTGTGTTTGTTCAAGAGATTCCAGCGATCCTTGAGATCAAAGCTCGCTGGGTCGAAACAGAATAACGTTGGTTATACACTTTGTTCTTCAATTTTGAGCGTCACAATCTCCTCAGCCAAGAGTGATGAGAGTTCGGGAATACAAGAGCCACAGCCAGTACCGCAAGCCAGTTTTTCTTTGAGTGAATCCACTGTATGGCAGCCCTTTTCAATGGCTGCTTTAATTGATGCCTCGGTCACTTGGTGGCAACTACAGATGATTTGTGTTGCTTGAGCTCCTTGCTGTGAATTGAGCAACCTATTGCGCTGAGCTGGCGTTAACGCAGGTTTCGAAAAGAGCATATCCACCGATGTTGGATCTGATTGAATCGGGCTTGGACTTATCAATAACACCCAATGCAAGCGATCCTGATCGAAGGCCATAGCCCTCATCTCGCCCGAGGAGGTTTGCACCCAACTGTCGGGGGCTTGACCCAAGTGCTGACGACACCACTCCATCCATGAGTTAGGTTGTTCTGTGTCAGCTAGCAGAAACTGTGTTGAGTGGCGCATTGGAATCTTGGTCCAATAGCCTCTGAGACTTAATTCTGTGTGGTCTTTAATCAGTAACTGAGCGTGCCATTGTGCGGGATAGGCGCGAAGAGCGACGGCTCCCTGCTTGGATTCGGGTTGGCCAGATACGGGGTCACAAAAGCCTTCAAGTAGCGCATTGCAATAGCCATCACCACTGAATTGTTGGTTCCAGTGCATGGGAATAAATACTTCACCTTTTCGTTGCGCTGCGCTGATTCTAACACGACCAATATAGCGACCTTGGTGATTGCTTAATTCAGCCAAGTCTTGATCATATAAATTGTGATGCTTTGCATCCTCTGGGTGAAGGTCTAAAAAGGGCTCTGCACGATGATTAAACAATCTGGCAGCTCGTCCCGTACGAGTCATGGTGTGCCACTGATCGCGAATTCGTCCAGTGTTGAGTTGATAGGGCCACTGAGCCGATGGAAGGGTTTTTGGAGCTTTTGTCTCAGTGGCAATAAATTGCGCCCTTCCTGAGGGGGTAGAAAACTGGCCGTCGTCAAAGAGCCGTTTGCGTCCATACGGAAATTGTTGATTGATCGGCCACTGAACAGGTTGAAGTTGATCGTATTCTTGTTGAGACAAGTGGCTAAGTCCGCTGATATCAAAGCTCCTTTGCCCATGGTTTTCAAACCCGGACAAAGCCGCATGCTCAGCAAAAACTTGAGCGGGGTGGGTAAAGTTAAATCCTTCTTCAAATCCCAGTGCTTTGGCAACATCGCAGATGATTTCCCAATCATGGCGTGCCTCGCCTGGCGCTTTAATCAACCCTTTTTGCCTTGAAATTCGTCGTTCGGAGTTAGTGACTGTGCCATTTTTCTCACCCCAAGTGCTGCTTGGCAGCTGAATATCGGCAAATGTTAGCGTATCCGTCTCAGACATGGCTTCTGAAACAATAACGCAATCACAACGCTTTAAGGCTCGACGGATCAATGCAGTGTTGGGTAAGCTGACCAAGGGGTTGGTGGCCATGATCCATAAAACTTTAATTTCGCCACGGTCAATCGCTTGAAAGAGGTCCAAGGCTTTATGGCCGGGTTGCTGTGCCATACTAGGGGCATTCCAGAAGTCTTGAACTCTGTTGATTGCTTCGGGGGAAAACTCCATATGTGCGGCCAATTGGTTGGCAAGGCCACCGACTTCGCGCCCTCCCATGGCATTGGGCTGGCCCGTTAATGAAAAGGGAGAGCTTCCCGGCTTGCCTATCCGTCCTGTGGCCAGGTGGCAATTGATGAGGCTATTCACTTTATCTGTCCCGGAGCTGGATTGATTGACACCTTGAGAAAAGAGCGTGAGTGTGCGCGGTGTTTTGGTAAACCAATCAAAAAAAGTGTCTAGGTCCGCTAATGGAACATCGGTTAAGGTGGCCGCTGTTTTCAAATCGGGGATGTCTTGGTGCGCAATCGCAACTGCCCTTTTAAATCCTTCGGTGTGCTGGTCAATAAATGGCTGGTCGAGGGCGCCTGAGTGACTAAGATGGACGAGAAGGGCATTAAAAAGAGCGACGTCTGAGCCGGGTTTAATGGCTAAATGCAAATCTGCCAGCTCGCAGGTTGCCGTTGCGCGAGGATCGATGACAACGACTTTAACCTGCGGGCGCTGAATTTTGGTTGCTTGAATTCGTTGAAATAAAATTGGGTGATTCCAGGCTGCATTGGAACCAACCAGAATAATCAGATCAGCCAGTTCAATATCTTCGTAGCAACCAGGAACCGAATCAGAACCAAATGCTCGTTTATGCCCTGCAACGGTTGATGCCATGCATAAGCGCGAGTTGGTGTCGACATGAGACGAGCCTAAGAAACCTTTCATCAGTTTATTGGCAACGTAATAATCCTCTGTGAGCAGCTGCCCCGATAAGTACATTGCGATACTGCCAGGGCCATGGTTTTCTAAGCTATGGCGAATTCGGGATGAGACCGCTTTAATCGCGTCAGACCAGTGCACGTTTTGGCCATCTACGCGTGGCAGTAGTAATCGTTGCTCAGTTTGGGTGGTTTCATGAAGCGTTGAGCCTTTGATACACAGCCGCCCGAAGTTAGCGGGGTGTTGGCTATCGCCTGAGACTGCAATGATTCGTTGATCCGACAGTTCTGCGGTTACACCGCACCCTACACCACAATACGGGCAAGTTGTGTTTTGTTTCATAGTCACTCATCCAAAAAAAAAGCCCATTGCTTCACACACCAATCATGTGCAAAGAAATGGGCAGCATTGCCGATCTGGTCCATCAACCAGACGAGAAGATTCATAATTTGTTTAAGCAATAGATATGCCATGCTGGATGATATTCAAGCGTTAGGGTGCTGACAGTGGATAACGGAGGGTGTCAATAAAAGAATATTGCAACAAATTGGTGCGAAACGGGCGCGCGTTGCGTTAAATTGGTTTCTCAGTTGTGACGAATACAGCACAAAAGCGTTTGATGTTGGATTAAATCTGTTAAATTGCAGGGGAAAGGACATCCTGCGCCCCGAGTGCTATACGATGGTATAAATTTTGCGTTTTTATTGATGTGATGTAAGACCTATCAACCGGAGATTTCTATGCCTGCATGCCGTGCCGAAGATTTTTTATTGGCGTCTAAGCGCTGCGAGATATCCAATCTGCAACAACTCTTGATGACGGGCGAGCTGGTGAAGTCTATCAGTCAGTTGGTTCATACTCTGCAGCGTGAACGGGGTTTGTCGAATGTCTATATCGCATCATCAGGCCAACGCTTTGGCCCTCAGCGCTTAGCTCAAATTGAGCAGGGCGAACATCTCGAAACAGAGCTTAAGGCAGGGTTGGCGTCGATTAACCTTGATGCCTGCCATTTATCAGGTAGCGTGAGGCTGTATACGCGTATCGCTTACGTCGTTCATGGTCTGAATAGCTTGCCATCCATTCGTCAAAAAGCCTTGAGCCTTCAAATAAGTGTCAAAGAATTAACAGGTTTAATGAGTCGCTTGATTGCAGGGCTGTTATCGGTTGTCTTTGAGGCCGCTGATACCGCCACAGATCCCGATATTACCCGTGCTTTGGTGGCGATGTTCAATTTTATGCAAGGCAAGGAGTTAGCAGGGCAAGAACGTGCTTGGGGAGCCAGTGGTTTTGCAGCGGGTCATTTCGAGCTTGAGGATCAGCAAAAACTCCACGATTTAATCGATGCGCAATCCAGATGCTTTGAAGTGTTCACCGAGTTTAGCAGCGAGTCGCCTTTAATAAGTTGGCAGGCATTGCAATCAGACCCCTGCTCAGATGAATTGATCCGTTTACGGCAACTGGTTGCACGATCAGAAGAGGGGCAGGCTATTCCCTCAGCCTTCAGTGAAATTTGGTATGACGTCGCAACCTGCCGCATCGATGCCATGAGAGCGATAGAAAGCTTGCTGGCAGCTGATTTATTGGAGTTGTGTCAAACCAAATTAAAAGCAGCAGAGCAGGACTTACAAAACCATCGACGGCTGTTGGACGATTTAGCAAGGGAAGATGATGTAGGCTCGTCTTCATTAAGCTATTTAACGGATTCTTTGCATGCATATGAGCAGGATTTATCTATCACACCCAGGCGTTCCGTCTACGAGTTACTCAAAGCTCAATCAATGCGCTTACAATTAGTGAACGATGAGTTGCAACAAGCACGGCAAGCGCTGACTGAACGCAAAACTCTAGAGCGTGCGAAAGGGTTGCTGATGGAGTATCAAGGACTCTCTGAAGAAGCCGCTTATCGACAAATACGTCAAGCGGCAATGGAGCAAAACCTCCGTGTGATAGACATTGCTGATACGATCATCAAGCGCACTCAGGCGATTATTGGAAAAAATGACCGCCGTGTTTTGTTTTGAATGAATTCAGTGCACCTTGCCCAATCTCGGGGCAAAAAATTTCTACATATACCTATGTTTTCTACAATATTTTATATAGTTAATTGATTTTAATGATATAAATAAAGTTGGCATGAAATAAGCATCCTAATTCAGTAGACATTATATATCGGATCACAAACCTGTTTGTGGTCACTGAATCGGACAACGGCGTCCATCTCACATCTGATCTTTCGGATGTTCGAGATGACGCCGTTTTTTTTTGTTTAGGAGAAATTCCATGAAAGCTAAAAATTCAACGCTGAAAGCCATAACAGATACGCAATCTCTAAATATGGATCGACGTAAGTTTGTGGGTGGTATGGCGACATTAGCAGGGGCTGCTTCATTGGGTGGCTTCTTGCCTTTAGTGTCTTCTAAGGCTCAAGCGGCATCTGGCAAGCTTGAGACCACCTCGGCAAAACTTGGGTTTATTGCCTTGACGGATGCTGCCCCTTTATTTATAGCCTTGGAGAAAGGATTTTTTGCTAAGCATGGCATGAAGGATGTTGAGGTACTGAAACAATCCTCTTGGGGAACGACGCGGGATAACCTCGTATTGGGATCTCAGCGTAACGGTATCGACGGCGCTCATATCTTAACGCCCATGCCTTATTTGATCGCATCGGGGGCAATGACGGCCAATAATGTTCCAACGCCTATGTATATTTTGGCGCGTTTGAACTTGGCAGGTCAATGTATATCCGTGGGCAGTGAATACAACGATTTGAAAGTGGGTCTCGACACTCAAGCCTTTGCACAAGCATTAGCGGCCAAACGCGCATCGGGTCATGCTATTAATGCAGCAATGACCTTCCCAGGTGGAACACATGATATGTGGATGCGTTACTGGTTGGCAGCTGGGGGTATTGATCCGGATCAGAACATATCGACCATTGTTGTTCCGCCGGCTCAAATGGTTGCCAATATGCGTGTTGGTAGTATGGATACCTTCTGTGTATGTGAGCCTTGGAACCAGCAGCTAGTTAATCAGGGCATAGGCTACACTGCCAATACGACTGGCGAGTTGTGGCATAACCACCCAGAAAAAGCCTTTGCGATGCGTGCTGATTATGTTGATGCTAACCCAAACTCTACAAAAGCATTAATCATGGCGATCATGGAGGCTCAGATGTTCTGTGAGCAGCCTGAAAATAAAAAAGAAATCGCTGAAATCTGTTCAAGACGTCGTTGGATACATGCACCCTATGCCGACATTATCGACCGTATGGAAGGTAATTTTGATTATGGTAATGGGAAAGTAGTTGAAAACCATCCGAATCAGATGCGCTATTGGAAAGACAGCACATCTTATCCCTTTAAAAGCCATGACTTATGGTTCTTAACCGAAAATAAGCGCTGGGGATATTTACCCAGAGACTTCGATTCAAAAACAATTATTGACCAAGTTAACCGAGAAGATATTTGGCGTGAAGCGGCTGCTGCATTAGGTATCGATAAGTCGGATATTCCTGAAACGACCTCTCGTGGGTTAGAAACCTTCTTTGATGGAAAAGTATTTGATCCTGAAAATCCAGATGCCTATTTAGATAGCTTATCGATTAAACGTTTATAAATAATAAGCCCTTATCCTTAGGGGAGGATTTTTACTATGACTACCAAAGCAAATAGTATTGTTAAACCTTTATCTGCTGTGAGTATGCCTGTCTCAATGGACAAAACCTTATTTCGTTTTAAAAGAGTGGGTGAGAGCTTTGTTCAAAAAGTACTACCTGCACTTATTGTTGGTTTTTTATTAATACTTATATGGGAGCTACTGACATCCTCCCAGAGCGCAACGTTGCCTTCACCGTCCAGAGTCGTCACAGACACTTGGGAATTGATTATTAATCCCTTCTACAACAATGGAGGAACTGATGTTGGAATGGGGTGGCAAATTCTAGCAAGTTTAGAGCGAGTCGCTTATGGCTATAGCCTAGCGGTAATAGCAGGCATTAGCTTAGGAGTGTTGGTTGGACAATCAACGTGGGCTATGCGGGGTTTAGATCCTATATTTCAAATCCTACGCACCGTTCCACCACTTGCTTGGTTACCAATTTCTTTGGCCGCCTTTCAGGACAGTAATCCATCTGCGATATTTGTGATTTTCATTACGGCAATATGGCCAATTATTATTAACACTTCAGTGGGTGTTCGTAATATACCGGAAGACTATCGCAACGTTGCAAAGGTTTTATCACTGAATGGCTATGAATATTTTACCAAAGTCATGTTGCCTGCAGCCGCGCCCTACATATTCACAGGTCTTCGTATTGGCATCGGCTTGTCTTGGTTAGCGATTGTTGCAGCTGAAATGCTGATAGGTGGAGTGGGAATTGGCTTCTTCATCTGGGATGCGTGGAATGCATCAATGATCAGTGACATCGTGTTAGCACTGGTATATGTCGGAGTTGTTGGATTTTTACTCGATAAATTCATCGGATTTATCTCAAATTTAGTCACCCGTGGCACTAGTAACTAAGAGGAGTATATACGATGTCTAAACATTATTTATCGATTGAAGGTGTAAACAAGGTTTTTGGACAGGGTAATAAGCAGTCCTGTGTTCTTAAAAATGTGAATTTACATATTGAAAAGGGTGAGTATATTTCGATTATCGGCCATTCTGGTTGCGGAAAGTCGACCGTGTTGAATATCGTGGCGGGGCTTTTGCCAGCGACAGATGGCGTGGTGATTTTAGACGGTAAAGAAGTGAACTCACCTGGCCCTGATAGAAGTGTTGTGTTTCAAAACCATTCATTACTGCCTTGGTTGACGGTGTATGAAAATGTGGCGCTTGCCGTCAACAAAACTTTTAAAAAAACGAAGACAGCGAAAGAACGGCATGAATGGATACTTAAAAGCCTCGAAATGGTTCACATGTCTCACGCATTGGATAAGCGTCCAGCCGAAATTTCGGGGGGCATGAAGCAACGTGTTGGGATCGCCAGAGCTCTAGCAATGGAACCGAAGGTCCTGTTATTGGATGAGCCCTTTGGTGCGTTAGATGCACTGACTCGCGCCCATTTACAAGATGAGGTGATGAAGATTCAGGCTGAGATTAACAGCACCATCATCATGATCACACATGACGTCGATGAAGCCGTATTGCTCTCAGATCGAATTGTCATGATGACCAATGGTCCAGAGGCCACTATCGGTGAGATTCTGGAAATAGACTTACCAAAACCACGCAATCGCATAGAGATGGCTGATAACCCCAAGTACAACCGTTATCGTCAAGCCGTCTTGCGTTTTCTATATGAAAAGCAGCGTAAGGTGGAAGTGCTCGTATCGGCTGAGAAACCGAAGCCTGCCCAAGCAAGTCTTAAGAAAGCGGCCTCCGCTTAACGAGATCTTTCAAGTTGATAGAGGTCGAGGTGAACACCATGAAAAAACAACTAGTGGTTATTGGCAATGGGATGGTAGGCCATCATTTTGCTGAACAGTGGATGGCATCAGAGATGGCAGCCGATTATGAACTGCATGTGTTTGCAGAGGAAAATCAGCGTGCCTATGATCGTGTCCATTTATCTGAGTATTTTGAACAGCAAAGTTCGGCGCATTTGCAGTTAGGTGATGATGGATTCTACGCGTTACCCGGGATTCATTTACATCTAAATGAAGCAGTGATTACGCTGGATCGCGAAGCAAAATCTGTGACGACGGCACAGGGCCAGTATTCATATGACACACTGGTGTTTGCGACAGGCTCTTATCCATTTGTGCCGCCAATAGACGGGCGGGAACTGGATCATTGCTGTGTGTATCGGACACTTCAAGACCTGGACGTCATTCGCGCCAGTGCTCAAGGGGCTACGAGAGGGGTAGTTGTAGGAGGTGGATTACTTGGACTCGAAGCGGCCAATGCGCTCAGGATGCTGGGATTAGAGGCGCATGTTGTTGAGTTTGCACCGCGTTTGATGCCTGTTCAGTTGGACAGTGATGCGGGTTCACTTTTACGTACCAAGATTGAAGACTTGGGAGTCAAGGTTCACACCGAAAAAACAACGCGCAAGATTATTCCAGGCGATGAACAACGACTGCGCATGTGCTTTGCTGATGAAACCTATCTTGAAACAGATCTAATTGTATTTTCAGCCGGTATTCGCCCGCAAGACCAGTTGGCACGAGAGGCTGGTTTACGGCTGGGGGAGAGAGGAGGGATTGCCGTTGATCAGCATTGCCGGACCAGTGATCCGTCAATTTACGCAATTGGTGAGTGTGCGGTTTGGAACAATCAGCAATATGGCCTAGTCGCACCGGGCTACACCATGGCGCGGGTAGCGGCTGCCCATATGATTGGCAATGTGGGAACCACCTTTACCGGTGCGGACATGTCGACGAAGCTTAAATTATTGGGTGTCGATGTGGGATCCATTGGCGATGCACATGGCGCAACCCCCGGTGCACTGAATTATCGCTACAGTAATGAGATTGAGGGTGTGTATCGACGTTTGGTTGTCTCCGCTGACGGTTCTAAGCTGTTGGGTGCAATTCTTGTCGGTGATAACAGCTATTATGACACGCTATTGCAGTATGCGTTGAATGGCATAGAGTTACCTGAATACCCAGAGTCATTAATTTTACCCGAAAGCTCTGGCACTGGTGCACCTAGCTTGGGCGCATCGGCATTGCCTTATGAAGCCACTCTTTGTTCTTGTCACAATGTGACAAAGGGCGATATTTGTGAGGCCATGAATGATGGGGCCGTCAGCCTGTCAGATATCAAGTCGATGACAAAAGCGGCAACGGGGTGTGGTGGTTGCGCCGCGATGGTCAAAACTGTGTTTGAAAGTGAGCTAGAGGCCAGAGGTGTCCAGGTCGATAAGTCCATCTGCGAGCACTTTTCACATACACGACAAGAGCTGTTTCATTTAGTTAAAGTTGAAGGTATTCAAACATTCGACGAGTTAATTGAGCGGCATGGGCAAGGTGGGGGTTGCGAAATTTGTAAGCCAGCCGTGGCGTCTATTTTGGCCAGTGTTTGGAATGAACATGTCCATGAAACGAAGCATTTGCCGCTGCAAGACACCAATGACACCTTTATGGCGAATATGCAGAAAAATGGTACTTACTCTGTTGTACCTAGAATTCCAGGTGGAGAAATTACCCCTAAAATGCTGATTAAAATTGGTGAGGTGGGTGAGAAATATAATCTCTATACCAAAATCACGGGTGGCCAACGTATTGATTTGTTTGGCGCGACCTTAGACGAGTTACCCTTAATCTGGGAAGAGTTGATTGCAGCGGGTTTTGAAACTGGGCATGCCTATGGCAAGTCTTTGCGAACTGTTAAATCCTGCATTGGTGATACTTGGTGTCGGTACGGTGTGCAAGACAGTATGACGATGGCCATTCGCTTGGAGAATCGTTACAAGGGAATGCGCTCACCCCATAAGGTTAAAATGGCAGTATCCGGTTGTACACGTGAATGTGCGGAAGCGCAAAGCAAAGATATCGGAGTGATCGCGACAGAGAATGGCTGGAATCTGTATGTGTGTGGCAATGGTGGGATGAAGCCCCGTCATGCGGATCTATTCGCAACGGATTTAGATGATGAAACACTGATTCGTTATATTGACCGGGTGTTGATGTTTTATGTCTATACGGCTGACCGATTACAGCGAACCTCGGTGTGGCTTGAAAACCTCCAAGGCGGATTAAAATACCTGAAAGAAGTGGTGATTGAGGACAGCCTAGGTTTGGCTGAAGAGTTGGAAACCAGAATGCAGCACATTGTCGATACCTACCAATGTGAATGGAAAACAGCAATCAATGACTCCGAGAAGCGTAAGCGTTTTCGCAGTTATGTGAACGCGAGCGAGCCCCGCAAAGCGCGTATTCAACTGATTGAAGAACGTGGCCAATTGATACCCGCGCGCATGATTACAGAGGAGGAAGTCGCATGAATGCTGCATTGACCGCATCACTCCAATGGCAGAACGTTTGTCATCGCAAGGATCTAGTTCCACACTCAGGAATAGCTGTCATGCTTGGTAAGGAGCCTGTGGCTGTATTCTGGCTTCCAGGCCATGATACGGAGCTTTATGCGATTGGCCATACGGATCCTTTTTCCGGGTCTGAAGTCCTTGCTCATGGCATCCTCTGTGAAAGCCAAGGCATCTGGTCTGTTGCATCCCCCTTGTATAAACAACACTTTCGGTTGGATACAGGGCGCTGTATTGAAACGCCGGATGTTGGAGTGGATGTTTGGGCCGTGCGGATGGAGCAGGACTGGGTACAGATAGGTAAAGTTTTGATTGGATAGGATTTTCGTTAGTCATTTATGATTGGGTGAAAAATGTTGAACTCTGCCTGAGAGCAGAGCTCAACAACATCAAGCCATCGAGTATGACGCTGTCTGCTTTTGATCGGTCTTTAATGTCGAGCGCGAAAATGCCACTCTCCCGGTTGAATATCATTAGCAACGGCCTGTTTGATACTCTCGTCGATATCGGGTGAATCGAGATCATACAAACCACAAAGCTTGAAGGCTCGGCGTATATCAACGGATGGACCCAAGTATTCATACAACACGCGTGCGCAGCACGGCATACGCTCCCCACTGCCCGATACACCTAATTTCAATCCTGTCAAACGTGTGACGCGATTTTTAAAGGTTGGAAATAGTATGGTTTGAGTGATTTCTTGATCGGTGAGTGATTCGTAATCCACCATAAAAATGCGATCAATTAAGAAGGTTGCAAATCCTAAGTACTTGCCATGATAGACTTTGTCGCTAGGGCTCTCTTGCAGGCGTTCCGTGCGCTGGTAGTAAACTTTATCTTGCTGGCGCTCCAAACAAGTTAACATTCGGAGTAGTTTGCCAGGATAGGCCATGGATAGATGGTATTCAAAATAATAGCCTAAGTATTTATCAAGGCCTTGATGACCGAGTTGACCCAAGTGCTCTAAATGCTCAGTTTCGGGTGACGCTCTTAGATCATCGCTAGAGAGGCGTGGGCGGACTTGAATTAAGCGTATAAACTGGTTATGAGGGAGCAAGAGTTCATGTTCTTCCACACCAAAAAAGTCACAAAAACGTCGAAGTGTATTGGCGGAAGGTTTCGCATGCCCCCCTAAATAGCGGTTAAACTGAGGCCGATTCATTTTCATTCTACGACAGACATCAGCAATGGATTTATAGTAACTGCATAGAAGCCTTAGATTGCGAGAAAAGTCTTCAGTCATGGCATCTCTCCTATAAATCCACATCGGCTGATGTTAGCCGCTCAATCCTTGAGTGTAACCCGAAAGTCGGTATCAGCTAAAGATAGGTGTTTCCCCTAGCGTATCTAATTCACACCGTCATTTCTCCGGCTAGGGGAGTGATAAGTGCTTGGCGAACAGTATCGGTTGATTCGTGTTGGCTGAGCAAAAAGTGCAGTTTTGTAAAGGCGGCTTCAAGGGTTAAGTCCGCACCTGCAATTACGCCGATTCTATTTAGCGTGGCTCCTGTTGCGTAGGCACCCTGACTCACCGATCCATACGCACACTGTGTGATATTAAGTGTGATAATACCGGACGCTGATGCTTGCTCAAGCACCTCAATAAACAGTTTGTTCGCGTCAGGAGGGTTCCCTGCTCCATAGGTTTGTAAAATCAGCCCTTTCACGCCTGGGCGCTGAACAACGGCCTTAATAATCTCTGCAGAGATGCCAGGAAAGATTTGAATCACGGCAACGGCATCTGAATCAAAAGTAGGGGCAAGGTGTGAAGGCGCACGCTTTTTGAGTAACAACTGGCTTTGAATGTCGATATTAATTCCGACGCTGCCTAGCCAAGGGAAATTTGGAGAGTCGAAAGCGTCAAATCCTGAGCTTTTCACTTTTGTACTGCGATTGCCGCGCAAGAGTCGATTTGCAAAGAAAATACAGACTTCAGGTACATTGTAATTCCCTGCCAGCATCACGGCTGTAATCAGATTTTCTGGACCATCGCTTCTGGCTTCCATCATTGGGATTTGGGAGCCAGTGAGAATCACAGGTTTATTCATTCCTTGGAGCATAAAGGACAGCATTGATGCGGTGTAGGCCATGGTATCTGTTCCATGAAGCAGCACAAAGCCATCATATTCATCCCAATTTTGTATTAAGAGATGACTGAGCCGAGTCCAGTCATTGGGTAGGATATTTGAGCTATCAATCAGCTGTTGGCATTCGATGATGTCATAGTGAGGGAGATACTGTAGACCACGAGCACGAAAAAGCTTGTTGATTTGCCTATCAAACCCCTTCATTGGGACATAGCCCTGATCAGAGGATTGCATACCAATGGTTCCACCAGAATAAATAATGAGCACTCGGCGTTTCATGAACATCTGTCCTATTATGTTTTTATCTGAGTATTTCAACATAGCCTTAACCGAGTTGACATTTGACGATTAGATGATGATAGACGCTCTTTGTAAGATAATCAGCATCAAGTCGCATCACTATCCTTTTTAAAGTGCATTTCTTTTGCAACCATTAAATCTGAAATCACGTTAAAATAGTCAGATCAATAGATAACAACAATACATAAACAAAGTGCCCCTCATGATACAAGACTATTTAGACGATCTCGTGTTGGCTTTATCGACAGAAAAAAATCGTGGTAAGGTTGCGGATTATATTCCGCAACTCGCTCATGTAGATCCGAATCAATTCGGCATAGCAGTGTGTACCCCAGAAGGGCAAATGTATTCAGCAGGCCAGGCGGATACCTTATTTTCCATTCAGAGTATTTCGAAAGTATTTACGCTCACGATTGCCCTTGGCAAGCTGGGTGATGGCATTTGGACTCATGTAGGACGCGAGCCGTCTGGCGATCCCTTTAACTCGATTGTTCAGCTAGAGCATGAGTCTGGCAAGCCGCGTAATCCCTTTATTAATGCAGGTGCCATTGCGGTGGTTGATGCCATTATGATGGGTCATGAGCCAAAAGAAACACTCGCCGAAATTCTCAATTTTGTACGCTTTATTTCGAATGACAATAGTATTTGCTTTGATCATATTGTGGCGGCTTCTGAAATGGCCCACCGTGACCGTAATGCATCATTGGCGCATTTTATGAAAGCGTTTGGGCGTTTACGCCATGATGTGGATAAGGTGCTGGGAACCTATTTTCATCAGTGCTCCATTGCCATGAGTTGTGAGCAGTTGGCGAGGGCCGGACTGTTTTTGGTGTCGGATGGTGTGGATAAAACAACGGGGATTCGTGTGGTGTCGGCCCAACGTGCACGTCGTATCAATTCACTTATGATGATGTGCGGTCACTATGATGGTTCGGGCGAGTTTGCCTACCGGGTTGGCTTGCCCGGAAAAAGTGGTGTCGGTGGTGGTATTCTTGCCATTGCTCCCGGTAAGGGCTCCATTGCCGTTTGGTCTCCAGGGCTTGATAAACTCGGGAATAGTTATTTAGGAACCCGTGCCCTAGAGCGTTTTGTACAACACACAGGCTGGTCTGTGTTTGGACATTGATTAACGCGGCATGACTCTCACGCCGCCAATGGACTCTAGGGGTTCGGGGCGTGAGAGATAAAATCCTTGTGCATAGTCGACGCCGATGCGGGCGAGAATCGCTAGAGTTTCAGCATCTTCAACGCATTCAGCGATGGTTTTTAAGCCCATCAGATGACCAATGTTGTTGATCGAGGCCACCATGGCTTGGTCAATGGGGTTGTTGGGCAGATCTTGGATAAAAATGCCATCAATCTTCAGGTAGTTCACGGGCAGTTGTTTTAAGTACCCGAATGAAGACAAGCCACTGCCGAAGTCATCTAAGGCGAATTGGCATCCTAGAGACTTTAATTCTTCGATAAACGCAGCTGCATTTGATGGATCGGCAATGGCCGCTGTTTCGGTAATCTCAAAGCAGATGTATTGTGCGGGAACGGCGTGTTTCCGTATCTGGTCGCGGATGACATTTAAACAGTCTTGGCGTCCAATCGAGGCCCCGGATAAGTTGATTGCGCAGAAAACAGGTTGTTGATTTCGTTTGAGTTGATCGCCCATCCAGGCCAGTGTATTGCGGATGACCCATTGGTCAATTTTGGGCATGAGTCCAAAGCGTTCAGCCGCTGGGATAAATGCACCCGGTGGAATCACTTCGCCTTCTTCATCCACTAGGCGAGTTAAAATTTCATAATGTGGAATACCCAGGTGAGCAGTGTCAAACGGGACAATTGTTTGGAAGTAAAGCCGAAATTTGTCTCGGTCTAAGGCACTTTGAATGCGGCTAGCCCACTGAATTTGACCTCTTCGAAAATGCAATTCTTGATCGTCGAACTCAAATAGATGCACACGATTTCGGCCAAGGTCTTTGGCGGCATAACAGGCGGTGTCGGCATGACTGAGAACCTCATCGAGTGATCCGCAATCAGTCGAAATGATGACCATGCCAATACTCACGCCAACAGAAAAGACTTGTCCATCCCATGAAAAACGGAAGTTAGTGACGGTTCTACGTAATTGCTCCGCAATCTGCATGCCTTTTGCCAGTGGGCAGTAGGAAAGCAAAACCCCAAACTCATCACCGCCGAGACGTGCGAGTGTATCGCTTTGACGCAGGATGGGTTTGAGTAAACTGGAAAGCTGTTTGAGTAGGGCATCTCCAGCGCGATGACCGCAGGTGTCATTGACCAGTTTGAATTGGTCTAAGTCAAGATAGCATAAGAGATGTTCGGCCTCTTGTGTTTGCGCTTCTAAAATTAGACTTTCTAAACGCCGCTCAAATTCACGCCGATTGATAAGCCCCGTTAAGGTGTCGTGCACGGCCTGAAAGGTTAACATCTCTTGCAGTCGGTTGTTTTGAGTCATGTCTTGTAAAGCAATCACCCATCCCATGCTCTTTTTCTGTGCATCGAAAAGCGGAGAGCATTTAATTTGCACCTCGGCTGTTTTGCCTTGTTTATTCTTCAATTTGAAATAGGTGTAGGATGAGTGTGATGTATTATTAAAGTGGGTGTCTGAGCAAAGAGATGATAAGAGAACCCTGTCACCCTCACTGCCTTGTATTGGCATGAGTGTGTCAATGGGAAGACCAAAGGCAGCCTGAGCATCCCAGCCTAAGAGCGTGCAGGCCATTGGGTTTAAGTAGACCGTATTTTTTTGGGCATCGCAGGTAATGACGGCTTCGGTGATTGCTTCAAGTGTCACTTGGGCTAGTTCTGAGTGACGGTGAAGACGTGCTTCCATGCGTTTTCGCTCACTAATATCACGGATCAACGCGCTGTATTGTATGCCTTCCTCGGTTGGGCTTGCAGAAGTCGTCACCTCAATGGGGAAGGGCAGAGACGTATCTTTAATGGCAACCAGTTCATGAGGGCCTTCATCGGTGCTGCTGGCGAGCATTACGAATAGGTTATTTAAGTGGGTAGCGGGAAAGAACTGATGTGAGTCTTCGTGCAACAGTAATCCACTGGGCGTTCCGACCATCGCTTGAGCAGATCGCCCAAAAATCACCTCGGCTCCTGGGTTGGCGCTGGTGATAATGCCTTTGTCTGAAAAGGTGATAATGCCATCTTGCATATCTCGGACAATCAGGCGTGTTCGCATAATCATGCGATTGAGGTTTGACATCACACGATTGTATTGTGCGGCTATTTGACCCACTTCGGTGAAAGGCTCAACGGGGACGCGCTGTTTTAAGTCACCCGTGCGTTCTTGCTCTTGCATGCTGGATAGCAGTTCACTTAATTCTGTTCGTGCCCCATGCTCTGAAAAATTAAGGCCTTGGTGCTCAGCTTCTAAACTGACGCGCAAAGGTGTGAAGTGCTTGAGTAAGATCAATAAAACATAGGTGCTCGGAAAAACAAAGAGGCCGCATACTAAAATGCCAATGAGTTGGATACCCATCCATTCAATCCGACTAAAGGGCTCGCTTAAAGCATCCAAGTGACCGAAAAGCGCCACCGCCAGTGTGCCCCAAATACCAGCGGCGAGATGAACAGGAACGGCTGAAATGGCGTCATCGAGTTGGTAGCGCAGCATTAAACGGTCTGTGGTAAACATAACCAAGGCACCGATTGCACCAATCAGCGCCGCATGAGGGGTAGAGACTAAGTGGCAACCCGCGGTTATAGCCACCAGTCCGGCTAGCGTCCCATTGATGGTGAGGCTTGTGCTGCGAACTTTCTCTTTTTCGGCATTCGATAAAATCATCGCCATCATTCCACCCGCAGAAGCCGAGATGATGGTGTTTACAACAATGCCAGCAATATGCTCGTTGAACTCTAATGTGCTCCCACCGTTAAAGCCAATCCAGCCAATCATGAAAAATAACATTCCTAGAATGGCTAAAGGTAGGTTACTGCCGGGTATTTCTTGCGGTTTGCCTTGAACAAAGCGTCCGGTGCGGGGACCAATCACGATGACGGCCGCCAGTGCGACCCAGCCCCCTAAACTGTGGACAACGGTGCTGCCCGCAAAATCAGTAAAACCAAGTGCTTCCAGCCAGCCGGGGGACGAGTTAATGGCACCACTCCATGCCCAGTGCCCAAACGTGGGATAGAGAATCAAGCTAATGAGGGCGGTAATGAGAACGTAGACCCGAAAGCGGCTCCGCTCCGCAATGGCACCAGAAACAATCGTAGCAGCCGTGGCACAAAAGGTAAGCTGA
Source organism: Nitrincola tibetensis (assembly GCF_003284585.1). Lineage (GTDB taxonomy): Bacteria > Pseudomonadota > Gammaproteobacteria > Pseudomonadales > Balneatricaceae > Nitrincola > Nitrincola tibetensis. The sequence continues at coordinate 341,265 of NZ_QKRX01000003.1, forward strand.
AAAAGGAAAAAGCTCGCATGCCACAGACTTTCATCTGAAAAGTCAGCCGCTAACCAGCGCATATCAAGTGACCAAGCATCGTGTTGGCCAAACATAAATGTAAAACCAAGCAGCCAGAAGAGAAGCGCTGCAACGATTAAATCGAATGCATTTTTTAACGCAACATTGATGGCGTTCTTACTGCGTGTAAGGCCTGACTCTAGACACAGAAATCCACCTTGCATCATTAAAACCAAGACGGCGCCAATCATGATCCATAACGCGTCGAGTGCACTCTTATCTATCACAAATAGGCCCCCGTTTTTTGTCCTGCCCTAAATGAGTGCACTGAGAAAAACAGAGGTACTTCAAACAGGGAGTTAAGATAGTAGAGATTGACTACCATCTTAATCACTGCAGGAGTTGTGCCATAAAACAAAGGTTTAGTGGCTTTTAGCTACTTTGTATTTTATTAAAGACGACGAATTTTAAAACTACGGCCCTTTATCTTCCCTTCCTTGAGTAGCTCAAGTGCTCGTGGGGAGGCTGCACGTTCAATGGCAACATACGTCGAAAAGTCGGTTACGTTGATTTTTCCAATCACATCGCCCGTGAGTTCGCTAGATGCCGTTAGCGCACCTAAAATATCGCCAGGGCGCAGCTTATCTTTTCGGCCACCTGCGATGCATAAAGTGGTCATTTTCGCGGGCTCTGGCAGCTTATCAGGAGACGGTGAGGCGAGTTGCTTAAGTGCTTTGATCTCTTGCTTTTGCAATTCTTCGATACGCTTTAAGCGATAGGTTTCACGGTCCGAACAAAGGCTAATGGCCATTCCTTGTCGTCCTGCTCGTCCCGTACGCCCAATGCGGTGGGTATAGATTGCCGGGTCGGCAGGTAAGTCTGCGTTAATGACTAGGTCGACACTGTCAATGTCTAATCCACGAGCGGCTACATCTGTGGCGAACAGATAACGGCAACTGCCATTGCTGAAGCGAATCAGCACTTGGTCACGATCTCTTTGCTCTAGGTCACCATGTAAGGCTAGGCTTTTAAGTCCGTAATTACGCAATGCGGCCACCATGTCACTGCAGGTTTGCTTGGTGTTGCAAAAAATAATCGCAGCTTCTGGAGCAAAGTGTTGTAACAGTGCGGCGAGCGTTTCTGTTTTGTCTTGATTTTTGTATGTGATATAGGCTTGTTCGATGGTGGTGTCATCATGCTGACTTTCGACACTGACACGTAAAGGATCAAACTGATACTCAGCACTTATAGATACAATAGAGTCTGGGTAGGTGGCTGAAAAGAGAAGTGTTTGACGTTTATCGGGCGTAGCACCAATGATAAAACGGATATCTTCTTCAAATCCCATATCAAGCATACGGTCGGCTTCATCGAGAATCAGAGTGTGTAAAGACTCAAGGTTAAGCGTTTGCTTGCGTAAATGGTCTCGTAAGCGTCCGGGGGTGCCAATGACGATATGAGCTCCATGTTCGAGCGAGCCAATTTGAGGGCCAATGGGCTGTCCGCCACAAATTGAAACGATTTTAATATTATCGAGGTAGCGTGCTAGTTTTCGCAGCTCTGTGGCCACCTGCGTTGCTAATTCGCGAGTCGGACATAAAACGAGGCCCTGTACTCCGAAAAAGCGAGGATTGATTTTTTCCAACAGACCGATACCAAACGCGGCGGTCTTACCGCTACCTGTTTGGGCTTGAGCAATGATGTCTCGACCTTGGAGTATGACAGGTAAGCTTTGCTGCTGAATGGGTGTCATGGAGGTGTAGCCCATTTGAGCGAGATTCTCTAAGGCTTTAGGGGGCAGCGGGAGTTGGGCAAAATCTTCAGGTTTCACGGGATGTCCACATTTTAAATTTGAAGGGAAATTATAGCATGTGGCGAGTCGTGTGCGTGAAGGCTATGATCACCGAAGGTGAAAGTTGTGATTTATTCACTTGTTGACGGACAGAGCTTGGCAGGCTGTTGGGCGTTTGACATTTAAATCAAAGCTGATTAGCATAGCCTCCACTCTTAGGGGAGTAATCTCTTGGCTTTTTGTTGCCAAGGCGTCAGCCAACATACTTGAGCCACATGCTTATGGTTGTCGCGCTCACTGATTCATGCAGTGAGATTGATGAGACCTAAGGTATTAATACACCTACCGGGGCCGGACGTGTATTTGTACCTTATGGTTAATCGTCTGGCCCCTGGTGTTATCATGGAAGCGTTTCTTTTCTCAACTCTTGCCGTTGCTTTAGCCGAAGTGGGTGATAAAACCCAGCTTCTTTCTTTGCTATTAGTGGCGAAGTTCCGCAAGCCTTGGACAATCTGCTGTGCAATCTTAGTGGCAACTCTGATTAACCATGGCGCATCTGCTCTATTTGGTGATTGGCTGTCTAACCTTCTGTCCGGTAATTGGGCGATTTTGCTGCTAGCCTTAGGTTTTTTTGCGATGGCTGCTTGGATATTGATTCCTGATGAAGAGGAAGAGGTGGGCCAGCAGTATGCGCGTTGGGGGGCATTAGTTGCCAGTTTTGTCTTATTTTTCTTAGCCGAAATAGGCGATAAAACCCAGATAGCCACTGTTATGCTCGCCATAAAGTACGAAGCGATTGTAGCGGTCACACTTGGGACGACGCTTGGAATGATGCTGGCGAATGTGCCTGTCATTTTTGCAGGTCAATGGCTACTTGAACGCCTGAATTTCACCGTTTTTCGTCGTATTGCCGCAGGTGTTTTTGTGTTGATGGGCGTGTCTCTATTGGTTTCCTTGATTCTTTAGCAATAGCGGATGTTTTCGTCGAACGCTCTTTAGGTGTTAGGAAAGTAAATGCCACACCACTCTCTCGGTTAGACTCTCTGCGAGAGTGGCGTGGCTAACGCGATTAACGCGGTGGATCAATCTGGTCGCCGAGTGTGTTATTGACGCGATACCATCCTGCAATGCTGTATCTGTCTCGATACGCCGTGAGCACTTCATGCGGAAAGCGGTCACTTAAGAAGCACACTAATGTCCCTGACTCGGGGAGTACGCATTCGATAGGTGTATCGCCTGTTTCAGGATAGAGGATAAGCTCGCCGCCCTCTTCGTTCAGCCAATTCTTATTCAGATACAATACGGTGGTGAGTACGCGGTTTGTGCGCCCTTTGAACGCATCGACATGTCGCTTGTAGAAGGCCCCGATGGGGTAGTGGGCAAAGTGTGCCTCATAATCAAACAGCCCCATAAATAGGCGTTGGTTGAGCGCTGAACGAAGGGTGTCCATCCAGTTGAGATAAGCGTTTTCGATAGGGTTGTTTTGACTTAACCAGCGAATTTGATCTCGTCGTATTTGGCTGTTGATTTGATGGTCCTGCTCTCGCCCAATTCCTGCCCGTTTAAAATCCTCGTCATCGAGTTCTTTTATGCGTGAACGCAACTGACAGCAGAGATCAGTCGGAATACCTTGATGTAGAATTGAATAGCCACGATCGACAAGTTCGTCGGCCAAAGTATCGAAAAAGGCAGTGTTTTGATTCATGAAAGTGTGACCGAACATAGAGTGACAGAGCGCGATTTATACACTGAAGTCGATGTTGGGTCACGTGTTTTTACGACTGAATGATTTCAAGAGGAAATGCGTTGCCAGCAAGGTCATCTTCAATCAACTTCATGACGAGGTCGCTGCGCAAACGCCCTGCTAATTGCAGCTCTTTGATTTCAGAAAGCGTGAGCCAATGGCAAGCGATTATGTCTGGATCTAAAGGGGTTGATAGCTCTTCTAAGGCGTCTGCTCTATAGCCAAAGCGGTAATAGACCTTTTCAGGATGAAGGGTTAAAAGGTAGATGCCAATCAGGTGTTTGGGCTTTACACGCCAAGCGGTTTCTTCCTGGACTTCTCGTATGCAAGCGGCTTCTGGAGTCTCGCCCGCTTCAATGTGGCCTGCAGGCTGGTTAAAAACGCTGTTATTGGGATCGCCTTCTTCCACCATTAAATAACGATCATTTTGGCGAATTAACGCCGCTACGGTAACATGGGGTTGAAATGCCATTGATGCTTTCCTAAATTTTAACATTGTGAGAAGTATGTCATCCTGTTATACGTATTTTTAATTATAAGAGATGAACTTTGATTGACACTAATGCGGTGTCGAATATACAACTGTCATATTAGTTCATAATCATAGGTCTATAATAATAGGATACGAAGGATGAACCTATGACCATTTTGACTGAATCGCCCCTATTAAGCCCTTTTAATTCGGCATATAGCGACCAGAGGCCAGACTTTACGGCCTCAAGTATTCGCTCTGAGCTTGAACCCTTTGATCCTTCTCAACCAACACTTTGTGATCGTCAAGTGCGTGCTTATCGGCATCACTATGGCTTTGACTCATTACCTGATGATACAGACTATTCCATTGGCATGGAGTCAATTCAGCAGGCACAACTGGTTGTTCAGTTTTTTCAATCACGTTCTGCTATGGGTACTGTAGTGATTGTGCATGGGTATACCGATCATGCGGGCCTATACCGTAGCGTGATTGATTACCTTCTTCGGTTGAAATGGAATGTGCTGATATATGATCTACCAGGCCATGGCTTATCGCTCGGTGATCCGTTAGGTATTGATGATTTCAAAACCTACGTGACGCAGTTAAACCATTTACTACAAACCTACCGAGCGATCATGGGGAAGCGTTTGGTGTTGCTCGGACAGAGCACAGGGGCGGCCATTATCATGAGCCAGCAGATCATGCCTGTTATGCATCTGATGCAACCACTTCATATCGATCAGCGTATTCTACTCGCACCCTTACTTCGTCCGACACGTTTTGAACGAATCAAGAAGTTGTATCGGCTTGTGGGGTGGTTTCGTCGTCGTTATAAACGAGATTTTACGGATAACTCCGGTGATCCTGAGTTTCTGGCGTTTGTACGTCAGCGTGATCCATTGCAGTACATGCATTTTTCGATGAACTGGATTCGCGCTATGTTAAAATGGGTGCCTTTAATGGAAGCTCAGAGGGGAGTTGAGGGAGCGCCATTAATTATTCAGGGAGATGAAGATGTAACGGTGGATTGGCGGCACAATCTGCCTTTATTCGAGCAAATCTATCCTGAGGCTCAAACCTGTCTGCTTCAGGGTGGAAGGCATCATTTGGTCAACGATGCGCTCGACATACGCAAGCAGGTGTTTGTCAAAATAGAAGAGTGCTTGGCAAAACTGAGTTCGCCCCATCCCATTGACCGTCGCAGTCGATGAGATGGGGCGCGATGAAGCGCTCTATTAAAAGAGGCGTCTGCAGCGAATGGTTCCGTTAATTGTGTTGAGCTTGTCCAGTGCGATGGCAGAGTAGTCTGCCTCAACATCAATCACGACATAGCCAACCTTGTCATTTGTTTGTAGGTATTGGCCTGTGATGTTGATATTGTTTTCAGAAAAAACACTGTTGATTTGCGACAACACGCCAGGAATGTTGTTGTGTACGTGCAACAAACGGTGGCAGTTCGGGTGGCCTGGAAGTGCGACTTCTGGGAAGTTAACCGATGTGATTGACGAACCATTGTCACTATATTTGACCAGCTTTTCAGACACCTCAAAGCCGATATTTTCCTGAGCTTCCATTGTCGATCCACCCACGTGTGGGGTCAGAATGACATTGTCAAACTCACGCAGCGGGCTGATAAACTCGTCGTCATTCGTGCGGGGCTCTACAGGGAAAACATCAACAGCTGCTCCTAATAGTTTTCCTGACTTCAAAGCATCACAGAGGGCATCAATATCAACAACAGTTCCACGCGCCGCATTAATGAAAACGGAGCCATGCTTCATTTGTTCAAACTGAGGCGTTCCCATCATATTCTTAGTAGAGGGTAATTCCGGAACGTGTAGTGTCACGACATCACTGATTGACAAGAGTTCGGTCATTGAGCCGACAGGCTTTGCATTGCCCAATGGGAGCTTAGTGACAACATCATAGAAGTAGACATCCATTCCTAAGCCCTCAGCTAAAATACTCAGCTGAGTTCCAATGCTACCGTAGCCGACGATACCAAGTTTTTTCCCACGGATCTCATAGGAGTTCTTAGCCGTTTTTTGCCAGATACCTCGATGAGCTTTCGCATTTTTTTCAGCGACACCACGCATTAAAATGATGGCTTCTGCCAATACGAGCTCAGCAACCGAGCGAGTGTTGGAGTAGGGTGCGTTAAACACCGCGATACCCGCTTGAGTGGCGGCATCTAGATCCACTTGGTTTGTGCCAATACAGAAACAACCTACAGCGACTAATTTTTCAGCGGCTTCGAATACGCGTGCAGTTAGCTGGGTGCGAGAGCGTATCCCAACAAAGTGCACTTCTTTAATCCGCTCAATAAGCTCATCTTCAGGCAATGATCCACTGAGTGTTTCAATGTTGAGATAGCCATGGGCGTGAAGGGTGTCGATTGCTGATTGATGTATACCTTCCAGCAACAGAATTTTAATCTTGCTCTTATCTAGTGAGGTGACTTTGCTCATCTTCGACAGCTCGTAAGGTTTGTGCGACAGGCGCTATTGTGTTTAAGGCGACAAATCTTATCACAATAACGACGCAGTTGCTGCGTCACGTCTATGGATCTAAATGGTATTTACTCAACTCATCATGAAAAAATCTTTAAGTGAGCAATGAAATAGGCCTTCAATGAACTGTTCATCATCATAAAAACACCTAAACTGTGATATAACGCTATAAAGTTAGTGCCTTCAAAGAAGATGGGCTTGGAGTCGATTATGTTTGGTAAAGTGTTTGAATCAGTTCGCGGGTTGCAAGTAGTTACGCTTACTATTGCTCTATTAGCAGCTCCTATCGCGTTTGGAAAGTCAGAGTATTTGATTGTCTATGTAAGTGAAATGACTGAAATGGACAGTGAAACTAAAGGGAGCTATCCAAAGCTGGCCAGTCTGCTGAGTCAATACCGGAGTGAGTCTCCTGTGGCCTTTGTATCTGGAGGTGGAAATCTAGCACCTAGTACTTTATCGTCTCTTGATATGGGATCACACATCATTGATTTGTTGAACTCGCTGGAACCTGCGGCAATGGTGGTCGGGAAGCGTGAGTTTAGTTTCTATGAGGATCAGCTCTCATTAAGAGCTTATGAGGCTGCTTTTCCGTTTGTCTCTTCTAATTCAACAGATAAACTGACTCAGGGAAGGCTTGATGGCACGGTTGATCAGGTTGTGGTGGAATTGGGTGACTTGCAGTTAGGAATTTTGGGCATTTTACCGCCTAATACATTAGAAGAGTACAATGTAAAGCGTGTGGTTTTGGCGGAGGATCCTGTCGAACTAATCCGGCAAAAAGCCGAAGCGCTTAGGGCGTCTGGCGTTGATCTGGTGATGATGGCATATTCGTGCTGTTACCGTGATTATTTGAACCGTTACGCTGAATTTGATGAGTTGGTTACATCCGGTGTGCTGGACTTTGCATTGGGTAAAGACGAGCATTTACTTTTGACAGATAACCCAGAGATGGTGAAGCATCCTAATCATATTTGGATTGCGCAAGGGGATGAGGTTGCCATCATCCGCATCCATAAAGATGAGAATAATCACTTCTTGTTCGCGGCTTCGAAAGAGAGCATGAATAACTACGAAGCTGATGCAGACGTTTTAGAGCAGGTAGAGGATTACAATCGGCGCTTGGATACCCTGCTGAGTGAGCCGCTGGGAAGGTTGGAGACAGATTTCAGTACTCATTTGCCAAGCATTCGTTCACGTGAAAATCCATTTGGTAATTTTATTGCTGATGCTTTGCGAAACCATGCCGGAGCTGATATCGCTTTTTTAAACTCTGGATTTATTCGAGCCGAACGTGATTACGTTGCACCCATTGAGCTGACGCGCCGTGATATTTTAGCTGAGTTGCCCTTCCGGGATCATGTTGTTTTGCTTGAAGTAACAGGAGGACAGCTCTTAGCAGCTATGGAAAACAGTTTAAGCCAGATTGAGGATATGAAAGGACGATATTTGCAGGTTTCTGGGATGCAAGTGATCTATGACAGTTCATTGGCTGTGGGAGAGAGGGTGATTGCGCTTAAAGCCAATGGGCAAACAGTGCAAGAAAATCAAGTGTATCGTTTAGCTACGCGCCAGTTTATTGCGAATGGCGGTGATGGATTTGACATGTTTTTAGGATCAAAACCCGTTCCTTACGAGGGACAAACGACGCGATTGGTATCTGATCTAGTCATAGATGCAATACAGGTGGCGAGATCAATCGCACCCAAAGTTGAAGGTCGTTTGCAAGATGTTGCTCAAGTTGAGAGACCATGAGTGACAACTGCCTATGAGACAACCTATTTCGATCATTATCCTTGGTGCTTTATCGGGCTTCTTGTTTTTATTTAGTTTGCTCGCTTGGATGTCTTATGATCGCTCAGAGAAAACAACAGCGCTATTGTCTGACATAGGTCAAACGGCGTTGCCAAACATGCATAACGCGATGATATTAAATATGGGGATTCTAGAGATCCCTTATTTAAATGAACAGTTAGCACAGGCAAATAGCCAGGCAATGCGTCGAATTGTGAACCAGGAAATTTTGAATGTATCTGCTCGTATTGAACAGCATTTACTTGATAGCAAACAGGCTAATTTAGAGGTTAAGTTCCAGCTTATTGTTGATGAGTTAGCAAACTTAAATGCCTTAGTTCAACATAAGCTTAACCTTGCCGTCATTATTCAGCAGTATGAAACAGAACTTTATCGCTATCATGCAGAAGCATTGAGCTTGGCTAATGGCTCATCTGATTTATCAATTTGGTTGATGCATTTTTCTTCTGTTGTCACACAAGCGAACAGAAGCTTAGGTTTGACGGGCTTGCAGGATCTGCGAAATATGAGAGTCCAGCTTTCAGCTATGTTGAATGAGCAATATCAGCTTATTGAGGGACTGGATCCGAGTGTACATAAATTAGCCGAAACCTATACTCTAACACTTAATCATTTATTGCTGGCTGATAATGGCGTCATAGCCTTGCGTACGGAGCAGTTACGTGTTGCAGGACGGGTGGCAGGTCGAACGAACTTTATTCGAAGCCTAGTCTCCGACTTTATCAAAGAGACAGATTATGAAATGTTGGTCTTGCAACAGAGTTTACGCGGTCATATTACCCTTAATACTCAAGATGCCGAGAAAGATGCTCGAGTTTTTTTATTGGTTTATTCTGTAGCCTTTTGCTTCATTATTGTCAGTATTGTTTTTTTAAAGGTTCGTGTACTTAATCGACTAGCCCATTTGAAAAATAGAGTGTTAGCGCAAGTGGGGGGGCAGCCTCACGTTATTCAGATAGACGGAAATGACGAGATAGCCGACCTTGCCGGAGCGTTTAACTACTACGCATTAAAAGCCAAAGAGCATAATGAAAAAGTTGAAAAACTATCCTTAACGGATGCTTTAACGGGGATTGGAAATCGGCGCGCCTTTGATGAAGCATTGAAACACGATATAGAACTATCCGTAGCCTTAGATTCCCCCTTATGCATCTTAATGATTGATGTCGATTATTTTAAAAACTACAACGATTTTTATGGTCATCAAGCTGGTGATGAATGTCTAAGGAAAATTGCTAAGGTCTTGCAGTATACGGTAACTCGCAAGCAAGACTTTGTGGCGAGATATGGTGGTGAGGAGTTCATTTGTATTCTGCAAGATACTGACAGCAAGGCAGCACAGCAGGTTGCACAGAGAATTTTACAGGCGATTGAAGCGCTTCATATTGAACATAAAACCAGTAAAATTGCTAAGCATATTACTGTTAGTATTGGTATTAGCTGTCGTGGATCAGGAGGGGCTTTAAAAGTTGATAGTGTGATTAAAGAGGCAGATCAAGCGCTGTATCAAGCCAAAGCCGAAGGGCGTAATCGAGTTGTACTGCGCGAGACCTCAATGGGATTGGCCCTGGTTAATCCTGCCAATCCTTAGTATTGCTTAGCTGTAGTAGCAGAGATAAGCGGTTGCTGTTGCAACTTTCAAATCAAAAGATTGGTTGGCCGCAACTGAAAACTCTGTGCCAGCCGGAAAGGCTTGCCAAGAATCACTTCCTGGTAGTTTAACCACTAACTCACCGTGCACGACTTTCATTAATTCATCTTGACTGGTGCCAAAGGTGTATTCACCTGGTGCCATTACACCTGAAGTCACTGGGCCTTCGTTAGAACTAAACCCAATCGACATTACATTACCATCAAAATATTGATTTACACTTAACATGCTTGGCTCCAGATACCTAATATAAAAAATAGGAGACTATCATAATCCTCTTTTGCCAAACCTCCAATCTAACGGCTAAGTTTTTTGAGCTGCAACAAAATCAATAAAGCAGCGGTTGGCTTTAGAAAGGTAACCATTTTTACGCCAAGCAATGCATAAATCTAGAAGGACGGGTTCACTAAAGGGACGAGCGATCAATGCAGGCTCGTCCTTAATCACCATTTCAAGCAAGGTTGAAATGCCAAAACCTTGTTTAACGATCTGCTTTATTAACGGAATTAAATTGGTCTCAAAGCCAATGTGGGGTTTGATTCCGTGTTGAAGTAAAAGCTTATCGATCACTTCGCGATGAAAATACCCTTGTTTAAACAGTACCAACTCTTCTTCAGCAAGATCTTCTATATCGATAGATGCTTTCGTTGCCAAGGGATGGTCTGATGCCATAACGACCATCATTTGCTCCCGCAAGAAGGGCAGGGTGTCTAACTCTATTGAAGGACTGTCTTCCACTATCACGCCAATATCGATTTCGCCATTAATAAGCATTTGCTGTAGCTTACGAGTGCCAGCTTCAATTACCGAAAGTTGTAAGGCTGGGTGCTCATGCCGAAAGGCCATTAAAATGGGAGGAAAATAATAGGACCCCAGCATGCCTGGTATGCCAATTCGAACCTCGCCACGCTGCAATCCACTGAGTTCTTTCATCGCCAGTGTTGCTTCATCAGCGCTCATAATAATGCGCTTTGCCAAGATCAGCAGTTCATGCCCCTCATCCGTGAGACTGATTTGTCGTTCATGACGATGAAAGAGTTGGACGGATAGGCTGCGCTCCAATTTTTGAATGGCCATGCTGACGGCAGGTTGTGCTAAGTGAAGTTGCTCGGCTGCGGCCGTAAAACTTCCAAGCTCGGCAACTTTTACAAAATAACGTAAATGTTTTAAGTTCATATAAGTTTATATTATGGTTTTCATAAGTAGTATATATTTTTATGATGCATTATCCCCTGTTAAGATTCAAATCTCAATTCATTCCTTTTGGACACGCAGATGATCGAAACCACCAGCCCACAATTTTGGCGAGCCACCTTGGCTTTGTGTATAGCGTCATTCATGGTGTTTGCGAATCTGCATGGCATGCAGCCTTTATTGCCTTTGGTCGCAACCAGTCTAGAGTTGTCCGAGTTGGCCGTCTCTCGTACCTATACCATCGCAACACTGGTGTTGGGTCTTTCCTTGCTTTTTTATGGCCCACTTTCGGATGTGATTGGTCGTCGCAGCATTATTCTATTTACCCTTATCGGCGTGATGTTGGTTTCGGTGTTGTTGTTCTTCGCGAGGGATTACACATCGCTGTTTTGGTTAAGAGCGATACAGGGCTTTTTTCTAGCCGGAGTGCCTGCAGTTGCCATCGCGTATATGGGTGATGAGTTCACACCTAAGGCCATGATGACGGCAGTGGGTTTGTATATTGCGGGAAATTCGTTAGGAGGGGTCAGTGGCCGTATTCTCGGTGGGATTATCGGAGATTGGTTAGGCTGGCCTGCTGTATTTCTGATGCTCACTTGTTTAAGTTGTTGTTGTATTGCACTCGTCGCTTGGCTATTACCGCCCTCACAACATTTTAAGCCTAAGGCATTTAGTTTGCTGGGTATGCTTAAAGACTTAGCGCTTCATGTCTCCAATCCAAAGTTATTGATTGCCTATATTATCGGAGGGTTAAACTTTTTTATATTTTTGAATCAGTACACCTACATTACCTTTGTCCTAGCTGAGCCGCCTTATGCCTTACCCGCCAGTATTTTGGGTTTGTTATTTTTAACCTATTTAACGGGTACTGCAGGCTCTATGATTTCGGGGCGCATTGCTCAAAGATTTTCGTCTCCTCTTTGCATGAGCTTAGGCATCCTGATTTTGATGTTAGGAACCCTGTTGACTCTGCATGACTCTTTGTGGGCAATTGTTCTGGGGTTTTTCATTAATAGCTTTGGTTTTTTCTTCACTCATTCAGTGGCCAGCAGTTGGGTAAGTCGTCATGCGCAAACGGCCAGAGCCAGTGCTTCGGCCTTGTATTTGGTCTTCTATTATGTGGGCGCCAGTGCGGGGGGCTATTACTTGTATCCTTTCTGGCAGGCTCAGGGCTGGTCTGGTGTTGTGCTGGGTTCAATGATCGTATTTATCTTGACTCTTATCTGCTCATTAATCCTGTTATATTGGCAACGAAAAGAGACTTTTTCTCACTAAACTTTTTTCTTTGAGGAGCTTTGCATGCAATACAAACATCATTTTGTGGGTGCTCAAGCGTCGGATTTACCCGTTGGAAAAATCGTCTGTGTTGGGCGTAACTATGCTGAGCATGCAAAAGAGTTGAATAATCCCGTGCCGACTGAGCCTCTGCTTTTCATCAAGCCATCCACGGCTTTAGCGGATCTGAGCGCACCTGTTGAGCTGGCGGGTGATAAGGGCGATGTTCACTATGAAACAGAGTTGATGGTTTTGATTGGTGCGCCTTTAACTCAGGCTAAACCGGAAGAGGCGTTTGATGCGATTGCAGGCGTAGGTGTGGCGTTGGATCTAACTCTGCGAGATCTCCAGTCCAAGCTAAAAGAGAAAGGCTTGCCTTGGGAGAAAGCAAAAGCCTTTGATGCCAGTTGCCCTGTGTCTGAGTGGGTACCTATGACGGCGGATGTGGATCTTGCGAATTTAGAGTTGAAACTGATTATTAATGATGAAGTGCGACAGCAGGGTAATACGTCGCACATGTTGATGTCTGTGCCAGCCCTGTTGTCGCATATTAGCGAATGGTTTACCTTATTGCCTGGAGATATTGTCCTAACTGGGACGCCTGCAGGTGTTGGACGTCTAGCATCGGGTGATCGGCTGCAAGTGAGCGTATCTAACTTGATTCAGATTGAGACACAAGTCGTCTAATGATGGCCCAATGTAAATCAGTACTAAAGGCGTAAAATATCGCTGCCTTTGCATAATACGCAGGGTGGCGAATTAACGTCTATTATGAAGCCTGAAAGTAAACGACTGATCTGGAAATACCCTAATGTGATTCCAAAGCGGAGTCATTCCTCGTCAGTCAATTCAATAAAAACAAGAGGCTTCTATCATGATCTATATACAGCCAGGGCTTGAAGGCTCAGTAACTACCTTAAAACCACGTTATGAAAACTTCATTGGTGGACAATGGACTGCTCCTGTTAAAGGTGAGTATTTCAAAAACATCTCTCCTGTGACCGGCGAAGCCTTCTGCGAAATTCCACGCTCTAGCGCTGAAGACATAGAGTTAGCCTTAGATGCAGCTCACGCAGCTAAAGAAGCATGGGGCAAGACATCCGTTACCCATCGTTCAAATCTGTTACTGAAAATTGCGGATCGCTTAGAGCAAAATCTTGAGTCAATTGCAGTTGCTGAAACTTGGGATAATGGTAAGGCTGTGCGTGAAACCTTAAATGCCGATGTGCCTCTTGCCGTTGACCATTTTCGATACTACGCAGGCTGCATTCGTGCGCAAGAAGGCAGTATTGGTGAAATTGACAACAATACAGTGGCGTATCACTTCCACGAGCCTTTAGGAGTTGTGGGGCAAATTATTCCTTGGAACTTCCCGCTGCTAATGGCTGCTTGGAAGCTTGCACCAGCCTTAGCTGCTGGTAACTGCATTATTCTCAAGCCTGCTGAACAGACGCCTTGGTCTGTTCTTAAATTTATGGAATTGATCGAAGATTTGCTACCGGCTGGTGTTTTGAACATCGTGAATGGTTTTGGTGCTGAAGCAGGTCAAGCTCTAGCCACCAGCAAGCGCATCGCTAAAATTGCATTCACTGGCTCAACGCCAGTCGGTGCGCACATCATGAAATGTGCCGCTGAAAACATTATACCTTCTACCGTTGAGTTGGGCGGTAAGTCACCGAACATCTTCTTCAAGGATGTCATGAACTTTGAAGATAACTTCCTCAGCAAGTGTGTCGAAGGGGTTGTGTTGGCGTTCTTCAACCAAGGTGAGGTGTGTACTTGCCCATCGCGTTTGTTGATTCAAGAAGATATCTACGATGACTTTATTAATCTAGTTATTGAACGTACCAAGCAAATCAAGCGTGGTAACCCTCTTGATACTGAAGTCATGGTCGGTGCTCAAGCCTCTGAAGAACAGTTTACGAAAATCATGGGTTACTTCGATATTGGTCGAAACGAAGGGGCTGAAATCCTCATCGGTGGCGATAAAGAACAGCTTGATACTGGCTTGAATAACGGTTACTACATTCAGCCGACCTTGATTAAAGGTCATAACAAAATGCGCGTGTTCCAAGAAGAAATTTTTGGTCCAGTGGTGTCGGTCACTACCTTCAAAGATGAAGCTGAAGCACTCGCGATTGCCAATGATTCCGAGTTTGGCTTGGGCGCTGGTGTTTGGACGCGTGATATGAACCTTGCGTATCGGATGGGACGTGGTATTGAAGCCGGTCGTGTCTGGACTAACTGCTACCACCATTACCCAGCTCATGCGGCGTTCGGTGGTTACAAGAAGTCAGGTGTTGGACGTGAAACCCACAAGATGATGTTGGATCATTATCAGCAAACCAAAAATATGTTGGTGAGCTACGATATCAATCCATTGGGTTTCTTCTGATTTAATTGATGAATCTGCTCTGTCTGTTGAACCGGGCGTAGAGATACGCCCACCCCATGGTCGTTTGCACTGGCGGCCGCATGCTTTGCTTTGCCAAGCATCCCTTATATCCCCCTGCTGTAAAGCAGGGGGTATTTTTTTGCCACCTTCAACCTGCATGATCTTTGAATTGGCCCAATAAATGAGCACCTCTAGTATTTAGAGGCGCGATCAGACTAAATTTGGTTCAATCAGAACGCCATTAAACGAGTGTGACAAGACGAGCCATCGGGATGTGTTCTTGCTCAAGCGCTTCAGCCAATGCGAAGCCTTCTTTCGAAATAAAAAGGCCACGTGCTTTCCCGCTAGCCACTTTGAGGTAGCCTTTATCTTGAAGACTCATCACGTGTTGGAAGAAAACATTGTACTCCATGTCTTCAAACTGATTTTTAAGTGTCAGCATGATCGGTGGGAAAATACCTTCACGCTTACCGAGACGTTTTAGGGCCACAAGAATGGCCATTTCACTGGAATTTAGCATAGTCATAGCCCTGTAAAGTAGACTTAAGTTGAATCCATTATAGCTCATACATGTTGCACTGCAACATTATTCGCAAAAAACTGTGTAAAAGACTCAAGAATTATTGAGATGAGGATTTATTAAGTAGGAGAGGTGAGCTAAGAGATTGATTACCCAGCCTTGGCCGTAATGGTAAAGACTGGGTAGGATGGAGCCATTTGCTTGATTAGTGTGTGCTGTCGTGAAGTAAATGCTCAAAGCGAGCATCTGTTAAGGTCTTGAGAAAAGCAACTAATGCATCCACACGCTTATCATCGAGTGCAGGACCTGTTTGCAGTTCGGTTAATGAAATATTTTCAGGAACTTCGGGCAGGTCCCATTCTAAGCCCGTTTCTGGATTGATGCGCATTTTGGCGCTTCGCGAATTGTATTGATTATAGAAAAGGATGACCGTGCGTAAGTCCTGAAAAACACCGTTATGCATATAGGGCCGAGTGACGGCAACATTACGTAGGCTTGGCGTTTTGAATTTTCCAATACTGGATGGGTCATCCACTCCCGGATGAGCAAAGAGTCCGACGTCCTTATCCGTAACACCATTGATTTGTCGCAGCTTAGTGTTTACAGGGACACCAATATTGTGATATTCGAAATTGCTAAACACTTCGTTTTCACGGCCTGGCAAAGGGTTGAGCTGATGGCACAGATTGCAATTGGTGAATTGTTGCGAAAAGAACAGCGTCATACCCAGCTCTTCTTCAGGGGTTAATTCAGCGTTTCCTTGAAGATAGCGGTCATATTTGGAATCAAACGGATTAAATAGCTCAGTTCTCTCGAAATGAGCAAGGGCATCAGCCATGGCATTGTAGGCGGCCTGTGTATCCAGAAATATTGACTCACCATAAAGCCCTTTGAAAAGGGGTGGGTAGATTGGATTTTCCAATATCCGTTCAATGACTGACTCTTCATCGCTCATTCCCATTTCAATTGGATTTAAAGGCGGACCTTTCGCTTGCTCCGCTAAGTTGGCCGCACGTCCATCCCAAAAAAAACCACCTGCATAGATTCCTTGCGCATTTTGATGGAAATCGGGAGTCTGAGCTGCATACGTGATCATTGGTGTATTTCGGTCACCAAACGACTGTTCATCATCGCCAAGGGACGCTGCTGAATCGACACGGTTTGGGCGTGAATCTGCAAAGGCAGCTGACGGTGCGTGACAAGTTGCGCAGGACTGGGTGCGGTTGTGCGATAAATTGGTATCAAAAAATAATCTCTGTCCGAGTTCTGCTTTTGCAGTATCAAAGGGCTGTGCGCTTACTTGAAATGACATACCCAATAACAAGCCTATAAAAGCAGTTTTCAGCATTTGTATGAGGATGTATTTCACGAGTGAATCCTTATCCAGTCGAGATGAGAATATGAAGCCTAACGAGTAATTGAGCCATGTAACATTGATCGGGGTCAATTAATCTAGATATAATAAATAATTGTAATGATAATGACTATCAATTATATTATTCTGCATCTTAATTCATCAGATGGAGTTTGCAATGAACAAGCGGTTATCAGGCGTTTTGGTGGGAATGGCGCTAGGCTTAGGCGCTTCTAGTGTATTTGCTACCACACCAGCCCAAGTGCTTACCACCTATGCCAATATAGCTGAGGCAGCGTACAGTGACTCAGTCGCAAGTGCCATACAGCTAAAAGCCAAAATAGACGCTCTGTTGGAAAGTCCAACCGAGGCGAATTTAGAGGCGGCGCGGCAGGCTTGGCGCGATGCGCGTGTTCCCTACATGCAAACGGAAGTGTATCGCTTTGGTAATGAAATAGTCGATGAGTGGGAAGGGCGTGTCAATGCTTGGCCGCTAGATGAAGGCTTAATCGACTATGTCAGTGTTGAGCATTACGGCGAAGAGTCTGACGAAAACCCCTTCTACGCAGCCAATATCATTGCCAATCAAACGCTGGTGTTGGGTAACCAAGATGTAGATGCGTCAGAAATCACAGCAGAGCTTTTAAGCGATACCCTGCATGAGATTGACGATGTTGAAGCGAATGTTGCCATTGGTTACCACGCTATTGAGTTTTTACTTTGGGGTCAGGATCTTTACGGCACTGAACCGGGTTCGGGTGAGCGTCCAGCGACAGACTTCAGCTTGGACGAGTGCACGGGCGGAAACTGTGATCGCCGTCGCCAATATCTATCCGTTGTCACTGATCTACTGATCAGTGATTTGGAAGAAATGGCTGAGCACTGGACGCCTGAAGGCGATGCTCGACAAGCACTGTTAGAAAAGGGTGAGCAAGGTGGATTGGCAACTATTCTGACTGGGATGGGAAGTTTATCTTACGGTGAGTTGGCAGGCGAAAGAACTAAATTGGGCTTAATGCTGCATGATCCAGAAGAAGAGCATGATTGCTTCTCTGACAATACGCATTATTCACATTTTTACAATGTGGTGGGCATTAATAACGTTTTCCATGGTCAGTACACACGTATCGATGGCTCAGTGGTTGAAGGTCCTTCATTGGCTGATTTGCTTACGGAAAAATCACCGGTATTGGTAAATCAACTGACATTAGAGCTGGCTCAAACTCAGGCTGCTGCTCAAGCAATTGTCGATAAAGCTTATGCTGGACAACCCTTCGATGTCCTAATCGGTGCTGGCAATACAGAGGGTAATGCTATCGTACAGAATCTGGTGGATACACTCGTGACGCAGACACGTTCAATTGAGTCAGCAATTGGTGCACTTGAGTTGGATACCATTGAGCTTGAAGGATCGGATAGCTTGGATAATCCAGATTCCATTATTTAATATTCGATCAATATGAAATCTAGATGGAGTTGGCTTGGCTGCCTATTGTTGTTCATTCAAGGTCTTGATCTTAATGCTCAGGATATTCCGGTCCCCTCGCCGGAGGAGCAACGACCCGGGGGCGAAGCCACTCAATCTAGAGCTGTGAGCCGAGGTGTTTTACAACAATTCTCGGCCACGCTCCCCCTTGATGCACGCATGGACGTGACATTAGGTCGCAGTATTTTCAATAAATTATGGGTCTCTTCACCGTCATCGACCACGGCCAGTGATGGCTTAGGTCCTCTATTTAATGCACGTTCCTGTGCAGGCTGTCATTTACAAAATGGACGAGGACGTACACCAGATACTCACCAAAATGAAGATAAAGCGGTTTCTTTACTGTTAAGGTTGAGTGTTCCTCAACCTGAATCTATGTCGCCTGCACACGCTGAACAATATAAAACACTAGGGCTCATACCTGAACCAGTCTACGGCGCTCAACTGCAGAACTTTTCAGTGCAAGGATTGCCCGCCGAAGGGCAGTTGAAGGTGTCATATGAACCACTATCTGTATTCTTTGC
This sequence comes from Nitrincola tibetensis, assembly GCF_003284585.1. Lineage (GTDB taxonomy): Bacteria > Pseudomonadota > Gammaproteobacteria > Pseudomonadales > Balneatricaceae > Nitrincola > Nitrincola tibetensis. The sequence goes on from NZ_QKRX01000003.1 coordinate 359,997, forward strand.
GGATGGAGAAGAGGTCATTCTGCAAAAGCCGATTTATTCAATTGAGTCATTAAGTTACGGCGAATTGTCTACCGGGGTTCGCATGTCTGCCCGCATTGCTCCCCCTATGCATGGATTGGGTTTATTAGAAGCAATATCTGAAGACGATTTGCTGGCGAACGAAGCCTCAGAGGCTTGGCTGGAGCTGGGAATCAATGGTCATTTGAATCGGGTATGGGATCGTCAGCATCAACAAACTCGGATTGGCCGTTTCGGATGGAAAGCGCTGCATCCAAGTTTGCATCAGCAAAATGCAGCCGCTTTATTTGAAGACATAGGGATCTCGTCAACATTTTTTCCTGAAGGTTTTGGGGCTTGCACTCCAGCGCAGAGCCAATGCCTCGGTATGCCAGATGGCAATAGTCCACATCTTGATGGAGTCGAAGCCTCGAACGCCATGGTTGATCTTCTCACAGCCTATACACGTCACCTTGCCGTCGTTGACCGGCTTGAAAGTGACGATGAGACGCATCGGCAGGGACGCCAGCTTTTTTATGATGTTGGTTGTCATGCTTGCCACCGCCCTTCGTATCAGACCGCTTCTAGCGCCCCTGAAGGCTTGGCCGATTTGACGATCTGGCCTTACACTGATCTGCTGTTGCACGACATGGGAGATGGTTTGGCTGACGATCACGCAGAGTTTGATGCCAAAGGACGGGAGTGGAAAACACCTCCTCTTTGGGGAGTAGGTTTAGCGCCTGAAATCAATGGCAGTCGACACTTGCTGCATGATGGTCGAGCTCGAAACGTGCTCGAAGCCATTCTATGGCATGGTGGCGAAGCACAGATGGTTCGAGATAGGTTTTTGGCCTTGGACAAGACCTCAAGAGAAGCATTATTACTGTTTATAGAATCGTTATAACTATGAGAGCTTTATCATGAATCGATACAAGTCTGCGATTCGGCGTTCGGTTTGTGCCCTAGGGTATTTAGGAATTGTCTGTTTCTTACCTGTGATGGCGCAAGAGCCTGATTGGAGTTCAGTAAATGCAACGCTCGTTCATCAACATGTGATGCCACGCTATGCCTCTATGGCTGAGTCGTCTCTGCAATTACAGCAGAGTCTAGAGGCATTTTGCCAAATGCCCACAGAGTCGAATTTGGTCTTGGCTCAAACGGCCTATCGTCATGCCATGTCGGATTGGCAGGCAGTTCAACATATAGGCTTTGGTCCTGTGACGCTCTTTATGCGGAACTATGCCCTACAATATTGGCCAGACAGACGCAATACCACACCGAATCACCTACGCGCAGCATTGGCTGATCCAGAGGCTGTCTTTGATGATACGTTTTTTAGCAGTGTTGGTATCAGTTTGAAGGGATTTCCAGTAATAGAGCGCGTGTTGTTTACTGAGGAGGGTGTGTCTGTGTTTCAAGAGCCTCGTCCAGAATGTCGTTTTATTCAAGGTGTTTCTACATTGGTTGCGAAAACTGCGGATGAGATTTCATCCGAGTGGAAGATTTATTCTCAAACTCTTTTACAGCTAAATGAAGATACTCATTATCGTACAGCAGATGAAGTCGCTACGCTGTTTATGAAGTCTTGGGTCGAACCTGTGCAAGTCATTCTTGAGCAGAAAATTATAGCGCCCTTGGGTGACTCGCAGGATAAAACCCGATGGCAAAGGAGTGAGTCTTGGCGCAGCGAGCAATCGATAGAGAATCTACGTGTAAATGTGAAAGCCTTGCATCATTTCTACAGTCTGATTGGACCTTTTAGCGTAAAGGACTTACTCATTGAGCAAGAGCAAAAGTCATTGGCACAGGAAATCGACGATGCTTTTGTATCGATAATCACCAATCTTGATGCGTTGCCAGAGGTGCAAGAAACTCAAGTTAGCCTTGAACAGTTCGAGGCACTGTCGACTATTGCTCATGACCTATCCGCTCTGCAAGATTTGCAGGGCAGGGCGATGCAGGTATTAGGCATACGTTTGGGATTTAACAGCCGTGATGGAGATTAAGCGTCGACAACTTTTAGGATGGTTGCTTGTTGCTCCTTTGTTAGGGAGGGCGAGTATGTTAAGGGCCGAGTCTTTCGCCTTAGGGCAGATACATGCGCCCATACGGCTGCTATCGGCCGTTAAAACGGCTGAAGGCCATATGGGCTTAACGCTCTTCTCAAGCCAAGGTCAGTCGTTGTTGACCTACTTGTTGCCAGACAGAGCCCATCAAGTCATTGTCCATCCTTTTAAGCCTTGGCTATTTGCAGTGGCACGACGTCCTGGAACTTGGTTGGAGGTTCTTAACTATGAAACAGGTCAGCAGGTCGCGCGTATAGGAGCCGAAGCGCATCACCAATTCTGCGGTCATGCTCAAATTACACAGGACGGTCGTTGGTTGCTTACCACCGAGCAATCGGATCAACAGCCGATGGGCAGTATTGTGGTTCGTGATATTGAAAATGACTTCAGTGTTCATCAACACTGGTCATCTGGGGGGATTGGGCCTCATGAACTCAAGATCGCCCCAGATCAAAAGCGGTTGGTGGTGGCCAATGGCGGCATTTTGACTGAAGGTCGAGTCAACGTGAATGTCGACGATATGCAGCCTTCACTCAGTTACATAGATCTTGCCAGCGGTGAGTTGATTGAAACCATCGTAATGGAGGAGGTGTTTCATCAAAGTGGTATTCGTCATATTGATGTGTCGCCATCTGGGCAGGTGATTATCGCCATGCAGTACGAAGGACATCCAGCCGATCAGATGCCCTTGATTGCCAGCCATCAAGCCTTTCAACCATTAAGGGTCTTCGATATCCCCCCAGTCATCCATAGTCAGTTGAAGCAGTACGGCGGAAGTGCGTGTTTTGATGTTTCTGGTGGTTTTGCTGCCGTGTCTGCTCCTAAAGGGGGCTTAGTCACTTTTTGGAAAATGCCTGAAGGACGTTTTCAAGGAAGTGTTTCGATCGCCGATGCTTGTGGTTTGGTAGCAGATAATCAAATCGGACACTTTATTGTCAGCAGTGGTGCAGGCGGGCTCTATCGAGTGGATGCTGTTCATCTTCGCCGTGAATTGATTCAGTCAGAGGAAGCAATGAGTATGCACTGGGATAATCATTTGAGCCGCTGGGGCTAAGAGCAAGCGTCTCGTTTAGGACAGGGGGGGCTACACAGTCCGCTGTTGGACGTGTATTAGACGAAAAAAAACCGTAGAGGCGGAGTGGAGTTCGTCTCTACGGTCTAATGTGCTTTCGCACGTGAACTTGTACCTAAGCACGTGTTCAACCTGTCAATGAGGTTTTATAGTAGTGCTAATCATTATCATTTGCAACACTTTTATCAAATAATTACATCTGCGATTGCAAATAATTTGGTAAGCCAATTTTACTGATCAGGCCGAGTTGCTGCTCTAGCCAATGAGCGTGATCTTCTTCAGTATCTTTTAAGAGTACCATTAGCATATCGCGCGTTTGGTAATCCTGAACACTTTCGCAAAGACTGATAGCCGTTTTCAGCTGTGCGCCGACTTCATATTCAAGGTTAAGATCGTACTGAAGCATTTCAGGTACTTCTTTGCCTATGTGAACAGGTCCGCGCGTTGATAAATCAGGTGCGCCACCGAGCAGTAGAATACGATCGATAAGTAAGCTCGCATGCTCTTTCTCGTCATCAAACTCATGCGCAATACGCTCATACAGCTTGTTCAAACCCCAGTCTTGATACATTTTGGAGTGCACAAAGTACTGATCCATTGCGGCTAACTCGCTGCCAAGTAAGGTGTTCAGTGTTGTGATTACTTTTTCGTTGCCTTTCATCCTATGCCTCCGCTTACATCATCGACTGTAAATAGTTTTCAGTGCCCAGTGAATCAATCAACTGGAGCTGGGTTTCGAGCCAATCGAGATACTCTTCTTCGTATTCGAGGAGATCTTCGAGGAGTTCACGGCTCACATAGTCCGCTGCGGTTTCGCACACGAGAATGGCATCTTTCAACAATGTGAGCTCGTCGGTTACAAAACCTAGATCGGCTTCCAACATTTCTTTCGGATTTTCGCCGATACGTAAACGATCAAGATGCTGTAAGTTGGGTAAACCTTCAAGCAACAAAATACGCTCAATGAGCTTATCGGCTTGCTTCATATCTTTGATGGATTTTTTATAGGCTTTTTCGTTCAGCTGTTCGAAGCCCCAATTCCCAAAAATACGTGCGTGTAAAAAAAACTGATTGATTGAGGTCAGCTCGCAGGTCAGCACTTTATTGAGCTGCTGAATGACCGCTTTTTCACCTTTCATATTGGCGTTCCGTCTTTTGAATTAATCATCGAGAGCAGTGTAGAACTAATTGCAATAAAATGCAAAAAATTGATCTAAGTCATTGTTTTTTAAATTAAAGCTGAATGTTAATCGTTGTGATTAACATCGTTTGTTCAGTTGCCATTTCAGGCGTGTTATGGATTTCGTTCTGGCATTGAAAAAGACCATATATCCCGACAAACATCTAATGAAATTAGTTCCAAAGTACCATGTTGTCAGCATCCGCATCATCCTACTATCAAAAGGGTGCCAATTAAGACATCCATAACAACAAAAAGGAGTCGATTATGTGGACTAAACCTGCATATACCGATCTGCGCATAGGGTTTGAAGTCACTATGTACTTCGCAAACCGCTAAGCGCTAGGGGCGGCCCTCGTTGAGGGTCGCTTTTGCACCACTTCAGTATGAGATAATAATAACAATGCATATCCAGATTCTAGGTTCAGCGGCTGGCGGCGGCTTTCCGCAGTGGAACTGCAATTGTTCGAACTGCAACGGATTCCGTAAAGGAACATTAAAGGCGCAGGCCCGAACCCAATCCTCGATTGCCGTAAGTGCCGATGGCGAACGTTGGATTTTGTTTAACGCCTCACCTGATATTCGCGCTCAGCTTTCCGCGTTTGCCCCCATGCAACCCGCACGTGCCGTGCGCGACACAGGTATTCATGCCATTGTGTTAATGGATAGCCAAATCGATCATACCACAGGGCTATTAATGTTGCGTGAAGGTTGCCCACATCAGGTGTATTGCACTGATCGCGTGCATAAAGACTTAAGCAAAAGTTTCCCCATTTTCACGATGCTAAGCAATTGGAATGGCGGATTGGTTCATCATCCCATTGCCGTAGATCAATTTTCGAATCCGTTTGAAATTGCTGGCATTGAGGATCTTGAGTTAATTGCCCTTCCTATTCTATCGAGCGCACCACCTTATTCACCGCACCGCTTAGACCCTCACCCTGGTGACAATATAGCCGTCTTGATCCGCGATAAACGCAGTGGAAAATCACTTTTCTACGCTCCAGGTTTGCGTGATATCGATGCTGCGCTGACGCAGGTGATGGCCGAAGCTGATTGCTTGCTGGTCGACGGTACCCTCTGGCGTGAAGATGAAATGGCGTTTATGGGCGTTGGCGATAAGCTTGGCGTGCATATGGGACATTTACCCCAGTCCGGTGATGGCGGCATGATTCAGTTTTTAGAGCCGCTCACTAAACCCCGCAAGATACTGATTCATATAAACAACACCAACCCTATCTTGATTGAAGACTCACCCGAGCGAGCCGTGTTAGATGCCAAAGGCATCGAAGTCGCGTTTGATGGTATGCAGGTGCAGTTATAGAGCGGGACGAGATAGAACAGGTATTGAGAGTCCCGATAGTGATAAAACAGAATGCAACAGGATGAGGTGGTGATCTAGATGAAGCCCTTAGAAAAAGCCTTGAGTCGATCTGAATTTGAACAGGCCCTCCGTGACAAAGGTGCCTATTACCATATACATCATCCCTATCATAAAGCGATGTATGAAGGGCGGGCGACCCCCGAGCAAATCCGCGGTTGGGTGGCCAATCGTTTTTACTATCAAATCAGCATTCCGATTAAAGACGCGGCCATTATGGCCAATTGCCCTGATCGTGACGTGCGCCGTCATTGGATACAGCGAATTCTGGATCACGACGGTTATGACGGTGCCGAAGGGGGAATTGAGGCTTGGTTGCGTCTAGGTGAAGCAGTAGGGTTGTCACGTGAGGAAATACTCTCAGAAGAACATGTCTTACCAGGTGTGCGTTTTGCGGTGGATGCTTATGTTAACTTTGCTCGCCGAGCCACTTGGGAGGAAGCGGCAAGTTCATCTTTAACCGAGTTATTTGCACCGCACATTCACCAATCTCGGCTGGATGCTTGGCCAACACATTACCCGTGGATTAATGCAGAAGGCTATACCTACTTTCGTAATCGTCTGACGGAAGCGCGCCGTGATGTCGAACAAGGCTTAAAAATTACACTGGATTATTACCAAACGGCTGAGCAGCAGTCTCGTATGCTGGAAATCTTGCAGTTCAAGCTGGATGTTCTCTGGACGATGTTGGATGCCATGACCATGGCCTACGAACTGGACCGTCCACCCTATCACACTGTCACCGATCAAAGGGTGTACCATCGAGGGCTTTTTAAATGAACGCTGCCGTTCCTGCCATCAATCGCATGTTTCGTCTGCAATGGGAAGAAGCACAAGACGCGTGGGTGCTGCTCTACCCTGAAGGGATGGTGCAACTGAATGCCAGCGCGGCTGAAATTCTAACGCGGGTCGATGGCAAAAAAACGATTACGGAGATACAAACCGAATTGCTGACAAAATACCCGGAGGCTGAAGGGTTGGAGCAAGATGTAAACGATTTCTTCGTCCATGCGCAAACTCTTAACTGGATTCGCTATGTTTGAAACTGCCAAGCGTCGCCAACCCTTATGGTTGTTAGCTGAGCTCACGTACAAATGCCCTTTACAATGTCCGTATTGCAGCAATCCGCTTGATTTTGCAGCGGCTGGACAAGAGTTGACCACTGAACAATGGATTGATGTGTTTAGACAAGCGCGCAAGATGGGCGCGGCGCAATTGGGGTTTTCCGGTGGAGAGCCTTTGGTGCGTCAAGACCTCGAAATCCTCATTGCAGAAGCACGACGCTTGGGCTATTACACCAACTTAATTACGTCGGGTATTGGTTTGAATGCACAGCGGATTGCGCATTTTCATGATGCAGGATTGGACCATATTCAAGTGAGCTTTCAGGCATCGGATGAAGAGGTTAACCAGATGTTGTCTGGTTCGGCCAAAGCCTTTGCGCAAAAATTGAAAATGGCACGCGAAGTCAAAGCGCAGGGGTATCCCATGGTGCTGAATTTCGTGACACACCGCCATAATATCGATCAAATTGACCGCATTATTGAGCTGTGCGTAGAGCTAGAGGCCGATTATGTTGAGCTGGCGACCTGCCAGTATTATGGCTGGGCCTTTGAAAACCGTGAAGCCTTGTTGCCGACGCGCGCACAATTGGAACGTGCTGAACGGATCACCAACGAGTACCGTGAGCGTTTGGCGGCGCAAGGACATCCGATCAAACTTATTTTTGTGACGCCGGATTATTATGAGGAGCGCCCGAAAAAATGCATGAACGGCTGGGGTGAACTCTTTTTAACGGTGACACCGGATGGTACTGCCTTGCCTTGTCACAGTGCGCGTATGCTGCCCTTGACCTTCCCGAATGTGAAAGATCATAGTCTGTCTCATATTTGGAATGACTCTGAAGGGTTTAACTATTTCCGTGGTAAAGGCTGGATGAAGGAGCCCTGCCGCAGTTGTGATGAACAGGATGACGACCTTGGCGGCTGCCGTTGTCAGGCCTATATGTTGACAGGGGATATGCACAATGCGGATCCTGTCTGTTCTAAATCAGAGCATCATTCGCTTATTTTAGAGGCACGCTTAGCGGCGGAAGCTGATGTGTCAGCAACGGCGATGACGTTCCGTAATGAACGTAACTCCCGCGTGTTTTTAAAAGGGTAATACATGAAAAACGTGCCCTCAGCCGAGAAAGTCGTGCAGGGCTTTAAAGAATACCATTCGGTTTCAGCTACGCCCCAGGGGGTGGCATGGGTGGAGTTTAACCCTATTACGGGTCGTAACCGTCTTTTTCTGAGTGAGCTCGGTAGAATCGCCGCTATTACCCCTGAAGAGGCGAGCGTTCGCAGCCGAGTCAATGAGTATGGCGGCGTGGCTTGGACAAGGGTGGATAATGCCTTTGCTTGGGTCAATGCCGCGGATCAGCAAATTTGGATCAGCCCTTATCCCGCAGACGATTCTATCCTTTCGAGTCCTGAGGTGAGTGTCCCTTTAACCTCGACGCCACAGCGGCGCTTTGCTGACCTTGTCTATGATGCACAACACCAACGTCTGCTGGCAGTTTGTGAGATGGCGGTGGATGAAGCGTCCGAGCCGCAACAAAGTATTGTCTCGATTGACTGCACGACTGGAGCCGTTTTGGATATTCTGCAGGGTGCCGACTTCTATGCTTACCCGCGTTTGAGTCCTGATGGCAAGACGCTGGCCTGGATTGAATGGCAACATCCGCATCAACCTTGGTTGTCCACGCAACTTTATTCAATCCAATTGGAAGATGGCCTTCCTGTCATTTCCACTCAGACTCAGGTGGCCAATAACGCCAGTTGGTTGCAGCCACGCTTCTCACCTAAGGGCGACTTGGTGGCGTTGGGCGATCCTGACAACTGGTGGAATCCGTATGTATTTAAGCAAACAGAGCAGGGCTATCCCCAAGCTTCGCCTTTGCTGGATGAGATCCTGCCCGTCGAGTTTACAACCGCCCCTTGGGCACTGGGTTTGAGCACCTACGCGTGGGATGAGCAAGGGCATCTCCATGCGTTGGTGCAGGAACAAGGCTACAGTCGCTATTGGCGTTTTGATGCACAAACGAAGGCTAAGCATTCGGTCACCTCGCCCTTTTCACGTCTAAGCAGTCTGAGCCTAAGCTCAACCCATGCGTATTGTGTTGCAGAGAGTGAGGATCGTTATCCAGGTGTCGTCGCATTGGATCTTGTCGAATTGACTTGGCAGATCATCGTGGGTGCGGACACGCCCGAACATCCAGTGAGCTTACCTCTGCCGTATTGGATCAAAACCACAAACGCTTGTGACGTGCAAAGTTTTTACTATCCGCCCCTCACACCGCCTTCACAACTGACACAGGAGCCGAGCGCACCGCCTTTAATTCTGCTCACACATGGTGGCCCGACATCGGCAACCTATCCCGTGCTAAACCCCCGTGTTCAATACTGGACATCGGCGGGTTTTGCCGTGGCCGATATTAATTACCGTGGATCCTGCGGTTATGGACGCGAATTTCGATGCACCTTGGCGGGTTGCTGGGGGCAGGCTGAGGTTGAAGATGTTGAGCACTTGGTTGATCAGCTCGTGGCCAAGGGTATGGCTCACCCTGAAGCGTTGTTTATTCGTGGTCAAAGTGCGGGCGGCTATACCACCCTGATGGCACTGATTCACTCTGCGCGTTTTAAGGCGGGTGCCAGTCTCTACGGTGTCAGTGATCTGCTGCCTCTGCATGCGCATACCCATAAATTTGAGTCTCATTACTTGAGTTGGTTGGTGGGAGATGAGTCGGAAATGAGTCAACCGGAGCGTTCACCTGTCCACCTTGCACATGCCTTACAAGCGGAGGGGGTTATTTTCTTTCAAGGATTACAAGACCCCGTCGTGTTGCCTGAACAAACCCATGCCATGGTAGAAGCGCTCAAAGCAGCGGGTAAGGCTGTAGAGGCCATTTACTTTGCGGATGAAGCGCATGGATTTCGATTGGCTTTGCATCAGCAACAGGTTTTGGAGCGGGAGTTGGCGTTTTATATGGGGTTTCTGTTTTAGCTGCTGATAATCTTGATATTATCCAGCATCCTTGATTTAGTGATAGGGATTTTAAACAACTTAACGCTAGATTTATGCGATAAATTTATTTACCATAGCTTCCAGCAATGATTGCGCTCAGGAATGAAGTTTAAACGTTATTAGGAAAAGACATGGAATTTAATCCGAAAAAAGCCATATTGATTGGTTTTACCTGCTTTGTATTGGCTGGTTGTTCTGCAAATCCAGCTCAGCAAACCCCTCAAAATATAGAATCAGATCAGGTACAAACAACAACTGAAGTATTAGATTCTGTTGTTGATGCACTGATGATATCTCCCCATCTAGAACTTAAGAAAACAGATGATGAGGCTTTATTAATAGAGTTTTCAAACATCCAAGCATTTAATTTTGATGGTTCACGCTTAAGTCATGAGCTTCAGACGGCATTGATTGATATAAGTAAAGTATTAATGCCTATCCCTAATCTCAGGATTAATGTTATAGGGCACACTGATAATTTAGGCAATGCCGAATATAACCAGGTCTTGTCTGAAAATCGTGCTAAACAGGTTGCAGATTTTTTACGTGAGCAAGGGCTTAATCCAGCATTTCTGACGACAGCAGGTTATGGCCCCGCCCATCCGATTGCGGATAACCGAACCGCAAAAGGGCGAGCTGCTAATCGTCGGGTAGAGTTGATGGTGTCTTTTTAATTGAGTTCGATTTAAAGAGTCCCAATATCTTCTTGATAAAATGCGTCCTAATGAAGCTTGAAAGGAGTTCAAGATGCGGATGGAGCTGAGTGTCGTCAGCAAGCAGCAAGCAGAATTACAAAACAAAAGTGTTGTTTTTGTAGACGGAGAGCCTTTGTCTATTGGTCGTGGTGTCGATAATCATTGGGTCTTGCCAGATGAAAATCTATATCTATCGGGTAAGCACTGTATTATCAATCTGAAAAATAATCGTTTTATTATTTCGGATTTAAGCACTAATGGTGTTTATTTGAACCATAGTGAAACGCCAATTGGCCGAGGCCGCTGCGCTGTTCTAAATAACGGCACTTTAATACGTATCGGCGATTATACTATTCGCGCTTCGATTGATGAATCGACGGTCAGAAAAGCGGACTCTATGATAAATCCCCTATCTGAGTCAGCCCAAGGCAGTGCGCTAAGTGAAATGTTAGTGGGTCAAACTCCAGTGGACAGCGCAATTGAAGTGTCATCCTCTTTTGCGGCTGATCATATTAGTCCAGAGCGAGTGAGTTTGGCGAGCTCGAAGACATATAACGTTACAGAGCCCCATATGCACCTGCCGGAAAATTGGTTAGAAGAATCCTTAATAGAAGAACCTGTAAGCGAAAACTCTATTATAGAAGAGCCTAGTATAGAGGAATCTATTATAGAAAAATCTGTTGTGGAAGCGTTAGCGCTCGGGTCGCCGCTCTTAGAACAGCAGGTACTGCAAGAAACCGTGATAGAAGACCTCCTTATAGATGAATTGGTTAGAGTGCCACCGATAAAGCAGCCAGTAACAGAAGAGCTGGATCAGACAAAACAGAATGAAATGATTGAGAGTGTTGCTGTTAATCACTCAGAAGATCCGATGCCTTTTCAGGGAACCGTATTTCATTCTCTGACTGAGGACGATAATGCGCTATTGACGCAAATATTATCCACAGCAGGGATTGATCCTGCGTTGGTGACAAATCCTCAAGAGGTTGCGGATCGATTAGGCATTCTTATAAAGTATTTTGCAAATGGGATGATTCAAACCTTAGCAACTCGCTCGATGGTAAAGCGAGAGTTTCGTTTACAACAAACGATGATACAACCAACCGACAATAATCCATTTAAATTTTCACCAACAGGTCGTGAGGCGCTCAATATTGCTTTGTTTTCCTCCTCTTCAGCTTATTTAAGTGGAGATCAAGCGGTTTCCGATAGTTTTAGAGATATTCAGGCGCATCAATTAGCCATGATGTCTGGGGTTCAAGAGGCCTTAATGAAACTGATGGAGCGCATTAACCCAGAACTCCTTGAAGGACGGTTTAATCAAAAGCCTAGACATTTTTCAGGTGTTCCTGGATTGAAAAAAGTGAATCACTGGCAGGAGTACAAAGAGTTTTATGAGGATTTAAAAGTGAGTATGCGTGACGATATTCAAGGATTTTTCATCAAGGAGTTTGGGATGGCGTATGAGCAGCAGCTTAAAAAAATCAGCTCTGACAGTTAAGCATTTTCTTATATTTTCCATGATTCTTATTACTCTAACGGGCTGTAGTCCAATGGAGGTGTTGCGCGTAGTTAGTTCACAGGAGGGAAAGTTTTTTGTCGATATTGAACTAATCGCTTCAAACGAGCTTAACCCCAATCATTCAGGTTTATCTTTTCCCGTCGAAGTTCAGGTTTTTCTAATGACGAATGACCGAGAATTTAAGCGAGCTGATTATTTTGAATTTCATCAGTCGAATACCCGAAGCAAGACAGATTTAGAAAAGTCTGTTGTGTTGAGACCGGGTGAGGTTATGCCTGTTCGCTTCGAGATTAACGAAGTGATTCGTTATGTTGGTATTGTGGCTGCCTTTCAGGATATTGATCGTGCAGTTTGGCGTGATGTCGTACAAATAGGCGATAACCGAGGCTTCCTTGCTAAGTATTTGAGTTTTAATAATCGGGTTCAATTGCGCGTTCACCTTGATGGAACTGAGGTTTATTTTGAAAAATAAAGGGAAGTATTTTAATGAATTGGTATAAAAAGGTTGCATGGACCGAAGGGATGTTTATGCGTCCACAGCATTTTCAGCAGCAAGACCGTTATTTTGAAAAGTTTGTAAACTTGAAAACAACGTCGCTTGGTGGCTTTGCGTGGGGAGTTATGCACCTTATTCTCGATCAAGGAGCGTTGAAGATTGGTAAGGTCATGATTAGCGAGTGTTCTGGTATTTTTGAAGACGGAACACCCTTTGAAATGCCAGGCACTGATCCGCTCCCCGATGCGCTGGATATCAGTGAATTAAAAGAAGGTGATTTGATAAACCTCTGCTTACCCTTATGGAAGAATGGCGCAGTGGATATGGATCGGTCGCAGCAAGATGTCAGCCATGCACGGTATCGTATCGAAACCCATAACATTGCGGACTCTGTTGCTGGACGTGGTCAGGTGGCCGATATTGATATAGCCCATAAAAAGTTGAGGTTATTACCTGGGCGGTCGGTACACCAACACATGACAACGCTTACGATTGCTCAAGTCAGATCCGTATCAGGGAATAGCATTGAATTAGAGAGCGAGTTTGTACCACCAACGCTCCATACTCGTGGAAACTCGACTTTAAGTTCCTATGTACGAGAGATCGCAGGACTCTTGTCACTGCGAAGTCAGTTGTACGCTCAGCGAATCCTAAATGCGGGCACTGAAGGTGCCGCGGATATTTCTGATCTTATGCTGTTACAGATCTCAAATCGATATAAGGTCTTGTTTGATCATTATGGTCAACTAGAACACATTCATCCCTTGGTTGTATACGAGCAAGGCCTTAGCCTTGCTGCGGAGCTAGCGACGTTTACATCAGATACTCGGCTGCCAAAAGAGCTTAGAGCTTATGATCATAAGCAACTAAAGGTCTGTTTTGTGGAGTTGATACGAGAACTGAATCGATCGCTTAGCACTCTGTTGGAGCAAAATGCGTATCGTATCGAACTCGAAGTGAAGAGTTATGGGGTTCGTGTTGGCCAGATCCCGAGTAATGAGCTGTTTGACCGTGCGTATATATTGGTTGTTACCTCAGATATGCCGAAAGAAGACTTGAGAAACAAGCTGCCGACACATTTGAAAATCGGCCCAGTGGAGTACATTACGCAGCTTGTTAATCGTCATTTGCCCGGCATAAAAATTGAACCTATGCCGGTTGCACCGCGGCAAATTCCCTACTATGGGGGAGCTGTTTATTTCGAATTACAAGCTCAGGGTAAGCACTGGGATAGCATTAGCGCTAATCGGTCAATCGCACTTCATATTGGCGAGCAGTTTCCAAATCTTGAAATGGATTTGTGGGCGATTAAATATTAACTCAGGGATGATCAATGGCATTTATCAAAGATAGAACAGTTATGATTCCCACCCCAGGAGGGCGTGGACGATTTGACACGAGTCCAGAGGTTCAAATGGAAGTCTCGTCTTCAATCATCTCAGTTGAGGAGGTTTCACAACTATCGAGTGGTTTAAATGTGTTGGAGAACAGCGCATTTGAGATCTTATCTCTGTTGCCATCCATCCGAACCCAGACAACAGAGCTAAGTGCGGATCTCCTAAGAATGAAGTTGATCGCAATGGTGGAGTCCTTTGAAAAATCAGCCTATGAGGCCAATTTGGATTCAAAGGAAGTTGAAATTGCTCGTTATATTTTATGTGCAACTGTTGATGAGCTTGTCATGAACACACCCTTAGGTGAAGAAGCTCAATGGAGCCGACATTGCCTGCTAAGTCATTATCATGGAGAAACCTGGGGGGGCGAAAATGTATTTGTCATTCTTGGTAATTTAAATAAGAACCCACACAAAAATATAGATTTATTGGAGTTGATATACATTTGTATGTCCCTTGGGTTTGAAGGGAAGTATGCCGTAGAGCCTGATCGACTAAGCCAACTGTATGAGTTAAAAAAGAGTCTCTACCACACACTGACTCAAATTCGAGGAACGACACCTAAAGCCCTGTCCCCACATTGGAAAGGGGAAGATACACTTGCTAAAACTTTGCGTAGTTATTTACCTCTTTGGGTTGCGGCCGTATTTTTAGTTGCAATGGCTTGTATGGTGTATTTTTACTTGTTGATTCATATTAATGATCAATCAAGTATTGCGTTACGCAGTGCATCTAGGGTGCTTACCGAACAGCACAGTCAGTTTAAAGTGCAACTTCCGCAAGTGAATGAGTCTGTATTTATTCGAGTCAGCCGTTTGTTTGCCCCAGAAATTGAGAAAAATCAAATTCGTTTGTCTGATCGTTCGCAACAGATTCGCATTGTTATTAACTCAGATTTGCTTTTCCGTTCAGGGAGTGCTGAGTTAGAGCCTGAATATGCAGCTCTGATTTCCTATATGGGGAGAGAGTTGATGAGTGAGCAGGGACGGATTTTGGTCGAGGGTCATACGGATAGTATTCCTATTAACACCATCAGATTTCCATCCAACTGGCACCTATCTCAAGCAAGAGCGGAGCAGGTAAAGCGCTTGCTTGAACAAGCGGGTAAAGAATATGGACGTTATCAGATCGAGGCTAGAGCGGATACGCAACCGCTAGCAAATAATGCGACGCCTGAAGGGCGGGCACAAAATCGACGAGTTGAACTTGTACTTTTACCAGAAACGGATTGGCGATAATGAAAGGGAAATCTGAATGAAGATGTTTTTTGGCAGCTTTCTCAGTGTCGGGAGCTTATTAAGTTTAGTCGCACTGGGGTTGCTAAGCTTAATGATTTGGTTTGTTTTGCCTGCATTAACGATGGGGGGCGCCGAGCCTTTTCAATCAATGCTGACACGAGCGAGCATGATTGTATCGTTATTTGTGATGAGCTTTGCTTACAAGTTGCGGGGGTGGCTTGCTGATCGCAATCGTAATCAGAAATTAGAAAAGGCTGTCGTAGAAGACCCATCTCAGCCAGAAAGTGAGTCTACCGATCCTGCTGAGTTTAAAACCAAGTTTGAAGAGGCCATTAACCTATTAAAAAAACTAAAAAGTCCTTCTAGTAAGGGGCATTATTTATATAACTTGCCATGGTATATGTTAATTGGCCCCCCAGGGGTGGGTAAAACAACGGCACTGATTAATTCAGGATTACACTTTCCTTTGATGGATCGCTTTGGCGCTGCAGTTCGTGGCGTTGCTGGAACGAAAAGTTGTGATTGGTGGTTTACAGATCAAGCGATTCTGATTGACACGGCGGGTCGTTTTACGACCCAAGATAACCAGGTTGACCGAGACAAAAAAGACTGGAATACCTTTTTGTCGCTTCTTGTTAAGTACAGAAAACGTAAACCAATCAATGGCATTATCGTCGCTTACAGTGTTGATGATTTGGTGAGTAAGGACGAAGCGGATCTTATTGCTGACGCGAAGATGATTAAGCGTAGGGTGTATGAACTGTACGATACACTGAAAATTAAGTTCCCCGTTTACTTAGTCCTCACCAAACTCGATGTATTACCGGGTTTTGATGAGTATTTTGCCACCTTAGACAATGAAGGCCGAGAGCAAGTTTTTGGAACTACGTTCAAGTTATCGGAGCAGGATGTTGATCCCGTCAGTCGTTATTTGATTGAACATCGACTCTTAGTCGAGCGTTTGCAGGTCAAAGTATTGGATGTACTTAAGCAGGAGTCCGATCAGTCTAAACGAGATGCGGCTTATATATTCCCACGAATGATGGCATCCCTGCAGGATCGAATAGCACTATTGATTGATAGCAGTTTTACAGCCACTCGGTTTGAACAGCCGATTATGTTAAGAGGGGCTTATTTTACCAGTGGTAATCAAAACGGCAGTGTGTTGGATAAAGTCATTAGTGGGCTCTCTGCCCATTTAGGGCGAGCGCGATCATCGGAAAATCGCCCAGGAAAAAGTTTTTTTATAAAGCATTTGCTTCAAGAGGTTGTGTTTAAAGAAGGGGGTCTTGCGGAGCAGAACACTCGCTTTGAAAAAATACGATCAACACTCTACGTTACGATCTGTGTATCCATGTTATTGGCAACTATTGGTATGTCGGTTTTGTGGTATCAAAGTTATTTAAAAAATACGGAATATCTGCATCAGTTTGAAGTCGCCATTGTTGAAATTGAGCTGTTGAGCCAAAGCCTAGCGGAAAGTGACCATAGTTTAGAACGGATACTGCCCGTGCTGCATAAAGCCCGTGATTTGCCTTTTGGTTATGCAAAGTTAAATGAAAAGGAAAGTTGGCTTAAAGGGGCTGGATTAAACCAGACGGGGAAAATGCAGAGTGAGGCCGTTGCATTGTATGAGCGCTCTTTACTGAATGTATTACTACCAAGATTTATTTTCTTTATTGAAAATCGACTGCTTCATGCGCAGGAGACTACCTACGATGATTTAACGATGTATCAAATCTTAGAGGGGAGTGTTGAAAGGGATGATGATTTTATTCGGCGTTACCTACAGCGTGTTGTGTCTAAAGAAGGTCAAATGCCGGGAGACGGTTTAGGCCAGCATATTTTTCACCTGCTTGATATCTTGCCCAATCACTACGCGCCCTCGTTGAATCAGGAGTTATTAGAACATGCCCAACGTAGAGTCCTGCAGCAGCCTGCGGCGAATCGCTTGCTGGATCAGGTACAACACGAAGCGAAACGATTGCAGCTACGGCCTTATCATTTGTTGGATTTGGTCGGCAGTCAGGGGGTGTTGATTTTTTCCGTTCAGGGAAAAAGTATCCAAGATACGTTAATAGAGAGCCATTTTACACGTCAGGCTGCTCAGCTTTTTTTTGCTGAACAAACTGACCATCTCGCTCGAATCATTTCAAAAGATGCGCAGGTGCTAGGTTATGACTCAATGTTGGAGGAACGTTATAAAACGGATGTGTTTAGGCAGTATCTGCAGCAGTATCAAGAAGCGTGGTTACACGCTCTGCAATCCATTGAGTTAACGGATACAGCGGATTCACAAGCAAAAATTCGAACGATTGAAACCTTGACTCAAGCAGGGTCTCCGCTCACTCAGTTACTTAGCATGGTTCGAAGCAATACTGAGTTTTCGGCACTCTTTGTATCACCGGAGATACTGATAGAACAAGGGCTCGATCTTAATTCACTTGACGAGTTGGCATTGCTGAATCAAGACTATTTCAACGTATTATCTTTGGAGACGATGCCTGTTTTACTTCATCTCCATCAGTTAGCCAACCCCAATGACGCGGGCCAATTTGAGCGCTTGTCGCAACTTTACGTCCAGCTAAATGAATTGAGTGTTTTTTTGAAGGGACTGCAAGGCAGCATCAACTTAGAACGCGCAGCATGGATGCAAGCCAGTCAACATCAAGGGATGAGCGATGTGGTGACGCGATTGGAAAATGAGATGTCCCGTCTGCCTGAGCCTATCTCAGGGTGGGTTGCGCAATTGATCAACTCTGCAAAAGCACAAACTGGAGCGCAAGCGCGTAGTTATATCCAAAATCAATGGTCTAGCAATGTTGTACCTGCGTGTCGCGATATGATTGAAGATAGGTATCCCTTCTCAACACACGCGTCTCGCGAAATGACCCTAAGAGACTTAACCACCTATTTTGCAGCAGGGGGAATTGTCGATCGTTATTTTCAAGAGTTTTTATCGCCTTATGTTGACCGCTCACGCACGCCATGGCGTTGGCAGAAGATAACGGGCTTCGAGTCCGTGGGGGTGAATACCTTACTTAGGCAAATCGAATTAAGTCATCGAATTCAAAACATGTTTTTTGGCCCTGGTGGGCAAACGCCGTCTCTGAGCTTTGAGTTGGTGCCCAGAGATGTCGACCCTAGCATTTTAAAGGTCACTTTAGTTGTTGATAACGAAGAGTTGAGCTATTCGCACGGGCCGAAATTAGGACGTCGATTTACTTGGCCTTCTGCAAATCTGAGCACCCAGTCATTTGCGCGCTTGGTCATTGAAACAGCCGAAAACTCTGAATCGTTGACAGAGCGAGGCGAATGGTCATTGTTCAGGTTGTTTGATAAAGGACAGATCACGTCATTGGACAGTGAGCGTTACTTGCTTGAGTTCAGAACTCGCAAGGGCACTCCCTTGTCTTTCGAGTTGATTGCGGGAAGCGTCTACAACCCGTTTGATGCAAATTTATTTAAATCCATCAGGTGTCATTGATCATGAAATCTATTGGTATCTATGGCAAGTTGCCTGCTCATCGAGATTATGTGTTACTCAACTTGCCTGAATCTGTTGAGGCCACTTTATATGACTGGCTAGGGTCTCTTCTGTCTGAGGTACAAGCCACTATGGGCTATGAACAGTGGTTGAGTGCGTATTTAAATGCCAGCCCTTGCGGCTATGCTATAGTGTTTAAACAACCAGAACCGATGGTGTATATCGGGGTTATGATTTCCAGTGTTGATGCGGTGGGCCGTTATTTTCCATTATTGAGCGGTGTTCTGCTAAGGAATGAAGAATCCTTATCTTATTTTAATCCCATGGGGATGCAAGATCTTCTCAATAGCCTTGTTGATGAGCAGGTAACTGCACTGCATCAGCAGCAATCCATAGAGACGCTTTATCAATCCATAGTCGCTTTATTATCAAATCATTCCCTTACTCCATGGCATGAGAAACCACTAACTCACTTGCCAACCTCTGCTCAGTCAAATGACGTCATTCCTTTGCATGGCGTTGTTCAATCTTACTGGTGGGCTTTGGATCAGCCGAGCCTAGAGGTGATGTGCGCTGGTCTACCCTCGGCTGATTTTTATCAATCCCTTTTAGGCCAGGAGCCGGCAACTCATGACTGATAAACCATTTTTCTCTAATCAGGTATCCGAGACAAAAACCTATGAGTCTAGATGGATTAGCGTCGGAGAAAGTCTGGCAGGTCCAGTAAGAGCATGTAACGAAGATCGGATATACGCCGACGATGCCTTGGGCTTGTGGTGTGTTGCTGACGGTATGGGAGGTCATTCTGAAGGGGGAGTCGCAAGTAGCTTGATTACTCAATCCTTAGAAGATTTGCGCGCTGCTCAGATAGACAATATCGAAGATTTACTCAGTAAAGTAATCGATATTTTAAAAACAACGAATCAAATCATTTACTCGCTTGCCAACGAGATGTTTGAGTCCAAACAGATTATGGGGTCAACATTTGTTCTTTTGCTGTTATCCAAGGATAAAGGGTATGCGCTATGGGCGGGAGACAGTCGTCTGTATCGCATGCGGGATGTGTATTTTGAGCAAATCACGATTGATCACACGCAGTATGAGGCGCTGAGATCCCAGCATTTGCTTGATGAAATGAGCGAGTACAGTACAACAACGCATCCTGCTAGTCATATATTGACACGTGCAGTGGGGGTGAGCGAGCAGATAGAGATCGATATCCAACCCTTAGATGTTAAACGAAATGATGTTTTCTTACTTTGTACGGATGGACTTTACAACGTTATGGATCAAATGGAACTAGGTAAATTGTTGTATTACGCCGATGACTATTCCTCTGCATTGAAAACATTAATTCACACAGGAGTAGTACGTGAGACCTCTGATAACCTGAGTGCAGTGATAGTTGGAGATCGTGATGCGTAACGTCTGGTTGCTAAGTTGTATTTGTGTATTGGTGGGCTGCAATACGATTCCTGAAAAGGAGCCAGAAAGAGTCGATGAGGTCACCATTACGGACGAGGATTTGATGGAATTCTATAAGGGGTTTCATCAAGTAGGTGTGCGCTTGTTAAGCGAAAATGCCGGAGCGGGTGGACGCGCTAACCTGAGTCAGTTTTATTCGCTTTATTTCAATGAAGAACCTGAATCAGCTTTAGAATACTTAGGTATGGCGTTGTTCGCAGACCCGTTTAATGAAAACAGTCGAGTGGTTGCAGCGCAGGTTGAGTCTCAAAGCTTATTTGGTTTATTGAGCCAAGGCAATCACGAGCAAATCGAAGTCAAGACCCATCTTGTTAATGGACAGGAAAGCTTTCTCGAACTATCAAAACGTATTTATGGTACTGAGCACTACGCGGTATTGCTGCAACGTTACAACCAGGCCTTTAATGAAAACTACCCTCAGATTAGCCTTGTCCTTGCACCTGAGCTGTCATCGCTTCCGGTCATTGGTGAGCATTTGCAAAGTGTTAGGTCAGCTCGTCAAGTATCCAGAGTGGTGAGGGCAAGGTGTGAAGAGGTTCGATCTCAGCCAGTAAGCCTGCCCGTTGCGACTCCAGAGCCTGTTGCAGTTGTACCGGATGTGACCTCTACGAGTGATCGTGTTGATATTATTGTACCACCTCTCACCCCAGAGCAGTTGTATCAACAGGGCCGATCATCTTTAGCCTACCAGCGATTACGCGCGCAGAGTGAAGCTGAGCGCAATACGCGCTTATATGAACAGTTACGAGAGGAGTTGATTGACCAGCCTTATCGAGAGGGAGTCAGTCATTTTCACGATCAGGAGGTTGAGCAAGCGATTTTGCGGTTCAAGCAAGTCTTGCGCCTAGAGCCCAGCCATCAACGTGCTCAGCATTATCTGGAACGGGCGTTAAAGTTGAGTGAACGTTTAATTAACCCATAAGAGTGTTTTTAGGGGTTAAGAAAGGTGAAAGGATACAAATCCTATTTTTTAAAATTAGGGTTATTGAATGGAGTTGGATATGGACATAACAGGATTGCATAAACCTATTTCAGATGAGTTCCCACAAGGCGAGGATCTACGTTCAGGCCATTGGCGTGAAGAGGTTTATGCGTTAAAAGATTTAAGAAATCTATTGCGAAATAAAGAACGTCAAGCCCTGAGTGTTGAAGATATTTATGCAGGCTATCCGGCATGGCAGCCCTTATTCGAACGCTCAGTTTTTCTTTTAGAAAACGTCAGTAAAGATTTAGAGGTGATGGCATGGGTAATTGAGTCGGCCTTACGGCTTGATGGCTTTAAGGGCCTTTCTGAAAGCCTTAATCAATTAGAAGCGTTACTCACGCTGCATTGGCCGAATATATTTCCTAAAGATGAAGATGGGTTTGAATCAACTTTATTTCCCTTAACGGGTTTAAACGGTTTGTCTTCAGAAGGGGCTTTGATCATGCCCTTGCGAATGGCGCATTTGTTTATGGGAAGCCCAGCTATTTCATTGCTGGATTGTGTGAAAGCCTTCGAAGTATCGGAAACCAAAGACCCTCAAAAAAAGGAAGCACTTAAACAGAAGGGAATGTTGGATTATGAGTCTGTGCAAGCTCAGGTTGCAGAGCTTAGTTATGAGCGTCGGCAAGGGGCCCTGTCTTTTATAGAGCAATGTGTGGAAACATTTACTCGAATTGAACAGTTTTTGTATGAACACTGTGGTCATGAGTCTCCACCTTCGTCGCAAATTAAGGGCATATTACAGCAAGCATTCGATCGGGCTTCGCATCTTGCCGCTTTATCTGACCCCTTAGAATCCCTCGAATTACCGAATGATCTAATTGAGTCTAGACAGGAAAATCTAGAGATAGCGAGCCCTCTAGCGGCGATTAAGGCAAACCATGTCAGTATTCGAAATAGACAGGATGCCTTTATTCTCATTCGAAAACTGATTGTCTTTTTTAAAGAGACAGAACCTCATTCGCCGATTGCTTATAACTTAGAGCGTATCAATCGATGGGGGGATTTGAGCTTACCTGAACTGATCAGCGAGCTTATCACAGATGAAAATGCACGTTTGAACTTTAAAAAAATCACTGGCGTTGAAGACATCAACTAATAAGGGAATAGTAATATGAGCGATAGTATTCACAATAAACTTGAAAAAGTGCGCAAGCCTAGGGTTCACATCAAATACGATGTTGAAACAGAGGGCAAGATGGTTGAAAAGGAACTGCCTTTTGTTGTTGGGGTGATGGGGGATTTTGTTGGAAATACGTCTCAGCCTAAAAAACCTTTGTCAGAACGCAAATTTGTTCAGGTTGATCGTTACAACATGAATGATGTGATGAAAAAAATGGAACCAGGGCTGAATTTAAAGGTGAAAAATACCTTAGCAGATGATGATAGCCTGATGTCTGTTGATCTGAAATTTACCTCTATGCAGGATTTCGAACCGGGCAGTTTGGTTGAGCAAGTCGAGCCTTTAAAAAAACTACTGGATACTCGAAATAAACTGCGTGATTTGTTAACTAAGTCGGATCGTTCGGAAGAGCTAGAGTCTATTTTAGAAAGCGTCTTGCAGAGCACTGATGAAGCTGGGCGTCTCGCGTCACGTTTAAATGAAGAAAACAAGGAAGGTAATGATGAGTAGTACTAATTCACAAGCAGTATCAACGCAACAAGGTTGGTTAGATGACCAAGGCGATATACTGGACCGTGTGATTTCTGCGACTAAGCAGACCAGTGCAGATGATACGAAAGATTTGATTCGCAACCTATTGGAAGAAGTTCAAGAAGGAACGGTTGTTTGGGATCGCAATATTGCGAAAACCATTAACCAAGCAATAGCACTTATTGATAGCCGAATTTCATCGCAACTGTCCGAAATTATTCATGATGAATCCTTCAAGAAACTAGAAGGCAGCTGGCGTGGTTTAAACTATCTGGTGAACAACTCAGAGACGAGTACCAACCTTAAAATTCGTGTTCTTAATGTAACTAAACGTGAAGTGTATAAAGACTTAGATCGAGCTGTTGAATTTGATCAAAGTGACACGTTCAAAAAAGTCTACGAAAATGAATTTGGAACGCCAGGTGGTGAACCCTATGGGGCATTGATAGGTGATTTCGAATTTACCAATCATCCTGAAGACATCGAACTCTTGTCAAAAATGTCGAATGTGGCCGCCGCCGCTTTCTGCCCGTTTATTTCGGCTGCAGACAATAGTTTATTTGGTCTTG
Source organism: Nitrincola tibetensis (assembly GCF_003284585.1). Classification (GTDB taxonomy): domain Bacteria; phylum Pseudomonadota; class Gammaproteobacteria; order Pseudomonadales; family Balneatricaceae; genus Nitrincola; species Nitrincola tibetensis. Next base: position 383,286 of record NZ_QKRX01000003.1, read on the forward strand.
AAAGCTGGCATGAGTTGTCACGCCCAAGAGATCTTGAAAAAGTATTCGATTCAAAAGAATACAGCAAATGGCGTAGCTTTCGTGAGTCTGAAGATGCACGTTTCATTAATCTAACCTTGCCACGTACATTGGCTCGGCTTCCTTACGGTTCTGACACACGTATCGTTGAAGAGTTTAATTATGAAGAAGGAGTCACTACCCCTGAAGGTAAGGCGGGCGCACTGGCCCATGATGATTACTGCTGGATGAATGCGGCTTATGTTATGGGTGCTCGCTTAACTCACTCATTTGCAACGACCGGCTGGTGTACATCGATTCGCGGAGCGGAAGGCGGCGGAAAAGTTGAAAATTTACCCGCGCATATTTTCACCAGTGATGATGGTGATTTAGATCTAAAGTGTCCGACAGAGGTTGGCATTACAGATCGTCGAGAGTCTGAGTTGTCTAAGCTTGGCTTTTTGCCGCTGTGTCATTATAAAAACACAGATTTTGCTGTATTTTTCGGGGGGCAATCGGCCCAAAAACCACAGAAATTTGACCGTCCAGAGGCCTCTGCAAATGCCGCTATTTCAGCGCGCTTGCCTTATTTAATGGCCACGTCACGTTTTACCCATTATTTGAAAGTCATGGCTCGCGATAAAATTGGTAGTTTTATGGATGCCGATGATGTTGAAGCTTGGTTGAATCGCTGGCTTATTCAGTATGTAAATGATAACCCCAACTCAGGACCGGAGATGAAAGCCCGTTATCCATTAAAAGAGGCGCGAGTCCAAGTGACGGAGGTACCTGGGCAGCCTGGTGCCTATAATGTTGTGGCTTGGTTGCGTCCGTGGTTACAGTTAGAGGAATTGACGGTCTCTATGCGTATGGTCGCTAAGATTCCTCAGCTAGGACAAGACTGATTTAAGGGGATGAAAACATGGAGTGTACAGGGATGAGTCAGGTTGCTTTTTTAACATCGAAGCAGATGGAGTTAAGTACTTTCATTGCTGCGATTGATGATCAGATAAACCAGTTACTCCATGAAATCTTATCGCACCCGGACTTTAAAGCGTTGAAGTCTGGGTGGTATGGACTCGCCTATTTGTTAGATGAAACTGCAACTACGTCTGTGGTTGTTAGAATGTTAGACATATCTTACAAGGAGTTACTGAAAGACTTTGAGTGCTCAATGGAATTCGATCAAAGTCATATCTTTGACAAGATTTACAGTCAAGAGTTTGGCAGTGCAGGTGGAACGCCGTTTGGTGTTATGCTCTGTGACCATCAACTTCATCTTCCAACTCAAGCGGCTCTTAATACCTACATTGGGTATTTGCACTCCTTATCTCAAATAGCCGCTGCAGCCTTTTGTCCCTTTATCCTTGGTGCTAACCCTGAATTGTTAGACCTCGACTCTTTCAAAAATCTATCAGTGCGAATTAACGCTTACAACACCTATCAACAGCATAAGTTTGTTAAGTGGAATGAATTTAGAGCGCATCCCGATGCTCGATTTATCGCAATGGCCTTACCAAGGATGATGATTGATACGCCTATTCATTGGCAGTCCAAAAATGGCTTTATGCTGAATGAAACGCTTGCATCTCGTCAGACAGATGATATCACTTGGATGAGTGCGGTTTATCCGATCGGGAAAATTCTAGCCAAATGCTTTGAATCGACAGGTTGGTTGGCTGAAATCTGTGGAATGAGGTTTCACAAGGCTGCGTTGCATCCACATGTCAGCGGATTAAAAAGTTTGGTTGATGATTACCCCTGTTTACAAACAGAAACGCTGATTTACGATGAGTTGTCATTAATGCTGGCAGACATAGGTTTTATCAGCTTAACGTCGACAACAAACAGCGATCAATCAATTGTGTACTCGGCTCCTAGTCTCCACAGTCCACCCACCTTAGAGGCTAGAGTGTCGAATGAGAGTGCCAAGTATGCCGCTCAGCTTCAGTACGTTCTTTGTGTTTCACGCTTCTCGCACTACCTGAAAATTTTGATGCGAAACAAGGTGGGCAGTTTTACTTCAGCTGAAGAATGTCAGTCTTTTCTTAAAGGATGGCTGCTCAATTATACCATGTCAACGAGCGATGCTTCTGAGCATTTATTGGCTAAATATCCGTTGCGTGAAGTGGATGTTAAGGTGTTTGAGCTTGCTGGACAGGCGGGAGTGTTTAAATGTGCTGTGAAACTATCACCGCATTACCAACTGGAATGTGTTGAGACAGAAGTGTTTTTCTCAACTGATATTTCGAAACCTATTTAACGCGTTATCACATCCAGCAACAGAGGACGTTCATGTCGCAGACGTTTTTAACCAGCTTTTTTGATGATGATTCTGACCAGTTAGTCGAACAGGCTCTGTCCCCGAGGCAGCAAGCTCAAGCATACATAGATTCCGTTTTGTCGGATGTTGATCGATTGTTGAACTCGAAAATGAACATAGAGTTTTACGAGTCCGTTGCATTTGATCAATTGCTCAGCTTTGGTGTCGTTGATTTTTCAACGATTAACATCGCTTCAAAAGAGAGCTTAGAGCACCTGCGTCAAGTACTGATTAAAACGCTTGCTACGAACGAGCCACGCTTAACGGGTGTGAAAGTGGCCATCAAAGAGTCGGCTTTTAGCCAGGCACAAATAGCTTTTCAAATTGATGCGATGCTTCTTCTCAGCGATGGGGCCGAGCTGATCATGTTTAATGCGGCGTTCGTTCCTGTAGTGAAAAGGTTTAGGCTTAGTCGATCATGATGAAAAAAGAACTTATTGATTACTATCAAAAAGAATTGCATTACCTTGAACGTGTTGGGCAGACCTTCTCTCAAAAATACCCAAAAATCGCGCATCGATTGCAAATGACGGATCAAGGGGGGCGTGATCCACATGTTGAGCGCCTGATTCAAGCGACGGCACTGCTGAATGCTCGTATACGAGCCAAGCTTGAAGATGATTATCCTGAGCTCACTCAATCAGTATTTGATCTGATTTATCCGCATTATTTAAAACCAATACCTAGCCATTCGGTTGTTTGCTTCGATCCCGACCTCGAGACGTCAGCGCCAGTGAGCATTCCACGAGGTAGTGCGTTAGATAGCAGTGCTTCTGAAATGAAAAGCTGTCGTTTTACCACACTCTATGACGTCGATGTGTTGCCACTCAGACTCTGTCGGGCCTCTTTGCAATCGGCCCCTTTTGATGCTCCTCAAATTGCGCAGCTTCAACAGATTTCTGGTTTATTGCATCTCGAATTTGACCTAGGAAGTTTGGATTTTCAATCGTTAGACTCAATGCCACTAGAACGAGTGCGTGTGTATTTGAATGCACCTAAGCATATTGCGTATCCTCTTTACGAGTTGCTGTTTAACCAGGTCCATTCATGGGTGATGGCTGAGTCAGAAGTAGACGTTCGGCCTATCAGTCTGGATTTATCAGGTATACAAGCTGTGGGTTTTAAAGATGAAGAAGCGGCGTGGGCGTACTCAGAGCAGTCTTCACCCGGCTATCGGTTATTGTCGGAGTTTTTTGTTTTTCCTGAAAAATTTCTATTTTTTGAACTCGATCTTTCTGCATTGCGACACATGCAACTTAAGACGAAGCGCTTTAGTCTGTTCTTTTATCTTAAGAGTGCTTACGACGAAATCGCGCCTCACGTCAAGGCATCGCATTTTCAACTCTACGCCACGCCAATTATCAACCTTTATTCACAATTGGCAGAGAATGTTCGTCTCACCCATACGCGCACGTCTTATCCAGTTGTGGCTGATTCAAGAGATCCGGAGGCTGTGCAGATCTATTCAGTAAAAACAGCTACCCTTTCCAGTGATCAAAGCGCGCCTGTACGGCTAAAACGTTTTTTTGACTTCGATGCGAGTCTCGATATTGATGATTTAAGTCGTCCCTTTTGGCATTTGCACCAAGAGACGTCAACGAGTGAATCGCAGGGAGTCGAGTTGTCGATATCACTGCATAATCTTCCGCTTGATATCCTAACGAAGGATACGACTCTTCTGTTTTTAGACTGCTTAGTTACGAATGGAAACTGCCCTCATCAACTATGGAAATCTGGCAAACTCAAAGAGTTAGAGTTAGCGGAAATTAAGCCTGGTATTGAAAAGGCAAGAACACTTTTGGCTTTTAAGCCCGCGAGTTTTGATCATCAAAAGGGACAGCATTGGAAGTTAATATCTCACCTTAACCTGAACTATTTGAGTCTAAGTAAAGAAGGAACAGCAGGGCGTGTGTTAAAAGAAATCCTATCGCTCTATGATTTCAAGAACAGTCCTGAGACACGGAAAATGATTGATAGTTTGTCGGTAGCATCTGTCGATATGGAAATGAGACGTGTTGTATCTGCATCGGGAGTCTTTTTTTTCTGCCGGGGACATCGTTTTCATGTAAAGCTTGATGCTCATGATTTTCCGGGCGCGAGCGCATTTCTCTTTTGCTCAGTGCTTGACCGATTTTTGGCGCTGTATACTCAAATTAACTCCTTTACTCAATTAGATGTCAGCTTCAACCAGCATGAGGAGTGCGTCTACTCCTGGCCGCCAAGGACGGGTGATCAATGTTTGATTTAAGTTTTTATTTGCGCTATCGCCCAGTAGAGTATGATTTTTATCAGTTTATACGTCTTGCAGAATGTGTATATGCTGAGATAAACGGCCCTAACCCTGGATTTGCACCCTCTGATCAGCCATTAGAGGATGAGTTTATTCGGTTTTCTCAGGTTTCAGAATTGTGCTTTCGAACGCAGAGCGTGCATGAAGTTAAAGTAGAGTCAGAGCAGCCAAAACAACTTCATCTATTGGTCAGTGCTTTCGGACTTTATGGTGCGAATGGAGTGTTACCTCCTTTTTATACCGAACTTATTCAGCAGCGAGCTAGGCAAGGAGATTCTGCCTTAAAGTCGTTTTTAGATGCTGTTAACAGCCGTACCCTAAGTTTTCTTCTAGCGGCTTGGAATCGGAATCGATATCCCTTTATTCATGAGAGGCGGCAACGGCTTGCTCAAAATTCGTCTTTTCGTGGAGAAGACCTTATTGCTGGTTTTGCAGGAGCTCATTCTCATCTCATTGAAAATGAGCCTATTCTAAATCAAATATCAAATTTTTTTTGTGGCTATTTTTCACACCAGCGAAAAACTCTCGTTGGCTTGAATGCAATATTAACTAAGGTCATTGGTGTTCGTGTCCAAACAACACAATTTTATGCCCAGTATTACTCTTTATCTAAATCTGAGCGTAACCAGTTAGGAAAGAAATCAGTATGCTTAGGGCAAGACTGTGTTTTAGGTGCAGAGATCATGGATGGTAATCGAAGCGTATTGATTACAACTGAACCACTTGATTATCAAGTGTTTGAGTCTTTGCAGCCAGATGCTATTTTATATCAGAGAGTCTTTAATGTATGTCTGCAGTATTTAGGTATCGGTTATGATGTTTCATTACAACCCATTCTTAAAGCGAAAGAAGTTCCTCCTTTAAATTTAACAAATAAAAGGGTTACCAACCCAATTAGATTAGGCTATAATTCATGGCTCAAAAATAAGACGCATGCATCGGATGCTGCTAACGTAGTCTTTATGTTAGCAAATTAACTTTAGGGAATGAGTTGAGAAATGGAGTCATTAGGACGATACCAGCTTATAAGGATGTTAGGTGAAGGCGCCATGTCACAGGTGTATCTGGCGTATGACCCTAAACTCCAGCGAGAGTTGGCTATTAAACTCTTGAAGCCTGAATTTTCTCATGAAAATCAGCGAGTTGATTTATTTCTAAACGAGATACAACTATCGGGTCGGCTGCATCATCCCAATATTGTTTCGATCTTTGATATTGGTCAAATCGATCAATTACATTTTATATTAATGCAATATTTTGCATCTCAGAACTTAGAATCTTGGCTGATCGATAATCCAGACCCACCTATAGAAAAGTTACTTGATATTGTATCACAGCTACTTAAAGCGATTGAACATGCGCACTCAAAAGGCATTTACCATCGTGATATAAAGCCAAGTAATATATTAATTAATGAAGAGGGTCATGTTCAGCTTACCGATTTTGGTGTAGCATATTTCAATGAGTCAGATGCAATAGAGGATGCCTTTGTCGTGGGTACACCTCTATATATGGCACCAGAACAATTAAAGGGCGAAGTCCCTACCGTTCAGAGTGATTTATATTCAATTGGTGTTTTGATTTATTATTTAGTGTTTGGGAAGTTGCCCTTCCAAGCAAGTACGCTAAAAGATTTAGATGCACTGATTCAAGAGTCTGATGTTGATCTTGGCTCTAAGCAAATTCCTCCGACACTTAAAAAAATAATTCGAAAGCTGCTTCACAAAAATCCTGCATTCAGGTATCGATCTGCAACGGAACTACTAAAACAAGTTGAAGCGTTACGCGTAGAAATTAAAACAAAGAGCCAATCCTTTTTTAATATAAAAATGAGCACAACTTGGCGCCATACTTGCCTGATTACCAGTGCTATCGGACTTTTGTGTGCCGTCTTGCTTTATTTTACGTTAAGTCAATTAACGAGTAGTTTGCAAAGTACTTTGATTGCTTATGGTGATATGTACGTATCGCAGATGCATGACCACCTTTCCGAACCTGTATTGTTAGACGACAGGGACTCTATGAATGCCATTATCAATCGTTTTTCAAGTGCAGATGAAATTGTTTACCTTCATCTACTTGATAATAAAGGTATTATTATAGCCTCTACCGATGCAGAGCTTGTCGGCAATCCGCGATCTTTTCCTGAAGGAGTGGTTAGGCTCACCTCACCCTCTAGAAATGATGTATATCATTATCGATTAGGTGAATCAAACGCTGATTTGTATTTGTTTTCAACTCAAATTGACTATGCGCAAAGGACGCTAGGGCGTATACAAGTAGGGATTCAACCCAGTCAAATTAAGCATATAGCGAATAAAACATTAACCTATTTGATTGGTTTTGTTGTGTTAATTTGCCTACTGGTAACCTCCGTGCTGTATTTGGTCTATAAAAACTTCTTCAATAAAGTTCAGTCTGTGAGTTCAGCGATACAAAGTCTCTATGCAGGAAATTTTTACACGCGCTTGCCTGTTGATTCCTCTGAAGAAGTTGGTGCTCTGAATATGCAGTTTAATGATCTTGCCGAGCAGTTAGAGAATTTTTTTGAGAATAGTCTGAATCTAGAAACATCAAATCGGTCTCCAAGGGCGAAAGAGAGTTCTCAAGCTGTTCAGGATGAAACCGCTCCTGAAATAGCCGTAGATAAAACCGTGATCATCAACCTCGATAAAGGGAATTAAATATGGATGCAAGGGCTTTGATTGGTAAACTCTCGGATACAGCACGCCAAGGTGTTGAGACGGCGGCCTCTGTCGCGGTCGGACATCGGCATTATTCCGTGGAGCTTGAGCATTTAGTGATTGGTTTGCTGCGGACTGAAACCAATACCTTAGCCATCTTGTTAGCCCCTTATCAGTTGAATGCAACGCTAATGATCGAAGCCATGGAGCATTCCATCGCTCACTTTGATCAAGGCAATCACCATGCACCATCATTTTCTTCACAAGTCATTGATGTGTTTAAAAAAGCTTGGATGCTTTCTAGCTTAGAGTATGGTTTACCAGCTATTTCTTCTGCAGCCTGCCTCGTTGTTTTATTTCGAGAGGAGTCTCTGCGTTTATTGATGCTCTCCCGCTGTCGTTTTCTAGAAAAGGTGGATTTAGATCGAATTGTGAGAGAAGGGCAATGGCTTGCGCGGCAAGAGTTAGAGCAAACTTCGTCAATTGATCCAGAGGTACCCGTTGCAGAAAATGACTCAATTAATATGCCGGGACTGCCAAAAAAAGCATCAGCGTTGGAACGATATACCCTAGATCTCACTGAGCGGGCGCGTGCTGGTGAAATAGACCCTGTCACAGGGCGAGAATCCGAAGTGCGACAAGTCATTGATATTCTGTGTCGCCGTCGACAAAACAATCCATTACTGGCGGGTGAGGCTGGTGTTGGTAAAACGGCCATTGTTGAAGGCTTGGCGCTGCGTATTGTTGCCGGACAAGTGCCTGATTCTTTAAAACAAGTTGTCATCAGAGTCTTGGACTTAACCCTCTTGCAAGCTGGAGCGGGTGTCCGAGGAGAGTTTGAGCAACGTTTGAAGTCTGTTGTTGAAGAGGTTAAACAATCATCGGTGCCGGTGATCTTGTTTATTGATGAAGCACATACGTTGGTTGGTGCTGGTGGATCTAACGGACAGGGTGATGCTGCCAATATTTTAAAGCCAGCGTTAGCACGTGGTGAGTTAAGAACATTAGCAGCAACCACTTGGGCGGAGTATAAAGGGTTTTTTGAAAAAGATGCGGCGCTCACTCGACGTTTTCAGGTGGTTAAAGTCGAAGAGCCGTCGATTGAGGTTGCTTGTGCAATGTTGCGAGCGGTTGCCAGTCGATTTGAAACACACCATGGAGTTGTTGTGTTAGCCGAGGCGATAGAGGCAGCCGTAACACTTAGCAAGCGCTATATTAGTGGTCGACAGCTTCCTGATGTCGGTATTTCATTGTTGGATACGGCTTGTTCGCGGGTGAGTATGCAGTATCAGCGTCATCCTTCTATTCTTGAAGACCTGCAGGGTGAAATGGAAGCGCTGCGAGTCCAAGTGCAGCGCCTTGAGCGTGAGCAGGTCCTGTATGGTACAGAGCAGCAAGCACTTGCGGGTTTAAATGAAACCCTGGCACATTTAGAAATACGTGAAACTGAAATTCTACAGCGCTGGCATGATGAGCGTACGCGTGTTGATCGTATTATTTCAATTCGCAACTCGTTGCTGGAAGATGGGCAGGAGAAGGCATCACTGTTGAAAGAGTTGAATCACCTGCAAAATGAATTGAACGAGATTCAGGGTGAAGCTCCATTGGTTCGTCCTCATGTTGATAAACAAGTTGTTTCAGAGGTTGTTTCAGCCTGGACGGGCATACCTGCGGGCAAAATGCTATCGGATGAACTCGTGAGAGTGATGTCTCTACGCCAAGAGTTAGGGAAACGTATTATTGGACAAGATCATGCATTAGATCGTGTCAGCGAAAGTATTCGTGTTTCCAAAGCCGGACTGGCCGATCCGAATCAGCCGCTAGCCGTGTTTATGTTTTGTGGAACGAGTGGTGTTGGTAAAACTGAAACCGCGCTTGCACTGGCTGATTTGATTTATGGAGGCGAACAAAACCTAACGGTCATTAACCTATCAGAATATAAAGAAGAACATAAAGTATCCTTGTTGATGGGTGCCCCGCCGGGATATGTCGGTTACGGGGAAGGTGGAGTGTTAACAGAAGCCGTCAGACGCAAACCTTACAGCGTGATTTTGTTAGATGAAGTTGAAAAGGCTCACCCAAGTATCCAAGATATATTTTATCAAGTGTTTGATAAAGGGATGTTAAAAGATGGGGAAGGACGTGATATCGATTTTCGCAATACGTTAATTATCATGACCTCCAATGCGGGCACAGAAACACTTTCTGCTTGGCATCATGACTCGGAAGCGGATCAGGATTTAGCCAGCATTGATCGCTTGATCAAACCCGAATTGCTGCACTATTTCAAGCCTGCTTTCTTAGGACGTATTAGCATTGTTCCGTATTTACCGCTGCGGGATGAGGCGATGCAAGGAATCGTGGCACTGCAGTTAGATCGGGTGGTTCAGCGCATGCACATGGAGCATGGCATTGAGTTACGGTACGGTGCTGATGTTGTCAATGCTATCGTTTCTCGCTGTCAAGAAGTGGACACGGGTGCGAGAAATGCTATCCACATTATTAAGAAACAACTTTTGCCACAACTTTCATTGGCCATATTGAATCACCTTGGTAGCGGTGTTGAGCTAACTTCCTTGCTGATTTTGGTAGATGATCATGGGCAGTTGGGTCTTTCTGTGAATGGGGGTTCTCAATGAAGACTCGTTGGCTAAGTATGGTATGGATAGCGCTATCTATATCAGGTTTTGCAGGTGCAGATACGACCTTGATCTCGGCAAAGGATATTAAACACAATTTTAGATTTGCGTTACCTGAGAACTATCAACCGATGGGTATGCAATCGCATCCACGTTATCACGGTAATGTGTTGGTGTGGGCTCCCGTTCAGTCGGCATCTCAGTTGAATCAATTCAGACAACTGCGTTTACTTGTCCTGACTGATTCAGCTGCCAGTCAAGGTTACGACTCGAACATTCAAGGATTGAGAGCCTATGCACAATCCATTTTGCAGACCTTAGAGGCTGGATGTGATCCGAACTCAATACACCTCACCGCTCAGGTTAAAGTTAATCGGGGTGTAGCATTTGATTGGCGTCAGACCTGTGTTAGCGGGGAAGGAGGTACTGCTTATCGAGTTGAACAAGGCCGCTTATTTATGTCCGAACTGGGTGTATTTGGATTAAGTCAGTTTGGCTACAGTACACGTCAGATTAATCAGGTTCCAGAAGCGGATCGGAACTGGTTTGCAAAGTTCTCTTTTAACTCGGATTTTTGTCATCATCAGATGGATTGTGGGCACGAAGGATACTTTCAAGAGGTCATCACGCTTCAATCTGATCAATAGTAAAGATTCAACATATGTTAATCCCATTGCTAGGCAAGTCCTTAGCAATAGAAGGATCTATAGGTGAAAAATAACTCCGCTCTGTAATGCAAATCGCACGACAGGGTGGGTTTTAGGAGGGATACATGTTGTGAGTAGTCGTGTATCTGTTATCAATGACGTTACTGACTCATAAATGAGTACAAGTAACACCATTTTAAATGTGAAACTATAAGGATGTTTACATGGCTATATATTTAAAGATTGACGGTTTGGCAGGTGATGTAACTGAATCCACTCATAAAAATTGGGTTGAGTGTGATTCGATGAACTGGAATGTTAGTCGTACCCTGTCCACTAAAACAGGCCAAGGTAAAGATCGTGAGTCTACTTCTCCTCACATCAGTGAAATTACCCTGACTACAAAAATGGATAAAACGTCCCCAGTTTTTTTCTCTGAAGCCTGTGTTGGCCAAGGGAAAACAGCGCTGATCCATTTGGTGCAGACAAGTCCGAATGGTGTAGAAACCTATATGGAATATACACTTACGAATACACTTGTAAGTGGGTACAGTGTTTCGGCGGATGAAGACAATCGCCCTCAGGAGTCTATTACGCTCAACTTTACTAAGATTGAGATGAAGTACACGCCATGGAATGAAGCACATCGTCCAGAAGGCAGCGTACCAGCGGGCTACGACATCGCGTTGGGCATCAAGCTTTAATCAATTGGCTCTAGCGTGCGTCTATTGACGTGACATAGATAGATGCACAATAGAATACATGAAAGGTTTTGGAGCTTAGGTTTCAAAGCCTTTATTAAAGATGTGGTTATTTATATATGACCGATATTGTCGAGAGAGAATCTTCATAATAGAACAGCTCTAAGCGATAGGAATGAAACCCTTCTATCGTATCAGCTCTATCACGAATTAGGGATGAAGCTAACAGAGCTCTTCGACATAGAGCAATCTTTATGGGAGGCTTTTCGTGATGCAAGTTGCGTTAGAGAAGCATTTGAAATAGAACGTAGCTCAATAGTGTACTTGACTACTGTAAATCGCTGTAAAATAAACCTTAATAAAGCAAGAACAGAGTATATTAATTTAGTTATGTTATTTAGTTGATCTTAAAGAGTGATGTCTCAATTTTGAAGCACCGTTTTACCCAGTCTGACAATAACCCAGTAATTTAAAATCATCGTTGATGGTTGTCAATAATGCAGATCTTATCGACATTAAAAATAAGCTGAAACATATCAATGTTGATCTGGTCAGTCTAAATAGCTATGAAAATCGTGATCATAACCTACAAAACATAAAAGGATTTATTATGTCTAGAATACCCACTGAACTTTCCGAATCACACGGTAAAAATATTTCCGATCTATGTCCTTTCAGTATTGCTGAGGATAGTCGTCAAAATCATTGCGCGCATTATGTATCTCATATGATGGGGTATGAACTGCCGGGCGCGACATGCAAAAACTTTACTTGGGATGACAGACAAAGGGAAGAAAATGGCGCTACACTCAGAGTGGATGATGTATTTAAAAGCTCACCAGAAACTGATGCATGGGCTGATAAGCCTGCTACTGTGAAGGAATGCCTTATTTTTGTCACGCTTTCATCCAATGTGCGCAACTTTGGCGGTAAATTGCAAATGGGTAACCATCCAAGAAAGCATATTGGAATTTTCACAAATGGAGAGGTATGGCACTATAGCAATACAAATAACCGCGTGGTTTGTCATTCACTAGAACATTTTAAAAATACGTTTAGATCGGTTTATGCCACTTCAGGCTCGACTGTTGAGTTCTACTATGGGAGGTTTTTATGAAAATTTTCTTATGCTTGATTTTTATAGTGACCTCTTGCGCAGCTTATTCCACTGAGCAAGATATTTACTCGGACAATAATGCTAAAAAATTATCAGGTGTCGATTTGTTTGACATACTGCTAAAAAATTTAAACCATCCCTTGAAAAATGAGCCGCTATGTCAGCCTCCTGAAACGGTTACAGATCAAAAAAACTATACGCTTGCTGATCAGCTATCATTATTGCTTGCGACAGGGCATTACAAAGATACTAGCGCAAAACTGGAGTCAATTTGCACCGCTGGCACGTTTGAGCAGCCGTCTGGTGGCTTAGTTGATGTCTGGGATTGTCAAATCACAATAGTTGAAACACGTGCAAATGATGAGTTTGTCTCTAGCTCGACAATTGCTGTCGCCATCAGCAACTCTCAAAAGCAAATGATGGCAGGGTCGCTAAGGTGTATGTAGTATTCAAGAGCCGTGTTGGCATTGCTGACACGGCTCTTGATGACTGTACGAACGATATCACTTCTACAACCTAGCCTCTCCCTGCCTCCCTACTTAGGAGGCTCAATCACTCGAATCCCAAACAACAAACTATACAAGGCCGGCACCGCCAAGAGTGTTAATAAGGTCGCAAAGGCAAGGCCACTCATAATAGTGATCGCCATATCTGCAAAAAACACATCAAACGCAAGGGGCAGCATCCCCAAGATTGTTGTCACGGCGGCTAAGACCACGGGGCGCAAGCGTGACACGCTGCCATCGATCAGGGCCGTTGCTGGGGCTTCTCCATTTAAAATACGCTGATCGATTTCGTCAACCAGCACGATGGCATTCTTTATTAACATGCCAGATAAACTGAGTATCCCCAACAGTGCCATGAATCCAAAGGACATGCCGGATAGGAGTAAGCCCCATGTCACACCGCAGATAGCCATAGGCACACAGAGCCAGATAATCAGCGGTTGTTTGATCTTGGCAAACAAAAGCACAGAAATGACCATCATGGCCAAAAGGCTTAGAGGCAATTGGCGGGCGAGGGCGTGTTTGGCATCCCCTGAGCTTTCATGTTCGCCTCCCCATTCCAAATGATACCCAGGTGGTAATGGAAGGGCTTCTATATGAGCGCGCACCTCACTAAAGGCCGATGCGATGTTGACGTTCGCTAAGGGGTCCGCACTAACCGTGATCATGCGTTGCATGTTACGACGTAAGATCAAAGCTTCTTCATGCCGGGTTTCAAAACCATCCACGACTTCACTGGCTGGAACAAAATGCTCCATTGCACGGCTCCAAATCATCCGATCCTGCAATTGCGTCGCAAGCCCTCGCTCGTTACTAGGTGCACGCAGCAGCAAAGGAATTAAACGATCACCTTCTCGATAGAGCCCCAAGGTTTGCCCAGTGGTCAGGAGAGAAAGGGATTCGGCTAAGTCCTGTCGACTGACACCCAAGACACTTGCACGATCATCCGCGAGGGTTGGAACAATGATTTGTTCGGGCTGACGCCAATCCGTGCGTAGATTGTCCAATAAGGCGGTGTCGCGCAAAATTGTCAGGGCGTCTTCGGCTAGCGCTCGAAGCACACGGGGGTCATCGCCATAAAAACGTGCCTGAATAGGGGCCCCCTTGCCAGGCCCCAGTCGCACGCGTTCTATCCAAGCTTGCGCCTGTGGATAGGTTTCTAATTCCATCTTGATTTTTTCGGCGATCTGGGGGATCTCTTCAATTGTGCGTGCGGTGACAATGAGTTGACCGTAAGCCGGATTGGTCCGCTCAGGTTGGTACACCAGCATCATTCGTGATGCTCCCATCCCCGCAACACTGGTGACCTGCTCAACGCCTTCTAATTGCGTGATAAATTCACTTAACTGCTTCAAATCTCGGTCGGTTGCCCGGATATCCGTGCCTTGCTCGCGCCAGTAATTAACATAAAACACCTGGGTTTGAGCATGAGGAAAGAACATTTGCGGAACCTGCTTAAACGCCACCATGCTGATACCTGTTAGAACAAGCAGTGTCAGGAGTGTCAGGCGTCGGTGATGCAAGACTAAGGTGAGTAAACGTCGGTATCCACCCTGGTTTGTTTCTTCGTTGCTGGCTGTCTTAGCTGTGATAAACAGCAAGCTGGCGAGTAAAGGCACAACCGTAATGGCCAAAATCCAGCTCAAGAGTAAGGACAAACCTATGACAAGAAATAACGAAAAGGTGTATTCACCTGTGACATCTTGAGACAGGCCTATTCCAGAAAAGGCAAGCACACCTATGACGGTAGCCGCCAACAAAGGGATTTGTGTTTGACTGGTGATGTCTGTCGCCGCTTCTCGCGCACTACGGCCTTGCTTCATACGAACTAGCATGCCTTCAGCAATCACGATGGCGTTGTCGACCAGCATGCCCATGGCAATAATCAAGGCTCCAAGCGATACACGTTGCATCTGCAACCCTGTGACTTTCATTAAAAAGAGAGAGCCTGTCACGGTGAGCAACAATGCGCTGCCGACAACAACACCTGCACGCCAGCCCATAAACAGGCAGAGCACCAAGATGACAATCGAAACGGACATGACCAAGTTAATGAGGAAAACCTTTAGCGCCTCTTCAACGAGTGTGTGTTGTTGATAAATAGGCGAAAGCTGCACGCCAAGGGGCAGTTCAGACATGCGCGCTCTGAGAGCGGCTTCGACGGCATGACCCACCTCGACAATATTACTGTCCCCGGTTGCGGAAATACCCAGAGTGACAGCATCCTGTCCGGCAAAGCGTATCAACTGTCTTGGTTGCTCATGGTAGTCACGTGAAATTACGGCGATATCACCAAGACGCAGCGTATCGCCTGAAGGCGTGGTAATAAAGAGATTGCGAATATGCTCAAGACTGTCAAAATCCCCAGTGGGAACCACGCGTATAGCAAGGTCTCCCAGTGTTTTGCGCCCTGCATCCACAACGGCATTCTGCAGTTGCAAACGACCTGCTAATTGTTGAGGGCTCAAACCCAGTTGAATTAAAACGGTCTGCGGGATTTCGATCAAAATACGCTCTTCACGTTCCCCTTGAATGGCAACTTTGGCAACGCCCGGTACTTGTAAAATGATGCGTCGAAGGTCTCTGGCAAAGTCACGGAGTTCTGAGGCTTCAAACCCCGGTGCCGTTAGGGCATACAGCAAGCCAAAGACATCCCCAAAACTGTCATTCACCAAGGATGGACCCGCACCCGGTGGAAGATAAGCTTGTGTGTCGTGAATGCGACGGCGTAGCTCATCCCAGACTTGTGGCAACTCGGCCGAACGGTAGGCATCTTCAATCTCTACCGTAATTTCAGATAACCCGGGCATGGATCGAGAGGTTAAACGTTTTAGTTGAGGCATCTCTTGCAGGGCAATTTCGAGCTGTTCGGTGACTTCCAGCTCAACTTCTAACGCAGATGCACCCTTGTAAGGGGTTAAGATGATGGCTTCTTTGATGGTGAATTCAGGGTCTTCTAATTGGGGTAAGGTTAAAACAGCCCAGATTCCGCCAAGGAGGCAAATGAGAATTAACACCCAAGTGTTGACGGGTTTTTCAATTGAGGCACGTGCAATATCCATTAACGAGACTCCTTTAGTTCCCGATCACTGCGAACACGCATGCCTTCACTTAAAAATCCTGTACCAGCCGCGACGACCCATTCACCCTTATCGATACCCGATACAATTTCGATACCGTCTGCTAACAAGCGACCCAACTCAACTTGTCGTAAAGATACTGTTTCCGTTTCAGGGGAATACACAAACACTTGGGTTTGCTCACCTTGTCCAAGCAATGCGTGCAAGGGCAATATGGGGCGCTGGACATCATTTGGCTTTAGGGCAACTTTTACGGTCGCACTCATTCCGGGCAATAGGCGTAGATCGCCCGGATTATCCATCTCAAACGTCACGCGATAGGTTCGAGAGCGAGGGTTGGGTTCGGTCGAGTATTCTTTAAAGGATAAGTCGAAAGGACGCTCAGGAAGTGACGGTAGGGTTGCCGTGACCGTATAGCCGTTTGGGTCTTCAACCTCAGGTAAGAGAATTTCGGGGACGGCAATTTCAACCTCTAAACGACTCAGGTCTTGAATACGCACCACAGGCGTTCCCGCAGACACTTGAGTAAAGTTTTCCATCATGCGGTCAGCGATAATTGCATCATAGGGCGCAAAAATTTCGGTATAAATCAAGTTCTGACCTGCACGGTCCTTTTCAACTTTTGCGCGATCATAGGCTGTACGTGCTTCATCTAATTGAGCTTGAGACACATGATTTTGTTGATGAAGCTGTTGCAACCTTCTCAAATCCCGCTCAGCTTTTTCAAAACTAACGCGTGCAGACTCCAACAGAAGTTGATAATCCGTTTGCTCTAAGCGCGCGATTAATGAGCCTTCCTCTATTTTGTCACCTTTTATGACAGGAATGTGCACAAGCTTTCCTGGAACCTGAAAAGAGAGATTGGCTGCCCGTGAGGCTTCTATACGGGCAGGAAAGTAACGTTCAGCAACTATGGCCTCTGGGTCCAATTGTAAAAGCCTGACCACGGGTACAGCAGGAAGGGGGGGCTCATCATTTGACGAACTGCATCCTAACAATACCAAGCTTACAAACAGTACGAGGCTTTGTTTTAACATTTGATAGATCCTTTAAAAATTCGTGTCTTCAGTAAAAGGCAATTGAGGAGAGCTGTAGTAAAAAAGAAGGTAATAAGTATATATACTTATTATGATGAAGGTTTGGGTATTTTCAATGACATTTTTCGTCATGTGCTGTATCGAAGTCGAGTAATTTTCTCAGATTGATTATGATACACTTATCACCTTCATTGATTGGACGGAGCATTGCGCAACATGGCCGATTTATTAACGATTACACGCCCAGATGATTGGCACTTACATCTTCGAGATGGCGAGGTGTTATCGCATATTGTCCCTGCGACAGCATTGCAAATGGGGCGTGCCGTTGTTATGCCTAATTTAAAGCCACCGGTAACGGATGTGCATCAAGCATTGGCCTATCGTGAACGTATTCTCGCGCATGTTCCCAAAGGGCGACAGTTTGATCCCTTGATGACGCTCTATCTTACGGATAACACCACACCACAAATAATTGCAGAGGCTGGGGCGAGTGAGCACGTGAAAGCCGTCAAACTCTACCCTGCAGGTGCCACCACCAACTCTGATTCGGGACTCACGGATTTAGGTAAGCTCGATGATATTTGTGCGGCATTAACCGAAGCGAATATGCCACTGTTAGTGCATGGTGAAGTCACGCATAACCATGTCGACATCTTTGACCGAGAGAAGCAGTTTTTAGACGATATCCTTGTGCCTTTGGTTGCGCGTCATCCGCACCTTAAACTGGTGGTTGAACACATCACCACGAAAGAGGCCACTGAGTTTGTGAATGCACACGGCGATCATGTCGGTGCCACCATTACCGTGCAGCATTTGGCCTATAACCGCAACCACATGTTGGTGGGAGGAATACGGCCACATCTATTCTGCTTGCCCGTCCTGAAGCGCAACACCCATCAACAAGCCCTTCAAGATGCCGTTATCAGTGGCAGTGCCAAGTTCTTTCTAGGAACTGACTCAGCGCCTCATGCTAAGGGTGCAAAAGAAAGCGCTTGTGGTTGTGCAGGCTGCTACAGTGCTTACGCGGCGATTGAACTCTACGCTGAAATTTTCGAAGACCTAGGGGTTTTAGACAAACTTGAAGGTTTCGCCAGCTTTTATGGCGCTGATTTCTACGGTTTGCCCCGTAATACAGACACCATCACCCTAGTCAAAGAAGACTGGCAAGTGCCGATGGAAATGGCGTTTGGTCAGGATGTGATTGTACCTCTGCGCTCGGGTGAAACCCTGCGTTGGAAATTGCGCCAATAACGGAACACGTAAATTCCCCGCATGGCTCATTAGAGCCATGCATCCAAACCTGTCTGAGCCATCGAAAGATGCTCAGGCAGGTAAATGGTTCAGTAGCGCGCGTCGAATGCGTGAGACGGCTTCTTCCAGCAAGGCTCTCGGACAACCGAAGTTCAGTCGCATAAAGCGATCATCGCCAAAGTCTCTTCCTGGCGATAGACCAACGCCAGCACTTTCAAAAAAATGAATGGGATTGTCCAAACGAGCAGCACTGATATCGATCCAGGCTAAATAGGTGGCTTCGATGGGATCAAGTTGTAGGCCAGGAATAGCATTAATTTCGTGTATCAGGTAATCACGGTTGCCTCTCAAATAATCAAGCTGGGCTTGGTTCCACGCATCGCCATCTTTGAGTGCAGCCGTCGCCGCCGTGAAACCAAGCAAGTTGACATCAGGCACAATCCCTTTGCGTACGCATTGAAAGTCACGGCGCAGTTGCGGATTTTGGATGATGGCATAGGAGCATCCGAGTCCTGCAATGTTATAGGTTTTGCTCGGTGCCATTAGCGTGATTGTGCGTTGTGCGATCTCGGGGCTCAGGCTGGCAATTGGAATGTGCTTTAAACCCGGTTCGAGAATAAGGTCGCAATGAATTTCATCGGAGCACAGAATAAGATTATGCTTGAGTACCAACTCGGCTAGACGTTCGAGCTCATTTTGTCGGTAGAGGGTGCCACCCGGATTATGTGGGTTGCAAAACAGGATCAGTCGCGTGTCTTGTGTGATGGCCGCTTCCATAGCATCAAAATCGATAATGCTGCGTTGGTTTTCCCGTTTCAGTGGCACTTTGATCAAACGCCGATCAGACAGATGTGGAGCCGTCATAAAGGGAGGGTACACCGGAGCAGGGGATAAAACACTGGAACCCGATTCTCCGGTGACACGGCAGGCTAAATGTAAGCCGCAGACAAGACCGGGGAGCCATTCAATATCATTGGCGTGGATGGGCCATTGATAGAGGGACTGCATACATGCAATGACCAACTCAATGAGTTCGGCAGGTGGATTGGTATAGCCAAAAATTCCATGATCAATACGTTGATGTAAGGCCTCTAATACAGCAGGTGGAGCCATGAAGTCACTATCGGCTACCCACATGGGCAACACGCTGGTGTTTTTGTAGCGCTCCCATTTTTGGCTGGCGGTGTTCGAACGGTCAATGAGTCGATCAAAGGCTTGAGTGGGCATCGTCTATCCTATGGCTAGTATCAGCTGAGTAGTTAAAATTATGACGTCTTTGGCTTGCAAATCAACCAATCGCTCGTTTAACTGACGAATGAATTTAAATCGGTAGCTTTTTGTTAAGAGTTGGCGCTGATTTTGTTATAAAATAGGCCATTATTTCAGTGAATTTCGTTTTTTCGAGTATGCGGAGCGCATTATGAACAATAACAGAGTCATTATTTTCGATACGACCTTACGTGATGGAGAGCAAAGCCCTGGTGCATCCATGACACGTGATGAAAAGCTACGTATTGCGCGTCAACTCGAAAAAATGCGCGTAGATGTCATTGAAGCAGGGTTTGCTATTGCAAGCCCCGGTGATTTCGAGGCCGTTAAGGCTATCGCTGACACCATCAAAGACAGTCGTATTTGCTCTTTATCGCGCGCTTTGCCTGCCGATATCGATCGGGCGGGTGAAGCTTTGGCTGGAGCAAATGCTGGGCGTATCCACACGTTTATTGCCACATCACCTATCCATATGAAGTACAAGTTGCAAATGGAGCCGGATCAGGTGGTCGAAAATGCCGTGGCGGCGGTGAAGCGTGCCCGGAGTTTGATTGATGATGTCGAATTCTCGTTAGAAGATGCCAGCCGTTCTGAGTTGGACTTTATGTGTCGTATTATCGAAGCCGTTATTGATGCAGGGGCAAGGACGATCAATATTCCGGATACCGTGGGATATGCGGTTCCTCAGGAGTTTGGTCACACCATTGGTCAGTTACTGCAGCGTATCCCGAATGCCGATAAGGCGATTTTTTCAGTGCATTGTCACAATGACCTTGGCTTAGCCGTAGCGAACTCTTTGTCTGCCGTGGCGGCGGGGGCTCGTCAGGTCGAGTGTACCGTGAACGGTTTGGGAGAGCGTGCGGGCAATGCATCTCTGGAAGAGATCGTGATGGCCTTGCGTACTCGAAAAGATATTATGAAGTTGGAGACGGGCATCGACACGACACAAATCGTACCTGCATCGCGCTTAGTCTCGAGTATTACGGGCTTCCCCGTGCAGCCGAATAAAGCCATTGTGGGGGCGAATGCCTTTGCACATGAATCAGGGATTCATCAGGATGGCATGTTAAAGCACCGTGAAACCTACGAAATCATGACCGCTGAAAGTGTCGGTTGGCACACCAACCGCATGGTGTTAGGTAAGCTGTCGGGTCGCAATGCCTTTAAAGTGCGAATGGAAGAGTTAGGCACGACCTTTAGCTCTGATGCCGAGTTGAATGAAGCCTTCGCACGCTTTAAAGAATTGGCGGATAAAAAGAGTGAGATTTTCGATGAAGATCTGGTTGCACTGGTCAGTGATGCGCGCGCGATGGCAGGGTATGAAACCTTTAAGCTGAGCAGCCTGATGGTGACTTCGCAGACAGGCGAGGTACCTGTAGCAAAAGTTGTTTTGAGTGTGGGTGGTGTTGAGCAACAAGGTACCTCGGAAGGCAGTGGACCCGTCGATGCGACCTTTAAAGCCATAGAGTCAATTGTACGTTCAGAAGGGAACTTGCAACTCTATTCTGTTAATGCCATTACCAGTGGGACCGATTCGCAGGGCGAAGTGACGGTGCGCTTAGAAAAAGGTGGTCGTATTGTGAACGGTCTGGGTGCCGACACAGACATTATCACGGCATCGGCAAAGGCTTATATTCATGCGCTGAACATGCTCGATGCCAATGTTCAAAAAGCGCATCCTCAGGTGTAAGGGATGACTGAGACGGAGTCCGAGGTGATGTTGGCGCAGGAGTCCCAGCGTCATACGTATTTGCAGGCACTTGGGGTGCAGAGTTGGTTGCCAAGAGGGGCATTGCCATATGCGGCGCCTTCGGCCCCTTGGGTCGAGGCGTTTACCTGGCCACCGACTGAGCGCTTTGAACAGTGGGGTGATGCCTTTGATGATACGCCTGCAGAGGCTGCTGCCACTGAGCAGCAAGCGGCTCCAGTCACGCCTGCTGTCAATGCGCCGCGAGGAGTTTCGCGGGCACTGGAGTCTTTGCAGGGCATATTTGCACCCGAAGGGACATCGTCTCAGAAGGTGCCTGCATTGGCTCAGACTCCTCCAGTGTCCTCTGAAACAACAAGTCCAGTGTCAGCCTTGGATATGTCGTATCAACCCGAGCGTGTGGCACCCTTGCAAAACCCTTTGGCCGAGCGCTATCCAGAGCCTCAGTTTTCATTGGTGTTGATTAAACTCGGCGAGTTGTTAATCGTTGATAGT
Source organism: Nitrincola tibetensis (assembly GCF_003284585.1). Lineage (GTDB taxonomy): Bacteria > Pseudomonadota > Gammaproteobacteria > Pseudomonadales > Balneatricaceae > Nitrincola > Nitrincola tibetensis. Next base: position 405,033 of record NZ_QKRX01000003.1, read on the forward strand.
TTACCACCTCAAGGACGCCAGAGTTTTAGTCCGGCGCATATCCGCTTTGTGTCTGCACTTGCGCGTAGCTTAGGTGTGCAAGGGTATGAAATTAACCCGATTCTTCATCATTGGCCTGCCTTTGTTGGTTCTGCACTGAATCAAGGGCCAGATGAGGCTCTTCGTTCGGTGCGCCGACAGTTGGGCAATTTGCTGAAAAGCCAAGAAATTAAGCGAGTATTGTTGTTGGGTGAAGCTTCGGCCCAGTGGATACTAGAGCAGCCTGAGCCCTTAGACTCCTTGCGTGGCTTACGTTTTTCGTTGCGCGCGGGTGTGGCGGCGGTGTCGAGCCACAGCGTGACGGCATTGTTGCGTATTCCTGAGTTGAAAGCAGAGCTGTGGGCCGATCTTCAGCCATTGTTGGCCGCTCGCACATGATCGATTTGCTGCTCCCCAATCAGTTACCCGAGGTTAGAGCCTTAGAGGCACAATGTTTTGATGATCCTTGGTCTGAAAGTCTCTGGCTTCGTATAGTAGAGTCAGGTGCGGCTTGGCAATGGCATCATCAGGGGCGGATGCAGGCGTTTATGCTGTGTTCGTGCGTGTTGGATGAGGCTGAGTTGCTGCGCATTGGCACTTTACCTTCGGCGCGACAGCAAGGCTTGGCATTGCGACTACTGGAGCTAGGGATTGAAGGCCTAGCTGCGCGCGGAATTGTACAGTTACATTTAGAAGTACGTCGCTCAAATACCGCGGCCATTCGTTTGTACGAACGTGCCGGGTTTGAAATGAATGGATTGCGTAAAGGTTACTATCCTGCTGAAGGGCGCTATCCAAAAGAGGATGCTTTGTTATTTAAACGAACATGGTAAGGCAAAGCACATGAGTGTGTCTGACGGTTTATTAAGTTTGGTGTGGGTGTGGTCGGCGACTGCAATCTATGTGTTGATCTTGGCGCGAGTGTGTATGTCACTGCCTTGGCGCATTTTTATGCGTGAGCGTGGCATACAGCATATGTTTTTTGGTGCTGTTCTCGTGTTGGTGTTGATGTGGCAAATGCGGGCGGGTGTCTCGGCAGGCTTGACCGTGCATTTTCTAGGCATGACCACCTTAACCCTGATACTGGGTTGGGATTTTGCAGTGCTCGCAGGCAGTTTAGCGATGCTGGTGATGACTTTACTGGGCATCGAAAGCGGCTCGTCTTTACCTGTGAGCCTCATTTGTGTGGTGGTGTTGCCTGTGTTGGTAACGGTGCTTGTGTTACGGGTGGCAGAAGCAAAGCTCCCGCGTAATTTTTTTGTGTATATGTTCGTTTGCGCATTCTTCGGCGCGGGTTTGGCCGTTGCGGTATCGGGTATGTCGATGGCGATGCTGCTTTGGTTAGACGGCGTCTATAGCTGGTCCGAAATTTACCACAATTACGCCATGTACTTGCCTTTGATTATGATGCCGGAAGGGTTATTGAATGGCATCATTATGACCGGGATTATGGTGTTTCATCCTGATTGGATTCGTACTTTTGATGCTCGGGTGTATATCGACGAGCAGTAAATCACTCAAATCCATCTGGCAAAAGGATCTAGCGCTTTGCTGGGTATTTAGCAAGTTTCCGCTGCAGTGTGCGCCGGTGCATGTTGAGTGCACGTGCTGTGGCGGAGATGTTGCCGTCATGCTCGCGTAAGGTCTTTTGAATATGTTCCCATTCCAGTCGATTTACGGACATAGGTTCGGGATTGATATCTTGGTCTGGATCCACTCTATCCTCAAGAAGAGCCGCCAAGATTTGATCCGCATCGGCGGGCTTGGGCAGGTATTGGTTCGCTCCGAGTTTGATAGCATCAACAGCGGTGGCAATACTCGCGTAGCCCGTTAACATGAGAATGCGCATGTCTGGGTACTGTTGGCGTAGATCGCGTATCAGGGTCAACCCAGAAGCCCCCTCCATCTTGAGGTCAATGCTAGCGAGGTCAAATGCTTGCAGTTTAGCTATCTCAGCTCCTTCTTCTGCGCTACTGGCCTGCGTAACCTCATAACCTCGACGTGTCAGTGCTCGCGCTAATACACGTGAGAAAACAGGGTCATCGTCAACAACGAGAAAGTGCTGTGGGTTCATGATTAGGCCTTTTTGATCGGGTGGATGGCTAGGCGTACTTCGGTCAGTGTACCGCCCTGAGGGTGGTTGTAGAGTCTGACATCCCCCTTTTGACTTGCCAGCGTACTGGTGGTTAAAAATAAACCTATGCCCAGCCCGCCTTTGGTGGTAACAAAGGGTTTGCCCAGTGTTTGCATTTGCTCAGGTGTCAGTCCCGGTCCTTGATCCTGTATTTTCAACCAAATGGAGCGCGTGTCCCAATCTAAGGCTAGGTGAATGGGGGCAGAGCTGGCATCCGCTGCATTGTTGAGTAAGTTTAATAGGGCTTGCCGTAATGAGACATTACTATTGACCCATGGGATGGGGTCTTTATGCGGGGGGACGAAGTCAAACTCGGCGTGTGGGCGCTGCAACTGCCACGTACTCAGGAGTTCGTTCATGAACTGGGTAATGGGCTGCGGCGTATCTTCATTGTTGGCGATACTTTGTGTGAGTGCTTTAAGGCGGTTGGCACAGAGATCGACCTGTTGTTGCATAAGTTCGATGTCATCTTTGAGTTCTGGATGGTCAAGCTCTAAGTCTTTTAACACAATTCTCAGTGTTGATAAGGGAGTTCCCAACTCGTGTGCGGTACCTGCGGCCATCGTTGCGAGAGCAAGGAGTTGCTGGTCTTGGATGCTTTTCTCGCGCGCTTGTTGTAACTTGTGCTCGCCTTGGCGCAGTGAGCGCTGCATGCGCACAATGAATACGCTAATGAGAGCAACACTCAGAATAAAGCTTAACCACATGCCCGTGATATGCAAATCAAACAGTTGGATTACACTGTGTTGATGCCGTGCAGACAGCTCGACCAGCGAAACATGATGATACAATAGTGAGGTGTAAAGCCCGCTGACAAATAGGCTCATGGCCAGAGTATAGAGAAGGGGGAGGGTGCTGGCGGTGATGATAAGAGGGATGAGCAAAATGGAAATAAAAGGATTCGTGGCTCCGCCAAACTGATAAAGCAAGCTTGAGTAAAGGATGGCATCGGCACAGAGTTGGCTGAAAAATTCGGGATGTAAGACTGGCCAGTTGGAATGTAAACGCAATCCCGTCATCAGATTAACGGCAAAGAGCGCAGACAAACTTAGGCCTGTCATGGCGATATTGGGGTGCAGATGCAAGACCATGACCGCAAACACGACCATCGCACACAAAACAAAGAGCAATAAGCTGCGAATATAAGTGAGTTGTAACAGGTGTTGATGATGCTGGTTCACGCGCTTCTCCTCTGTTCGGGCCTATTATACGCTTTTTCCGGGAACCTAGGCTGCGTCAGACTGTCGCATGTGTGTATTGATTTTATTTGATGAGAACTGGGAGCATTGATGTTGTTACGAAAGCTAGTACCGGTGTTTGCTCTATCCTTGGCGTCTGCAGGTGTCAGTGCGGATAGGCTTAAGCCTGAAGATGCTGTGGAGTATCGTCAATCGGCCTTTCGCTTGATGAGTTTCCAGCTGGGTGTGTTAAACCCTCTGCATCGTCGACAGGCGTATGATGATGAAGCGTTTGTCTATCGTGCCGAGACCTTAAGTCGTCTCGCGGAGTTAGCGCTTGAAGGGTTTACCGAGGATTCGAAGGGACAGCAAAGTCGAACGCAGGCGCGCATGTGGGATGAGCGTGAAGCATTTGAAACTCGTTTGCGTGAGTTTGCCGAGACGACTGCACAGATGGCTGAGCGTTCTGCAGCAGGTGATAGCCGCGCAACACGGGATTTATTTCGCCAGACACTGCAGTCTTGTAAATCCTGTCATGATCGTTATCGAATTGAATGATGTTTAGGTTAGCCAGCGTTCGAGTAAGCGCGAAAGATTGTTGAGATTATAGGGCTTGGCTAAAAAGTCGTTCATGCCACAGGCAATGCACTCTTTGCGATCATCAGCAGTGGCGTTCGCCGTCAGTGCGGCGATTGGCATGCGATAGTCATTTTGCCTGAGCAATTTAGTGGCGGTGTAGCCATCCATTACAGGCATTTGACAATCCATGAGAATCAGGTGGAAGTGCTCTTTCGCGACCATTTCCACCGCTATCTGCCCGTTGCTGGCGATAGCGGGCACAATGTTGAATTTCTCTAGAAGCTTAACGGCAAGCTTCTGGTTAACAATATTGTCTTCGACCAGTAGGATACGTTTGCGTGAGTAGTCGAGGAATTTGGTTGCACCGGCTTGGTCTTCAACAGGGCGCTTACAGGGGAGATAGGGAATCACTAACCAAAACAGTGAGCCGACGCCTTCTTTACTCGCAACCTGCATGTCACCACCCATTAGACGTACCAGTTCACGCGATATTTTTAAGCCAAGTCCGGTACCGCCATATTTGCGACTTGTCGAGCTGTCCGCTTGAGAAAAACTCTGAAAGAGCTTTTTCTGAACAGCCGGACTCATGCCGATACCAGTGTCCTTAACGCCAATTTTTAAGCAATTGTTCTCGACAGTGGCGCGTAGGGTTACACGTCCATGTTCGGTGAACTTTAGTGCATTGGAGAGTAAGTTGTTGAGGACTTGACGTAAGCGCAGCGAGTCACCAGTTATGTATTCATTGACTTCGCGATTTAAACTCAATTCAAGGATAACATTTTTACTCTTCGCCGCATTTTGGAAAATATCGGTGACGTTGTGCAAGAGCTCGTGGAGGTTAACAGGGGCGTGCTCAATACTCATTTTTCCAGCTTCAATCTTAGAGAAGTCGAGAATGTCATTGACCAATCCCAATAATAACTCAGCCGAACTTTGAGCGAGTCGAACCTGTTCGGCTTGCTCATCCGGAAGGTGGCTGTGTTCAAGTAACGAGAGCATCCCGATTACACCATTAATGGGGGTGCGTATTTCATGACTCATGTTTGCCAGAAACTGGCTTTTAGCTTGCGTCGCCTGTAGCACGCGATCCTGTTGTTCTTTTAACTTAACCGCTGCCGCATTGATACCGGCTTTAAGGTTGTCGAGGTCGCCGACATACTCGCCTTTTACCCGTTTTTTAAAATCACCCGCGGCGATTTCACTGATCACCGTGTTGGATTCGGTGATGCTTTTCTCTAGGTTTTCAATCAGCTCATTGAAGCGGTGTGTGAGCACGCCGAGTTCGTCCATGCGTGTAATAGGAATCGCGTTTGAAAAATGGCCAGAACGAATAACGTTGGTGATAGCATCGACCATACGATCAATCGGTTTGATGACTTGCTGGCGAACTAGGAAGAGTAAGATGGCAATAACCAGTAGCAAAATCGTGATAATGGAAACAATGACACGAGTGATGGAGGTTAAACCTTCTTCAATGCGATCGGTCACAGGTTTGGAACTGCTGACAAGGATGCTACGACCCAGTAAAAAACCGGAGTGCTCGTAAATAGGCATGTCAAAAATGATTCGGTCATCGTGAATTTCAACTGAGCGTTCAAGTTGTTTGCCAACATCAGGTCTGACTTGTTTGATGTAATCGGCAATACTGATATCAAACCATTTCGAGTGTGCGACTATGTGTTCGTGGTCAAAAAAAGGGTTGTTTAAATAGATGGGGGGAACAACGCCGTCAAAGCGCTCTCGTATGCTGCCTATGTTGAGTAATACGACCCAATCAAAGCCTTCACGTTTGAGGTCTTGGACGACAGTTTCAATGCCTTGGCTGACAGAGACGATGCCAATGAGTTGGCCTTCATCAAACACAGGGGCAAAACCAATGATGCCTAAGCCTGTATTGCCCATGCCAAAGCTGACCGTCACGTTCTGAAGGGTTAAGGCAGAGGCCGCCAGTAAGTTAGGAATCCTCTCATTAGATGGGGTCGGATCCCAAGATTTAGCAAATAGAGTTTGGTCGCGTGTAATGACTTCTGCCCGAATATCTTGATTGGGTGATAAGCGTTCAAAGTCAGCACGAAGGCTTTCAATGCCAGCATAGGCTAAGGGTTGATTGTTGGTGCGCAGTCCTTCACGGATGCGAGGATCACGTGTAAGACTCGAAACGATGGCTTTAACGGACTCTTCTTTCGCGGCTAAGCGTAATGTCACCTCTTTTTGAGCCAACTCTAATGCTTCAGATTTTGCGCTGATTTCAATAGGAACAATGGTATCACGGTACAGAATGTACAAAAGAACACTCAGGATGACGAGAGAGGTCATCGTAGCAGTCAGAATGATGGAACGAAAAATGGATGTCTTTTGCATTCGAGGCCGTAGGGTTAGAGTGCTAATTTAGTGTAATTAAGTGGCATTCCATCGTTTAGGTGGTTATCAGCTTACTAAAAAACGTGAGAAAAGATTATTATACGTTCTAACGAATAGTGATCTTTTTCGTGCACATCGTTTATGGGTCTAATATTAGTGCCTTAAGTCTTCTCTTTCTACTTAAAAAATCAAAGTTATCAAATATTAAGGGATAAAATAGTCATGAATGTACTGGTCGAGTGCAAGCAATATCTGCTGTAAATGGGTTTGTAATCCTCGGTATTCTGGCAATAACTCTCGTGTCGCTTCATTCAAGTAAAGGCGACGGTTAATTTCAAGCTGGATCGAATGCTTGTTCTGTGCAGGATCCGAATAGGCTTTAACCAGTTCAACGCCTTTATAGGGATGGTTGACCCAGCATGTATAGCCTAACTCACTAAACGCATTTCGAAGAAAATCGGTAATTCTTGGATCTGCGGTGCTGCCATCTCTATCCCCTAAGACAATATCAGGGTGCTCAAGCCCTGGGTGTTCGGTTGAATACACATCAGCTATGGATGGCATCGAATGGCAGTTAATGTGCATGACGCATTGATGTTGCTGATAGGTGTCGTTAAGGAGTTGCTTTAAGGCTTGGTGATAAGGTACCCAATAGGTGTGGATACGGTATCGCACCTCGTCGACACTCAGCATCCGATTATAAATTATTTGACCGTCATCCAGCATGCGCCAAACGAGGCCTTTACCTAGCCTTGCTTTGTCACTCGCTTGTATAGGCTCAGGCCAATGAGTGCTTAGGAGTGCTTCGTCAATATCGCCACTAGAGCGATTAAGGTCGATGTAGCTTCTTGGGAAAAGCGCGTCTAACAGTGTCACACCTAGGCTGGGTGCAAAACTAAACAAAGTGTCGACATGTGTATCTTCAGCTTGACGAAGATCCTGCAGAGCCACTGCATAATCAAAGTCACTCGGATAGTGAGTTCCCGAATGAGGGGAATCGAGCACCAGTGCGCGAATCGGTGTGTTAGGGGCCGCAGTACGTATTTGAATGAAAGGTGAAGTCATGCGTACCTCCTTTAATGGATTTTATCTAATTGCGCGTAAACCTTGTCGTTAGCCTGCCTTTTGGAAGGGTGAAGCATGGCAGGTATCAAGCGAAACAAGCGAAGAGTCTGGCCTGATAACTGACTCGTTCAGTTTTGTCAGATATGGATGAGTTTGTAAACCTATTTAAACATTTGTGAGGTGATTTCGTGAAACTCTGCTTTACTTAAGAGATAAAACCACAATAAAAGGAGGTAATTATGTCTGTCATGATGAAAGCCGCTGTATTCGTTGAACCAGGTCGCATTGAAATTATTGATAAAGCCATTCCTGAGATTGGCCCAAATGATGCGTTAATTCGAATTACCACTACAACCATTTGCGGCACAGATGTTCATATTCTAAAGGGCGAGTACCCAGTGGAACGAGGGCTGACAATTGGCCATGAACCTGTGGGAATTATCGAAAAGCTGGGTAAGAATGTTCAAGGATATCAAGAAGGCCAACGAGTCATCGCGGGCGCGATATGCCCAAGTTTTACATCGTATGCGTGTCAGGATGGCTGCTCTTCTCAGGATGGCGGTCACCACCACCATGGTTACAAACCACTGGGAGGGTGGCGCTTTGGCAATACGATAGATGGGTCTCAGGCGGAGTATCTGTTGGTTCCTGATGCTCAAGCAAATCTATCGCCAGTCCCTGATGGCCTAACTGACGAACAGGTTTTAATGTGCCCTGATATTATGTCCACAGGGTTTGCAGGCGCTGAATCAGCAAACATTAAGATAGGTGATACGGTCGCTGTTTTTGCTCAGGGGCCCATAGGTCTGTGTGCGACAGCAGGGGCTCGGCTGCGTGGAGCGGGATTAATTATCGCCGTCGATGGTGTTGATGAGCGTTTACAAATGGCTGTAAAAATGGGAGCCGATGTGACGCTGGATTTTAGGAAAGTCGATGTGGTTGCCGAGATTTTGAAGATTACTCAGGGTCGAGGCGTCGATGCATCAATTGAGGCCTTGGGATTGCAGTCAACGTTTGAAGCTGCGTTAAAAGTCTTAAAACCAGGTGGGACTCTATCGAGCCTAGGTGTGTATTCAAGTGATTTAACAATTCCACTGGGGGCATTTTGTGCAGGGTTGGGCGATCATAAAATTGTGACATCCTTGTGCCCTGGGGGTAAAGAGCGCATGCGCCGTCTGATGCAGACGATTTCGTCAGGGCGTTTGGACTTGTCTCCGATGGTGACGCATCATTATTCATTGGAAAACATTGTTGAAGCGTATGATTTGTTCTCACACCAGCGAGATGGAGTTCTGAAAGTCGCCATTCATGCCTAGGTTTAGACTCGATAATACCAAGCGCTTTATGGATGCAGATAAGGTGCTTGGTGTCTTATTCCTTTTATCCACTCTGGAAAAGACCATTGCTTTTATGGGTCCAGTTTCCAAACCTTCGCTTGTTCCTGAGCGAGTTTCGCGGTTAATGTCTCGTGCAAGGAGTCTTTAATCCATTGTGTGAGTTGATGTTGATGCTTGTCTTTCCACTGCTGTTTTTGCAGGGCTTTTGCCCATTGCAGCAGCTGTATTTGATCTGCTTTAGACCAATCCGAAGCTTGAGATTTTAAGTCAAGCTGACGTCGCTCCGCATGGGATTTGAACCAAACACGTTGAGTAAACGTCAGTGCTCTGGCCATGACCACCAATGGAAAATTCGGATGTGTGATGGGGCCAACAAAGTGTTTTTCCTTTGATAAAGGCAACCATCCAAACACTTTCTTTGGGAGGTGCTGGCTGGCTAACCACCCACTTGATGCACCAATAATGGCTCCAGAGACAGCACCAAGCATTAAGGATGTACCTCCTGAGCCCAAATCGATGACGGCACCTGTTGCCATCCCAGCCGCGCCACTGATCATCAATAGTTCTTTTTGCTTGAGCCCCCAAAGATACCAGTGTTCTGTATTCATGAGTGGACTGTCTTGTGCCTGCCATAGACGCTCCTTTTCAGTATGCGCCTGAGCATGTCCCCATTGCGTGAGTAATTGCTCAAAAAAGTGCGTTTCGGATTGATCTAATTGTTGTTGAAACAGCTCTTCAGGTGGGGTGGGTAATACTGAGTTTAAGGGCGTGATGGCGAGACGACGACTGATTTGCTCACACCAGTACTCCGCGAGTTGTAAGCTGACCTGTTCGATACGCTCTTGATCACGTTCAATGAGCCGTTGATTCAGAAGTTTAATCGCTTGCGTCCAGCCTTGCGATAATTCAGCCATCGCATTGAGTAAGGCAATACGTGTTGGCAAGGTGGCGGTCATTGGATTAAAGACACGTACCCATTGAAAAAACTGATTCAATGTTACTTGCCAATTTGGATCTTGATGGTCCGGGTCTATGGGATTAATAATCGCCATGCGCGGTTGTCCTGTCCATCTAAGAATTTCCATTTCAGCTTCGTCTGCTGCTGTTAAGTCACTGGCGGCATCGGTAATGTATAAAATGCCTGCACCCTGCATAATGGGAGTGAGTAGCTCAACTTCATCTGGGAAGCGTTGAGCATGACTGGGTTCATTTAAAAACGCCTGAATACGTTCGGGGCGTTGAGCAGGAGTTACTGGGATCTCGTTTAACCAAGCTAAGACTTGTCGTGCACGTTGAAATCCTGGGGTGTCGGTTAATGCCAACAATACCTGATTTTGAATAATGAATTCGAAGCGTTCGGCTTTTTGAGTGGTGCCAGATTCCACCCCAATGCGGATATGTGCATTTTCGACCAGTGTTGACACAATGGATGACTTACCTTGGTTGGGATGACCCACGACACAAAAATGAGGATAGGGTTTCATTCAGAGGGCTCCATCCAAATAAGTGCATGCTTTTGTGCAAAGGCTTTCCAACTGAGTTTGTGACGATCTGTGTCTTGGTGAGTGTGGTGAACTTGCAGGGCTTGCTTGATTCCTTTGCTATTGGCTTCAGCAATCCAGTCGCTCAGCTCAGCCATGGGTGTGCAACTCGATTTCACCTTCCAAAGAATTGAATGTGGTGAGTTGGCAAGTAATGCGTTCCACACGCGTTGGTCCTCACTCCAATCCTGTAGCCCTAACGAATATAAAGCTTCACTGTTGGGTACTGACATTTGCCAGTACACATGGCTAGCTTCTTGCCAGTCGTCGGCGTGATACGCTTGGTCTAACGGAGGATTCCCACTTGCACTGGTTGACGAAGCAGGTGCTTGAGGTTGAGCGGGTGCAATCCTCAACTCAAGTGAGTGGAGCCTGTGCCACTTCACATAGGTCGCAATCGCCAATAGGCTTCTAGGCAACAAATTATAGGTAATTAAGCTTGCCATGATAAATGGCCACCACCGACTGGCGTCTTGAAAGGATGTGGTATTGGCGTCAATACGGTTAAATTGGGTCGTTTCTAATAAATAGAGGTCAGGCACCGCTTGTGGCCACAGCACTACCCAAGGAGTACTGATGAATTGCATCAAGTTTAATAATGCGTCAGATGAACTCAGAAGGGTTGTACTCCAACCGAAGGCAAGGTCGGATATGAAAAGCTGGATTGCAAACATGCTAAGAGTCCCAATGCCGAAGACGAGCCATAGCCCTTGCAGTCGGCTGATAATCCACCAAGCTTGTATCGGTTTAGGTTGCCAGTAGGGTGAAGGCTTCAAAATCTGAGTAAGCCAACTATTTCTCACGCCTCTCACGAGCTGTACGATGGATAGGATGGAGCCCAGCAAAGGGAGGATCACCCAAAGCAACAAAATCCAGAATATATTGATTCGGCCATCATTTGGATAATTGAGTACAGCGGTAGCGAGTATCATACCTGCAATAAAGGATACAAGAATAAGCCACTTGGGTAGTGTCAAAGCATCAGTTGTGTTCAATCGAACTCCTGCATGTAAAACCAATAGGTCGATGAATAATACAGACCTAAGAAGGTGACGCCTAGATCAGTGCTATAGATAGGGATAGGGTCAGGGGGTTACAACTCTACGGCTTAAAGAGATGATTAAAAAAGGATCTTGTTTATAATTGCTAATGCAAATAATTTGCATTACTATGTTTGCCGGCTAGATAAGCTGAAATCATGATTCCCTTCATCCTCATGAATTCAACGCTCAATCCGTGGCAGCACATTTGTGTTGTCGCGGGTTCCTTTTTGTAAGGAGTTGTGTTGATTTAACCCTTTCGGATGCACTATGTCTAGGATACCGCATACTCTTTGCTCGTTAAGTGATTATGAAGCGGAAGCGGAGCGGCATTTACCACCGGATGTGTGGGCATATATTTCAGGCTCATCAATGGATGGCTTGACAAAACGGCGAAATGCGAGTGCGTATGATCAATGTTTATTGCAGTCGCGTGTATTGGTCGAAGGGCTCGGTCAAGGCGGTTGTCAAACGCAATTATTCGGACGATCACTTAAATCCCCTCTATTAATCGCCCCCTTAGCCTATCAGCGTCTTGTTCACCCCATGGGAGAGATCGCCACTGTGCAAGCGGCATTAGCACAAGGGGTTGGGTTTTGTTTGTCGACACTTTCGAGTACTTCAATTGAAGCGGTTTCTGAAGCTGCATCGGATAGTTGCCGCTGGTTTCAACTCTATTGCCAACCGGACCTAAATGAAACGTTGCACTTAATCGATCGAGCAGAGCAGGCAGATTTCCAAGCGCTAATCGTTACAGTGGATGCACCCTTTAATGGTGTTCGTCATGATGAGCAACGAGCTGGTTTTCGCTTGCCTGCGGATGTTTCCGCCGTCAACTTAAACCATCTGCCCAAGCCTAGAGCAGGCGATTCTGTCTTTGAGTGTTGGATGAAAACAGCACCTACTTGGAAAACCATAGGTTTGATTCTTGAGCACACGCATTTGCCTGTTATTCTTAAAGGCGTGATGCATCCGGAAGACGCATTAAAAGCTGTTGATCTGGGCGTGAGTGGCATTATTGTGTCGAATCATGGAGGTCGTGTCCTTGATACGCAGCCAGCAAGTCTTGAGGTATTGCCGTTAATGCGTCAAGTACTGCCAGAGGGGTTTCCTATCTTGATGGATGGCGGCATTCGACGAGGCAGCGATATTTTTAAAGCCATCGCCCTCGGAGCGGACGCTGTGCTTCTCGGCCGATATGTGCTCTATGCTTTAGCGGTTGCAGGCCCCTTGGGTGTTGCGCATATCTTAAGAGTTTTGCGGGATGAGTTGGAAGCGACAATGGCATTGTGTGGTTGTGCCAGTTTGGCTGATGTATCAACAGCCTGTTTATTTGACTTCCCTGGGACATTCTCGAATAACAGGGGCTTAGAGTAACGTATTATTTAGATTCAACCCGTCTGGCTCCATTGCCTGAGTAAGTTGTGGTAGACACCAATAAGTTGGGTAATATATTCGTTATCTTGCGTGTCTTTGCGCAATCCTTGGATGCTTTGGTCGAGCTGATACAGCGTTCGTCTCTGCTCATTGTCTCTGATTAAACTTTGTAACCAAAAAAAAGAGCTGATGCGGTGGCCCTTGGTCACGGGTGTGACTCGGTGGAGACTTGTTGATGGATAGAGAACTAAGTCTCCCGCTGGGAGTTTAATGGATTGTGTGCCAAAGGTGTCATCAATGATGAGCTCGCCTCCCTCGTATTCATCCGGATTGCTTAGAAATAGTGTCATGGATAGATCTGTCCTGATTTTCACAGGAGTGTTGGGAACTTGGCGGATAGCATTGTCGATGTGGTAACCAAACTCTCCCCCATTGCAGTAACAGTTGAACATGGGGGGAAAGATCTTAGCTGGTAGTGCAGCTGCCATAAAATCGTCTCGTTGTCCTAGTCGCTGTAAAAGCACATTGCCTAGCTGTTCAGCCAGTTGTGAGCGGGGGTCCAGTTGAAGGTTGGTTTTTTGCTGGCGCGAGGCGTTGCCAGCGGTGAGCTTTCCGTCTTGCCATTCGGCCTCTAGTAATGCTGATTTGATATCATGGGCTTCTGTGGGGGTAAGAATATTGTGTAAATGCAGCAGCACTTGTTGGGTTCCTGTCGATTGAGTTTGAATGTTCGTGTTCAAGCCATCAATGATGTTTCACTCCATTGATGGCTTGATTGGATTCTTAATCTTTAAAAGTTGTAGTTGAGACTGAGTTTTATATTACGTGGATCACCTGGCTTAAAGTGACCGCGAGCGCTGTAATCCGTTACGTACTCCTTGTCCGTGAGGTTACTCACGTTGAGCTGGGCTTTAAGTTGGTTGGTGAACTCATAACTGGCCATTGCATTGACCAGAGTGACACTGCCGGTTTCATAGAAGGCACGTTGCTGGCGCCAGTAGGTATTGCCACTGTTGTATTCGGCTCCGGCCCCTAAGGTGAGAGGACCTTTTGCATAGGTCATCCAGATGCTGGCCGATTGATCCGGCGCGGAATTAAGGCCATTGCCTTCAGTGGTATTGCCGTTGGCGGCAGGCGCATCTTCGGTAACCTTCGCATTTTGGCGAGTGTAGGTCGCAATAAGGCTCAGTTCATCGCTTACTTTGCCTGTTGCACTTAACTCAAACCCTCGGCTGCGCTGCTCGCCGGAGGTGGTGATTTCATTGTCAACTGTGTCGTAAACGTCTTTCGTCGTTTCGAACACTGCTGCCCCCAGCAACAAACGTTCATCAAAGAACACCCACTTGGTTCCAATTTCCTTTGTTAAGGATTCCAGCGGGTCTAGTTTTGCATAGGTTTCAGTGGTGTTTGCATTACCCTGCAAGACGAGGTCGGTGGCATTTGGCTGTTGCGAGTTGGCTATAGACGCATAGATGCTACCATTTTGCAGGGGCTTAACGTTGATGCCAGCGTGCCAGCTAATTAAGTCTGCATCGGTGTTCGCATGAATCTGTTGCCCGCTGGAGGTTTTATAACCCTTTGCCGTGAAGTCTTCATACCGCAGTCCAGCACTCAATTGTAGGTATTGATTGAGTGTTGCCGTATTGGCAAAGTAGGCGGCCATGCCTTTTGCGGTGGTGTCGGATGAGTAGCCGTCTTTTTGCCAAGTCCCGGTGGCTGTGACGCTGTCGGGGTGGTTCAGATCGACACTGTTCGAGGAGAGAGTGATACCAGATGTGTCGATCACTGGGATTTTTTTATTTTCTCGGTAAACTTCGGCCCCGACAACAAGGTCGTGTTTTACCGAGCCTGTATATACCTCTCCAATAGCATCTAATTGGGTCACGAAGAGTTTATCTTCACTAAACTGCGACATGAAAGGCGAAACATTGACGCTGCCATCATAGTTCGGTGCACTGTTATTACCGAGATTTAAAAGGGCAGGTCGGGTGGTGATGGATTGGCGTTCATTGGTTCCAATACGCGTTTGGCTGCGAAGGTTCCATGCCTCATTGACTTCGTGATTGATGATCGCCGTTAGGCTGGTGGCATCGACTTCTTCGAAATCACGGCCTTTAACACCGTAATAGTTATCCCAATTGCTTTTTGATATAGGCCCTTCGGGGATGCCTAACTGCGCGGCGGCGGCTGCATTCACAAAAGGAAGTCCCATTACGGGAGTGTTGTCTTGTTGCATATGGAACAGGTTCAGCGTTAAGTCGGTTCTGTCACTTAACTGTAAGAAGTAAGAAGGCGCAATTGCTATGCTCTGATATTCTTCCTCACCATTGCCTAGGTAATCTCCACCACTTTGCGCCAAGAGGTTAATTCTAAGAGCGCTATCTTCCGACAACTTATGGTTAAAATCGCCCGTTATACGCCCTAATCCACCTTGATCATAAGAGAGATTAATCGAGTTAAAGTCACGATCTGTACGTGCACTCTTAGTCACTAGGTTAACCGTCCCTCCTGCAGATCCTTTCCCGTATAAGCTACCGGATGATCCCTTTGCTACTTCAATTTGTTCTGTATTGAAAATATCTCGGCTGTAGGTTGAAAGATCCCGAATACCGTCTGTGTAAATGCTACCGTTGACATCAAATCCACGGATAGTAATTGTGTCGCCTGTGGTGACATTCCCCCCACCACCTTCTCCAGCCGCAAAAGTGGAGACACCAGCAACGTTACGTAAGGCGTCCTGTAGGTTGGTCACGCCTTGGTCCTGCATCAATACCTCATTAACAATCGTCAGCGTTTTAGGAGTGTCAACGAGGTCTTGTGTGAGTTTCACATTGGCCGATTTCTCGACATGATAGGTTTGCTCCGACTCTGCGGACACTTCTAGTGTAGGAAGCTGAACATTGTCAGTTTGTGCATAGGCGTGTGTCACCATGAGTGACAGGGCAGAGCCGATCGCTAAGGCTAGGGGGCTAGGTTTGCGGGTGTGTATCTTGCAGCATAGACGGTTTTGCATTGGAGTTCCTTTCATATGAATTTTTAGTAGGGAATAACAATGTGACTAAAAATAGCCATCACTCATCCCTTTTGTTGAGAAGGCGTTGTGTAACGGATTAAAGGAGGGGCTAGCATTGGCTGGCGAAGCAGGATTTTCGTGTGACACTTTTAGGCTGTGGGAGGTGAGCCTTAAGTGCACTTTAAAATCACATGCTTCAGATTCAATTGATAAAACTAAATGAGTCTATTGCGCAATTTTAGTTGTTTTTTGCAATAATGCAAATAATAATGATTTGTATTAAATATAATTTTCTATGTTCAAGGACTGATTGAACATGAGTGTGTCGGAGTGACTAAGCGTGTTGATGAAGATCAGAAAAGCCGTAGGGCTCGTTATTATTATCACTGGGGTATTTTGGTTTTTCGTTAACCTGATTGACGTTTTGCTGTAAGCAAGGCTGATCCTGATGCCACAAAATTTGTTAAATAGAAGCCACTGATTTGATAGATATCGGTGGCTTCTAATCCAGTTTAAATTGCTAGGCTCTAATCAAACGCATAGTTTACACGGAAAAGTAGGCTTCTTGGTGTGCCAAGCATTGAGCTGGATCGCCAGTACTCCTTATCCAGTAAGTTAGTGACAGCCAGTGACATGCGCCAATTATCTAGGTTGTAACCCAGGGCCGCATCGACACGGTTAAAGCCATCTAATTTAGTGGTGTTGCTTAAGTTCGTCCATGAGTCTCCGATATGTGTAACCCCAATTTCACCATAGGAGTGTTCGTTAGGTAGGTATCGAAGAAAGAGGTTCCCAGTGTTTTGCGCAACTCCAGCTAGACGTTTTCCCGTGTTCGTTGGGGTGGCTTTGTCTTCTTTCACTGATGCTTCGTTGTAACCATAACCGCCTCGAACATAGAGCTGGTCGGTGAGTCGTCCAATAAAGCTGAGCTCAACCCCTTTGGACTGATGTTGCCCTTGCACTTCCCAGTAGTAAGGATCGTCGTTTGGATCAGGACGGTAGCGAATGTTGTTTTTCCGTATGTCATAAATTGCAAATTGTGTGCTTAAACGTTGGTTCAAGAGGTCGCTTTTAATGCCAATTTCATATTGATCGTTAAATTGTGGATCGGCATCAAAGAGTTCAAGGTTTTGGTTGGCGTTGATCGGGTTGACTCCCATTCGTCCGCCAAATGGAGCAAAGCTTCGGCTATAGGAAGCGTAAAGAGTGTGATGTTGGAAAGGGCGCCAAACAATACCAATATTCGGGCTAAAGGTGCTGTCATCAATGCTTCTTTCAAAGTTGGGATTACTGCTCGCTAGCAAGCGATTTTCCGATAGGCTTTTATAATAATCGTAACGAACGCCAAGCATCAGATCGAGATCATCGGTCAGTCCAATTAAATCTTGTACAAAAAGCCCGTAGTTGGTGCCTTTAGAGTAGTTGTGTGTCCGTATCTCTAAATCTCCTGAGCCTCTAGAGCTGGATCTTTCACCAGTTAAGGGGTTCACATATCCGAAGATGGGTGAACCATCTTTGTTTTCATTGGCAAGCTTGGGCTCTCGTTGTTCAATAGAGTAGTCAAACCCTAAGGTTAAACGGTGTTTTAACGGACCTGTCATGAACTCACCGAGTAGGCTCAGGTTGTTACTGAAGGTTGTATTTGCTGTTTCTTGCCAGTAATACACTTGGCTGATATCGCCAACATGGCCTACACAACTTCCACCTGTTCTAACGACGGTCGATTCGCTAGCGCAATAGGTTCCTAAATAAAAATGATCGAAGTTTTGATAGGCTTCGCGATAGCTAGCGGCCCATTGCATCTGCCATTGATCATTGAGCTGGTACTTCAAATCAGAGCGAAGCACTTGCAGTTTATCATCAACAAAGTCACCGGGTTGTGCAAATCCGGTTTTGATCGAGGTGCCATCCGGTAAGTTTTCAAATGCTGGGCCGCGATCCGGAACTCGGTGTAATTTATCGTAGGTATACTGCGCAGTCCAGGTGAGCCCTTCGTAGTTGTCGTAGGTAATGCTGGGAGAGAGCATGTCGATTTCATTTTTAATACCGCTTCTAAAGCTCTCACTTTGCCCGTGTTCTCCCGTGAGTCTAACAGCCCAGTTATCGGAAATGACTTCATTAATATCGATGACGACCCCCTGATTATCATACGAGCCTGCATACCCTCCTATAGAGCTTCTGGATTCAAAGTTGGCTGACTTACTGACCATGTTAATAACTCCGCCACCAGCACTGCGTCCATAGAGTACGGATGCCGGACCTTTGAGTATCTCGATGCGCTCTACATTCGCGGTGCTGCGGCGTACTTGGCCGCTTTCTCTATTACCATCGCGGTAAATATCGCCAGTATCCGCACTGAATCCACGTAACATGATGCCATCACCGCGCATGTCGTACGAAGTAGAGACGCCGGGGGTTCCTTGCAGCATGACGCTTAAATCATTGGACCCGTAAAGTTTGAATTTTTGAACATCTAGAGTGTCGATTGTTTGTGGAATTTGTTTTTTATCTAAATTGTTTCGTGTCACGCTGGCCTGTTGATAGTCTACATAGGTGCGTGTGGGGTCATTTTCCTCCATGGCTTCAACCATGAGAGTGGGGAGAACTGCACTCATTTGGGTTTCGGCATTAACCTGTGAAACGTACGTCATCATAGGTGCAAGGGAGATTGAAAGCAGGAGTAACGGGTGCTTTTGCTTAAAAGTCATGATAGTCATCTTGTAACAGTGGTGGATTTAAAGCACAGACGTTTTGTTACATCCGTTTTTGTCTGTAGACTAGAAGTCCTTTTCAAAAGCGAGCCTAGTTTCTTCGTACACGTATTTTGAGAAATTAAATATTTATCCTGTTTGGGTTGTTAATGCAGAGTCCTCTCGGTCATTCTTGAATCTTGATAGCAAGAACAAGGGCTGATGCCATGCTGAGCTTTTTCGCAAGCTCGATGTCTAAAAAGCTCACGTCTCAATCGACAGCTTTCTTGAAGAAATGCCAAGGATAGATTGGGGTCGTCGTGTGTATCTGATGCGGCTTCCTCGTAGAGGCTGAGATAACGTTCTAAGGTAGAAAAGCAACGAGGCCAGCGCGTTTGTCTCGCATATAAATCAGCAAGGTTTTGAATGCTGATCGAAAGACAAATAATTTGCAGCATACTGGGTTCATCCTCTGCGCCAGACAGGTTTGTTTCTGAAAGCGCAGTTTTCATCAGCTCGATTGCATCAAGGTAAAGCACTTCTGCGTGCGCATAAATCTCACTTTTAAACGCGATATTTGCTTGTTGCGTGATGTGTTTCCAAAGCGCTAGATCTGCCATAACTCACCTCAGTGATGGAGGGGTTCAAAACAAGTTTGCAAATAATAGTTGTTTTTTCATCTAATGCAAATAATAATGATTACTATTATGTTTAGATTTGGAGTTGAGTATGGCCTTTGAATTACCGAAATTACCCTATGGGTACGCAGATCTTGAACCTCATATTGATGCGTTAACGATGGAGATTCATCATTCTCGCCATCATCAAACCTATGTGAATGGACTGAATGCTGCGATCGAAGGCACTGATTATGAAGTCTATGCGTTGGATGAGCTGGTAAGGCGTTGCTACTCACTACCAGACACAGTGCAAACCGCTGTCAGAAATCATGGCGGGGGACATGCAAATCACAGTTTGTTTTGGGAAGTAATGTCACCAAATGGAGGTGGGCTTCCTGCAGGGCGATTATCCGATGAGATTGAGTTAGCCTTTGGATCCTTTGATGCGTTTAAAGCGCTATTTATTGAGGCCGCTATTAAGCGCTTTGGCAGTGGTTGGGCATGGTTAGTGGTTAACCCGGATAAAACGCTGAGTGTCACCAGTAGTGCCAATCAAGACAGCCCGCTGATGGATGGTCAGTCTCCAATATTGGGCTTGGATGTCTGGGAACATGCCTACTATTTGAAATACCAAAACAAGCGCCCAGACTATATAGCTGCGTTTTTTAATGTCATTCATTGGTCACGTGTGTCAGAGCTATACGAGAAAGCGGTTGGCTAGTTAATTGCTTGGCTTTATTCGAAAAATCAGGGTTTCCTCCCTGATTTTTTTAACCATATAAAAGTTATGATATAACATAGGATTAGTTATGAAGAAGTCTATTCACCCTGCTTATGATTATGTGATTTTTCGGGATACCAGCTGCGGAAAAATGTTTAGGATCCGATCGACCTGTCAATCCAAAGAAACGCTCGTTTGGGAGGATGGTAAAACCTATCCCGTCATTAATTTGGATATCTCCAGTGCTTCTCATCCCATGTACACCGGCGAGCAACGGATTGTAAGCAATGAAGGCCGTATTGCGCGTTTCAATAAACGCTTCAGTCGTTCTTAATTGGAGGTTTTTCTATGCAAGTTGTCAGCTCGCTCAAAACTGCCAAAGCACGCCATCCTGATTGCCAAGTTGTCAAACGAAGAGGTCGCTATTACGTGATATGTAAGAGCAACCCTCGTTTCAAAGCCCGTCAGGGGGGTGGAAAGAAGCGCTAGTGCGTCTAGGTCAACTTAATAAGAGCCACTATCGCCGCCCTTCTTAACGAATGAGGCTCTTCCTATGGTGGATCATTGGGAAGAGCATTCAAATTTAGACTCTTTCTTTGCTAGATCTTAGACATGTTCGCTGAAGCTGAATAATACTGGTAGCAAGCAGCCCATATTTTGTGAGTATCAGACAGCTATTGATCAAATGATCACGCCTAAAAAATCACTTAATCATTTCGTTAACATCCTCGCCTTAAAAATACCTATCTTGCCTAACATTGGTTGATATAAGAGTAGGGTATTTTTTTCTGATTGGTATTTTTTATTTACACTTCAATTAATTAGAGATTCACATAACATGCATTTCAGCTGCGAAGAGGATGTGGCACAGCACTTGCTTTAATACTTCTGACAATGACGACATAACAAGATAAAAAGTCAGAGGTTACGCAATGCCAAATTTGCATGTTTATCACAACCCTTCACCCCGTGCTCGAACAGGTGTCGATGGCCTGAAAAAATACATTCGGGTTCGAAGTGAACTAGGTGCCCGTTTTGTCGAATTCGATTTTGCAATTGAAGATCCCTCTCTTTTTGTTGAGCTGATCATGCCACCGACCGCATTTGAGGCCTTCTGCAAGAATAATCATGTCATTCACATGACGGATGAGCAGATGGCTGAAGTCGATGCTGAGTTAGAAAAGTGGCGTTACGGCGAAGACACGCTAATGAGCAAAAATCACAACCGTTCTGTTGAATAAAAATAACATCAACTTTGAGTGACGCTTATGACCATTGAAATTAAAACGTCAACACTGGAGCCAGTGCGCAATACCTTTGCCAATATCGAACGCCGATTTGGTGATAAACCTGCTTCACGTTATCAGGAAGCAACCTATGACCTGCAAGCAGAAACGAACTTTCATTACCGCCCATTATGGCAACCTGAATTTGAATTGAACGATAAAAACCGTACCAAAATCGTGATGGAAGATTGGTATGCGTTAAAAGATCCTCGTCAATTCTATTATGGTGCCTATGTTCAACAGCGCGCAAAAATGCAAGAAGCGGCAGAAAGCAGTTATGGCTTTTTTGAAAAGCGTAACTTGGCAGACTATTTAAGTGATGATGTCAAAAACTTGCTCATTACTTATTTAATCCCTCTAAGACATATTGAGAATACCGCCAACTTAAACAATATGTACGGCTGTGCATTTGGTTATGGTACAGCCATAACTCAAGCCCTGTTATATAACGCCATGGATCGCTTAGGTATTGCTCAATACTTATCACGAATCGGCCTAATGCTTGATGGTAATACCGGACAATCGTTAATCGAATCTAAGCAGCACTGGATGGAAAATCCTGCATGGCAGGGTATGCGTGCGCTGTGCGAGGAGATGACGACCGTTGAAGATTGGTTTGAAGTGGTGCTGGCGCAAAACCTGGTGATGGATACGCTGATTTTCAACCTTTTCTACGAACAATTGGATGGCAAACTCGCGGCGATGGGTGGTCGTGATATCGCTATGTTGACTGAGTTTATGCAGGCATGGAACAAGGATGTTAGCAAATGGTTCGATTCTGTGCTGAAAACGGTCGTCTCAGAATCGGATGAAAATAAAGCTCTCCTTCACGCTTGGACTGAGAAATGGCAAGCGAAAACGCTAGAAGCCTTAAGACCTGTCACTCATGAACTGCTGGAACCAGCAGCGCTCGATCAGGCGGTTGCAGAGCTTGAAAAGCGCATCAAAAAAGCCGGAATTACAGCCTAAGGGGTTCAGCATGTCCAAAGTTTATATCGCGTTACAAGATAATGATGAATCTCGCTACATCATTGAAGCCATCGAAGAAGATAACCCAGATGCGACGGTGATTCATCATCCAGCGATGATCCGAATCGAAAATGAAAATAGCCTCATCGTAAAACGGGAAACCGTTGAAGAAAAAATGGGTCGTGATTGGAATGTCCAAGAGTTGCATCTCAATCTCATCACGCTGGGTGGCAATGTCGATGAAGATGATGATCAGCTCAGTTTAAGCTGGAATGTTTGATTGGTATTAAAATAAAAAGGGTCAGAAAATGTCAGCTAAAAAACTTAATTTAAAAGATAAGTACAGATTATTAACACGAGATCTTGATTGGGAATACTCTTACGCAGATCGTAAAAAAGCATTTCCTTATGAAGAGTTTGAAGGCATTAAGATTACGGATTGGTCTAAATGGGAAGATCCCTTTAGATTAACCATGGATGCCTACTGGAAATATCAGGCTGAAAAAGAGAAAAAACTTTACGCCATATTTGATGCTTTTGCCCAAAATAACGGTCATTTAAATGTGACCGACGCCCGTTATGTTAATGCTATTAAAATCTTTTTAACCGGTGTGTCTCCACTAGAGTATCAAGCCTACCAAGGTTATGCGCATGTCGGTCGTCAGTTTGGCGGTGCGGGTGCACGTGTGGCTTGCCAGATGCAATCGATCGATGAGTTGCGTCATGTGCAAACACAAATTCACGCCATGAGCCATTACAACAAGTACTTTGATGGTTTCCAAGATTGGACTCACATGCATGATCGCGTGTGGTACTTGTCAGTGCCGAAATCTTTCTTTGATGATGCGCGCAGTGCAGGACCTTTCGAGTTCCTGATTGCAATCAGTTTCAGTTTTGAATATGTCTTAACGAACTTGTTGTTCGTTCCTTTTATGTCAGGTGCTGCTCATAACGGTGATATGGCGACCTGTACCTTCGGTTTCTCTGCTCAGTCTGATGAAGCTCGCCACATGACGCTAGGCTTAGAAATCATCAAGTTTCTGCTGGAGCAACACGAAGACAACGTGCCTATCGTGCAGAAGTGGATCGATAAGTGGTTCTGGCGTGGAACACGCTTGCTATCCATTGTTGCCATGATGATGGATTACATGTTGCCCAACAAAGTGATGTCTTGGAAAGAAGCTTGGGAAGTCTACTTTGAAGAAGCAGGTGGTGCGCTTTTTAAAGACTTAGCACGCTACGGTATTCGTATGCCGAAATTTGTTGAAACCACTGAAAAAGAGAAAGAGCACATTTCGCATCAAGCCTGGTGGATCTTCTACAACTACGGTCATGCAGCTGGTTTCCATACCTGGATTCCCAGTGACGAAGAGCTGGATTGGTTAAGCGAAAAATACCCCGATACGTTTGACAAATATTATCGTCCCCGTTGGGAACTAGCCAGGAAAATGGAAGCGGAAGGTAAGCGCTTCTATAGCCAGGCGTTGCCGCAACTCTGTACCACCTGTCAGATTCCGATGGGCTTTACCGAGATGGACGATCCTACCCAAATTGCCTATCGCTCAAGCGATTACGAAGGAGAGAAGTACCACTTCTGTTCTGATGGCTGCAAACACATCTTTGATGAAGAACCTGAAAAGTATGTTCAGTCCTGGTTGCCCGTGCATCAAATTTATCAAGGTAACTGTGGTGGTGCCAGCGTGGAAGAAGTACTGCGCGACTACTACAAACTTAACCTCGGTGCTGACAACTTGGACATCAAAGGCTCACCCGATGAGCAGCGCTGGAAAGAGTGGAAAGGTGTCGCTTAATTCTCCTCGGAGTCATTCAAGATGTGAGCCACTTCGGTGGTTCCAGAGATAGGAAACGATTATGTCAGTAAGAGCTATTACGCCTGACTATAAAGTGCAGGCACGGGACAGAGTTGAAAATTTTCATGGTAATCAAATTGTGTATGTGGCTTGGGATCATCATTTGATGTTCTGTGCGCCTTTTGCTTATGCGCTTCCACCCAGCATGACCTTTGCCGAGTTGCGTGACCAGGTGATGCCCGAAGCCTTCGGCTTGCATGAAGAGTTCACAAAGATCAATTGGGAAACAGCAACTTGGTTGCTGGATAACCAACCTTTTACTCCCGATCTGAATCAATCACTAAAAGCACAAGGTGTCGGTCATAAATCGGTATTGCGATTCCAAACGCCTGAGCTGACAGGGTTCCAGGGCAAAGCGGTTTAAGGAGCAGGTCATGACGTACGAAGTGACAGTGGAACCTACGGGTGATGTGATCGAAGTGGAAGAGGGGCAAACCATTTTAGATGCTGCGCTCCGTCAAGGCGTTTGGTTACCCTTTGCCTGTGGTCATGGCACTTGTGGCACCTGCAAAGTTCAAGTGGTCGAAGGGGATGCGGATCTAGGCAATGCATCACCCTTTGCCTTAATGGATGTTGAGCGTGATGAGGGTAAGGTGTTGGCCTGTTGTGCCATTCCGGAATCCGACTTGGTGATAGAAGCGGATATCGATGTTGATCCAGACTTCGAAGGCTACTCGGTTGAAGACTTTACCGCCAGGGTCATCACCATTGTTGATCTGTCACCGACCATTAAAGGCATCACACTGAAATTGGATCATCCAATCACGTTTCAGGCTGGGCAGTATATCAATCTTGAGATACCGGGCGTGCAAGGCAGTCGAGCCTTTTCTATTGCGAACTCACCCTCCGATCCTTCGATTGTGGAACTCCATGTGCGTCTGGTTCCTGGCGGTGCGGCGACGACTTGGTTGCATGAAACCTTAAAAGAGGGTGATGAACTGTCACTTTCAGGTCCTTACGGACAGTTCTTTGTGCGCAAGTCGGATGTTAAAGATGTGATCTTTATTGCCGGGGGATCCGGTTTATCCAGTCCACAGTCGATGATCTTGGATCTATTAGAGCAAGGCGATACACGTCAAATCTATCTGTTCCAAGGGGCACGAAATGTCGCGGAACTCTACAACCGTGAGCTGTTAACCGAGTTGGCTGACAAACACAGTCACTTCCATTACATCCCAGCTTTAAACGCCCCAACGGCTGAGGATCAGTGGCAAGGTTTTACAGGTTATGTCCATGAAGCCGCCATTGATCACTTTGACGGTAAATTTGCAGGCCATAAAGCCTATCTATGTGGCCCTCCACCGATGATCGATTCGGCCATTAGTGCCTTGATGCAAGGTCGTGTCTTTGAAGCGGATATTCATATGGAGAAATTCCTAACGGCTGCTGATGGTGCTGACTCCGAAACGCGATCAGCGCTGTTTAAGCGAATTTAGGCATGAGGGTCTGATGAGATGAATGCCCTACGTCATTTTCAGATTCAGGTTACCAACCGACAGCAAGCATTTTCAGTGCCCGAAGGTGAGTTGCTGTTACAGGCGATGGAGAGGGCGTGCCAACAGTCTATTCAGGTGGGGTGCCGAGGGGGTGGTTGTGGACTGTGCAAAATTAGAGTGTTGGAAGGCGCCTTTCACACCAAACGGATGAGTAAAGCCCATATCAAGGAACATGAAGCAGAGGCGGGTTTTGCCCTCGCCTGTCGAGTTTTTCCAGAGAGTGATCTGGTGATTGAATCAGACCACTTCAACGATTTATCAACACATAAAACAGCGTGACATAACAAATATAAGAGGAAACGACCATGAAAAAAGGTGTAATGCGTCCAGGACATGTACAAATTCGTGTATTGGATCTTGAGGAAGCTCGTAAGCACTATGTAGACCTCTTGGGTTTGATCGAGATGGATTCAGATGATCAAGGACGCGTCTATCTTAAAGCCTGGACAGAAGTGGATAAGTATTCGGTCATTCTAAGAGAGTCAGATGAGCCGGGGATGGATTTTATGGGTTTTAAATGCCTAAACGAATCCGTTCTCGACTCCCTAACTGAAGAAATCCGCGCATTAGGTATCACTGTAACCGAATTACCCTCCGGTGATTTGAAAGATTGCGGCCGTCGCATGCAGTTTGTGGCGCCGACGGGTCATACCTTTGAACTTTTTGCTACCAAAGAACAAACGGGCAAGTGGGGAATTAGCAGCGTTAATCCAGAAGCTTGGCCGCGTGGCTTAAAAGGAATGCAAGCAAACCGCTTCGATCACTGCTTACTGTACGGTGATGACCTTGAAGGAAACCTGACGCTATTCCGGGATGTACTGGGCTTTGATTTGGCTGAGCAAGTCGTTGACCCTGAACAGAATCGCGTTGCGCTGTTTTTAACCGCATCAATGAAAGCACACGACATAGCGTTTATTAAACATGCAGAAAAGAACAAGTTCCATCACGCCTCTTTTTATCTTGAAACTTGGCAGGATGTGCTCAAAGCCGCTGATCTTATTTCAATGACAGACACGTCAATTGATATTGGCCCAACCCGTCATGGCTTAACGCATGGTCAAACGATCTACTTCTTTGATCCATCGGGTAATCGCAATGAGGTTTTTGCTGGTGGCGATTATCACTACCCCGATCATGAGACGGTGACCTGGAAAGCGGAAGACCTTGGAAAAGCGATTTTCTACCATGATCGTCAATTGAACGAACGTTTCTTAACGGCGTTGACCTGATCCTAGTCTGTGCTAATGCCAAACGATTAGCACTTTTTTTAGTTTGTATGCGAGAAAGCACGATGAATGAATTTAAACATTTCATCAACGGAGCCTATGTGGGCTCCGCGAGTGGAAAAACCTTTGAAAACCGTTGTCCCGTGGATAACAGCCTGATTGGTTTGGTGCATGAAGCGGGCCTTGACGAGGTGGATCAAGCGGTGAGGGCCGCGAAAGCGGCGCTTAAAGGTCCTTGGGGTCAATTAAGCCAGGCTCAGAGAATAGAGCTATTGAACAGTGTGGCGGAACGCATTAATCAACGTTTTGATGAGTTTTTAGAGGCCGAATGTCGCGATACAGGTAAGCCCTATTCAATCGCCAGCCATATTGATATTCCGCGTGGTGCTGCAAACTTTAAAGCCTTTTCGGAAACCCTGGCGAACCATCCGACGGAGGCCTTTCGCTTAGATGCGCCTGATCACTTAGGCGCGATCAATCTTGGCCATCGGACACCTAAAGGGGTGATCGCCGTGATTTCGCCTTGGAACCTTCCGCTATTGTTAATGACCTGGAAGGTCGGGCCTGCATTGGCCTGTGGTAATACCGTGGTGGTAAAACCGTCCGAAGAAACACCTGCGACAACAACGCTGTTAGGAGAGGTGATGAATGAGTGCGGTGTTCCACCGGGCGTATTCAATGTTGTGCATGGGTTTGGACCCAACTCGGCAGGTGAGTTTTTAACGACCCATCCGTTGATAGATGCCATTACCTTTACGGGAGAGACTCGCACGGGTGAAGCGATTATGAAAGCGGCAGCCGTGGGTTTGCGCAACATATCCTTGGAGTGTGGCGGAAAGAATCCAGGAATCGTCTTTGCCGATTGTGATCTCGAAAAAGCGGTGGAAGGCACCATGCGTTCAGCCTTTGTGAACTGCGGTCAAGTCTGCTTAGGCACTGAGCGCGTCTACGTCGAACGTCCTGTCTATGACGCCTTCCTCAAGCGCATGAAAGAGCAGGTGGCCAAATTGAAACTCGGTCGTCCTGAGGATACTGCTGCCAACTTTGGTCCGCTGGTCAGCTTAGAACACCGCAACAAGGTGAAATACTACTATGACCTAGCCGTGGAAGAGGGCGCCACCGTTGAGATCGGTGGGGGTATTCCGGATATGGGCGAAGCGTTAAACGGCGGTGCATGGATTGAGCCCACGATCTGGACAGGTCTAGCCGATGATGCGCGTGTGATTCGTGAAGAGATCTTTGGCCCGTGCTGCCATATTCGTCCTTTCGATACGGAGGAAGAAGTCATTCAGCTAGCCAACGATACGGAGTACGGCTTGGCGGCCGCCATTTGGACTGAAAACTCCTCGCGTGCCATACGTGTCGCAGAGCAGATCGAAGCCGGTTTGGTGTGGGTGAACTCTTGGTTCCTGCGTGATTTACGAACCGCTTTTGGTGGTGCAAAACAGTCTGGTATCGGTCGTGAAGGTGGCGTGCATGGCTTGGAGTTTTACACCGAGCTGAAAAACATCTGTATCAAGTTGTGATGCATCTATCGAATGATGATAAGAACGCAAGGGTGACCACATCATGAGTAATCCCGAAATTGGTAAACTGATCGACGTTAAGGGTGTTCAAACCAATGTTCATGATACTGGTAAAGGCTTTCCGGTATTCATGATTCATGGTTCTGGCCCGGGTGCGACAGCCTGGGCGAATTGGCGCTTAGTTATGCCAGCCTTAAGTCAGCAATGTCGGGTAATTGCACCCGATATGTTGGGCTTTGGCTTCACCGAGCGTCCGAAAGATCAACAATACAACATGGATCGTTGGATACAGCATTGTATTGATCTACTCGACACCCTTGGCATCGAACAAACGGATCTTGTCGGTAACTCCTTTGGTGGAGCGTTAGCCTTGGCTTTAACCATTCGCCATCCACAACGTGTTCGTCGTTTGGTGCTGATGGGCAGTGTCGGAGTACCCTTTGAAATCACCTCGGCTTTAGATGAAGTCTGGGGCTATCAACCCTCTTTTGAAACCATGCGTCGGTTACTCGATTTGTTCGCCTACGACCGTTCATTGGTGAATGACGAGTTAGCTGAGTTGCGCTATCAGGCCAGTATTCGTCCGGGTTTTCAAGAATCCTTTGCCGCGATGTTTCCCGCGCCCAGACAGCGTTGGGTGGATGCGATGCTCAGTCAAGAAGAGGATATTCGTGCACTCAAGCAGGAAACACTGATTATCCATGGCCGTGAAGATCAAGTGATTCCCTTGCAAACCAGTTTAACCCTTGCGCAGTGGATTGATAACGCTCAGCTACATGTGTTTGGTCATTGTGGCCACTGGACACAGATAGAGCATTCGGCCCGTTTTACTCAATTAGTCTCCCACTTTCTTAGTGAATCATATCAACAACAGTCATAAATAAAGAGAAGCCTATGGACAAGCAACAGATTCAAGCCTGCGGTGATGAACTCTTTGAGGCGATGGTGCAGCGTAAAGCGTTGCGCCCTCTGACAGAACGCTTCAGTGAAATCACCCTCGATGATGCCTACAACATTTCCCTTCGTATGCTGGAGCGTCGTCTTGTGGCGGGTGAACGCATCATCGGTAAAAAGATCGGAGTGACCTCAAAAGCGGTACAGAACATGCTGAATGTGCATCAACCGGATTTTGGTTACCTGACCGATGCCATGGCCTTTAGCCAAGGCGAAGAGATGCCGATCTCCACGCGTCTAATGCAACCGCGTGCTGAAGGCGAAATCGCTTTTATCCTGAAAAAAGACCTGTTAGGCCCCGGTATCACCAATGCCGATGTCTTAGCGGCCACCGAATGCGTGATGCCTTGTTTTGAAGTGGTTGATTCCCGCATTGAGAACTGGCAGATCAAAATCCAAGACACCATCGCGGATAACGCCTCTTGCGGTCTGTTTGTTCTTGGTGATCGCGCCGTGGATCCACGCAAAGTCGATTTAGCCACCTGCGGTATGGTGGTGGAGAAGAACGGTTCCGTTATCAGCACTGGTGCTGGTGCGGCCGCCCTAGGAAGCCCGGTGAACTGTGTGACCTGGTTAGCCAATACCCTGGGCCACTTCGGGATTCCGCTCAAAGCCGGTGAAGTGATTCTTTCAGGTTCATTGGTGCCACTGGAGCCTGTTCAGGCAGGTGACTTTATGAGCCTGAGTATCGGTGGCATCGGCAAGGCTTCTGTGCGCTTTGTTTGATCGGAATGCTGTTGTATCGACTCGGTATTTTATTGACTCAGTGTCACGACTTAATTCAGGAATTTAACCATGAGTAAAAAACTCAAAGCGATCATTATCGGCCCCGGTAACATTGGTACTGACTTGCTGATGAAAATGCAGCGTTCAGAATGGATTGAGCCGGTGTGGATGGTCGGTATCGACCCGGAATCGGAAGGCTTAAAACGTGCCGCCTCTATGGGGATTAAAACCTGCGCAACCGGTGTAGACGGCGTCATACCTCACGTGATCGAAGACGATATCCGTGTTGCCTTTGATGCCACCTCCGCTTATGTGCATGCAGAAAACAGCCGCAAGCTGAATGCGCTGGGCGTGATCATGATCGATCTGACACCCGCCGCGATTGGCCCTTATTGCGTGCCACCAGTGAACCTCACTGATCATGCCAAGAATCTAGAGATGAACGTCAATATGGTCACTTGTGGTGGCCAAGCCACCATTCCGATGGTGGCCGCAGTCTCTCGTGTACAGCCCGTCGCCTATGGCGAAATAATCGCCACCGTATCCTCACGTTCAGTCGGCCCCGGTACGCGTCAGAATATCGATGAGTTCACCCGTACCACCGCCAGTGCTGTGGAAAAAGTGGGCGGTGCTAAACAGGGCAAAGCGATCATCATCATTAACCCGGCTGAACCGCCTTTGATGATGCGCGACACCATTCACTGCCTCACCGAGAGCGAACCGGATCAAGCCGCGATCACCGAATCGGTCCATGCGATGGTGAAGGATGTACAAAAATACGTACCCGGTTATCGCTTGGTCAATGGCCCTGTTTTTGATGGCAATCGCGTGTCTTGTTTTATGGAAGTGGAAGGCTTAGGTGACTTCCTACCTAAATACGCAGGCAACCTCGACATCATGACCGCGGCAGGCCTTCGCACGGCGGAGATGTTTGCTGAAGAAGCCGCCAATGGCGTGATTACATTACCGGCACGTGGCTAAGGGGAGAAATAACAATGAACTTACAAGGTAAACAGGTCACCCTTCACGACATGAGCTTGCGTGATGGGATGCATGCCAAACGTCATCAAATCAGCATTGAGAAGATGGTCGCAATCGCCAAAGGGATGGATGAAGCGGGGATGCCCTTAATCGAGGTCACTCACGGTGATGGTCTCGGCGGTGCGTCAGTCAACTACGGCTTCCCTGCCCACAGTGATGAGGAATACCTCAAGGCGGTCATCCCGCAGATGAAAAACGCCAAAATCTCGGCATTGCTATTACCCGGTATTGGCACCGTCGATCACTTAAAGATGGCGAGAGACTGCGGTGTCAGCACCATTCGTGTCGCCACCCACTGTACCGAAGCCGATGTATCCGAACAGCATATTGGCATGGCCGCCAACATGGGCATGGACACCGTGGGCTTCCTGATGATGGCGCACATGGTTGAACCGGAAAAGATCCTTGAACAAGCCAGATTGATGGTCGGTTACGGTGCGAACTGTATTTATGCGACCGACTCCGCCGGTTACATGCTGCCGGATGATGTGACCGCCAGAATTGGTCTCCTCAAAGCTGAACTGCCGTCCAATATCGAGATTGGCTTCCACGGTCACCATAACCTAGGCATGGGTATCGCCAACTCACTGGCAGCAATTGAAGCCGGTGCGACTCGTATCGATGGCTCGGTTGCAGGTCTTGGCGCTGGGGCAGGGAATACGCCCTTAGAAGTCTTCTGTGCCGTACTGGATCGCATGCAGGTCACCACCGGAATTGATCTCTATAAAATCATGGATGTGGCCGAAGATCTGGTGGTTCCGATGATGGATCAACCGATTCGTGTTGACCGTGATGCCCTGACACTGGGCTATGCCGGTGTGTATTCCTCCTTCCTGCTGTTTGCGCAACGTGCTGAGAAGAAATACGGCATTCAAGCCCGTGACATTCTGGTAGAACTGGGTCGTCGCGGTACCGTGGGTGGACAGGAAGATATGATCGAAGACCTTGCCCTCACCATGGCGAAACAGAAACAAGCCCAAGGAGCCAAGTAATGGGAAATCTAACACGCGCACAAATTGAAGAGCTGGCCACCTACTGTGAAGAGGCAGAACTGAAAGCCTACGAAATCACCAAGGTCACCGATAAATATCCCGAGATGACCTACGAAGATGCCTTTGATGTGCAGTGGGAAGTCAGACGTCGTAAAGAAGCCCGTGGCCATAAAATCGTGGGCATGAAAATGGGTCTGACCTCTTGGGCGAAGATGGCACAGATGGGGGTGGAACACCCGTGCTATGGCTACCTAGCCGATTACTTCAGTGTGCCGGAGGGCGGCGAGATCAAGATGGATGAATTGATCCATCCCAAGATCGAAGCGGAAATCGCCTTTGTCACCAAAGCGCCCTTAAAAGGCCCAGGTGTTCACATTGGTGATGTTATGCGCGCTACTGACTTTATCATTCCTGCCGTGGAAGTGATCGACTCACGCTACAAGGACTTTAAGTTCGATCTGAAAAGCGTGATTGCGGATAACTCCAGTTCGACCCGTTTTATCACCGGCGGTCGGATGGCCCGTTTGGAAGATGTGGATGTGACCACCTTAGGCGTGGTGATGGAGATTAACGGTGAAGTGGTGGCCACTGGTGCGGGTGCTGCCGTACTCGGACACCCTGCAGCCTCAGTGGCGATGCTGGCGAATATGCTGGGAGAGCGAGGTGAAGAGATCCCTGCGGGTACTTTCATTATGACCGGTGGTATCACCGCCGCTGTGACTGTAAATCGAGGTGATTCGATCAATATCCGTTATCAGGATTTGGGAACGATTAGTGCGAAGTTTGTTTGACCTGAATGCTGTATTCCAATAATAAAATTAATAAAGGAAATGCTATGAATAAATTTAAAGCCTGCGCCTTAGCTGCGTTACTACTGTCCCCCTTAGTCTCTCATGCTGGTCAATATGTGCCTGGCATTGAGGGGGTGAAATCAGCCGTTGTACCGCCACCGGGTGTCTACTATCGCGGTTACGCCGTTCATTATGACGCAGATAAAGCGGATGGTTTGCCGCCGAATAGCCGTGTGAAAGTGGATGCTTTAGCACACCGCTTTATTTGGGTCACTGAAACCGAAGTGCTCGGTGGTCAACTGGGTTTCGAGGCGATTTTACCTATGGTCAGAACGGATCTGGATATTGGTAACGGCATGGTACGTGACAAACAAACCGGACTCGGTGATCTCTTTGTCGGTTCCTTGATTGGCTGGCATGGTGATCGCTGGGATGCTGTCGCTGCTGCGGGTATTTGGAGTCCTACAGGTAAAAGTAGCCGCCCCGCTGATCCTGGGTTTGGTTATACCGAACTGATGCTGACCCTTGGTGGCACCTATTTCTTTAATGATGAAAAGGATCTCTCTTTCTCTGCTTTATCGCGTTATGAAATAGCCGATAAAAGCAGTGTTAACGACGAACTAGTCGTTGAATGGGGGTTAGGTAAACATCAAGGGTTGCTGGATTTGGGTCTTGTCGGTTATAGCCGTTGGGAGTTAGAAAGCGGTAAGTCTGAAGTCCATGCCGTCGGCGTGTCTGCGGGGTATTTCTGGCCACAGCTGATGATGGGGATAGATGCGGGTGTCTATCAAGAACACAGTGCTAAACAGGGCTTTGAAGGGACTAAGTTGAGAGTTGCACTAACGAAAGTGTTTTGATTATTTGGCGTGCATCGAAATGAGTCATCCGTGAAACAGATGGTTGGTCAAAATTGAAGCCTTTAAAGGAGAACGTTATGCCAATTGCGCAGCTTTACATTATGGAGGGACGTAGTGACGAGCAAAAAGAACGTTTGATTGCGTCGATCACGGAGTCAATCGCATCCTCTTTAGATACGCCCACCGACGCGGTTCGCGTCATTATCACTGAAATGCCAAAACAACATTTTGGTATTGCAGGAAAATCAGCCAAACAGCTAGGTCGATAAAGCACTTAGCATTTTTCAAACTGACAGACGTTAAGTAAGAACGACCTAACGTCTGTCACCGGGCATGCGCAGAGCCGTTAGTCTAGATACACTTAAACTACGAAATCAGCTATTCTCATGATCGATATAATAAAAACAAGGTATACCATGACTTATAGCAATTTAGTGTTTCCGGACATTAAGCATCTTGTTGAAAAACTTCATTTTAATCCTGAAGAAGGCAAAATTTGGTTAGCTGAACAACGGACTGTTTTGATGGGGTTGGGCGCACTTTCAAGCTTTCGAAAGGAAATCATTACAACCTTAGGTATGGAGCGTGCCAAGGGCTTTTTCATGCGGCTAGGGTATTATTCCGGTATGCGTGATGCTGAGCTGGCTAAAAAACTGAACCCTGATGCAGACCCAGATCAAGCCTTTCTAACCGGACCACAGCTTCACTGTCTTCGTGGAATGGTGAAAGTCATTCCTTTGGTACTTGAGTACGATCCCTCTCAAAAGCATTTCTACGCCGAGTTTGAATGGATTGATTCATTTGAAGTTGAAATATGCCGTATGGCATTAGGGCAGCTTGAAGAGCCAGCATGCTGGATGCTTTTAGGCTATGCATGTGCTTATTCGAGTTACTTTACAGGTCTGGATATACAGTTTCGTGAAGTTGAATGTCGTGGACAAGGAGATCAACACTGTCGAATTATTGGTAAAGTTGCATCAGAATGGCCCGATTATGAAGAGTTTAGTCATTTATTTCGTGAAGCCCCGTTAATTGATGAGCTTTACGAACTGCAATCACGCATAGCTGATCTAGAGCAGAGTCTTGGTTACCCAGAAAATCTACCAAAGGCGATAGGAGAAGCTCCACCCTTCACTAGCGCATTAGAGATGATAGATCGTGGTGCAAATGCTGAAGTGACTATGTTATTAATTGGTGAAACGGGCACAGGTAAAGAGGTTCTGGCACGGCGTGTTCATAGCATGAGTTCACGTAAAGATGGCCCTTTTGTTGCTGTTAATTGTGCCGCTATACCACCTGAGTTGATTGAGTCAGAGCTATTTGGCGTGGAAAAAGGTGCGTTTACGGGAGCGACTCAATCCCGTAAGGGACGATTTGAGAGAGCGCATGCTGGCACTATCTTTTTAGATGAAGTAGTTGAGCTGTCGCCCAGGGCCCAAGCGGCTCTGCTACGCGTGATTCAGGAAGGGGAGCTTGAGCGAGTTGGTGATGACCAAACTCGAAAAGTAGACGTTCGCATTGTTGCCGCTACAAATGAAGATCTAGCTAATGCTGTCAAAGCTGGGCGTTTTCGTGCGGATCTATTTTATCGTATTAATGCTTATATGGTTGTTATCCCGCCTTTACGTGAGCGCCAAAATGATATTGCACTCCTCGCTGAGCATTTTCGAAAGCGATATGAAAAACAGTATCGAAAAGTGACCTTAGGGTTCACAGACCGGGCCCTAGCTGCGCTACATGATCACAACTGGCCAGGGAATATTCGCGAGCTAGAGAACACAGTAGAGCGTGGAATTATTCTTACTGATGATAGTAGTTCGATTACAGAGCATAACTTGTTCAGTATGAGTTGGAACCAGAGTTCCCATGAGCATGACAAGGTTAGAAGAATCAATACATCATCAGGTCAACTCGAAAATCTTTCATCAGAAAGGGTGTTTATTGACTCTTTATCAGAACAAATCTTGGCACATCAGATTAGCATAGAAACTCTCGAAAAATCGTTAATTGAAAGAGCGATGAATAGGTCTGAAGGCAATATTGCGGCAGCTGCTCGATTACTTGGGTTAAGTCGTCCAGCGCTAGCCTATCGAATAAAACGTAGTCAAAATTAATGCGATAAATACCTATGTTACTCATTTAAGATCAAATGTTGATTGATTTAAGTTTCCTTTATCAGATAATGCTTAAGTTACCCATCAGCGAAGTGAAAACCTATGATCAATATAAAGCGCTCTCTTAGTCTTTTAATCCTATCAGCCTTGATCTTAATGTTGGTCTCCTCCGGCTCAACCTTTGTGTTGATGAATAAAAGTGCACAAACGTTAGTCGAGCATATTAATACCGATGTTGATGTAGAAAGGCATTTATCCAAGCTTTTATCTGAGTCCTTAGGCTTACGCCTTGCGGTGCTTGCTAAAATTACGAATCCGAGTAATGAGCAGCCTAATCGAAGCTATGAGAGAGCTGAACAAGAAATGGCCGTTGCGATTGCAGATATTCAACGGATGAACATCGAGAAGTTGGATCAATTGCTGGTTTTGCACTCCACTTGGCTGAGGCTATCACAGCAGATGATGCAAGATGCATCACAAGCACGAACCGAGCAGGCATTGGCGACGATTTCGACAGAGGCACCCATTTGGCAAGCTTTTCGAGTGCCCTTACTTGAGGAGTTAGCCTTGAGCAGTGAGCAGGCCAGTACAGCCTATCAGATAGCCAATCAGCGCCGGAATCAAGCAGTAACCTCAACGCTACTGCTGATGGCATTTGCTTTAGCTCTAATGACCTTTATCAGTCTTGTGTTTTACCGTCGTATGAATTTGGCCCTAGGCGGTGATGTTAATTACGCAGTAAAGGTGACGCATGCCATTGCTGAAGGAGATTTGTCTCTTAAGGTTGAGGTTGCATCGGGAGCCGACAAAAGTTTACTGGCTGAGTTGAGTAGAATGCAAAGGGGGTTGCAAACCTTAGTCGCATTGGTCAAGCGAAATGCAGAGGATGTCAGTCAAGAAGCTCAAAGTGTTCATAGTAAAACGGACGAGTGTCTTCGTTTAACCCAGCTCCAAGCACAGAGTACCGATACTGTTGCCTCAGCGATGACAGAAATGACGGCCAGCGCGCACGAAGTTTCAAGTAATGTGGCACAAACAGCACAAGCAGCGCGTACTGCTGAAGAGAAAGCGGTGAATAGCCAACAGCAGCTGACAACAACGCTTACGACCCTAGATTTGTTGAATCATAATATTCAAGATACCTCACAGGTTATGAACGATCTGCAAGCCCGTACAGAGGGAATCAATCAAATTATTGATGTGATTCGCAATATTGCCGAACAAACCAATCTGCTTGCTCTAAATGCGGCGATCGAAGCTGCACGAGCGGGTGATCAAGGTCGAGGTTTTGCAGTGGTGGCTGATGAGGTTAGAACTTTAGCGACACGATCAGCGCAAAGTACCGAAAAAATCAGTGAAGTGATCGGTGCTTTAATTGCAGAATCACGTCGTGCACACCAAGCGATGGAAAAGAGTCGTGAGCAAACATTAGAGACAGTCACTCTAGCCAACGTGACGCTATCTGAGTTAAATGAAATGATGAAAGCGATTGAACAGATTGCTGACATGAGCACTCAGATAGCAAGTGCTGCCGAGCAGCAGTCCATGACGGCAGACGATATTAATCGCAATATGATCAAGATTAATGAAATGTCTGAGGCTAGTCGGCAGGCCTTTAATGAAACGTTCAGTTCGACAGAACGTCTTAGTTATGCGTCAAAAATACTCGGGAAGGAGGTTGAGAAGTTTAAAGTTCGATAATACTACATCGCTAAAAAGTGATGCTCTTAGCGATATCAAAAAAAGACTGCACCAACGGAGAGTTCTGATCATCATCGCGTCTTCCTAGGTGAATATGTTTGTAAATGCCCTCTTGCCCTAAACGAAGGGGGCGAATAGGCAAAGTGTCAGCCGTTTGCTCCACTAGCCAGCGTGGTAAGGCTGTTACGCCGCGGTTTGATGCAACCATCTGCAGCAAAATTTCAGTTGCTTCTAAGGTTTTGTGCTTTTTAGGACGACAATTAGCAGGTAATAAAAACTGCTGAAAAATATCCAATCGATCCACATCAACCGGATAGGTCAATAAGACCTCATTGACGAGCGCTTGTGGCTCAACATGGTTAAGACTATGTAGTGGATGTGTTGCCCCGACCACGAGAACCAATTCATACGAAAATACAGGTTCGAAGGTAACACCGGGTCTGTGTAAAGGGTCTGGGGTGACTAAAAGATCGATATCATGATTAAAAAGAGCGGCCATACCGCCAAATTGAAAGCTTTGCTTAACATCAAGATCCACATTGGGAAATTGGCTTAGAAAAGGGCTAACGACTTTAAGCAGCCACTGATAGCAAGGATGGCATTCCATACCAATGTTTAGGCTGCCTTGCTCATGCTGGGCAAACTGAAGCAGTGTTTCATCAATGCGCTCGAGTTGTGGCAGCACTCGTTTTGCTTCTTTTAATAAGTAATGACCGGCCTGAGTTAACCGAACACCGCGACCATCTTTCACCCAAAGAGGCCCTCCAATCATGGATTCTAACTTTTTGACGGTATGACTGAGTGCGGATTGCGTGAGATTCAAGGCATCCGCTGCAGCTGTGACGGAGCCTTTGCGCTCTAGCTCGCGAAGAATACGAAGATGAGTACGTTCAATCATAATTAATTACTATAAATAATAGGTTTTTTAAAAACTATCATTTTTATTCATGGGTATCAATCGTTAGAATTTCCCTCATCAACCTCATAACACAAATGTGAGTAATGAAAAGATTAACTAAATGCATAAAAAATCAATCTCTATTTATTGATAATAAAAGTGATAATAATTACTATCTATGTATTGGTTAATTAATAATGGAGCCATCTGATGAAACGTCTCGTACTAACCAGTTTGTTGTTATGTCTGCCTGCCTTTGCTTTTGCGTCAACCTGTGAGTTGAGCATTGATAGTACAGATCAAATGAGATTTACTGAAACCGAGCTTCGTGTTCCGGCCGGGTGTGAAACCGTTAATCTCACGTTGACTCATTCGGGTAATTTAGCAAAAACAGTAATGGGTCATAATTGGGTATTGGTTGAATCTGATCAGCTTAGTGCCGTTGCAACCGCTGCTATGGCGGCGGGTGCGGCGAATAATTATTTGCCTGAAGGCGATGATCGAATTCTTGCAGCAACGGATCTGATCGGTGGCGGGGAAAGCACCAGTATCGAGTTTTCAGTGGCTGATTTGAAAGGAAAAGACCTTACCTTCTTCTGCTCCTTTCCGGGGCATTCTGCTCTGATGAAAGGGGCGTTTATTTTAGAGTAAGTGCCTCGTTTGAATTTACTCGATGACGTGAGTAAAGATGCTGAATTGATTCTTGCCAGATAGCTTTGCTTCATACATAGCTTGATCGGCTTGTTTTAATAAATCTTCGGAGTCGAGTGTTTTTTCCTGCGGGTAAAAAGTGATACCTAAGCTGGCAGAAACATTAAAGCGCTTGTCTTTATACGTGTGCGTGGTCGTGCATGCTTGAAGCAGGCGCTTGGCTGTTCTTTTACACGCACCTTGATCGCTAAGATCCGTGAAGATCGCAACAAATTCATCACCACCAATCCTTGCTAATGTATCGCCTTCACGCAGTGACAAACTCATTTGCTTGGCTACGAATCGCAGTAAACTATCGCCTGCGTCATGCCCGTATTCATCATTGATTCTTTTGAAGCCATCCAAATCTATAAATACAACAGCCAGTTTACGATTATGGCGATGAGTGTTAAGAATAGCTTGTTTCAAGCGGTCTAAGAGTAAGGAGCGATTGGGTAGGTTTGTTAAAAGGTCAAAATGCGCCATTTTTTGCAGACGAGATTCCTGCTGTTTTTGAAGACTAATATCAGTAAACAATGAAACGTAATGAACAATGGCATGGTTTTCGTCTCGAACAGCTGTAATGGTAAGGTGTTCTATAAATACTTCGCCATTTTTTCGCCTATTCCATACTTCTCCATTCCAATTTCCGTCTTTTTGAATTGCGCTCCATAGTTCAGCATAAAATTGTGCATCTTGATGCCCAGACTTAAGTAATCTGGGCGTTTGTCCAATCACCTCTGATCGTTCATAGCCAGTAATTGTGCAAAAAGCATCGTTAACCTCCAGAATCAACCCATTCGGGTCACAGATCATAATACCTTCGTTAGCATGGCTAAATACGCTTGCAAGCTGACTTAGTTTGATGTTTTGCTCACGCAGTAATGCGAGATGTTGTTGTCGTTCAGTGATATCCTCCATTACTCCGACGAAATGCGTGAGCTCTTGATTGTCATTATTCACAGCAGAAATTCGAGTCGCTACGATAATTGGACGGCCTGAGATGGTTTTATTAATTAACTCGCCTTCCCAATCTAAGCCTTGCTCCAAATGTTTGTTTAGTTGATTGAGCACATCGGGAGACGTTAAACCACTGGCTAAACAATTAGGATTTTTCCCGATGAGCTGGTCAGATAAGAATCCAAATAAGCGTTCAACAGCAGAGTTTACATACACAATTTTGCGGTATTTATCAGTAACGATTACGGCTGCGGTTGAATGTTCGACAGCACTAAAGAGAAGTTTCTTTTGTTCTTGAATAACAGAGCGCCGGAGTACTTGGATAAAAAGTCCAGTAAAAGAACCTAAAATGAGCAGCAGGAAAGCAACCAGCATCATCAACTGATTCTTGTTTTTTGACCGCCAGTTGTAAAGGATATTCAGTTTTGATTGTGTTACTGAAATTATGACAGGATAACGCAATGAAAGACTTAAGGCGTGAGTCAGGTGCTCAGATGTTAGCAGCTGAAGCTTAAGGCCTGACTCAATTAAGTAGGATGCGTCAGGTAAAATAGTGTGTTTAGGTAATGTTGAAATTAAGCGCTCATTATCATAGCTGATTAAACTTAAATCGAAATGAGCACTATTTTCTCCTTCGTTCTGATCAAATAACTCAGTGAAATAATCAGGATTGAGCGCGACGAGTATCCAATAGGTTTCACCCTTATCCTCTTTAAACCATAAAGGTAGACCAGTAAGTAATATTGAATGGTTAGAGTTGATTGCAACCTGATCGTAAGCGATCATTCTAAGACGTCATTGACATAACAATAATAGTCACGAGCAATGCCTAACATCACCAGCCAGCTCAATATTTAGGACTTTTTCCTATATACACTCAAGTCACTAGGCGATAAAGTTATATCAGACAGAGGGGCAATGGATAGCCGCAACTCTCAAGGCGAGAGCCTCTGTCTTCCTTCAGGATAGGACGAGTGCTGCAGGGATGCAGCGGAACCATCAACCTTACTGGGGCTTCATCTCTCGAGAAAGATCCGACCGCAACGGCTGATCTGCAAACTGCTCTTTCCAAACTCTTGGCGTTAACTCCAACACTCGGCTCGCCGGATGCTCATTAACCCGCAACAGCACGTCTGTCAGATAGGTATAAGGATCGATATCATGCAG
The DNA here is from genome assembly GCF_003284585.1 of Nitrincola tibetensis. Taxonomy (GTDB): domain Bacteria; phylum Pseudomonadota; class Gammaproteobacteria; order Pseudomonadales; family Balneatricaceae; genus Nitrincola; species Nitrincola tibetensis. The sequence goes on from NZ_QKRX01000003.1 coordinate 445,972, forward strand.
TTTACAGGTACTGATCAGGCTCTGGATAATACCCACATGTTCAGCACCTAGTTCAGTCCAGCAGAATAGCCACGCCTTTCGACCCATCGGGATTGGACGCAGAGTTCGCTCCAGGTGATTGGTATCCAAGGGTACGTCTGGATCTTCTAAAAACACCCGTAATGCTGTCTTTCGTTTTAGCACATAATGAACTGCTCGCAACAATGGACTCTTCGGCGTTAAATCGTTACGAAGCAACTGTTGCTCGCACCACTCATAGAATGCATCCACCTGCGGCTTGCTGTGCTCAAGTCGATATAACTGTTTTTTCTCACCACTCAATTTCTGTGTTCGGATCTCGTCTTCGACTTGGTACAGCAGTGCAATATAATCCAGCGCCTGACGTACGGCTGCAGGCTCTTCTTGTTCGGCTTCAATAAACTGTCGCCGACTGTGCACCCAACACTGAGCCTGAATAACTCCCTCATTCTTTGCCGCATATGAAGCATAAGCAGAATAACCATCACTAATGAGCGTGCCATTGAACTGATGTTTCAGTATGTTTTCGATATGCTGTCGTCCTCGACTGGACGAGAAGGTAAACACGACCTCATCCTGATCACCATAGAGTGGCCAGAACC
>NZ_QKRX01000030.1 GCF_003284585.1 Nitrincola tibetensis
TTCTTTAGTACTGAAGCTTTACGCTCACTGGAATAACGAGGCATAACAGTTCTCATTCCACCCGCTCAAAGAATTATAAAAGGCTAAATCGCCAAGTGGACAACTAGGCTAACAGAGCGGGCAGTTCGCGCCTGTGGCGCCGGACGCTCGTACCTCGCGCCGCTGTGCAAAGCGTTCAGGCTGTAGAAAAACCTCTCCATCTAAGCTTTGATAAGACTTTCAGGAAACGGAGGCTTCAGGATGGCAAAGTTCAAACATTATGACTACAACCAGATGTCGATGGTGGTGATTAACTATCTAGAACAGATCCAACCTGGCACGTTTGAATTCGCACTGCATTACCTGATCTCTGAAAAACTCGACCTATCAGCTTTTCACAAGCCCTATAAAAATGATGCCGAAGGTCGCCCAGCATACGACCCTGCGATACTACTCAAAATTATATTATTTGCTTACTCAAAGGGTATTACGTCCAGCCGTGAGATCCAGTGGTGCTGCGAAACGAATATCATCTTCAAAGCCTTATCTTGCGACACCGTGCCGCACTTCACCACGATTGCTCACTTTGTCAGTAGCCGAGCTCAGGCAATAGAAGCCTTATTTGAACAAGTGCTACTCATCTGTGATCAACAAGGATTGTTAGGCCATGAACTCTTTGCTATTGATGGTTGTAAGATGCGCTCTAATGCATCCAAGGAATGGTCTGGCACCTTTAAAGAACTGGAACAGAAACGTCAAAAGCTCAAGCGCTTGATCCAGTATCATCTCAGTGAGCATCAAGAAAAAGATACCTGTGAAAGTGAAGAATCACTGGAACGTAATAATCGCAAGACTAAAACCATTCAAACACTGGATGCGGCTGCCAATAAGATCGATGCTTTTTTAAAGCAGAACCAGCCAAGAATGGGTAAAGGCAAGCGCAGTAAGGAAGTGAAGAGCAATATCACTGATCCAGAGTCAGCCAAGATGACGACCAGCAAAGGCACCATTCAAGGCTATAACGGCGTTGCAGCAGTCGACAAAAAACATCAAATTATCATTGATGCGCAAGCCTTCGGTGAAGGGCAGGAACATCATACTTTGGAACCTGTATTAGNGCAAGCCTTCGGTGAAGGGCAGGAACATCATACTTTGGAACCTGTATTAGAGAGTATTAAAGGATGCTATGAGCGGCTTGGTATTGATGACAATGTATATGCAGGCGGCGTTATCGTGACGGCTGATACTGGCTTTGCTAACGAAGCTAATATGAAGTATTTGCACGAAAATCAGATTAATGGCTATATTCCTGACAACCAGTTTAGAAGCCGCGACCCTAAGTTTGCACACCAAAAAGGAAAATACGGCAAGCGCCATCAGTCCTCAAGAAAGTCTAAAGCGAAACCTCTGATTCCCGCTAGCGAGTTCGAGTTTGATCCAGTTAGGATGATATGTATTTGTCCGGCGGGTGAGCAGATTAGTCATCGGGGAGTTAAAGAGAATGAACGTGGTCAACGCACAGCCTATTTTGAAGGTCGATTACTGCAATGTCGTCATTGCGCTATAAAAGATAAGTGCATGAAGAATCCAGCGTCAGCGAATCATCGCAAAGGTGCCGGAAGACAAGTCAGTTTTGCACTTAACGACCAGCGTGCGCCGACCTATACTGACTGGATGAAGCACCGAGTGGATAGTCCTAAAGGGAAGCAAATTTATAGCCATCGAATGTCTGTTGTGGAACCTGTGTTCGGCAACATTGGCACCAACAAAGGACTCAGCCGTTTTAGTCTGCGAGGTAAAAACAAGGTTCAGGGTCAGTGGCAATTGTACTGTTTGGTGCATAATGTAGAGAAGTTAGCGAAATACGGTGGATTGAGCGGATGAGGCGAAAATCAGGATGAGATGGCTTCTGAATGAGGCTCTGAAGGGGCAATTGCTTAAGGCCTATAAAAGTAAAAGCTAAAAAGACAGATGAAATACGTGATTGCTGACTGAAGTCAGCAATTGAAAATGAATAACATAGACTGGGCTCTGGCGGAAAAACTTGTCGAGATTAGGTTTTTCTACAGGCTCGTTAGGCTTTCCCTAGATTAGAAGATAGAGAAATGGAAAAGAGATATCAGGTGTTTGTGAGCTCTACTTATGCGGACTTATCCGATGAGCGGCAGAATGTGTTTAGAACACTAATGGAAATGGATTGCATGCCAGCGGGCATGGAGTTATTTCCCGCTACTGACGAAGAGCAATGGGAATTCATAAAAAAAATAATTGATGATAGCGACTACTACTTGATAATTATCGGTGGTAGATATGGTTCTTTAACCAGAGAGGGAATCAGCTATACAGAAAAGGAGTTTGATTACGCAGTTGAAAAGGGCATAAAAGTAATTGCACTGATACATGATTCCCCAGAAGAATTAACGCTTTCAAAATCCGAAAAAGACCCAGACCTAAGGGCAAAACTCGATTCTTTCAAAGATAAGGTTAAGGACGGAAGGCTGGTGAAGTTCTGGAATAGGGCCGAGGAATTGTCGGGGCTGGTGGCGCTAAGTTTAACGAAGACTATGAAGGCATACCCAGCGATTGGATGGACTAGGGCCGATTCCCTGGCTTCTGACAAGGCAAATCGGAAGATACTAGAGCTGCAAGATGAGATAGAAATATTGCGCAATAAAATAAGTTCGTTATCTTCTCAAGCTCCTGAAGGGTCAGAGCTATTGGCCCAAGGAGGAGATACCTTCGTAATAAGACTGAAAGCAAACTATTCCAATAGTGATTTGCCTTATCACGACCCCGATAAAGGTTATTTCTTGGATTTTGATTTGTCGGTTTCCTGGGATGATATTTTCGGTATGGCAGGAGTGCCAGCGCTACATCCCGTTCGAGAAACAAAGCTAAAATCTCAGCTATGCACAGCCATAAAGGATTCTTATCTTGAGCAGTTTCTAGAGAAATGTGAAGAAGGGTATCGCCTTACTGGGGTTTCTATAAGCGAAACGCTTTTTCAAACAATAAAGTACCAGCTTTCAGCTCTTGGTTATTTAAATACACTCCAAGAAGTAAAATTAAATAAAGATACAGAAAAGGAAGTAAGCTTCTGTGAGCTTACTCCATTCGGGAAGAGAAAGCTGATGGAAGTTCGTGCAATTTACAAAGATAGTGAGCCTAACAAGTCAAGCCAACAGGACGCGCTAACGCGCGCCTCTGCTTGAAACGTTAGACATTAAGAGGATCGCGTTTTGAGACTTGAAAGAAAAGTTGCTCTAGTCACTGGCGCTGCCAAAGGTATTGGCGAGTCGATTGCAAGGCATTTTGCAGCGGAAGGTGCTTTTGTTTATGTTACCGATATTGATCAGGATAATGGGCAGCAAGTAGCATTATCCCTTGGTCAAGCTGCTCGATTTTCTTTATTGGATGTTCGCGATGAAGCTGCTTGGCAAAAGCTGACTAAGGACATAATCGCCGAACACGGTCGACTTGATATCGTTGCCAACAATGCGGGTATTACTGGCTTTGAAGAAGGCTTCGTTCCGCATGATCCAGAGAACGCAACCTTAGACGCTTGGCGCAAGGTTCATGAGACAAACCTCGATGGCGTCTTTCTTGGGTGTAAATACGCGATTAAAGCCATGCGCTCCACGGGTAAGGGTTCCATTATCAATATATCATCGCGTTCTGGTATCGTCGGTATCCCAACTGCCGCAGCCTATGCTTCTAGCAAAGCAGGCGTACGGAATCATACTAAAAGTGTGGCCTTGTACTGCGCGCAGCAGAATTTAAATGTACGGTGTAACTCAATTCACCCTGCCGCAATTCTGACCCCTATGTGGGAACCTATGCTGGGTGATGGGCCAGAGCGTGAGGCTAATATGGCGGCTTTTGTTCAAGATACACCGCTAAGGCGTTTCGGTTTGCCTGAGGAAGTAGCCTGTGTTGCTGTTATGCTGGCTTCAGATGAATCCGGTTATTTAACAGGAACAGAGATTAATATTGATGGCGGCATTCTTGCGGGTTCAGCCGGAGCACCCGCGAAATAATGTCTAACAAAACGCAGCACGCGCTCCCTGCGGTCGCTGGGACGCCAACCCGCTGCGCGGCTCGTCGCCCGTGTGCTATGCGTTAGTGCGTCAAGCAAAGCTTGATGCATCTTGCAGGGTGTAAGTCCCTGCCGGGTAAGGTTTAACTCACCACCCGTATCGAGTGTTGCGCCTATGGCGGAGTCTGTTTTTTTTTTTTATAGGCGAACAAGATAGGTGAAGCGTACACAGAGAATTAGTTAGGCCATAGGGGATGCGTGTCCCTGAAGAGCTGGTATCGCTTCGATAAACACAATCTGACTGACGAGGTTTGTAACGCCACCGAAGTCCATGCAAAGCAGCCGTTAAAGTGAGGCTGTGGCGAGTCAGCGGAGTTATCAAGCCGTGGCATGACTAAAGAGATGTATCAGGAACTTGAGAGAGCCAGAAGTGTTCCATAGGGATACGGTAGGGACGCTAAGCCACAAGCAAGGCCAACGATGACCTTCTGGCAGTCAGACCCGCTCATAGTAGTCTGAGACGGTAAAGCCGATCACATGGCGAAGGGGCTGGCAGTTATATTCTGCGTTTAGCAGATACATAGGCCGGACAATGTAGGGCTGGAATCACTATGACAACCGAACTAAACGCAATCACATTTAAAGCACAGCACAACCCCAAGCACAGGTTTCAGAACTTATATGGAATGCTAAGCGAAGATTGCCTGTATCAAAGCTGGGGTCAGCTTAATAAGCAAGCAGCGGCTGGGATCGACGGCATTACTATGCCAGAGTACCAGCAGCAACTTGTGTCCAACATTAGCCGGTTAAGTGATGCATTAAAGCGTAAACGTTATCGTGCAAATGACATTAAACGTGTGTTTATCCCCAAGGCAAATGGCAAGCAACGCCCATTGGGCTTGCCCACGGTAGACGACAAGCTGGTGCAACAAGGTGTGAGTCAGATATTACAACATATCTGGGAAGCGGACTTCTTGCCGAACAGTTATGGCTACCGCCCAAATAAAAGTGCGCATCAAGCAGTGGAAAGTACTGTACTGAATCTACAATACAGAGGCTATGGCTATATTGTGGAGGCAGATATTAAAGGCTTCTTCAATAATTTAGACCACAGCTGGTTGATGAAAATGCTGAAGCAGCGTGTTGACGATAAAGCGTTACTGGGAGTGATTAGCCAGTGGCTCAAAGCACGAATAAAATCACCAGAAGGACCGTTTGAATGCCCTCAAACTGGCACGCCGCAAGGTGGCATCATCAGTCCTGTCTTGGCAAATATTTACCTGCATTACGCATTAGATCTATGGTTTGAAAAGAAAGTAAAACCCAAGATGCGTGGCAGGGCGATGTTAATTCGCTATGCTGATGATTTTGCTTGTGCCTTTCAATATGCGAATGATGCAGAGCGCT
>NZ_QKRX01000031.1 GCF_003284585.1 Nitrincola tibetensis
GGCGGCAATAACTTACTCAAGATCGCTTGTTTACGTTCTTCACTATAACTTGGCACGAAAAAGCCTTAGCGCCCCAACTGGTTAAATTTTAAGTAGTGACAACTATCCTGCCAGAGGGGGCACTATTGAAAACAAAGTTGAAGCGGCCTACCGGCGTGGTGATCTCTTTGAAAAAATGCGGGAAATGATGCAGGCCTAGGCTGATTACATTAATAAATAGTCGGCCTTGTTATCTGACTAAATTGGTAGTCTGCTAAAAAAACTCGTTACAAGTGTACAATCTAATTGATTTCTAGTGCGGTCGGTAGGAGTTTGATAATGTGCGCGTGACCGTCGGTACAGAAACTGAAAGACCAATACTAGACGAGGGAGTATTCAATAAAGAACTGCTGCCAAAACACCTCGGCAGACCCTGACAATGTCGAAAAGAACTCAATTTGGGTAGCCAATTACTCGTCCGGTAAACGGGCAAAAAATAGTCATTGGCAAGCGTCGAATGCATGATGGAACTTAGCGCCCATACCATAGATTACCAGAATCTCAGCCCCCTCGTTTCCAATGGGGTATCAATAAAAGCGTTACAGGGGTTGCCATTGTGCTAAGCAACTATAACGGCACGCGCGTGAAATGCTTTACGTAAACGTTTTGCTCCGGCTGGGCGTGATTCTATAGCAGCAAACGAGCATCATGAATCTATAGCTCGCCACCAACGGCACCTAGTTGAATTATCATTGTTCGCCGTAAAGATATAAAAAAGCCGCCAATTAGGCGACTTTTATAATTCGATATTGATGATTACGCTTCGGGCGACTCCCCAGCAGCACACCTTCCTCTTAACTCATGCAACACATCGTATCGCCATAGCAAGGGCTCTTCCTTGCCTTGATTGTGGAAATCTATCCAGCTCTCAACACATTCCTCTATATTGATGTCATCAGGGTTTTCAATAGTCCCTACATCATCGATATAAACAGATCGGATCAGCTCACCTGTATTGGGATCATACTCTCTTTCAGCTCCTCCAGCAGTCCCATAAATATAACTCCGCTCTAGAGTTAGCTCACCAGTTTCAGCATCGTATTGTTTCTCATTTCCATGAAGCGTCCCCTGTTCATAAGTTCTTTCTAGTATCAACTTGCCTGTTTCAATGCTATAAGCTACTACAGAACCATCAATTACACCTTGATCATAACTTTTCTCAAGGATCAGATGATTATTAGCATCATCAGAATACCTCTTAAAAGAGCCCATCGCCTGCCCCAGCTTTAAGTTCTGTATTAATACAGGCTTAGAAGTTATTAATCCATAACCAATAAACTCACCATCAATCTTGCCATTAACTAAATTGCCTTCCGCAAGCTTATTATGATTTTCGTTTTTTAAACTGTAGATTATAAAAGGACCGTCTAATTGACCCTGCTGATATGTAGCTTCCAATATTGGTAAATTATTGCTAGCTGTATTACAACTCATGCTACCATGTAGATAACCTTCCATAAACTTGGCTTGACAGATTGCATACCCCCCCGCTCCATGGACCATGGTTAATATAGACCCTTGCAACATATACTTATGTGTTGATGAATCACCTGTTACTTGGTTAGCACTGGCAGCTAGACCCACAAGAGGGCTTACATTTACAGAAGAAATAGGGAAGTCTGTTATTACTCCGGTAAAAGCTTCATTTTCATTACCTGCAAATACCTTTCCTTGATAAATTTCTGCATTTCTAAAGCTAAGAACCCTTTCAGGCTCCTCAACTTCACCTGAGCAAGCGCTTAGACTGAACACAAGAGGCAAGCTCAAAAGCGTAAAAAATTTTCCCACGGCCCCAATCTCAATTCTTAGTTTATTTAGGCACACTTATAAACCATCAAAATATTATTCGCAATTATTTCACTTAAGAACCATAGTTCTTCCAGCTGATAGCATTCAGCCTGATTTTCCATAACCCCCTCGCGCACCGACATTTCAAGCCGCTTCCGTCGACCTATCGACGGCTGAACTTTCTTGCTGATATCAGCATTTCCAACGAATGAAATACACGGCCTAAGTAGGGACTCATCACTTATATGGACCCACCCGTTTATTGCAAGAGCGTTTTAACTCGATTGAAGTAGATTGCACGCTTATATCCGGCCTCTCAGTTTGGGCGTATCCACCCAGGCCATTATGAGATGTGCTCTTGCTGTTCTTATCTACTACCCGACTTCATATTGAGCCATAGTGATGACCAGATTTTCTGGCAAGTCGATCTTATCTTTCGTGTCTTAACGTTCTGCGCAACTCTTTGGTTAGGTTTAACTTTATTGTAAGCGCCAATCGAACCACCGCCTATTCGAACTGAAGCCAGTCCGATAACCTCACAGCTTTCAACGCTAGGAGGTTTCCATGAGAAAGCACCGCACCAAAGCCGAATGGCTGTCATTGATTAACGAGTTTGAGCAAAGCAACCAGAGCCAAGCTGAGTTCTGCTCAGCGCGCGGATTAAATCCCAAGTACTTTAGCCTACGCCGGATCAAGCTGAAAGCCATCTCGCCGAAGGGTCCCTTTGTGGAGGTGAAGCCAACCCCTGCGGATAAGACCAGCGTCATCATCCAATATGGTACGGTTAAACTGCACCTGCCATCGACCAGCACGCAGGCTATTGTGCAACTAGTGAAGGCGCTGGCCGCATGATCCAATGGCAGGAAGACATCACAGTCTATCTGCACCGTGAGCCAGTGGACTTTCGCAAAGCCATTAATGGCCTCAGTGTCATTGTTCAGGATACGATGTCGCTGTCACCGTTTGAAAAAGCGCTGTTTGTCTTCTGCAATAGAAAGCGCACACAACTCAAGGTGCTGTACTGGGATGAGACTGGCTTCGCTCTCTGGCAAAAGCGCCTAGAGCGCGACAAGTTCAAATGGCCTAGACATTGGGACAGTGATCCGGTGGTCATCGATCATGAGCAGTGGCAATGGCTGTTGCGCGGCTTTGATATTACGCAATTAAAACCGCACAAAGCACTCTTTTATCAAGATGTTGCTTGATCCTTTTTGGAGAGTTTTTTGGTAAAATAGCGGCATGAAAAACGCCGCCACTTTACAAGAAGAAAACGCCCAACTCAAAGCGCAGCTTGAAGAGAAAAACGCGCTGTTGCAGTCGCGTGAGCGACGTATCCAAACCTTGGAAGAACTGATTAAACAGTTCAACCGCAAGCAGTTTGCCCCCAGCAGTGAAAAGCTCACCCAAGATCAACTTGATCTTGGGTTGTTCAATGAAGCGGAATCCTTAGACGATGTGGAGGGCGAGCAAGACGCCGCCTCTGATACTGCAAACACCGTAGAAGCGTCCGCTCATACACGCCGCAAGAAGCCCCGAGTGAGCCTCCCGGCACACTTGCCGCGTGAAGACGTGTTTTACGAACTACCGGAATCAGAGCGGGTCTGTCCACACGATGGTACCCAGCTCAAGGCCATCGGCACAGAAGATCACGAACAGCTGGAAATCATTCCGGCACAAGCCAAGGTTATCATTCACCGCCGCCAGAAATATATCTGTCCCTGCTGTGAACAACACCATGCCATTGCCTGCAAGCCTAAACAGCCCATCGAAAAAAGTATCGCAGGCCCTGGGTTACTCGCCTATGTGGCCACACACAAATATTGTGATGCATTACCGCTGTACCGCCAGTCGGAAATCTTCAAACGAGCTGGACTGGAATTGAATCGTACCAACCTGGCCAACTGGATGGTAC
>NZ_QKRX01000032.1 GCF_003284585.1 Nitrincola tibetensis
CTTGACCTTCTGGGACTTTGTTCGTCGCTCCTGATAGATCAATGGTGGCTTCAGCATTATCAACATCAGCCGTCACTTGGATGCTGGATGCAGTGGAGTCCAGTGCATCTTCAGCGGTGCCAGTCACTGGGTTGCCGTTGTTGTCGGTACCTGTCACCGTGATGTCTAGGTCACCGTCCGTTAGATCGGTGATATCCAGATCGGTCACTGTGTAGCTGCCGTCTTCTTCAACAATCGCGGTTGTCGTAACGGTGTTGCCTTCTTGGTCAGTGATCGTAACCACTAGCTCAGAGCCCACTGGGATATCAGTAGTATCACCTGTCACATCAATCGTTGGGCCAGCGTTATCCACTTCGGTCTCAACTGTGATGTCTGCCGCAATCGCATCCAGCTCAGCGTTATCTGTGCCTGTGATTGGGTTACCATTATTGTCCGTTGCGCTTGCAACCACGTCTAATGGGCCGTCAATCAAGCCGCTTAGGTCGGCTTCAACACTGAAGTTACCATCAGCGTCCAACGCAACGTCATTCAGAATAACTTCATTGCCCTGTTGATCTGTGATCACCAAGTTAACCGTGTTGCTGCCTGGCAGAACGTCTGTGGTGCTACCGCTGATCACAACGCTGTCCGCGTCGTCAGTAATGACGCCGTTGGCATCGGTGTTGTCGAAGCTGACTTCAACCGCAGATTCAACTGCGTCGAGCTCGTCTTCAGCAGTGCCTGTCACTGGGTTGCCGTTGTTGTCGGTACCTGTCACCGTGATATCTAGGTCACCGTCGGTTAGATCGGTGATATCCAGATCGGTCACTGTGTAGGTGCCGTCTTCTTCAACAATAGCGGTTGTCGTAACAGTGTTGCCTTCTTGGTCAGTGATCGTCACTACTAGCTCAGAGCCCACTGGGATATCAGTAGTATCACCTGTCACATCAATCGTTGGACCAGCGTTATCAACCTCGGTCTCAACGGTGATGTCTGCCGCAATCGCATCCAGCTCAGCGTTGTCTGTGCCTGTGATTGGGTTACCATTGTTGTCCGTTGCGCTTGCAACCACATCTAATGGACCGTCAATCAAGCCGCTTAGGTCGGCTTCAACACTGAAGTTACCATCAGCGTCCAACGCAACATCATTCAGAACAACTTCATTGCCCTGTTGATCTGTGATCACCAAGTTAACCGTGTTGCTGCCTGGCAGAACGTCTGTGGTGCTACCGCTGATCACAACGCTGTCCGCGTCGTCAGTAATGACGCCGTTGGCATCGGTGTTGTCGAAGCTGACTTCAACCGCAGAGGCAACTGCATCCAAAACATCATCAGCAATACCTATTACAGGATCACCGTTATTGTCAGTACCGGTCACGGTGATATCCAAGTCACCGTCTATTAATGAGCTGATGTCTAGATCAGTAACAGTGTAGCTACCGTCTTCTTCAACAATCGCTGTTGTGGTGACGGTGTTGCCTTCCTGATCAGTGATAGTCACAGTTAACTCAGAGCCAACCGGAATACCAACCGTATCACCAGTCACATCAATCACTGGACCGCTATTATCAACTTCAGTTTCGACACTAATTCGAGACGTATTAGATACACCGTTCAGATGAATTTCCAACGTTGACTCAACCAAGTCACCATCCGCATCTTTTAACACGTAGGTGAAGCTATCAACCAGTACCTCGCCTAACTGCAGTTTATCTCGAGTTTCAAGCTTGACTTGATAGCTATAGCTGCCATCAGGATTAACCGTCAGAATACCAAGATCAGTCTCAATAACACCTGATGCCGCATCAATATCCTTCCAAATAACGGGATCTTCATCAGCGGCACCATCGGCACCCCAGAAATAGTCCACCTGACCTTCAAACAACGGAATATCAGCTGTAGAGGCGAGTTCGGCGAAGAGTTTAAACGAATTAGAAGCCTGCTCTGTAGTTCTAATTTCATCAACAATATTGCCATCTTGATCAAGGAATCCCTTGATTTTGAACTCATACACCCGGTCATTAATTTCGTACGTTTGCACAAAGTCAATGTTTGTAATTTTTATGATGTCATCATTCTCAGGATCCTGAGGATTACTATTATTGTTAGGTGTTTCGTTATGCTCTAACTCAATACGAGCATCAATTTCCACCCTAGCTCCATCGATTAACAGAGTGAACTTCACTTCAAGAATTGTACTTGTCAGGACAGAGCCAGACGACAATATTGGGAAGTTATTGTGAGTAAAGGTACCCAACTCGATTAATTGATCCGTGAAAATTGTGTCGCCAGTACGGAAGTCCTCATTATCTTCGAATACATAGTTTGAACCTTGAGAACCATTTGCTGGCGTTCCCCAAGTTAAGCGATCTGCGTATTCATCTACATCGAGGACTTCACCTGATACACTTCCATTAATAGCTGTTGTTTCTTCAAGCAAGAAGCCTGCTTTGAAACCAGAGACTCCAGCCTCAGTGAGAGGGATACTGATATCTTCTTTTACAGCTTCAGCGACAGGAACATCATCAACAATGGATACTTCAACTTCTGCACTTTCAACATTTCCACGTTGATCTGTGACCGAGAGTGTAATTGGCTCTTTTGCCAACTCATCCGTTCCCTGTACAGGGTGTGAAGCGGGATTTAACAGCTCAAAAGTGTAGTCTATCTGGTACGCGTTATCACCAACCTGTGTAAAGCCAACAACTTCAATTACGTTGCCTTCAGGTGTTGTGATGCTGAAAGGCGCTGCATTGCTAGCCTCTAGTGCTTCAAGCGTAACAACTATTCCTGCAATGGTGACAGACTGTATG
>NZ_QKRX01000033.1 GCF_003284585.1 Nitrincola tibetensis
GTAAGCGCCCATGAAACAGCACCTATAATTTAAGATTTAACCGCGACACACTACCTCCATCACTTTTAATCGATGGAGGTCGGTATGAGCAACCAAACCAAGCAACACACCTGGCAACAGATTATTACCCAATGGCAGGACTCTGATCTTTCAGCAGCTGCCTTCTGTCGTAATCAATCAGTTAACTACGAGCAGTTTTACTACTGGAAGAAAAAGCTTTCAACTCATGCCAGTCAAGGTGATAAAAAGACGAGTTTGCAACTCTCATCAGGTTTTACTCGTGTGACCCAAGTTGAACATCATGCACAAACCAATGATCTGTCACTGAACCTACCCAGTGGCATCTCCATCTCAGGACTTCAGTCTAACAATATACATCTGCTAGGTGATATCCTGAGGCAGTTGTGATGAAAACTCGATATTTGCGTCCCTCGTATCAATTGCCAGAGATTTATCTGTATCGAGAGCCCATCGACTTCCGCAAGCAAGCCAATGGATTGGCGTTGCTGGTCGAACTCGAATTAGGCCATAACCCGTTTACCGGTGCGCTCTATGCATTCACTAATCGGCAGCGAAATAAGATCAAATGTCTGATGTGGGAAGATAATGGTTTTGTTCTCTATTACAAAGCTTTGGCCGAAGAAAAGTTTAAATGGCCAAGTCCCTCAGATGAGCTGATGTCGTTAACGGGTGAGCAGATAAACTGGCTTCTCGATGGCTATGATATTAGCTTATTAAAGGGCCATAAAACCTTGCATTATGATGCGGTTGGTTAGTGTTTTTAGGTGCGTTAATGCACTGTTTTTGCTATACTTTACGAATGAAATCATCACCTAAAAACACCCATCAAATGACTGATTTAAGCGGACTTTCGGCAGCTGAATTGTTGTCTTTGGTGTCTAGCTTACAGCAAAAAATAGGTGACCAAAACAAAGCGATTACCGAAAGCGAAAAGGCTCTTCGTCAAAAAGAAGAAGCCCTCAATGCACAAAACGACATCATTCTTCATCAAGAAAAGCATGCTAAAAAACGTGAACAATATATCGAGCTACTGGAAGAACAACTTCGCTTAAAGCTCATTCAACAATATGCTGCAAAAAGTGAGAAGTCTGCTCATCAGATCCATCTCTTCGATGAAGCGGAAATGGAATCCGACATTGCCGAGCTGAAAGCCCAGTTGCCAGATGACGTTGTGCCTGAGGATGATGAACCTCAATCAAAACAAAACAAACGTCGTCAACGTGGCTTCTCTGACAACTTAGAGCGTATCCGTGTTGAGCTTCGACTGACCGATGAAGAAAAAAGTGGTGCGATCAAAACCTTCTTCACTAAAGTAAAAGAAGAGCTAGAGTACATTCCTGCGAGCCTTCGTGTGCGTGAGATCTGGCAAGAAAAAGCGGTATTCAACGAAAACGACGAAGAAAGTATTGTTGCAGCCAAGCGACCTATTCACCCACTGGGTAAATGTATCGCCACGACCTCGTTACTGGCTTACATCATCGTCTCTAAATATGCCGATGGATTACCATTGTATCGCTTAGAAACGATCTTTAAGCGACAGGGTCATGAAATCAGTCGAACGAACATGGCCAACTGGATCATTCGATTGGATCCGTTACTGCAACCGCTGATTAACCTGATGCGTGAAGTGCAGAACAGCAGTGATTACCTTCAAGCGGATGAAACTCGAATACAAGTCCTCAAAGAAGACGGCAAAACGGCACAATCTGATAAATGGATGTGGGTCACACGAGGCGGTCCCTCAGGGCATCCAACGATCTTATTCGACTATGATCCATCACGTGCTGGCCATGTCGCTGTGCGCTTATTGGATGAGTTTACAGGCATCTTGCAAGCCGATGGTTACTCCGGCTATGCCCGCATCTGTGCTCAGAATAACATTACTCGAATCGGCTGCTGGGACCATGCCCGCCGCAAGTTCGTCGAAGCCTCGAAAGCTACAAAACCCAAAGATAAAGGGAAACAGGTAAAACTCTCTAAAGCTGACATGGCACTGAGCATGATCAATAAGCTTTATGTGATTGAACGTGAGATAAAAGATCTGAGTGCTGCTGACCGGTATCAGACGAGACAAAAGCACAGCATTCCTAAGCTGATCGAATTTAAAGTATGGCTAGATAAGAACACGCCCCATGTAATGAAAAAATCATTAACTCGCACTGCCATGGATTATACGTTGAACCAATGGGAGTACTTAATAGGCTACTGTGAACGTGGTGACTTACACATCAGCAATGTTCTTGCCGAAAACGCAATCCGACCCTTCGCACTGGGAAGAAGAGCATGGTTGTTTGCCGATACATCACAAGGTGCGAAAGCAAGTGCGACCTGCTTCTCACTCATCGAAACAGCCAAAGCAAATGAACTAGAGCCAGCTTCCTATATTAAGTATGTTCTTAATCACATCGCAGAAGCTGATACGCTAGAGAAACTTGAACATCTCTTGCCGTGGAATGCACCACTAGAAAAAGTTTCAAAAAAAGTGACTCAGTACAGCTAGGGGTAGAGTGCTGATTTATTGGCACTTAC
>NZ_QKRX01000036.1 GCF_003284585.1 Nitrincola tibetensis
CCCGCTCTGTTAGCCTAGTTGTCCACTTGGCGATTTAGCCTTTTATAATTCTTTGAGCGGGTGGAATGAGAACTGTTATGCCTCGTTATTCCAGTGAGCGTAAAGCTTCAGTACTAAAGAAATTGCTACCACCCATAAATCGTTCCGTTGCTTCCGTATCGTCAGAGGAAGGCATTCCGTCAATAACACTGTATAGTTGGTTAAAACAATGCCGCTTAAAAGGAGTCCCTGTGCCAGGCGATCGAAATACTGCTGATGATTGGTCACCCGAAGCCAAGTTTGCTGTCGTTATTGAAACAGCCAGTCTTTCAGAGACTGAGCTCAGCCAATATTGCCGTGAAAAAGGGCTCTATGTTGAACAGATTCAACGGTGGAAAGCAGCTTGCATTCAGGGCGCATCACAACAAAAAAACCAAGAACAACTGTTACATAAACAACAGCGTGATGACCGAAAAACGATTAAAAAGCTTCAAGCAGAAGTCAGGCGTAAAGATCGTGTACTGGCTGAGACGACTTCATTGCTGGTACTCTCAAAAAAGCTCGAAGCCTTGTATGGAACAGATCAGGACAACGAGGACAGCTAACGCCGTTGTCTGAGCGTACAAGGCTATTGGAATACTTTGATGAAGCCATCAACACAGGCGCCACTCACCAAAAAGCAGCTCAAATCATGGGTATAAGCCATCGTACACTGAAGCGCTGGCGGTCTGATGATGGTGTTATTCAAGAAGATCAGCGACCTGAGAGTAAACCCGGCATTCAGCCTCATCAACTGACGGTTGAAGAAGAGCATGAGATCATCATGACCTGCAATTTACCTGAATATCGCAGCTTGCCACCTTCACAAATAGTGCCATTACTAGCGGATCAAGGCGTATATATTGCATCTGAATCAACATTCTATCGCGTATTGCACAAGCATGAACAACTGAACCATCGTGGGCGCACACAACCTCCTAAAAAAGTAGCACAACCAACAAGTTACACAGCAAAAGCACCTAACGAAGTGTGGTGCTGGGACATTAGCTACATACCCTCAACAGTCAAAGGTCAGTATTGGTATTTATACCTTGTGATGGACATCTACAGCCGAAAAATCGTTGTCTGGGAGGTTCATGTTGCTGAATCAGGAGAGCTAGCCAAGCAACTGATCGAACGCGCATTGATTCGTGAAGGCTGCTGGCATAATCCACCGGTCCTGCACTCGGACAATGGTGCGCCTATGACGTCTTATACCTTAAAAGCGAGACTAGCTGAACTAGGCATGCTTGCGTCCCATAGTCGACCACGTGTTAGCAATGATAATCCTTACTCTGAATCGTTATTCCGAACTGTTAAATATTGCCCTGAATGGCCGTCTGAAGGGTTTGTGTCAATAGAAACCTCTCGTGAATGGATGCTAGCATTTGAACATGCATATAATGACTGTCATTTACACAGTGGCTTAAACTTCGTCACACCTAATAGTCGTCATAATGGTGAAGAAAGTGATTTGCTGATGAACAGGCAGTCAGTGTATGAGAGCGCTAAACTTAAAAACCCTGGTCGATGGTCTGGTGAAACTCGAAATTGGGAGCCTAAAGGTGCCGTCTCACTAAATCCCGCAAGACTTGAAGAAATGGCACTCAACAAACAAGCAGCTTAAGCATAGTATTTTGGACAACTGGGTTGAAAACTACCG
>NZ_QKRX01000037.1 GCF_003284585.1 Nitrincola tibetensis
CAGAAGCTGATACGCTAGAGAAACTTGAACATCTCTTGCCGTGGAATGCACCACTAGAAAAAGTTTCAAAAAAAGTGACTCAGTACAGCTAGGGGTAGAGTGCTGATTTATTGGCACTTACCTTTCTACGAATAACTGCTGCTTAAAATGGGGGGAATACAATCTGACCTCCGGTCACTGTCACCTTTTGTGCAAAAACCGCACAAAAGGCGCCTGTAGCCTCCGGCAGTTGAGGCGGGCGTTAAGAAGTTTCTCATCTAGGAGTGGTAATGAGATTTTTAGTTAGGTTCTTTTTTGGCCTTCCTGCTCGTAAGGCTGATGTTGAGGAGATAAAAGAGACTCTTCCCGAGATCTTTGAAGAGAATAATAGGTATAAGCGCAGGCGGATAAGACCTTTATGGTGGCTACTCGATGCGACTAATCAAGATATTGAAGCTGAAATAAGACACTGGGTAAGATCCTCAGAGATAGATGATGAGCCGCGTGACTCAAAGCCAACAAGATTCTGTCCTCGTCAAGACTGCCCTTTAAAAGGAGAGGCTGAACCGCAAGGGGAAGGAGCCGAACTTGACGTTTCTTTGCTTAAACTCCTCTCGGCTGGCGGCGGACCTAACGCAAAGCCACCACTCAATATGTTTCTTGATTTGGTGAGAAAACAGCACGCGGAAATGGGGCTCGTAAAAGAAGTTATTCTGACAGACCCATATATCTATAGTGATCTGAGTGAAGATGGCATCGAGGGTGGGTTTGATAATCTTATTGCATATCTTCAGGCATTGAATGTCGATTCGGACTCTACATTCACCATTAAAATGAATCCCTCTCCTAAGCGTGCGACAAAGAAAGCTAAAGAGGCACTGTATAAAAAAATAAGAAAATCATACCCAAATGCATCTCTAGGTAACTATTCACCAAAGTGCAGCTTTCACGACCGTTTTTACATTGTTAGGGATGATAAAGGTCAACTGGGCGGGGTCTTTGGGCCTTCCCTGAATGGCCTCTCATCAAACGCGATAGTTTTGATGGGGGACTTGAATGGCCAACAGGTTCTCAAAAAACTGAGTGCTTGGCTGTAGATCGCTTAACAAGGCCAAGCACGGCGACAGCTTTTTCGTTACGGCTTCGCCTTCACTACAAAGCTGCGCGTGTTGGCAGCGTTAGTGCGTCAAGCAAAGCTTGATGCATCTTGCAGGGTGTAAGTCCCTGCCGGGTAAGGTTTAACTCACCACCCGTATCGAGTGTTGCGCCTATGGCGGAGTCTGTTTTTTTTATAGGCGAACAAGATAGGTGAAGCGTACACAGAGAATTAGTTAGGCCATAGGGGATGCGTGTCCCTGAAGAGCTGGTATCGCTTCGATAAGCACAATCTGACTGACGAGGTTTGTAACGCCACCGAAGTCCATGCAAAGCAGCCGTTAAAGTTAGGCTGTGGCGAGTCAGCGGAGTTATCAAGCCGTGGCATGACTAAAGAGATGTATCAGGAACTTGAGAGAGCCAGAAGTGTTCCATAGGGATACGGTAGGGACGCTAAGCCACAAGCAAGG
>NZ_QKRX01000038.1 GCF_003284585.1 Nitrincola tibetensis
CTCGAAATTGGGAGCCTAAAGGTGCCGTCTCACTAAATCCCGCAAGACTTGAAGAAATGGCACTCAACAAACAAGCAGCTTAAGCATAGTATTTTGGACAACTGGGTTGAAAACTACCGACTGCTGCAATTTGTTAGGCATCAAGAGTATTTAGCCCAAATATTTTATATAGAAAAAACTTATCTAACAGCTCGTTTGATGAGTCGTTAATAGCACTACTAAATTCTTCATCTTGAAGATATGCAACTAGAAGTTCTCTGGCTGTGGAATCACATTTTTTGGCTATTTCGCCAAGTTTAGACATGTCTTTTTTTGATATGAAGTCACCATGAACAACCTTGGAGCGCACACTATAGGCCTGCTTAAGATCTTTATAAATCTCTAGCCTTTCTGCCGGTTTAACACGCAAATAAAACGCTGCCCTTTCAGCCATTTGATGAGAGAGCTCAACATTTGTAGTACTCAATACAGATTCAAAAAAAGAGCAATAGCTAGCTATTTTGAATCCTAGATCCGGTGTTGATCTAGCTTGTTGAAGAAAATTCACACCAATATTTATTCTGTCAGTCTCTCTGCTTTGCATTGTGTAGTTTGGTTCAGAACCAACTGCCATTCCGCCGAATTTTGAACCGAATTCATCGTAGAGTTGCATCAAATGACTTGGTGATATGGAAAGCTCTTTCTTTTTACCTTCGCAGGTCCAGTAATGATATGCCAATGAGTTGCTATGCACATGACCAGTTTTACCTGAAACCGCAAACCCTAACTCAACATTGACACTATTATCTTCCAAAATCCAAAGTGAATGTAGAAAGGCTAAGCAATCTCGCATAAAGTTAACTATATGTGCATGCGACTCATCAATATTTTTGGTCGGCATTTTGGCGTAAATAACGGGATTATCGTTAAACAAGTATCCACCCTCCAAAGTTCCTATGGATAGATATTGCTCAGGACTAATATGTTTAGCAAAATGTGAGGAGTCATTTGTTAAGTAAATATCATTCCCAATCTTGATAGGAGTTTTTATTTTTTCTGTAATCGTCATCCCAAGGACTGCGGTAACGTATAAGTAACTCATATCCCTCCCTGCCTAACAAATAAGCGGTTATACGGCGGCGCAGCCGCAGCTATAACCGACTGTTGAACGCCGCTCAGCACTTAATCTAGGGAATTTGCTTTTTGTGATCGGTGGGGGTTCCATGGCGTTAGCGCCTTTCATTCGAACCAGCACTGTCGCTTAACTCGATCTCAATCCCTTAAAGCTTATTTACTTTGTGGCTTTAATGAACATTTATAGCCATATTTCTGTTGTTTGGCAACACACTACCCTCAGAGCCGACCTGATATAATTTTGCATGACAATACCACTGTGTGAGAACTAGCTACTGTTCGGCAGCACCAGAGGCACTTCGTTGTGTAATGTCATCAATTCACTCGAACACTCACCTAAACAGGTCACTGGCTCATGGCCAC
>NZ_QKRX01000039.1 GCF_003284585.1 Nitrincola tibetensis
ACTGAATCGCAGCCTTGCTATAAACGCACCAAGGCTTACTCATTACCTGCGTTAAGGTGCGATCGAATTCATCAGTGCAAATCGATGAGAAACCGCCATTCACTTTCGTCTCTCGAAGTGCGCTCACCAGCAACCCTCTAAACCGTTTAGATAGCGCTTTTACTGGCAATAAGTATCCTTTGTTTCGATCTATCCATGACTGTGAGGACGTAATGACACCTGCAGGTATTAAACAGTGCAAATGCACATGGCGCGTTAATTTCTGTCCCCATGTATGAAGAACGGCCGTCATTCCAAGTTGCCCATGCAGTTTACGCTGCCCCATCACATGAAGCGTCTTCCAACATGACTGAAATAGCAATCGGTAAATGACATCTGCGTGATCGTTTACCCAATCATTAAGTTCATGCGGTAACGTGAATACCAGATGAAAGTAAGGTACTGGCAGTAACTGTTCCTTTTGTTTTTCACACCAAGCTCGGCTGGCATTTGTCTGGCACTGAGGACAATG
Source organism: Nitrincola tibetensis (assembly GCF_003284585.1). Taxonomy (GTDB): domain Bacteria; phylum Pseudomonadota; class Gammaproteobacteria; order Pseudomonadales; family Balneatricaceae; genus Nitrincola; species Nitrincola tibetensis. Next base: position 512 of record NZ_QKRX01000039.1, read on the forward strand.
CCGATCCCGACAACTGTGATACCACAGCCATTGCGAGTGACACGCATCACATCGATACAACGCTGCCCCCATCGCTGAGGTACGGCAAGCACGTATATGATTGAGGACTTGCCATTGTCTTGGCGTAGCACGAAGGGTTCCCTGTTGCTTACAATGTTCGATCACTTGCGCCAACCCTAGTGCGCTCATGAAACACACCATGCAGGACCGAGTAAATCTTCCGAGACCTTTTGACAGGGCTCCATCATCGCTATCCATTGTAGATAGACTAGAGTCGTCGACAACTGCCGATGCCCCAATAGAAGCTGCAAACGGGTCAAAGGCGTACCCGCCATCAGTTGATGGGTGGCAAAGGCATGACGCAGGCTATGGAACCGCACAGTTTTGCTTATACCTGCTCGTTTGGCTGCATCCTTAACCTCCAACCTTAAGTATTTGGGATCATAGGTACGATGCTTATCTAGACCATAAAACAACACATCTACTGGCCGATAGCGTTGCCAATAACATCGTAACTGCCGCTTAACACCCTCAGGAAATAGAACGTATCGATCTTTATTGCCTTTACCTTGGCGTACCTTTATCCGGTTATGTGGGCCATCTAAATCATCAATACGCAGCGCACAAATCTCTCCAATGCGCATCCCTGTCGCATACGATAATGCGATAGCCGATTGCTGCTTCAAATGCGTACAATGCTGAATAATCGAATGCACTTCATCTGGATAGAGTAAATCTGGGATCTTTTGATCTTTCTTCTGATAAGGAAGCTGTAGGTAGTTCAACGGCCTACCGAGCACTTTATTGAATAAGAAATGAATAGCATGAACCGCTTGCCTGCAACTGGATCGCGACC